>NZ_CP007796.1:0-686487 GCF_000632475.1 Azospirillum argentinense
ATGACGATGCCGCCGCTTGGTGGGGACGACATGCGCCAATTGCGCGAGCGCCGTGGGGAAAACCAGACGCAATTTGCCGATTGGCTCAACGATCAGCTCGGCCGCAGCTACACGAAGGCGAAGATCAGCCGCTGGGAAGGCGGGGCGGAGCGCATCCCCCAACAGGTGCAGGATTTCCTGGTGGACCAGACCACGGAAGACCGGCCACGCTCGGCGACCTTCCTGGCGATCGCCAACCAGAAGGGGGGCGTGGGGAAGACCGCCACGGCGGTGAATCTCGCCTATGCCCTGACGGAGGGGGGCGCGCGGGTGCTGCTGATCGATTGCGACTCCCAGAGCAACGCGACGGTCCATGTCGGCGTCGGCAACGCCGCCATCGTCGATCTGGAGCAGCGGCGCAAGACGCTTTATTTCGTGCTCCGCTCCGACGAGCCGATCTCGTCGGTGATCGTTCCGACCGGGGAACGCGGGCTCGATCTCGTCCCGGCGGGACTTTCGCTGGCCGACGCCGACGTCGAACTGGCCGCCGACTCCACCGGCGGGCTCGTGCTGCGCGAGAAGCTCGACGAGGTCCGCGCCTCCTACGACTTCGTGGTGATGGACTGCGCGCCCAATCTGGGGTTGGTCACGGCCAACGCCCTGTCGGCGGCCGAGCTGGTCCTGGTGCCGGTCCAGACCGAGGCGCTGTCCCTGCTGGGCGTGAAGCGGCTGGTGGACACCATCACCCGCATTCGCCGCCGCGTGAATCCCCGGCTGAAGATCGCCGGCATCATCCCCACCATGTACAACGAGCGCCTGACCCAGGACCGCGCGACGCTTCAGGAGCTGCGCGAATCCTACGCCGAGCAGGTTCCGGTGTTCCCCCCGATCCCGCGTGCCACGGTCTACGGCAAGGCCGCGGCCGCCGGCATGATCACGCTGGCCGGCGATCCGGGCGCCCCGGGGGCGGAGACCTTCCGCGAGGTGGCCCGCCAGATCCGCGCCTACGCCACGCAGCGGGAGACGAGCCATGTCGCGTAAGTTCGAGCGCAAGACGAAGGAGCTGCTGGGCGGCACCTCCACCCTGTCGATCGGCACCGACAAGCTGTTCGGCACGTCGGCCGGCTTCCCGCATGTGGTGGAGCTGGACATCGACCGGGTGCACCGCAATCCCGACCAGCCGCGCCGCCACTTCGACGAGGCGGAGCTGCGCAGCTTGGCCGCGTCCATCGACCGTTACGGCTTGCAGAACCCGATCCTCGTCCGGCCGCTGCCGCAGGGCGACTATCTGCTCATCGGCGGCGAGCGCCGGGTGCGTGCCCATGAGATCCTCGGCCGCAAGACGGTCTTCGCCATTCTCACCTCCGGCGACCCGGACGAGATCGGGCTGATCGACAACGTCCAGCGCGTCGATCTCAACGCGGTGGAGTATGCGGCCGCCCTCGCCCGTCTGGTGGAGAAGCACGGCTACACCCACGACGAGCTGGCCGCGGTCGTCGGCAAGGACCGCACCGACATCACCAAGCTGCTGGCCATCCTGACTTTGCCGGCCGACATGCTGGAGGAGTACGCGGCGTCCTGCACGCGGGTGTCCCGGTCGGTGCTGATCGAGATCGCCGCCGCTCCCGATGACCTGCGTCCGGCGCTGTGGGAACAGGCGAAGGAGGGAGCCTCCGTCAAGGCTGTCCGGCAGGCCAAGCGCGACCACGCGCAAGGGCAATCCCCTTCCGTCCGCGAAGCCGGACCGCACGATCCGGAACGCACACTCCAGGCGAGCGTCAAGCGCATCATCCGCGACGTGGCCGTCGTGCGCGAACAGCGCCACCTGCTCGACACCGCGCACCGCGAGCGCCTGCTCCAGCTCCGCGCGGAAATCGACGCCATTCTCCAGAGCGCCGACTGACTATGCTCGGCCCCTGATGTGGGACGTCCCACATCGGCGGAGCGCCTCTCGTGTTTTCAAAGACCGGGCATCACGAACCGGGCATGTGGGACGTCCCACATGCCCGGTTCTTCCCCGGCACCGATCGTCACAAAAGACCGTCGACCCCTCGCGTTCGAAACGCGGCCGTCCGCTTGACCGCCGTCAAGGATAGTCGCACCAAATCAGTCAACTTTCTCCGGCATGGCGCACGGCCAACGCCGCTCGAGGCCCCTCCGTTCCACGAAGGTCTGACTCGGGGGCCTGACCCAGGAGAAACGAACGCATGACGGAACGCTTCACCAAAGCGGCCGCCCGAAACATTTTTTACGGCGGATCGCTCTTCTTCTTCGCCGCCTTCGTCTCGCTGACGGCGGCAAGCCACATCTATGTCGTCAACACCGGCACCGACAGCAAGGGGCTGACCGAGAGCGTCGCCCGCGGCAAGCATGTGTGGGAAAAAAACTCCTGCATCAACTGCCACACGCTGCTGGGCGAGGGCGCCTATTTCGCGCCGGAACTGGGCAATGTCTGGATCCGCTACGGCGGTGACAAGGACGCGGAGGGCGCTCGCGCCGCTCTGGCCGGCTGGATGGCCGCGCAGCCCAGCGGCGTCGAGGGCCGGCGCCAGATGCCGCAGTTCAATTTGACGGAGCAGGAGGTCAACGACCTCGCCGCCTTCCTGGAGTGGACCAGCCGCATCAACACCCAGAACTGGCCGCCCAAGATTTCCGGCTGACGAAGGACGAAAGGCCATGAAATACGAATCCCAAAAGGTCGCGCTGCCCTACTTCTACGGCGCGTTGGCCCTGTTCGGCGTGCAGCTCCTGGTCGGCCTGCTGGCCGGCACGGTCTATGTGCTGCCCAACGTCCTGTCGGAACTGCTGCCCTTCAACATCCTGCGGATGATCCACACCAACGCGCTGATCGTCTGGCTGCTGATGGGCTTCTTCGGTGCTGCCTACTATCTGATTCCCGAGGAGGCGGAGCGCGAGCTGCACAGCCCGAAGCTGGCCTACATCCAGTTCGGCCTGTTCATGTTCGGCGCGCTGGCCGCCGTCGTCGGCTACGTCTTCCGCATCCACGAGGGGCGCGAGTTTCTGGAACAGCCGACCTGGATCAAGGTCGCCATCGTCGTCGTCGCGCTGATGTTCCTCTACAACATCTCCATGACGGTGCTGAAGGGCCGGCGCACGGTCATCACCAACATCCTGGTGATGGGGCTGTGGGGCATCGCGCTGTTCTTCCTGTTCTCCTTCTACAACCCGACCAACCTCGCGCTGGACAAGATGTACTGGTGGTACGTCGTCCATCTCTGGGTCGAGGGCGTGTGGGAGCTGGTGATGGCCTCGATCCTCGCCTTCCTGATGATCAAGATGACCGGCGTCGACCGCGAGATCGTCGAGAAATGGCTCTACGCCATCGTCGGGCTGGCCCTGTTCTCCGGCCTGCTGGGCACCGGGCACCATTACTACTGGATCGGCACGCCGGGCTACTGGCAGTGGATCGGCTCGCTGTTCTCGACCCTGGAGGTCGCCCCCTTCTTCTTCATGGTCGTCTTCGCCGTGAAGATGGTGCTGAAGGGCGGGCGCGATCACCCGAACAAGGCTGCCCTGCTGTGGTCGGTCGGCTGCGCGGTGACCGCCTTCTTCGGCGCCGGCGTCTGGGGCTTCCTGCACACGCTGTCCTGGGTCAACTACTACACCCACGGCACGCAGGTGACGGCGGCGCACGGGCATCTCGCCTTCTTCGGCGCCTATGTGATGATCAACCTCGCCATCTTCAGCTACGCCATGCCGCATCTGCGCGGCGTCGCGCCCTACCACCAGACCCTCAACAAGGCCAGCTTCTGGCTGATGACCGGCGGCATGTCGGTGATGACCTTCGCCCTGACCTTCGCCGGGGTCGTGCAGGTCCACCTGCAGCGCGTGATGGGCATGGACTATATGACCGTCCAGGCGGAGATCGCCCCCTTCTACTGGGTGCGTCTGGCCGCCGGTGCGGCGGTGTTCATCGGCGCCGTCCTCTATCTCTACGCCCTGCTCGGGCCGGTGCCCGCCTCCCGGAAGACCACCGGGATCGGCGCCGCCGTCCAGCCCGCCGAGTGATCAGGACCTTCCCCTCCTCCGCGCGCCGGGGGAGGGGACCTCTCTTTTCCGCCTTCCGCTTTCGCCTTTCGCTTTCGAGGAGACACCCATGACCCGCAGCGCCCTGAAGGCCGTCGCGGACGACCTCGACATCCCCTACTACAAGGCCGTCGGCGACGAGTGCGAGCTGTTCGAGCACGCCTTCCGCCACCGCCTGCCGCTGCTGCTGAAGGGGCCGACGGGCTGTGGCAAGACCCGCTTCGTCTCGCACATGGCGGCCCGGCTGGGTCGTCCCCTCTACACCGTGTCCTGCCACGACGACCTGACCGCCGCCGACCTGACCGGGCGTTACCTGCTCAAGGGCGGCGACACGGTGTGGGCGGACGGCCCGCTGACCCGCGCCGTGCGCGAAGGCGCCGTCTGCTACCTCGACGAGGTGGTGGAGGCGCGCAAGGACGTGACCGTCGTGCTCCACCCGCTGACCGACGACCGCCGCCTGCTGCCGCTCGATCGCACCGGCGAACTGCTGGAGGCGCCGGACGACTTCATGCTGGTCGTCTCCTACAACCCCGGTTACCAGAACGTCCTGAAGACCCTGAAGCCCAGCACCCGCCAGCGTTTCCTCGCCATCGAATTCGACTTCCCGGCGCCGGAGGACGAGGCCGTCATCGTCGCCCGCGAGAGCGGCCTGCCGGAGGGGCGGGTCGCCCCGCTGGTCCGTCTGGCCGGCGCGCTGCGCGCTCTGAAGGGCCAGGATCTTGAGGAGGGCGTCTCCACCCGCCTGCTCGTCTATTGCGCCACGCTGATCCGCTCCGGCGTCAAGCCCGAGCGGGCGATCCGCACCGCGCTGATCGAACCGCTGACCGATGACGCCGACGTCCGGCAGGCGCTGCTGCGCGTCGCCGACATCGCCCTCGGGTAAGCGAAACAAGGGGAACGGACCATGCTGTCGCTGCTTGAGCCCGAGGAGTTCATCGGCCGCCACTGGCACCGTCTGGTCGGTGGCCGGTCGAGCCTGCCCCACCATCCGGACGCCGCGGTGACGCTGGAGGCGATCCGGCCCCGGCTGGCGGTGTTCTTCCGCGGGCTGGGCGGCGACCGGGGCGTGCGGCTGGCCGCTGCGGCCCGGGCGTCCTCCGGGCACCGGCTGTCGGTGCTGGAACGCATCGGCCTCGGCACCGAACGGCTGGAGCGGCCGGCGCTGGACGGCGACGTGCTGCAGTTGCCCGCCCTGCTCGACGTGTTCCCCGACGCGGCGCTGAACGAGCGGCTCTACGAATGGCTGGCCGCCTATTTCGCCCACGCCAAGGCCGACGGCGAGGTTATCGCCGATCCGTTGCGAGATGATGTGCGGGCGCTGCGGCAGGCCCGGGCGACCACCGCGCGGGTTCTCATGCGCTGGCCGGGTTTGGCCCGCCTGCATGGTGAGCTGTGCGCGGCGCTGCTCGCCGTCCGGCCCAAGCGCTCCCTGCCGAAGGACGAGGCGATGGTGGAAGCGGCGGTGCTGGCCCTGCTGGGCGACGGCGACGGCGGCGCGGTCCTGGACGGGACGGTTCCGCTGGAGCGTTTCGCCGCCCCGGCCGGCTACAAGCCGTTCCTGCCGGTGCCCCTGTGGGGTGAGGTTTCGGGTCCCGTGCCATCCGGCGCGCCACCCGCTCCCGATGCCGCAGCGGAGGACGAAGCCGCGGCGCCCTCCTCCGAGAGCGACGGCCAGCGTCGCAAGGCGACGCGGCGCGACAGCGATCAGGTGCAGCGTGAGGACCCGCTGATGCTGAACCGCTTCGAGAAGATCTTCGGTCTGGCGGAGATGTTGAACATCCCCCGCCCGGTCGATGACGACGACGAGGACGCCGCCCGTCAGGCCGCCGACGACATGGAGGAGATCGCGCTCGCCCAGCATCAGCGCAAGCCCTCGACCCGGCTGAAGCTCGATCTCGATCTGGCGCCCGCGGCCGTGGACGCGGCGCCGCTGACGGCGGTGCTGACCTATCCGGAATGGGACCATCGCCGCCGCGCCTACCACCCCGCCCATTGCCGCGTCGTCGCCGAACCGGCGCCGGAGGACGGCGAAGACTGGGCGCCCGACGAGGCCGCCCGGCGCCGCATCCGGCAGGTCCGCCGCCAGTTCGAGGCCCTGCGTCCCAAGCGCATGGTCTTCACCGGCCAGCCGGACGGCGACGACCTCGACCTCACCGCCCTGGTGCGCCGCTGCGCCGACCAGCGCGCGGGCGGGGCGGGCAGCGACCGCGTCTATCAGGCGGCGCGCAACGCCGCGCGCGATCTGGCGGTGGCGGTGCTGGTCGACACCTCGCTGTCGACCGACGGCTGGGTGGACGGGCACCGCGTTCTGGACGTCGAGAAGGAGGCTCTGCTGGCCCTGTCCAACGGGCTGAACGCCTGCGGCGACCCGCACGCCATCTTCGCCTTCACCTCGAAGAAGCGCGACTGGGTGCGGGTGCAGACGGTCAAGGCGTTCGACGAGCCCTTGAACGCCCGGGTGCAGCGGCGTGTCCAGGCGCTGAAGCCCGGCCATTACACCCGCATGGGGGCGGCTCTGCGCCACACCGCCGCGCGTCTGGCGGAACGGCCCAACCGCCACCGCCTGCTCATTTTGCTGTCGGACGGCAAGCCCAACGACGTGGACCATTACGAGGGACGTTACGGCATCGAGGACACCCGCGTGGCGATCCAGGAGGCCCGCCGCCAGGGCATCGCCCTGTTCGGCATCACCGTGGACGCCGAGGCGCGCGACTATTTCCCCTACCTGTTCGGCCGTGGCGGCTACGCGATCTTCCCGCAGGTCACGCATTTGACGAAGGCGTTGCCGGCGCTGTACCGGCAGGTGGTGGGATAGGCGGAGCTGCGGGCCTCGACGATCCGCGGTGGGCATCACGACCCGGCATCACGGCCCGGCATCACGGGCAGTCCGCCGACGCATGACGGGAAGGAGGGCAACCAGCGCCGCCCCGAGAAGCACCCATTGTTCCGGTGCCTCCATGCTGTGCAAGGTCGCCCAGCTGGCGAGGCACCACGCCATCGGCACGGCGAGCAGGGACCATGCCCATCGCCCGTCCGCCATCATGACCAAGCCAATGGTGGCGATCGCGGTCGGGTCCGGGGTGATGCCGAAGACCTCGGCGCCGCGCAGGGGCCGTCCCGCGAGGAGTGCCGCGAGGGGGTGCAGGGCAAGCGCATAGAGGAACAGCGCAAGCCCCGCGAGCGCCCGTCCGGTCCATGAGAGCGACCAGCGAAGCCGGCCACCGACCAAGGCCAGCAGGATGGCCTGAAGCGCGAAAAACGGCGCCACATAGGGTGCGGCCCAGTTGATGGTGGCGTAGCGCTCCCATAGGAAGCTCCAGGCCAACCACGCCCACAGCACGGCCAAGGACCCCGCGATCACCCGGTGCGACCATGGGCGGGGCCGGACGAGCCACAGCAGAATGGCCGCGCCGAGCAGCATCATCAGGACATGCGCCGGCCAGAGCGCCTCGTTGTGCCGTTCGATCAGCCGCCAGTAGGTGCGGGGGCTGAAGAGCAGAAAGTCCTCGGTCGAATAGGTCCACCACTCCGGCATCAGAGGCCCCTGACAAGGTCGGCCATGCGCCGTCGCATCGCGGCGTCGGGCATCGGCCCGGCCATCGCGGCCATGTTCTCGCGCACATGCGCGACCTGGCTGGTCGCCGGGATGGCCACGGTGACGGCGGGATGGGAGATGATGAATTTCAGGACGAACTGCGCCCAGCTGGACGCGCCGATGTCGGCGGCCCAGGAGGGCAGGGGGTGGCCCGACAGCCGGCGGAGCAGCACGCCCTGCTGAAACGGGCGGTTGACGATCACACCGATTCCGCGGTCCGCCGCCAGGGGCAGGATGCGCTCCTCCGCCTCGCGGTCGACGATGTTGTAGGTGAGCTGCACGAAGTCGAGAGGCTGCCGGCGCATGATCTCCTCGAACAGGTCGTGGCGCCGCCCTTCCGACGTCGTGATGCCGACGTAGCGGAGCTGACCCGCCGCCTTCATGGCGAACAGCGTCTTGAGATGCTCCTCCCAGGACAGCAGGTTGTGCACCTGAAGCAGGTCGAAGCGCGGCACGTCCCACAGGCGGCGCGACTCCTCGATCTGCGACGGCCCGCGCGTGCCCGAGGAAATCCAGACCTTGTCCGCGGCGAACAGGGTGGAGGGGTGCCCCAGCGTCCGGAGTCCATCACCGACCACCGCCTGGGAGGACCCATACATGGGCGAGGAGTCGATCATCCGGCCCCCCATCTCGAAGAAGGCCCGCATGACCGCCGCGCATTCCGCACGCAGCTCGGCATCATCACCGACGTTGAAGGTGATCCAGGTGCCCAGGCCCACGGGAGGAATGGCCTCTCCCGAGGATGGAATGCGTCGAACCGGCGCTTCTCCGCTCTGTGCCTGGACGCGCAGCGGCATCATCAGCGCGGCTCCGGCCAGAACGCCGCGCAGAACGGCGCGTCGTGTCGCTCTCATGCTCCCTCCCTGTCGTCTCCGTGCCGCCGCGCTCTCGACGAGGCACCTGCACGGTGCCGGTGCGCAAAGCCTTGCCTTCGGTGAAATCCATCCTCCCTTCCCCGATAGCAACCTGACAACACAGAGAGTGATCCCATTTAAGATTTTTCTTATATTTGAACGATTGTCATGATTATTTGTGTTATTTGGCGCGTCTTCGCAACGAATGGGACAGCGGTCAGATGGCGGCGGCGGGGAACGCCTCCTCGCCGCTGACGCGATGGCGGAACGCCCGGCTGAGGTCGGCGAGCAGGCGGTGCTTCCAGACCTCGAACAACGGGTCGGTGCGATCGCGCGGGCGCGGCAGCGGCGGTGTCGCGATGGTCAGCACCCGGCCCGGACGGGGCAGCATCACCACGACGCGATCGGCCAGGACAAGCGCCTCCTCGATGTCGTGGGTGACCAGGATCAGCGTCGGGCGGTCGTAGGCCCACAGGCTCAGCAGATGGTCCTGCAGGTCGTAGCGGGTCAGCGCGTCCAGCGCCGAGAAGGGCTCGTCGAGCAGCAGGACAGAGGGCCGCCCGACCAGCGCGCGGGCCAGGGCCGCGCGCTGGGCCATGCCACCGGACAGTTCGCGCGGCCACGCCCCGGCGAAGTCGGCGAGGCCGACGCGCGCCAGCGCCTGCACCGTGCGGGCCTCGCGTTCCGCCTTCGGCAGGTGGCGGATGCCGAAGGCGACGTTGTCGCGGATGCGCAGCCAGGGCATCAGCCGCGGCTCCTGGAAGACGAAACCGATCTCGTCGCGCGGGCCGCGGACCGGCCGGCCGTTCAGCACGACCTCCCCGGCGGTCGGCGCCTCCAGCCCGGCGATCAGCCGCAGCAGCGTGCTCTTGCCGCAGCCGGAGCCGCCGACGACGCCGAGGATTTCCCCCGGCGCCACCTCCAGCCCGATTTCCTCCAGCGCCAGATGGCCGTTGGGGTAGCGCTTGCTCAATCCGTCGATGCGCAGCATCGGCTCAACCCTCCGGCTTGAAGGAATCCTGCCAGCGCAGGAGCGGGCGGGACAGGGCGGCCAGCAGCCCGTCGGTCAGCTTGCCCAGCACCGCGAAGGCGACGATGGAGGCGAGGATGGTCGCCGGCTGGCCGGTCATCTGCCCGTCGGTCAGCAGGAAGCCCAGCCCCTCGCTGGCCCCCATGAACTCCGCCGCCACCACGAACATCCAGCCGAGCCCCAAACCGGCGCGCAGCGCCAGCGCATAGGCGGGCAGGGTCGCCGGCAGCAGGATGCGCCACACCAGCGCCGGCCCCGACAGGCGGAAGATGCGCCCGACCTCCACCAGCTTGCGGTCCACGTCCAGGATGGCGCCGGACAGGGCCAGATAGATGGGAAAGAAGACGCCGACCGCGATCAGGATGACCTTCGAGGTCTCGAAGATGCCGAACCACAGAATGAACAGCGGCACCCAGGCGATCGACGGGATGGAGCGCAGCGCCTGCAGGGTGGGGTCGAGCAGGCGGCGCGCCCAAGTCAGATAGCCGGTGAGCGCCCCCAGCACCGTCCCCGCCAGCACCCCGAACAGGAAGCCCAGCCCCACCCGGCCCAGCGTCGCCAGCACATGGGTGATCAGGTCGCCGGACCGCCACAGGCCCCACAGGGTGGACAGGATGCGGCTGGGTGGCGGCAGCAGGCGCCCATTGGCCCAGCCCTGCGCCACCGCGACCTCCCAGCCGAGCGCCAGGGCCAGCGGGACGATCAGGCCGGCCAGCCAGTCCAGCCAGCGGCGGCGCGGCGCTGCACCGGATGCCTCCGGAAGGGAAACGGCGCCGGATTCTTGCCGGTCCAGCGCCGGTTCGATGACGGCCACGGAACCACCCCCTTACTGGGTCAGCGCCTTGGAGAAGGACGGGTCGATCAGCGCCGCCACCGCACCCTTCACGTCCACCTCGGCGCCCAGAACACCGCTTTCCTGAAGGGCGAGGCCGGCCTGGAGGATGGTGTCGGCCTGCTCCGCGCCGATGGCGCTGTGGCTGAGGTCGGTGCGCTCCAACTGGCGGGCGGCCACCGGCTCCGACAGCTTGGCGGCGGTGGCGATGGTCGTCTTCAGCTCCGCCGGGTTGGCGAGCGCGTGGGCGCGGGCCTTCTCATAGGCGCGCAGCACGCGGGCGACCAGCTCCGGCTGCTGTGTGGCGAACTCCTCCCGCACGTTCAGCACGCCCCATGTGTTGGCGGCGGCGTTGCGGTAGAACAGCGTGGCGCCGTTGTCGATCTCCGCCTGGGCCATCAGCGGGTCGAGCCCCGCCCAGGCGTCCACATCGCCCTTCTCCAGCGCCAGCCGGCCGTCCTGGTGCTGCAGCAGGACCAGCTTGATGTCCTTGTCGGTCAGCTTGTGCCGGGCAAGCGTGCGGACCAGGAAGATGTGCGGGTCGGTGCCGCGGGTGACGGCGACGCGCTTGCCCTTCAGGTCCTCGACCTTCGTGATGGCGCTGTTCGGGCCGGTGACCAGGGCGGTCCATTCCGGCTTGGAATAGACGTAGACCGATTTGATGGGATTGCCGTTGATCCGCGCGATCAATGCCGCCGCCCCGGCGGTCGAGCCGAAATCCAGGCTGCCGGCGTTCAGGAACTCCAGCGCCTTGTTGGAACCGAGGCTGAGCACCCAGCGCACGGCGATCCCGTCCTTCTTCAGATCCTCCTCCAGCCAGCCCTTTTCCTTCAGCACGAGGCTGACCGGGTTGTAGTAAGCGTAGTCGAGGCGGATCTCCGTCACTTTGTCGGCGGCGCGGGCAGCGCCCGGCAGAAGGCTGGACAGGGCGGCGGCGAACAGGGCGCCGAGCACGGCGCGGCGCGGGAACAGGCTCGTCACGGTCAGATTTCTCCCTAGGGATTTGATATTGTTATGAGAGGTTTGCTCAGGGTCCGACGGGCCGGTCGCCCAGCACGGTGGCGCGGTGCATCAGGCGGCTGTGCGGCAGATAGTCGTTCACCGCGTAATGCTGGGTGGAGCGGTTGTCCCACAGCACGAGGTCGTCGGCCTTCCACCGCCAGCGCACGGTGAATTCCGGGCGGCTGATGTGGTCGAACAGCAGGTCGAGGATGGCCGCGCTCTCGCGGTCGCTCAGCCCGACGATGCGCGCGGTGAAGTTCTCGTTCACGAACAGCGCCTTGGCGCCGCTCACCGGATGGACGCGGACCACCGGGTGGGTCACCGGCGGGTGGCGGTCGCGGGCCGCGCGCCAGCGGGCGTGCGTCTCCAGATCGCCGCTGTGCCGCCATTCGGGGAAGGATTTGGTGAAGTCGTGCAGCGCGCTCAGCGGGTCGAGCAGGCGGCGCAGCGGTTCCGACAGGCCGTTGTAGGCGGCGATGTTGCTGGCCCACACGGTGTCGCCGCCGTTGGGCGGGATCCGCTTGCCCGACAGCGCCACGATGGCCGGCGGCGTCTCGATGCAGGTCACGTCGGTGTGCCAGACGTCGTTGTCCGTCACGTTGTGCGGCCCGGTGTCGAGCACCATGATCTCCGGCTGCTCGGGCACGTTGGGATAGACGGGGTGGACGTGCAGGCTGCCGAAGCGGGCGGCGAAGGCGCGTTGCGCCGCGGGCGTCAGCGGTTGGTTCTCGAAGAACAGCACCTGATGGGTGACCAGCGCGCGCTCCAGCGCGGCGGCCTCCGCGTCGCTCAGCGGATGGGTGAGGTCCAGCCCCTCCACCCGCGCGCCGATGGCCGGGCTGACGGGGGTGATGGACAGGCTGGGCAGCGAAATGTCGGGCATGGCGGCTCCCTCAGATACGGACAGGAAAGATCAGGCGCCGGGACGGTCGGGCGGCACCGGCTCCACCGCGGGCAGGCGGGCCAGCGCCTTCAGCGTGTCCTCGGCGACCCCGAAATTGCGGACGTAGGAGGTGGCGGCGCTGCGGTGGGGCTGGAAATCCCAGGGCGTGTGGCGCCCGGTCAGCAGCACCTTGTGGACGAACAGCCGCCGGTTCTGGCTCTCGATCACCGCCCGGCGCAGGGCCGGCGCGTTCCAGCGCCGGGCGACCGATGCGGACAGATCGGCCTCGATGGCGGCGAGATCGCGCGCGCCGGCGCGGTTGACCAGCTCCTTCGGGTCGGCCTCCAGATCGTAGAGCTGCGGCGGGTCGCCGTCGCAGGCGATGTATTTGTAGCGGCCGCGCCGCACCATGAAGGCGGGGTTCAGCGTCCCTTCCCCCAAATACTCCGCGAAGATGGTGCGGCCGGCGCCGCGCGCCGAACCGGCGAGCAGAGGCAGCAGGCTTTCGCCGTCGAACGGGTCGACCGGCAGCGGCGCCCGGCCGTCGAGCAGGTCGAGGATGGTGGGGAACAGATCGACGTGCGACACCGGGGCCGACACCCGCCGCGCCGCCCAGCGTCCCGGAGCGTGCACCAGCAGCGGCACGCGGGACGACCATTCGAAGAAGGTCATCTTGTACCACATGCCCCGCTCGCCCAGCATCTCGCCATGGTCGCCGGTGAAGACGATGATGGTGTCTTCGGCCAGCCCGGCCCGCTCCAGCGCGGTCAGCAGGCGCCCGACCAGCTCGTCCACATAGCTGATGGAGCCGTAATAGGCGTGGCGGGCGGTGCGCACCCGCTCCTCCGTCAGGTCGTAGCGGTGCAGCCCGTCCATGTAGTGGAGCCGCCGACTGTGCGGATCGAGCCGCTCCGGCGGGATGGCCGGCACCGACGGCAGGTCGATCGCCGCGTGGTCGTAGAGGTCCCAATGCTCGGGCAGGCAGTTGAAGGGGTCGTGCGGGTGGGTGAAGGACACCGCCAGCAGGAAGGGGGCCTCGTCCGCCGTGTTGGCTGCTGTGCGGCCGTAATCGTAGATCTTCTGCACCGCCTGATGGGCGGTTTCCTCGTCGAAGTCGATCTGCAGGCTGCGGTGGCAGGGGCCGGCCTCGACCACGCTCGCCATGTGATGCGACCAGTCGTAGGCCAGCGCCCCGTTCCCCCAATCCGGCGTCCAGCCGAAATCGGCGGGATAGACGTCGGTGGTCAGCCGCTCCTCGAAGCCGTGGAGCTGGTCGGCGCCGACGAAATGCATCTTGCCCGACAGGCAGGTGCGGTAGCCGGCGGCGCGGGCGTAATGCACGAAGGTCGGCACGGAGGAGGCGAACTCCGCCGCGTTGTCGAAGGCGCCGATGGCCGAGGGCAGCCGCCCCGACAGCAGCGCGAAGCGCGACGGCGCGCAGAGCGGGTAGTTGCAGTAGGCGTTGTCGAACACCACGCCTTCCGCGGCCAGCCGCGACAGGTTCGGCGTCTTGACGACCGGATGACCGTGGAAGGGCAGGGCGGGGGCCGCCATCTGGTCGGCCATGATGAACAGGATGTTGGGGGGCCGCGACACGGTTAAGGCACTCCGGTTCGGGAAAGCGTCAGGTCTTGCCCTTCCACGGCACCAGCCAGGATTCCAGCAGGCGCATCCCGTAGGAAAAGGCGAAGGCCCAGGCGGCGATGATGCCGATGCCGACGAACACCACGTCGGTGGCCAGGAAATGCGAGGCGGACATGATCATGAAGCCGATGCCGCGCGTCGCCGCGATCAGCTCCGCGGCGACCAGCGTGCTCCAGCCGACGCCGATGGCGATGCGCAGGCCGGTCAGGATCTCCGGCAGCGCGCTGGGCAGCACGATGGCGCGGAAGAGCTGCCAGCGCGTGGCCCCCAGCGACAGCGCGGCGTTGACCCGCTCGATGGGCAGCGACCGCACGCCGGCCTGAGCCGACAGGCAGATCGGGGCGAACATCGCCAGCGTCAGCAGGGCGATCTTCGACACCTCCCCGATGCCCAGCCAGATGATCATCAGCGGCAGATAGGCCAGCGGCGGCAGCGGCCAGTAGAACTCGATGGGGGTGTCGAGGACGCCCTTGGCCCAGCGGTTCAGCCCCATCGTCAGCCCCAGCGGGATGCCCAGCGACGCCGCGATCAGCGCCGCGGCGAGGATGCGCAGCAGGCTGGCCGACACATGCTCCCCAAGCGTGGCGCCGGCGTAACCGTCCTCCAGGATGGCGAGGAACTGGGCGACCACCTCCCCCGGTGCCGGCAGGAACAGCGGCGTCACCAGCCGGTAATGCGACACCAGAAACCATGCGGCGATCAACAGGAGGCCGGTGACCGCGCTGATCGGACCGGTCCGCGCGCCGTCCAGCCCGAAAGGCCGCAGGGCGACGGTCCGGGGCCGGGCGGCGGGGACCGCGAGGGGTTCGGTGGTCGTGCGGGCGGCGTCGGTCATTGCAGCGTCTCCCCGCGGTGGACCGTCGCGTGATGCGGACGATGGACGAGATCGCGGATGCGGTTGTGCAGGTCCCCGAAGTCCGGGTCGGACAGGATGGCGCGTACGTCCCGTTCGGCGGCAAAGCGCCGGACGAAGTCGAGGTCGAAGCGCGCCACGATCCGGCCGGGGCGCGGCGACATCACCACCACCGTCGTGCCGAGGAACAGCGCCTCCTCGATGGAGTGGGTGATGAAGAAGATGCGCTTGCCGGTGCGCGCCCAGACGTCGACCAGCAGTTCCTGCATCTGCTCCCGCGTCAGGCTGTCGAGCGCGCCGAACGGCTCGTCCATCAGCAGGATCTTCGGGTCGGTGGCCAGCGCGCGGGCGATGCCGACGCGCTGGCGCATGCCGCCGGACAGCTCGTGCGGGGCGGCCTTGGCGAAGCCCTCCAGCCCGACGAGGCGCAGCAGCTCGGCGGCGCGGTCCCGCCGCTCCCGCAGGGGGAGGCCGGCGAAATCCAGACCCAGCGCCACATTGTCCAGCACGCTCTTCCAGGGCAGCAGCGTGTCCTTCTGGAACACCACGCCGCGGTCGGCGCCGGGGCGCTCCACCGGCTGCCCGTCCAGCGTGATGCTGCCGTCCGACAGGGGAAGGAAGCCGGCGATGGCGTTCAGCAGCGTGGATTTGCCGCAGCCCGACGCCCCCAGCGCGACGACGATGCTGTTGGCGTCGATCTCCAGCGACGCGCGGTCCAGCGCGTGGATCACCCCGCCGTCACGGCCAGGAAAGAACACGCTGGCGTTCTGCACCCGGAGCATGGCGCGCCTCCCGTCCGGCCGCGCGTCAGGGCAGGGCCTTGACGTGGTCCGCCGTGACGAAGCCGCCGTAGCTGGGCAGCACGGTGGAGACCTTCTTCTGCTCCTTCAGGAACTCGGCGGTTTCCTTCAGGATTTTGGCGGTGCCGCTGTTCTCGCCGCCGTCCAGCCAGTCCTTGCTGGCCTGCTGCTTGGCCGGGATCAGCGACAGGTTGTTCAGCGCCGACGCCTGATCGGACGGCGTGCCGCCGAGAAGCCCGGCCAGCGCCTTGGCGTTCGGCGACTCCGGCCCCCAGGCGGCCTTGTCGTCGCGGAAGGAGACGCTGTAGCGCTCCACCACCCCGGCGAAGCTCTTCAGGAAGGCCGGGTTCTCCTTGGCGAAGGCGGCGGTGGCGACCCAGGCGGTGAAGGTCGGGGCGCCGCGGTCGGCCACCTGCCGGGAGGTCAGCAGAACCTTGCCGGTCTTCTTCAGCTCGGTCAGCGCCGGGTCCCAGACGAAGGCGCCGTCCAGGTCGCCGCGGTTCCAGGCCGCGACGATGTCGGGCTGCGGAATGGCGAACACCTGGGCGTCGCGCTCGCTCAGCGTCTCCTGCTTCAGCACGGCGAGGAGCTGGTAATGGTCGGTCGAGACCGGGGCGGCGGCCAGCTTCTTGCCCTTCAGGTCGGCGGGCGTCTCGATTCCGGAGCCGTTGCGGACCACCAGCGCCTCGTCCGTGCCGGAGGCGCTGGCGAGGTAGAAGGCCTTCACGTCCAGCCCGCGGCTGACCGCGGCGGCGAAGGGGCTGGAGCCGACATAGCCGACCTGGACGTCGCCCGCCGCGATGGCGGCGAAGATGTCGGCGCCCGAATTGAACTTGCGGAAATCGATCTCGGCGCCGGTCGCTTTGGCGAAGTCCCCGTTGGCAATCGCCACCGACGACGGCAGCGCGTCGGTCTGGTAGGCGACAACGATCTTGCCGGCGGCTTCGGCGGACATCGGCGCCAGGGTAGCCAGCGCGAACAGGGCAATGGAGGGCAGGAACTGTTTCATGGTCGCGTGTTTCCCCCGTCTTCACCCGGCGGCAGGATCGTGCGCCGGTGAAAAACTCTACATATCAAGGAGGGAAATAAGCAACAGGGAAGCAGGAGTGATGTGTATTATTTTTTCCATATATAGCATCATGATAGTGTGAAAATGGGAGTGCTCCTAGCCCCGGCTGTCCTCGGCGACTGCGTCGCCGTCGGGGCCCTCAACCGCATGCTCGATTTCGGACGCCCGAAGTCCGTCCGCGTCGTGTGAACGGCGACTGGGAAAGGCATCGTCACGACCTGTCGAACCTCCCTGCACCAAGCCGGCTGCAAGTCGTCAAAGGCGGGCCGACACTGGGGAGCGTCTTGGCGGTGCTCCCGCCGGCGCGGTTCAGCTGCGCCCTTCGCCATGCGCCTTGGAGATGATCACTCCATGAATACTATTGTCGTCATTTTATATTGAAGGATATCTGGTGTGATTATTAATTACATTTGCATGTTATTGAAGTTTCTATTGAGTATTCTGATGATCGAAGCTACAGTCTTTTGCAAATTCCTGGGAAGGTAGGATCATGCCCAAGATCAAACTTGACGAAGCGGTGAAGCGTATTTCCGTCCTGTCGATCGCTTCCGATGGGAAGCTGTCCACCCGGGACATCTGCTCTCTGGACGACGACGACAAAGACGACGAGGACGACGACGGAAAAAGCTTCGTGGAGAAGTCGGAACGGCTCGTCCGCCGTCTCGTCGAGGCTCAGCACACGATGCTGGAGGCCTATCTCAACGTCCACAACCGGTCCAACCGTGACCAGAACAATGGGTGGCTGCTGGACGTGGGATCCAACGTGGTTCACGCCTTCGGCAAGGGCCGCAAGCGGTTCAGCGAGTCGCGCACGGACGGTTCGTACCGGCAGCGCCGATCCTACGACTGACCGGCCGTCCGGTTCGACGCTCCGGACTGCGCCGGCGGAGACCGCCGGAACCCGCAGCGGGGCACGCATCGCGTCGCGCTTCCGATGGAGAGGCGCCGAGGGGGATTTTTGTCGAGCGGTACGGCTCCCGCGCGCCGCGTGGATGCCGGTGCCAGTGGCCCTTGAACGGAGTGGAACATGGCTGTCAGGAAGACGGTGTCGGTCGCGTTGGACGACAAGGCGGACGACGAGAGCATCCCGAGCAACGAGATCGTCTTCATCGATCTCCCCGATCAGAAGCCCAAGGACATCAAAGCGCTGCGCAAGGGGCAGGGGCCTCTGGTCGAGGTCGTCCTGGAAACGCTCGAGGAGCTGCAGGCCGCCGGCATCAAGTCGCAGCCCGTCGTCGTGATCACCAGCGCCAAGTCGGACGGCTCCTTCTGGTGATCCCGTCCGGTGACGGTTGGGCGCCGGCTCCATTCCCGCGGACAGCCTGACTGACGGCGGGCTGTCCGCACATCACCGAAATCCGAAACCGAAATCCGAAGCGACGCCCTGCGGAGCGCCGGCCGGGGGCGTATGCCCACGCTCGCGCCTTCGGCCGAGCGACGGTCTTTGCATGTCCGGTCGGTGCCTGTGGTGCCCGACCCTGGCCTGCCGCGATGCACACGGTCACATCGCGGCGTGAGCCAAATCGCAGTTGGAGAAGGGCTGGTGAGCGGCAATCCGTGGATTCTCAATTCGAAGCCGGTCGTGTCCCCGGAATTCCGCCTGTTCTGTTTTTCCTACGCAGGACGCGGTGCGTCCGCCTTCGTGAGCTGGCGGGACCACCTTCCGCCCACGGTCGACCTGTGCGCGATCCAGCTTCCCGGACATGAAACGAGGCTGCGGGAACCGCTGGAAACGCGCCTGCGGCCGCTGGTGGACGCCATCGTCGATGGGATGTCCACGCTGCTGGACGTTCCCTATGCCCTGTTCGGCCACAGCATGGGCAGCCTTCTCGCCTTCGAGGTGGCGCACGCCCTCCGAGACGCGGGGAAACCCCGAGCCGCGCGCCTTTTCGTTTCGGGCCGCGAGGCGCCGCACGTCGCCCGCGTGCCGCCCCTGCTGAGCGCGCTGTCCGATTCGGTCTTTCTCGACAAGCTGCAGCTCCTGTTCGGCGGCATTCCCGAGCCGGTGCGGAACGACCCCGAGCTGATGCGCTTCTATCTGCCGGTGATCCGTGCCGATCTGACCGTGCTCGAACAATACCGGCACGAGCCGCGGCCTCCCCTCGATTGCCCGATCAGCGCGTTTCGCGGCACGACCGACGAGCAGGTGGGCGACGCGGGCTTCCAGGCCTGGGGCGAGCTGACACGGGCGGAATTCCGCGCCCGCAGCCTGACCGGCGGCCATTTCTTCATCAACGACGCGCCGGCGAGGGCGGACATGATCCAGACGATGCTCGGCGATCTCGGCAACACGCGTCCGGCCGCGGCGCCCCCCGCGATTGGGCGTGATCCGGCAGCCCAGGCGGTCGCCCAAGCCCAGGCGGTCGCCCATGTGTTTCCCGGCCAGGGCTCGCAGCAGAAGGGCATGGGGGCGGTGCTGTTCGACCGTTATCCCGCGCTGGTGGCCAAGGCCGACGAGATCCTCGGCTATTCGCTGAGGACCCTGTGCCTGGAGGACCCCGACCGCCGACTCGCCCAGACCGAATACACGCAGCCCGCGCTGTTCGTCGTCAACGCCCTGACGCATCTGGCGGCGGTGGCCGACAGCGGCGTCCGGCCCGATCTGGTCGCCGGGCACAGCCTGGGCGAATACAACGCGCTGCTGGCCGCCGGGGTCTTCGATTTCGAAACCGGCCTGCGGCTGGTCGCCAAGCGCGGCCAGTTGATGAAGCAGGCGCGGCGCGGCGCGATGGCGGCGGTCATCGACCTGCCGCCCGACGACATCGCGCGGTTGCTGGAGCGGAACGGCCTCTCCTCCATCGACGTCGCCAACCTCAACACCCCGACGCAGACGGTGATCGCCGGCCCGGTCGAGGACATCCCGCGCGCCGAGCCGGTGTTCCGGCAGGCCGGCGCCAAGTACATCCAGCTCAACGTCAGCGCGGCGTTCCATTCGCGCTACATGACGGAGGCGGAACGGGAGTTCGCCGCCTTCATGGGCGGCTTCGCCTTCGCGCCGCCGGCCATCCCGGTGATCGCCAACCACACGGCGAGGCCCTACGACCCGGATGACATCCGCGGCTGTCTGGCGCGCCAGATTTCCAGCTCGGTCCGCTGGTACGAGTCGGTGTCCTACATGATCGCGACCGCCGATCCCCAATTCGTGGAGACCGGTCCGGGGCAGGTGCTGACGCGGATGATCGCCCAGATCCGCCAGTCCCCGATGCCGATCGCTCCCGATCCCGTGCCGGCTCCCGCACCCGCCGCCGTTCCGGAGCCTCCCGCCCCGTCCCGGCCGGCGGTGCCGCCGCCGGGCGGGCTCGCCTTCCTCCTCAGCGGCCAGGGGTCGCAGTATTTCCGGATGGGAGCCGCGCTCTACGCCGGTGACGCGGTCTTCCGCGGTGCGATGGACCGGTGCGCCCGTCTGGCCGGGGACGGCCTGCGGCTGACCGACCAGCTCTACCGCGGTGCGGCGGCGAGCGAGCCGTTCGACGATCCCGCCGCGGCCAGCGTCGCGCTCGTCGCCATCGGCCATGCCCTGGCGGCGGTGCTGGAGGAGCGGGGGATCGTTCCGGACCTTCTGGTGGGCTACGGGGTGGGGGAGATCGCCGCCGCCGTGGTGTCCGGCGCGGTCGCGCTGGAGGACGGGATCGGTTTTGCCGCCGAGACGGCGCGCCTGTTCCAGCGGCTGACGCCCGCGGCGGGGCTTCTGGCGGTGCTGGACCATCCCGATCTGGTGGACCGGCGCCCCGACCTGTTCGATGGCTGCACGGTGGCGGCGGTCCATTTCCACCGGCATTTCCTGGTGACCGGAGCGGCGTCCGCCGTCCGCCGCGCGGCGGAGCGTCTGCGGCAGTGCGACGTGACCGCCCAGATCCTTCCGGCCCGGATCGGCCTGCACAGCGCGCTGATCGACGAGGCGGAGGACGAGTTCCGCCGTCTCGCCGCCGGTCTCGCCGTCAAGGCGCCGCGCCTGCCGCTGTTTTCGCCCGCCGGGATCGGCTGGGTCCCGGCGGTGGGGCCGGACAGCCTGTGGCGCGCCGTCCGCCAGCCCGTGCGCTTCGGCGAGGCGGTGCAGCGGATGGAGGCGGAGGCGCGGCCCCGCCGCTACGTGGATGCCGGGCCGTCGGGCACCCTCGGCACCTTCGTCAAATACCAGTTGAACGATGCCGGACGGGCCGTGATCGCGATGAACCGCTTCGGACGCGATCTGGAATGCCTGCAGGCGCTGGTCGATGCGCTGGGAACCGGCCACAGGGGCTGAGCGGGATGTCGGGACTCCGCCCGGACAAGGCGTCCTTGGGAACGGCGGCTCTGGGGAGGATCGGGGCGTGACGGATGCGAGCATGAGCGGCGGCACGATCGCCGTGATCGGGATGGCCTGCCGGTTTCCGGGAGCGGCCGACGGCGACGCCTTCTGGCGGCTGCTGGACAGCGGCCGTTGCGCCGTGAGCGAGATCCCCGGCGACCGCTGGGACTGGACGCGCTGCGACGCGGGCGCAGCCGGCAGCGCCCCGCCGGAATGCCGCTGGGGCGCCTTCATGGACGGGGTCGACCGGTTCGACGCGGGCCTGTTCAAGGTGTCGCCCAAGGAGGCGGCGCTGATGGACCCGCAGCAGCGCCTGACGCTCGAACTGTCCTGGGCCTGCTTCGAGGATGCCGGTTATGCGCCGTCCCGGCTGGCCGGGTCGGACGTCGGCGTGTTCGTCGGCGTGTGCAACTACGACTACAAGGAGCTTCAGGACCGCTATGCCCGGCGGGGGGAAGGCCATTTCCTGACCGGCACCGCCAACACCATCATTCCCAACCGGGTCTCCTACTTCTTCGACCTGCACGGCCCCAGCCTGTCGGTCGACACCGCCTGTTCGAGTTCGCTGTTCGCGGTGCATCACGCCGTCCGCTCGCTCCAGGCGGGCGAGTGCTCCATGGCCCTGGCCGGCGGCATCAACGTCATGTGCAGTCCGGAACGCTACGTCCCGTTCAGCCGGCTGGGCATGCTGTCGCCGCGCGGCCGGTGCAGCGTGTTCGACGCCGGTGCGGACGGCTACGTGCGCGGCGAGGGGGCCGGCTACATCCTGCTGAAGCCGCTCGACCGGGCGGTGGCCGACGGGGACCGCGTTCTCGGCGTCATCCGCGGCGTTGCCGTCAACCATGGCGGACGGGTGCGCAACCTGACCTCGCCCAACGCCTTCGCCCAGGCCAAGGTGATCATGGCGGCCCTGCGCGCCGCCGGGGTCAATCCGGCGGAGGTCGACTGCATCGAGGCCCACGGCACCGGCACGCCGCTGGGCGATCCCATCGAGGTCAACGCCCTGCGGCGGGCCTTCTCCCGCCAGCGGCGCGACGGCGGCGCGGTGCCCGCCGGACCGTGGTGCCGTCTGGGCTCGGTGAAGACCAACATCGGGCATCTGGAGGGCGCGGCGGGCATCGCCGGGGTCATCAAGATCCTGCTGATGCTCCGCCATGGCCGCATGCCCGCGCTGCACGGCTTCGAGACGCTCAACCCCCGCATCGACCTCGACGGCAGCCCCTTCACCGTCCTGGCGGAGCCCTGCCCCTGGCCGCGCGGGGAAAGGCCGCGCATCGCCGGCGTCAGCTCCTTCGGATTCGGCGGGGCGAACGCCCACCTGCTGATCGGCGACGCCCCCGATCTGCCGGCCTCGCCGCGGGCCGAGCCGGACGGAACGTCCCACATCGTTCCGCTGTCCGCCCGCACCGGCGAGGGGTTGCGGGCGCTGGTCCGCCGCTACCGGGATTTCCTCGGCGGCGACGGCGCCGAGGCCACCGTCGCCGACATCGCCTTCACCGCGCGGACCGGGCGGGACGCGCTGGAGCGGCGCATCGCCCTGATCGCGGCGGATGCCGAGGGCCTGCGCCGCGCGCTCGACGCCTTCCTGGAAGGGCGGGGCGACGTCGGTCTGGTCACGCCGGACGGTCCCCCGTCCGAGGCCGCGGGCGACGCCCTGACCGCCTGGCTTGGCAGCAAGGACGGTGCCCCGCTGCCGGGGGGCGCCGAGGGCCGGCGCGTCGGCCTGCCGACCTATCCCTTCGCCGCGAACCGCCACTGGCTGTCGGACGCGGAGGGGCTGGGCCATTTCCCCGGGGGCGGGGAGCCCCCCGTTCCGGTCCGGACCGTGCCGGTGCCGCCTTCGCCTTTGCCTTCGGTGCCCGCGCCGGCGGCCGTGGCGGTTCTCCTTGCCGCCGACCCGGTGGTCGCGGACCACAGGGTGCGCGGGCAGGCCATCTTGCCGGGCGCGGCCAGCCTTGCCCTGGCCCTGCGGGCGGCGGGACCGGAGGTGCGCGGGCTGCGCGACGTGGCGTGGCTGCGGCCGATCGGCGTGCCGGGGGCATTCGTGACGTTCGACATCCGGTGCGACGGTGGGCGGTTCGACATCCTCTCCGGTGATCCGGCGCGTTCGGTTTCCCATGTGAGCGGGCGCCTGGCCACCGCGGACGGACAGTCGGAAGCGCTCCCGGCCGCCATTCCCGAATCCGACCTGCGGAGCCTGCCGACCATCGATCCCGATGCCCTGTACGGGCGCTTCGCCGAGGCGGGCATCGACTACGGGCCGGCTTTCCGGGTGATCCACGGCCTGCGGTGCGACGGAGCGCGCGCGGTCGCCGAACTCCGGCTCGCTCCCGGTTCGGTGGCGGCCCTTCCCGGCGTCGCCCCGCTGGCCTATCTGCTCGACGGCGCCTTCCAGGCCGCCGCGGCGACCCTGGCGGAGCCCGGGGCCATGCCGGTGGATCTGGGGTCGCTCGCGCTCGCCGCGCCGGTGCCGGACCGGTGCCGGGCCGTGGTGCGCAAGACCGCCGACGGCGCGGTGCCCCGTTTCGACATCGACCTGCTGGACGAGGCGGGACACCGCTTCGCTGCCGTCCGGGACCTCGCGGTGCGCCGCAGCGCGGACGCGCCCATCGCCTACCGGCCCTTCTGGGTTCCGGTGCCGGTGGAGCGCGTGGAAAGCTCCGCCGCTTCCGGCGCCGGACCCATCCTGATCGTCGCGCCGCGCTGGGCGGAAGCGGTGGCGTCGGGGATCGCCGGGCGGGTGGGGGAGCGTGCCCGTCCGGTCTTTACCGACGATCCGGCGGGGCTGGAGGCGGCCCTGGCGGGCGGCGAACGGCCCGCCGGCCTGTGGTTCCTGGGCGCGCTGGTGCCGCCGGACGTCGATCCGGAGGACCCCGCGGCCCTGGCGGACAGCCAGCGGACGGGGGTGATGGCTCTGTTCGCCCTGCTGAAGCGGCTGGAGCGGCGGGGCTGGCCGTCCTTCCTGCGGGTGGTCACCAACGGCGTCTTCGCCGTCGCTCCGGACGACCGGCCCTTGCCGCCGGGGGCCTCCGCCGTCGGTCTGGTCACCTCCCTGGCCCGCGAGGTGCCGGAGATGGCGTGCGCCTGCCTGGACCTGCCGGCGGACTTCGACGCCGCGGCGCCGCCGGACTGGCTGCTCGACGGATTGTTCCGGGCCCCCCCGCCGGGGCCGCCGCCGATTCTCGCGATCCGCCCCGACGGTTGCCATGTCCGCCGGCTGGAGTCCCTGCGCCTGCCGGAGGCGCCGCTGCGGCTGCGTCCGGACGGAGCCTACCTGATCGTCGGCGGCGCGTCCGGCATCGGGCTGGAGACGGCGGTGGCCTTCGCCCGCGCCGGCCGGGACGTCCGTCTGGTCATCGTCGGACGCCGGGCGCTGGAGGACGGGCCGCGGGAGGCGCTGGCCCGCATCGCCGAGGCCGGCGGCCGCTGGCACTATGCCCAGGCCGACGTCGCCGACGCGGCGGGGATCGCCGCGGCGGTGCGGGACGGCGTGGCGGCGTTCGGCCCGCTGCGCGGCGTGGTCCACTCCGCCCTGGCGCTGGCCGACCGCGCCTTTCCGGCGATGGACGAGGCGACGTTCCGTCGGGCGCTCGACCCGAAGGTGGCGGGCTGCGCCGCCCTGGCCGCCGCGGTGGCGGGTCAGCCGCTCGACTTCATGCTGTTCTATTCCTCCGCCCTGTCCTTTCTCGGCAACGCCGGGCAGACCAACTACGCCGCCGCTTCCGCCTTCGAGGACGCCTTCGCCGCGCGGCTGGCGGCGACGCGGCCCTTCTCCGTGCGGACGGTGAACTGGGGCTATTGGGGCGAGGTCGGCGTCGTCGCCGGGGAGGCCATCCGTGAACGGCTCGCCCGATCCGGGATCCATTCGATCGCCACCGCGGAGGGGATGCGGCTGCTCCCCCGTCTGCTGGCCGGGCCGGTCGGGCAGGTCGTCGCGATCAAGGCCGACGCGCCGGTCCTGGAGGCGATGGGGGTGGAGACGGGCCGGACCGCCGAGGCGAGCGCGCCGCCGCCGGTTCCGCCCGATCTCGGCGGGCTGGAGGCGCTGGCCGCCGGCTGCTTCGGTCCCGATCGGTTCCAGGAGACGGCGGCGGCGTTCGCCGCCATGGAGGCCATCGGGCGGGCCGGATTCGCCGCGGTCCTGGACCGCCTCGAAGGGCAGGCGACCGACGCCCGGTTCGACCGGCTGACGGCGGCCATGCGGGCCGCCGTGGCGCAGGGGGAGACGGTCACGGCGGACGAGAAGGCGACCGCGTCGGCGCGGCTCGCCGCGCTGGGGCGGGAGGTGCCGCCGCTGGCCGGGCATGCGCGCCTGCTGGCGCATTGCCTGGACGCGCTGCCCGACGTGCTGGCCGGCAAGGCCGCCGGAACCGACGTGCTGTTCGGGGAGGGGCGGCGCGGGCTGGTGGCGGGGATCTACCGCGGCCACGCCACCGCGGACGCCTACAACGACCTGATCGCCGCGACCGTGCGCGCGGTGCTGGACGCGCTGCGCCGCCGCGACGGGGATGAGCGGACCTCCACCATCCTGGAGGCGGGGGCGGGGACCGGCGGGACTTCCGCTTCGGTGCTGCCGGCGGTTTCGGCAACCGGCGACGCCGCCGCGGCGCGCCTGCGCTACCTCTACACCGACCTGTCGCTCAGCTTCCTGCGCGAGGGCCGGGAGCGGTTCGGCGCGTCCTACCCCTTCACCGACTTCCGGACGCTGGACGTCGCGGCCCATCCGGGCGGGCAGGGCTACGAGCGGGGCGGCGTGGACGTGGTGGTGGCGGCGAACGTGCTCCACGCCACCGCCGACATCGGACGGACGCTGCGGCATTTGAAATGGCTGCTGAAGCCCGGCGGGGTGCTGGTTCTGGGCGAGGCCGCCGACAACAAGGTCTTCCTCACCGCCACCTTCGGCCTGCTCGACGGCTGGTGGGCCTACGGGGACGGGCACCGGCGGATGCCGCACGGCCCGCTGCTCAGTCCCGATCTCTGGCGGCGGGCGCTGCACGCGGAAGGCTTCACCCAGGTCAAGCTGCTGACCGCTCCCGCGGGGTGCGGCGAGCATCTGGCGCAATGCGTCGTCGTCGCGGTGAGCGACGGGATCGCCAGTGACGCCCCGCTCGCCGCGTCGCCGCAGGTGCCCGCGACCGCTGCCGCCGCGGTGGCCCGCTCCGCCGTCTCCGGCGGTTCGCCCGCCCCGGGCCGGCTGGATCCGCAGATGTTGCCGGATCCGCAGACGTTGGCGGAGCAGGCGGTCGGGGAGGCGTTGGCCGAGGCCACCGGGATCGGGCTCGCCGACCTGGACCGGGAGAGGGCCTTCTCCGACTATGGCGTCGATTCCCTGGTGGGCGTCGATCTGGTGCGCAAGGTGGGAGAGCGGCTGGGAACGCCGCTGCGCACCACGCTGGTCTTCGACCACCCGACCATCCGGTCGCTGGCCGCGCATCTGGTGTCCGCGAACGGCGACGCCGTGGCCGCCCGCCTCGCCGGGCCGGCGCCGCAACAGCCCGCCGCCCCGTCGTCGGCGCCGGAGCCGGCGCCCGTGGTGGCCGCCCCGGCGGAGGGGCCGTCCGGTCCCCTGGCCGCGGTGATCCGGGGGCCGGGGGCCATCGGGGACGTGGCGCTGGAGCCGCTCGGGCCGCTGCCCGATCCGCTGGCGGACGAGGTGCAGATCCTGGTCCGGGCGGCGGCGCTCAACTTCGGCGACCTGCTGTGCGTCAAGGGCCTATATCCCAGCATGCCCGACTTTCCCTTCGCGCCGGGGTTCGAGGTCGCGGGGCTGGTGCACCGGGTGGGGCCGGCGGTCACCGGGTTGCGTCCGGGGGACGCCGTGGTCGCCCTGACCGGCGCCACCCTGGGCGGGCTGCGGAGCGTGGCGACGACGCGGGCCGCCTACGTCGTCCGCAAGCCCGCCAATCTCGATTTCGCGGCGGCCTCCGCTCTGCCGGTCGCCTTCGTGACCGCGGAGATGGCGTTCCGCCGCGCCGCCCTTGGCGCCGGTGACTGGGTGCTCATCCAGACGGCGGCGGGCGGGCTGGGGCTGGTCGCCGTCCAGCTCGCGCGGCGGGCCGGGGCTCGGGTGATCGGCACCGCCGGCAGCGACGCCAAGCGCGACCATCTCCGCCGGATCGGCGTGGAGGTCGTGCTGGATTACCGGCAGCCGGATTTCAAGGCGGCGGTGCGCGCGGCGACCGGCGGGCGCGGCGTCGATGTCGTGCTGAACACCCTGCCGCCACCGGCCATGCAATGGGGGATCGACGCGCTGGCTCCCGGCGGGCGCTACGTCGAGCTGGCGATGACCGGCCTGCGGGCCGCGGGCGGTCTGGATCTCAGCGGGTTCGTCCACAACCAGACCTTCATCACCCTCGACGCCCGGCGCGCCCTTCTGGAGCGGCCGGAACTGGCCCCGCCGCTGCTGGAGACGATGGTGACCCTGGCCGAGGCGGGGGCCCTCGTCCCGGCGGTGGACCGCGTCCTGCCCTTCGGCGCGGTCGCGGAGGCCCTGCGGCGGCTCGACGGGGCGGCCAACATGGGCAAGGTCGTCCTGCGCATGGACGAGCCGGCGCTTCCCGCCGGCATGTCCGTCGCCGCCGCCGTCCCTCCCGTCGCCGCCGTTCCGGAGCCGGCAGCGCGCGGCGGAGCGGTCGCCGTCATCGGGATGGCCGGGCGCTTTCCGGGGGCGGCGGATCTCGACGCCTTCTGGGACAATCTCGCGGCGGGGGTCTGCTCGGTCGGCGGTGTTCCGCCCGACCGCTGGACTTCGGACGAGGGGCCCGCGGCGGCGGCCTACCGCCACGGCGCCTTCCTCGCGGGCATCGACCGGTTCGACCCGATGTTCTTCAACGTCTCCGGCCGCGAGGCGGAGATGATGGACCCGCAGCAGCGGCTGTTCCTCCAGTCCTGCTGGCACGCCATCGAGGATGCCGGCATCGCCCCCGACAGTCTGGGCGGGCGGAACTGGGGCGTGTTCCTGGGCGGCGGGACGGGCGACTACACCGAGACGCTGCTCGACGGCGGGCTGCCGCTGGAGGGCTTCGCCTTCACCGGCAACGAGGCGTCGGTCTGCGCCGCGCGCATTGCCTATCTCCTCAATCTGAAGGGGCCGGCGCTGGCCGTCGGCACCGCCTGCTCGTCGTCGCTGGTCGCCATGCACCAGGCCTGCCGCAGCCTCGCCGACGGCGATTGCGAGGCGGCCATCGTCGGCGGCGTCTTCATCAACACCACGCCGCGCTTCCAGGCGCTGTGCGCCAGCGCCGGCATGTTGTCGCCGACCGGGCTGTGCCATAGCTTCGACGACCGGGCGGACGGCTTCGTGCCGGGCGAGGGCGTCGCGGCACTGGTGCTCAAGCCGCTCGACCGGGCGCTGGCGGACGGCGACCCGATCCATGGCGTGATCCGCGCCATCGGCGTCAACCAGGACGGCAAGACCAACGGGATCACCGCCCCCAGCGTCGCCTCCCAGACCGCACTGGAGCGCGCGGTCTACGAGCGCGGCGGCATCGATCCGGCGACCATCGGCTATGTCGAGTGCCACGGCACCGGAACCCGCCTCGGCGACCCCATCGAGATCGAGGCGCTGACCGCGGCCTTCCGGACCTTCACCGACCGGCGCGGCTTCTGCGGGGTGGGGTCGGTCAAGACCAACATCGGCCACACCGTCACCGCCGCCGGGGTGGCCGGGGTGATCAAGATCCTGCTGGCCATGCGCCACGGCCGGCTGCCGGCCAGCCTGCATCTGGACCGGCCGAACACGCACATCGATTTCGCCGGGAGCCCGTTCTTCATCGTCGACCGGCCCCGCGACTGGCCCGCCGGCCCGCTGCCGCGGCGCGCGGCGGTGAGTTCCTTCGGCTTCAGCGGCACCAACGCCCACGCGGTGATCGAGGAACCGCCGCCGCGCGCGACCGCCGCGGTCCCGGCGGCGGCGGCGCATCTGTTCTGCTTCTCCGCCAAGACCGAACCGGCCCTGCGGACGCTTCTGGCCGGGTTCGCCGGCTGGCTGAGGCGGCGGACCGACGCCCGCGCGGCGGACGTGGCCTACACCCTGCTCGTCGGGCGCAGCCATTTCCCGGTGCGCTTCGCCGTGGTGGCCGGCAGCCTCGCCGAACTGGCCGGGCGGCTGGAGGGGGGCACGCCGGGCGGTGCCGAGGTCATCGGTGCCGAAGCCATCGGTGGCGCGGACGGCGACCGGGCGGTGCTCCGGGATCTGGCGACGCGCTATGTCCAGGGAAGCGTGCCGGACGCCGCGCGCCTGTTCCCGGCGGGTGCCGCGCGCCGCATCGGGCTTCCCGGCTATCCCTTCGCCGAGGAGCGTTACTGGCCCCCGGCGCGGCGGGCGCGCCCCGCCGCGGTTCGTCTGACGGTTGCGCCGGAGTCGCTCTGGCTGCGCGACCATCGCGTCGCCGGGCGCCGCATCCTGCCCGGCGCGGTGCTGCTGGAGATGGCGCGCGCCGCGACCGGTGAAGGGACGGGCGCCGGCCCGCAAGGCGTCGTGGAGGTGTCGTGGCTGCGTCCGGTCGAGGCCGGGGAAGGGCCGGTGGAGCTGGTCGCGCGGCCGTCCGCGGACGGCCGGTCCTGCGAGCTGTGCAATGGCGACGGCGACGGGGCGCCGTATCTTCGCCTCGGCTTCGGCGCGTCGCCGCCCGAGCCGTTTTCACCGCCCGAGCCGCTCGACCTCGACGCCGTGCGCGGGCGCTGCGCGGAGCGGCTGGACGCCGCGGCCTGCCACGTCCTGCTGGAGGCGCGCGGCCTTCGCCACGGTCCGGCGCTGCGCGTCATCGACCATCTGCTGCGCGGCGACGGGGAGGTGCTGGCCCGCCTGAACCCGCCGGAGGAACCGGCCGGGGCAGCCGACGCGGTGCTGCATCCCGCCCTGCTGGACGGCGCCTTCCAGGCGCTGGCGGCCCTGGTCGGGACCGGCGACCGCGATGTCCTGGTGCCGCAGGGCGTCGCGCGCCTCGGCTGGACCGGGCCGCTGCGCGCGCCCTGTCTGGTCCATGCGCGGGCGCTCGGCGAGCAGGACGGACGCCTGCGGTTCGATGTCCGGATCGGCGATCCCTCCGGCGCCCTGCTGGCTTGGCTCGACGGGGTGTCGGTGGCGCGCCTGCCGGAAGCGGCGGGCCGGCCGGCGGTGCTGCATGCCGAGCCGGTGTGGCTGGACGCCCCGCCGGACACCGGCGCGACGCCGGCCCTGCCGCCCGGCGCCGTCCTGGTGCTGGACCGCGACGGTGCCCTGGCGGAGCGGCTGGGCCGGACGCTCGACGCCCGCTGGCCGGTGATCGCGGTTCCCGCGGGCGACGCCGCGCCCGGGCGATTCGACGCTCTGCTCGACCGGCTGGAGACCGGCGGGCTGCGCCCCGCCGCGCTGGTCCAGGTCTGGCGGGCGGACGTCGGGCCGGGCGAGCTGGACGCCATGGTGTATCCCCTGCTGGGGGTGATCCGCAGCCTGGCGCGGCGCGGCGCGGCGGTGCGCGTCGTCGCCGCGCTGGCCGGGGACGGCGGACCGTTGCCGGCGCTGTTCGCGGCGCTGCCGGCGCTGTTCGGGTCGCTGGTCAAGGAGTTGCCGGGCTGGAGCGGCCAGACCATCGCCGTCACCGGGCCGGAGGGCGCGGCCCCCGGCGAACTGGCCGGGCTGCTCGACCGCGAACTGCGCGACCGGGGACCGCTCGCCGCCGAAATCCTCGTCGAGGGGGAGCGGCGCAGGGTTCGCCGCCTGCGCGAGGTCGCCGCGACCGTGGTGCCAGCCGCCGCGCTGCCCGCCGCTCTGCGGAGCGGCGCCGTCACGGTGATCAGCGGCGGTCTCGGTGGGCTGGGCCGGATCTTCGCGGAGCATTTGGCGCTCGGCTCCGGCGCCACGGTGGTGCTTCTGGGCCGCAGCGACCCCGACGCGGAGCGGCGGCTTTGGCTTGAGGAACTGAGGGGCCGGGGGGCGTCGATCCATCACGTGAAGGCCGACGTCGCCGACCCGGTCCAGACGGCGGCGGCGGTGGCCGAGGTGCGGCGGCGGTTCGGCCGGATCGACGGCGTGCTGCACGCCGCGGGCGTCGTCCGCGACGGTTCCCTGCTCAGCCGGACGGAGGAGGATGTCGCCGCGGTGTTCGGACCCAAGGCGCTGGGCGCGGTCAATCTCGACGCGGCCATCGGCGACGCTCCGCTGGATGTCTTCGTCCTGTTCTCGTCGCTGGCGGGGCAGGCGGGGAACCGGGGGCAGGCCGCCTACGCCTTCGCCAACCGTTTCCTCGACGGCTTCGCGGACTGGCGCGAGGAACAGCGCCGGCAGGGGCGGCGGCGGGGCCGAACGCTTTCCCTTTCCTGGCCGCTGTGGGATGGCGGCGGGATCGCCCTGACGCCCGTGGCCCGCGCGCAGCTGGCCCGCGAGGCCGGTCTCGCCCCGATGTCCAGCGAGGACGGGCTTCGCGCCTTCGAGGCGGCCCTCGCTTCGGCGTCCGTCCGGCGCGCCGTGCTGGCCGGGGACGCGGCGCGGCTGCGCGCCTTCCTCGACCGGGTCGGCGACGGCGCCGGGGGTGATGGCGGGGAAACGGCGCTGGCCGCCCCGTCCGCAACGCCCGCGGCGCCGGTCCGTGCCGAGGATGTCGCGGAACGGGCGGAGGCGTGGGTGCGCGCCTTCCTCGCCGAGGCGCTGAAGCTGCCGCCGGGCCGGCTCGGCACCGACCAGCCCTTCGAGCAGTTCGGCATCGACTCCATTCTGGTGGCGACGCTGACCGGTCAGCTGCGCAAGCGGTTCGGCGATCTTCCGGAAACGCTGCTGTTCGAGCATCCGACGATCGGGCGTCTGGCGGGCTTCCTGGCGGCGGAGCATGGCGACCGCTTCGCGCCGCCGCCATCCTCCGCCGTCCCGGCAGCCGATGCCGCTCCGCCTCCGGCGGCGGTGGCTTCCGGCGCGGTGCCGGTCGAAACCGCTCGCCCACCGGCGGCGGTGGACGGAATCGCCATCGTCGGCCTCGCGGGGCGCTATCCCGGCTCTCCCGACGTCGACGCCTTCTGGGAGAACCTGAAGCAGGGGCGGGATCTGGTCCGCGAGATTCCCGCCGACCGCTGGGATGCCCGGCGTTATGGCGAAGCGGAGAGCGGCAAGGGGGCTGCGGCGCGTGGCCGGTGGGGGTCCTTCCTCGACGGCGTGGACCGTTTCGATCCGCTGTTCTTCAACATCGCGCCGCGCGAGGCGGCGGTGATGGATCCCCAGGAGCGCCTGTTCCTGGAGACGGCCTGGACCGCCCTGGAGGACGCCGGCTATTCGCGGGCGGAGCTTCAGGACCGCTTCGGCGGCGCGGTGGGTGTCTTCGTCGGCGTGATGTGGAGCGACTACCAGCTCTACGGTGTGCCCGGAACGGAGCGCAGCGCGCCGCGACCGCTGGGCTCCTCCTTCGCGTCGATCGCCAACCGCGTGTCCTATTTCCTGGACGCCGGGGGGCCGAGCATGGCCGTCGACACCATGTGCTCGTCCTCGCTGACCAGCGTTCATCTGGCCGGGGCCAGCCTGGAGCGGGGGGAATGCCGGATCGCCATCGCGGGCGGCGTGAACCTCTCCCTCCACCCGAACAAGTACCGCTATCTCGCCCGCGAGGGGTTCCTGTCCAGCGACGGGCGCTGCCGCAGCTTCGGCGAGGGCGGAGACGGCTACGTGCCCGGTGAGGGCGTGGGCGCGGTGGTGCTCAAGCGGCTGGCGGACGCCCTGGCCGACGGCGACCGCATCCTCGCCGTGATCCGGGCCTCGGCGGTCAATCACGGCGGGCGGGCGCAGGGCTATACGGTGCCGAATCCGCGGGCCCAGGCCGCCCTGATCCGCGGCTGCCTGGAGAAGGCCGGGGTGGAGCCGGGCAGCATCGGCTATGTCGAGGCGCACGGCACCGGCACGGCCCTGGGCGATCCCATCGAGCTGCGCGCCCTGACCCTCGCCTTCGGTGGGGCCGTCGGGGCCGGCGGAACGGACGACGCGACGGACGGCGGCGGGGCGCCCTGCGCCATCGGCTCGGTCAAGTCCAACATCGGCCATCTGGAATCGGCGGCGGGCATCGCCGCGGTGACCAAGGCGGTGCTGCAACTCCAGCACCGGCAGCTCGCGCCCTCCCTGCACGCCGAGCGGCTGAACCCGCGCATCGACTGGCAGGGGACGCGCTTCCGCGTGCAGCGGGAGCTGGCCGACTGGCCGTCCGGCGCCGGGCCGCTTCGCGCCGCGGTCAGCTCCTTCGGGGCGGGCGGCTCCAACGCGCATCTGGTCCTGGAGCGCCACGCCGATCCCGTCCGTTCGGCGGGCGAGGGGCCGCAGCTCCTGCCCTTGTCGGCCCGGGACGAGCGCGGGCTCGCCGAGCTGGCCGCGCGCTTCGTCGAGCGGTTCGGCGATGGCGCGACCGCGCCGCCGCCGCTGGCGGACATCGCCTTCACGCTCCAGGTCGGGCGGGACGCCCTCGACCTGCGCCTCGCCATCGTGGCCGAAACGCCCGAGGAATGGCTGGACCGTCTCAGGAGGTTCGCCCGCGGGGATGCTGCGGCGGACGGGCTGTGGTCCGGTTCGGTGCTCGACCGCCCGGCCGCGGCGGGGGAAGGCGGCTTGTCCGGCGGCGGTGCCGAGCGGGCGCGGCGTCTGATCGCCGCCGGCGACCTGGCCGGGCTCGCCGCCCTGTGGGTGCGCGAGCCGGTCAAGGTGGACTGGCGGCTGCTCCATGCGGGGCGCCCGCCGCGGCGGGTGTCCCTGCCGACCTATCCCTTCGCCCGGCAGCGCTGCTGGGCGGTGCCGGACCCGGCGCCCGATCCGGTGCCGGCCGCGGCGGAGGAGGCCGGAGACCTCCGGTTCCTCGTGCGCCGGCTGAGAAGCGGCAACCTCGGCCCCGACGACGCGCTGGCGGCGCTGAAGGGGCGGGGACCGGCCAACGGCACGGGGATCTCCGCCGGCATCCGGGTGGCCGGGGCCACCCTCTTTCAACAGGACGGGAATGAAGGATCATGACGGACACATCGGGGGGCACCCTGCCCGACACCGAGCAACTCATCACGCTGCTGACCGGAACGTTTTCGGCGGAAGAGACCAACAAGGGGATGGACATGTCGTACATCTCCGTCTTCCGCCCGGACATGACGTTCTCGACGGACGGCGCGATCACCATGGGCGAAAACCAGTCTCCGTTCCACTCGCGCGGCACGTGGACCGTCGAGGACGCGGTCATGCAGTTCCACTTCACGGAGTCGTCCGTGCCGGGGCTCGCGGGAACGGACAGCGGAAACCAGATCCTCTCGGTCGACCTCCGCACGGCGGTGTTCCGGTCGTCCAACGGGTCGGAGATCGTCATGCACCGGGTGCCCGCGGACACCGCCGCCTCCCAGGGGGACGGCCGATGAGCCGGGACCATGTCCTCGACGTGATCCGGGCGCAGATCGCGCGGGTGCTGCCACACGTGCCTCCCGAAGCCGTCACCGAGACGGTGCATCTGAAGCAGCTGGGCGCCGATTCGATCGACCGCACCGACATCCTGACCATGACCATGGAGGAGCTGATCGCGGAGAACCGGCTGGACGGGCTGACCCCGCTGGTGGCGTTCGCCGCCGTCCCCAACATCGGCGCGCTGGCCGACCTTCTTTTCGCCCGCTGCCGCCGCTGACCGGACAGGACCATGACCGAAACGACGCTGCTCGTCCGGGACGATGCCGACCGGGTCACCGTCACCTTCAACCGGCCAGGGCGCGGAAACGCGTTCAACATGCGCCTGCTGGCCGAGCTGAACGCCGTGCTCGACCGGATCGAGGCCGAATCCCGGCCCCGTCTGGTGGTCATCGAAGGCCGCGACGGCGTCTTCTGCAAGGGTCTGGACCTTCAGGATCTCCTGGAAGCCGGCGACCGGCCGGGCGGCGGGCCGGAGCCGGACCATTCGGCACGGCTGTACATCGAGACGCTGCGGCGCCTGACGCTGTTCCCGCGCCTGGTGGTCGCCGTGGTGGACGGCGCCGCCATCGCCGGTGGCCTCGGCTTCGTGGCGGCGAGCGACGTCGCCGTGGCCACGCCGCGCTCGCAGTTCAGCCTGCCGGAAGCGGTCTGGGGCCTCGTCCCGGCCTGCGTCGGCCTCTATGTGCTCCGGCGCACGGGCTTCCAGGCGGCGTACCGGCTGGCGCTGACGACGGAGCTGATCGCCGCGCCGGAGGCCTTGTCCCTGGGGCTGGTGGATCAGGTGACGGAAACCCCGGAGGAGGTCCTGCGCCGTCTGTCGGTCAAGGCCGGGCGGCTGGCCCCCGCCACCGTCGGCGACATCAAACGCTACTTCCGCGCCATCGGGGCGATCGATCCGGAGCGGGAGGAACGGGCCGTCATGGAGACCGACCGGCTGATGGCGGACGCCCGGGTCCGCGAGGCCATCACCGATTACGTCCGCTACCAGAGATTCCCTTGGAACCGTCCTTGAAGGTTTCCCGCTCCGGTATGACGGGCATATGTATGAGTTGAGTGTTGTTCATGTAATTAGCGCATTTGTGTGCAATATTACGTGATAGAGGAATGATTTTTCGCATAGAACGATCAAAATTTCTCTGATAGGATGCATATCACAATGCACATACACGTATGAATAAGTCTATACGTATATAAATCTATGCATTGTGGGAGGACTCGCCATGCATCTGATCGAGAAATTGCAGGATATCCGGCTTGGTGACGATGTCGGTTACAGCCGCACTCTCCCCGAGCGCATGCCAATTCCGCTCGGCGTCGTCATGGGCATGCCCCAAATCCTTTCCGGAGCGATGTCCGAACGATGGCTTGCGAAAGAAGCGGGCGACATCCATTGGCGCATGATCTGCAATGATCTCGGCGTTCCTTCCCAGGCCATCCTCGACCGCTCGGCCGATCGGCTTTACGCCAGCTTCCTGCGCATGCGGATCGTCGCCTCCGGCCATCTCGGTGAGTTCGGCGAGGGCGACGCGTTGGCCGTCCACCCGGCCCTCAGCCGCTTCGGCGACCGCCGCTACTTCAGCGAAACCACCTTCTCCAAGCCCGAGGCCTCGGTGCGGGTGTCGATGGTATCGGCCTTCGTCGCGCGGCACACCGACAACAAGGGTCTCGCCCGCTCGGCCCCGCTGGGCATGGAGAGGGCCCGCAGCCCGCAGCATCACGTCCTGCCGCCGCTTGGCCAGCAGTACCAGCAGGTCAAGGCGCGCGCCCTGGACGGCATGGCGCTGGTGTCCGGCCCGGCGCTCGTCCTCGGGGGCCATCCCTTCCACTGGACCGAGGACTCCCTCTTCACGCTGGAGCACGAGGTCGATCCCTACTGCGACCTCAACGGTGTCGGGCTGCTCTACTTCGCGTCGTACCACCGCATCGCCGACATCGGCGAGCGCGCCTTCTTCAACGCGGAGGCCGGAGCGGAGGTCGGACAGCTCGGGCGCGGCGACGACTGGGCCCTGGCAAGCGTCACCTGCGCGCGGGACGTCTTCTACTACGGCAACGCCGATGCCGGCGAGCGGCTGACCTACGTCCTGCGGTCCAGGGAGTGGCTCGACGGCCAGCGCGTCGCGACCATGGCGACGCTCCTGCGCAACAGCGACGGCGTCCGGATCGCGGATCTCTTCACCATCAAGCAACTGGTCCGGCCCTCAAGCGCCCACGCCTTCCACTGGCTCGGGAAACCCTGATCGCCCGGCTTTCCGCCGGACACGCCGGCTCGACGACAAGGATGTTCGACATGCCGATCGGTAACCATGCCATCGTCATCGGCGGAAGCATTTCCGGAATGCTGGCCGCGCGGGTGCTTTCCGAATCCTTCGCCCATGTCACCGTTCTGGAGCGCGACCGTTACGGCGACGGGCCGGCGTTGCGCAAAGGGCAGCCGCAGGGCTGGCACGTCCACCTGATCCTCGCCCGCGGGCGGATGGAACTCGAACGCCTGTTTCCCGGGCTCGGACCGGACCTGGAGGCGGCGGGAGCCGTCTGCTTCCAGTGGTCGGAAGGAGCGCGGGTCAACGGGCCGTTCGGCTGGCTGCCCGACTACACCTCCGACCGGCTGCTGGTGCGGGGCAGCACGCGCGCGCTTCTCGACTGGCATGTGCGCGACCACCTGCTGCGCCTGCCCAACGTGCGCATGGAGGAGGGCTGCGCGGTCAAGGGGTTGCTGACCGATCCCTCCCGCCGGGCGGTCACCGGGGTGCGGGTCGCCCGCGACAGCGGGGACAGCGAAATCTACGGCGACCTCGTCGTCGACACCAGCGGCCGTGCCTCGGCCTCCCTGAAGTGGCTGGAGGAGATCGGCTGCGCCGCGCCGCCGGAAAGCGTGGTCGATTGCCACCTCGCCTACAGCTGCCGCTGGTACGAGGCCCCGAAGGACGCGTCCCCCGGCTGGAAGCTGATCTCGACGCAACCGAAGGCGCCGGACGATCCGCTGAGCGCGGCGATCTTCCCCATCGAGGGCGACCGCTACATCGGCGGCCTGGCGACCATCGGCCTGAAGTCCGTGCCCGACGACGACGCGGGATTCCTGGAGCTTGCGAAGTCGCTGCGCACCCCGGAATTCCATGCCTGGTTCAGCGCGGCCAAGCCGCTGTCGCCGATCTACACCTTCCGGCAGGCGCCCAACCGGGTCCGCCATTTCGAGCGGGTGCCGAACCTCCCCGACCGCTACCTGCCGATGGGCGACGTGGTCGGCACGCTCAACCCGATCTACGGCCAGGGCATCACGCTGGCGGCGCTGAGCGCCCTCACGCTGGGCGATTCGCTGGCGCGGGCTTCGGGACCCGACCCGCTGTCCGCGGCGGTGCGCAGCCATCTCCAGCGCTTGCCGCGGGAGGTCTACGCCACGCCCTGGATCATGGCGGCGCTGGGGGATTCGCTGTGGCCCGGCACGACCATCGCCGTGCAGTCCCGGTTCCAGCGCCGGCTCCTGCGCGAGCCGTGGCTCTGGCTGTTCCGCCGCTTCTCCGTCGCGATCAACCGCATGGCGGCCGAGGACCCGGAACTCGCCCGCGGGCTCATGGAGGTGATGCACATGATCAAGCCGCCGGCCGAGGTGCTGAACGGCAGGCTGATGCGGCGCGCCTTCTGGCGGATGTTCCGCGCCCCCCGACCGGTTCCCGGCGTCGTGCCGGCGCCCTCCCGCTAACCCCCGTCATCCGGCAGCATGTGGCAGACGACTATGGCTGAAGACATTTACGGCATCATCGGCGGCGGGCCATCCGGCATCGGTCTGGCCAAGAACTTCAAGCAGAACGGCATCCCGTTCGAACTCATCGAGCAGGAGGGCGATTTCGGCGGCGTGTGGAACTTCGGGACCGGGGCCGGCCGGGTCTATGAATCCACCCATCTGATTTCGTCGAAGAAGAACACCCAGTTCAGCGACTATCCGATGCCGGACGACTATCCGGTCTATCCGAACCACCGCCTGTTCCTGGCCTACCTCCGCGACATGGCGCGGCATTTCGGCCTCTACGAGCACGCCCGGTTCGGAAGCCGCGTCGAAGCCGTGCAGCCGGAGGGGCGCCGCTGGCGGGTCACCACCACCGACGGGGTCGAGAAGCGGTACGCCGGCCTGTTCGTGGCGACGGGTCTCCAGCGGGAGCCGCGGACGCCGTCCTATCCCGGAGAATTCCGGGGCACCTCCCTGCACGCCGCCGATTATCTCGGCGCCGACATCCTGCGCGGCAAGCGCGTCCTGGTGGTGGGCGGCGGCAATTCGGGGTGCGACATCGCGGTGGACGCCACCGCGGTGGCGAAGACCGTCCATCACAGCACGCGGCGTCCCTACCACTACATGCCCAAGTTCGTGGACGGGCGGCCCACGCAGGACTGGCTGATGGATCTCCCGCGCCGCTTCGCCGACCGGAACGAGCTGTGGGCCCATGTCGGCGAGGTGCTGAAGCTGGTCGGCTGCGACCCGTCCGATTACGGGCTGCCGAAACCGGACTACGGTGTCGACCAGTCCCATCCCATCATGAACTCGCTGGTGCTCCACCACATCGCCCACGGCGACATCGTGGCGAAGCCCGACGTCCGGGAATTGCAGGGCGACAGCGTGCTGTTCGCCGACGGCAGCCGCGCCGAGGTGGACGTCATCGTCTACGCCACCGGCTACCGCATGTCATGCCCGTTCCTGCCCGAGGGTCTGGTGACGTGGCGGGGGCTGCGGCCCGAGCTTTTCGCCGCGATCTTCCACCCGGACCACGAGACGCTGTGCTTCATCGGCACGCGGAACGCCGCCGGCGGCTTCGGCAACGTCTCGAACGCGAGCAGCGCCATGCTGTCCGCCTATGTGCACGCCATGGAGCGGCAGACGCCGAGCTTCAGGGTCGTCCGCGAGATGTGCCGCGGCCCTGGCCCCGACCTCGGCCAGGACCACTTCCTGCGCTCCGATCGGCACGACATCGAAGTCGATCTTTGGAAATTCATCAAGCTGCTCAACTTCCTGCGGACCAAGCTGGAAGGCTGAGCCGCCGGTTTCGCGGGCTGGGAGGGATGGGGTCGAGAGGCAATGGACATACGCGACATTCTGGAACGCACGGCCACTCTCGAAATCTCCGAGGACGAGGCGGTGACCTTGCTCCAGGCGGCCCTGACTCCGCCCGCCGAACCGCCCGCCGAACCGGCCACCGGGCTTGCGGCCGATGCGGCGGCGGCGGGGTCCGCGACGGACGGGCCGCGGAACGCGCCCGGTGATGCGGGCCTCCGCAACGCCTTCGAGGCGGTGTTCGCCGCGATGGCCGGCGACCTTCTGGGCATCGCGCCGGACGATCTGGATTTGCGCCGGCCCGTGGCCGATTACGGCCTGAACTCCATCATCGCTTCCGAATTTACCGGGCGGCTCCAGGATCGCTTCGGCATCGAGCTGTCGCCGACCGTGCTGTTCGAGTTCCGCGATCTGCGGGGCGTCGTCGCCCATGTGGTGGACAACCACGGCGCGGCCCTGGTCCGGGCCGGGCTGGGCGCGGCGCCGGCCGGCGCGGTTCCTGCGCCCGCTTCCGGCCCGGCGGAGCCGCCGCTGCGACCGCGCCGGGAGGCCGGGCCTGCGGTGGGCGACGGGTTCGACATGGAGAATCTCTGGCGGAACGCCGAGAAGCGGGCGGGCTCTCCGGTTCCGCCGCCGGTCGCCCCTCCGCCGGTTCCGGCGAGAGCGCCGTTGCCGGCAGCGGCGTCGGCAACGGCGTCAACAACGGCGCACGGGTCCGGCGTGGCGGTCGTCGGCATGGCGGCGGTGCTGCCGGGCTCGCCCGACCTGGGCGCGTTCTGGGGGCACCTCGCGGCGGGCACGGATCTGGTCGATGCTCCGGCGGCGGAGCGTGGCCTGCCGGGACGGGGCGCCCTGATCGCCGACGTCGACCGTTTCGACTCCGCCTTCTTCCGCATTTCCCCGCGGGAGGCCGCGGCCATGGACCCGCAGCAGCGTCTGCTGCTGCAAGCCGTCTGGCACGCGCTGGAGGACGCGGCGATCACGCCCTCCAGCCTTGCCGGGACGTCGACCGGCGTGTTCGTCGGCATCGCCACCACCGACTATCTCGACCTCAGCATCGCCGGCTCGGCGGCGGTCGATCCGTTCATGGCGACCGGCATGGCCCATTCCATCGCGGCCAACCGCATTTCCCACACGCTCGATCTCAAGGGGCCGAGCGAGGTGGTCAACACCGCCTGCTCCAGCGTGCTGGTGGCGCTGCACAACGCGGCCCGCGCGCTGGCCGCCGGCGACTGCACCATGGCGATCGTGGGCGGCGCCAACCTCGTGCTGCACGACCGGGTGTCGGACGCCTTCCGCAAGGCCGGCATGCTGAGCGCGTCCGGGCGCTGCCGCCCCTTCGCCGCCGGAGCCGACGGCTTCGTCCGCGGTGAAGGCGTCGGTGCGATCGTCCTGAAGCCGTTGGACAAGGCCCTCGCCGACGGCGACCCCATCCATGGTGTGATCCTCGGCAGCGCCGTCAACCACGGCGGCCGCGCCGGCTCCCTGACCAGCCCCAGCGGCGAGGCGCAGACCGACGTGCTGGTCAGGGCCTATGCCGACGCCGGCATCGATCCGGCCTCCATCACCTGCATCGAGGCTTACGGCATCGGGTCCGAACTGGGCGACCGCGTCGAGGCCGAGGCGCTCGTCCGCGCCTTCGCGACGCTCCGCCGGCAGCGCGACGCGGCGCCGCCGGACCAGCCCCACTGCGTGGTGGGATCGGTCAAGTCCAATGTCGGCAGCTTGGAAACCGCCTCCGGCATCGCGGCACTGGCCAAGGTCCTGCTGTCCATGCGCCATGGCCGCATCCCGGCGAGCCTTCATCTCGACCGGGTCAATCCGGCGATCGACCTCCGGGGCACGCCGTTCCGGCTGGCCGCCGAAGCCACGGCCTGGCCGGTGGCCACCGATCCGGCGACCGGCCGCCCGTGGCTGCGGCGCGCCGGCATCAGCTCCTTCGGCTTCGGGGGCGCCAACGGCCATGTGGTGGTCGAGGAGCCGCCGCCGGTGCCGGCGGGCGTCGGGTCGCCCGGCCGAGGCCCGCAAGTGATCGTGCTGTCGGCGCGCAGCGGCGACCGGCTCGACGCCCAGGCCGCGGCCCTGCTCGACCATCTCGACGGCCCGGATTCCGCCGGCCACGGTCTGGCCGACATCGCCTGGACGCTGCAGGCGGGCCGCGAGGCGCTGGAGCATCGGCTGGCCTTCGTGGCGCGCGACATGGCGGAGCTTCGCGCGACGCTGCGGGGCCTGCGGGACGGCACCGCCGGCTTCGGGATTCATCGCGGAACCGTAAACAGCGGAACGACGGACGGCGGAAGGGATGACGGACCGTCCGTCCCGCCGGCCACCGGGCCGGACGCCGTCGCGGCGCGCTGGGTTGGCGGCGGGGCGGTGGACTGGGCGGCCCTGCATCGGGGAACCGCCCCGCGCCGGCTCCGTCTGCCCGGCTACCCGTTCGCCCGCACGCGCCATTGGTTCAAGGTTGCGGGCGCGGCCCCGGCGTCGGACCCCCGGCCCGCCGCCGCGGGGGCGGAGGGAGGGAACAGGCTCCCGACACTCGACGCTCCGGCCTACCGGACCCTGGTTTCCCGGCTCGAAGAGGTGTGCATCTGGCTGCTCGGGGCGGCCTTCCGGGCGATGGGAGTCTTCGTCCGTCCGGGCGAGAGCCACGACCCGGCCCGGCTCCGGCGGTCGATCGGGCTGGTTCCGGCGGCGGAGCCGGTCTTCGACGCCCTGATCGGGCGGCTGATCGCCGGCGGCCTGCTCCGCCGCGACGGCGAGCGGATCGCCGCCGCGGGCATCGTCGACGCGGCGCCGGCCCCCTGGCCCGTGGACGAGGACGCCTTCCTCGCCGGGCATCCGCCGGAGCTGCACGCGCATCTCCGTCTGGCGCGTCACGGCGCCCTGGCGATTCCCGACATCCTGGCGGGCCGCACCGCCGCATCGGACGTCCTGTTCCCCGACGGCACCCTGCGGCTGGTCAAGCCGGTCTACCAGGGCGGGGCGCTGACCCGCCCCTTCAACGAGGCGGTGGCCCGGACGATCCGCGAGCGGCTGGAGGGGACGCCGGACGACGCGCTGTCGGTGCTGGAGATCGGGGCGGGCACCGGCGCCACCACCGAACCGGTGCTGGAGGCGCTGGCCCCCTGGGGGCGCCGCGTGCGCTACGTCTACACCGACGTGTCCCGCGGTTTCCTGCGGCACGGCCGGCAGCGTTTCGCGCGGAGCGGCGCGGAGCTGGTGTTCCAGACGCTGGACATCGAGCGGGACCCGGCGGCGCAGGGCTTCGAACCCGGGTCCTTCGACGTGGTGGTGGCGTCCAACGTCCTGCACGCCACCAGCGACGTCCGGGCCGCGGTCGGCCATGCGAAGGCGCTGCTCAAGCCGGGCGGGCGGCTGGTCCTGTGCGAGGCCACGGCGGCGCAGACCTTCCTGGCGATCACCTTCGGCCTTCTCGACGGCTGGTGGCTGTGGCGCGACCGCGACCTGCGGCTGGGCGGCTCGCCGCTGCTCGACGTGGCGGGATGGCGCCGCGTGCTCGCGGAGCGGGGCTTCCACGGGCTTCGCGTGACCGGCGACGGGCAGGGCGACGCGCACGTCCAGTGCATCCTGGCGGCGGACAGCGACGGGGTGATCGAACCGTCGGCGGCTCCCCCTCCTCCCGTGGCCGAGCCGGCGCCGCCCGCGCCGGTGGCCGAGCCGTCCGCGGCGCTGCGGGACCCGCTCGTCCAGGCGATCCGCGCCCGCATCCTGGATCAGGTGTGCCGCTCCCTGGACGAGAGCGCCGAGCGCATCGACACCAGCCGCCCCTTCTTCGAATACGGGCTGGACAGCTTCGTCGGGAGCGAGGTGGTGGCGGCGCTGGCCGGCGACCTGGGCGTTTCCCTGAAGCCGACCGTCCTGTTCGAGCACGCCTCCATCGACCGGTTGAGCCGTCACCTCGGGGCGACCCACGGGGCGGCCCTGGCGCAGCGGCTCGGCATCGCCGCCGGAACGCCCGCCGGAACGCCCGCCGTAAAGCCCGCAGCGGCCGCCGTTTCAGCCGTCGCGGCCCCGCTGTCGTCCCAATCGGCGCCGTCCCAACCAGCCTCGTCCGACATCGCGGTGATCGGCATGGCCGGGCGATTCCCCGGCGCGGCGAGCGTCGAGGCGTTCTGGGAGATGCTGGACGCCGGGCGCTGCGCCATCGGCGAGGTTCCGCCCGACCGCTGGTCGGCGGAGTCCCACTACGACCCCGACCCCCGCAAGCTCGATCGCACCTACACCACCCGCGGCGGCTTCCTCGACGCCGTGGACCTGTTCGACGCGGAGTTCTTCAACATCACCGGGCGCGAGGCGGAGCTGTCGGACCCGCAGCACCGGCTGTTCCTGGAGCAGGCCTGGGCGGCGCTGGAGGATGCGGGCTACGCGCGGCCCGGCTGCGGCGGCCTGCGCTGCGGCGTCTTCGTCGGGGCGGGCGGCGGCGACTACCTGACCTGGATGATCCAGAACGGCGTGCCCATGGGGGCGCAGTCCTTCTGGGGGAACACCAGCTCGGTCCTGGCCGCCCGCATCTCCTATCTGCTGGACCTCGACGGGCCGAGCCTCGCGGTGGAGACCGCCTGCTCCTCCTCGCTGGTCGCCATCCATCTCGGCTGCCAGAGCCTGCTGGCCGGCGAGACGGACATCGTCCTGGCCGGCGGAGCGTTCCTGAACGTCACCCCGACCTTCCACATCCTGGCCAGCAACGGCCGCATGCTGGCTCTGGACGGGCGCTGCAAGGCGTTCGACGCCGGCGCGGACGGCTTCGTCGCCGGTGAGGCGGTGGCGGCGGTGGTCCTCAAGCCGCTCGCCCGCGCGGTCGCCGACGGCGACAACATCCTGGGCGTGATCAAGGCCACCGGCGTCAACCAGGACGGACGCACCAACGGAATCACCGCGCCGAACCCGCTGGCCCAGGCGGCCCTGACGGAGTCCGTCTACCGCCGCTTCGGGATCGATCCCGGGACCATCGGCAGCGTCGAGGCCCACGGCACCGGCACCAGCCTCGGCGATCCCATCGAGGTGGAAGCGCTGACCCGCAGCTTCCGTGCCTTCACCGACCGCCGCCAGTTCTGCGCCCTGGGATCGGTGAAGACCAACATCGGGCACGCCGCGACGGCGGCCGGGATCACCGGCTTCGTCAAGGCGCTGCTGTCGCTGACGCACCGCCGCATCCCGGCCTCGCTGAACTTCGAACGGCCCAACGAGCAGATCGACTTCGCCTCCAGTCCCTTCTTCGTCAACACCGTCAGCCGCGACTGGCCGGCGGGCGGCGGGCCGCGGCGGGCCGCGGTCAGCTCCTTCGGCTTCAGCGGCACCAACGCCCATGTGGTGATCGAGGAGGCGCCGGCCCTTCCCGACCGCCCGGCGGAACAACCGTGGTCCGTGCTGCCGGTCTCGGCCCGCAAGCCGGAGGCGCTGCGCCGCCGCCTCGCCGATCTGCGCGGCTGGCTGGATGGGCCGGGAGCGGCGGTGCCGATGGCCGACATCGCCCGCACCCTCCAGGTCGGGCGGATGCATTTCGCCGAGCGCGCGGCTCTGGTCGTCCGCGATCACGACCATCTGCGCGGGCTGCTCGACGCGGTGCTGGAGCGGGGGACGGCGGATCTCGCCTGGGTCGGGCGGGCCGCCGAGAACGCGGCGCTGGGTGCGGTGTGCCGGCAGCTCGTCGCGGATCTGCGGACGCCGGACCTGGACGAGGCCGCCCGGCGCGAGAAGGCGTCGGCTCTGGCCCAGCTCTACGTGATCGGCTCCGATCCCGATTGGGAGCGGCTGAACGAGGGGAGCGGCGCCCGCTTCGCGTCCCTTCCGACCTATCCGCTGTCCCGCAGCGCCTTCCGTGCCGCGGCCGGAACGCCGGCCCGTCCTCCGGCGTCGCCGCCGGTGGCCGCCGGAGAGGGTGGGGTCGCGATCCTGGCCGCCGAGGCGCGGTGGCAGGATGCGCCGCCGGTCCCGCCGGCAGACGGCAGGGATGCCGGCCCGGTCTGGCTGTTCGACGCCGATGATCGCTTGGCCGATGACCGCTTGGCTGGCGATCGTTTGGCCGGTGACCGTCTGGCCGGCGGGCTCGGACCGGCGCTTCTGGTAACGCCGGGAACGGCCCTGCGTCACGGCGGCGGACGGGCGGAGATCGATCCGGCGGACGCCGCCCATTACCGGTCGCTGATCCAGGACGCGGTGTCGCGCGGCGCGGGGCCGGCGGCCATCGTGGTGGCCTGGGCCGGGCGCCTGCCGACGGACCCGGCGGTGCAGGGGATCCATGCCGTCCGGCACATCCTGCGGGCGGTGATCGACGCCGGGCACCGGGACCTCGTCCGGCTGCTGTTCGTGTGGCGCGGCACCGAGGATTCCGCCGACGCGGCCGCGGCCGCGGCCGTCTTCGACGCGGTGGCGGCCTACGCACCGTCGGTCAAGCCGCTGCTGCCCAACCTCGGCGTAACCTGCCTGCGTGTGGACCCGTCGATCGGGGATGCGGCTTTGGCGGCCCGGCTGTGCGGGGAGCTGGCGTCGCCGGAGCCCGAGGTCGCCTACCGGCTGAAGCCGGGCGGCGGGGAGGGCGGCACCGTGGTGCGCCGCGTCCGGACACTGGCGGTCCTGGGGCCGGTGTCCACGGCGCTGGCGCCAAGTGGCGACGGCGTGGCCATCCGGGCGGGCGGCGTCTACCTGATCACCGGCGGCGCCGGGGCTCTGGGCCGGATCATGGCGCGCCATCTGGCGGCGCGCGGAGCCGGGCAGGTGGTGCTGGTCGGGCGTTCGGCGCCGGAGGCGGTGTCCCTGGAGGAACTGGCCGGGCCGGTCTTCAGCTACCGGCAGGCCGACGTCACCGACGCGGCGTCCCTGGGCGCGGCGGTCGCCGAGGTGCTGGAGCGCTTCGGCGCCCTGCACGGGGTGATCCACGCGGCGGGCGCCTTCACCGGGCGTCCGCTGACCGCCAAGACGCCGGAGGAGTTCGCCGCCACGCTGGCGCCCAAGCTGGACGGCACGGTGGCGCTGGACCGCGCGACCGCGGACCTGCCGCTGGACTTCTTCGCGGTGTTCTCGTCCGTCTCGGCGGAGCTGGGAGATTTCGGACAGTGCGACTACGCGGTCGCGAACCGCTTCCAGTCCGCCTGGGGCCTCTGGCGCGAGGGCGAGCGGCAGCGCGGCCGGCGGCAGGGCCGGACCCTCTCCATCGGCTGGCCGCTGTGGCGGGACGGGGGAATGCACACCGAGGCGGCGGCGGAGGAGCTTTATCTCCGCACCGCCGGCCTCGCCGCCCTGGAATCGGCGGAGGGGGCGGAGCTTTTCGACCGGATCCTGCGGTCCGGCCGAAGCAACGTCCTGCTGCTGAAGGGCGAGCCGGAGCGCGCCGCCCGCCTGTTCGCGACGCGCGGCATCGCCGGCCCCCGCCGGGCCGCGGCTGCCTCGCTGGTCGCCTCGGCCCTTCCGCCGACCGCGCCGGCCGCCGATGGCGCGCCGATTGCCGACCGCCTGCGCCGGGACATCCTGCACGGCATCGCGCAGAGCGCGTCGGTGCCGGTGGAAACGGTGGAGAGGGCCGGCCATCTGGGCGACCTGGGGCTGGATTCCCTGATGCTGTCCGATCTGGCGGACCGGCTCAACGCCGGCCTCGGCATCGCGCTGTCGCCCACCACCTTCTTCAGCCACGGCGACCTCGACAGCCTGACCAGCCACATCCTGGCGGAATGGCCGGCGGTTCTGGACGCGTGCTACGCCCCGCCGGCCCCCGCTTCGGACGAGGCTCCGGTCGAGGCCCCCGCGGTGGCCGCGCCCGTCCTCTCCGAACCCCCGCCGCCGCGGAGCGAACCGTCCGCGCCGCTTCCCGGCGCCGCTCCGGATGCCCCCTCCGGTGCCATCGCCATCGTCGGCATGAGCGGCCGTTTCCCCGGCTCGCCGGACATCGACGGCTTCTGGCGCAACCTTGAGGCCTGCCGCGACCTGATCGGCGAAATCCCGGCGGAGCGCTGGGACTGGCGGCGGGACTACGGCGGGCCGGAGGTGGCGCGGGGCCGGTCGGTCTCCCGCTGGGGCGGATTCATCGAGGGCGCCGACCGTTTCGAGGCGGACTTCTTCGGCCTGTCGCCGTCCGACGCCCTGCGGATGGCCCCGCAGGAGCGGCTGTTCCTGGAAACCTGCTGGAAGGCGGTGGAGGACGCCGGCTACCGCGTCTCCGCGCTGGCCGGGCGGCGGGTGGCCGTGTTCGCCGGCGCGCAGATCGCCGACAGCCAGTCCGACCTGTGCCGCCCCGCCCATCTGGCGGAGCGCGTGGCGCGCTTCTTCGATCTGCGCGGATCGGCGGAGGTTCTGGACACCGCCTGCTCGTCGAGTCTGGTGGCGGTGGACCGGGCGGTGCGCCTGCTGCGCGACGGCGAATGCGAGATGGCCCTGGCCGGCGGCGTCAGCCTCATCACCTCCGCCGAGGGGATGATCGCGGCCAGCCAGATGGGAATCCTGTCGCCCCGGGGTCGCTGCCGCACCTTCGACGCCACCGCCGACGGCTTCGTCAAGGGCGAGGGCGTCTGCGTGCTGGTGCTGAAGCCGCTGGCCGCCGCGCTGGCCGATCGCGACCACGTCCACGGGGTGATCCTCGGCAGCGCCGTGAACCACGGGGGCAAGGCCACCTCGCTCACGGCGCCCAACGCGCAGGCGCAGGCCGCGCTGATCGAGGCCGCCGTGGCCGACGCCGGCATCGGGGCCGACGCCATCGGCTTCCTCGAACTGCACGGCACCGGCACCCGGCTCGGCGACCCGGTGGAGATCGACGGCATCCGCACGGCCTTCGCCCGCATGCGCGCCGGCGGAAGCGATGCGCCGGAAAGTTGCGGGATCGGTTCGGTCAAGACCAACATCGGCCATCTGGAGCCGGCCGCCGGCATCGCCGGCATCGTCAAGGTGGTGATGGCGATGCGCCACGGCACGCTGCCGGGAACGCCCAACCTCGACCAGGTCAACCCGCTGATCCAGCTCTCGGGCACGCCGTTCCGCATCGTCCGCGGCACCCAGCCCTGGCCGGCGGACGGACGGCCGCGGCGGGCGGGGGTCAGCTCCTTCGGTTTCGGCGGCACCAACGCCCATGTGGTGATCGGGGAGGCGCCGCGGACGGCGCATCCGCCGGTGGCGGATGCCGGGCCGTGGATCTTCCCTCTTGCGGCGCGGGACGACGCCCATCTGCGCGTGCTCGCCCGGGATGTCGCCGCCTTCATCGAACGGGCCGGCGACGATCTGCCGGCGCTGCGGGACATCAGCCACACCCTGACCACCGGGCGGGAGCCGATGGCGGCCCGGCTGGCGGTGATCGCCGGTGACCGGCGGACGCTCGCCGCGGCCTTGCGGGGCCTGCCGGAAACCGGCGCCCTGCCGGCGGTGTGCGGGACGACCGGCAGTGCGCTCGATGCCGCGGCGCGCCGCTGGGCGGCGGGCGGTGCCGCGGATTGGACCGTCACGGGCGCCCGACGCGTGCCGCTGCCAAGCTATCCGTTCGCCGGAGCGCGCTACCCGTTGATCCCGGAAACGCCCACCATGGATACCCCGGCCCAACCCGCAGCCCAACTTCAGGCCCGCCCCGTCCCGCCGGTTCCCGTCGAGGCGCCGCGGCCCGTCGCCGCTCCCACCGCGGTCATCCCTGCGGCGCCGCCGCGCCCGGGGCGCATCGCCCTTCGGCCTGCGGCTGGAAGCGTCACCCCCCTGCCGTCACCGGCGGTTCCGCCTCCGGCGGCGCCTGAGCCGCGGCGGCTCCCCGCCGGAGCCGGGGGGAAGGCGGTGTCGGCGACGCTGTCCGGCATCCTGCGCGACATCGTCCATCTCGACCAGATCGCTCCCGCGGCGACCTTCGCCGAGATGGGCGTGGATTCCATCAGCGGCGTGGAGATCATCCGGGAGGTCAACCGCGCCTTCGGGCTGGAGCTGGACGCGGCGGCGCTCTACGACCACCCGACCCCGGTGGCCTTGGCCGACGCCCTGCGCGGGGCCCTGGCGTCGCGCCGTCCGTCCGTGCCGGCGCCGATTGCTCCGGTGGCCGCTCCGGTGGCGGCGGCCTCCCCCGCGGCGGAACCCGCCCGGCCGCAGCGGGTGCAGTTGGCCGCCCGCCCGATTCCGGCGGCGGACCGGATACAGGGTCCGGTGCTGGACGCGCATCCCCCCGCCCGCGCCCGCCTCGCCCTGCGGCCCGGGCCGCAGACCGCCGCGCCCGTGCCCGCCCCCCGTGTGGAGGAGCCGGCGGCAGCCCCGCCGGTTCAGGCCCCACCGGTTCGGGCCGCGGTGGACACGCCGATCGCCGTCATCGGCCTGTCCTGCCGCTTTCCGGGCGCGCCGGACGCCGACCACTTCTGGCGCAACCTCATGGACGGCGTGGACAGCGTCGGCGAGGTCCCGGCGGAGCGCTGGGACGCCACCGGCGGCAGCCGCCGGGCCGGGTGCCTCGACGGAATCGACCGGTTCGACGCCGCCTTCTTCAACATCTCCCCGCTCGAAGCGGAGATGATCAACCCCGAGCAGCGGCTGTTCCTGGAGGAATCCTGGAAGGCGCTGGAGAACGTCGGCTACGGCGACCGCGCGCTGGCGGGGAGCCGCTGCGGGGTCTTCGTCGGCGCCAACACGGGCGATTACGCCCGGCTGGTCGGCAGCCGCCGCACGGCGCACGCGCTCACCGGCCTGTCGAACAGCGTGCTGGCCGGCCGCATCGCCTATTTCCTCGACCTCCAGGGGCCCAGCGTGGCGGTCGATTCCGCCTGCTCGTCGTCGCTGGTGTCGATCGCGCTGGCCTGCCGCGGGATCGCCGCCGGCGACTGCGACATGGCGCTGGCCGGCGGGGTCTTCCTGATGGTGACCCCCGACCTGAACGTGGTCAGCGGCAAGGCGGGGGTGCTGTCGCCGACCGGGCGCTGCCGCAGCTTCGACGCCGCCGCCGACGGGATCGTGATGGGCGAGGGCGTGGGCGTGGTCGTGCTGAAGGCGCTCGACCGGGCGCTGGCGGACGGCGACCCCATCCACGGCGTCATCCGCGGCATCGCCTGCAACCAGGACGGCAAGACCAATGGCATCTCCGCGCCCAGCGCGCGCTCGCAGGCGCGGCTGATCCGCGAGGTGCACCGACGCGCCGGCATCGATCCGCGCGCCGTTTCCTATGTCGAGGCGCATGGCACCGGAACCGCGCTCGGCGACCCGATCGAGATCAAGGGCCTGACGGAGGCCTTCGGAGCCGCGGGCGACCGCGGGCCTTACCCCGCCGGTTCAATTCCCGCCGGTTCAATCCCGATCGGCTCGGTGAAGACCAACATCGGCCATTCCAACATGGCCGCGGGCGTCGCGGCGGTGATCAAGGTGCTGCTGGCGCTGAAGCACCGCAAGCTGCCGCCGTCGCTGCACTACACGCAACCAAACCCGCACATCGATTTCGCGGACAGCCCCTTCCGGGTCTGCACGGCGGTGGAGGATTGGACCCCGCCCGCCGGGCACCGCCGCATGGCCGCGGTCAGTTCCTTCGGCTTCAGCGGGACCAACGCCCACGCGGTGATCGAGGAAGCGCCGGAGCGGCCCGTCGCCGGCCGCCGTCTGCCCCTGTGCCTCGTCCCGCTGTCGGCGAAGACCGGCCCGGCCCTGCAGCGGCGCGCCGCCGATCTCGCGGTCTGGCTGGAGGGACCGGGACGCGACGCGGCCCTGGAGGATGTCGCCGTCACCCTGTCGGCGGGGCGCAGCCACTTCGCCGTGCGCGCGGCGCTGGTCGTGCGCGACCGCGCGGAACTCGTGGCCGGCCTGGGCGCGCTGGCGGACGGCCGGACGCCGGATGGCGGCTTCCGTCACGACGGTGGCGACGGCGCCGGGGTGGTGCCGAACCTGCCCGCCGGCCTCTTGGTCCCCGCGGCGGACCGCGCGGCGCTGGAGCGGCTGGCCGATGCCTACGTCCATGGCTTCGACCCGGACTGGACGGCCCTCTTCGACGGCGTCGCGGCCCGGCGCATCGCGCTTCCGACGTATCCCTTCGCCGGCGACCGCCATTGGATCGCTCCCGAGCCGGCGGCCACATTGCTGGCGGTCCGTTCCGGCGATGCCGCGGACGGCGCCGGTCTGGTCCCCGACTTCGCCGCCAGCCTGGACGGGGGGCTGAGCTTCCGGCGCCGGATACCGGCGGACGACCCGCTGGTGCGCGACCACCGGGTGCTGGGCCGCGGGATCGTGCCAGGGGTCGGCTATCTGGAGCTGGCGCACGCGGCGGCGGCGCGGGTGCTGGGCGACCGCCCGCTGCGGCTTTCCCGCGTGCACTGGCTGCAGCCCATGGAGGTGTCGGGTGCCGGGGCCGGGCTGCGCGTGACTCTGTCCCGCCGGGAGGACGGCCTGTCCTTCGCGATCACGTCCTTCGCGATCACCTCCTTCGCGATCACCGGGACCGGGGAAGGCGAGGAGCCGGTGGTCCACGCCCGCGGCGAGATCAGGCCGCTGGACGTTGCGGCGGATCAGGCCGTCGATGTGGAGGCGCTGAAGCGCCGCCTGCCGCGGACCCTCGACGGCGCGCGGGTCTATGAGGACTACAGCCGGCTGGGCGTCGATTACGCGGGATACTTCCGCGGGATCGGCCGGGTCTGGGGAAGCCGCGACGAATCGCTGGTGGAACTGCTTCCCGTGGACGGGGGCGGCGCGGGCCGTCCGCTGCATCCGGGGCCGATGGACTCCGCGCTCCAGGGCATCGCCGGCTTCGTGCGCGAGGAGGGCGGAACGGGCGTGCTGCTGCCCTTCTCGGTGGATGCGGTGGACGTGCTCCGCGCCACGCCGAGCGGCGGCTTCGCCCACCTGCGGCTGGCCGGCCCGCAGCGCTTCGACGTGACCCTGCTCGACCGCGAGGGGCGGCCCTGCGTGCGCATGGCCGACGTGACCCTGCGTCCGGTGCGCGATCCGCTGGAAGGCTTCTTCTATCGTCCGGGCTGGGTCGAGCGTCCGGCCGGCGAACGCCCGTGGCGGCCCGAGGCCGTTTCCGGCCCGCGTCGCGTGCTGGTGATCCGGTCCCCGGAAGGCCCCGACCTGGGCGACGCCTTGCGGGCGCGCCATCCGGGCGACGACGTGACCGTTCTGGTGGCCGGCGAGCCGGATTTCGACGGCGTGCTCCGCCGCCGCATCGCGCAGGCCGCCCCGGACCGCGTCTACCATCTGTCCGGCGTCGCTCCGGGCACCGCGGAGGAGGCCATCCGGACCGGCGACGCGCACCCCGCGCAGGAGCGCGGGCTCCTGTCGCTGTTCCGCACCGTCAAGGCGCTGGGCGAGGCCGGTCTGGCGACCCATCCGCTCCGCCTCGGCGTGCTGACCGCCGATGTCCATGACGTTACCGGTGACGAGCGCCTCAACCCGATGGCCGCCGGGCTGCACGGCCTCGCCAAGGCGGTGGCCAAGGAGTTCGGCCGCTGGCAGGTCGCCTGCCTGGACGTCAGCCGGGCCGAGACCGACCCCGCGCGCTGGCTGGACGCGCTGGACGCCGAACCGCCGCTCGGCCGCGGCGAGGATGTCGCCCTGCGCGGCGGGCGGCGTTACGTGCGGGTCCTGGAGGCGGCGCGGCTGGAGCCGGTCCGGGAAACGCCCTGGCGGGTCGGCGGCACCTACCTGATCGTCGGCGGGGCCGGCGGGATCGGCGTCGAGATCAGCCGCCATCTCGCCGCCCGGGCCCGGGCGAAGCTGGTCTGGGTCGGCCGCGGCCCCCTGGACGAGCGGCGCAGGCGGCTGGCCGCGGAGATCGAGGCCGCCGGCGGCGAGGTGCTGTACGTCCAGGCCGACATCGCCCGCGGCGACGGGGCGGTCCAGGCGGTGGAGCAGGCGCGGCGGCGGTTCGGCACCATCCACGGCGTCATCCATTCCGCGCTGGTCCTGGAAGACCGCACGCTCCAGAACATGTCCGAGGACGCCTTCCTCGCGGCGCTCGGGCCGAAGCTGCACGGCGCGGTCCGGCTCCAGCACGCGCTGGGCGGGGCGCCGCTCGACGTCATGATGTTCTTCTCCTCGGCGCAGTCCTTCGAGGGCAGCGCCGGCCAGAGCAACTACGCCGCGGCCTCCACCTTCAACGACGCCTTCGCGCGCTGGCTGGCCCGCAAGGCCGGATACCCGGTCCGCATCGTCAACTGGGGCTATTGGGGGACGGTCGGCGTGGTGGCCTCCTCCGATTACGCCCGCCGCATGGCGGCGCTGGGGCTCGGCTCGATCACGCCGCGCCAGGGCGCCGACGCGGTCGACCGCGTGCTGGCCCACGACGAGGTCCAGGTCATGGCGGTGTGGGCCAGCGAGGAGCTGCGCCGCAGCATGACCGGCGCCGCCGGGGAGGCCGCGGTTCCCACCCTGGCGATCGAGAGCCCGGCGGTCGATGAGGGCCAGCTCCTGGGTTACGAGCGGGCCTCGCGGGCGCTGGACGGGCTGGCCGCAAGGCTGGTGCACGACGCGCTGCGCCGCATGGGCGCCTTCGCCGCACCGGATGCGGAGGAGACGGTCGAAGGGCTGTTCCGCCGGCTGGGCATCCTTCCGTCCTACCGCCGGCTGTTCGACGGCCTGATCGACATCCTGCTGCGGGCCGGCCTCTGCCGTCTGGAGGATGGCCGGTTGCGGGGAGGCGCGGCGGTGGGATCGCCGGACGAGCCGCCGGACTCCGGGCGCGCCGCGCTCGCGGAGGCCGTCGCCCGCTTCGGCGACGAGCATCCGGTCGCCCGGCCCCATGTCACCCTGCTCCGGGCCTGCGTCGATGCCTATCCGGAGGTTCTGACCGGTCGCCGCGGGCACATGGACGTGATGTTCCCGCAGGGCCGCATGGACCTTCTCGAAGGCATCTACCGCGGCGACTGCGTGGCCGACTACTTCCACCGTCTGGCCGCCTCGGCGGCGGCGGGCGTGGTCGGCGGCTCGACGGCGGAGCGGCCCCTGGTGGTCGAGATCGGGGCGGGCACCGGCGGGACGAGCGCCTTCGTCCTCGAACGGCTGGCGGCGCTGGGCCGTCCCCTGCGCTACCTCTACACCGACCTGTCGAAGGCCTTCACCGATCATGGGCGGACCCGCTTCGCAGCCGCCTATCCGTTCCTGGAATTCGCGGAACTCGACGTCGACCGCGACGACGGCATCGCCGCCGTTCCCGAAGGCAGCGCCGACGCGGTGATCGCCAGCAACGTGCTGCACGCCACCCGCGACATCCGCCGCACGCTCGACCGGGTGCGGCGCCTGCTCAAGCCGGGCGGCGTGCTGATCCTCAACGAGGGCTGCCGCATCCGGGACTTCGCCACGCTGACCTTCGGCCTGACCGGCGGGTGGTGGGCGTTCGACGATCCCGCCGAACGCATCCCGCACACGCCGCTGCTCGACGAGGCGGGCTGGCGCCGGATTCTGGACGGGCAGGGCTTCTCCGGCGTCCGCTGCTTCGACCTGCCCGACGGCAAGCCGGGTCGCGGCACGCAGATCGTCCTGCTCGCCTCGCGGGACGCCGCGTCGCAGCCGGCGGGGGCCGTGCCGCCGCCCGCGACGGCGGTGGTGACGCGGGCGGCCGACGCAGCGGTCCCCGGAACGGGGGGCGAGACGGACGGCGCGGGGCTTCCTGGCCGGGTGACCGACTATGTGCGCGGCGTCCTCGGCGAGGTCCTGAAGATCGATCCCGCGCAGATCCGCACCAACCAGACCTTCGAGGTCCACGGCGTCGACTCGCTGGTGGCGCTGACCATCAACGGCCGGTTCGAGCAGGATCTGGGGCCGGTGCCGGCGACGCTGCTGTTCGAGCATCCGACCGCGGCGAAGCTGGCCGACCATCTGCTGGCGACCCATGGCGAGACGCTGGCCCGCCTGCTGTCCCCGGCGGCGGCTCCCGCCCCCGCACCGGTGGAGCCGCTGCCGGTCGCGGTCTCCGCTTCGCCGGCTCCCATTTCGCCGACTTCCATTCCACCGGCCCCGGCCGCCCCGTCCTCCGTCGCCCCGTCTTCCGTTGCCCTGGCCCAGGCGGCGCGGTCGAACCAGCCCCGGCGGCGGCCGGACGAGCGGAGCCGGTCCGCGATGCGCGCGCGGGTGGAAAATCTCCCTGACGACAAGGTGGAGCAGCTGCTGCGGCAGATGCTCGGCAGAAGGAGCCTGCGTTGAGCCCCTACGATCAATCCTCCTCCCATGTCCTGCCCGACGATCCGAGCGACGGCAACGGTGACGGCGACGCCCGGCGCGACATGCTCGCCGGCCTGCTGGAGGAGCTGTCGGACGCCGCCGGACGCGATGTGGCGATCGTCGGGATCGCGGGCCGCTATCCCGGCGCGCCGACGCTGGAACGGTTCTGGGAGAGGCTGCGGCGCGGCGACAACTGCGTCACCGAGATTCCGCGCGACCGCTGGGACTGGCGCCGCGACTTCTCGGCCGACCGCCTGGGCGAGGGCGGCAGCTATTCGCGCTGGGGCGGCTTCCTCGACGGGGTGGACCGCTTCGACCCCCTGCTGTTCGGCCTGTCGCCGCGCGAGGCGGAGGTGATGGACCCGCAGGAGCGCCAGTTCCTGGAAACCGTGTGGATGGTGCTGGAGAACGCCGGCTACACCCGTGCGGCCCTGTCCGGGGCGGACTCGCGCGTCGGCGTGTTCGCCGGCGTGATGAACGGCCATTACGGCGCGCTCGGGCTGGAGGCGCAGTTCCGCGGCGCCGGGGGGGCTGGCTTCTCCGACCATCACGCCGTCGCCAACCGCGTCTCCTACTGCTTCGACTTCCGCGGCCCGAGCATCGCCGTGGACACCGCCTGCTCCTCGTCGCTGACCGCCATCCATCTCGCCTGCCAGAGTCTGCGGGCGGGCGAGTGCGACGCCGCCATCGCCGGCGGGGTGAACCTGATCCTGCATCCCAGCCATTACCGCCGGCTGTGCCGTCTGCGCATGCTGACGGCGGACGACCGCTGCAAGGCCTTCAGCGCCGACGCCGACGGCTTCGTCGACGGCGAAGGGGTGGGGGCCGTGCTGCTGAAGCCCCTGCCCCAGGCGATCGCGGACGGCGACCGCATCCACGGGGTGATCCTCGGCACCGCGATCAACGCGGGGGGCAAGACCGGCGGCTACACCGTGCCGAACCCGGCGGCGCAGGCCGGCCTGATCACGGCGGCGCTGGACGACGCCGGGATCGACCCGCGCAGCATCGGCTATGTGGAGGCGCACGGGACCGGGACCGCGCTGGGCGACCCGATCGAGATCGCGGCGCTGACCCGCGCCTGGCGCGGCTTCACCGGGGACACCGGCTTCTGCGCCATCGGGTCGGTCAAGTCCAACATCGGCCATCTGGAATCGGCGGCGGGCATCGCCGGGCTCACCAAGGTGCTGCTGCAGATGCGGCACGGCGAACTGGTGCCGACGCTGCACGCCGACACCCTGAACCCGAAGATGGACATCGCCCGGTCGCCCTTCGTCGTTCAGCGCCATCTCGCCTCCTGGCCTCTTCCGCAGCCGCCGGAGGGCGGGGACGCGGGGGTGGATCGGCGCCGCGCCGCGGTCAGCTCCTTCGGGGCCGGCGGGGCCAACGCCCACCTCGTGGTCGAGGAGTTTCCCGGATGGGACGGGGAGGGCGCGGTGCCGGGCGCGGCGGCCCTGGCCGGCACCCTCGGGATCGTCGTCCTGTCGGCGGCGACGGAGGACGCGCTGTCGCAGCACGCGCGCCGACTGCGCGATCATCTGGCGGACCCCGCCGCCACCAACGCCGCTCTCGATCCCGGCCTGCGTCTGGCGTCCCTGGCCTGGACCCTGCAGGTCGGGCGGGAGCCGCTGGAGCACCGCGTCGCCTTCGTCGCGGACTCGCTGGAGGAGGCCGTGGCGGCGCTGGAGCGTGTGGCGGCCGGGGAAAGCGCTTTGGACGCCGCCGTGGCGGGCCGGGGTGACGGCGAGCGCTGGGAGCTGGCCCGGCGCTGGGCCGGCGGGGCGGAGGTGGACTGGCGGGCGCTGGTTGCACCGTCCGACCGCCCGCCGCTGATCGACCTGCCGCATTATCCCTTCGCCCGGGAACGCCACTGGCTTCCGGCGGACCCGCTGGAAGCGGACTGGACGCCCGCCGCGGGCGCGCCGGGGCTGCGTCTCGATGCCCGCAGCCTCGATGGGCCGGAGCTGGTGTTCCGCTTGCGGCTGGACCCCGCCGAGCCATGGCTGGGCGACCACCAAGTGGGCGGGCGCGTCGCGCTGCCCGGCGTGGCGACCCTGGAGCTTGCGGTCGCCGCGATGGATGCGGCCTTCGGCCTGCACCCCCCGTTCCGGGTGTCGAACCTCGCATGGCTGCGGCTGCTGACCCTCTCCGGGCCGGACGACCTGTTCATCGGCCTGTCGCGCGCCGGAGAGGAGGCGGGCGTGCGGCTGCGCCTCTTCACCCGCCGGGGAGAGGAGACGGTCGATCACGCGGAAGCCTGGGTGACGGCTGGCCCGGCGGTTGGCCCAGCGGTTGGCGACGAGTCCGCGCAAGACCCCGACGCCCTGCGCGGGCGGGCCGGCACTCCGCTCGAAGGTGAAGCGCTCTACGAGCGGTTCGAGCGGGCCGGGATCGCCTACGGACCTTATTACCGCGCCCTGCGCCGGCTCTGGGTCGGCGAGGGCGAGACGCTCGCGGAGCTGGAGCAGCCGGACCTTGGCGGGCGGGGCGACCGGCTGGGCGTGCTGGACGGCGCCCTCCAGGCCATCGCCGGGCTGCTCGCCGCGGACCCGGACCGTTCCGGCGCACCTCCGCTGCTTCCCTTCGCGGTGGCCTCCGTCGACATCCTCGGCGCGCCGCCATCCCGCGCCTTCGCCCATGTCCGCCGCACCGGCGCCGACCGCTACACGGTCACCCTGCTGGACGAGGCGGGCCGGGTCAGCCTGCGACTGCAGGGGGTCGCGCTGCGGGAAGGGCACGACCCGCTGGACGGCCTGTTCTTCCAGCCCTGCTGGTCGGAGCATCAGCCGCGGGCGGCGGGCGATCGGCGGAAGGCCGTTCTGCTGGTCGCCCCGGCGGACGGCGGCCTCGACGCGGCGTTGGCCGAGGCGCTGGAGCGCCGGCTGGCCGGGCGCCGGGTCCTGCCCGTGGCGCCGGACGCCGCAGAAGCGCTTGGGGGGGCGCTCGTGGGAGCCGGGGAGATCGGCGAGATCCTGTTCGTGACCGCTTCCGATTCCGCCGCCGGCTTGGCCGACGGGCAGGAACGGGGCGTCCTGTCCCTGTTCCGGCTGTTCAAGGCGTTGGGCCGCCTGGGCTACGACGACCGGCCGCTCGGCGTCACGGTGATCACGCAGGGCGCGCACGCGCCGGGCTGGGCGCCGCCCGTGCATCCCGGCGGCGCGTCCGCCCGCGGGCTGGCGCTCTCGGTCGCGCGGGAGCGGCCGGCCTGGACGGTCGCCTGCCTCGACGCCGCCCCCGGAGACCCGGAGGCCGCCGCGGCCATCCTGGCCATCGCTCCGGACTCGGGCGACGACCTGATCCTGCGGCAGGGGCTGTGGTACCGGCGCTGGCTGGTGCCGGCGGCCCTGCCGCCCGCGCCCGGCGCGAAGGGACCGTTCCGGACGGGCGGGGTCTATCTGATCGTCGGCGGGGCCGGCGGGCTGGGCTTCGCGCTGAGCCGGCATCTGGCCGCCGTCCATGGCGCCCGGCTGGCCTGGATCGGACGGCGCCCGCTGGACGGGGCGATCCGCGAGCGGCTCGACGCCATCGCCGGGGCTGGGGGGAGCGCCGTCTACCTGTCCGCCGACGTGACCGACCCGGCGGCCATGGCGGCCGCGGTGCGGGAGACCCGGCGGCGGTTCGGGGCGATCCACGGCGCCGTCCATTCGGCCCTGGTGCTCGACGACCGGGCGCTGGACAGGCTGGACGAGGCGGCCCTCACCGCCGTCATGGCCGCCAAGGTCGCGGGCACGGCGGTGTTCTGCGACGCGCTGCGCGGCGAGCCGCTGGACTTCATGGCCTTCTTCTCGTCGGCCCAGTCCTTCGTCTGCGCGCGCGGGCAGAGCAACTACGCCGCCGGCAGCGTGTTTGCCGACACCCACGCCCGTGCCTTCGCCGCCGCCGCACCCTTCCCGGTGACCGTCGTCAACTGGGGCTACTGGGGCGAAACCGGCATCGTCGCGGGGGAGGACTACCGCCGCCGGCTGGCCGATCTCGGCGTCGGGTCGATTTCCGCGGCGGAGGGCATGGCCGCGGTCGAGCGCGCGCTGGCGCTCGGCGTGGCCCAGGTCGCCGCCGTCCGCCTGTCCGCGCGCGGCACCAGCGACATGGGCATCGACTCCGCGCAGCGCGCCACGCTGCGGCCCGCCAGCCTGCCGCCCGGCCCGGCCCGGAGCGCGCTGGCGGTGACGCCGGTGCCCATGTCCCGCCGCCGCCGCCGCCTGCTCCACGGCGATCCGGGCGGTGGAGGAGCTGACCGGCTGGACGCTGCTGCGCGCGATGCGCGACGCCGGCCTGTTCCGGCGGCCGGGCGACGCCGCGACGCGCGCGTCGCTGGCGGAACGGCTGGGCGTGGTGCCGCGGTTCGAGCGGCTGTTCGACGCGCTCCTCGACGCGCTGCGGCGTGCCGGATTCGTGACGGTCGCCGGGGAGGGGGCGGAGGCCGTCTATGCCGGCGCGCCCGGCCTGGACGAGCCGGGGCTGGCGGACCGGCTGGCCGGTCTCGACGCGCGGCGCGACGCCGCCGCCATCCGCCATCCCGAGGTCGCCGTCCATCTGTCGCTGCTGCGGGACTGCGCCCGCATCCTGACCGCGGTGCTGGCCGGACGCGCCGATCCCATGGGAGTGCTGTTCCCCGACGGTTCCATCGATGCGGTGGCCGGGATCTATCAGGGGAACGCCGTCGCCGATCACATGAACGGCGTCACCGCCGCGGTGATCGCCGCCTTCGTCCGCGCGCATCTGGACGCGGGCTTCGCCGGGCGGCTGCGGATTCTGGAGGTCGGGGCGGGCACGGGCGGCACATCGGCGGCGGTTCTGGCCGCCCTGTCGGGCCTGACCGACCGGATCAGCTACTGCTACACCGACATTTCTCCGGCCTTCCTCAACCACGCCCGCGCGCGTTTCGCCGGCTACGGGGAGGCGCTGGAGTTCCGCACCTTCGACCTGGAGCAGGAGCCCGAGGCGCAGGGGTTCGACGCGGATTCCTTCGACCTGATCGTGGGAACCAACGTCGTCCACGCCACCCGCCGCATCTCCGCCACCCTGCGCCGGCTGAAGCGGCTGCTGCGCCGCAACGGCCTGCTGGTGCTGAACGAGGCGGTCGAGCGCCGCGACTTCGCGACGGTCACCTTCGGCCAGACGACGGGCTGGTGGCTGTTCGAGGACGCCGGCTGCCGCCTTCCCGGCTCGCCGCTGCTGCCGGAGGGGGCCTGGAGGTCCCAGCTCGACCACGCCGGGTTCGCGGAAGTCACGGTGCTCGGAGCGCCGGACGCCGCCATCGCGGGAGACGCCGCAACCGATCCCGGAAGCCGGGTGCTGGCCGGCTGGAGCGACGGCGTGGTGCTGGCGCCGAGCAGCGGGGAGACCGGGAACGAGGCCGGCGCCCTGGCTGCGGCGCGCCCGGAGGAGAGGAGGGCGGACCCCGCTTCCGCCGCCCCAGTCTCCGCCCCCGGCGGCCTGGAGGACGCGGCGCGCGACCATGTCCGCGCGCATCTGGCGGCGGTTCTGAAGATCGCCCCCGGACGCATCCGCGACGACCAGACCTTCGACCGCTACGGGGTGGATTCCCTGGTGGTGATGGACGTCGGCAAGCGTCTGGAGCAGGATTTCGGCCGTCTTCCGTCCAGCCTCCTGTTCGAAACGAACACCGTTGCCGCGCTCGCCGCGCGCCTTCTGCACGACCACCCGGCGCGCTTCGCCGCCCTGCTGGCGCCGTCCCTGTCCGTCCCCGCCCCCCAGCCCGCGGCGGCGGAGCCGCCCGCCTCCCCGGCCGCCTCCCCGCCGGCCGCGGCGGCCCGCGACGAAGCCATCGCCGTCATCGGCATGGCCGGACGCTTTCCCGGCGCCGCCACTCCGGACGCGCTGTGGACCAACCTGGCGCAGGGCCGCAGCAGCACCCGCGAGGTTCCGCCCGAGCGCTGGCGCTGGCCGGATCATTTCGACCCCGACGCGACGGAGCCCGGAAAATCCTACACGCGGTGGGGCGGGTTCCTCGACGATGCCGACCGGTTCGACGCCCGCTTCTTCGGGATTTCCCCGCGCGAGGCGGCGCGGATGGACCCGCAGGAGCGGCTGTTCCTGGAAACCGTCTGGTCGCTTCTGGAGGACGCCGGCTGCACATCCGTCGCCCTCGACGCGGTGGAGCGCCGCGCCGGCGTGTTCGTCGGCGTCATGAACACGCATTACGGCCTCCTCGGCGCGGAAGCCTTCGTCCACCGCCCGGCTGCGGCAGGAGGAGCCGCCGACGCGCTGTCGGCCCACTGGTCGGTGGCCAACCGCGTCTCCTACACCCTCGATCTCCAGGGGCCGAGCATGGCGGTGGACACCGCCTGCTCCTCGTCGCTGACCGCGGTCCACCTCGCCTGCGAAAGCCTGCGCCGCGGCGAATGCGCGGTCGCCGTGGCGGGCGGGGTGAACCTGATCCTGCACCCGCTGCACTACATCCGAATGTCGGCGATGAACATGCTGTCGCGCGGCGACCGCTGCCACAGCTTCGGCGCCGCCGCGGACGGGTTCGTGGACGGCGAGGGGGTCGGGGCGGTGCTGCTGAAGCCGCTGTCCCGCGCGCTGGCCGACGGCGACCGGATCGACGCCGTGATCCTCGGGTCTGCGGTCAACGCGGGGGGGCGGACCAGCGGCTTCACGGTGCCCAGCCCCAACGCCCAGGCCCGGCTGGTGGCCGACGCGCTGGAGCATGCCGGCGTCGATCCGGCGACGGTCGGCTATCTGGAGGCCCACGGCACCGGAACGGTGCTGGGCGACCCGATCGAGGTTGCCGCGCTGACGCGCGCCTTCGCCCGCGGCGGGGACCGTTCCGCGCCCTGTGCGCTGGGCTCGCTCAAGTCGAACATCGGCCATCTGGAATCGGCGGCGGGGGTGGCCGGCCTGATCAAGGTCGTGCTGATGATGAGGCACGGCCTGCTGGTCCCCACGCTGAACGCCGAGCCGGTCAATCCCAGGATCGATTTCGCCGGATCGCCCTTCGCCCTTCAGACGCGGCTCGAACCCTGGCGGCGGCCCGATGCGGGGGACGGCGCCGCGGCGCCGCGCCGCGCCGGCATCAGCTCATTCGGGGCCGGGGGCGCCAACGCCCATCTGGTGGTCGAGGAGCCGCCCGAGGCCGCGGCATCGCCCGCCCTAGCCGCCGGACCGCATCTCATCCCCCTGTCCGCCCCCTCCGCCGACCGGATTCCGGCCATGGCGGCGGCCCTGGCCGCCCGCCTGCGCGAAACGCCGGTCCCCGATTTGGCCAACGTCGCGTTCACCCTGCAATGCGGCCGCAACGCGCTGGATTCACGGCTGGTCGTCCTTGCCGACAGCCTGGACGGCCTGTGCCGCAAGCTGGAGGAGATCGCCGCCGGGCGCCCGGTGGCGGATCTCGTCACCGGCGACGCGGGCGCCGCCGAGCCGCAACGCGGCGAGGACGCCCGGCGCCTGCAGGCCCGCATCGACACGGCGCTGGCGTCCGGCGATCTGGCGGTGCTGGCGCGGGCATGGGCGGACGGTGCCGCGGTGGACTGGCGCCGGCTGCCGGCCAACCGGGGGCGACGCCCGCTCTCCCTGCCGGGGCAGAGATTCGCCGGGGAGCGCCATTGGATCCGCCTTCCTCGCCCGGCGGAAGCCGGGCTGGCGGCGCTGCATCCGCTGGTTCATCGCAACATGTCGGGCTTCGGCGGGCTGAGCTTCGCCGCGACGCTGGCCGCGGGCACCTCGCTGCTGCGCGACCATCGCATCCACGGCACCGTCGTGCTTCCCGGCGCGGCCTGCCTGGAGATGATCCGCGCCGCCTGCGCCCTGGCCGGACGCCGCGCGCGGCACATCCGGTCGGTGGTCTGGCCGGAACCGCTCGTCCTGGAGACCGCCGGACGCGCGGTCGCGCTGTCCCTGACCCGGACAGGGGCCGGGACCGCCACCCTGGCCGAGCTGGCGTCGCACGACGCGGCGGGGCGGCGGCGCGTTCACGGGCGGGCCGAACTCCCGGACGCCGCCGAAGCGCCCGGCTCCACCCCGCTTGCGGTGGCGGCCGTCGCCGCGGCGTGTCCCACCGTGCTGACGGCGGAGGACTTCTACGACCGGCTCGACCGACAGGGGCTGACCTGCGGCCCGTCTTACCGGACGGTCGAATCCGTGCATCTGGGGGAGGGCGAGCTTCTGGCACGCCTGCGCCTCGCCGAGGATGCGCCCGCGGCGGACATTTCGGCGGACGTTCCAGCGGGCTTCCCGGCGGGCGGCGAAGGGGTGGAGTTGCATCCGGCTCTGCTGGACGGGGCGTTGCAGTGCGTCGTTCCGCTGATCACCGCCGACGCGGGTGGCCTTCCGGTGCCCGCCGGGATCGGATCGCTCGTCTGGAGCGGTCCGCTGCCGGCCCGCGCGCTGGTGCATGTCCGGCGGCGGGCGGCGAGCGGAGCGGGGGTGTGGTCCTTCGACCTGACGCTGGCCGACGCCGATGGCCGCCCGGTGGCTGCGATCGACGGTTTCGAATTGCGGGCCGCCGCCGGTGCGGGGGCCGCCGATGCGGAGGCCGTAGCCGCTCCGGACTCGACCCTGTTCTTCACGCCGGTCTGGCGTCCGGCCGCTCCGGCTCCCGCCGCCGGCGCACCGTCGGGCGGCCTGCTGGTGCTCGTCCCCTCGGCCGCCGCCGCGGGGCGGCTCCTGCCGGCGGCGGTGGATCTGTCCGATCCCGCGGCGGTCGCCGCCGCCCTCGCCGGCCTGCGCGAAGGCGGGACCGGCCCGCGGACCATCCTGATCCTCGACGACGCGCCGGAGCGTCTGCCCGATCACCGCGCGTGCCGCCGCCACATCGACGGCGTGCTGAAGCCGCTGGCCGCGCTGTGCCGGGACCTGATGCAGGGGGGAGGCGCCGGACCCGTGCGCCTCGTCTTCGCCTTCCCGACGGTGGCGGAGGATGGGCTGCCGCCGCTGCCCTCGGCCTTCGCGGCCTTCGGCAAATGCCTTGCCGCCGAGGACGATCGTTTCAGCGTCCGCACCGTGGCGGTGGCCGGCCCGTCGCCGGATCTCCTCGGCATCGCCCTGGCCGAGGCCGCCGCCGCCGGTGGCGGCAGCGATCTGGTGCTGCGGCGGGACGGCGGCCGCTGGCTGCGCGGCTGGTCCGAAGGGGAACCCGGCGCGGGTGGCGTGCCGCTCAAGCGCGGCGGCGTGTATGTGGTGACCGGCGGCCTCGGCGGGGCCGGCCGCATTCTGGTCGGGCATCTGGCGCGGGACTGGTCCGCGACCGTGGTGGTGGCGGGACGCTCGCCGCTGGACGCGGAGCGCCGGGCCGTGATCGACGGGCTGGCCGGGGGCTCCGGAACGGTGGTCTACCATCAGGCCGATGTGGCGGACCCGGCCCAGGCGGAGGCGCTGTGCACGCGGACGCGCCGGGAGTTCGGGCGCATCGACGGGGTGGTGCACGCCGCAGGCGTCACACGCGATGGGCTGCTGCTGCGCAAGCCGGACGCGGCCATAGACGAGGTCTTGGCCCCGAAACTGCTGGGGGCCGTCAATCTGGACGCGGCGACGCGCGGCGACGCGCTCGATGTCTTCGCCCTGTTCGGTTCCTTCGTGGTGGTGGCCGGGAACGCGGGGCAGAGCGACTACGCCTACGCCAACAGCGCTCTCGACCATTTCGCCGCGGCGCGCGACCTGAGCCGCCGCCGCGGTGAGCGGTCCGGAGTCAGCGTATCCTTCGGCTGGCCAGAGTGGGAGGAGGGGGGCATGACCCCCAGCGCGGCCCTGCGGGACCGGCTGGCCCGGACCATCGGCCTGCGGCCCATCGGCGGGGAGGCCGCCATGGCCGCCTTCGCCCGGGGTCTGGCGGACGGGCATCCGCAACTGGTCGTCGCCGCCGGGGATGCCGGGCGCATCCGCGCCGCCTGGAGGCAGCGCGAGGAGGAACCGGGTGGGGCCGGCTCCGTCCCGCCGCCGCGGCCCGTCGCCGCCGCCGCCGCCGCGATGGCCGCCGCGATGGCCCGCGACCCCGCCCGCTCCGAGTTCGCCCGCTCCGGGTTCGTCCAACCCGATCCCACCGGCGCAGCGCGGCGCGCGGCGCTGGCCGAGGCGCTGCTGACCGAGCGGCTGTCCGCCGAACTGGACCTGCCCGTCGAGCGGAACGAGCCGCTGGATCGGCTGGGGCTCGATTCCGTGATGATCATGAACGTGACGCGCACGCTGGAGCGGAGCCTCGGTCCGCTGCCGAAGACCCTGTTCTTCGAGCACCAGACGGTCGCGCAGATTTCGGCGTGGCTGGCCGAGCATTGCGCCGGCGCGCTGGACGAAGCGGCGGCTCCGCCGCTCCCCGATCCGGTCCCGGCGGAGGTTGCGGCCCCCGCCGCCACTTCCGCCGGGACCGGAGTCGGCGGGGCCGCCGCAACGACCGACATCGCCATCATCGGAATCAGCGGGCGTTACCCGCAGGCCCCCGACCTCGACCGCTTCTGGGCCAACCTGCGCGACGGCGTGGATTCGATCGTCGAGATCCCGGCCGACCGCTGGAACCACGCGCCCTTGTCCACGTCCGGCCGGCACGAACTGGGCAAAAGCTATGCCCGCTGGGGCGGCTTCCTCGACGGGATCGACCGGTTCGACGCGGAGTTCTTCAACATCGGCGCCCGCGAGGCCGAGGTGCTCGACCCGCAGGAGCGGCTGTTCATGGAAACCGCGTGGCACGCGGTGGAGAACGCCGGCTACGCCCCCGGCAGCCTCGCGGGGCGCCGCATCGGCGTCTATGTCGGGGTCATGTACGGGCAGTACCAGTTGATGACCGGCGGGCGTCCTGGCCCGGACGGCAGCACGCCCGGCTCGTCCTACGCCTCCATCGCCAACCGCGTGTCCTACCTGCTCGACGTCCGCGGTCCGAGCCTCGCGGTGGACACCATGTGCTCCTCCTCGCTGACGGCGCTCCACCTCGCGGTCGGCGCGCTGCGCCGGGGCGAGACCGAGATGGCCCTGGTCGGCGGCGTCAACCTGAGCCCGCACCCGCACAAGTTCCTGCTGCTGAGCCAGGGGCAGTTCGCCTCGTCCGACGGGCGGTGCCGCAGTTTCGGCGAGGGCGGCGACGGCTATGTTCCGGGCGAGGGCATCGGGGCCGTGCTGCTGAAGCCGCTCGCCCGCGCCGTCGCCGACGGCGACACCGTGCACGCCGTGATCAAGGCCTGCACCATCAACCACGGCGGCCGGACCACCGGCTACACCGTGCCGACCCCGCGCGCCCAGGCCGAGGTGATCCGGGCGGCGCTCGACGAGGCCGGCTGGTCGCCCGACACGCTGGATGTCGTCGAGGCCCACGGCACCGGCACCGCGCTCGGCGATCCCATCGAGATCGCCGGGCTGCGCATGGCCTTCGCCGGAGCGGAGGCGCCGCCCGCCGGCTGGTCGGTGGGGTCGCTGAAGAGCAACATCGGCCATCTGGAATCCGCGGCGGGGATCGCCGGGCTCACGAAACTGATCCTGCAGCTCCGTCACCGCACGCTGGTGCCGTCGCTCCACGCCGGGCGGCTCAACCCCAACGTGGACTGGACGGACGGGCGTTTCCGGGTGCAGCGGTCGCTGGCCCCGTGGGCGCCCCCGCAGGGACCCGGCGGGCCGCGCCCGCGCCGGGCGGGGCTCAGCTCCTTCGGCGCCGGAGGCAGCAACGCCCATGTCCTGGTGGAGGAGCATGTCGATCCGCGGCCCCGGCGGAATGCGGCGGGCGAGGGCGGCGGAAGCGAGCTGATCCTGCTGTCGGCGCGCTCCCCCGACCGGCTGCGCGCCGCCGCCCGGGCGTTGCTGGACACGGTAACGGACCGGCCGCCGGGCACGCTGGCCGACGTGGCTCATACGCTCCGGGTCGGGCGGGACAGCCTGCCGGAGCGGTTGGCCATTGTCGCCGACGGTTTCGAAACGCTCGCAGAACGGCTGCGCGGCTGGCTCGACGGCGCCGGGCCGGTGCCGGGCGTCCATGCCGGACGGCGGGGCCGCGATGCCGCTCCCGCGACGGGGCGGTCGCCGGACGAGCTGGCCGCCGCCTGGGTGGCCGGCGGGGCCTTGCCCGCCGCCGACACGGCCGGGTTGCGGCGCGTGCCGTTGCCGGGAACGCCGTTCCAGCGGCGGCGCTACTGGATTGGTCCGGCGCTCGACGCCGATGCCGCGGGTCCGGCCGGAACGGCGGCCGCCGCCCCTGCGCCTGCCCCGGCGGCCACCCCGGCGGCCACCCCGGCGACCGTCACGTTCGAGCCGGTGTGGCGGGCGGAGCCGGCTGGCGACGCGGCGACCCCGGATGGCGGCCTGCTGCTGATCGACGGAACCGGCGCCTTCGCGGACGTCGCGCGCGTCTGGCCGGGCGGTCCGGAGGCGGTGACCCGGGTCGAGCACCCCGCGGCGCTGGATCCGGCCGGGGCGTTGCCCAGGCGCATCCTGTTCGCGGTGCCCGACGCCCCGTCGCCGGACACGGCGGCGGATTTGGAAGGTGACCTCCGACACGGCTTCCGGGCGGTGCTGTCGCTGGTTCAGGCGTTGCTGCGGCCGCCTTCCGGCGGGGCCATCGAATTCATTTATCTCTACCGCGAGGCGACCGCGACCGCGACCGGGGCCGCGTCCCGTCCCGCCCATGCCGCCATGGCGGCCTTCCTGCGCACCGTCCAGCGGGAGGAACCCCGCTTCCGCGGCAAGGTGGTGGTCCTGGGCGCGGATGCGGGCGCCGATGCCGGGGCGCCGGTGGAGTCGCTGGTGCGGGAATTCGGCAGCGGCGGCTGGGGAGGCACGGTGCGCCTCGACGGCAGCAGGCGCCACGTGGCCGGTTACCGGCCCTTCGCGGTGGCCGGCGGCGACTCCCTTCCGATCCGCCGTGGTGCGGTTTGTCTGGTGACCGGCGGCGCGCGGGGGCTGGGGCGCATCGTTGCCGGAATGCTGGCCCGCCGGCTTGCCGCGCGGCTGGTGCTGACCGGGCGTTCGGAGCCGGACGCCGACGCGCAAGCCGCGTTCCAGCGCTGGCGCGAGGCCGGAGCCGAGGTGGTCTACGTCCGCGGCGACATGGGAGACCCTGCCGACGTCGCCCGCGTCGTCGCCGAGGCCCGCGCGCGGTTCGGCGGTCTCAACGCGGTGATCCACAGCGCCGGCCTGACGCGCGACGGTCTGGTGCTCGGCAAGACGGCGGCGGACATCGACGCCGTGTTCGGTCCGAAGCTCAACGGCACCCTCCTTCTCGACGCCGCGACGCGAGACGACGATCTGGACGCCTTCGTCACCTTCTCCTCGGTCGCCGCGGTCTTCGGGAACGCCGGGCAATCCGACTACGCCTTCGCCAACGGCTTCATGGACCACGCCATGGAGGTGCGGGAGTCCCTGCGCCACGGCGGGCGGCGGCGGGGGCTTTCCCTGTCCATCGGCTGGCCGCTCTGGCGGGAGGGTGGGATGCGGGTCGACGAGGCCCTGCAGACGCGCGCCCTGAACCGTCTGGGGCTCGATCCGCTGGAGACGGCGGACGGTCTGGCCGCGCTGGAGGGCGCGCTTCGCTCCGGGCGCAGCCGCGTCGTGGTGCTGCGTGGTGATCCCGGCCGCTGCCGCGCCCTGTTCGAGGAGGGCGCGGCGCCCGACGCACTGCCCGCCGCCGCACCGGTCCCTCGGGGCGACGCCGAGGCCGCCGCCCTGGCGCTGCTGTCGGACCTGATGGTCCGGGTCGCGCGCGTCGAACCGGATGCCCTCGATCCCGACACCCCGTTTGGCGATTACGGTTTCGATTCCATCGTGATCAGCCACCTCACGGCGGAGCTGGAGGACCGGCTGGGTCCCCTGTCCAAGACGCTGTTCCTGCAACACCCGACCCTGCGCGAGGTCGCCCGCCATCTGGGCGAGCGGCACGCGGCGGCCCTGCTGGGGAGCGCGGGGGTGGAGCCGGACGGGCCACCCGCCGCGGTCCCGGCCCAGGTCCCGGCCCAGGCCCAGGCGCGGCCGGCGGCCGTGGCCGGTCCCATCGCCACCGGTCCCATCGCCATCGTCGGCCTGGACGGGCGTTTCCCCGGCGCGGCCACCCCCGACGAGCTGTGGGACGTCCTGGCCGAGGGCCGCACCGTCACCGGTCCGGTTCCTCCGGACCGCTGGACCGTGCCCGACGACGTGTATTGCGCCACCGGCGGGTTCCTCGACGGGGTGGACCGGTTCGACACCGTGTTTTTCGGCATCACCGCGCTGGAAGCGAAATGGACCAGCCCGGAAGAGCGGCTGATGCTGGAGACGGTGTGGCGGGCCTTCGAGAACGGCGGCATCCGTCCGGGCCGGCTGCGCGGCCGTCCAGTCGGCGTCTTCATGGGGATGACCACCAACACCTACCCGCTGCTGGGTGGCAGCGACCCCTCGCTCGACGGCGCGCATTTCCGTCTGGCGAACCGCGTCTCGCAGATCTTCGATTTCGCCGGCCCCAGCGTCACGCTGGACACCGCCTGCTCCTCGTCCCTGGTGGCGCTGCACACCGCCTGCCAGAGCCTGCGCAGCGGCGACTGCGAGGTCGCGGTGGTGGGCGGCGTGAACCTCTACCTGCACCCGTCCAAGTACCGCAACCTGTGCCGCGGGCGGCTGCTGGCGACGCAGGGCGGCCGCGGCCTCTACGCGGAGGGGGGCGACGGGTTCGTTCCGGGCGAGGCGGTCGGGGCGGTGGTCCTCAAGCCGCTGGAGGCGGCCCGCGCCGACGGCGACATCATCCACGGCGTCATCGTCGGATCGGCCGCCGCCCACAAGGGGAAGGGCAGCGGCGCCCTGCTGCCGTCCCCGGCGGCGCACGCGGCGCTGATCGGCCGGGCGCTGGCCCAGGCCGGGCTCCAGGCCGCCGACATCGGCTGCGTCGAGGTGCAGGCCGGCGGGGCGTCGCTGCCGGACCAGGCGGAATGGGAGGCCATCCGGACGGTGTTCGCCGGGTCCTCCGGCCGTCACGCGGTCAGTTCGGTGAAACCCAACACCGGGCACGCCGAGGCCGCCTCCGGCATGGTGCAGCTCACCAAGCTGCTGCTGGAGATGCGGCATGGCCGCTTCGTTCCGGTGATGGCGGCGGAGCGCATCGACCCGTCCATCGACCTTGCCGCCTCGCCCTTCTTCCTGCCCGGGCGCCTGACGCCCTGGACCGTCCGCGATGGCGAGCGGCGGCGGGCCGGGATCAACAGCTTCGGCTCCGGCGGCATGGAAGCCCACGTCATCGTCGAGGAGGCCGATCCCGCCGACCGGCGGGCGTCCGGTGGTGACGCGGGTCCGGAACTGGTGGTGGTTTCGGCGAAGACCGAGGCGGCGCTCGCCCGGCGGCTGTCCCAGCTCCGCTCCGTCGCCGCCGCGCCGCCGGACGGCATGGCGCTGTCCGACCTCGCCCACACCCTGCGGGTGGGGCGGGAGGCGTTCTCCTGGCGCTTCGCCTGCGTCGTTCCGGACGTCCCGGCGCTGCTGCGGGTCCTCGACGCGGCGCTGGCCGGGGAGGAGCCCGCGGGCCGCTGGGTCCGGGGGCGGGCGCGGTCCGTCGCCGGCGGGCACGGCGCCGACGCGCAGGCGGTCGCCGCCCATTGGGTGGCGGGGGGCGCCGTCGACTGGGAGTCCCCGGCCCTGCGCGGAACCGGACGGCGGATCGTCCTGCCGGCCTATCCCTTCGAGCCGCGGCGCTGCTGGATCACCGATGGAGAGGGGGCCGCCGAGGGAGCCGCGGAGAGGAATGTGGAGAGCAACGTGATGACGGAAGCGAAGCCCGCCGCGGCGGCAGGAACGGCGGCAGCAACAACGGCCGCAACGGCGGAGTCCGGCGGCGTGGTGTCGGGCTATTACGGGCGGCTGGTCGATACCTTCGCGCCCGGCGACGGCGGGGCCGACGAGTTCCTGACCATGGTGCCGCTGCCGAGGCCGGAACCGGGCTTCTCCTGGCTGCTGACCTTCGCCGAGCCGGAACGGAACGCGGCGTACAAGGCGATGGCCCAGCGCCGCCAGGAGGAGATGCGCGCGGTCCTGTTCGACGGCGTTCCCTTCGCGTCGGTCCGGCGTGTCCTCGACATCGGCTGCGGCCTCGGCTCCGACCTGATCCGTCTGGCGCGCCGCCATCCCCACGTCGCCGGGGACGGGTTCAACATCACGCCCGAGCAGGTGGCGCTGTGCCGGCGCCGGGTGCAGGCGAACGGAGTGGACGGTCGCGTCCGCATCCATCACGCCGACAGCACCCGCGACCCGTTCCCCGGCACCTATGATCTGGTGATCGCGGTCGAGGTGCTGACCCACATCCGGGACAAGGCGGCGGTGTTCGCCAACGTCGCGGGCCATCTGGCGGACGGCGGCCAATTCGTCGTCGCCGACGTGGTCGCCAACACGGTGGCCCCGGTCGACCTGCCCGGCATCGGCCAGTTCACCAGCACCCAGCGCCAGTTCGCCGGGCTGCTGGCGGAGCAGGGGCTGCGGCTGTCGCGGGCGGTGGACGTCAGCGCGCAGATCGCCAACTTCCTCGACGACCCCGACTTCGAGGCCAACCTCGCCCGTCTGCACGCCGCCTTCCCCGCCCTGCGCGAGGGGGAGGCGATCCACCGCGGCTGGCACAATTTCGGCCGGGCGCTGCGCCTCGGCCTCTTCCGATACCTGTTGCTGACCGCCGTCCGGGCACCGTCCGGACGCGCGGCCGGGGACCTCGCGACGGACAACCTGAACGCCATGGAAGGCAGCGTGCCCTACGAAGACGTGCCTGTTCCGGCCCCCGCGGCCCCCGCGGCCTCTGCCGGCGCCGCCACCCCCCCGGTCGATCCCGAAGCGTCGCCGCAGGCCGTCCTGGCCGCCCTCACCGGCATCGCCTGCGGCCTGCTGGAAATGCGGCCCGACGAGATCGACCCCGACGCGCGCTTCGCCGACTTCGGCGTGGACTCGCTGCAGGGCCTGCGCATCCTCGACGCCGTGAACCGGCGGTTCGGGCTGGAGCTGGGGGTCCGGTCGCTCTACGACCATTCCAGCCTCAGCGACCTCGCCCGTTTCATCGCCGTCCAGCACCCCGAGGCGGTGCCCGGGCCTGCCGTGGCGGCGGAGCCGCCCGCCGCGCCGGCTCCCGCTGCTCCGGTGACACCGGTTCTGGCGGCCCCGGTTCCGGCAACCCCGGTTCCAGCGGTCGCGGCCCCGACGGACGGCCAGCGTTCGTCCGCCATCGCGGTGATCGGCATGGCCGGCCGCTTCCCGGGCGCCGACGACGTCGAGAGCTTCTGGGAAAACCTGCGCGACGGGGTCGACGCGGTTTCGGAGATCCCGCCGGACCGCTGGAGCCTCGACGGGTTCTACGACCCCGAACCCGGACAGCCGGACCGCAGCTATTGCAAATGGGGCGGCTTCCTGCGGGGCGTCGACCGGTTCGATCCGGCCTTCTTCCGCATCGCGCCGGTCGAGGCGGCGGTCATGGACCCGCAGCACCGCCTGTTCCTGGAAAGCTGCTGGAACGCGCTGGAGGACGCCGGCTACGCCGGGAAGGCGCTGGACGGGCAGCGCTGCGGCGTGACCGTCGGGGCGCTCGCCAGCGGCTACCAGGACATCCTGCGCAGCCGGGCCGGCCAGCGCTTCGACGCCCGCGTCATGCTGGGCAACGCCGGGTCGATCCTCGCCAGCCGGATCGCCTATTTCCTGAACCTGAAGGGGGCGGCGCTCGCCATCGACACCTCCTGCTCGTCGTCGCTGGTGGCGCTTCACCTGGCCTGCCGCAGCCTGCTGGACGGCGATGCCGACCTGATGCTGGCGGGCGGCATCACGCTCTACCTGACCGAAGCCCCCTACCTGATGATGAGCCACGCCGGCATGCTGTCGCCGACGGGCCGCTGCCGCAGCTTCGACGCCGACGCCGACGGCATCGTGCCGGGCGAGGCGGTGGGCGTCCTGGTGCTCAAGCGCCTGGACCGCGCGCTGGCCGACGGCGACCACATCCACGGCGTCATCCGCGGCACCGCCGTCAACCAGGACGGCCGGACCAACGGCATCACCGCGCCCAGCGCCGAATCGCAGGCCGCGCTGATGCTGGAGCTGTACCGCCGCGAGGGGATCGATGCGGATGCGATCTCCTACGTCGAAACCCACGGCACCGGGACGCCGCTCGGCGATCCGGTGGAGATCGCGGGGCTCGGCGAAGCCTTCCGCGCCTTCACCGCGCGGCGCGGCTACTGTGCCATCGGGTCGGTGAAGACCAACCTCGGCCACAGTTCGGCGGCGGCCGGGGTGGTCGGGGTGATCAAGACGCTGCTGGCGCTGAAGCACCGTCAGATCCCGCCCTCCCTGCATTTCGGGACCGGCAACCGGCACATCGATTTCGCTGGAAGCCCCTTCTTCGTGAACACCCGGCTGCGCCCCTGGGACAGCCCGTCGGACCGGCCGCGGCTGGCCGCGGTCAGCTCCTTCGGCTTCAGCGGCACCAACGCCCATGCGGTGATCGAGGAGTTCGTCGATCCCCGGCCGGCCGCCGGCTCGACCGGCCCCGGCCCCGCGCCGCAGATTGTGCCGCAGGTGGTGGTGCTGTCGGCCCGCAGCCCCGAGCAGCTGGAGGCCGCGGCGGAGCAACTCGCCGACGCCCTGGAACGGCGGCGGCGCGAGGGCGCGCTTCCCGCCATCGGCGACATCGCCTTCACCTGCGCGACCGGGCGTGCCCTGTTCGCGGAACGGCTGGCGGTGCTGGCGGGCGACACCGGAGCCCTGATCGACGCGCTCCGCGCGGCGGTGCGCGGGGAGCACCGTCCGGAGACGGTTTTCCGCGGCCGCGCGGCGCCGGGGACGGGCCGGATTCCGGCGGACAGCCCGCCGGCCGAGGCGGCGCGGCTCTGGGTGTCCGGGGCGGAGAGCGCCGGCTGGCCCTGGGGGACCGGGCGCCGCGTGCCGCTGCCGACCTATCCCTTCGCCCGCCAGCGCTGCTGGGTCGGCGATGCCGTCGCGGCACCGGTCCCTGCGGACCGCGCGTCGCCGTCGTCCGCCGCGCCTGCCCTTCCGGCCGCCGCCGAACCGGTGGACCACCGGACGCGGGATCTCGACGGGTTCTTCCATGTGCCGGCCTGGGTGCCCGATCCCGCCGCGGCCCTTGCGCCGTCCGCCGCGCCGTCCGCCGGACCGTCTGCCGGGCCTGGCCTGACCCTGGTGGTCTGCCCGGCGAACATGCCGGAACTGGTGGATATCGTGCGCTCCTGGTACCCGCGCGACGTGCTGGTGGCGGCGTTCCCCGGCGGGCGGACCGGGCGCCGCGACGCCCGGACCTATGGGCTGGGGGCCGCCGATGCCGCCGCCTGGAGCGAGGTGATCGGGCGGATCGCCGCCGACGAAGGGGCGCTGCCGCAGCGCGTCTGCTTCCTCGCCGGTCTGGTGTCGGGAACGCCCGGTCTCGAACCGCCGGCCCTGGAACGGGCGACGGAGACCGGCGTGGCGTCGCTGTTCCACCTGATCAAGGCGTTGATCGCCAAGGGTGCCCTGGCGGGCGGCGGCCCGGCGCTCGCCGAGTTGCGGATCGCCACCAACGGCGTGCACCGGGTTCTGCCCGACGACCGCATCGTGCCTCACTTCGCCGGGTTGCACGGTTTCGCCAAGTGCCTCGCCAAGGAGCATCCCGGCCTGTCGGTGAGCTGCATCGACGTCGGGGCTGACGGGACCTGGGCCGACCGGCTGGCGCCCCTGCCGGCCGAGCCCCGCATCGTGCTGGGCGAGGACATCGCATTCCGGGCGGGCCGGCGCTACCGCCGGACGCTGCGCGCCGCGCGGCTGGACGCGACGGAGACCTCGGGCTTCGTGGAGGGCGGGGTCTATCTGGTGGTCGGCGGGGCCGGCGGCATCGGGTTGCCCTTCGTGCGCCATCTCTGCACCCGCTACCGCGCCCGCGTCGCGGTCGTCGGGCGGAGCGAGCCGGACGACGCCCGGCGCCGCGCCTTCGCCGACATGGAGGCCGCCGGAGGGCAGCTGCTGTACATCCGCGCCGACGCCACCGATCCCGCGGCGATGGCCCGCTCGGTCGCCCGCACCAGGGAGCGCTTCGGTCGCATCGACGGCGCCGTCCACTCCGCGCTGGTGGTGTCGCGCGAGCCTGTGGCGGCCATGGACGAGCGGTCGTTCCGCGCGGTGCTGGACTCCAAGGCCGCGGTCGCGGTCGCCCTGTGGGAGGCGCTGCGCGACGACCCGCCGGGCCTGCTGATGATCTTCTCGTCCGGGCAGTCCTTCGCCGGTCTGGAGGGGCGCGCCCACTACGCCGCGGGCTGCACCTTCAAGGACGCCTACGCGCACGCCCTGCGCCAGCGCGCAGGCGTGCCGGTGCGCATCGTCAACTGGGGCTTCTGGGACGTCAACGACGTGGCGGAGGACAGCCGGCGCCGCATGGCGCGCCAGGGCATCGCCTTCATGACGCCGGAGGACGGCGTCGCCACCATCGAGCGCATCGCCGCGCACCGGGCGGAACAGGTGATGTGCGTGCAGCTCGACGATGCCGGCATGCGCACGCTGGGCATCGACACCGGGCGCCGGGTGGTTCCGCTGCCCGAGACGCGTCCCTCCTGCATCGCGGAGGCGGCGGCGGGCGGCGGCGGGGTCGCTCCGGAGGTCGTCCGGCGCACCCAGCGGCAGTCCGACGCGCTGGAGGAGCTGACCCGCCTGCTGGTCCTGGACGCCTTCCGGACGATGGGCTTGTTCACCCGGCCGGGCGACAGCCATGAATTGGCCGGGCTGGGCGCCCGGCTGGGCGTCCTGCCGAAGTTCGGACGCCTGCTGGACGGGCTGCTCGGGATGCTGCGCCGCTGCGGCTTCGTCACGGTCGCCGGCGGGCGGGCGACCGCCGCCGCGACCGTGGGCGAGCCGGCGACGGTGGAGGCGCTGGCCCGGTTGCACACGCCGGACGACCGGCTGGCCGAGCGTTTCCCGGACTACGAATCGCAGGCGCGGCTGGCCTTGATCTGCGGGCGGAACCTGGCGGACATCCTGTGCGGACGGGTCCAGGCCGCGGAGATCATGTTCCCCAGTTCCGGCCCGTCGCTGATGCAGGGCGTCTACCGCGGCAACGCGGTGTCCGACTACTTCAACAGCCTCACCCGCGAGGTGGTCGCGTCGCAGGTGCTGGCGCTTCTGCCGCGGCTCGCTCCCGGCGAGAAGATCCGCATCCTGGAGGTGGGGGCCGGCACCGGCAGCACCTCCGCCCACGTGCTGGCCGGGTTGAAGCCCTGGGCGGACCGGGTCGTCTACACCTACACCGACCTGTCCAAGGCGTTCCTGCTGTTCGGGCGCAAGGAGTTCGGCGCCGACTACCCGTTCGTGGAGTATAGCCTGCTCGACATCGAGAAGCCGGTGGCCGGGCAGGGGCTGGCGGTCGGCGGCTACGACATCGTGCTGGCGGCCAACGTTCTGCACGCGACCCGCGACATCCGCAGGACGCTGCGGCAGGCCAAGTCGCTGCTGTCCACCCGCGGCTGGCTGGTGCTGTACGAGATGGTCCGCAACCAGGACGTCATGCTGCTGACCTTCGGCCTGCTGGACGGCTGGTGGCTGTACGAGGACGAGCAGGAGCGGCTGGAGCTGTCGCCCCTGCTGGGCCTCGCGGAATGGCGGCGCATCCTGCACGAGGAGGGGTTCGGCGTCACCCGGCCCTTCGGCACCGACATCGCGGCGGACGGCCAGCCCTACGGCATGGTGATGGTGGCCGAAAGCGACGGGTTCGTCACGGTGCCCAGCGCGACGGCGGCGGCGGTTGCCCCGGCAGCGGTCGTTGCGGCTCCGGTCCCGGCCCCGGCCCCCGTGGCGGTTGCCCCGGCGTTCGGGCCGGCGCCCGTTGCGGCGCCCGTTGCGGCCCCCGCGGCGGCCGATCCCGACCTGAGGCGGCGGGCGCTGGCCTGCATCCGGTCCGTGCTGCAATTCCAGGAGACCGACTTCAACGAGGACCTTCCTTTCCTGGAGATGGGCGTGGACTCGATCCTCTCGGTCGATCTGGTCAACGCGCTGAACGACGGCCTCGGCATCCAGCTCCGCGCCACCGACCTGTTCAACTTCGCCACGCCCCGCCTGCTGTGCGACCACATCGCCGGCCTTCCGGCGGGCCGTCCGGAGCCGGCGGCGGCACGGAGCCCGGATCACCCGGCGCCGGCCGGGCCTGAAGCGGCGTCCCTGGCGCCGTTCCCGGGGGAACCCCAGGCGATGCCCGAGGCGGCGGCGGACGACCAGGATCTGCTCCTCCTGCTGGAGGATCTCGGGCAGGGGACGGCGCCGGACGGGCGGCGCGAACCGGCAATCGCATGACAGGCATCGGAATCGCCGGGCGGCGGAGTGTGAAGGAGAGGTCGATGGACAGTGGTTGGGACATTGAGCGGTCTGCGCCGCCGTTGCCGGCGGAACGGCGGGACCGCGGCCATGGGGCCGGCGACATCGCCGTCGTCGGCATGTCTGCCCGCCTGCCGGACGCTCCGGACATCGACCGCTTCTGGCGCAACCTGCTGGCCGGCCATGTGGCGGTCCGGGACGTGCCGCCGTCGCGCTGGAACATCGACGAGATCTACGATCCCAATTCCCAGTCCGGCCACCGCAGCATCACCCGCCGCGGCGGCTTCATCGAGGACATCGACCGGTTCGACCCGCGCTTCTTCCGCATCACCCCGCGCGAGGCCCTGCATCTCGATCCGCAGCAGCGGCTGTTCCTGGAGGAGTCCTGGAAGGCCATCGAGGAGGCCGGCTACTCCGACCGCGACATGGACGGCGTGCGGTGCAGCGTCTTCGTCGGCTGCCGGGGCGCCGACTACCAGTTCCGCATCCTCGGCGGCTCGGACGAGGACCTCGCCAAGGTCGAGAGCTACATGCTCACCGGCAACGAGATCTCCATGCTGCCGGGGCGCCTGTCCTTCTTCCTCAACCTGCGGGGACCCAGCGTTCCCATCGTGACCGCCTGCTCGTCCTCGCTGGTCGCGCTGCATCTGGCCTGCGAGAGCCTGCTGACCGGCTCCGCCGACATGGCCATCGCGTCGGGTGTGGAGGTGATGACCACCCCGGCCATGTTCGTGTCGCTCAGCGACGCCGGGGTGGTCTCGCCGACGGGGGCGTGCCGCGCCTTCGACGACGGCGCCGACGGCATGGTGATGGGGGAGGGGGCCATTTCGGTCCTGCTCAAGCGGCTGGACGACGCCGTGCGCGACGGCGACCACATCTGGGGGGTGGTCAAGGCCACCGAGGTCAACCAGGACGGCCGCAGCAACGGCATCCACGCGCCCAACGGCCAGTCGCAGGCCCTTCTGGAGGCCGCGGTCTACCGCAAGGCCGGGATCAACCCGGAGACCATCGGCTTCGTGGAGACCCACGGCACCGGCACGCTGCTGGGCGACCCGGTGGAGATGCGGGCGCTGACCGAGGCGTTCGGATGGTTCACCGCGCGCCGCCAGTTCTGCGCGCTGGGCGCCGTCAAGACCAACATCGGCCATCCCCTGGCCGCCGCGGGGCTCGCCGGTCTGGTCAAGGTGCTGCTGAGCCTGAAGCACGGCCGCATCCCGCCGACTGCGAACTTCACCACGCCGAACCGGCACATCGATTTCGCCAACAGCCCGTTCTTCGTCAACGACCAGCCGATCGACTGGCCGGCCCCGGACGGGCATCCGCGCCGCGCCGCGCTCAGCTCCTTCGGCTACACGGGCACCAACGCCCACGCCCTGATCGAGGAGGCACCGCCCGCGCCTCCACCGACACCGGGCCGGCCCCCCTTCCTGTTCCTGCTGTCCGGAAAGACCGAGGAGGCGCTGCGGCGCCGGAGCGAGGATCTGTGCCGGTGGCTGGCGGCGGCCCCCGGGGCGTCGCCAGCGGATGTCGCCTACACCCTGCATCGCGGCCGGTCCCATTTCGGACGGCGGCTCGCCGTGCTGGCCGACGATTTGACCGAACTGCGGCGACGGCTGGAGAGCGGCGACACCATCGCGCCCGACGACCGACTGCCTGCCGGCGACGCCGCCGGGCTGGAGCGGCGCCTCGCGGCGCTGCTCGGGCGCGACGGCATCAGCGATGCGGCGCGGCGCGGCGCTTTGGTCGCGCTCGGCCAGCTCTATCTGAAGGGGCATCTGCCGGACTGGCGCAGCCTGCATCCGGTGCCGGGCCGGCGGATCGGCCTGCCCACCTACCCCTTCGCCCGCGAGCGCTACTGGCTGGACGTGCCGACCAGCGCCATCACCTGGCCCCCCGGCCGGCGGCTGCCGGAGACGGCGGGCAAGGCCGGCGCGGTTCCGGTCAGGCCGATCCCGGCCCACCCTGTTGCGCCCGGCGGCACCACGGCCGGCACCGCGGCCGAAACCGTGGCCGAAACCGCGGTTGACGAGACCCGGCTGTGGACGGACGGTTGGGTCGCGGCGCCCTGTCCCGCGGCCTCCGGGCCGGCGGGCGACATCCTGCTGTTCGATCACGGCGACTCCCTCGCCCGCAGCCTCTCCCAGGCCGGCGCAGGGCGGGTCGTCCTGGTGACTCCGGGGGACGGCTTCGCCGCCCGGTCCGACGACCGCTTCACGCTGAATCCCGCGCGGCGGAGCGATTACGAGGCGCTGTTCGCCGCGCTCGCGGACCGGGGACTCCGTCCCCTGCGCATCGTGGTCGCCTGGAGCGCCGCCGCTTCGGGTGGCGGGGAAGCCCTCGCGGACCGGCTGGCGCGGGGGCCGCACGCGCTGCTCGCCCTCTTCCAGGCGGCCGTCCGCAGCAACCCGCCGGACGCGCTGCGGATCGTCGCCGTGGCCGGCGGCGCCATGGCCGCCGATCTGGCCGCCGATCCGGTCTTCGTGGCGCTTGCCGGCTTCGCGCGCAGCGCGGCGCTGGAGCATCCGCGCGTCCAGGTCCGGACGGTGGTGCTCGACGGCGAACCGGCGGACCCCGCACAGGCCGCGCACCTCCTTCGGGAGTTGTCCGGCGCCGAGGCGGCGGGAGCGGAAATCCGCTATGCGGGAGGAGGTCGCCAGCGGCGCGTCTGGAGGCTCTGCGGGCCGGCGGACGCCAGCCCGGCGGCGGCTCCCCTGGTCCGGCCGGGCAGCGTCTGGCTGATCACCGGGGGCAGCGGCGGGATCGGCGGAATCCTCGCCGGGCATCTGGCGCGGACGGCGCGCGTGCGGCTGGTCCTCACCGGGCGCCGTGCGGCGGACGCCGGGATCGCCGGACTGATCGACCGCCTGCGGGCGGAGGGGGGCGAGGCGGTCTATGTGCCCGCCGACCTTGGCGACGCCGACGCCGCGCGCCGGCTGGTCGCCGCGGCGCGCGACCGCTTCGGGCCGCTGAACGGGGTGATCCACGCCGCGGGGGTCAACCGCGACGCCCGGCTGATGGCGAAGACGGCCGCCGATCTGGACGCCGTGTTTGCCCCCAAGATCGCCGGAACGCTCGCCCTCGACGAGGCCACGGCGGACGAGCCGCTGGACGGCTTCGTCCTGACCTCCTCCCTGGCCGCGGTGATGGGCAACGTCGGGCAGTCGGACTACGCCTACGCCAACGCCTTCCTGGATGCCTTCGCCGCGGCGCGCGAGACGCTGCGCGGGCAGGGCCGGCGGCATGGCCGCAGCCTCGCCATCGACTGGCCCTACTGGGCCGAGGGCGGCATGCGGATTCCCGCGGAGATGCTGGCCGAGATCCGGCGGCACACCGGCCTGGCCGTGCTGACCACCGAAGCCGGGCTGCGCGCCTGGGAGGAGGTGCAGCGGATTCCCTTCGCCCGTTGCGCTGTCTCCCACGGCGACGCGGGGCGGCTTGCCGCGCTGATCGCGCAGCAGGCCCCGGTTCCCGCTCCCGTCCCGGCGCGCGCCGAAACGCCGGCGGCGGGAGCGGACCGCGCCCGGTCGATGCTGCGGACCATCATGGCCGACGTCACCGGCCTGCACGAGGAGGAGATCGACGAGGATCGCGACTTCGAGGAGTACGGGATCGATTCCGTCAAGATCAAGAGCTTCAACGTCCAGCTGGAAGCCCTGGTCGGGGAACTGCCCCGCACGCTGCTCTTCGAATGCCGCAATCTCGCGGAACTGCACCGTTACCTCGCCGAGCACCATGGCGATGCGCTGGACCGCTCGGTCCGGACGCCTGTTCCCGCTCCCGCTGCCGTCGCCGTTCCGGCGGCCCCCGCCGTGCCGGTGGCGGCCGCGGCGCCCGAGGCGGGCGGGCGGGACATCGCCATCATCGGCATCGGCCTGCGCTATCCCCAGGCCGAGGACGCCGACGCCTTCTGGGACCGGCTGGCCGCCGGCTACGACGGCGTCGTGGAGGTTCCGCCCGATCGCTGGGACTGGCGCCGCCACTTCGATCCGGACCCCGAGAAGGCGGTGCTGGGGCGCATGTACTGCAAATGGGGCGGGTTCATCGACGGGGCCGACCGCTTCGACGCCGGCTTCTTCAACATCTCCCCCCGCGAGGCGGAGGTGATGGACCCGCAGGAGCGGCTGTTCCTGGAGACCGCCTGGGCGACGCTGGAGAACGCCGGCCATGTGCCGGCCCGCAAGGGCGCCGGCACGCTGGAGCCGGGCGCCCGCGTCGGCGTCTTCGTCGGCGTGACCACCAACAGCTACCAGCTGTTCGGCCCGGAACAATGGTCGCGCGGCAACCCGGTCATTCCCGTCTCGGCCCCGTGGTCGATCGCCAACCGGGTGTCCTACCTGTTCGATTTCACCGGCCCCAGCCTGCCGGTGGACACCGCCTGCTCGTCGTCCCTGGTCGCCGTCCATCTGGCCTGCGACAGCATCCTGCGCGGCGAATGCGAAATGGCGCTGGTGGGCGGGGTGAACCTGTACCTCCACCCGTCGAAATACATCGGGATGAGCCAGGTCCGCATGCTGTCGCCGCGCGGGCGGTGCCACAGCTTCGGCGCCGACGCGGACGGCTTCGTGCCGGGCGAGGGCGTCGGCGCCATGCTGCTGAAGCCGCTGGCGGCGGCGGAGCGGGACGGCGACCACATCCACGGCGTGATCAAGGGGACCTCGGTCAATCACGGCGGGCGCACGAACAGCTACACCGTTCCCAACCCCAACGCGCAGGCAGCGCTCGTCGCCGAGGCCCTGCGCTGCGCCGTCGTGGCGCCGGACAGCATCGGCTATGTCGAGGCCCACGGCACCGGCACGGCGCTGGGCGATCCCATCGAAATCCGCGGCCTGACCAAGGCGTTCGCCGGGGTGGCGCCGCAGTCCTGCGCGATCGGCTCGCTGAAGTCCAACATCGGCCATCTGGAGGCGGCGGCGGGCATCGCCGGACTGACGAAGCTGCTTCTCCAGATGGAACACGGCGCGTTCGCCCCGACGCTGCACGCCGAGCGGCTGAACCCCGACATCCGCTTCGACGCGACCCCCTTCGTGGTCCAGCGGGAGCGGGCGCCCTGGCCGGAGAAGGATGGGCGCCGCCGGGGCGCGGTCAGCTCCTTCGGGGCCGGCGGCGTCAACGCCCACGTCATCGTCGAGCAGCACCGGCCTCCGGCGGCGACCGCCGAACCGGCGGCGGAGGGAGGCCACGTGTTCGTGCTGTCGGCGCGCACCGCCGGCCAGCTTCGGGCCGTCGCCGCACGGCTCGCGGCGTGGCTGCGCCGCCGCGCCGGGGAGGGGCGGATGCCGGCCCTGGGCGACGTCGCCTACACGCTCCAGACCGGGCGCGAGGCGATGAAGGCGCGGCTGGCGGTGCTGGCGGACGGGGTGGACGACCTCCTGGCGCGGCTTGACGCCTACCTGGACGGCACCGCCGCTGACGGCACCGTCATCACGGGCGATTCCGCCGCGTCCGGTGGACTGGCCGGCCGCTGGGTCCGTGGCGAAACGGTGGATTGGGCGGCACTGCACCGCGGCAAGGGGCGCCGGCGGGTGCCGCTGCCCGGCTATCCGTTCGACCGCCGCCGCTACTGGATACCGACGGTCGAGGAAGCCCCCGCCGAGCCGCTCCTGCACCCGCTGGTCCATCGCGCCCTGCCGGGCGGCCCCGGGTCGCGGTTCGGCACCCGGATGGACGGCGGCGAGTTCTATCTGCGTGACCACATCGTCGGCGGCAAGCCCGTCCTGCCCGGCGTCGCCTTCCTGGAGATGGTCCGGGCCGCCGGCGGCCTCGCCGGGGAGCCGCCGGTGGAGCGGCTGACCGGTGTCGTGTGGGTCCAGCGGTTCGCCGTCGAGCGCCCCGGCGCCGCGCTTGAGATCACCCTGAAGCCGGATGGCGACAGCGCTGCGTTCGAGGTGGTGTCGCCGGGCGACGCGCCGGTGCCGCACATCCAGGGACGGCTGCACCGCCGGAGCGGGCGGCCAGCCGACCCGCCGTCTCCGCTCGACCTGGAGGCCATCCGGGCGCGCTGCCCGGTGCGCCGCGAGGTGACCGACTGCTACCGCGACGGGGATGAGTCCGCCGCGGTGCGCATCGGTCCCAGCCTGCGGTCCATCCGAACGCTGGACTGCGGCACGGGGGAGGTGCTCGCCCGGCTGGAGCTGCCGGACGAGGCCGCGGATCCGCAAGGCGCGTTCGTCCTGCACCCGTCGCTGCTCGACGGGGCGATCCAGACGGTGGTCGGGCTGGGTGACGGCGATTTCCGCCAGCTCTTCTTCCCGTTCTCGATCGGCGCCGTCGGCATCTTCGGGCGGTTGACCTCGCCCTGCCACGCCCATCTCGTGGTGCGGCGCAGAGATCCCAACGGTCAGGCGCTGGTGGCCGATGTCACGATCGCCGACGACCGCGGCGCCGTCCTGGCCCGGCTGTCCGACTTCACCTTCCGCCTGCTCGACGCCGGCGGCCTGGACCGCCGGGCGGACCGCGGGCGCGCCACGCCGCGTGACCGGCTGTCCCTGGCGGTCGAATGGCAAACCGCGGCCCTTCCCGCCGGAGCCGAAGCGCCGCTCGGCCCCTATCTGCTGTTCGACCAGGGCACCCGGCGGGCCGAGGCGCTGCGCCGGCACCTTGCGGAGCTTGGCGACGTCGCGGCGGCGCTGGTGCTCGTGCAGCCGGGCGAGCGGTTCGAGGCGACGGGCGCGCACACCTACAGCGTGGCCCCGGGCCGCGAGGAGGATTTCGCCGCGCTCGCCGAACGGCTGGAGGAGCGCGGCGACCTGCCCCGGCACATCGTGTTCCTGTGGCCGGACGGGGCTGCGGGCGAGGGTGAGGGGGCCGAGGGTGAGGGGGGCGAGGCCGCAGCGCTCGACCGCGGCATCCACAGCCTCTACGCCCTGGTGCGGACGCTCGCGCCGCGGCTCGGCACGGGGCCGGCGGTCACGGTCCTCGTCGCCTGGACGGGCACTGGGACGGGCGCTGGGACGGCTGGCGAGCCGCAGCCGCTGAACGAGGCGCTGGGCGCCTTTGCCCGCTCCGCCGGTCTGGAGAAGCTGCCGCTGCGCTTCAAGGCCCTGGCCCTGCCCGGCGGACTTGGCGAAGCGGATGTCTGGCCGCTCATCCTGGCCGAACTGTCGGAGGCCGCCCCGTTCGAGCCGGAAGTCCGGCTGGACGGCGGGGTCCGCCGGGTGCCGCGGCTGCGCGAACAGGCTTTGCCATCGGCCGCCGCCGCGCCGTTCCGGCAGGGAGGGGTGTATCTGGTGACCGGGGCCAGCGGCAAGCTGGGCTCCCTCGTCGCCGGGCATCTGGCGCGCCGGTGGGGGGCGAAGCTGGTGCTCACCGGCCGCCGCGCGCCCGACCCGGACGGGCCGCTCGCCGCCCTGCTCGCGCCGGGCCGCGACGCGCTCTACGTGCCGGCCGATCTGGGCAACGCCGGGGAGGTCGCCGCCCTGGTGGCCGCCGCGCGGACACGCTTCGGCCGCATCGACGGCATCGTCCACGCCGCTGGTCTGCTCACCGAGGAGCATATGACGGCCCGCCGCCGCGAGGACGTCGCCGCGGTGCTCGTCCCCAAGATCCGCGGCGCGCGGCTGCTGGACGATGCGACCGCCGGGGAGCCGCTGGACCTGTTCCTCCTGTTCTCCTCGACCGCGGCACCGCTGGGCAACGCGCTCCAGCCCGACTACGCCTACGCCAACGCCGTTCTCGACGGCTTCGCCGAACGGCGCGAGGCGCAGCGCCGCGCGGGCGCCCGGTCCGGGCGCACGGTGTCGGTCAACTGGCCGCTCTGGCGGGACGGGCGCATCGGCGCGGTGTTGCCCGCGCTGCTGTCCTGGCTGGAACGGACGCTCGGCCTCCTGCCGCTGGGCACGGAGGTGGGGCTGGAGATCCTCGAACTGGCCGCCGCTTCCGGACGGCCCCGCGTCATGGTGGTGGAGGGCGACCGGCAGCGGCTGCTGCGCGGCCTGGGAGTGGCTGGCGCGGCGGTCGTCCCGGCTCCCGCGAAAGCCGCCGAGCCCATCGCCCGACCGCCTGCGGAGGATGTGCAGGCGGAGCTGCGGCGGATCGCGTCGGGCCTCCTGAAGCTGGCCGCGGAGGAGATCGACCCGGACACCGAGCTGTCGGAATACGGCTTCGAATCCATTTCGCTGATCGAGTTCACCAACGCCATCAACGGCCGGTTCGGCACCGAACTGATGCCGACGGTGTTCTTCGAGCACCGCAGCATCGCCAGCCTCGCCCGTCACCTGGGCGGACAGCCCGGATTCCGGGTCGGGACGGCCCAGCCGGTCGAGGCGGTTCCCGCCGCGCCGCCGGCTTCGGCCCTAGCCCCCGCTCCGGTCATGCCCGTCGCCCTTCCGGCCGCCGTTTGTGCCGACGAGCCGGTGGCCATCGTCGGCATGAGCGGCATGATGCCGATGTCGGAGGATCTGGACCGGTTCTGGGCCAACCTCGTCGACGAGCGCGACCTGATCTCGGAGGTGCCGGGCGACCGCTGGCGCTGGCAGGACTATTACGGCGATCCGGCGCGCGACCCGAACAAGACCTGGGCGCGCTGGGGCGGCTTCATGCCCCACGTCGACCGTTTCGATCCGCTGTTCTTCGGCATCTCGCCGCGTGAAGGGGCGTTGATGGACCCGCAGCACCGGCTGGTCCTCCAGCACGCCTGGAAGGCGGTGGAGAACGCCGGTCACCGCGTGTCCGACCTCGCGGGAACCCGCACCGCCGTCTTCATCGGTCTGGCGAACAACGACTACGCCGCGCTGATCCGGGACCGGCTGTCGGTCATGGAACCGCACGGGCCGCTCGGCAACTCCAACTGCATCCTGCCCAACCGCGTCTCCTACCTGCTGAACCTGCACGGCCCGAGCGAGCCGGTCGACACCGGCTGCTCCAGCACGGCCATCGCCATCCATCGGGCGGTCCGGGCGATCCGGCACGACGGCTGCGCGATGGCGCTGGCCGGCGGCGTCAACGTCATCCTCAACCCCTGGCAGAACATCTTCTTCAGCCAGGCCGGCGTGCTCAGCCGGGACGGGCGGTGCCGGGCCTTCGACAGCGAGGCCACCGGCACGGTGCGGGGCGAGGGTGTCGGCGTCTTCCTCCTGAAGCCGCTGAGCCGCGCCCTGGCGGACGGCAACCCGATCCACGCCCTGATCCGCGGCACCGCGGAGAACCATGGCGGGCGGTCCAGCTCGCTGACCGCTCCCAACCCGGCGGCCCAGGCCGATCTGATCGTGGCCGCCTACGAGGCCGCCGGGGTCGATCCGGCGACGGTCGGCTACATCGAGGCCCATGGCACCGGCACGAAACTCGGCGACCCGGTCGAGGTCGAGGGGGTGCTGCGGGCCTTCGACCGGCTCCACCGCGGTCTCGGGACCACACCGCCGCCGGACCGGCGGATCGGCCTCGGGTCGGTGAAGACCAACGTCGGGCATCTGGAACCGGCCGCCGCCGCCGCCGGCATCGCCAAGGTCGTGCAGGCCATGAAGCACGGGCGGATTCCGGCGAGCCTGCATTTCGAAACGCTCAACCCCTTCATCAGGCTGGAGGGGACGCCCTTCGAGGTGGTGTCCCGGACGCGGTCCTGGGAACCGGTCGCCGGGCCGGACGGGCGGCCCCTGCCGCGCCGCGCCGGCGTCAGCTCCTTCGGCATGGGTGGAGCGAACGCGCACATCGTGCTGGAGGAGTATGTGCCGCCGCCCGACCCCGCGGCCGCGGCTCCCGGGCCGCAGCTGTTCACCCTGTCCGCCAAGGACGAGGACCGGCTGCGCGACTATGCCGTGGCGATGGTCGGGTTCCTGGAGGAGGGGGCCGGGGGAGCGACCCTGTCCGCCGTCTGCCACACCGCCCGGGTCGGCCGGGACGCCATGCCGCGGCGGCTGGCGGTCGTGGTGTCGAGCCTCGACGAGCTGGACGAGCGGCTGCGGGCCTTCCTGGACGGCGCCGCCGACCCGCGGCTGTTCCGGAGCGACGACCGGGCCGACGGCGGGATGGCCGCTCTGCTGGGCAAGGAGGCGGGGGAATCCTTCCTTCGCGACCTGACCGCCCGCCGGGATTTGCCGGCCCTGGCGCGGTTGTGGGCCATGGGGGCCGCCGTCGACTGGTCGGGGCTGGACGCCGCGCCGCCGCGCCGTGTCTGTCTGCCGTCCTATCCGTTCGCTCCCTTCCGCTGCTGGATCGGCGAGGACGGGCAGACGCAGTTCCACCCCGCCGACCAGAGCGCTTCCGATCCGGAATCGCCGGCCCTGTCCGTCTACCGCTACGAGTGGGTACCGGAGGAGGCCGCTGCGGTTCCCGCTCTGTCCCTCGACGACGGGATGCTGATCGTCGGCGCGGACGAGGCGATCCGGGCGGCGGTGGCGGTACGCGCCGGCATCGCCGTGGACTCCGTTGCCGCCGTTCCCCCCGGGGCCGCGGTGGGCGACTGCCGGCGGGTCCTGGAACGGCTTGCCGCCGGGGGCCGGTCGCTGCCGGGGGCCGTCGTCCTGCTGCTGACGGCGCCCGACCTGATCCCCGATGACCCCGACGACGTCGAGGGCGCGCTGGGCGCCGTGGAGCGGGCGGTGGAGCTCGGCGTCCGCCCGGTCGTGGAGGTGGTCCATGCCTACACGGCGGCGGGGCAGCGTCAGGCGCTGAAGCGGGTCGTGGCGCTCTACCGGTCGGGCGGCGCGCCCGATGGAGCCCTGGAGAAGGCCGCCGGCAACCCCGGCGCCGAGATGCTGGGCGCCTTCGGGAAGTCGCTTCAACTCCTCTTCCCCAACCTCTCCTTCGCCGCGGTGGGCCTGCCGGATGGAGCCGGTGCGGACGCGCCGGCGGCCCTGGCCGACGCGCTGGTCCGCGAGCTGGCTCAGGACGGGCCCGCCGACCGCTGGCGGGACGGCGGGCGGGCCCTGGCCCACGTGATCCGGCCCCACCGGCTGGCCGGAGGAAAGGCCGTGGGGGCGCGGGCGCCGTTGCGCCGGGGCGGGGTCTACCTGATCTCCGGCGGGCTGGGCGGCCTCGGCCTGATCGTTGCCCGCCATCTTGCCGGACGCTACGGCGCCCGCCTCGGCCTGCTCGGGCGGTCGCCGCTCGATGCGGCGCGGGAGGCGGAACTGGAGGGCGTCCGCGCGCTGGGGGGCGAGGCCGTCTACTACGCCGTCGACGTCGCGGATGCCGCGGCGGTGGCGGCGGCGGTGGCGGATCTCACGGGGCGCTTCGGCCCGCTCAACGGCGTCGTCCATTCCGCCGGGGTGGCCGACAAGCGGCTCGTCACCGACAAGTCGATGGCCGACATCCGCCGGACCCTGCGGCCGAAGCTGGCCGGGACCCTGGCGCTCGACCACGCGACACGGACGGAGCCGCTCGATTTCTTCGTGCTGTTCTCCTCCACCTCCGTCCAGCTCGGCGACATGGGCCAGGGCGATTACGCCTTGTCGAACCAGTTCATGGACCGCTTCGCCCGGCTGCGGGCGGACTGGCGGCGGACTGGCCGGCGGGCCGGGCGGACGCTGTCGATCAACTGGCCGCTCTGGCGCGACGGCGGCCTGCATCTCGACGGCGGCGACGAGGAGGCGTTGCGCTATTCGGGCATGGATTACCTGGAGACCGCTGACGGGCTGGCGGTGTTCGAGCGGCTTCTTGCCGAAGACCTGCCCCAGGCGATCGTTCTGGCCGTCCGCGACCACGCCCGTGTCGACCGCTTCCTCGGTATCGGCGGGGGCAGCGGTAGCGATGTCCCCGCCCCGCAGCCGGTCCCGCCATCGGCGGGGACCCGCGAACCGGGCAGGGCGCCCGCCGTGTCCCTGGCAGGGGAGGGACCGTTGGGCGACCGGCTGGAACAGGATCTCCGCGGCATGGCGGCGGAGTTGCTCGATCTCGATCCCGCCCGGCTGGAACGGGACCGCAGCCTGGTCGACTACGGCTTCGATTCGATCAACGTCACGGCCTTCGTGCGGCGCATCAACGACCGCTATCCCTTCGCCGACGTCAACCAGATGACTCTGCTCCAGCACCAGAGCCTGTCCGCTCTCGCCGGGCATCTGCTGGCGGAGCATGGCGAGGCGATGGCCGGCCTGTTCGGTGTGGCGCCGGGCGAGGCCGGCGCGCCGAAGCCGGCGGCGGCCCACGGCCCGGCGCCGGAGCTGCTGACCCTCCAGCGCGGCGGCGACCGGCCGCATTCCTTCTGGGTGCCGGGCTCCTTCGGCTTTCCGCAGACCTTCCAGGCCCTGCCGCGGGCGCTGGGACCGGACTATCCGGTCCACGCCTTCCGCTTCCGCGGCAACGACGGCCGGCAGGAGCCCTTCCGCGACGTGCAAACGATGGCCGATCATTTCGTCGCCTGCATGCGGGCGGTGCAGCCCGAGGGGCCCTACGTGATCGGCGGCTACTCGTGGGGCGGGCTGGTCGCCCTGGAGATGGCCCGCCGGGTGGCCGGCGCCGGGCAGCGGGTGCAGGAACTGATCCTGCTCGACACCTATCCGCCCTGCGAGGCCGTCCACGCGATGACCCAGGTCCCGGAGAGCCTGCGCGAGATCAAGCTGATCCTGGCGAACTTCCTGACCGGTTTCGGTCATGAGTCGGGCGTCATCGGCGACCACGATCTGGACGGCGTGCCGGAGGAGGAGCATTTCCGCCACCTCGCCCGGCTGGTGTCGGAACGCGGACGCTCGGGCCTGCCGGAGGAGGAGCTGTTCGGCTATCTCAGCGGCGCCAGCCGGGTCAACGACCTCGCCTCGGAGGCGTACCGCAGTTACGCCGTCGGCGCCTACGATGCCTCGCCGGTGCTCTATGTCCGCGCGAAGCCGGGGGCCGACGCGCACATCGGCGACTACGACTACTTCCGCCACTGGCCGGGGATAGTGCGGTCCCGTCTGGAAGTGATCAACACGCCGCTCCGCCATGCCGAACTGATGACGGAGCCGGCGCTGGCGCTCACCGCCGCCCGCCTTCGGCTCGCCATCGACGGGGCCGCACCCCGACGAAGGCCGGCCCCCTGACCCGAAGGCCATCGCGATCCGCTCCCACCCCGAAACTGGCAAGAAGAGGCGACGACAGATGCAAGACGTGTTGGACACCGCCGTGTTGGACGCTCCGCCCGCCAAGGCGGCCCCGGCCCAGACGATCACCGAACGGATGCTCGAGGAATTCTCCTTCGTCGGGCGCTGGAAGCGGAAGGAGTTCAAGGACGGCCTGCTGTGGGACAGCTGGCTGACGTTGCGCCCGGACGGCACCTGGGCGCAGAACGGCACCATCCAGGTCGCGACCAAGCCGCAAAACTTCCGCCGGGACGGCACCTGGACCCGCGAGGAGGGGACGCTCGTCTGCGCCATCGGGAAATCGACCCTTCCCGATTCCTCGGGCAGCTTCACGATCGACATCGCCGCCCTGATCGGGGACAGCGAGGGCCTCGTCGGCCTGCCCGACTTCTCCTGGCGGCAGGAGATGGTGACCCTCGCCTACATCGCCTACGCCGGCACGCTGGGCGAGAAGGGCGGCCAGCCGACGGTGCTGCTGGAACTGATCAACCGCTTCCTGGAGGAGCTGGAGCCGGTCAACGGGAAATGGGACGTGGTCTGGGGGCCGGGGCTGGTCAACGCCGGATTCACGAATCTCGTCGACACCAACGTCTTCTACGTCGTCCGGGATCGCCGGGATCCGACCCGCTACGTCATCGCGATCCGCGGCACCAACCCGCTGTCGATCTACAGCATTCTGAATCAGGTGTCGGCGGTCAACGAGCAGGAACTCTGGCCGGTCGAGGATTTGCCCCGGCGGAAATGGCCGCGCGTCTCGGAAGGCGTCGCCAACACCCTGAAGCATCTGAAGCGGGTCCGCGCCCAGAAGGGCGTCCCGGGCGCCGGCCTGACCCTGGTGGACTTCCTCAAGCAGGAGGTGGCGGCCTGCCAGTCGCCGCTGGCCATCCACACCACCGGCCACAGCCTGGGCGGTACCATGTCCGCCACGGTCGCCATGTGGCTGCGCGAGCTTCAGGGCTGCGAGGGCAGCCTGTCCACGCGCTGGGATCCGAAGGCGCGCTGCACCATCCACTCGACCCCCATCGCCGGCTTCAGCCCGGGCGACAAGCGCTTCGCCCAGCATTTCGACAGCGCGATCGGCGGCACCTGCGACCGCCTGTACAACTCGCTCGACGTCGTGCCGCACACCTACGCGGCGGAGGACATGAATTACGCCAAGTCGATCTACGAGCCGATGATCGACGCCGGCTTCGCCTTCAAGGCGGCGATCGACATGATGGAACTCCAGTTCACCCTGTCGAACATCAACTACCGCCAGGTGCGCGACGACACCTCGGCGCTGGAGGGCACGCTGGAGCCGTCGCAGAGGGAGTTCATGGCGCAGATGCTGTGGCAGCACATCGAGGGCTATCTGAAAATCCTCGGCCTCTCGGACTTCATCAACGCGGAGGAAATCCTCACCGCCTCCGACTGAACGGTCGCGGCGGGGCGGAGCGGCCTGCAACGCTCCGGCCGGCAGGGGCCGGGGGGATCAACGGATCGGGGAGCTGGTGACGGACGTGCGTGGTTTCGACGAGGATGAAGGAGTGGCGCGGCGGAGCGGATGGCCGGCGCCGCGTGGGAGTGCGTCGTGCAGGACCCGGATCTGATCCCGACCCCGCTGCCGCGGCGGAACGGATGGCGGCCGCTGGAGGTCCGGCGGATCGACCGTCCGTCCCCGCTGCGGTTGCTCGCCGTGCTGGTCGGGCTGTCGCGGATGATGGCCCGGCTCGCCTGGATGCGGCTGGCCGGGCGGTGGGACAGCCGGACCGCGGCGCGGCTGCTGCGCGGGTTTCTGGAGAGCATGGGCGGCGCCTGGATCAAGGTCGGCCAGATCCTGGCCATGCGCAACGACGTCTGGAGCGCCGCCTTCTGCAACGAGTTGAGCCTGCTGCAGGATCGGGCTTGCGCCTTTCCCGCCGATCAGGCGCGCCGCGTGATCGAGGCCAGCATCGGACGGCGGGTCGGCGACGTCTTCAGTCACTTCGAGGACGTGCCGATCGCCGCCGCCTCGCTGTGCCAGGTCCACCGGGCGCAGTTGCGGCGGCGGCGCGCCTGGGTGGCCGTGAAGGTCCAGCGGCCCCACGCATCGGCGTTCCTGGCTTATGACGTGCGCTGGATCGGCGTCGGCGCGGCCCTGCTCGACGGGCTGGGACTGGCCGCGCATCTGCAATGGCGCGAGATGGTCCGGCAGATGAGGGCCATCATCGAGGAGGAGCTGGACTACCGCATCGAGGCCGCGTCGATGCAGAGGCTGCAGGGGACCCTGGGCGAGCAGGGCATCTACGTGCCCGACGTCCATGAGGAATACTGCTCCCGGCAGGTCGTCGTGATGGAGTTCGTCGAGGGAGTGGCGCTCAGCGAGCTGCTGCGGGTGCGCGGCAGTGATCCCGCCCTGGCCGAGCGCTGGATGTTCGAGAACAACATCCGGCGCAGCAAGGTCGCGAAGACCATGATGCACTCGCTGTTTCACCAGATCTTCATCGACAACCTCTGGCATGGCGACCTGCATCCCGGCAACATTCTTCTGCTGAAGAACAGCCGGTTGGCCTTCATTGATTTCGGGATGGCAGGGTCGCTCGACGTCGAATACCTGAACAATTACAAGATGTACATCGGCGCCATCAACTCCGACAAGTTCATGCTGGCCGCCGACCTGATGCTGATGCTGAGCGGGGTGCTGCCGCCGCTGAACGTCCACGAGGTCCGGCAGAAGATCGCCGATGCGCTGCAGCGCTGGAAATGGCGCGCCAGGATGAAGAACGGAACCTTCAGCGAGAAATCGCTGTCGAGCTCCACCTTCGAGATCGGCCAGATCACCATGGCCTACCGCTTCGCGCCGAACTGGACGCTGCTCAAGCTCGGCCGTGCCTACAACGCGGTCGATCTGGCGATCGGCGCCTTCTATCCGGAAATCGACTACACCGCCGCCATCGCCGAATTCCATCGCGCGCAGGCCCCCCGCCGGATGTCCCAGGTCGTTGCCGACGGCCAGAAGTCGATGGCGGAAAGCATGACGATGGCCTCCATGCACACGCGCCGTTTCCGCGAGAACACGCTGATGGTCCAACCCGCGCAAAGCCCCGGGGGCGACCTGCTCGCCTTCACGGCGCGAACCATGCGCAACCTGCTGGCCGCGGGCTTCGCCTATCTGGCGGCGGCGTGCCTGTTCCAGGCCGACCCCGCCCTGATCGAGGACGCCCTCGGCACGGGCAGCGGCTGGTACCGCCTGATCGCCGGCTTTCCGCGCCTGGACGGGGATGTCTGGCTGGTGTTCCTGACGGTCCTCGGCCTGACGACGCTGCGCTTCCACACGCTGGCGAGACGGCTCGGCCGCGCGCCGCTGCGGCTGCCCATGCCGGAGCGGTGACCCGGTTCTCCATCCCCGACGCCGGACCGCCGCATGCGGGACGAAGGCGCAGGCAAGAACAAAAGGAAGAAAGGAATGGCGATGACCTCAGTCGGCATCGAAAGCATGAATTTGTACGCCGGGCCGACCTATGTGGACGTGCGCGACCTCTTCACGGCCCGCGGCCTCGACCTGGAGAGGTTCGACAACCTGATGATGCGCAAGAAGTCGGTGGCCCTTCCCTGCGAGGACGCGGTGTCCTACGCCGTCAATGCGGCGAAGCCGATCATCGACCGCCTGACTCCCGCCGAACGCAGCCGCATCGGGACGGTGATCACCTGCACCGAATCGCCGGTCGATTTCGCCAAGTCGCTGAGCACCTACATCCACGCGCTGCTCGGACTGGACCGCAATTGCCGGTCGCTGGAGCTGAAGCAGGCGTGCTACGCCGGGATGGGCGCGCTCCAGCTCGCCGCTGGGGTGGTCGGCAGCGGCTTCACGCCGGGGGAAAAGGTGCTGGTGATCGCCACCGACACCGCCCGCGCGACCGCCCGCAACACCTACGCCGAGCCGACCCAGGCGGCGGGCGCCATCGCCATGCTGATCGGCGACCGTCCGCGGTTGCTCGACCTCGATCCGGGTGCCCACGGCTGCTGCTCCTACGAGATCATGGACGTCCACCGCCCGCTGCCGGAACTGGAAACCGGCGATCCCGACATGTCGCTGCTGTCCTATCTCGACTGCCTGGAGAATTGCTTCCGCGCCTACGCGGAGCGCGTGGAGGGCGCCGATTTCCAGACGACCTTCGACGCGCTCGCCTTCCACACGCCCTTCGCGGGCATGGTGAAGGGCGCCCACCGGCGCATGATGCGCCGCTTCGGCAAGGCGGCGCCGGCGGAGGTCGAGGCCGACTTCATCCGGCGGGTGGCGCCGTCGCTGCACCATTGCGTGGAGGTCGGCAACATCTACGCGGGGACCGTCTTCATGGCCCTGTGCGGTGAGATCACCGCCGGGCGCCGCGCCGGGCGGATCGGCCTCTTCTCCTATGGGTCCGGCTGCTCCTCGGAGTTCCTCAGCGGTCTCGTCCCGGAGGGCGCCGCCGCGCATCTGGACGCCATGGCGATCGACGAGGGACTGGCGCGGCGCCTGCCGATCGACGTCGCCACCTACGACCGCATCCTCGACCTGAACGACGAATGGCGGTTCGGCATCAAGGACAAGGAGGTGGACACGGGTCCCTATGCGGACCTCTACGACGCCTTCTTCGCCGGCCGCGGGCTGCTGCGCCTGAAGCGCGTCAGCACCTATCACCGGGAATACGAGTGGAGCTGAGCGCTTGCCGGAACACGGTCACGGAGGACGCAGGATGTCGCAGGCGGGTTTGGGGCGTGGGGCGGTGGAGCCGGTGGCCGTCGTCGGGATGAGCGGAGTCTTTCCGGGCGCCGACGGCATCGCGGCTCTGCGGGATCTTCTGGAGCAGGGACGCCGCGTCGCGCCGGAGCGGCCGGCGGACCGGCCGTCCGAAGGCGGAAGCGCCACGGCGCCGCCGGTGTGCTGCATCCCCGGGGTAGGGCGGTTCGATGCGGCGTTCTTCGGCATCGCACCGATCGACGCCGAGCAGATGGACCCGCAGCAGCGCCTGTTCCTGGAGCAGGCGTGGAGCGCCGTCGAGGACGCCGGCCAACGGCCCGGCGGGCTGGCCGGCGGAAGGCTGGGGGTGTTCGTCGGTGCCCAGTACGGCGACTATGCCCGGTTGCTGGCGGCGGCGGGCGAACTGCGCGCCCAGGGCGCCACGGGCAACGCCCTGGCGATGATCGCCAACCGGGTGTCCTATCTTCTGGGCGTTCACGGCCCCAGCGAGACGGTCAGTTCCGGAGAAGCCTCGTCCCTCGTGGCCCTGCACCGGGCGGTGGCCGCCATCCGCTCCGGGCAGTGCGACGCCGCGCTGTGCGGCGGCGTCAACGTCCTGCTGCGGTCGGAGACCGCCGTCCGGATGCTGGAGCCGGGCGAGGCATCGCCGTCCGGGCAGTGCCGGGTCCTCGACGCCGCCGCCGACGGGCGCGTCGCCGCGGAGGGGTGCGGCGTGCTGTTCCTCAAGCCGCTGGGCGCCGCGCTGGCCGACCGCAATCCGGTCCATGCGCTCATCCGGGGCGTCGGCGTCGGCCACCGGGGCGGCGGCGCCCAATGGGATGCGTCCGCCATCGACGCCCTTGCCGATCTCCTGCTGCATGCCCACACCGCGGCGGGAACCGCCCCGCGGTCGCTCGGCCTGTTGGAAACCAGCGGCAGCGCCACCCTGGCCGGGGACGCGGCGGAAGTCGCCGCTTTGCACCGCGCCTTCACCCCGCAAACCGCCGGCGTCGCGCCGACGGAGCCGGACTGCACCCTCGGATCGGTCAAGGCCGCCATCGGGGACGCGGGCCCCGCCGCCGGGATCGCCGCGATCATCAAGGCGGTGCTCGCCTTGCGCGAGGGGCGGCGGTACGGCGTCCCCGGCCTGGACCGGCCGAATCCCGGTCTGGCCCGGGATGGCGGTCCCTTCGTGGTCCACCGGGACAGCCGGCCCTGGCCGCGCCCGGCGGGCGGACCGCGGCGGGCCGGGGTGACGGCGGTGAGCGCCGCCGGCACGATGGCCCACGCCATTCTCGAAGAATGGACCGGACCGGTGGCTGGCGATGGCGTGCCGGGCGGAAGCGTGCCCCCGCGCACCCGTCCCGTGCTCCTGTCGGCGGGCAGCGAAGCGGGGCTGGACGCCGTGGCCGCCGCCCTGCGGGGCTGGCTGCTCCGTCAGGGGGATGCGGGCGGTGACCGGCTCCTGCGGGACATCGCCCACACCCTGCGGACGGGCCGGACCGACCGCCCCTTCCGACTGGCGCTTCTGGCCTCCTCCCTCGGCGAACTGGCGGTTCTGCTGGACGCGGCGCTGGCCCGTTCCGCCGATCCGCGAATCCTGCGGGGACACGCGGCGGCCGGTTCCCCCGGGCCGTCGGGCTCCGGCCCCGAAGAGCTGGCGGGTGCCTGGGTGGCGGGTGCGGTGGTGGCATGGCCGGTGCCGGAGGAGGATGGAGCGGCGCGCCGGCTGTCGCTGCCGGTTCCCCCCTTCGTGGGCCGCAGCCATTGGTACCGCAAGGTGGAGCCGTCCCCCGCTCCGTCGCACGCCGCCCCATCACACGCGGCCCCGCCACCCGCCGCCGATTGGGCGGAGCGGGCGCGGCGCTGGCGGGGCGAGACGGTGGCGCTGGAATCGGGCGGCGAGGGCGTGGCGCTGGTCGTGCTCAAGGACGCGCGCAACCGCAACATGTTCACCGAGGATCTGTCCCTCGGGATTCTCGCGGCTTTTCAGGCCATCGCGGCGGACCCGTCCTTCCGCGTCGCCGTGATCACCGGCGAGGGGCCGGCCTTCGCCATGGGAGGCAGCCCGCAGGCGCTCAGCGACATCGTCGAGGGGCGGATGTCCTACACGGACTTCCCGTTCCTCTACGAATGCCTGCTGCGCTGCCCTCTGCCGGTGGTCGCCGCCATGCAGGGGAACGCGTCCGGTGCGGGCTTCGTCTTCGGGCTGTACGCCGACATCGTCGTTCTGGCGGAGGAGGCGACCTACGCCGCGAATTTCATGACGTTCGGCCTGACGCCGGGCTTCGGCGCCACGATGCTGCTGCCGGAGAAGCTGGGCCGCGGGCTGGCCGCGGAGATGATGCTTACCGGGGGCGCCTATTCCGGGGCGACGTTGCGGGAGCGCGGCGTCCCCTTCCCGGTCGTTCCCCGCGCGCGGGTGCTGGACCACGCGCTGTCCACCGCAAGGGGGCTGGCCGCCTTGCCCGCAGGATCGCTGCGCCTGATGAAGTCCTCTCTGGCGGGAGACCTGCTGAACCGCCTTCCCGCCGCGGTCGACGCCGAGCTGTCCGTACAGCGCAAGACTTATGCGTTTCCGGAGGTAAGGGAGCGCGTAAGCCGCCTTGTCATGCGCCTGTCATGAGAAATGTTTCCGATTTGTCCGCATGTTGTCGTAAAGGGTAAGACCTTTGTCCATCATTTGAATCCTTTTTTCGCACTGGAGTGACGTCGCCATTTGAAGGTTCCGCACCAAGATTCTGCATGGTTTTTCAAGAAAGGAGATGACATGGAACCTTCTGAACTCATCGAGATAACACGGGCGTATGTGAATAAGATCTCGTCCGGGGCGAGCGACGAGGATCTCGACCGCTTCTATGCACCGGACATCGTCCAGGAAGAGTTCCCAAACGCTTTCTTTCCTCAAGGGGCGCGGCGGAACCACAGCGCCATCAAGGAGGCGAACGCGAAGGGACGCAGCGCGCTGTCCGCCCAGACCCTCGAGATCGTGAACATCGTCGCCATGGGGAACAACGTGGCGCTGGAGGCGCACTGGACGGGAACGCTGGCGGTTCCGCTCGGCTCGCATCCGCCGGGCACCACGCTGTGCGCGCATTTCGCCCAGTTCCTTGAGTTCAAGGACGGCCTGATCTGGCGCCAGCGCAGCTACGATTGCTACGATCCGCTGTAACGGGCGGCGGGGTCCGGTGCCGCCGGATCATCCGGCCGGCACCGGGGTTCCCAGGGCGACCGCGCCGATGTGGCGGTCGAACAGGCTGAATTGTTCGAAGCGCCAGCGGTCCGCGCGGTCGGCGATGCCCTCGCCCAGGCGCATCGCGATGCGCGCGTCCGGACCGTATTGGAATTCCATGTCGCGGAAGGGCAGGGACAGCCCGACGCCCCGCGCCTTGGCGTAGGCCTCCTTGAGCGTCCAGGATCGCAGGAAGGCCAGCCGGCTCTCCTCCGCCGGAAGGCCCTGCAGGAAGCGGCGCTCGCTGTCGGAGAAGGCATGCCGGGCGATGCCCGCCGCGTCGGCGTGGCGGTCCGCGCATTCGACATCCACACCCACCTCACCCTCCCTCGCCACGCCCACGAGCGCCAGCCCCGCGGCGTGCGAAAGGTTGAAGCGCAGCCGTCGGGAAATGGCCGGGTCGGCGATCTCGGGCCGGCCGTAGGGGTTGGCGGCGAACCGCCAGTCCGCCGGCTCGATCGGCTCGTACCGCGAGAGGACACAGCGCAGCAGCAGGTGGGCCGCGATGAACAGATGGCGGTCCCGGTCGAAATGATAGCGGCGGCAGCGCCGCAGGTCGTCGTCCCCGAACAGGCCCAGCCGTTCCGGCTCCGCCAGGACCGCCGGATCGAGATCGGAGGTCCGGCAGCACCACAACCCCACCCCCGTCAGCCCCGAGGATATCTCATGCGCCCAGACCTCGACCGGATGGTGCAGAAGGCGCCTTTGCGCGACGGACGCGGGGGGCGGCCATAAGGCGCTCCGACGGCGGTCGCGGTCCGGGTCTGCGTCGGTCTGAACGGCTGTCATGAGCGGGTTGCCATCATGGGCTGGCCTGTTGCAGGGACGGGGGCGGTGTCGGCGGTCGGGTCCCGTCGCCGTTCCGGTCACCCATTATGCCACATGATCGGTTTCGCGGCTGAGCGGCCGGTCCAGCGCACGGCTACCGGGATCGCGACCGCGAGACCCGTGCCGGCCCATCAGCTGCTGCCGCGACCGGTCAGCGTCAGTTCGACGGCGCAGGTCGGTTCCGAAGGCATTTCGCCGCGCATCCGCTGCAGGATCATCGCCCCGGCCTGGCGGCCGAGGTCGCGGCTGTCGATTCCGATGGTGGTCAGGCCGGGCGGCAGCTCTTCGGCGACGTCGTTGTGGCCGAAGCCGAGAATGGCGATGTCGTCGGGCAGGCGCATGCCCAGCCGGCGCGCTTCCAGCAGCGCGCCGGTCGCCAGAAGGTCGTTGGCGCAGAACACCGCCTCGACCTCCGCGTTTCGCGAGAGAAGATCGCCGAGCGCGCGGCGGCCGTCGACCATGCTGCTGACCCCGTCGACGGACAGTTCGGCGACGATGTCGAGCCCGGCGGCGCGGGCACCCTCGCGGAAGCCGGTGAGTCGGAGGGCGCCGCGGCCGCTGCGGCGACCGATGAATCCGACGCGACGGTAGCCGCGCTCGGCGAAATGCTCGGCCGCCAGCCGGCCCCCGTCGATGTTCGAGAAACCGACCAGCATGTCGATCGGGTCGCGGGGATAGGCCCAGGTTTCCATGATCGGGATTCCCAGCGCCCGCAGAGCCCGCCGGTTCTCCTCGATCTCGATGACGCCGGTGAACATGACTGCCGCCGGACGCATCTCGCGCAGCGACTGGATCATCGTCGTCTCCTTGGCGTAGGAGTAGGAGGTCTGTCCGATCATCAACTGATAGCCCTGCGGCTCCAGCACCTCGCCGCAGCCCTGCACGGCGAGGCAGAACTGCTGGCTCTGCAGGTTCGAGACGAAGGCGGCGACGATGTTCGACTGGCCGGACCTCAGCGCGCGGGCGTGGGGGTTGGTGGCGTAGCCGGTGCGCTCCACGATCTCCAGGATCTTGCGGCGCTTGGCCTCGGCCACCTTTTCCGGATGGCGCAGGGCGCGCGAGACGGTGATCGGCGAGACCCCGGCAAGCCGGGCGATCTCGACGATGCGCGGCGGAGCCGCCCCGTCGCGGCCCCCCTCCTCGACCGGCCCCCCGTCGCTGGATGGCAACGGTTCCGCGGCCCGCAGGCGGAGGACGTCGTCGATGGTCGGCGGCCGCTTTGCCGCACCGGTGTCACTCATGCCGCCCGTCTCCCGTCTGTTGGTCCGCGGTTGTCAATCCGCGGTCAGGCCGCGCGCGCCAGGATGCCCGCCTCCTCGACCGGACGCGCCACCTGGATCAGGCAGTCGCCGGCCTCGCTGTCGCTGTGCAGGCGCCGCGAGATGACGATGCCCGCCTCCTGGAAGCGCAGTTCCTCTTCCGGCTGGTCGAGGCGCGTCAGGTCGTGGAACCAGCCGGCGAGGTCGCCGGCGGTGACCCGCGCCCCGACGTCGACCGCCGGCTCGAACCAGCCGCGCCGCAGCGCGTAGATGGCCTGCCGGTGGCTGTCAAGCTGAAGCAGTTGCATGGGGGCAGGAGCGGGCCCGGACGCCGCGAGGACCGGCGCATCGGTCAAGCCGACGGCGATCAGCAGGTTGTCGATGGCGCGGGCGGTGTAGGCCATGGTCTCCGGCGTCACCGTGCCGCCGCCGCCGAACTCGCCGCTGATGCCGATGACCCCGGCCCGCGCCGCGGCCGCCATCGAGGTCGGGGCCGTGGCGCCGTTCTCCGCCACGAAGCCGTAGGGCATGCCCAGCGCCTGCATCAGCTCCAGGGCGCGGCCCAACCGGTCGGGCGTGCCCTGCCGCTCGATCAGGGCGCACGGCAGGTGGGCCATCGAGGTGCCGCCGGAATGCAGGTCGAACACCACGTCGTGGCGCGGAAACAGCTCGTGTTCGAGGAAATGGGCCAGCCGGAAGGTCGGAGATCCGGCCGGGTCGCCGGGGAAGGCGCGGTTGAGGTTGCCCTCGTCCAGCGGCGAGCGCCGCCGCGCCGCCATCACGGCCGGCGCGTTGGTGGCCGGCAGGATCGTCACCTCGCCGCGGATGCGCGCGGGATCGAGACGGCGGAACAGGCGGCCCAGCAGCAATTCGCCTTCGTATTCGTCGCCATGGTTGCCCGCCATCAGCAGCACGCGCGGACCAGCCCCGTTGCGCACGCGGCAGACCGGGACCTTCACCTGATAATAGGGGGAGCGGTCCACCGAGAACGGGATGCTGAGGAAATCCAGCGACTTGCCGTCGGCGGCAAAATCGAGCGCGTGGTAGAGGCCAGTGTGCATTCCAAAAACCTTCTGGCGGAGGGGCGCCCTGACAGCGTTAGCCTGGGCAGCGGTTGCCCGGCGCCTCCTCCGGTTCGCCGAAAAAGCCCGCTTACAGCGAGGCCAGCGCCGTCATCTCGACCCGCAGGTCCGGGTCGGCCAGCCGCGCCTCGGTGCAGGCGCGGGCCGGCGGGTTGGCCGGGTCGATCCAGGCGTCGTAGACCTCGTTCATGGCGTCGAAGTCGGTGATGTGCGGCAGGAAGACGTTGACGGCGACCAGCTTGGACTTGTCGGTGCCGGCCTCCTCCAGCAGGGCGTCGATCTTCGCCAGCACGTCCCGGGTCTGCTCCCCGATCGAACCCTTGCGGTTGTTGGCGACCTGGCCCGCGATGTGGACCATGCCCTGGCAGACGACGGCCTGGCTCATGCGCGAACCGACCTGGAACCTCGTGATCATCGAATGAAACCTCTCTTGCGGTGCCGAACGGCGGATTACATCTGCGGAAGCGTCTGCTTCTCCTTGAACCACTTCATCTGAAGGGCGCTCAGCTTGCCGTTCAGGCGGTTGTAGAACAGGAAGGTGTTGATCCAGTTGACCATGTCCTGCTCGCCGTGGCGGACGGCCACATGGGCCGGCGACTGGCGGATCAGGAACTTCAGCTCGACATCCTTGCCGGGATTGTCCTCAGTGACCTTCAGCGCGATGGCGCTGTTCTCGGCGAAGGCCTCGACCTGGCCGGCCAGATAGGCGGCGATGGCGCCGGGGGTGTCCTCGAAACGGACCAGCTTGGCGCCGGGGGCGTTGTCGGTCAGCCAGATGTCGAGCGTCGAGCCCTTGGCGACGCCGATGCTGTGGCCCTTCAGCTCGGCCGGATCGGTGGCGGTGGCCATCCCCTTCAGCCCGTAGACGCCGAGATTGACCGCGGCGTAGGGCTGGGAGAAGGTCACCTGCTGGGCGCGCTCCGGCGTCGCGCCGGCGGCGGCGATCAGCACGTCCACCTTGTTGGCGAGCAGGCTGGGGATGCGGTTGGCGCCGGTCACCTGGACCAGATCCAGCTTCACGCCCATGTCGGCGGCCATCAGCTTGGCAAGGTCGATGTCGAGGCCGGCGGCCTCGCCCTTGGCGTCCTTGAAGCCCCAGGGGGCGGCGTCCATCAGCACGCCGACGCGCAGCTTGCCGGCCGACAGCACGTTCTGCAGGGCATCCGCCTTCGCGGCGGACGGCAGGGCGGTGGCGGACAGGGCGACGGTGGCGCAGACCGCCACGGCGGCGGCAAGGGTCCGGAAGAGTCTCACGACATTGCTCCTCTGTTCTGGTCGTTGTCCGGCCCTCAAGGGGTCGGTGAAGGGAGACCGGTGGTGGCTCAGCGCGCGGAGGCGATGAAGCTCCGCAGCTCGGGGGTGCGGGGATTGGCGAAGAGTTCCGCCGGCGGCCCCTCCTCCCAGACGCGGCCCTGGTGCATGAAGACGATCTTGGAGGCGACGTTGCGGGCGAAGCCCATCTCGTGGGTGACCAGGACCATCGTCATGCCCTGCCGCGCCATGTCCTCCATCACCTTCAGAACCTCGCCGACCAGCTCCGGGTCGAGGGCCGAGGTCACCTCGTCGAACAGCATCAGGTGCGGCCCCATGGCGAGGCAGCGGGCGATGGCGACGCGCTGCTGCTGCCCGCCCGAGAGCTGGGCCGGATAGGCGTCGATCTTGTCGGCCAGCCCGACGCGGGCCAGCACGTCGAGCGCCAGGGCCCGGCCTTCCGCCTTGGCGATCCGCTTGTTGAGGATCGGGGCCAGCGTGATGTTGCGTTCCACCGTCAGGTGCGGGAACAGGTTGAAGGCCTGGAAGACGATGCCGACGCGCTGGCGGAAGCCGCGCAGGTTCGGCATATCGGTGCGCACCGACTGGCCCTCCACCGTGATCTCGCCGCCGTCGATGCGCTCCAGCGCGTTGATGCAGCGCAGCAGGGTCGATTTGCCGGAGCCCGACTTGCCGATGATGGTGACGATCTCGCCCTCGTCGATGCTGAGCGAAACCCCCTTGAGCACCTCGATGGAACCGTAGCTCTTGGAAACGTTCTTGATGTCAACGAGCGCCATTGAGACGGGCCTCCAGGGAACGCGCCCACAGGGTGAGCGGCAGGCAGGCGGCGAAGTAGATCGCCGCGACGATCGAGTAGACCAGCAGGGGCTGGAAGGTGGCGGCGCTGACCAGCTGGCCGGCGCGGGCGAGTTCGACGAAGCCGACGATGGAGGCCAGCGACGTGCCCTTGATGAGCTGGACGAGGAAGCCGACGGTCGGCGGCAGCGCCATGCGGAAGGCCTGCGGCGCGATGACGTAGCGGAACTGGTGCCAGGTTGATAGGCCGAGGCAGGCGGCGGCCTCCCACTGCTCGTGCTTCACCGCCTCGATGCCGCCGCGCCAGATCTCGCCGAGGAAGGAGGCGGTGTAGACGGTCATGGCGATGCCGACGGCGACCAGCGGCGGCATCTCCACCCCGAGGAAGACCGGCATGCCGAAGTAGAAGAACATCAGCAGGCCGAGCAGCGGGACGCCCTGGACGAGCTGGAGGAAGGCGGTGGCGGTCCAGCGCAGCGCGCGGCGGGCGCTGGTCCGCATCAGGGCTAGCGCCAGCGCCAGCGGAGCGCCGAAGGCGAGCGCGATGAGGACGAGGACGCCCGTCCATTGCAGCGCGCTGAGCAGCGACAGGAAGTCGGCGAGGGAAAAGGAACGCATGGCCGGTGTCTCCGTCAGCGCCGCACCGGCCAGCGGAAGGCGAGGCGCCCCACCGCGGCGAACAGCAGTTTGAAGGTCATCACCAGGGCGAAGTAGATGCCGCAGATCACGGCATAGACCTCGAAGCTGCGGTAGGTGCGCGTCTCGATGAAGCCGCCGGTGTGGAACAGCTCCTCCGCCGAGATCTGCGAGGCCAACGATGTGCCGAGCAGCAGCAGGACGAACTGGCTGGTGAAGGCGGGGTAGACGCTGCGCAGGGCTGGCGGCAGCACGACATGGCGGAACACCTGCCAGCGGGTCAGCCCCAGGCACTGGCCGGCCTCGACCTGGCTGCCGGGTATGGCGTCGAGCCCGGCGCGGACGATCTCGGTGCAGTAGGCGCCGAAATAGAGGCCGAGCGCGATCGCCGCCGCCTCGAAGGCTCCCATCCGCAGGCCGAAGCCCGGCAGCACGAAGAAGACCACGAACAGCTGGATCAGCGACGGCGTGTTGCGGATCAGCTCGACGTAGCCGCGGATCGCCCAGCGCACCGGGCGCGGCCCGCTGCGCACCGCCGCCGCCCCGGCGACGCCGATGGCGGTGCCGATCACCGCGGCGACCAGGGTCAGCAAGAGCGTGTGCAGCGTGCCGTCGATCAGCTGGTCCTGGTAGCGCAGGAGTTGCTGGAAATTCAATGTCTGCATGGCGTGTCGGGCCGCCTTGGATCAGCCGAAGAAGGTGCGGTAGGCGCTGCGGACCCGCCCGTCGGCGCCGAGGCCGAACAGCACGCGCCAGCGGTCGATGCAGGTGCAGGGGTGCGAGATCCCGAATTCGACGATGTCGCCAACCGCGAGATCATGGGCGGCGAGGTCATGGCCAGCGAGATCATGGCGGGCCGGCACGGCGACGAAGGCGTGCTGGTCGTTCAGCCGGGTCACCCGCAGGCCCTCCGCGGAGAGCGCAGCGCCGTCGCGGTGGACCCGCAGGGGCCGGGGCAGGCCCTGGTCGAAGGAGGCGTCGCGCATGCCGAAGCCGCAGATGGCCAGTTCCGGTTCCGGCCGGGTCAGCACCTCCGCCCACAGGCGCAGGGCCGGGCGGAAATCGGCCGCCGTGGCGCCGCCGCAGGCGAACCCTTGCCGTGCGTCGAGCGCGCCGAGCGCGCGTTCGTAGACGCCGTGGTCGTGGAAGAAGATGGCGCCGCTGCGCAGCACCAGCGTGGCGTTGCCGTCCGTCGCGGCGACCGGCGCCAGACCGGTCACCACCATGTCGAAGAAGGCGGAACCGCCCGCGGTGAGCAGCAACGGCCGCTCCGGGGCCAGCGCGCGCACCAGCGCGAAGGCTTCCGCCGTGCGCCGCATCAGGGCGGCGATGTTGGCGGCGGTCTCGGCCGGATCGGCGGTGGCGACCGCCCCTTCGTAGGTGGCGACGCCGTCGAGGACCACGCCGACCTCGACCAGGACGGGCAGCCGCCGCCCGGCGGCGCGCGCCGCGGCGGCGAGCGTCTCGACCGCGGCGGGGGAGTCGGCGAAGGCGCGCAGGTCGGCGTCGGGATGGGCGGCGAGCAGCGCGCCCAGCCGCTCGCCGCTGGCCCGGCCGCCGATCTCGTTGGCGAGGATCAGCCGGGTCACGCCGGCGCGCAGCAGAACGGCCGCCTGCTGCAGGTTGGCGACGGTGGCGCCCCAGGCGCCGGCCTCCACCAGGGCGGAGGCGATCTGCGGGGCCATCGGCGTCTTGGCATGCGGGGCCAGCGCCACGCCGTGACGGCGCGCATAGGCGAAGATCAGGTCCCGGTTGGCGGCGAAGGCGTCCTCGTCGAGCGTCAGCACCGGAAGCGCCATGTCGCCCGCGGCCGGCCGCCAGCCCCGGGCGCCGACATCACGCAGCCGCAGCGGCGCCGCTCCGGGCGGCACCCCCCGGATGCTGTCGTCTAAAGGGCTGTCGAGCAGGGCATCGAGAAACAGGCTCATGGGACAATCCTGACCAGCCAGATGAGGGCAAAGGCGATGAACGCTAATGACAACGTTATCATATCGCCGTTTCGTATCGATGACAACGTTGTCATGACCGTTCGGTGAAATTTTATTCTTCCGCGAGCCGCGGCTGGGCTGACGCCACCGTTCCTTGCCGGCGCGGCCGGTCAAACCTTCCGCCGAAAAGGCCGAGGTGTCAGGGCAGCCCCTTAAGACATGGTATCGGGGCGAACTCCGTGATCGGGCCGATGAGCACCCGTGGCCGTTCCGGAGTCCGCAGGGCTGATCTCGGCAGGGCTGATCTCGGCAGGGCTGATCTCGATGGTCGCCGTCATGCCCGCCGCCAGCTCGACCCCGGAGGGCACCCGATCGATATGGATGCGGACCGGGATGCGCTGGGCGAGTCGCACCCAGGAAAACGTTGCCGCCACATTCGGCAGGCCGAGATGACCCGGCGTGTCGTTGCTGTTCTCGATGCCGCGGCCGATGCTTTCGACATGGCCCGATATCGGCTGATCGAAGCCCATCAGCATGATGTTCGCCGGGCTGCCGACGCGGATGTGTCGGATCTTCGTTTCCTCGAAATAGCCGGTGATCCGGAAGCTGGCCGCGTCGAGAACGGCGACCTTCGTCACGCCAGCCGTGGCATAGTCACCGGGCCGCAGCCTCAGATTGGTGACATAGCCATCGATCGGCGAGCGGATGGTGGAGCGCGCGAGGTCGAGTTTGGCGAGATCGAGAGCCGCGACCGCCGCCTGATAGGCAGCCCCTGCCGCCGTGGCCGCTCCACCCGACTGCTGCACGGCCTCCTGGGACAGGACATCGCGCAGCTGGCTGTGTCGCCGCGCCGTCGCCTGCCGAACGAGCATGTCCTGCCGTTTGGCTTCGACGTCGGCTTCCGCCTGTGCCACGGCAAGCCGGAGCCGCTCAGGATCGATCGCATACAAAATGTCGCCGCGATGGACGTGCTGATTATCGACAACGGATACGGCGCTGACCGTGCCGGAGACCTCCGGTGCGATCTGCACGACATCCACGCTCACGCGCCCGTCGCGGGTCCAGGGCGTCCGCTCGTAACGGCTCCACGCCTCCCACGCGACGAATGCGGAGGCAACCACGAGGCAAAGAGTCAGGGCATAGCGGCCGAGAAGGGACAGAACAGACGTCATGGCAATGTTCCAACCGAGGGCAGGCACTGCACGAGCAGACCGTAGATGAGGACGAAGATGGCAGGCTCGACGAGCGGCCGATGAGCGAACAGGCGGTGGATGCCGGTGGCGGCGAGGGCGCGGACCACCACCATGGTGGCGCCCAGGGCGGCGAACGCGAGCACCACCAGACCGGGGATGAGGACGCCCCCGACGCTGAGGTCAACGATCATGGGCTGTGTTTTCCTTTCACCGTTTCACCGGAACCGAGCGCGAATCGAAGGTCGATGAGCAGGTCGAGCAACCGCAAACGGTCTTTGATCGAGCTGCCGGCGATCAGTGCCGCCAGCGCCTCGACGCGCCGGACGAGGTCGGCGTGATCGACAGGGCCGGTCCGACCCCTGGCGCCGAAGCGTGCGGCGACCGCCAGAAGCAGTTCTCTCGCTTTGTCGCCGACCTCGCCCTCGGTCCGTGGGATCGTCTTGCGGAGCTGGCCTGCGGCGTGACCGATGCGAAGATGGTGCAGCGTATCGTCAAGGACGTCCGAATAGGCGTTCCCGGACGCCCGCAATCTTGGAAGCAGCAGCGCCGTCCGATCGATCATGAGGCTCGTCCAGTGTGCCTCGTTGGGCGCGGCACCCAGGGCTCGACGTCCGACGTCCCGCCGGCTTACGTGAAGCAGCCGGTTGATCGCCGTGTCGACCGGCACGGTCTGGAACAGGGACATGCTGACCGCCGCAAAGCCGACCGCCGCGAAGAGCGCGATCACCATGTTGAGGGAGGCCGCGAAATCGCCGGTGTAGGTGGGGCCCAGACCCGAGAGGATCGGAATTGTGAGGGTGATGCCGAGCGCCCGGAAGGCCGTCGGGAGCCGCGTCTGCAGGGAACCGGCGAACAGAAACGCCGGGGCGAGAACCGCGACGAGAACGGCGAAGCTCGTGACCTGGGGAAGGATGACGTAGCTGTAGGCGAGGCTGATCGCCACCCCATGGATCGAGCCGACCATATACTTGATGACGTTGGGCACCGGCGTGTCGACATTCCCGAACAGCGTGCAGCAGACGCCGAGGATGGACACCGCCGTCCCGCCCTCCGGCCAGGCCGACCCGATCCAGAAGGCGCAACCGATGAGGATGCCGACCATGGCGCCCAGGGCAGCCCGCGCCGCCATCCAGGGATCGCGGTGATAGACGTAGCCCTTCGCACGCCGCGGCCCATGAAGCGGCGCCGCATCGCGCGCGCGGTCGACAGTCCCGATGGTTCGGACGAGCCTGTCGCAGTCCTGGAGCAGGCCGATCATCTCCGCCAGATGTCCGGCGAGATTGGCGGCCAGCCGGTCGCCAAGCGTTGAGGCGTCTGCGCCCAAATGGTTCCGGATCGCCCGGGCGCGGCCAATCAGGTGGGCTGCGGCGCCGTCCCGCTCGGCCACCCCGGCGGTTGCGATCCATGCTCCGACGTCATCGAGCAGCGCACTCAGCGCATCGGGTACGCCGTCACCCCCGGCGCCGAGGACGTGCATCCGGTCCTCGATCTCCGTCGCGAGCGGAAGCAGCCGTGCGAGCCGGTCATGGACCAGCTGCAGCTTTTCACGACGCGGCGTCATGGGGGCCGCGTCATACGGCAGATGAGTTGCAAGCCCTTGCAGGGCAAGAAGGTCCGCCGCAAGCTGGTTGCGGTCCCGACGGCTCGTTGCCGGCGTTCCGCTGAGCACATCCGCCGCCAGCCGCCGCGCGTCCTGCAGCGTTGCCGACAGCTTGCCGGTGAACTGGCCCGTCATGCGCTTCGGCACGACATAGCGGTGCACCAGGATGGCGCAGAGAATCCCGATGGATATCTCCTGGACCCGCACCGAGGCCGTTTCGAAGACCGCGCCGGGATCGAGGACACTGGGGAAACCGATCAGGCTCGCCGTGTAGCCGGCAAGAACGAAGGCGTAGGCCCGCGGTGTGCGATCGAGCAGCGAGAAGAACAGGCACAGCCCGATCCAGCCGGCCAGAACCGCGCTGCACGTGATCGGATCGTTCACGCAATTCGGAACGATCGCTACCGTCGCCGCGGCACCGGCCATCGTCCCCGCGAAGCGATAGACGCCCCGGCTGAGCGATGCCCCGACGGAGGTCTGCGACACGATGTAGACGGTGACAACGGCCCAGAACGGCTTGGGAAGGCCGATGCGCAACGCGATGCAGTAGGCCAGCATCGCCGCGGCGAAACTCTTCACCGAAAAGAGGATCGCATCCGCATCCGCCCTCATGGCGGGCGTGCGGAGGGCGTCGAGTCCTGCGCGCAGCATGGCGGCACTGGCCTTGCGCAAGAGGGTGATTGCGGCGTTCCCGGTGGTCATGCCGCCAGTTGTGACCGATTTGCAGAATTTGATAAATTCGGTATTCTGTCAGAAAATATCCAAAAGCTGCCAATCGATGCCCCTTTCACGATCAGCCGTCTCCGCCTTCGACCCCGATCTCACGGATCGGCCGGCCGTCGCGCGCCAGCTCAACTTCGTGGACCATGAGGCGGAAGTGCCGATGCACACGCACCGCAAGGGCCAGTTGATCCTCGCGCTGCATGGCGCCGTCACCTGCACCGCGGACAATGAGATCTGGATCGTACCGCCCAATTGCGGCGTTTGGATTCCCGGCGGTGTGCCGCATTCCGCCCGTGCGACGGCAAACGCGCGGCTCAACTACCTGTTCGTCGAGCCGGGGGCAGCGGGCTTGCCCGCGGACTGCTGCACTCTGTCCGTCTCCCCGTTGATCCGGGAAATGGTCGATCGGTTGGCTCGGGAGCCTGCCGATTATCCCTCGGACGGCCATGCGGCCCGGCTTGCGAGGGTGGCTCTCGACGAACTGGCCGACATGCCGCGTGAGCGCTTCAACCTTCCGATCTCCAGCACTCCGAAGATCCGTGCGATGGCGGATGCCTTGACGGTGGCCCCCTCCGACCGCAGCACATTGGCCGAATGGGCCAAGCGCGTGGCGATGAGCGAAAGGTCGCTGGCTCGTTTGATGATCCGCGAGACGGGCCTGACGTTCGGACGCTGGCGGCAGCAGCTTCACCTTGTCATCGCCCTTCGGGAACTGGCCAGCGGTGCGGCGGTCCAGGACGTAGCCGCCGAACTGGGCTATGACTCGGTCAACGCCTTCATCACGATGTTCAAGAAGGCTTTGGGAAGCACGCCCGCACAATACTTCGCACAACGCAGGACGGAAATACTTCCGCCGCTGAAATAAACTTCCGTTGATTGAGCAATCCTATGATTGCTGAAATCCATGCGTTTGCGCATGGACTCGCCGGCCCCCGCGCGTGGCGTGGGTCGTGCCCCCCTGTGCGATGCATGAGCTGTGGGGAACCTCCTTGCAACACGCCCGTCCTGCGCTGGATGTCGCCGCCGCCCTGATCTCGACCAGCGCTCGGGGTTCGGAATCGGCGAAAAACCGCGCCCGGAACGAAGCGCGCGCTTGACGTCGCGCATAAATCCTACTTTCCTATATGAAATAAGGAAAATTACACCTCCGAGAAATGTAAATCTGATGCGACCACGGCCCGGGCGATGGCTCTCCGCCTTGCCCCAGCCAAACAGGAGACCCGGCATGAAGGCTTCGGATGACTTCCACTGGATGCTGATCGCGTCGCTCAGCCCGTCTTGCGCCTTGCCCTTGCCCCTGCCGCCGCAACTTTCGGACGATGCGCCGGACCAGACGCTTGCGCCCCACCGGACGCGCATGGAAGAGCCGCCGCTCAGCCACTGGCTGGCCTTGGGGGCCGGCGTCGTCCTGGCCGTCCTTCCGGTGCTGGTGGCCGCGCTGGCCTGATCCGCCCGACGCCCGGCTTCGGCCGCACCCCATCTCCCAAACGGACGGACGACTCCATGACCGATCCCTCCCTTCCCAACCTGTCCCGTCTGCGCGGCTTCATCGGCGACTTCACCCGTCTGGTGGAGCGGCTGGGCGACGACGAACCTGCCATCCTCGACGCGGGGCGCAGCCTCCTGGCCGGGCTGGTCGCCGTGGACGACTGGCTGCCCGACGCCTACGCCCAGCCCGATCCGGTCCATTACCGGCAGTATCTGCTGCATTGCGATCCCCATGAGCGCTTCTCGGTCGTCAGCTTCGTCTGGGGGCCGGGGCAGCGCACGCCGATCCACGACCACACCGTCTGGGGCCTCGTCGGCGTGCTGCGCGGGGCGGAGCATTCCCAACGCTACGAATTGCAGGACGGCCCGCCCGTCGCCACCGCCGCCGACCTTTTGCCGGTCGGATCGGTGGAGGCGGTGTCGCCGCGCATCGGCGACGTCCACGCCATTTCCAACGCGCTGACCGACCGACCCTCGATCAGCATCCACGTCTATGGCGGCAACATCGGCGCCATCCGGCGGTCGGTCTTCGATCCGCTGACCGGCCAGCGCAAACCCTTCATCTCCGGCTACGCCAACAGCGCCCTGCCCAACCTGTGGGACCGCTCGAAACCCGTTCCGCAAGCCGCATAACAGGTCCCGGAAAGCAAACCATGCCCGACACCGCCCCGCCCGACATCGCAACGCCCGACACCGCCCCGCCCGACATCGCAACGCCCGACACCGCAACGCCCGACACCGCAACGCTGGCCACCCGCACCGCCGCGGACATCCGCCGCGACTGGATCGACCGCAGGGAGGTCGCCCTTCTCGACGCGCGGGAGGAGGGGCCCTATTCGCTGGCCCACCCGCTGTTCGCCGTGTCGGTGCCGCTCAGCCGGGTGGAATTGCTGGCCTACGACCTGCTGCCGCAGCGCGACGTGCCGGTCACCGTCTACGACAACGGCGAGGGCTACGCCGAGCCGGCGGCGCGGCGGCTCCAGGCGCTGGGCTACCGCGACGTGACGCTGCTGGAGGGCGGGCTGGCCGGCTGGACCGCCGCCGGGTTCGAGGTCTACCGGGACGTCAACGTGCCCAGCAAGGCGTTCGGCGAGTGGGTGGAGCATCACCGCCACACCCCGTCGCTGTCCGCCGACGAGGTGAAGACGCTCGTCGACACCGGGGCCGATCTGGTGATCCTCGACGCCCGCCGCTACGAGGAGTTCCAGACCATGGCGATTCCCGGCGGCACCAGCGTGCCGGGGGCCGAACTGGTCAAGCGCGTCCACGACATCGCGCCCGACCCGCGGACGATGGTCGTCGTCAACTGCGCCGGGCGCACCCGTTCGATCATCGGCACGCAATCGCTGGTGAACGCCGGCATCCCCAACCGCGTGGCGGCGCTGCGCAACGGCACCATCGGCTGGACCCTGGCCGGGCTGGAGCTGGACCGCGGGCGCGACGGGCGCTTTCCGGCGGTGTCGCCGGAGGGCGACGCCAAGGGCCGCGAGGCCGCCCGCGCGGTGGCCGACCGGGCCGGCGTCGGGCGCATCGGCCCCGCCGCGCTGGACGCCTTCCGCGGCGACGAGCGGCGCACCCTGCATCTCTTCGACGTGCGCACGCCGGAGGAGTACGAGGCCGGTCATCTGCCGGGCTTCCGCCACGCGGCGGGCGGGCAGCTCGTCCAGGCGACGGACGAGTATGTCGCGGTGCGCGGCGCCCGCATCGTGCTGGTCGACGACCCGGCGGGCGGCGGCGGTCCGCGCGCCGACATGACCGCCTCCTGGCTGGCGCAGCTCGGCTGGGAGGTGCATGTGCTGGAGGGCGACGTGGCGTCGCTGGGCCACGAGAGCGGCCCCGACCGCCGCCGCCTGCCGCCCGTCCCGGACGTTGGGGCGGAGACGGTGGCGCCGCGCGACCTGCTGGCCCTGCTGGAGAACGGCGAGGCGGCGGTGATCGACATCACCCGCAGCCCGCGCTACCGCGCCGGCCACATCCCGGGGGCGTATTTCTCGACCCGCGCGCGTCTGGGCGGCACCATCGCTCGCCTGCCGAAGGGCGTGCGGCCGGTGCTGACCTGCTGGGACGGCACGCTGACCCGCTACGCCGCCGCCGATTTCCCGCCGGGAGGGTTCCCGCTGCTGCTGGAGGGCGGCACGCAGGGCTGGGTGGCGGCCGGGCTGCCGCTCAGCGCCGGGCTGGAGCGCCTGGGGCCGGAGCCGGACGACGTCTACAAGCGTCCCTACGAGGGCACCGACAACAGCGCCGCCGCCATGCAGGGCTACATCGACTGGGAGCTTGAGCTGGTGGACCAGCTGAAGCGCGACGGCGCCCACAATTTCCGCGTCATCTGACGATCTCCGGCACAGGACACCCCATGACCATTTCCCCGCGCTTCTCCGCTTCCCCGCGTTTTTCCGGGGTGGGCCGCCGGGCGCTGCTCGGCACCGCGCTGCTGCTCGCCGCCGGCTTCGCCGGCCTGACGCCGGCCCCCGCGCAGGCCGAGGCGACGCAGGTCCGCTTCGCCCGCAACCTCGGCCTCGGCTACCTGCCGCTCTACGTCATGGAGGACAAGGGGCTGGTGGAGAAGCACGCCCGCACCGCCGGGCTGGGCGCGGTGACGGCCAGCTACACCCCGCTCGGCAACCCGACGACGATCACCGAGGCCACCCTGTCCGGCAACGCCGATTTCGGGGCGGCGGGCGTGCCGGCCTTCATCATCGCCTGGGATAAAACGAAGGGGAACGCCAACCTGCGCGGGCTGGCCGCCCTGAACGCCCAGCCGGCCTACCTCAACACCAACCGGCCCGAGGTGAAGGGCCTGACGGACTTCACCGAGACGGACCGCATCGTCGTGCCGTCGGTCCGCGCCTCCTATCAGGCCATCGTGCTCCAGATCGCCGCCGAGCAGGTCTTCGGCCCCGGCCAGCACGCGCGGCTGGACCCGCTGACCGTCTCGCTGGCTCATCCCGACGGCACCGCCGCCCTGCTGTCCGGCCGGACGGAGATCACCGCCCACTTCACCAGCCCGCCCTTCCAGGACCAGCAGCTCCGCGACCCGAAGATCCACAAGGTGCTGAGCAGCTACGACGTGCTGGGCGGGCCGGCGTCCTTCAGCGCGCTGTGGACCTCCGCCGCCTTCCACGAGGCCAACCCGCGGCTGACCAAGGCCGTGCTGGCGGCGCTGGAGGACGCGGTGGCCCTCATCAAGGCCGACCCCAGGGAGGCCGCCCGCGCCTACATCCGCATCGAGAAGTCCAAGCTGGGCGAGGAGGAGGTGGCGGCGATGATCGCCCATCCGGAGGTGTCCTACGACCTCGCCCCGCGCGGCATCGGCATCTTCACCGACTTCATGGCGCGCATCGGCTCGATCCGCAACCGGCCCGCCGACTGGCGCGACCTGTTCTTCGCCGACATCCACGACCGCACCGGAAGCTGAGGGCGTTCCCATGAGCCACCCCGCCTTCACCGCCCATCCGGTCTCCGCCACGCTGGGGGCCGAGATCCGCGGGATCGACCTGTCGCGGCCGCTGGACGGCGCCACCGCCGCCGCGCTGGCCGCGGCGCTGGATCGCCATCTGGTGCTGGTGTTCCGCGACCAGACGCTCTCCGACGCCGACCTCGTCCGGGTGTCCGGCCATTTCGGGCCGCTCGACAAGGCGCCGATCACCGAGCATGGCCGGCTGCACGCGCCGGGCTTCGAGGAGGTCTACGTTATCTCCAACGTCACGGAGCAGGGCCGTCCCATCGGCGCGCTGGGGGCGGGGGAGTCGGTCTGGCACGCCGACATGACCTATCTGGAGACGCCGCCCTACGCCAGCAGCCTCTACGCGCTGGAGGTGCCGGAGGAGGGCGGGGACACCGGATTCATCAGCATGTTCGCCGCTCACGACGCGCTGCCGGAGGATCTGAAGCGGCGGATCGACGGGCTGTCGATCAAGCACGACAGCACCACCAACAGCGGCGGCTATCTGCGGCAGGGCTTCGCGCCGCCGACCGACCTCGCCACCTCGCCGGGCACCGTGCACCCGCTGGTCATCGCCCACCCGGTGACCGGGCGCAAGGCGCTGCTTCTGGGGCGCCGCCCGCACGCCTGCATCCCCGGCCTGCCGCTGGCGGAGAGCGAAGCCTTGCTCGATGCGGTGTGGGAGGCGGCGGTGCGTCCGGAGCTGTCCTGGCACCACCAATGGCGGGTCGGGGATCTCGTGATGTGGGACAACCGCTGGACCATGCACCGCCGCGATCCCTTTCCCGAGGACCAGCGCCGCCGCATGCACCGCACCCAGATCGCCGTTCCCGCCGGGCTTTCCGGAGGCCACTCGGGGTGAGCCACGCGGCGCGTGTCGGTCACATCAGCCCTTCCTGATGGGCCTGATAGACGCTTCTCACGGTGGGCCGGAAGCCGAGCGCGCGCGCCAGCGAACCGTCGACATGCAGATACCATGGGTTCGCGAGAGGCTCGGAGTTCGCCGCCATTCCGGTGTCCAGCACACGCGCAAGCTCGAAGATGGACAGGGGGGCATCGTCGGCGACATTCACGACGCGCCGGTCGAACACCCCGTCCAGCGCGAGCTTCACGGCCGTGGCGATGTCGCGGTGGTGGATCGTGCTCATCCGTTGGGCCGGATGCCAGCTGCCGACATGGTTGGGAAGCGATTCGAGATGCCCGTCGCCGTCGCCGTACACGAACGGGAAGCGGATGATGGACCAGGTCAGCCCGCTGTCGCGCAGGTCCTTTTCCGCGGCCACCTTGCTCGCCGGATAGGGATGCTTGGGATCGACCGCATCGTCCTCGCGGCCGGGATGCGGGTTGTCCATGCTGTAGACATGGCTGGTGCTCGCCATGATGAAGCGGGCATCCGGGGCGTTCGCCTTCACCGCGGCGATCAGATTCCGGGTGCCGTCGCGATTGCTTTTCCAGATGAGGTCGGTGTCCTGGCTGCGGAAGACCGCCGCCAGATGCACGATCGCCGAAACGCCCCGGACGGCGTCCGAAAGCGTCGGGGGGTCGAGGATGTCGCCGGCCACCGCGGTTGCTCCCCCAGGGCAGGGTTTTCCGGCCCGCAGCAGTGCCCGGCAGGCAAAACCGGCGTCGATCAGCCGCGGAACCAGCCGTTCACCGACAAGGCCGGTGGCTCCGGTTATCAGCACCGTCATCGGCTCATTCCTTTCGCAACAGGTTTTGCAGCCGCTCGGTGGCCAATTGCAGGACACGGACCGTCGTCGCCAGATCGGCCTCGTCGATGCCGCCGAACGCTGCGTCGTGAATGAAGGAAAGATCGGGGAGGCCGCGCCACAGGGTCTCGCCCGCAACGGTCAGCGTCAGAAGACGCTGGCGCTGGTCGTCCCCGCTCGAGGTCTGCTTGATCAGATTCTTGCGAACGAGCGTGGTGACGATCCCGCTCAGCGTCGCGCGTTCCAGTTCAAGCGCGCGTCCAAGATCGCGTTGGACGGTCGGGCCGAAGTTGGCCAGATGCCAGAGAACATACCACTGCGTCGATCCCAGATCGTAAGGCCGCAGGGTCGCGTCCATGAGGGCGCGGCCCGCGAAGTAGCACCGCTTCGTCCATGCCCCCACGGCCGGATGCCCGGCGTCGCTCCGCTCCGGCATGACGCCACCCTCCTCGCAACTCGTTCGCTACCTTGCGATATTTGCAAGGTAGCGAACGATTGTCAAGCGGTGGCGCCTCGCGTTCCTCGTTCGCGGTCCGTGTCCTTCAGCAGGTCGATAAAGGCACGAAGCGGCGACGGCACGTGCCGATTGCGCGGGTAGTAGAGCGCGAGACCGGGAACCGGGGGGCACCAGTCCTCCAGAAGGGCGACCAGCCTCCCGGCTTGCAGACGGGACCGCGCGAAGTGTTCCGGCACATAGGCGATGCCGTGTCCGGCGGCGGCGGCCTCGACCAGGAGATCGTTGTCGTCGAGGGTGAGGGTGCCCGGGACGTCGACCGCGACTTCGGCGCCGCGTCTGGAGAACTCCCACCGGTAGCGTTTTCCGCTGGGCAGGCGCTGGCGGATGCAGGAATGGGCGTGCAGGTCGTCGGGCGTGTCGGGGGGCTCGCGGCCCTGGAGATAGGATGGAGCGGCCACCGCGATGAAGCGGACCTCGCCGCCGAATCTCACCGCAACCATGTCCTGCGGGACGGCTTCCAGAAGGCGCACGCCGGCGTCGAATCCCTGTTCGACGATGTCGACCAGCCGGCCTTCCGAGACGAGATCGAGTTCGACCCCGGGGTACAGTTCAAGAAATCTCGGAACGACGTCCCGGAGCAGGATGCGGGCGCCGCTCTTGTTCGCGTTGATCCGCAGCTCTCCGCTGGGCGTCCCGCGCGCCTCGGACAGCGTGTCGAGCGCCTGGTCGAGATCCTGAAGGAGCGGGTCGAGCCGCGCGAGCAACCGGGCACCCGCCTGGGTCGGCGACACGCTGCGCGTCGTGCGGTTCAACAGGCGGATGCCCAGCTTTCCTTCCAACCCGATGATCGCGTGGCTGAGCGCCGAACGCGACACGCCCATCGCATCGGCGGCCTTGCGGAAACTGCGGTGGCTGGCGACCGCTGTCGCTCATCTCAATCGGAAATGCTGAAAATCCAAATACTTAGCTCGATAGCAATATTGTTAACTGCGCACCAATAACACAAACTGAAGCGCGAGCCTGACCTCAATAAGATTAACCGGGGCGTGCGCCAATGTCGACTGAACGCTCCGGAGGACGATCGCGGTTTTTAGACCAGTCGACCGCGGAAGCGGCTCTGCTGCGCGCTCGTCTCGATGCCATAACCCGCTGTCAATTTCAGTAAACCGTGAGACTGAAGCGACTCTGGCACATTTCTTCAGCAAACACTGAGAATAGAAATTCCCCTTTTAAGCGTGAGACTGGGACTCCAGGGATCTTGGCTTACTGATGTGGTTTTCCGGCCTCGTCGTATCCTGGAAAATCGCATCCACCGACGGTGCCGCCCTGCACCTCGCCGACGTCACCCGCACCCCGACTGCGCTGTTAAGACCACTGTGCGCTGATCCAGGACCGACCCGTATGGCCGCGGTGACGCCGTCGCCATCTGGGCGATAACCGGGGCAGGTGGAGGCCCGTTGCCCCATTATCTGCCAACCAAGTCATCGCTTCGCTGTACCAACACCTCCGTCGTAGCTGGTATTGACTGAATCAGATAATGTTTACCGCGTCCTCGGTGGCGGTTTCAGCTCTGTAAGTATCTCCTTAATCTGAATAATTACCGGAGAGACGGGACGGCGATTTCCTGGCCTGATTTCCCATGTCAGGAATTCCTCGAATCGATGGATCAAATCCATGCCAAGTTGCTGGCAGGCATGTGCCAAGTCAGCAATCCCGATACCGTTCAGCCTCAACATTGCCGCACACCATACGAACCATTCGTCATCGCCGCCGATGCGGGCGAGTTGATTCGCAGCTTCGGACGCGGCATCAGCGGACGGATTCTGGGCCTGCACGATGTGAGGCAGACGGGCGAACAGCTTGGCGATTGCGTGCCGCCACCGACCGGCCGCCACCCGTCCAAGGGTCAGGGCGATGGGAAACGCTCCGTCGAAAATTTCGTCCCAAACGCGCTTGGCATCCCCCGGCCGCTCTTTCTCGATCAGCCAGTCGACCAAGCCTATACCCACGCAGAGGTGGAAGAAGCTCGGATCCTCGCTGCCGATATCACTGATCCGGCCTTGGGCACGGCGCCGCTGTTCCGACAGCAGTAGCCATATTTCCCGCCAAAGTGCCCCCGGATCCTCATGGTCGCAGAAGAGAAGGGCTGGGGAAAAGTGCCGTTCATTGGGAAACATGTGATTGTCGAGCGTGCGCAGGCCGGGATCCCGCTTGAGCAAGACCACCCGGTACGTCTCCAGCAACGCGGAGCCGGACGACTCAGTCCGCAGCCTCTCTTCGGGTATCTCCAGAAGGACCGCAGCCAGAAACGCATCGGTCGCGGAAATGCCTCGCTGTTCCGTATCCGGGCCGGCTCCGCGCTCGCGCAAAGCCTTCAACGCGGACATGGACGCCGTCAGACAGGAAAATGCCCATTGAACGTCGGCATAGCCCGCCCCGCCGGCCACCAGCGCGTCCGACAAGGCCCCGATGGCGGAACTGACCACCGAACGCTTCTGCATGCCGGCATTACGTTGATGCTCGCCGATCAGGTAGGCGAGCCAATATAGAGCGAGGAAACGGCCGTCAGCCCGGGCAAGGAGTATGCTAACCACCTCACCGAGCAGGGCTTTGGCGACCTCCTCCTGCTCTTCGGTCAAATCATCGCCGCGTTGCGCGCCGGCTGCCGTGTTGACATGCTCGATTGCGACGGACAGTAGGATCGGGGCCGTCATCCGCCCGTTCCACTGCGGCTGTTCCGGAGCGCTCTGGACCGATGGCGCTGCTTCGAGGAGAGCCAGCAGTTCGGGAAAGTTGCTTCGTAGGTCGATTGCCCATAGCTCCTGCTCGACCGCCTGGGGCAGTGCCGTTTCCTCGAGCATCGCGAGGTAGCGTTGGCGATCGACCGGACGTAGCGCGTGGATCAGACGCAGACCTTGATGCGACCAGTAGACATAGCCAAAATCCTGCCTCCAGAGGGTATCGACATGCTCGGCTTTTTTCCGTTCGTGGACTATCTGGCGAAAGCGGGCCTTGTCCGGACTGAAAGCGTCCTCGTCGGGATGATCGCGGATGGACGTCACGATCCCCTGCAGGCTGTCCAGAAGCCGGTCGGCGGTCCCTGACCGGAGCCGCTCCGTTAGGGCCCCCACAAGAGCATCGAGCGCCACGAACAGGTTCTCGACGAGATAGCTCGCCAGGAAAAGCCGGTCAGGCGCGGAGACCGCGGCGCGTGCGACGGCGCAGCCCCACAGTCGCGCGGCCTCATCGTCCTCGCGCTCTTCCGACAGCAGTTTGTGTAACAGCCCGCTCATCTCCTTCGGCACGACCTCTCCGAAAGCGCCGGCTTCAAGTTGCTCGGCGGCAGCCTCCCAAATGTCTTGCGCGCGTTTATACGGCGGGCCTTCGAAGGCCACATTCAGCGCATCGCTGAGCCACGCTCCGATTAACGCACAGGCTGGCTCGAACCCCGAGGTTTCGCTGGTTGGACGGTAAGGATCCCGTTCCGAAACATTGCCCCGCGTTGTTGATTCGGTCATGGCGCGCGCCCTCCAAGCGCCTTCCATATCTCGTTGAAGAAGCTGCTGAACTTGGTCTCCTCGTCTCTCCATCCCCGGCTGGCCGCCGTCATCCCATCCTGCAGGCATCCCACTGAGCCGCCGAAGTGCCACAATTCTCTGTCGGTAAGGACAAAACGGTCATGGACATGCAGCTCATCGAAAGGGTCTTTCCCATTTTTTATCGAATTGCTTGCCTTATACTTTGTATTTTTTTCATCTTCTTCTTCGCAAGAATTTCACAGAATAAATTTATCTTGTTTTCTTCAAAGTATTTTTGTAGACGCTGGAATGGTTCTTTCGCTTTTTCTTCTCCTGTGATAATCCTGAAGTCGTCAAATTCCATCTTGAATATCTTTATCTTCTCATAAAGGCGTAGCATAGCCGCATCATCTAGGTGTGGATCGAGAATCAGAACGGTGCGGGACTTCTGCATTTCCTCCCAGAAGGCGGCTAGGCCAAGTGGGGATTCGTTCCAGTTCTTCAGTCGTTTCAGAATGAGGTACGTCGCTGGGGTGTCGGTCCGATCCTGTTCCCTGGCATCGAACGAATCGGGGATTGATGCCCACAGTAGGGAGGGCTTCAGAACGGCTGGCGCGAATGCCGTAGCGGCGGCGGGCGATAGGACGGTTTCGCTGAACCGGGACGGCTGGTTGCGGTTCATTTAGCCTCTCCGATTGTTTCGTCCGTGGCCGCTCTGGCGGCAGCCCTTCCCGCTTTCCAATCCTCCAGCGACTTCACGCGATCCTTGCTCGCCATGATCCCGTCCAGGAAGCGGATGATCGATTCGGCGTCCGGCAGCTTGACGATGACGCCGGCCCGCTTGCCGATCTCGTTCAGGGAGTTCCCTGACAGCCAAACCGATTGGTCGATGACCAGAAAGCGGTCATGCACCAGCGGCGGTGAGCCGGTCATCACGAGGACGCGGATCTTTGCTTGCTTGCCTATGGCTTTCAACGTGTCGGACAGCACCTCTCCCTTTTCCTGTGCGGGTGCCGTATCGTCCGAAGCCTGAAGAACCTCCGCTGATGTCAGGACGGTCACGTCGACGCCCTGCCAGCTGGTCGCGAGGGCGAAGCTGAGCAATTCCCTGGCCGCGAAGTAGGGGTCGACGATAATCACCCGGTGGCGGGCAGCCTCGATCAGCGCACGCACATATTTGGTTGCCTCGGCCTGATCGCCGTGGAACAGCCGCTGGCCCGACTGCGCAACCTGCTCCTGGTGCGCGCGCATTATCTCCGCTGTTCGGAGCACGGTGGTGACGTGCGGTTCCGTATCCGGCTCGCCGAGGGTCGAGTGGCCACCGCCGCTCACCATCCGGGTCCGGTACCGCTCGGCGGACTGCTTGTGTGTGGCCGGGATACTGACCTCCTTTTCAGCCTCTATGACGTTCACCTCCAGTGTCGCCGATCGGATGAAGGGGGTCGGTTCGTGCCATGCCAACACTCCCCGCGAGGAACAGGCCAGAATGAAGCCGACCCGTTCTGTGCGCCCGATATGCGCCACCCGCATGTAGGGGCGGCGAATCGTGAGCGCCCTATGAGCTACGATACCATTGGGCCGATGCTCCGTCAGGTGGAGGGTCAACCCGTCTAACGTCTGTCCATTCCGAACCACGAAGCGGAAGTCGCTGAACTCCTCGTCATCGGCCACCCCCAGGGTATGGGCGACCTCGCGCAGGACCGGGTTGGGGGCGACCAGACTGACCGAACCCATCCACTCGCTGTGCTTGAGTACATCAAAGTGCAGTCGATCGGACAGCCAGCCCACGGCCCGGGGATCCTGCAGCGGGCGGCGTGCCTCCGGTGGCAGCACGCGCTGCACGGCGAGGTGAGCGCGCACGGACGTCCAAGGCAGGAAAGGGAGCGTTCGTGTCGCCAGGAGATACGGCCATACCGGCTCCTGAGCAAAGCCGGAGTTCGCAAGGTCAACGGGCGTCGGTGTGTCGTCCGGCACCAGGACAGTGCCCTGCAGCGCTCTCTTGTGCCATTCCAGCGCATCTTGCACCGTCATGGGGATGCGGCGCAGATAGACGGAGTGCTGCCGCCCGAGCGATCGGACGGCAAATGTCTGTTCCTCGGTTGGATCCGGGAGTGGCAGTTCGGCAGGAAACAGTTCGACCATTGCGAACAGCAGGAAGCGCTGCCGGTTCTCCCGATACCACGCCAAATGAATGAGAGCATGCCTGTAATCATCAATAAGATTACTACTTTGATTGCGAGGCACAATTTCGATCATCCATCCGATTCCGTTGTAGAGCACGACCTCCATATGAAGAGTGTGCTAGGCGATTACTAAAAGATTCAATTACGCCAGAAACCAATCAGCGGAAAGGCGCACACGATGTGCGGAGCGCCACTTGCCGCTCCCGGGGTGGATGCCACGACGTGGCCGCTGCCCTTGTCTCCGAGTGGCAGAAGCTGTCGGTGACCAGGAATGGAGCAATGGCGATCCAGGCGCTTCAGCACTTGGGTGTCGTCGCTCAAGCGAAAAGCGAAGGCGGGCGCCGGATGGCTGTCCAGATCGTTGACGCGCACGCTCCGCCCGACCAGGGCCTTGTCGCCTTTGCGCAGCAAGGGTTCGGCACTGTCGCCCTGGGAGATTTCCAACGCGCCGGGCAGCGTCGGCAGTACGTCCGCCATATTCACGGGCTCGCATGGCTTCATTGCCTGGGGCAAAGCGCCGAACAGGCCGCACACGACGCGGCGCAGTTCCACACCCTCCCGCGGATACACCTTTTGGAAGTGACCGGCGTAGCCGGACAGAACGATCCGCTCGGCCGCCGTTTCCAGCTTGCACCAGCCGACTAGAGCTTCGCCCGCTACCGTATCCCAGGCCAGCACCAGATCGTGGGCACGCGGCTTACCGGTCAGCGGCTCCACGATCAGCAGGGTGCCTGCATCGATTGGCGAGGGCAGCCATTTCGCCGCCGCACCGACCGCGAACATGGAATGTCGGTCCGGATCAATCCTCAGCAGTTCGGCGTCGGGAGGCGGCTCGTCCGCCGGGACCCCTTCCCCATCGCTGGCGGCAAGCTGTCCGACGAGTTGGACGGCGCGCGCCGGGGCGCGGGCGTTCGGGAATGGAACGACCCTGGCGTCCTTCTTCGGCGCCTCTTCGGGCCAATGATGCAGGATGGCGAGGCATTGCTCCCGGCGCTCGAGAAACGCGTCAAGCATGTCGTCCACCGCCTGCGCATGGTTTTGGCGCAAATCTTCGGCCTGGAAATGGGCGGACCAATTCAATGCCTCGCCAAGAACCTCCTTATCGGGCGCTCCGTCGGGCAGCAGGGAAAGGATAGCTTTGAACGGTTCGCGCGAGTGTGGCAGCACCGTGTCTCCGGTCAACGTGCGCAACCGCTTGCCTAAAGGCTGCAATGTCGGGTGATCATGGACGGGATCTTTCCCCTCGTTCAGGAGCTTGACCAGTGTCCTTTCGATAAAGGCGCGGGCTTCGCGACAGAAATTTATGATTGCGAATTCGGTCGATTTCCCGTCCCGCCACGCCTGCCGTTCCAGAATGATCTTATCCTGGTGAGGATCGAGCCTCACAATGCCATGCTCATCCTGTCGAGCCACAAGATCCCATCGGGAAACCTTCTTGCTCACCGCCGCGTCGACATGAAGGTTTCCGGCGCGCGCCACCCTGGCTGAAAAGACGCGGTCGAAGGTGAGGACGAAGGGCTTGAACGCCTGGCTCGTGCACGCCACAAGGCCCTTTGCCAGAGTCCGCTGGTTGTCCTCATCGAACAAGCTTTGCGGGTCGTCGAGGAGCACAAACCGCAAGCCACCGTCGCGCTCCCAGACATATTGGGTGAGCGCCAGCACGAACGAGAAGAGCTGCGCCCTCTGGCGTGAGCTGTTGGTGATCTGGGCGGCATCGCCCGCCACTCCGCCTTGCTCGGCCCGCGACACTAGGGCAGAACCGTTGTGGTCGAACGCCACAAGAGCGGGGCCAACGTTGCTGGAAGGCCGGTAAACCAGACCCAGAAACGTGCTGGTTTCCTTGTTCAGGGTGGCCAGCAGGCCGCCCACTTGGACGTCGACTGCCTGCTTCAGCACCTTGAGACCTTCGAGAGCTTCCGCGGCCGTGATGGCCTTGGTGATACGGGTTTCCTCGTCGACCCAACGAGTCAGGAGCGTGCGCAGCTCGCGTAAATGGACCTGCGCCGTTGCCACGGGCACGTGATCATGCAACAGGGTGCGCAAGCCATCGATGGCCGCGAGCAAGCAGTCCGCTGGCAAATCCTCACCTTCGGCCACCCCCACCCCGTAGGCCGCCGATACCGCCGCCGAGCGCCGCTTCGCCGTGTCTGCGGCCCACGTTGCCGCATCCAGCAGAGCGATCATCTCCTGGGCGGTCTTTTCGACCCGCGACCCTGCCAGATCGGGATGCAGGTTCGGCAAGACCGACGAGGTCAGATCGGGAAGAACAACCGCACCGGCCGCGAGGGCTTCCCCCGCCCGCCCAACCAGGGCCGCCAAAGTGGGAACGTCCTTGAGCCGGGCCATCATGTCACTGGCGGCGCCCTTCGCCCAATCGGCGCCGAGCGAGGTCGAACCCAGCATCCAGACGTGCTTCCGCTCACTCGCGACGGCCTCCGGCAGCCCCTTCGTGAAGTCAGTCACCGCCTGCTCGACGAATTGATCGAGTGTGAACTGCAGGTCGATGAGATCCTTTTGCGCCTGGGCCAGTGCCGTGGCGATGGGCACTCCCAGATCATGGTCGTGCTCCGCTTCCGTAAGGGAGCGCAGGCAAACGGGGCAGGCGTCCGGCTCACCCTCTCGACCCTGCTCCTTCAGCCAGACAGCAACACGGGCATACAGGCGACGACGGACGAAGGCTGTCTTCTCCGCGTGCTGTTGGGCAAACGTGTTGGCGCGATCTGCCAGTGCCTGCACCCGCTTGCGAACCTCCTCGACCGTCGCCGCATCGAGTGTGGCCAGCCTGCCGACCATCGCCGCGAGGGAGTCCCGTGGCGGCGTGCCGCCGGTCAGATTCGTGCTGGCACGGATTAGTTTCTCATCGAGCCCATCCAGAGCAACGTCTGTTTCCGGGACGCCCGCGGCCTTAGCGACCGCAGCGACAACCGAGGCCGTCCTCCGGCGTAGGTCTTCGCCGATGGCATCAAGACTGGTCTTGCAAGCGTCTCCTGGTGCTGGAGGAACCGCGGCCGGTGGCTTCGACGGGCTCGTCTCGAACAGCGCGGCCAGAGCGCCGGACTTAGCCGCAAAGTCACTTGCCACCTTCTTCTGGTCGCTCCGGCGGTTGGTCGTGAAGGTGCCCTTCAGGAAGCTGGCGAACTTGGCAACGGACACCTCCGCAAGGTCGCCGATGGGGCGGAGCCCGGTCAGTTCTTGTACGCCCTTGCCCAGGCTCTCCGGACGGCCGAGTACAATGTAGGGAAGACGTGCCATATGCAGGACACTGAGTTCCAGCCCCAGGCGAGACACTCCAAGGATGTCGTCCAGAGTTCGGTCCTCTGCTGGCTCCCCGTCCACCGACAAGCGGCTGGTGAAGGAACCTTTGCCCGCTGGCGCGACCTTGCGGCAGACGACTACAGCTTGTCCCGCCGCATTGGTCAGCGTGACTTCGACCCTTGTTTCGATCATCGGTTCGCCGGCTTTGCTCCGTGCGCGCCATTGCTCGGCGGTGGGCATGGGAACGACGGTCGGCAACGGGATCTTGTCGCCGTTGGGCAAGGTGTAGGTGTTGACCAGCGTCTCGAACGGCTGCGGCTCGCTGGCGGGACAGGGAATGTGCCCGGTCAGCGCGAAGGTCAGCGCCTTGGCAATGGAGCTCTTCCCCGCGCCGTTCTGGCCGCGGATCAGCACCACGTCCCGCTCCACCTCAATGACAAGCGACGGAGGGGTGTGGCCATCGGCTAGGCAATAGGGATGGAGGCCTCCGAATTGTGTGATCTCGATCGTCGTGACGGCCCAACGCGGTTTGGCACCGGAGCGCGCGCGGTCCGTCACCGCCGGCGGCTGGAATGGCTGGTCCAACCAATCCGTAATGGCCTTAGCCAAATCCTCGCTGCCCTTGGAAAACGTCTTTGCGAAGATGTTCTGGCCATCCCGATGATCTAAGAAGAACTGCAGGGCGTGGCGCTGCCGCTCGTCCTCCAGTTGGAAGGGCTTTCCATCGGCCAATTGCACCGGCCAGCCGGCGACCACGGCCTCCAGAAATTCTCGTGCGGTGAGCGTGGCGGCTTCCTTGGGCCTCACCAGCGTTTCGACTGAGGTCACGGCGGGCTTTCCCTAATTACGGCTGAGCAGGAGTGCGGAGAGTTTCGGCAGCAGCCGGAAGCGGCCGAACGCGACGGTCAGCCCGCCCACCAGGACCACGCCCAGGACGTAGGCTGCCAGCAGGCCCCACCAGAAGACGGGTTCGAGCGTGAGATCGCTCATCTTGTTCATCCCGAACGCGCTGGTCAGCAGCGAAGCCGGCAGGAACAGAGCCGCCACCGTGGTCAGGACAATCATGGTCAGATTTTCCTGACGCCCAAGATCCAGCCGCTCTGCCTCGTCCGCCAAGCGGATCTGCTCCTCGATCTCCTTCTGGATCTCGGGAAGGTGGTTCGCCGCACGCAGGAAGTCGTAGATCCGGTCACCCATGACGTATGTCGTCACGCGATGAGGCAGGTACTGACGGCGAAACGCAGCGAAGCTGTTGCGCAGCGTCGCGATCCCGGCGCCCGGGCCGGTTGCCTGATCGAGGAAGTCGGTCAAGCGGACCCGTTGGTAGCAGACGGCCGCGAACAGCAGGCTGTAGTAAGTCTCCGTATTCCGCGGTTGGCCATGTGTTGCCTTGCCTGCCAGAAACAGCGTCAGCCGGTTGCGCCATTCGTAAAGGCGCCAGTTCGCCCATTCCTGCAGATGATGAACGAGGATAGTCTTCCGGGTCGCGGCGTCCGGACCGAACTCCTCCCGCCACGACGCCATCCCGAGCGCGAGATGCAGCACGAGATCGTCCAGCACTCTCTCCTCAGGCCAACCCGGCTCGGCATGGCAGAGATTGAAGCCCGGGAGGTCCTGGCCGAACCAGTGGACACGGCCGTCGACGTCGTCCCAGCGTTCGGCTGGCAAGGCCAGAACGTCGCCCAGGATCCACTGGCGGAGGTGAAGTTCACGCCCGCCGACGCGCCATGTCGCTGGCCTCGCGCCGGGATGTGCTGGATGCCAGGAGGCGGCCGCGGCTGCCACCCATTTCACGTCGTCCGGGGTGAAGGGCCTGTCCCCACTGACCTTGATCAGGAGAAGAGGATGAACGTCCATCCAGAGCAGGTCCACCCACTCAACCCGCGCCCAAGGAATCGCGTCTGGTCCGAGCAACTCCGGCCACGTGTCGGGAAAGAAGGTCCAACGCGGCGAATTTGCGAGATCGCGAGACCTGGGCATGAAGAAGTCGCGGCAGCTTGGAAGAAAGAACCGTGCCGCTTCCTCCAGCACCGCCGGATCAGGCTCGGCCAATCGCAGCGTCCAGCTTGTCCAGAATTGTGACCGCTGCATTTGCGTCATGTCTTCTCTGGTGAGAGAGAGTGGCGCGACCAAAAAGCAAGACCAATCAATCATAAGGGTGCCAACAGAATCCCCTGAGGGTAGAGGCTGTCTCCAAGAACATTCCGAATTATGTATCTGGTCAAAAATTCAATCAACCGAAAAGGGCGCTGCGCGCGTTGGGCTCGCTCGTCACTCGCCTCGTGATACTGTACTTTATGTTTGCTTCCGCCACCGGGAGGTACGTTCCCAGCGCGACCGGATGGCGGCTGTCGCCGTTGGGTGGTTCGTGCGATGTCGTTGTCGGGTGTCGTTGTCGGGTGGTTCGTGCGAAAAGCCAGATTCCAGGGGTTTCAACGCCCTGCTTGGCCCCGTTCTGCAGATCGGATCGTGCGAAATGCACGCGGTTCATGCGAAAAGCTCCCCGGCGGGGCGCGGGGAATCGCCTCATGTCGTTGAAAAGCCGACATTCTTCTAGGAAGACAGATCAAGACGCGCTCAGCCCGAGGGCCGTTCTTTGCCTGATGTCTCGCCGGTCGAGGAGGCCGGCGCCGCTTGGCATCTTGTCTCGTGCCGGCTGACAGTTCCGGTCCATCAGCGGGGCGCACGGCGGCCCACAACGCCTATATATTTTACCAAACGGCCGTTACGTACCGTCTGCATATTTGGTAAAATACCCCAGGCGGACGCTTGGCGAGGGTGTCTGAAGCTTAATCGGGTAAAATTCGGCGGCGTGCACCGTTTCCGGACCGCTGCGCTGGGAGAGGTCCATGGCCCTGATCGGGTACGCCCGCGTGTCGACCGACGAGCAAACCACCGACCCGCAGCTCGACGCGCTGAAGGCGGCCGGTTGCTCAACGATTCACCGGGAGCATGGGTCCGGCGGCGACCGGTTGCGCCCGGAGCTGAAGCGTGCCATCGCGCGCTGCCGTGCCGGCGACGTGCTGGTCGTCGTGCGCATCGACCGGCTGGCCCGTTCGCTCGCCCATCTCCTGGAGATCATTGAGGCGCTCGACGCCCAAGGGGCGGGCTTTCGCTCGCTGGGCGATCCCATCGACACCACCAGCCCGCAGGGCCGCTTCACCTTGCAGATCCTGGGCGCGGTGGCCGAGTTCGAACGCGCGCTCATTCGTGAGCGCACCAAGGCCGGGCTGAAGGCCGCCAGGGAGCGTGGCCGGATCGGCGGCAATCCGGGCCTGCGCTTCCGTTCCGCGGCGGCGGTGCGCGCCGTCAACGACGCCCGCGAGGCGCGGCGCGACGCCGATGTGCTGCGGGTGGCTGACGACATTCTGCCGCACGTCCGCGCGATGCGGCCCGGCTATTCCTGGGCAACCGTGGCCCGCAGCCTGGCCAGAAATGGCTCGCGGCGCCCCGACGGTGGCCCCTGGACCGGGCCGGCCCTGGCGCGTGCCGTGCGTCGCCTCGCGCGGGACGGGTTCGTGGACGACCGGGTGCTGGAGCGTACGCCGCGGCGGCGGGACAGCGACGACCTCGTCACCCTGGTCGCTTCGGCGGTAAAGACGCTGGACAACCCAACCCTGACCAACATTGCCCGGCATCTTGAAGAGCTGCACTGCCGGACGCCCCGCGGGGAAACGCGCTGGTCGGTCTCGTCGGTTCAGAACCTGTTGGGTCAGGCCGTCGCACAGGGTCTTTTGGAAGATCGGCCGCTCCCTGCACCGGAAGCGCCTCGCCGGCGCGGCCGTCCGCCCAAATCGCTCAAAGGCCTGCAAAGCATTCCATAACAGTGACAGTCAATCCCGTGGTCAGGGGAGCAGCCCGAGCGTCTTCACCGTATCTCCCAAGCGACACGGTCATGACGGGCTGATACCTCGGCGTTGTTGGTAGCATGGCTTCAGCTTAAGCTTCGTATTCCCCTCACGGTTGGACTGTCCTGATGCCACCGCCTCCCTCCGCCCCGCTTGCTCCGCTGCGCAGTGCCATCGTCGAAGCCCTGTATCCGACCAGCGCCAACATCCTGCCGGTGGTGTGTGAGGGACTGGGGCTCGCGTCCGGCGACCGCGAGGAGGCGTTCGCCAGCAAGCGCAACTATGTGCAGGGGCGGATCAGCGGATTATCACGTGAGCGTTTGCTTCAGCTTGCGTACCAGCTTTTACAGGATGGCCCGAACTATGAGCTGGAAGAGGCCGTGGGGCGGGTTGAGGAGGCTGGCGAGCGGTTGATCTCCGAACTCCTTCGGCGATCGATCGGCCGGGCGCTTATCCCATTCGACCTTTCCGGCCATGTGCCAATATTCGAGTTCCTGCGGGACATCTGGCCGATTGACCGCCTGCCGTCCCGTCTCTATTCCGGTGGAACGGTGCAGGATGACCTTGAGCGCCACATGCACCGAAACGCAGACATGGACAACGATGAGGCCCTGGAGGCCGTTGGTGCCTATACCTGCTCGCAACGCCGGTTCTTCCGTTTCCTGGAGGCTCTGCTTCATCCACGAACCCGGGAGGAGGATGAGCAGCGCCGGCTGGTTGCCATTCTGAATCCTCTCCTGCAACGCGATGGCTTCCATCTGGCCGAGACCAGTTCCATATCGGGCTATCCAGTGTTCACCGTCAAAGCCATCAGCGGCTCCGCCGGGGCGCCGGCCGACCCTCTCATCTCAGAAACACTTGCCGCCTTCGACGAGGCCAGCGTGCACGAAGCCTGGACCCGGGCGCTGCAGCGGCGGACAACCCATCCGGAGGGAGCGATCACCTCGGCCCGGACGCTGCTGGAGACCGTCTGCAAGCACATCATTGAGGATGCCGGCGGCACTTACAGCGATCGGGACGAGTTGCCGAAGCTTTACCGGACGGCCGCCGAGCACCTCCAGCTCGCCCCGGACCAGCACACCGAGGAAGTGTTCAAAACCATCCTCGGCAACTGCCAGAACGTCGTGAACAGCTTGGCCAGCATCCGCAACAAGCTGAGCGATGCCCACGGCCGTGGACGCAAAGCGGTCCGCCCGTCGGCACGGCATGCGGAGCTGGCGGTGAACCTCGCCGGGACGGTGGCGACCTTCCTGGTGTCGACGTGGCGAGCCCGCCAAGCGTCCCAACCATGAAGCGCCACGCTTCCCAATGTCACGCGGTGCGTTCTCCGCTCATGGCGGCAGCAACGAGGGCCTGCGCTTCGCCGGCCACGGCCCGTCCGGCCTCCCGGCGCTCGCTGTAGCGGTCGGTCAGATAGTCGTTGCGGTCGCGCACCAGCAGAGTGAACTTCACCAACTCCTCCATCACGTCCACCACGCGGTCGTAGTAGGGCGACGGCTTCATCCGGCCGGCCTCGTCGAACTCCTGAAACGCCTTGGCCACCGACGACTGGTTCGGGATGGTCACCATGCGCATCCAGCGCCCCAGCACCCGCATCGCGTTGACCGCGTTGAACGACTGCGACCCGCCCGACACCTGCATCACGGCCAGCGTGCGCCCCTGCGTCGGCCGGACCCCGCCGCTCTCCAGCGGCAGCCAGTCGATCTGGCATTTCAGAATGCCGGTGATGGTGCCGTGGCGCTCCGGGCTGACCCAGACCTGCCCCTCCGACCATTGCGACAGCGCGCGCAGTTCGGCCACCTTGGGGTGGTCTGAGGTGGTCCCCGTTCCCCGGACAGTTTTGCGGCTGGGATAAGCTTGGTTCAGGTCCGTGTCATGCCGCCAATCTGATCCCAACCGGGACGCCCTGGTGGGCTTCAGCCGGGGTTCGGCCGCCGAGCGCAGAGTGCGGTCGGTCGGCGTTGTAATACTCGATCCACTGGCCGATTCCGGCCCGCGCCTCGCTGCCCAACTCGAAGGCATGGAGGTAGACACACTCGTACTTCAGCGATCGCCAGAGCCGTTCGATGAACACGTTGTCCATCCAGCGGCCCCGTCCATCCATCGACACCCGAATGCCGGCCGCGGTCAAGAGGCCGGTGAAGCGCGGGCTGGTGAACTGGCTGCCCTGATCGGTGTTGAAGATCTCCGGGCGGCCGTGCCGCGCCATCGCCTCCTCCACCGCCTCCAGGCAGAACTCGACGTCCATGGTGTTCGACAGTCGCCACGCCAGCACCCGACGTGTCGCCCAGTCCATCACGGCGACCAAGTACAGGAAGCCACGGCGCATGGGAATGTACGTGATATCAGCGCACCACACCTGGTTCGGACGGTCGATGACCATGTCCCGCAGCAGGTACGGCCAGATTTTGTGCTCCGGATGAGGCACCGTCGTCTTTGGACGCTGGTAGACCGCCTGCAAGCCCATCCGCAGCATCAGACGGCGGACCCGCTTGCGGTTGACCTCCTGCCCCTGGCGCCGGAGATGACGGGTCATCTGCCGGCTGCCGTACCAGGGCGTCTCCAAAAACTGCGCGTCGATCCGCCGCATCAGCTCCAGGTTCTCGGCCGGCTCGCCCTTCACCGGCTCGTAATAGCTGGAGCGGCTGAGCGACACCAGCGCGCACTGTCGCGTGATCGACAGGCGCGGATGCTCCGGCTCGATCATCTCCCGCCTCCGGCCAATGCTCATCGTCCGGAGGCCTTGCGCAAAAAATCGCGTTCCACGACCAACTGGCCGATCATGGCGTGCAGCTTTTCCACCTCGCCCTGATGGCTGGCCTCAGCAGCCTCCGCCTTGCCGGAAAACACCCCGGCCATCCCCTCGACGGCCTGCTTCTTCCAGGCGTTGATCAGCGTCTGGTGCACCCCGTGCTTGGCCACGAGCTGCGACACCGTCAGCTCGCCCCGAATCGCCTCCAGCGCCACCTTCGCCTTGAACTCCGCCGAATACCGCTTCCGTTTCCCCGTCATCGGGTCCGTCCTTCCTGATGGGCGAACCAAGCTTATCCAACTGTCCGGGGAACGGGGACCACCTCAGTCGGCCGGCACGCTGTCCGGCAGCGGCAGGTCGCGCGGATCGAAGATGCGCGTCTCCGCCCCCATGCGCTGGAGCAGACGCGCAGCCTCCTCGGTGAGGAAGCGGCTGTACGAACGCTCGCGCAGGGAGCCGTAGAGCAGCAGGATGCGTGGCGGGTGGGTGGACACATGCCCAGGCGTCAGCTTGCCAAGGTCCGGCGCCTCGAAATAGGGCTCGTCCAGGCTTGGGAAGCCTGCGCCGTTCTCGCTATCATGCTCAGACATGCCGACACTCTCCGGTGATGGTCCCATAGCGGAGCCGGGCCATCAGGCGCCGGCCCGCCCCTCGTACCAGGGCTTGGTCGCCTTGACGATCTTCACCACCGACAGCATCACCGGCACCTCGACCAGCACGCCGACGACGGTGGCGAGCGCCGCCCCGGAGCCCAGGCCGAACAGGCTGATGGCCGCCGCCACCGCCAGCTCGAAGAAGTTCGAGGCGCCGATCAGCGCCGCCGGCGCCGCCACGCACCACGCCACCCCGAACCGGCGCGACAGCCAGTAGGCCAGCCCGGCGTTGAGGTAGACCTGGATCAGGATCGGCACGGCCAGCAGCAGGATGACCAGCGGCTGCGCCAGGATCTGCTCACCCTGGAAGCCGAACAGCAGCACCAGCGTGGTCAGCAGCGCCACGAGAGACGCCGGCTGCAACACCGACAGCGCGCGGGCCAGGGCCGGCTCTCCGCCTGACGCCAGCAGCGCGCGGCGCCAGAGCTGGGCCGCGACCACCGGCAGCACGATGTAGAGCGCCACCGACAGCAGCAGCGTCCCCCAGGGCACGGTGATCGACGAGACGCCGAGCAGCAGCCCGACCAGCGGCGCGAAGGCGAAGACCATGATCAGGTCGTTCAGCGCCACCTGGCTCAGGGTGTAGTGCGGCTCGCCCTCGCACAGGTTCGACCAGACGAACACCATCGCCGTGCAGGGGGCCGCCGCCAGCAGGATCAGCCCACCGATGTAGGAGGGAATCTGCTCCTGCGGCAGCAGCGGAGCGAACAGGTGGCCGATGAACAGCGAGCCGAGCAGCGCCATCGAGAAGGGCTTGACCGCCCAGTTGATGACCAGCGTCACGCCGACGCCGCGCCAGTGCTCCTTGACCTGCCCCAGCGCGCCGAGGTCGATCTTCAGCAGCATCGGCACGATCATCAGCCAGATCAGCACCGCCACCGGCAGGTTGACCCGGGCCAGCTCGGCGGCGGCGATAGCCTGGAACAGCCCGGGCGCCAGATGGCCGAAGGCGATGCCCGCGACGATGCACAAGCCCACCCAGACGCTGAGGTAGCGCTCGAAGAGGCCCATGGCGGGGCGTTCCGCCGGGGCGGCGTGGATGTCAGCCGTCATGTCGATGGTCCTGTCAGGAGGCTGGGGCAACGCGCCGCCCGGCGGCGTCGACGACGGGCTCGCCGTCTTCCTTGGTGAAGGCGCCGCGTTGCGGATCAGGGAGAAGGTCGAGCACCGCTTCCGACGGCCGGCACAGGCGCACGCCGAGCGGCGTCACCACGATCGGCCGGTTGATCAGGATCGGATGCGCCATCATGGTGTCGAGCAGCGCCTCGTCCGTCAGCGCGGGATCGTCGAGGCCGAGCTCGGCGTAGGGCGTGCCCGTCTGCCGGAGCACGGCGCGCACCGGGACCCCCATGCGCTGGATCAGCGCCACCAGTTCGGCCCGGCTCGGCGGCGTCTTCAGGTACTCGATCACCGTCGGCTCGACGCCGCTGTTGCGGATCAGCCCCAGCGTGTTGCGCGACGTGCCGCAGGTGGGGTTGTGATAGATGGTCACCGCGCCCCCGGCCGCCGCCAGCCCTTCGGCCGGCCGCGCGAGATCGGCGCGCAGGCAGACGGCGCTGCCCGGGCACAGGCCGGCGAACTGCGCGCTGGACTGGATGGCCGGCGGAGCCGAGGCCCGCTCCACCCGCTGGAAGCCGAGACGCTCGAAGAAGCCGGCGGCCCCGGTGGTGAGCAGCCACAGCCGCTCGACCCCCAGCGCGACCGCCTGCGCGTGCACGGCCGCCACCACGGCCCGGCCACCGCCGGCGCCGCGCCGCTCGGCCGGCACGACCACGGAACGCAGCAGGGCGTCGGGGCCATGGACCTCCAGCCCGCCATAGCCGAGCGTCCCCTGGTCATCCGCGACGCGCCAGAAGCGCCGGCCGGGCTCGTCGAGATCGTCGGTCGGCAATCCGTTGGCCGCCAGCAGGCGGGCGAGCGCCGGGCGCTCCGCGTCGGCCAGCGGGGTGACGCTCCCGGTCATGCGTCGTTCCCCGCGGCGGCCATGTCGTCGAGCCTGCGCTTCAGGGCTAGCCGGTCGAGCGAGGCGAAGGGCAGGCTGGCGAAGGCCTGGATGCGGCGCTGGATCTGTCCGAACACCGTGGCGGTGAAGGCGGCCCTCTCGGCGTCCGAGCCCTGGGCGCTCGACGGGTCCGGGAAGCCCCAGTGCGCCGTCATCGGCTGGCCCGGCCACACCGGGCAGACCTCGCCGGCGGCGCTGTCGCAGACGGTGAAGATGAAGTCCATGTGCGGCGCCCCGGGCTGGGCGAACTCGTCCCAACTCTTGGAGCGCAGCGTGGCGGTCGGAAAGTCGAGGCGTTCCAGCAGATCGCGGACGTGCGGGTTGAGGTGCCCGGTCGGCTGGCTGCCGGCGCTGTAGGCGCGGAAACGGCCGCGGCCCTCGCGGTTGAGCAGGCATTCGGCCATGACGCTGCGGGCGCTGTTGTGGGTGCACAGGAACAGGACGTTGTAGACGCGGTCGGTCATCGCGGGATCGCCTTTTCCAGGCCGCGGGATGCGGCGGGTCGGATCAGGTGTCGGGGCCGCAGCCCGCCGGGCCGCAGGCTCCCGCCTGGAGGAGGTCGGTTGAGCACAGCTCGGGACGGCCCTGGCAGCAGTCCTCCATCAGGAAGGCGATCAATTGCCGGGTGCCCTCGTAGTCGCAGGCGTAGAAGATTTGCCGCTGGACCCGCCAGGAGCGCAGCAGCCCGGCGCGCTCCAGCGTCGCCAGATGGTGCGACAGGGTCGAGCCGGGCACGCCGACCTGCTGGGCGACGTCCCCGGCGGTCAGCCCGTTCGGCCCGGCCTGGATGAGCAGGCGGAAAACGGCCAAGCGGGTGTCCTGAGCCAAGGCGGCGAAGGCCTCGATCGCGTTCTTCGTTTCCATATTTCGACGATAGTCGAATTATGGATATGAGGCAAGTGGTTTGCTTTTCCGTGCGTCAACCCTCGCTCTCTGGCCGATCCGCTCAATGTGGCGGTTGTGGATGTCCGATGCCTGCGGCCACCCTCTCCAGCAGCTTGAAGACGGAGAACAGCGTCACCACGGTCAACGTCTTGATCGTTTCGCCGACGGTCAGCACGCCCGCCCTCACCATGTTGGCCAACACCCAGCCGGGTTGGCTTCAACGTGTTTTTCGGGACGAAGTGGAAACACGGTGAGGAGCGGCATCAGCCATTTCGCGCCATGCCTCTTGATTCAAGCATCGGACCGCCGCCGCGGACAGTTTGCGCAACACCGCACGACGTTGGCGCGCGCGGAGCTTTCCGGTCGGCAAGGGGCCTTGGGCGTCCAAGGCGAACTGGACGGCCTGCACGATGTGATGGTGGATCACGGGCGCCGCTGCCGGCGCTTGCCGTTCCGGCGTCGGTGCCCGCGGATTAGGGTGCTTCTCCCGGATCGGTGGCGCTGGTTTCGCCAGGAACCGTCCCAGACCAGTTCGCTCATCCTGGCTGGGCCTCCATGTGTCCCGGCGGGCCTGCCCGACCAGGTTCGCCGCCTTCGTGTTGGCGGCCACAAACCCGGACTGGAACGGCCCGTCGATTGGAAACCGCGATCTCCATCCGGCATGACGGCTGCGGATCGCGTCGGAAAACAGAACCCTCGTCCAGGCGGTGTGATTCCACTGCGCCTCGGCCAAGCGCGCGGAATGGCTCGGATCGTTGCTCCATTGATCGGTCGCGGCGATGGCCAGTCCGGTGCGGACGCCATCACCGCTCCAGTCTCGGCGGGACAAGGCATGTCCAGTCAGAAGCAGAGACAGCATCTCGCCCGGCCAAAATTCCAGCAGGAGCCCGACCAGCGCCATGAACTGTCCGGCATCGCGTTCGGTCTTGCGGCGAACCGGGTTGGCGGTGTGCAGGCCGGCCAGCAGTGTGCGCATCGGATCGGCCACGAGCTGCCACGCCAGAACCAGGGAGACGGCCGGGTCGTTCCGTTCCTCCGGCGGAAGCGGCACCGGTTCGCCGACCTCGTTCCGTGAGAAGGCATGCCGAATGCGGAACCCGGCCAGATCACGGAACTCGTCAAACTCGGTGACGCGGACGCTAAGATACGTGTTCAGCACAAACACGAACCGCACGAAGGCCGCGACCGTGAAGGCTGGAGCCATCCGTGTGCCGACAATGCCTTCGAAAGCCCGCGGATCGAACGCAGCCCGGTCGAGAAATGTGATGATGGTCCGCACCTGGCCGTAGAAGGGCGCCAGCGGGAGCCCTTCCGCCACGTCCCTCGGCTTCGGGCAGGGCGGATGATCGGGGCAGACGACGCGCCACACGGCCCACGCATGAAGCAAGCCGACAGGCCGCCCGGCCCGACGAGACGCCTCGTCCACGCAGGCTGCGCAAGGGAGGTGGTGGTAGTGGCAGGCTTCCTCCAGATCACGGTCCAGCCCGGAGAAGGTCATGCGCCGCAGAACCTCCGGAGCTACCCCGGTGTCGGCCTGAATCCGCTCCATCACGCTCGGCAGCGGCCGGATCACCAGGTCCCGGTGGATCTCCTTGGTCACCCAGCGATGCGGAATGCCCAACCGTCGAAGGTAGGTTCCTGGCATCAGCCCGTAGGTGCGAGCGATCGCCCAGACCCAGCTGCCCAGAGCCTCTCCGCTCGCCGGCAACGGCACCACCGGCAATTCCGGCATGGTGGTGAACAGAGGTTTGTCGGTCATGCCAGAACCGGCAGGCTGACGTAATCCTTGATCATCTCCGGCGTGATGCGTTCTTCCCCGGAGCGGATGGCGTCGATGCCGAGGTCGATCAACGTTTCGAACAGCTTGGCGGTCCCGCCGTCGCTGTGGGTCAGCAGGGTCTTGAGCGCGCGCGCCGTCAGAGGCGAGGGGCGGCGCAGCGGCAAGGAGCGCAGGATGCTGCCAACCAGGGCCTGGAACTCCTCCCCGGCTCCCCACATCGGCAGTTCGATAAAACGGAAACGCCGTGTCAGCTGGCGGTCGTGCATCAGAGCTTCTCGGGCGTCCTGAATGCCGAAGAGCACCAGCGGAATGCCCAGCTCGTTGGACAGGTTCCGGATCACCGCCAGCATCATGCGCTGCTGCCGCACGCTGCCCATCAGCATGTTGTGCGCCTCGTCGACCAGGATCTGACGGACGCCCATCAGGCGGTAGAGGGCAACCACCCGGTCCGCCATGACCGGCAAGCTGCTGCGGGATTCGCTGACCGGCGCGTCGATGGCGCTGAGCAGCTTGATGTAGAACCAGCGGACGTCGCACATCGGCGGCATTTCCAGGCCGACCACCGCCGTGCGCCGCACACCGGTTTTCTTGTCGAAGACCGCCGGGTGGTCGCGCAGGTGCTTTTCCATGATGGTCGACTTGCCCTGTCCGGACTCGCCCCAGACCAGAAGGTTGGGCTTCACCACGCCGCTCGGCTGGTTGATCTGGTCGCTCAGCAGGTCGAGCACCATGCGGCAGCGCGGGTATTCGGTGAAGCGGCGGGTTTGCATCCGGGCAATGCGCTCCTCGGGGGACAGCCCGATCACATCGCGCGCCGAGGTTCCCAGATGCCCGTGTGCGTCAGTCATCCCACTCCTCGGTCTCGTAGAAGGGCAGGTCGAGAGGAACATCGTCGGCGTCCTCGGCGATGACCTGGAACTCCGCGTCGATCGTCCGCGTGGTATCGGGGCCCGGAAGCGTCGGTCCCGATCCCGGCCGGGCGCCGCGGGCGTGCTCCAGCCGTGCCCGCCGGCTGCGGCCGCGGGCCTCGTCGACCAGCTTGCGCCGCGCCAGCACCATCTCGAAGATCATGGCCTCGTCGACGCCGGCTCGTCCCTGCCGGCGCAGCGCGCGGGTGGCCGCCTTCAGCTCCCACTTGGAAATGGCCGGACGGCGCAGGTTCCGGTAGGGCACCTCCAGGTACTCCCCCGACACGCCCCGGACGAAGACCTTGGACAGGTTGGCCGGGTCGTAGTGGACCGTCACCCACGCGTTGTTGTGAAGGAAGGGTGTCAGCGCGTCGTGCCAGTAGAGGACGTTGAAGAGGTGGATGCCGTCCTGCTGGACCTTCCGTTCCTCGAACGGCAGGAAGTCGCGGTGGAACGTCCGCAAGTCAGCCGGCGTGCGGAAGGTTCGCCCCTCCGTGTCGGCGGTCCATTTGGCGAGCGGGGCCGTGCCGATGCCTTCGTGGAAGCTGGCGTGATGCTCCAGGATGATGCTGGCCACCAGCCACTCGATCTCGGCGATGGTGAGGCAGGCGTTGCCGGCCGGATCGTAGATGCCCCGCTCCTTGATGTTGGAGAAGGTGGTGCCGGGCAGCAGGTGCAGCTCCTGCATGAGATGGCCGATGCGTCGCTCGACATGGCCGCCCATGTGCGGCGTTCCCGGTGGCCGGTACCGCGCACCTCGATGCCGTAATCCTCGCAGGCCCGGGTGAAGGCCTTGGAGTGGAACTCCTTGCCGTTGTCGACGTGGATGACCTCGCACAGGCCCGCGACCGGCCATTTGGCCGGAAGACCGCGCGTCGACAGCCAGTCGCTCTTGTCCATCACCGCGTGGGCGACGCAGGACGCCACGCTGGACGCGCTGGGCCGATCGAAGGTCAGGTAGAAGCCGCAGTACATCCGGGTTCGGATGTCCACCGCCAGGGTGATGAACGGGCGTCCGATGACCTCCAGCGTGTCGGGCTCCACCCCCATCACGTCGGTTGGGGTGTGGTCGATCTGGACGATCTCCAGGGCACGTTCGGCCTCCAGCGATCCGCGGATCGGGTTGAAGTCCTCGCGCGCCTTCTTGGGGCCGTGGCGCCGCTTGGTCTGCTCCCGCTTGCTGATAACCGCCAGCCGGGCCTCGACGGTTTCACGGGCTGGCTTGCCCAACCCTTCGGCGACGCACCGGGCATGGATGCCCTTCATCAGGAGTGATTTCTTCGGCTTGAGAAGATCCATGTAGCGGGTCTGGATCGCCACCATTCACAACGCCGCCGAAGCCGGGCAAAAGCCGACACTGGCCCGCATCGGCCGGCAGTTGGAGCGTCAGGGTGTGCGCACCGCAACCGGGGCCATGACCTGGGCACCGTCAAGCGTCAAGTCCCTGCTCGACCGCGCGCGTGAGCAAGGCTTGCTGGACGGACTGCCCAGCTCAGCGATGGAATAGCCCCACACACCGGAGAGCACCCTTGAGCGAGACAGCATCATGACACCCACCCAGTGCAAAGCCGCTCGCCGGAGGCTCGCCTGGTCCATTGAGGAGTTGGCGCATCGAGCCATGCGCAGCCATACCGTTGTCGGTGAATTCGAACGCGGCAAGAAGCCCGGCAGTGCGGCGGTCCTTGCCTCCCTCTGCCGCGCCTTTGCCGAGGCCGGAGTGGATGCGGAAGCAATGCTGAAGGTGCGCACCGCCGTGATGAATGGCATACTCGCCGCGGACCACACCACCGCCGAGCCATTCGCCCGCCGACCGTTCCGGCGGGCGGCTTGATGGCTCCCCAGGTTTGAGACGGTCTCATCACCGTTCGCGGAACGCACGGTTGAACTGGTCTGTAACGGGTTTGACGAGATAGGACATGGCGGTGCGCTCGCCGGTCGCCACGAACACGTCGACTGGCATGCCGGGCAGCAGTTGGACGGGTCCGAGCTTGCGGAGTTCGTCAGCGCCGATCTCCACATCGGCGAGATAGTGGATGTCCCCAGTGCCGGGGTCGCGTGTGGTCGCGGGGGAGACGTGGACGACCGTGCCCATCAGTTCGGGTGTCGTCCGCTGGTTGAAGGACGTGAAGCGCAGCCGGGCGGTCTGGCCCGCTGAAACCTGATCGATGGCCGTCGGCATCAGCTTGGTCTCCACCTTGAGCTTTGCGTTCTCCGGAACGATGGTGACCAGCACCTCCGCGGGGGTGATCACGCCGCCGACGGTGTGAGTGTTCAGTTCGTTGACCGTACCGGAGGTGGGCGCGCGGATGTCGGTGCGCGCCAAGCGGTCCTCGATGGCGATCCGCCGGTCGTCGCGTTCCGAAAACTCCGTCTCGACGAGGCTCAACTCGCGCTGCGCCTCGGTGCGGGCGTTCTCGTCGATGGCCAGGATCTGGAGCCGGATTTCCCCGATGCGGGTCTTCGCCCTCGCCATGGCGGCGTCGATCTCGCCGCGCTCCCCGATGAGGCGTGCGCGCTCGCGGTCCACGGAATAGACGCGGGAGCCCTCGATCAGCCCCTTCGCCAGGAGTGTCTTCAACTTCTGGATTTCCGCCTCGACGAGGACGATCTCATCCTCCTTGGCCATCCGCTGGGCGTCCAGGCCACGGATTTCCTCCCCAATCTGGACGATGCCCAGTTCAAGCTGCTCCTTCTGGCTGTCGCGGCTGCGCTGGTTGCCGGCAAACAGCCGGGTCTCGCCCTGCAGGACCGTGGCGACGGCGGGATCGGCTGGGTTCAGATGGGGTGGAAACGCGATGGCCGAAAGTCCGTCCCGCGTCGCCAGAAGACGAGCGCGCCGCGCCGCCAACTCAACCATCTGCGACCGGACGATGGAGAGTTCGGCCTTGGTCTGTGCGTCCTCCAGCCGCAAGATGACCTGACCGGCGCGGACGACATCCCCCTCCCGGACGGCGATCTCGCTGACGATGCCGCCGTCGCGGTGCTGGACGGCCTTCAGCTTCTGATCCACCGCCACGGTGCCCTGCGCGATCACAGCCCCGGTCAGTGTGGCGGTCGCGGCCCAGCCGCCGACTCCGGCGAGCAGGATGCCGGCGAAGACGGTGCCGGCCAGAATCCGCGGTCCGATCCGAAAACTCATGTCATGGTTCCGGCCCGGCGATCCCGCGCCGTGCGACGGGTGACGAACGTTCATGTCCAGTCCCTCCAAGTCCATTCCTTCAAAGCCCAATTCGCTACGATCCCTGCCCGAACGCCGCCGTCAGGTGGTTTCGGTCATGGTCAGCGCGTGGAAGCCTTGTAGCGCGACGATCGTGTCCACGTTGCGGTCTCCGTCGCTGTCGATCTCGATGACGGTGCGCTCCATCGCCTCGACCCATTCATGCCGGAAGCGGATGGCCGGGCCGTCATCGGTGCCGTCGCCATAAACGTCCTTGAAACGGTCGTCAGGGCCGTCGCCCACCGCCGCAAAGAGATCGTATTTCGACACCCGGATGCGGTCGCCGACGTGGAAGTCGAGGATCTCATGGGTCACCGGCTGCGCCGCGGGCTCGAACACGAACAGGTTCCGCCCGCCGCCGCCGGCCAGCACGGCGGCGTTTCCGCCGACGATGAAATGGTCGTCGCCCTGACCGCCGATCACGGTTTCGAAGCCGGTGAAGCGGTCCTCCCCAATGGCGACGCCCTGGGCGGTGCCGTTGGCAAGGTCCAGCCGAAGCGCTCCGGTGGAGGCGGAGTAATCGAGCGTGTCGTGCCCTTCGCCGCCGTCGTAGGAGTCGTCCGCGCGGTCGGGGGCGGCCATCACACGGTCGTCGCCGTTCCCGCCACGCACCACGTCCGCACCTTCGCCGTCCATGAGCAGATCGTCGCCGTCTCCCCCGTCGAGCGTGTCGTCGCCGGCGCCGCCGTGCAGGACGTCGTTGCCCATACCGCCGAACAGCCGATCCTTGCCGGCGCCGCCGGACAGGTGGTCGTTGCCGCTCCCGCCGAACAGCATATCGTCGCCGTCGCCGCCGGACAGGGTGTCCCGGCCCTCTCCTGCGACGATGTGGTCGTCGCCTCGGCCTCCGGCGATCAAGTCATCGCCGGACCGCCCGTCGATCAGATCGTCCCCATCCCTGCCGTCGATGTCGTCCGCGCACAGGCCACCGAGCAGCGTGTCGTGCCCGCCGCTTCCCGTCACGGAGGTCCGGGCGAGCACCGAGATGTAGGCGACCTGCTGGACGGAGACCGTGCCGTCGGTGATCTCATAGGTGATGGTGACGCGGCCGATGGCGCCGGGATCGCCTCGAAAGATCCAGCCGTCCGGTGTCGCCGTCAGCGTTCCCGCCGAGACGGACAGCCCCCGGACCGATAGGCTGTCGCCATCCGGGTCTACGGCGTTGCGCAACAGGTCGGCGAGGCCGATGGTCAGGCTGGCGCAGCCGGTGACGTCCCTCAGGTGGACCGGCCCGCTCACCCGCGGGGCGCGGTTGAGGGGGGCGTTTTCCTCTTCCGCGTCACCGCCGCCCGCGCCGTCGCCCGTCTCCTCGCCTTCGACGTCCGTGGCGGGCGGGGGGCTGTCGGTGCCGGGGGGAGGCGGAGCGTCCTCGGTCTTCCGATCGCCGCCATCGGGAACGACGGTGGGGCCATCAATGGGGCCGCCGTCGGGGCCCTGGTCGGGCGAGGCGGCGGGCGGCGGGCCATCCGCCGGGCCGGCGGACGCGGCGTTGCCGTTCGTCGCGCGGTCCGCCAGAGGCAGCGGCGGCACCGGCCTCCACTCCGCCAGGACGGTCGGAGGCCGGAGGCCGAAGTCCGGAGTATCGACGAGGCGGAACGGGAAGACGGGCACGGTGTCGGCCGGCGCGCCGGCGGTGCTCCCGCCCGGTGCGCGGTCGGAAGGCGGGGCGTCTGGCTGCTCGTTCTTGGACGGATCTGGCTTCCCGGGTGGCACGGGGGTGGTCGGGGCCGGCGCGGTGCCGCGGTCCGCTTGGCTTGCCGTCCCCTGCGCCGCCGCCATGCCCACCTGGGAATGCGCCTCTCCGGAAAGGAAGGATTTCAGGTACAGCGCCAGTCCGGCCAGGAACAGGCCCAGCGCGACGGGGACCGAGGAGTGCCGGCCAGCGTCCTTAATGACGTAGCGGGCGGCGGGGTCTGTCTCCGGCGCCGCCGCCTTGGTGCCCTTGATGCCGATCATGCCGAGGCCCGCACGGCTGCGTGCGCCTCCCCACCGGATGCTGGGTCCGCTGCAGCAGTCTTGGGCCGCAGGATGTCCTCCTTGGGCCCGAAGGCGGTCATGCGGCCGTTCTGGACCACCGCGACCAGATCGACGGCGGCCAGGGCGCTCGGTCGGTGGGCGATCACGATGACGATCCCGCCGCGGCTCCGCACGTCGCGGATCGCTGCCGTCAGGGCCGCCTCGCCCTCGCCGTCCAGGTTCGAGTTTGGCTCGTCCAGGACGACGACAAAGGGATTGCCGTAGAGCGCCCGGGCCAGCCCGACGCGCTGCCGCTGCCCACCCGCCAGCGCCGTCCCCTGTGGGCCGAGTTCAGTGTGGTAGCCATCCGGCAGGCGCAAGATCATCTCATGCACGCCCGCCGCCTGGGCCGCCGCCACGATGTTGCGGGGGTCGGGTTCCTCCTCCAGCCGGGCGATGTTGTCCTCGATGGTGGTGTCCATCAGCGCCACCTCCTGTGGCAGATAGCCGATGCTGCGGCCGAGGGCCCCCTCGTCCCACTGGGCGAGGTCGGCGTCGTCCAGCCGAACGCTGCCGCGCAACACAGGCCAGATTCCGGTCAGGGCGCGGACCAGCGTGGTCTTGCCGCCGCCGCTGGGGCCGATGATCCCGACCGCTTGCCCGGCGCGAGCCTCGAAGCTGACGTCGCTCAGCAGCACCCGGCCCGAGCCGGGGGCGGCCACGGTGATGTTCTCCACCTTCAGCGTGGCGCGCGGCGGCGGCAGTTCCATCGGCTCGGCCGCCTCGGCCAGGGCGACGGCAGTCTCCTTCAGTCGATGGTAGGCCGCGCGGGCGGCAACCACGCCTTTCCAGTTGCCGATGGCGAGGTCGATCGGGGCGAGCGCCCGCGCGGAGGCGACCGACGCCGCCATGATGGCGCCCGCCGACAGGTCCCCCTGGATCGCCAGAAACGCGCCGAGCCCGAGCACCGCCGATTGCAGGATCATGCGCAGCACCCGCGACACCGCGCCGAAGGTGCCGCCGATGTCGCTGGTCCGGGTTTGCAGCGCCAGATGCGCGTCGTTAGCCCGGTTGAAGCGCGCCACGGCCCGCCCGGCGAAGCCCATGGCCTTCAGGATGTCGGCGTTGCGGGCGTTCGAGTCGGCGATGGCGTTGCGGGTGATCACCGCCTGATGGGTGGCGCCGCTCAGCCGGCGGGTCATCAGCTCGGTCACGATGGTCAGAAGCGTCAGGACGAAGGCGCCGCCGAAGGTCAGCGCGCCGAGAAGGGGATGCAGGAGGTAGACGAAGACGAGGAACAGTGGCATCCACGGCAGGTCGAACAGGGCGACCGGTCCCTGGCCGCCCAGGAAGCCGCGCAGCGTGTCTACATCGCGTCCCCGTTCCAGCGCTTCCGCGGTCGAGAAGCCGTAGCGCGGCATATCGACGGCGACCTGATGGGCCATCGGGGCGATCTTCCGGTCCAGACGCGCGCCCACCCGCACCAGGATCTGCGAGCGGATCACGTCGAACAGCCCCTGAAAGGCGTACAGGCCGATGGCGAGGACCGACATCGCCACCAGCGTCGGCACGCTGCCGCTGGTCAGCGCCCGGTCGTAGATCTGCATCATGTAGAAGGCGCCCGTCAGGGCCAGGAGGTTGATAATCCCCGACATCCCGAACAGGAAGAAGACGATGCCGCGGAAATCGTGGAGCAGCCTTTCGGCGTCTCGGCGCTTCGACGCCTTGCGTGACGACGTGGAACTCATGACGCACCCTATTGGCGGACGGGAAGGACGGCGGGGAGCGGCTCCCGCGGGCCGGGTTGGGGCCCGCCCGCGGGAGCCGCAGCGCGCTAGAGGACAAAGTCGCCGGCGGTCAACTCGTGCGACCCCTTGACGCTGACCTTGAAGTCGGCCTCGTCGGTCCCGGTCGTGTTGCCCTGGACGACGGTGTAGTCACCGTCCTCGCGGGTTTCGTGGGTGACCAGGAGCTGGCCCTTTCCGGTGAAGGCGCCGGACACCAGCGTGAAGCTCTGCTGGCCAGCCGCGCAGCCGTTGGCGTCCATGGCGCTGACGTCGATCCGGTCGCCGGGCTGGAAGCCCAGGATGGTGTCGCCGTCAGCGTCCGCCGCCGACAGGAAGCGGAAGCTGTCGTTGCCGGCCCCGCCGTCCATCACGTTGACCGCACCGCTCGCCGTGATGACGTCGTTGCCCGACCCCGTCACGATGTTCTCAATGCCCCACAGGATGTCGCTGCCGGTCTGGGCGCTGTGAACGCTGCCGCGTCCCATCAGGCCGGTGCCGAGGTCGGCGGTGATGTTGGCGGTGATCGCCGACAGGTCGATCGTGTCGCGCCCGCCGCCGCCGACCATGTCGTCGCCATAGTAGACGTCGTTGCCGTCCCCGGCCTCCGCCACGATCACGTCGTCGCCGTCGCCGCCGAACACCGTGTCGTTGCCGGTCCCGCCGTTGATGAAGTCGCCGCCGTCGCCGCCCAGGATGCGGTCGTTGCCGCCGTCGCCGTACAGCATGTCGGCCCCGTCGCCGCCGAAAACGTCGTCGTTGCCGTCCCCGGCGAAGATCACGTCGCGTCCGCCGAGGCCCATGATCGCCTCGCCCCTGCCGGTCCCGATCAGCGCGTCCGCGCCGGCGGTCCCCACGATGCTGGCCCTGCCCCCGGCCTCTTCGCCTTCGCCGATTTCCGCGTCATCGTCCTGGCCGCCGCCATCGCTGCCGCCATCATCATCGTCACCGTCATCATGATCGTCATCGCCGCCGCCCTCGTTCCCCTCGTCTTCGTCCTCGTTCCCGCCGTCATTTGTGGGCGGTGCGTCGAGGTCCAAAATCTGGCCGTTTGCGGTGCGGACCTGCGGCAGCCCGGTGCCGGAGAAGGCGATGCTGAATCCCGCGCCGGTCAGGCGGGTCATGCCGTCCTCCGTCCGCTCGACGGTGCAGTCCGACGCTTCGGTGCCCGCGGCCAGCTCGATCACGTCCTGTGGCCGCAGGGTGCCGACCAGCACGTCGTTGCCGCCGTTGGACCGGAAATGGATGCGGTGGGCCGACTGCAGGCCTGAGATGTCCACCGTGTCGTCGCCGCCGTCGCCGTTGATCGTGATGGTGTTGAAGTTGAGGCTGGTCGGGTTGAAGTCGCCGACCGTCGTCACGCTGTCGTTCCCGAAACCGGTGTTGATCGTGATCTCCTCGACGTTGTCGAGTTCGGCGATCACCGTGCCGTTGCGGGTGATGACGATTTCGGTGGCCGGGTTCAGCACGGCGATGCCCATGGCCACTGCGGCCACCCGGCTGTAGACGACGAAGCTCTCCGCCGTGTTGTTGCCGTTGACGTCGAAACGGTCGTCCTGCCCATCACCGCCATCCACGAAGTCACGCCCGTCCGTGACACCGAAATTGTTGGCGAACCAGCGGATGGTGTCGTTCCCGCCACCGGCCAGAATGATGTCGTCGCCGGTGCCCGCGTCGATGGTGTTGGCGCTGCCGTTGCCGATGACGATGTTGTTCCCGCCGTCGCCGTTCAGCGTGTTGGAGGTGGTCCGGTTGACGGTCACCTGGGCGGTGTCGGTCAGGCCGCCGTCGCTGACGCGGTAGGTGAAGCTGCCGCCAGCCGTGGCGTTGTCCGTCACGCTGACCGAGCCGGAGCTGCGGACGGCGGTCAGGCCGGACTGGGTCACGATGCCGCCTGTGATCGACACTGGTCCTTCCGGATCGGAGTCGTTTGCCAGCAGAGCCCATTCAGGGATGAGGAAAGGCGTGTTGGCAGCCACGTTGGTGAAGACGCTGTCGTTGGACGCGGCGGGCGGGTCGTTGACGGCGGTCACCGTCACCGTGGTGCGGGCGACGTTGCTGTCCATCATCCCGTCGTTCACCGTCACCTCGATCATGCGGGGTTGGGTGTCCGGGTTGTCCGACGTGTTGCGGAAGGAAACGGCCTGGATGGCCCGCTGGTACTCCTCCACCGTGCCGGCGCCCGTCAGGGTGACGGTGATCCGCCCGGCCACCGAGCGGTCCACGGTCGCGGCGATGGTCCCGGGCAGGGCACCGACCAGCAGGTCGTCGAGCGGCTGGGCGTTGGTCAGCACGATCCGCGCCGAGGCCAGAACGCCGCTGTCCTCCTCGATCCCCGGAAGGGACGCGATGTCGGTCGCGGCGCCGTTCTCGGTGAAGCTGGCTGCGTGATCCGTCGTCGGGTTGGCGGCGGGGACCACGAGGTCGATCGACAGGTTGTCGATGCTGACGAACTCGTTCCCGGCGTTGATGGAGGACGCGACGAAGCGGATCGCCGCGGTCGTCGTGAAGGGGCCCGACAGATCGAAGGCCATGGTGGCGGCCGGGCCGTTGCCTGTGATGGTGCCGATCTGTTCGAACGTCATCCCGTCGCGGGAGAACCAGACCGCGACCTGCTCCCCGGCGTCGAGGTTGTCCGGGTTGGCGGTGAAACTCAGCCGCGCGGAGGTCGCCGCCGACAGATCGACGGCGCGGGTGATGGTGGCGCCGTCGCCCTGGCCGACCAGAAGGGCGCCGCCCGTGATCCGGATCTGGCCCCCGGTGGCCGGCGCTCCGCCGCCGTCGCCGCTCTCCGTCCAGTCCGGACCCCAGAAGTGCGAACCGTTGGAGTTGCCATAGCCGCTGCTGCCGAAGCTGTCGGCGTAGTTGCCGCCGGAGTCGTAGGCGTTCAGCGCCAGCGTCGGCGGGGACAGCGTCACCTCCTGGTCGGCGAAGCGCAGCACCTCGATGTTGCGCAGCGTGTCGGTGCCATCCGAGAGCCGCTGCCGGCCGGTCACCGGATCGACCACGTCGGACACCGTGACATGCTCCACCCGCAGGCTGCCATCGTCGTTGCGCGTGACGACGTAGTTGTCGCGGACGTCCCAATAGACCGCCACGTCGGTCCCGCTGTCGTCGTGCAGGATCTCCCGCACCGCCTGGAGCTGGCCCGGATTGATGTGGCCGGTCAGCATCCAGGCCGTCAGGGGCCGGGTGACCGGCGCCCCGTCGATGGTCAGCGTGACGTTGCCCTTCATGCTGTCCACGGTGGCGATCTCGTCCCCCGTGCCGTCGGGATTCGCGCGGATGCTGATGCGGACGTTCAGCCAGGCGTCGCCGTCGATCACGTCGTCCCCGGCACGGCCCTCGATGACGTCGCCGCCGCCGCCGCCGAGCAGGATGTTGCCGCCGACGAAGGCCATCTTCTGGGCGCCGGAGCCGTCGGCCCAATAGTTCACCTCGTGCATCATGCCGGGCGTGATGATCTGGTCCAGCCCGGCGATGCGGTCGATGCCGGCCTGATCCAGCTCGTTGTGGATGAAGTTGCCTTCGGGCGTCGGATCGGCGACGGCCCCGGTTTCCTCGTCCTCGCTGGTGCGGTCGTCGCCGCGCAGCGTGTCGTCGTGCCGCCAGCCGGACAGCGCCTCCACCTGGCTGAAGCGGTCGCGCAGCACCTCCAGCGGCAAGGTCGTGAACACCTGGACGTTCATGTCGGCGTCGGCGCCGGTTTCCTGGCCCTTGTGGATGACCCAGTCGTGGCCCCACATGCCGATGTTCTTCTGGATGCCTTCCCCGGCGACCATGATGTCGTCGCCCGAGTCCGCGTCGTAGTCGGTGTCGCCGCGCCCGCCGTTGATGATGTCGTGGCCGATGATCGTCGAGTTGAAGAAGATGTCGCCGGTGTCGCCCGCGATGTAGTCGAAGCGCCCGTCGGATTCGACCCAGTCGTTCCCGGCGCCGCCGAAGATCATGTCCGACCCGTCGCCGCCCAGCAGGAAATCGTCCTCGGTGCCGCCCTGGAGGTTGGACCCGTCGGGGCCGGCGATCAGGAAGTCCTTGCCGGAGCCGCCGAACAGCATCGCCATGCCGCTGCCACCATGGATGACGTCGTTGCCGCCGTCGCCCTTCAGCATGTCGGTCATGCCGATGTCGGTGCCGGCGTTGGTGATGATGTCGTCGCCCTCGCCGCCGCTGACATGGTCGATGCCGTAGCCGGCCTCGATGGTGTCGTCGCCGTCGTCGCCCCACACGGCGTCGTCGCCGTCGCCGGCCACGATCTTGTCGTTGCCCTGCGTGCCCTGGATGACGATGTGGGCGTCCCCGTTGTAGCGGATGTAGTCGAGCGTCCCGTCGCCGTCGAGGTCGCGGCGCTCCACCATCGCGGAGATCGCCTCCAGCGTCGGGTCCTCATGCTCCGGGTCGTCCCGTCCGGTCATCGCCAGCTGCTTGGCGTGGTCCACGTAGAGGATCAGGTCCGGCGTGGAGAAGATGTCCGCCGGGATCGCCGTCCCCGTCTCGCCGAGGTCGGTGTTGCGCAGGACCATCTTGGCGAGCGAGTTGTTCTCCAGCTCGGTCAGCAGGTTCAGTCCCTGGGTGCGCGACAGGTAGTAGAAGCGGTCGGCGTCCTGGAGATTCTCCATCTGGAGTTCGAAGACGAAGGAGAAGGTCGAGCCGAGCATTCCGCCGAAGGCCATCTTCTTCTCGGCGAGGCCGCCGACCCACAGATCCACGTCGTCCAGCCCGCCCCGCCGGTCGGCGTAGGCGCCACGCGCGTTCAGGAAGTCCAGCCGGTCGGCGCTGTCCAGCGGACCGATGGTCCGGGTCTGGTTGGCGATGGGGTCGAAGAAGGTCTCCGCCGTGCCGAAGACCAGGACCATGGCGGCGGCGCGCTTGCCGTCGATGCTGGCCTCGCCCGCGATCAGGTCGTGCGTGCCATAGGCCGCGATGAAGTTCACGATGGAGGCTGGAGTCTTCAGGTTGAGGGCGAAGTCCGTCCAGCTCTCATAGGGTTTGAGCTGGGTGTCGCCGCTGGCCATCGCCATGAACTGCGCACGGGCCTCGTTGAGCGTCGGCATGCCGGTGTCGCGGCCGCGGGCGATGTTGATCGCCGCGAGGTCGAGCGGGATGCCGGTCAACTGGTTGCGCAGGACGTCGGTCACGAACTCGTCAATCTCCTGGCCGACCTGGGCGGTCATACCGCGCAGGATGGCGCCCGCCGCCTCGTGGTGATCGACGCCCGCGCCGCCGAACTCCAGCGGGTTGAGAAAGGCGTCGAACAGGTCGATGTCGTCGCGGGTGCCGTCGGCGTTGATCCGGTCGACGGTCTGATTGAGCATCGAGTGGCCGAAGCGGTAGATCACGTTGGCGAACTCGGCGAAGATCGCCGGGTTCAGCTCCACATCCGGCTGGACCATGAAGACGTCGACGTCCGGCTGGATTTTCCGCGCGAACTCCTCGAAGACGAGGTGCTGGTACTGCATCTCGGTCGTGAAGCGCGCGGCCTGGAAGACGCGCTCACCGTCCCACGCTAGGGAGGCGAGCTGGTCCGCCGACGGCCAGGCGGTCAGGTCGGGGCCGAGCAGCCATTCGTTGAGGAAGGCCAGATCGCCCGACGCCAGAACGACGTCCTTGACGTGATCGACGACGCGGTTGTGCTCGGCGTGGAAGATGTGGTGGATTGCCGACAGGCCGATGTTCTCGTTGCCCCGCCCATCGCCCGTGATGTAGTGCGCGTCGAGCGTCTCGTCGTCGTAGGACGTGTTCCGCCCGCGTGTATCGACGCCGCCCGAATAGCCGGCCGCATCATCGGCGTCGGCCTGGAGCACGCCGTTCACGGCGACCGGAACCGCGTTGTGGGCGATGTCGTCAAGGAAGGCGGTGCCGGTCCGCAGCGCCGACACGGTCTGGCCATCCACAATGGTGACGGTGGTGCCGCCGGATCCCATGATCTGCGTGCCGGGCGGCAGTTGGATCGCCGAGGGGTCGAGGGGGTTCGCCAAGTCACCTTCCACCAGGATGGGCGTGCCGTCGGGACGCAGCGCGGCGACGATCTGAGGCAAGCCGTTCGGGCCGCGGATGAACTCGCCGTAGGGATCGACCGCGACGACCGGAACGCTGCCCACGTCCAGGTCGGTCAGGCGGATGCCCAGCAGCTCCGCCGCCTGCGCCTTGACATCGCCCCAGGTGGCGAGGCCGTATTCGCCCTCCAGTAGCTTGCCCGTGGCCAGCGGCACACCGCCGCTCACCGCGTATTCCCGCAGGAAGACCTGATGGGAGGGGTGCGAGGTGTAGGTCTGGTTCTGGTCGACCCAGGGGGTGGTGACGTTGCCCGCCTCGTCCCCGGTTGAGACCCGTGTCATCGCCATGAAGTTCGTGTGCGGGCTGGCCGGGTTGTAGAGCGGGTCGTCCGGCGACAGCGGGATGTAGACGGTGCCGTTGCCGCCCTTCTTCACAAGGTCAAGGCCATGGTCGAAGAACTGGCCGAACAGCGTGAAGAAGGAGTTGTAGGATGCCGAGATGCCCTCGTCCGGGGCGACATTCGGCAGCAGGACGGTCGGGCCGTCCATCCGCACGTCGTGCTGGTCGAGCAGCGCGTCGAGCTGCGCCTTCGCGAGGTCGTGGGCCGGGCTGCCCTCCGGGACCGCCTTCAGGATCGTGTGGGCGCCCCGGATTTCGGCCAATGCCTGGGTCAGCGCCGCGCCGCTCAGCCCGGCATGCTGCAGGGCGGCGGTGATCGCCGCCGGGTTGTCCAGCGTCTGGTCCACGATCAGGTTGGAGATCAGCCGCGGCTCGACATCGACCACGCTGCCGGGCTGGCCGTAGTCGTTGTTGGTCGGATAGCCGGGCGGCAGGCTGCCGCTGCCCTGGTGGGGTGAGCCGGTGGACAGGGGCGGGAAGGGCTGGCCGGAGGAGCCCCACTGCTCGCGCCCGATGCCGAAGTTGTTGTAGCTTCCATCCACCGTCCGCAGACCGTAGGGCAGGAGCGGGCTGTCCACCAGTTCGCTGAGCGGCGTGCCATTGGCATGTTGTTCCGCGATGTTGATCTGCTTGAGAATGAACTCAAGGTCGTGCTTGACCAGTTTGACCATGCCTTGTCTCCGAACGTTGAGTGTGGGGGCATGGCCGGAGGATGGCTGGTTCCAGGTCGGAAAAAGGAGGGGCGAAGGTCGGGCGAGTTTTCCGACCGAGGTCCGACGGGTTTCAGACCAACCGCCGCAACCGGAGCCGAAACGGCTATTCCGTCCAGTTTAATTCAAATTTCGAAAGACCGCGGAGCGTCTGGCCGTCTTAGGATCAGCCCCGCTCATCGCCACTCCGCCATCCAATCGATCGGGCATTTCCGCTTCGCTGGCGTTACCCCGTTCTGGCGACCGGCCCGGCACCAAAGGACCGTTCGTGTCACGGAATATCGAATGGACCACGGAGAATTATCTTTGGCATTCCTATGATCATCAGAATTCGCTGAAATTTCGTTGGTTCATCTTTTCCGGTCATAGAGCTGACGGAAATATTTAGCCAAGTAGGTATGCCTCTGTCCCGCAGAGGATTCGCTCATTCATCGAGCGAACATTGCAGTTCACATGCGTGAATAAGGGAATTTGGGAAACAGGAGACGGCCGTGGCGGTTCGCAAAGAAAATCATGGGGATCGGCTCCAGGCACGGATAATCGCCTTCTGGGGCGGTCTCAGCCTCACCCGGCAGTTCATCCTGATTGGTTTCGCGGTGGTCTTTCTCGGTATGACGGTGATCGGCCATTGGATCGCGACCCGCATCGCGGCGGAGGTCCAGCACGGTGACTCCGTCGCGACCGCGCTGTTCGTGGACAGCTTCATGGCCCCGCACCTCCAGGCGCTCGCCAGGGGGGAACCGCTTCCGGAAACCAACGCGGCGGCGCTGGACCGGCTGTTGCAGCGGGACGCCGTGAGATCGCGGATCGTCGCCGTCACCATAAGGCTGCCGGACGGAACTGTGGCCTACTCGACCCGCAAGGACCTCATCGGCCGGACGTTCGAACTGGACGAGCCGACCCGAGAGGCCTTCCGCGGCGACGTGATTGCCGGTTTCGAGGTGCCACAGGATGGCGGCCTGCCGTTGCTGGAAACCCACAGCCCGGTGTGGAGCGAGAGCGAGCCGAGGATTGTCGCTGTCGCGGAGATCTATGAGAACGCCGGAATGCTGTTCGACGACCTCGCGCGGGCACGTACCGACGCTTGGCTCATCACCGGAATCGTGGCGCTTCTGATGGCGATGGCACTCTACGGGGTGGTCGCCCGTGGCAGCCGGACGATTGCCGCCCAGCGTGCCGCCCTGGCGGGGCAGGTTGAGGCGCTGTCGGAGGCGCTGTGGACGAACGAGGAACTGCGGGAGCGCATTGAGCAGTCGGCCCGGCGGGCTGTCGATTGCAACGAACGCTTCCTGCGGCGGCTGGCGGACGGTCTGCGTGACGGGCCGGCGCAACTCGTCGGGCTGGCGCTGCTGCGGCTGGACGGCTGGAAGCCGCCATCGGGGTCGCTTGAGGCCACCGACCGCTCGGCCGTCCGCTCGGCCCTCGCCGCAGTGCTGGAGGACGTCCGGGGCATTTGCGGCGACCTGCACATGCCGGAGATCGATGGACTGTCGCTCCGCGAGGCGGTCGCCTTCACCATCCTCGACCATGAACACCGGACCGGCGCGCCGGTCAATGTCCAGGCGATGGATCTGCCGGCCGCCGTGCCGCCGCTGGTGAAAGTCTGCCTATGCCGCTTCCTGAAGGAAGGGCTGAACGGCACCGTCCGGATCGGGGCGGGGACCTCGCCTCGCCTGTCGGTCCGTCACGAGGCGGGCGTGGTGATCGCGGAAGTTGCGGATGGAGAGACCGGACGGGACCGGTCGCCGGAGCGCATCACAGGTCGGCTCAGCCTGACCGGCCTCAGCGACCGTATCGAAGGTCTCGGCGGCACCATGGACATCATCCACCGTCCGGGCGAGGCGAGGCGTCTGGCGGCGCGCCTGCCTTACCGGCGGATGGATCGGGCGTAAGGGGGGGAATCATGGAGGGGGCGGGCATGGACAAGGTTCGGGTCGCGGTCGTGGACGATCATCCTCTGTTCCGGCAGGGCGTCGTGCATGTGCTGACATGCGCCGGCATGGATGTGGTGGGGGAAGGAGCTAGCGCTGCCGATGCCATCGCGCTGGCGCAGGGCCGGCTACCAGCCGTCACTACGCTGGAGTCCATCACGCCAGACGTCATCATGCTGGACGCCAATATACCGGGTGGCTGCGTTGCGGCGTTGCGTGCTATTGGCGATCCCCGGCTGGTCGCGCGGGTGCTGGTCCTGACCATGACCGGTGACGAGGAGCAACTCCGGCAGGTGCTTGCCATAGGTGCGCGGGGCTACGTTCTGAAGGGGGTGGGTGGGCACGAGCTGATTGCCGCCGTACGGGCCATCGCCTGCGGTGACGGCTATATCTCACCGACCCTGGCTGCCAGTATGATGGCGCGGACCGGCGCCATGGCCGCGGTCCGTTCCTCCCGCCCCGATCCGCTCGCCGATCTGACCCACCGGGAAAGCCAAGTCTTTACCCTGGTGGCGCAAGGGCTCCAGAACAAGGAAATCGGCCGACGCCTTGACCTCGCGGAAAAGACGGTCAAGCACTACCTCACGAAGATTTTTGAAAAGCTGCAGGTCCGGAACCGGGTCGAAGCGGCTCTTCTGGCAAAGGTGATGGCCGATTCGACCAGCTTCGCCCTGCAGCCGGAACGGCACCGTCAACTTGTTGATGACCGGGCTGGGCGAGTGTCCAATCTGACCCAGAGGCTGATGGCGGTCCGGTGATTACGCTGCCAGGGGGCGCCAGCGACCTCGGCCCAGCACCGTCAACATGTCAGTCACTTGGTTGCCGGGGCCGGCATTGGCCGGGTATGGAAGGGCCATGACGACGCGCCCTGATGCCCGCTACGCCAGTTACCGCTATCCCGCCGAGATCATAGCGACGGCGGTGTGGCTGTACTTCCGGTTTCCCTTGATCCTGCGGATGGTCAAGGAACTGCTGGCGGCGCGCGGCATCCCCATGAGCTACGAGACAGTGTGCCAGTGGGCCCGGAAGTTCGGCCGCGAGATCGCCACTTGCTTGCGTCGGCGGGCACCGCGCCGGGGCGAGATGCGGAACGCTGCGACCCATCTGTTAGATGTTCAGTCCCAGGGTGTCATGGTAGGGAAGTGGGCACCCAGGAAAGGGACGCGGTATGGGACAGGTACTTCACGGCTGCGCCACGGGTCGTGCCCCACGGTGTGGTGTAGGAGCTGTGGGGAACCGGCCCGCCGGAGCGCCCCCTGAGCTGGCGTAGGCGGGCCGGTTGTCCACAGCGGGGCGGCCATCGTGGGTCTTCGGTAGAGTCTAGTCACCACACCTCAACCCGACCGAAGGGTGACCACGATGACCGCCGAGATGATGGCGCTTCGCGCGCTGCTGGAGAAAAGCCCTGACGCTGACGTGCTGCGCGAGATGATCGGCTTCGCGGCCGAGCGGCTGATGGAGCTGGAGGTTCAGGGCCTGACCGGCGCCGGCCATGGCGAACGCTCCGCCGAGCGGCTGGTCCAGCGCAACGGCTACCGGGATCGCGACTGGGAGACCCGTGCCGGCACCGTCGAGCTTGCGCATCCCCAGGCTGCGCAAGGGCAGCTACTTCCCCGGTTTCCTGGAACCGCGCCGGATGGCCGAGAAGGCACTGACCGCCGTGATCCAGGAAGCCTACGTCCACGGCATCTCGACGCGCTCGGTGGATGAACTGGTCAAGGCGCTCGGTATGGGCGGCATCTCCAAGAGCCAGGTCAGCCAGCTGTGCGAAGAGATCGATGAGTGGGTAAAGACCTTTCTGGAGCGCCCCATCGAAGGCGATTGGCCGTACCTGTGGATCGACGCCACCTAGGGCCGGGACCCATAAACGGATTCCCACGGTGGCGTCAGTGTGATTCATAGCCTCCGAAGGGAGGCTGTTTATGGATCAGGACTTTTTCTGGCTGAGCGACGCTCAGGTCTCTCGGCTTGAGCCGTTTCTGCCACGGGACACGCGGGGGAAGCCACGGGGCGATGACCGTCGGGTGATCAGCAGGATCATTCATGTGCTGATCTCCGGCTGCCGGTGGAAGGACGCTCCTGCCGTCTACGGCCCCCGTAAGACCTTGTACAACCGCTTTCAGCGGTGGGCAGCCAAAGGCATTTGGGCCACCATGTTCCACGCGTTGGCCAGTGCGTGCGGCCCACGACACCAACGCCGTGCGCCGGAAGATCGAGGCCAAGGGGGCCGCCCCCAACATCCCGCCCAAGGTCAACCGCCGTTGGAAGAGCTGCTTCTCTCCCTACCTGTACCGCAACCGTAATGCCATCGAGCGCATGTTCAACCGGTTGAAGGATTTCCGCCGTATCACCACCCGTTACGACCGCCTCGCCGTCAACTTTCTGGCGGCCGTCCAGATCGCTGCTCTCGTCAGCTACTGGTTATGAGTCCCAGCCCTAAAGCACCGCGGCACCAAGATGCTCTACAACGAGGGGTGTCGTTGAAATCAAATGAAATGCACCACTCTGTGGTTATATGAAAAGAAAGAAGATAACAAGATATTCGGAGAGAAAGTGAACATTTAAACTTATCTCGGAAAACATACGCGCTTTAATCCTCCTCACAGGGTGATGCCCTGACAAACCAAGGAGGAAACCATGCGAATTGTTCCGAATGCGACCGAAGGCTCTGACGTTCTTCAGGGAACGTCCATCAACGATACTTTCAATGGACTTGGTGGTGGTGACCAGATTTTCGGCGGGGCCGGCGCGGACACCATCAGCGGCAATGACGGCGACGACGTGATCTTCGCCGACGTCTATGCCGGCCAAAGCGAACCCAGCCTGGGGACCGACACCGAGGGCACGTGGAACAAGCTGTTCGGCGACGCCGGGGACGACGTGCTGGTCAGCGGTGCCGGTTTCGACGACCTGTGGGGCGGGGTCGGCAACGACACGCTGACCGGCGGGGCCGGTTGGGATTGGTTCGTGTTCGAGCCGGGCAGCGGCGTGGACGCCATCACCGACTTCACGCCGGGCAGCGACCAGATCATCGTCATGCCGAACATGAACGGGGTCGGCGATCCGGTGCTCAGCCAGAACGCCGACGGTACGGTGGTCGACTTCGGCGCCGGCAACGCCGTGCTGCTCCAGGGCGTCGCCCTGGCCGAGCTGCCGGCCGACGCCATCGTCACCGCCCCCTACAGCGACGTGGCGTCCTTCTACAGTACGGCAGTAAACGCTCTTCTAGGCTGATCGCAAGATCGGCCAAGTTTTCCTGGATCAGGTTTTCCAATGGTGAAACTCCGGGCTCCGTGCTGTTCGCGCGGGGCCCTTTTTTTGCGAAAATCAAGCAATCCTGATTAGAAATATTATTGCTATTCTTCTGCTGTTTCAGTGACCGCTTCGACTGTGCGTACTTCGTTCCTGGGGTTGAATGATGGTGTTCGGGATCGGTGCCCGGAATTCTCCATCCATCGGTTCACAGCACAGGAGCAGCAGCGATGTCCCAAGTCGAAGTGACCAGCCAGACCGAGTATCCTTGGCAGAGCATCGTCTTCATCACCTCCACCTACGCGAACGGCGAGGTCCACACCGGGTCCGGTGTGATGGTCGGACCGAATGACGTCCTGACGGCATCCCACGTCGTCTACGATTCGACGACGGGCCAGAGCCCGATTGAGATCACCGTCACCCCGGCCTTCGACCCGTCTCCCTTCACGGCGCCGTTCGGAAGCGTGGACGCCGTCTCGTGGCATTACAACGCCAACTTCGATCCGAACGGGGACGGCCTGATCGTGTCCGGCAACGGCGGCGCGGGCCTGGAAGGGGTGGAACTCGACTACGCGTTGCTCGATCTCGGCGTGGCGCTGGGCTACGAGACGGGCTGGATGGAGATCGATCCGACCTTCGTGTCCGGCAGCGTCAACCTGACCGGATTCCCGGATCTGTATGGCAACAACATGATGAACGATATGGGTTGGGTCGCGGACAACCCGTTCGACGACTTCATCGACATCAGTGGCCTGGAGGTCCATCCCGGCAATTCCGGCGGGCCGGTCTGGTACGAGGAGAACGGCGTCGGTCACGTCGTCGGCATCGTCTCCACCGGCGTTGCCGCCCATGATGTCATAGCGAGCTACGGCACGCTGCTCGACTGGATCGCCGATAATGACCGCCTGATCGCGGCCGCCTGATCGCAGCCGTGTGACCCGCTCAAGGGAGGCCTCCGGTGGGGCGAAGCCGGAACCGGGGGCCTTTCTTTCGCCCGCCTATCGGCAACCCGGCCTCGCGGCCATCTGGAACCGGAGCGGCGGCGCCGGCCCTGATGCGTCACCGGCCTTCCCGCCTGCCGGCCCGCCGTAGGGAGAGGGCAGGGCGGCGGCGGGGTCCAGCGGCAGGCCGCCACCGTTGCCGACGATCAGGCTGCTGCTCGCCCGCCCGCCCCGGCCGGCGCAGGTGTCGCGCAGCAGGTCCCGGCTGCCCAGGAAGCTCTCCGGCAGCTTGACCAGGCTGCTGGCGATGGTGTTGTCGGGCGCCGGTGTGGAAATGGTCCCCGACACGCTCTCGGCCGAAGACGCTTCGATCACCGTCGCGGGGGAGGACAACAGCTGGTCGGCCCGGATCGTGATGTTGCCGCCGTTGCCCTTCTGCGCGTTGGCCTGGATTCGGCTGTCGTCCAGCACCACGAAGGGCGGATCGATGACGATGTTGCCGCCGCTGCCGGTGCCGCCGGCGACCGAGGTCGTGATCGCGCTTTCGTGCAGGTCGAGCAGCCGGCCGACTTGGATGGTGATGTCGCCGCCGTTCGCCGTGGTGGTCTGGGTCCGGATGGCCGCACCGTCCAGCGCCAACTGGTCCGTCGCCGTGATCGCGACCGATCCGCCCGTCCCCGTTCCCTCGCTTTCCGCGCTGACCGTCCCGTCCCGGCGCAGGAGAAGATCGCCTGCGCGAATGGTGACGGAGCCGCCATCGCCGGTCGAGCCCGGCTGGGCGCTGCTCAGCACTCCGGTCGCTGTCGGGACGCCCTGGCGGTCGATCAGCAATTGGCCGGCCTGCACCGTCACCGAGCCGGCATTCCCCTTCTCGAAGGTGGTGCTGCGGATCTGGCCGCCATGGGTCAGGGAAATCCGCCCCGCCGTCGTCACATGGACGATGCCGCCCTGGCCGCCCGAGCCCTGTTCCGCGCTGCTTCCGATTCCGGTCAGGCGCGGCGGACCGTCGACGCCGTGGATCGACAGCGATCCGGGCTTGACCGTCACGGCTCCGGCATCGCCCTCGCCGAAGGTGTTGCTGCCGATCTCACCGCCGTTGAGGATCGCCAAGTCGCCGGTGGTGGTGACCCGGACCGTTCCGGCATCGCCCTTGGATCCGGGCTCGGCGTTGCTGGAGATGCCGGTGAAAACCTCGTCGGGGATGCCCATGATCGCCAGCGTTCCGGCATGGACCGTCACCGCCCCCGCGTTGCCGTCGCCGAAGGTGTCGCTGGCGATGGAGCCTCCCTGGCTGATCGCCAGCATGCCGGCCCCTACGGTCACCGTGCCGGCGTTGCCCTCGCGCACGTCGGGGCTGGAACCCCGGTTGGCGTTGCTGGAAATGCCCGTGAAGCTCTGCCCGCCGTCGCCGGTGATGGCCATCGAGCCGGCCCACACGGTGACGTCGCCCGCGTTGCCGGAACTGAAGCCGTTGCTGCCGATCTCGCCGCCCTGGTCGATGGTCAGCGCGCCGGCCGAGGCGACGCCGACCGTGCCGGCATTGCCGCTGGAAAGGCGGTTGGCGTTGCTGGAGATGCCGGTGAAGCTCTTGCCGTGATTGCCGGTGATCGACAGCGACCCGGCGGTCACGATGACATTCCCGGCGTTTCCCGTGGTGAAGGTGTTGCTGCCGATCTCACCGCCGCTGGTGATGGTCAGCGGGCCGGCGGTGCTGACGCGGACCGTGCCGGCGTCGTTGGTGGAGCCGTTGTCGGCGTTGCTCGTGATCCCCGTCAGGACAGACGTCCCGGTTCCGGTGATCGACAGCGAGCCGGCCGTCACCGCGACGTCTCCGGCGTGACCGGCACTGAAGGTGTTGCTGCCGATCTCGCCTCCGTTGGCGATGGTCAGCGGGCCGGCGGTGCTGACGCGGACCGTGCCGGCGCGCCCGCCGCCGTTCGTGTTGGCCTGAATGCCGACGAACACGCCCCTGAAATCGCCGAAGACGCCTTTCACCCCGGTGATCGACAGGCGTCCGGCCTCGACCGTCACGTCGCCGGCCCGGGAGCTTCCAAACGTGTTGCTCGCGATCTGCGCGTAGGGGCCGGACAGGTCGATGGCGCCGGCACGGACGGAAACCATGCCCCCGATTCCCGTCGCGGTCTCCGTGACTTGGCTGATCAGGCCCGTGAACACGTCGCCCGCACCGCCGGTGATGGTGATCGTGCCCGCGTCGACGGTGACGGGGCTGGCATTGCCAGACCCCTCGATGCGGCTGCCAATCTGGGCGGTGTCGCTCAACAGCAGCGGCCCGGTGATCCCAAGCGTGACCGACCCGGTGTCCCCGGTCGCCCAGGGATAGCCCTCGCTGACGATCCGCGACCGCACGCCAGCCGTCGAGTCGCCCGACATGGTGAGGCTCCCGGCGTTCAGGGAAATGTCGGCGGCCTTGCTTGCCCCGTAGGTGCGGCTCAGAATCGCGCCGCCCTTGTGGATGTCCACGCTGCCCGCGGCGATCGTGATCGGGCCGGCCAAGCCGTTCGCGAAGAAGGCCGCCTGGCTGTCGATGAGCGTCGAGAAGGTCTCCCCGATGCCCTCGATGGACAGGCGGTCGGCGGTGACTGTGATCGGGCCGGCGCCACCCTGGCCGAAGGCAATGCTGCCGACGCGCGCTCCCTCGCGCAGCGTCACGTCTCCGGCTTGGAGGCTGATGGGCGCTCCTTGGCCGCTCCCCGTCGCGACGCTGATGAGCGCTCCGCTGGCAATGTCCAGAGACCGGCTTTGGACGTCGAGGCTCCCCTTGGCGTCGGCGCTGCCGGTGTTGTTCGTCGCGACGGTCGCGTTGTCGATCGTTAGGGAGTCCCCACGAATCCGGACGCTGCCGCCACCGTTGCCGCTGGAGGCGACGGACGCGCGATCGTGCAGCCGGATTTTCCCCTGCTTGGCGGCGTTCACGGCGCCGTCGGTGAGGCGCACCTGCCCGGCCCGGCCCACGGACGCCACCGTCACGCTCCCGCCCGGCGCTTCGACGCGGCCCGTCGCCCCGCCGCGCACCTCTATATCGCCGCCGACCAGGGACAGGGCCTTGCCCGGCTTCACGGATATCCGTGCGCCATCGACCTTCAGCGCCCCCGTGGGCCGGTCGAGGAAACCGAAGGCGGCCGGCGGGGCGGCGGTGAAGCTGCTCCCGCTCTTGTCCAGAGCGGAGAAGCGCGCGCCGTCGGCGAAGTGCACCTCGTGCGCCGTGCCGACGTGCAGGCTGGCCGGTACGTCCACCACGGCGTTGGGGCCGAAGGTCATGCCGGCCGGGTTGATGAGGTGGACATCGGCCTGCCCGACCGTGGAGCGCAGCGTGCCGTCGATCGCCGACGGGCTGCCGCCGGTGACCCGGCCGACCACGTTGCGCACGTTGCCCGGCCCGGTGAAGGTCACCGTCTGACCCTGGTTGACGTTGAAGCGGTCGAAGCTGTGGAACAGATTCCCACCGGCCTGGGTGCCGAGGCCGGCGCCGATCTCCACAAGGTTGCCCGATAGGCTCACGCGTGGGCCGGTCGTGCCGTCGGTGGCGATCTGAGCCAAGGCGGCCGCCGGTGACAGCAGGGCGACCACGGGGGTGAGCAGGAGTCTCCGCCGCATGCGACGCCCTCCGCGTTCCGAGTGCCAGCCAGCTTACCCCCCAACCGCATCCGCCCGACACGGCGCAGAGGCGGATGCGTTTCGCCTTTTGCGACTGCGGAAAAGAAGAGCTGACAAAGAAAGAGCTCCGCGCGGATGGCGCGGAGCCCGAGGTTTCTCACTTGGCACATCCGAAGCGGAAGGAAACGCGACGCTCAGCCCAGGAGGGCCTCCACCGCGGTGGTGTAGAAGGACGGCCCGTCGCTGTAAGGGGCGATGACGATGGCGTCGGCCGGCAACTCGGCCAGGGCGACGCCCCGGAGCAGCACCGCGTTGCCGGCGCCGAAGTCGACCACCGTGCCGTCGGCGTTCTGGCTGAGCACCGGATCGCCGGCCCCGTTCATGTTCGACATGACGATGATCTGATCGCTGCCCGGCGTGAAGTCGGTGATGGCGTCCACGCCGCTGCCCGGCTCGAACACGAACCAGTCCCAACCGGCCCCGCCGGTCAGCGTGTCGTTGCCGACCCCGCCCCACAGGTCGTCGAAACCGGCGCCGCTGACCAGCACGTCGTCCCCGGCATCGCCGAACAGCTTGTTCCAGGCGCTCTCGGTATCAGCCCCGGTGCCGCCGTAGCTGTCCGCATAGATCATGTCGTCGCCAGCGTTGCCGTTGATGGTGTCCGCCCCGGCTCCGCCAAAGATCTGGTCGTTGCCGCCCAGTCCCTTGAAAGTATCGTCAATGGAAGTGCCCTGCAGCGTGTCGGTGCCTTCGGTCGCGTTCGCAATGATGGTCATCGCAATCTCCGTGGTATGACTGGGCATCGCCCGGTGATTGCGATTAAAACGTACGAGGAACTCGGCATCAGTTCACGCAATCACTGAGCATCATCAGATTTTGTTATTTTATTTCTTCTTTCGGTAATCGCGGAGCAGGAGTCACTACACGAAAGGGACCTTCAACTTTGCGCATGTTGAGACAGGGTGTCCGCGTGTTGCATGGATGGGCTTGCTGGCGTAGGCAGAGGCCCCGTCCGCTCTCTGGTTGTACATCATGCCGCAAAAGGCCAACGCCGCTCGTCGTCATCACATTCCCCGGCCCAAGTGCCGGGTGACGAACTGGGCAGAGTACGATGCCACCTTGCGGCAGCGGGGCAGCCTGACGGTCTGGGTCACTGATGAGGCGATTGCGAGCTGGAAGGCGGCGCCACGGACGACACGGGGCGGGCAGCCCAACTGCTCGGATCTGGCAATCACGACAGCATTGATGCTGTGCGCGGTCTTTCACCTGGCGTTGCGCCAGACCGAAGGACTGATCGGCTGCATCCTGCAACTGCTCGGGCTCGACCTGCCGGTGCCCGATCGTTCCACCATCGCCCGGCGCACCAGGACCGTCGCGCTGCCCAGCAAGCCACGCTCATCCAGCGGCCCCCTTCACCTGTTGGTGGACAGCACGGGGCTGAAGCTGTGCGGGCCGAGCGAATGGTTGATCGAGAAGCATGGCACGAAGAAGCGGCGCTCCTGGAGGAAGTTGCACCTCGGCGTGGATGCGGAGAACGGCCGGATCGTTGCGGCCACGCTGACCGACCGCGACGGCGACGATGCCGCTCAGGTCGGGCCGTTGCTCGACCAGAGATCGACGAACCGGTGGCCGCGCTCACCGGGGATGGTGCCTATGACCGGACTGGGGTCTACGCCTCGGTCCACCAGCGTCATCCCGAAGCCGCGGTCGTGGCACCGCCCCGCGCCGACGTTGTGCTCAGCGACACCGCCGCGACCGCGCCCACGCAGCGCGACCGGCACATCCAGATGATCGCGGAGAACGGCCGGATGGCTTGGCAACGGGACAGCCAGTACAATGTGCGGGCGCGGGTAGAGGGTCAGATCGGCCGCTGGAAGCAGGTCATCGGACCGGCCCTGCGCTTTCACACCGATGAGGCGCAAGCCACCGAGGTGGCCATCGCCGCCGCAGTCCTCAACCGCATGCTCGACCTCGGACGCCCGAACTCTGTCCGCGTCTCCTGATCACGGAGGCGAGCCAGGCGGAACTGTAACCCCGGCCACCTCCGGCTACACCGCCAACGCCATTGTCCACCATGGACGGCTGGACGAGGGCGCGTCGCTGTTGAGCAAACCCTTCAGCCGCGAGGCGTTGGCGGCCAAGATGCGCCACGTGTTAGAGAGCTATGCAGGAAATTGGGTGACGGTCTGGTCAGGCGGCGTCCTGTGAGGCGGCTTCGGTGACCTCGATGCCGTCACGGAATGTGACGCCCTGGATGACCTTGGGCAACTGGTTTTCCCCCTGCAGACGGCGCCACGTCTTCGCGGCGGCAGTGACCAGCTTGAAGACCATCAGCTTGGCGGTGTCTTGCGAGAGCGCCCCCTTGGTGCGGACGGTCCGGTGGCGGACGGTGGCGAACACGCTTTCGATGGGGTTGGTGGTCCGCACATGGTCCCAGTGTTCGGCGGGGAAGGCGTAGAAGGCGAGCAGCGACCTGGACATTGTCATCGACGTCAGCCCGCTGGCCGAACGGCCTGAAGATTGCCGTCGGGCCGGACTGGAGCGTAGGGTGCACACGACAGGGTACCCGGCGCACCTTCTGGAAGCGGGCCATGGCCGTTTGGCAAGCCACGACCGCGCCAGCACGAACGAGTTGCGCGCATGTTGAGTGCGAAGCGCTATCTCCGTTCCCGCGACACTGCCGACCCGTCAGATGCCCATTGAATGATCGACGTTCCCCATGAGACCCAGTACGGTCCTGGGACATTCGGACTTCTCGCTATCAAGCCACCACATGCCCAACGACCAACCGACGTCGCCCCGTCTCGGCACAAGGCGATGCCCCTCGTGACGACTGACAGGTGGCTCGGCCTGGTCACGACCGAGAAGGCTTCCACGTGGGTCCCGCTGCTTCTGCTTCTGATCGCAGCCCCCCTGTTCGCCATCATCCTCACCAGTGCTTTCAGCGTCAGGACCGAGCAGGAAGCTGAACTTTACGAAGAGGCCATCCGTTGGCTCATCAACATCGAAGATGAGCAGAAGCATGTCTTCGGCGAAGCCGGCCGCGCGCTGAGTGCGCTCATCGACACCGGGGTCGGGGCGATGAGCCCGGCCCAATGCGCCACTGTCCTGGCGCGTCTGAGAACATACTACCCACGTCACTTTATGTTCACCGTCACCGACGCCAATGGTGTCATTCGGTGCTCCACCGAACCCTTAGCGCTCGGTCACTCCATTGCGGATCGGTCCACCTTCCAACAAGCCCACATCACTGACGGCATCATTCAGGGCTTAAGCCGACCGTCAGAGTATTCTGGCAAGCCGATGATTCCATTGGTCAGGCGGTACGTGGATGATGCCGGACGGTTTGCCGGAACCGTCAACGCGGTGATCGACACCGCCTGGCTTGAAGATCTCCTGCAGCGCAAGCCCTTGCCTCCGCACGCCAGCCTGTTGATCGCGGACCGGGCGGGGACGCTGTTCGCGCGTGCTCCGGAAGGCAGTGCCCCTCCGGGAGGGTTGCCGGAGTTCCTGCACCCGCTGCTCGGGGCAACGCAACGCGAGGTGACCGACATCGATGACGGCAGGGGCAGGCGTCTGATTACGGCGCATTCGCCGCCGGAAGTCGGCGTGAGGGAAACCCGCAGCATCCTGAATATCGATCGGGATGGCAGTGGCCGACGCCGCGATGCTGCGGGTGTCAAACGACATCCCGAACTGCCCCCCTGGCGACACGAGGAGCTGCCCCCCGGTTGCGCCGCTCAGGCGGTGGTCGGTTGAGGCGCCGCAGCGGGCTTCTGCAAAAGCCCGCTGCGGCGCTTTTCGCGCAGTCGATAGCTGTCACCGCGGATGGTGACAACATGGCTGTGGTGGAGCAGCCGGTCGAGGATCGCGGTGGCCACCACCGGATCGCCGAAGACGCTGCCCCATTCCCCCACGGCCCGGTTGGAGGTCACCAACATTGCCCCCTTCTCGTAGCGGCGGCTGACGAGCTGGAAGAACAGATGCGCGGCGTCCGGCTCGAAGGGCAGGTAGCCCAGCTCATCGACGATCAGCAGCTTGGGCTTGGCGTACTGCAGTAACCGTTCCTCCAGCCGGCCGTCGGCGTGGGCCTTGGCGAGCTGGGCCACCAGCGTCGTTGCCGGGCTGAACAGCACCGAGTAGCCGGCCACGATGGCCTCCCGCCCGATGGCCACTGCCAGATGCGTCTTGCCCACCCCCGGTGGTCCAAGAAACAGCACCGCCTCGCCGTTGGCGATGAAGCGCCCCGACGCGATCTCCCGGATCTGCGCCTTGTCGAGCGACGGCTGGGCGGCGAAGTCGAAGCCGGCCAAGTCGCGCACGAAGGGGAAGCGGGCCAGTCCGAAGCCCATGTCGATGCGGCGCTGGTCGCGCCGGGCGATCTCCCGCTCGCAGAACAGCGCCAGGGCCTCGCGGATCGTCAGTTCCCGCCGCCCGGCCTCGTCGATCAGGCTGTCGAGCTGGTCGCGCAAGGCCGTCAGCTTCAGCCGGTTCAGCATGGCGATCAGGTGGTCGTGCTCGCTCATCAGAAACCTCCCCCGGCCACGGCCTCGTATTCGGCCAGCGGACGCAACAGCGACGCCACCGCCGCCACCGCGCTGCCGTCCTCGGGTCGGGCGACGCGGACCGGGCGGCCGTCCGCCCCGGCGACACCGGCCAGATGGACGTCCTGCATCGAGCGCCCGTGCCGACCCTTCAGTTCGGCATGCACCGCCACCTCGCGGCCGGCGTGGAGAACCCGCAGCGTGCCGGCCTCCACCATCACCCGGACCCGTTCGCCGATCAGCCGCCAGGGCACCGAGTAGGCGTTGCCGTCCACCTCCACCGCGCAGTCCGTGCCGACCCGGCGAACCAAGTCGCGCGCCGTGGTGAAGGGCGGGATGCCGGCCAGCGGCTTTAGCGCCTGGACCTCCTCCCGCCGGAACCGCTCGATCGGCGCTTCGCCGGTCGTGCCGTGAAGCCGTTGATCGGCGATGTCCCGCGTCCAGGCCTCCAGGTGTCCTTCCAGTTCCGCCCAGGTCGCGAAGGACCGGCCGGCGATCGCGTTGCGCTTGACGTAGCCGACGCCACGCTCGTCCTTGCCCTTGGTGCGCGCCCGGTACGGCGCGCAGGCCCGAACCCGGAAGCCCCAGTGCCGGGCAAAGGCGTGCAGACGCGGGTGCAGCACCACCTCCCGGCTGGCCGCATCGTGGTGCAGGATCAGCGCCCGCGCGTTGTCGAGCAGGACTTCCTCGGGCACCCCACCGAAGGTCCGGAAGGCGCTTTCCAGGCCATCGAACCAGCTGTCCTGCTTCTCATGCCCATAGGCCCGCACATGCAGCCGGCGGGGAAAGCCCAGGGTCGCCACGAACAGGAACACCGCCGTCGCCGCGCCACCGATCTCGACGCGCCGGACGCCGAAGTCGATCTGCATCTGCTCGCCCGGCCGTGTCTCGAAACGCACCGTCGCCCGCGCCTGGGCAACCAGTTCCCGGCGCAACGGCGCCACCGCCCGCTCCACCGTGCGCAGACTGACCGCGATCCCTTTCTCCCGCGCCAACTCCTGCCGGATCACGTCGGCGTTGCCGGCGTGCCGCCGGAACCGCTCGGCCAGCCAATCGCCATGATCATCCAACCGCTTCGAACGCGAGGGCGACGCGCACGGACGCCACGCGCCCAGACCCAGCCACCGCTTCACCGTGTGCTTGGAGCAGCCCAGTTCCGCCGAGATCCGCTTCACGCCCCAGCCCAACGCCTTCAGCTTCGGCATCGCCGACACGTCATCCGGCGCCTTCATCACGTCCCTCCGCGGTTCACAGCCCCGCGGAAAAGCCTCGTTCAAGCTCGGCATCTCTCAAGTCCCCTTCTCTCAAGGGGGGCAATTCCTCGTGTCGCCAGGGGGGCAGTTTGACGTGTCGCCTGACACCGGTCGCTGCTGATTTCCGCAACCGTACTCCTGGGATCGGTGCTGGCGGTGTCATGGGTGCTGCGCCGTCACTTGCGCTACCGCGAGCGCACCGAGGAGGAACTCAAGCGCGCCAAGACCATCTCCGAACAAGCCGCAGCCGCTCAGCGCCGGCAGTTTGACGAGTTGGAAAGCCTCTACCACACCGCCCCCATTGGCCTCGCCGTGTTCGATCGCGCCCTGATCCGCGCCGTGCGCCGGTTGGCCGCGGTGGGGCTGGTTCGTCAGGACGTTCTCGATCCGGCGCCCAAGCGTGTCGACAGCAACGACCTCGTGTTGATGGTGGCGGGGCTGGTGAGGGCCGAACCTAGCATCACGCTGGACGGCATCGCCCGCCGTCTGCAAGGCATGGGGCAGCGCACGCCGCGTGGCGGTCTGCGCTGGAGCCGGTCGTCGGTAAAGAACCTGCTGGACCGCGCCAAGGAGCAGGGGCTGGTACGAGACCTGGGCGCTGCGTAGTGGTTGGTCCGCCGCCTTACGCAGTGGGCTGGTGGGAAGACCATCATTATGGCCTGGCCCGACCCTCATGGCCTCCAACAAACCCGGCGCGGTTTGACCTTGGGCGTGAAAACCATTCTCCAGCTTGTGGGTGATTGAAAGCTCCCGCAGCCGCTTACCTGCATTCATACGGCTGACGTTGTATCTATCCGCGACGTTCAATGAAGGCTTTCGCCAAAGCTTGTTTCAGATCCTCTGGACGAAAAGGTTTGTGCAGTAGCGTATACCCGCCCCGCTTCGCTTGTCGCAGCCGCTGTGGATCGGTATCGCCAGTGACCAGCACAGCCGGCACACGCTGTCCAACCGCTAGACGGATGGTGGAAATAGCTTCCAACCCAGTCTTTCGCTCGGCGAGGCGAAAGTCACTCACCACGATATCAGGAAAAATGCCTTCCATTTTCACACGGCTGACTGCCTCGGTGGCCGATTTGGCAGCGATGACTTGGCAGCCCAAACTTTCCAGGAACATGGAAAGCGCACCACGCTGCCAATCTTCATCCTCGATCACGACAATAGTGCATCCGGCAAAATCAATCTGCGCCTGCACTTCCTTGGTTTCAGCGGGTTCAGTTTCAGCCTGTGCCAGTGGCACCTCGACGAAAAACATCGCCCCCTTTCCAAGCGTGGACTTTACACCAATGTGATGGCCCAGCAACTCCGCGGTCTTGCGCACGATGGCGAGGCCAAGACCAAGACCCTTGCGGCTGTTCCGCTCCGGATTGCCGATCTGGTAGAACTCCTCGAAAATGAGATCGATTTGGTCCGGCGGGATGCCAGGCCCGGTGTCCCAGACTTCCACCCGCAGTACGACACCGGACAGTCGGCAACCGACCAGCACTCGCCCTCGCTCCGTGTGAGCTATGGCGTTGCTGATCAGGTTGCGTAGAATGCGCTCGAGCAACAGCGGATCGCTGCGTACCGATCGGCGACACTCGGTGACGTCCAGGTTGATCCCCTTCCGCTCCGCCAAAGCCGACATCTCACGGACCAACCGTTTGACCACATTGCACATCCGGAATTCCGATATGGTCGGCTCGACGGTTCCGGCCTCCAGCGTGGCGATGTCGAGCAGACCATGGAGAAGGCCTTGGCCGGAATGCAGCGCCTCTTGCACGCGCTCCAGCAGCGCCAAGTTGTCCGCCTGTTCATGCAAGCGCTGGGCGAGCACACCGGTAAGCAATTCCATAGCTTGGAAAGGCTGGCGAAGATCGTGGCTGGCCGCAGCGAGAAACCGCGTCTTGGCGCTGTTGGCCCGCTGCGCCTCGGCCCGTGCGGCTTCGGCTTGAGCCAGAGCGCGGCGTCGTTCCAACTCGTGCATGACCAAATGGGCGAAATCGGCGAGGTCACCCTGCCGATCTGGGCCGAAATCCCAATGCGTTCGTTGATCGATCACGGTGAAGGTTCCGAGCAGATGCCGGTCTTCCGCAACGAGTGGAGCACCAGCATAGAAACGGATATGAGGTGGGCCTGTCACAAGATCATTGTTGGCGAAGCGTTTGTCGGCCATTGCGTCGGGCACCACCATCACCCGCTCTTCCAAAATGGTGTAGGCACAGAAAGCCAGGCGGCGCTCCGTACATGATATCTCCAACCCATAATGGGATTTGAACCACTGGCGGGTTTCGTCCACCAAACTGACCAGAGCAATGGGCATGCCGAAATAGCGGGCAGCAAGAGTGGTGATCCGGTCAAAAACCTCCTCAGCTGGCGTGTCGAGAACGTCGTATCTCTTCAACGCATCGAGCCGCGCAGACTCGTTGTCCGGCCGAGGTGGAGTGCTTGGGGCCAAATTTTTGTCCTCCCTAGCTGTGTAACACTGGAGGGCGTAGCATTTCTCACTACACTGGGGGCAGTGTACTTTTGCTCTTCCTGATCTGCTCTCTGTTTCCTGGTCAGTTGGCTAAACTTGGTACGCCCGTCAGGAGACCACATCCAATGATGGAGAAACGGTTAAGCTGCCCCAGGTTTGGCGCAGCCCCAATTTCCTGGTAAGGCGGTTATGCCAATGACCGAGGAAACCATGGGTTTAGGTCAGACCGAAAAAGCCACGGAGCCGAAGCCGGTGCCTGTGTGAACTTTAAGCAGCTTTGGTTACAGCCTCCCGCGTTCCCAAAACGTCCGAAAAGGCCCCTGATACTGCCGAGCTTAAGCACTGACACACGGGAGCCATGGGTAGCTAGTGAGGGAGCGTAGGCGTTAGGGCGTAACGGTGAGAGCGTTCCATGCGTTACAGCAGGCCTGGACGACGGCGTCGTAGTCGTCCAGAAGGCGGTGGGACAGAAAGCGCTCGCGCAGGTACAGCCAGACGCGCTCGACCGGGTTCAGTTCAGGGCTGTAGGGCGGCAGGGGCGCCAGTGTGATGTTGTGTGGCACAACCAGCGCCCATGCTCCATGCCAGCCGGCCTGATCAAGCACGAGCACCGCCTGGACGTCCGGTTCCAGGCTCCGGGAGAAGCCGTCCAGAAACAGGCTCATGGCGGTCGTGGAGATGGTCGGCATCACCAGCGCGAAGTCGGCGCCGCTGGCCGGACAGACGGCGGCGTAGAGGTAAGCCGAGGTGAAGCGCTTGTCGCACAGCCCGGCCGGACGCTGCCCGCGCTCCCACCAGCGATGCGCGGTGCGGCCCTTCTGGCCGATGCGGGCTTCGTCTTGGAACCAGAGTTGGAGGCGGCACCCAGGGTGTGCGGTCGCCGCAGCCTTCAGCGCTTCGCGCAGCCCCTTTTTTGGAAGGCGGCCTGGGCCTTGGCGTCGGACTGCGGGTGACGGGGCCGCGTCTTCTGCTTCGACAGGTTCAGCCGGCGCACGATGCGCGAGAGGCTGGCCGGATGCAGCGTCTTGGCGAAGCGTTCGGCGATCACCTCGCACAGGATCGGCAGGGTCCACTCCACGCAGCCGTGCCGCTTGGGATCGGGGCCCGCGAGGATGATGGCCTTGAGCGTCGCCTGCTGCGGGTGCTTCCTGACGGCCGCTGGTTCGATGCGGAGTTGCACACCTGGAGGGACGCCCGCGGCAAGGAAGCGGTTTGGCCGGACATGGTCGATGCCTGCCGGATGCGGAAGACCAAGGTGATCCTGGCGGCCTGCCACCGGGATCATGACCCGCCCAACGTGAAGCCGAAGAACCTCGCGGCGTAGTGCCAGCGATGCCACATCCTCAATGACCGGGAGCATCACCGCCGGCAGTTCCGGCTCACGATCCTGCAGCGGCGGGCAATGGGAGATCTGTTTGAGGGGACTTATCGGGGCTGGTGATCCATCCGAGACCCGAGGGGGTGGGGTAAGGGGGTGGCGCGTATGATGTCGCCGGCCCCCCCAATGCTCCCCATGCGGTCGGGTCGCACTGTCCTAGATTATTCCGCCCCAGGCGCCGCTTTCTACAGGATCAACGACCTGGATGTTGTTCTCCACGCCCTTGACACCGGGCACCTCCTCAGCGGCAACACGGATGGCGTCACGCTGTGATTCTGTGCTGACGAAGCCCCAGAGGTGGACGATGCCGTTGCGCACCACGATGGCGTCGTGGGCGCGCGGATCCCAGGCCAGTTCCTTGGCGGCGGAAAACACGCGCTCATACAGCTCACGGTCGTCCGCGGCAGTCGGCGGCGGCTCCGACGCGACGCTGACGAGCGCGCGCAGCAGGTTGGCACGGCTGATGATGCCGATAAGCCGGCCGTTGCGCACCACCGGGACCCGCTTGATCCGACGTGTCTCCAGAACCCGCACGATTTCGTCGGGTGAGGCGCTTTCGTCCACGGTGATGACGTTCGGGGTCATCACGTCCCGAACCTTGCGGGCGTGGGATTTGATGAAGTCTTCCGCCGGCTCGGTGCCGCCGCTCAACAGGCGCAGCCACCAGGAGCGGTGACGTGCGGTGCCTATTTCGGCACGATGCAGCAGGTCACCTTCGCTGATCAGGCCCAGAACGTGGCCCGCAGCATCCACCACCGGCATCCCGCTGATGCGATTGTCCAGCATCATCCTGGCCGCTTCCGCAATGGTCGCGTCCGGGCCGATGGTGATGACCTTGGGGGTCATCAGATCGACAGCCTTCATGGGCTTCCTCCCTGTACTCGCAGTATCAGCGACGCTCAAGACTGTGTCTTGGTCCTCACACCGGAATGATCCGGTACGTCAGGTACATTTTGAGCATCGGCTCGGTGTCGACGCCGTGGAGTTCCCACCGGAGATTGTAGGGTTGGTCAGCATCGGGCTGTTCCCAGTGCATGTCCTGGGGTTGTGGCACCGGTCTGGGGGGCACATACAGAGCCAAGGTCGGAATGTCGACTTGATCAGGACGCCCGCCTCGTGGCGAAGAGGGCATGGTAGTGTCCACGTCGCACTCGGCTTGGCTGCGCCCATCCATGGACACCCGGAGCGTGTAGCGTTCCCGCCGCTCCGGTCGAAGGTCGTGGACATAGCCGTCAACCAAGACGATGGACGGTGTCCATGCCACGACACCGTAGTGACCGGCGCAGACACCCGCACCGCCGTGGGCCGCCATGCTCTCGCCCTCACCGCTGTCCGCGCGCCCCAGTACGACATGATGCGGGATGGAGTCGGCCTTCATGATTGCCCTCCAAGCATTTGTCACATTCATCGTTACGAGGGATGAATGCTCAAAGCATATTTTCATATGAGTGTGCTCTGCACGGGCAAAACCGGCAAGAATGCGAAGGTGGGGAAAACATCGCTTTCGATTGGAGGTGTAGCGCCTCGGATTAGGATTGCTCCTCGAATAAAGCGGGGCTGCGTCGGCGCGGCAGCCTGACCTTTCGGGTCGATAAGGCCGCGCTTGCCGGCTGGCGGGCATCCGCCCAGGCCCGGCACATCGATGTCGTCCTGGAGAGCGAACTGTCGCGCTGGGGCCACAGCACGCTGGACCTGTTAGAAACCTAATGCGAGTTGGAAGCTCGGCGGGTGTCGGTGATCGCACTGAGCGGCATGACCTTCGCCTTGGCGGGCGCCGCCGGCCGTATGACGGCCACCTTGCTGGTTCCGTTGCAAAAGTATGCCTGCGGGCGGAGATCGGTTAAAATCCGCCCTCTTTCGGCGGCAGGCATACTTTGCAACGGAACCCGGATCGGTGCTCGATATCCTGGTGCAGAGCCGGCGTAACACCAAGGCCGCCAAGCGATTCTTCAAGAAGCTGCTGAAGGGCTTGCGCTACGTGCCACGTATGGTCGTCACCGACAAGCTCAGGTCCTATGCCGCCGCCAAGGCGAAGATCATCCCCGGAGTCGAGCACCGGCAAAGTCGGTATCTCAACAACCGGGCTGAGAATTCACATTGAGCTTCCCCTGAAGCAGTGGACAGCGGGTTATGCGGCCTGTCGCTCGGCCTGCTCAGGGGTGATGTAGCCAATCGCCGAGTGCAGGCGTTGGCGATTGTAGTAGCCTTCGATGTAGCCGAACAGGTTCCGCTTGGCGTCCTCACGGGTCGCGTACCGGTGATGGTGGACGAGTTCCGATTTCAGGCTCCCGAAGAAGCTTTCCATCGGCGCGTTGTCCCAGCAGTTCCCCTTGCGGCTCATCGACGGGGTAATGCCGTGGCTTTTCAAGGCCTTGCGGTAGGCCGCCGAGGCGTATTGGCATCCGCGGTCGGAAGGGTGCAGAAGGCCGGGGGCCGGCCGCTGGCGCTGGAGGGCCATGGTGAGCGCCGCCAGCGGCAATTCGGTGCGCAGATGATCGCGCATCGCCCACCCAATCGCCTTGCGGCTGAACAGATCCAGCACCACTGCCAGGTACAACCAGCCCTCGTCGGTTGGCACGTAGGTGATGTCGGTGAGCCAGACCTGGTTCGGAGCGGTGGGAGTGAAGTTGCGGTCCAGGAGGTTGGGGGCGATCGGCAGGGCGTGATTGCTGTCGGTGGTGCAGACCCGGAAGGCCCGGGGACGCTGGGCGCGAAGACCATGACGGTGCATGAGGCGTTCGACACGCCCCCGGCTGACGGTCCGGCCCTGTGCCCGCAGGGCGGCATGGATGCGCGGCGCTCCATAGCGCTCGCGGTGATCGGCGTGAAGCCGCCGGATGTCATCGAGCAATTGCCGGTTCGCCGCCTGACGCGGGCTCTCCGGTCGCGTGCGCCAAGCATAGTAGCCGGACGGCGACACGCCGAGCGCATCGCAGAGCACCCGAACCGGGTATTCGTCGCGGCAATCCTCAACGATCCGGAACCTCATTTCAGAGGCTCCGAGAAAATGCTCACAGTTTTCTTTAATATGTCTCGTTCCATGCGGACGCGATCCAGTTCGCGTTTCAGGCGCGCGATTTCCGCCGATTGATCGCCGGCGGCCAGGGGGGCCGGCGCTTGCCTGGTGGGGAGCTGCGCCGGCCCCCCTGGCCCGGAAACGCGCCGCCGCCACGTGCGCAGCATCGACGGCTGGATGCCCAAGTCCTTGGCAACATGCTCCAGGGGCCGGCCACTGCTTTCCAACAGGGCCACGGCTTCCCGCTTGAACTCGTCCGTGAAGAAGCGCCGTTTCGTCGTCATGTCCACCTCTCCGCTCCCCGCGGGAGCTTAACAAAGGTGTCCACCGATTCGGAGGAGGCTCAGTCAGCCGCTCGTTGGCAAAGACGACGCCGAGTGTGCTGAACTGGTAATAAGCGCGCATCGCCCGCAGCATGGCGACCTCGATCGGCCGATTGAGGCCGAAGACCGCTTGGAAACGCGCCCGCAGCGTCTTCCAGTCTCCGTCATCGAACCGGCTGTACCTGAGCATGGCCTCGGCGGCGACCTTGGTGCGGGTATAGGGAACGAGGTGCTGCGTTGCGTCCGCCGGAGCATCGGATTCCTGGACCACGGGCGGAGGGTTGCGGCCGCAGATCATCGCGGTTCCGCTATAGAGGAAGCGGTGCAGATGCGGCATACGCCGCGCCCGCGCGGCCAGGGCCCTGGTGCCCTCGACATTGACGAGTTGGCAATGCTCCTGCGCACGGAAGGAGGTGTCGGCGGCGAGATGCAGGAGGTGGGTCACGGCGTCCAGACGCCGGTCTTCGAGGCTTGCCGGATCGGTGATGTCGCCGACGACGATCTCGACCCGCTGAATGGCCGCGCGGGCGGCATCGGCGCCTATGAAACGGGTCAGGTTTTCGACAAGCCGGGTGCGGGCTTGCGGTTCCCCCTTACCCCGCACAAGACAGATCCAACGCCCATCCGAATCATGGGAGAGGCCGTGAGCGAGAGTGGCGCCGCCGATGAAGCCCGTGGCGCCGGTCAAAAGAACAGTGGTCATCTGTATCGAGTCCTTGAGGGAAGGCCGCTGCGTCGCACCACGCAGGCAGCGGCTTGGCGGTCAACCTTCCATCGCTGTGTGCAGATTTCGTGGAGCTTCCATCAAGGCCGGGTCGGTTCGCCCATTTGACCCCGGGGAACCCCGTCTCCGCACAATCTTCACAATCGATGGATCGTCCCTCCACGACCGGATGGCACTTGGTCCGGGTACGTTGCCCGGGGACAATTGATGGTTTCGCTTGCTCGACAAAATCTTGTGCATGAATGGAGGCGGTTCGCCGCGGCGATCCTGACGCTGGCCTTCTCCGGTCTGCTGATTCTGGTCCAGGTTGGATTGCTGCTGGGCCAGCTTGACGCCTTCACCCTCCCGCTCACGCGGTCCAAGGCGGATTTGTGGATCACCGCCCCGAACATTCAGAGTTGGGACCAGTCGACCGTCGTTCCGGCCCGTGTCGAAGGTCTGTTCTGGTCGCATCCCGCCGTTCGGGAGATTCGCGAGATGAGCCTCGGATACACCGACTGGCGGACCGGGGATGGCGCGCGGCAGAACGTCATGATCGTCGGCGTCACCATCCAGCCGGGTGCGCTCCGCGGGCTTGAGGGCATTGCGGAAGACACGCTGGCGGTCCTGGCGAATCCCGAGACGGTGCTGGTAGACCAGGCCGACGCGGCCAAGCTGGGAGCAACCATCGGCGGAACCGCGGAGATCGCCGGAAAGCGCGTGACGGTCGGTGGTTTCGTTCGCGGATTCCGCAGCAATCTCATGCCGCTTGTCGTCACCTCGGCCGAATCCCTCCGGCGGATCAACGCGGACTGGACCAGCAGCGGGCCTCCGTATTTCCTGTTGAAGCTCGATCCCCGCTTCGATGTCGAACAGGTCCGGCGCGAGTTGGAGGCCGCCGGTGGGATGCAGACCTACGGCGTGGCGACGCCGGAGGATTTGACCAGGACGTCCGCCCTGTTCTGGCTCGAAGAATCCGGCGCAGGCACCTCCTTTGGCTTTTCCATGCTGCTGGCGCTTCTGGTCGGTGTCGGCGTGACGGGCCAGACCCTGCGTGGCGCGGTGCCCGTGGCGAAGGAACCGACGATGAAAACCGCATGGCGATGACCCGCGGCATCGGTTTCTTCGGGACCTATACCGTTGATGAAAAAGGCGAATTCAGCGGAAATCACGTCGAGGGGGCGACATTTCCGAACTGGGTTGGCAGCACCCGCACTCGGGAACAGCTCAAACTCATCGTGGTCGGGGACCGCATGACCGAACATTTCCAACGGCCGGAAGGCACGCGCATCCAAATCGAGTGGACGCGCGTCCAGTGACGCCATCGAGGTTTGCCGCCTGAACCGCCTGAATTGCCGCGTGAGCACCCGCCGGCATGGCCCGCCTCACCATCCCCGTCTGATTGCAAAGGACAGCTTACCAGTCCGGTCAGGATGAGGCGCCTTATTCTTCCGGTCCTCGCGAACCACTCTCAATGACCTGCGATCCCAAGGCGCCCGTCCGGCCCACGGCCGGCGGCCGACATGATGCAATCAATCGAGGGAGTTCCGATGCCGGACCCGCAAGACAGGCAAGCTTTCGACCTCACCCGCCGGCAGGTTCTGGAGGCCGGGACCATCGTTTCGTTGACCGGCGCGATGCTGCCCACCGCCGCGCTCGCCCAGCAAGCCGGTCCGCAACCTTCACCGGAGAACGGCATGACGGTCCACCTGTCCTTCCGCGTCAACGGCCGCCCGACGGCGTTGGACATCGATGCCCGGGCGTCCCTGCTGGACCTGCTGCGCGAGCGGCTGGGCCTCGTCGGTGCGAAGAAGGGTTGCGACCACGGTCAATGCGGCGCCTGCACAATCCATCTGGACGGCCGCCGGGTCGCCTCCTGTCTGACGATGGCCGCCAAGGCCGATGGCCGCGACGTGACCACCATCGAAGGCATCGCCGGGGCGAACGGTCTTCATCCCATGCAGCAGGCCTTCATCGATCACGACGCCCTGCAATGCGGATACTGCACGCCCGGCCAGATCATGGCCGCGATCGCCTGCGTCAAGGAGGGGCACGCGTCGACGCCGGAGCAGATCAAGGAACACATGAGCGGAAACATCTGCCGCTGCGGCGCCTATGTCGGCATCGTCGCGGCGATCGAACAGGCCGCTCCCCAGATCGAGAGGAGCTGAGCCATGAAGCCCTTGTCCTACGTCCAGGTCCGAACGGCCCGTGAGGCGATCGAGGCCTTCGTCGCGGCCGGCGAAAGCGCCCGCTACATCGCCGGCGGCACCAATCTCTACGACCTGATGAAGCTCGGCATCGAGAAGCCGGCGCATCTGATCGACATCGCCGACCTCGATGGCGCCAACCGCATCGACACCGACGGCGACCGGCTGTTCTTCGGTGGCGCGGCGCTGATGGCGGACGTCGCCGAACACCCGGTCGTGCGCGACGATTATCCGGTGCTGGCGGAGAGCCTGTCGAAGGCGGCCTCCCAGCAGCTGCGCAACATGGCGACCGTCGGCGGCAACCTGCTGCAGCGGACGCGCTGTCCCTATTTCCGGAACGGCGCGAACGGCGCCTACCCGTGCAACAAGCGGGAACCGGGCTCCGGCTGCGCCGCCATCGGCGGGATGGATCGCTCCCAGGCCGTGCTGGGGGCGAGCGCGGCGTGCAACGCCGTGTCGCCCGGGGACTGGCCCGTTGCGCTGATGGCGATGGACGCCGCGATCGAGCTGCAGGGCCTCGACGGACCGCGGGTGATCCCGATCGCCGAACTCTACCGGCCGCCCAGCCGGACGCCTCACCTCGAATTCACCATCGGCCGCGAGGAGATCGTCACCGGCATTTCGGTGCCGAAGACCGCCGCCGGCCGGAACTCCACCTATCTGAAGGTGCGCGACCGCGAATCCTACGCCTTCGCGCTGGTGTCCGCCGCGGTGGCGCTGGAGATGGACGGCGATCGCGTGCGGCAGGCGCATGTGGCGCTCGGCGGGGTCGCCACCGTGCCCTGGCGCGCGCGTCCGGCCGAGGCTCTCCTGCGCGGGGAAACCCTGGATCGCGAGCGGGCGCTGGAGGCCGCCAGGGCGGCGTTCGCCGAGGCCCGGGCCGGCCGCCACAACGCCTTCAAGATCGAACTCGGCGCGCGGACCCTTGCCGACGCCATCATCAACGCCGGGAGCAAGAGCCAATGACGCCGAACCGCAACGCGGACCGTCCCAGGATCGACGCCCATGAGAAGGTGCTCGGCCGTGCCCTGTACGCCGCAGACCAGCCCTTTCCCGGGCTGCTGCACGCGATGACCGTGCCCGCGACGATCGCCAAGGGGCGGATTTTGTCCATCGACACGGCGGCGGCCCTGCAGGTTCCGGGCGTCGTGCGCGTCTTCACCCATGCTGATTTTTCGCAGATCCGGACGACGCCCGCGGCCCGCGGCGCCTATGGGCAGCCGGGAAAGGGCTACCAGCCCATGACCGCCCCGCAGGTCCGCCACCGCGGCGAGCCCGTCGCCCTGGTGGTCGCCGAAACGCTGGAGGCGGTGGTCGAGGGCGCCGAAGCGGTGACGGTGCGCTACGCCGAGGACCCCTTCAGCGCACGGATGGACGATGACCTTGCGAGCCCCGAGCCGGAGGCCGTCGGCCAGCTCGCGTCCGGCGACGCCGAGGCCGCCTTCGCCGCCGCCGTCCACACCATCGACGTGGAGTATCGGCATCCCCAGCAGCATCACAACCCCATCGAGCTGATCTCGACCACCGCCGCCTTCGAGGACGGCACGCTGCGGATTTACGAGGGAACGCAATCTGCCGCGGCCTTCGCCGGCGGCTTGGCCGGCATGATGGGGATGGAGCCGCAGGCGCTGCGCGGCGTGAGCCCCTACACGGGCGGAGGGTTCGGCCAGAAGAACGGCGTTCAGGAGCAGAGCGTGCTGGTGGCGAGCGCCGCCCTGCTCCTGCGCCGCCCGGTCAAGCTCGTCATGCCGCGGGGCCAGCTGTTCCACACGGCGTCCTACCGCCCGCAAAGCCGGCATCGCGTCCGGCTCGCCGCCGACGGTGACGGCCGCCTGCTCGCCGGCATTTATGAAACGGTGCAGCAGAACAGCCGGTATGACGGCTTCGCCAGCGATCACGGCGCCACTCCGCCGCGCATGTATGGGTATGGCGCGTGGCGGGGAAGCGAGCGCATCGTCCGGGTCGACACCCAGACCCCCGGCCACCAGCGCGCCCCGCACGAGCATCCGGCCAGCCACGCCACCGAATGCGCGCTCGACGAACTCGCCGGGGCGCTCGGCATGGACCCCGTCGCGCTGCGCCTCGCCAACGACACCCAGCGTGACCCGATCACCGGCAAACCCTTCTCGTCCCGCCATCTCGCGGACTGCCTGAGGCGCGGGGCCGCGCGGTTCGGCTGGGACCGCTGGACGAACCAGCCGGGCGCCCTGGTCGCCGGAAACGGCGACCGCATCGGCCTCGGTGTCGCCTGCGGCAGCTACAAGGCCGCGATGACGCCCTCCGTCACCACGCTGCGGCTTTCGGCCGGCGGCCAATGCCGCATCGCGACGTCCGGCCACGAAATGGGGCAGGGGATCCGGAGCGTCATCGCCGCGGAGCTGATCGACGTCCTCGGCGTCGATCCCGATAAGCTCGACATCCGGATCGGCGACACCGGCCACGCCCCCCAGCACCTCACCGCGGGTTCCTGGGGCGCGGGAAGTGCGGCCCCGGCGGCGCGGGCCGCCGCCTTGAAGCTGCGCGAGGAATTGAGCCAATTGACCGGCGCGGCGCTGTCGGACGAGCCCGTCCCTGTTCAGCTTGCCCGGACCCGCCGCCCTTATCTGGAGGTGTCTGTCGATACCGTGCCGCTCGGCAAGGACCGGCAGGCGATCGAGCAGTTGCGCCGGGGCATGCCGGTGACGACCGGCCCCGAATACCCCGACTTCCTGGCCTTCAGCTGGATCGCGCATTTCGCCGAAGTCCATGTCGAACCGTCGACGGGACGCGTGCGGGTCCGGCGGGTCGTCAGCGTCGCCGATTGCGGACGGGTGATGAACCGCCGCACGGCGGAAAGCCAGGTCCGGGGCGGCGTGGTCTGGGGCATCGGCGCCGCCCTGCGCGAGGCCGCCGAGATCGATCCGCGGTTCGGCGGCGTTCTCAACAACGACCTTGCCGAGTATGTCGTGCCGGTCAACGCCGACATTGGCGCCATCGACGTCGATTTCATCGACGAGCCGGACACCCGCCTCAACCTGTCGGGCGTCAAAGGGCTCGGCGAGGTGGCCATGGTCGGTGCGGCGGCGGCCATCGTCAACGCCGTCCACAACGCGACCGGGAGGAGAATCCGGCATCTGCCGATCCGGATCGAGGACCTGCTCTAAAGCGGATTGCAATCCGCTTTGGACCGCGACGGCGGTCCCGGTCGCGCATGCGACCGGAGCCCGCCTCTCGCGGGAACAGAGTTCCCGCTGGCGGCAGGCGGATGCCATCGGCATCCGCTGAGAGCCGGCGAATGAGGCGATAAGACTCTAAAGCGAACGGAAGTTCGCTTTAGAGTCCGCTCGGGTCCATGGCCGCGCGGTCCATCCGGTGGATCGCGTGGCCGGCGGATCAACCAAGCCATGATCAATCAAGCCATGAAAGCCCGTTTGGAAAGGCTGCCGCGCCGTGGACTCCCCCGGTGCCGTCATTCCCGCGAAAGCGGGAATCCAGGGCTCATCAGCCATTTTGCGGCGACGTCCGCTGGGCCCCCCAAGATCGTCAATCGATCATATTGGGTTGATCTTTATCACCTCTGTATCGTCCCATGTCAGAACCCGCCCGTCTCCTGCATGCAGCTCCAGCCGGGCGACCGGGGCACCCGTTTCAGCGGCGATCAACGAGGACCGCGGTTCATCAGGGCCATAGAGATGGTCTTCACCCCACTGGCGCAGCGCGACGATAACGAGAAAAAGGCCGCGCCCCTTTTCGGTCAGGACATATTCCTTGTAGGCGCTGCCGTCCGAAGCCGGCGCGGTCTCCAGAATGCCGCGCTCGGTCAGATCGCGCAGCCGGGTTGCCAACATTCCCTTGGCAATGCCAAGGCCGGTCTGAAACTCGTTGAATCGTCGCACTCCGTCGAAGGCGTCGCGAATGATCAGCAGCGACCACCAATCGCCGATGACATCGAGCGCGCGCGCCACCGGGCAACCCGCATCCCAAAGACTGACCCGCTTGACCATGACCCCGGTCTCCACCGCGCAAATCCGGTCCTAAAATAGAACTGGAAATCCATGCGCGCAAGTGGTCTCGATATGAAACCAGATTGGTTTCACGAACGGGATCACGATGCAAAACGCAAGCGGACCAAGGGTGCGGCGCCAGCCGGATGGCGGGTTATCAAGAGTTGCGACGCTGATCTTTGCCGTTGCCGCCGGCCTCAGTGTGGCAAACGTCTATTACGCTCAGCCATTGCTCGACGCGATCGCGAGGGATTTTGGGATTTCGCCGGCTGCCATCGGCCTTGTCGTGACACTGACCCAAGTTGGTTATGCGCTGGGGTTGATTTTCATCGTACCACTCGGCGACCTGCTTGACCGTCGTCGGCTTGTCATCGGCCAGGGCCTTCTATCGATCATCGCGTTGGTCGCTGTAGCGACAGCGAAAACCGAAGGGGTTCTGTTCACCGGCCTTGCCGCGATGGGCCTGCTCGCCGTCGTGGTGCAGGTTCTGGTCGCCTTCGCCGCGACGCTGGCAACGCCCGCCGAACGCGGCAGGGCGGTTGGCACGGTGACGAGCGGCGTCGTCATCGGCATCCTTGCCGCCCGCTTTGTCGCCGGGCTGCTCGCCGACCTCGGCGGCTGGCGGGTGGTCTATCTGACATCGGCCATTCTGATGGCCGCTATGGTCGGGCTGCTGACGCGTGTTCTGCCGCGCACTCCGTTGCCGGGCAGCACCGACAGCTACGCCGAGACGCTGCATTCCATTCCCGCCCTGTTTCTGCGTGACCGGGTTTTGCTGACGCGCGGTCTTCTCGCTCTGCTGATCTTTGCGACCTTCAGCACGTTCTGGACAAGCTTGGTTCTGCCGCTCAGCAACGCTCCTTTCCACTATTCGCACACGCAGATCGGACTGTTCGGTCTGGTCGGTCTGGCAGGGGCGGCAGCCGCGACCGGCGCGGGACGCCTTGCGGACCGCGGTCTCGGCGAATGGACGACGGCACTGTCTCTCACGCTCCTGCTGCTGTCATGGGGGCTGATTGCGTTTCTGCCGTCGTCCATTCCGCTTCTGCTGATCGGCGTTGTCCTGCTCGATCTTGCCGTGCAGGCGGTCCACGTCACCAACCAGAGCATCATCGTCGCTCGCCACCCGACGGCACGCAGCCGTCTCATCGGTGGCTACATGGTTTTCTATTCGGTTGGCAGTGCCATGGGAGCAAGTGCCGCGACCATGGCCTACGCCCATGCCGGCTGGTACGGCGTTTCGATGCTGGGAGCAGCATTCAGCACCGCTGCGATGCTGACGTGGGCAGGCGCGCGCCACCGGCCGGTTGGTGGCGAAGCGACGGAACGCGCTGACGGACTCTGAGCGTCTGGTTTGCCGGCGGCGCCGGGAGTCCACTCCGGTCCATGGCCGGCGGATCAACCAAGCCCTGAGATATCATCCCGTGCAAAAATGCTGGGGTCGCGAACGTGTTTGATCCCAACTGGAGGCAATTCTTCTTCCGCTGTTTTCATCGGGACATCACCCTGTTGTCGCGGCTGTCTTCCCGGCTGGACGACGCCTTGCAGCATTTTGCAGTGGAAGGATGGACAGCATGGCGGACCAGTCGATAAAGTTCTCCTACGAGTACGGAAAATACAAATATTTCGAATTTTCCGGAAACAACAACAAGGTGGATGTCGAGTTTTCCTGGGACTCTCCGAAAACGGACCCGTCGGGAAAGCCGATACCGAAGAAGGTGGTCGATCTTTTCAACAAGAATGTGCGCGACGCCATTCAGGAGTTGATGAAGACCGAAGAGAAGACGGTTGCCGAAATAAAGAAGCAAATTCAGGCGTGGGATCAGAAGATCGCGAAGCACGAGATCGACGGCCGCAACCTGTTTTTGTTTTTGAACACGATCAACAACACCATGGAGCAGCGGGCCGCCGACCGCTTCGGGGGGATCGTCGGCGGCATCGCGACGGTCATGAAGCTGATCGAGAAGAAGGCCTTCGCCGGCCTGGACGCGGCCGTGCGCAAGATGCTCGAAGACATGAAGTGGAAGGTCTACGCCAAGACGGTGGGAAAGATCGCCCTCGCTCTGACGGCGACGGCCCTCGCCATCACGGCCACGGTGCTGACCGGGGGCGCGGCGCTGCCGCTGGTCGTGGCGGGCGCCAAGATCACGCTCGACGTGGTCAAGGAAGGGAAGGCCGCCTACGACAGTTTCAACGACGGCGCGGACGAGGTGGTCGCCTTGCAAAGCGCCGTGGCGAAACACCGGAGCGGCGCGCAGGAGGCGATGAAGGTGGTCGAGCGGGCCGAGAGCCGGCGCTACCTCATGGCGGAGTCGGTGAACAAGCTGGAGCGGCAGCTTCGGGCGGCGGAAGCCAAGTACGAAGACGTGGAGCGCATCCTCAGTCAGAAGAAGATTGACGGAATCGCCGTCACCGAGGATGCCTCCATCCTGGCTCTCGTCAAGAAGGTGAAGCAGTACAAGGATTTGATCGACCGCCTCACCCCCTTGCTGAACGGAGCCCGCACCGACCTGAAGCGTCTGGACGCGATGATCGACGGAGCGCGGCGGGCATTCGACCCGTCCACCTACGACGCGATTCCAAACGCCGACTGGAAGACGATTCTCAAGAAATACGCGGATGAGTATGGCTCGACGGTCAAGACGCTGGGTGACCTGGGCTCCAGCATCGCGACCGTCGTTCAGAAGCTGGCCTGATCCCCGGCCCGCCAGTTGTAGCCCTTCATGTGATCGAGGAACGCCCGCATGGCCGCGCTCGGAAGGCGGCGGTTCGGGTAATACAGAAACCAGTGCGGCAAGGTGGGGCTCCACTCCGGGAAAAGCTCCACCAGCCGACCGTCCCGGACGTGGGGTTTCGCATAGTCGTCCAGGACGTGGGCGATGCCCCGGCCGGCCAGGGCGGCCTGAAGCTCGTTGTGCACCGTGCTGACCGTCAGGCGTCCGGCGGGTGTGACCTCCAGCGCGTCGCTCCCACGGGCGAAGCGCCATGTGACGAGGGTCCCGCCGGGAAATCTCCGCCTGATGCAATCATGGTAGACCAGGGCGTGGGGTGTCACCGGCAGCCCCTGCCGCGCGATGTAATCCGGTGACGCGACGATCGCGTATCGGAGCGACGGTCCGAACGGGACCGCGATCATGTCCTGCGCCAGCTGCTTGCCGAACCGGACGCCGGCATCGAACCCCTGCTCCACGATGTCGATCACCGCGGCGTCGCTGATGATCTCGATCCTCACCTCGGGGTAGGCGTCCATGAAGTCGAAGACCAGCGGACAGAGGAGATGATCGACGGCGGGCGCCGGCGCGTTGATCCGCAGCGTTCCCGATGGGCTGTCCCGCAACTCGCCGACCTCGGCGATCGCAAGCTGGATGTCGCTCAGCGCCGGAGCCAGGCGATCGAGGAGGCGCTGCCCGGCCTCCGTCGGCGATACGCTCCGCGTCGTCCGGTTGAGCAGCCGGATGCCCAGCGCCTCCTCCAGGGCGTTCATCGTCTGGCTCAAGGCCGATGACGAGACTCCCCGTTCGAGCGCCGCCGCGCGGAAGCCGCCACAGCGCACGATCGCCGCGAACACGTCGAAGCTGTCCAAGCGAATGGGGTTCATTGCGAAGCTGGCCTAATCAAGCCGATCACATTTGGCGAGCTTATCAGCGCAATCCTGCCGTGTCATGGTCGATCTGCGGTTGATCGTCGCGCCCGGATCGCCGTCCGTCACCGGTCACCCCCGGTCCCGTGGCGGGAAGCGGGCGCCCCACCTGGGAGGAACCACCGATGAATGCCCTCACTCTGAACCGACGCCGGATCATGCTGTCCGCGGCCGTCGGCGCATCGACCCTGTTCGTTCCGGGTGGTGGGGCGGGCGCGTCCGCGCAGGTGACGCCGGCGCCGCCGACAACGCTCGCGACCGGCAACGCCGGCCACTACCGTTTCCGGGTCGGCGACATCGGCGCGACGGTGTTGAGCGACGGCGTGATCGGCGGTCCACCCCGCGTCTACGCGAGCGACGCGCCCGAAGCGGAGCTTCAGGAGGTGCTGCGGCGCGCCTTCCTGCCGACGGACCACATGACGTTGAATCTGAACACCCTTCTGATCGAAACCGGCGGACGCCGCATCCTCGTCGAGGCCGGCGCGGGCGCGACGATGGGGCCGAACGGCGGGCGGATTTTTCAGAACCTCGCGGCGATCGGGCTCGGTCCCGCCGACATCGACGCCATCGTGATCTCGCACACCCATCCCGACCATGTCGGCAATCTCAGGACCGCGACCGGCGGCCGGGCGTTCCCCCGCGCCACCGTCTTCGTGCCGCGGGCGGATTGGGATTTCTTCGTCCGCAACGATCCGGACCTGTCCTACATGCCCGTTCCGGAGGATTTCCGCCGGCGCTTCGCCGCCGCGATCAAGAGCAGCCTCGAACCGGTCGGGAACGCGGTCGAACTCTATGAGGCGGGCGCGGAGATCGTGCCGGGCCTCACGACGATCGTCGCCTCCGGCCACACGCCGGGCATGGCGACCTTCCTCGTCCATTCCGGAAACGACCAGCTGCTGCTGACCGCCGACCTCGCCTACCACCCGGTCGTCAACGTCGACAACCCCTGGCGTCCCGGACCCGATCGCGACAAGGACACCGCGCTCGCCTCGCGCCGGCGCATCTTCGACCGGGCTGCCGCCGACCGCATTCCGGTGCTGGGGTTCCATTTTCCGTTTCCGGGCCTCGGCCGGATGCTCAAGACCGACGGCGGCTATGCCTGGGTCCCCGCGAACTGGCAGTTCTGAGGGCGGCATGAGCGCCATCCAGCCGCCGCCGCCCGATCCCTGACGGCCCTCAGTTCGGGTAATGCCCGCCCAGAGTCTCCGACAGCCGGTGGCCGGCCGCGAGCAACAGGGGCATCATCACCGCCACCCGCTCCTCGGTGAAGCGGGTCAGTGGGCCCGACAGGGTCAGGGCGCCGACCAGCCCCTCCCGCTGGGAAAAGACCGGAACGGCGGCGGCGCCGGTTTCGGATTCGCGCTCGCCGAAGGACAGCAGGGGCAGGGCGGCGAAGTCCTCCGCCGACACCGCTCCGGCGAAGCGGAGGAGCACATGGCCGGCGGCCCCTCGGTCCAGGGGCAGGCGGTCGCCTTCGTGGACGTGGTCGCGGATCGCCTGCGTCGAATCCTCGCGGAACGCGCAGATCCGCCACGCCCCTTCGCGCCGGAAGAAGGACGCGCTCTCCCCGCTCTCGCGCATCAGCTGGCGCAGCACCGGCCGGACATGGTCCTCCAACCGCAGGGAACGCTGGTAGAGCCCGCCCAGCCGCATCAGCTCCGGGCCGAGCCGGTAGGACTTGTCCTGGTGGCGGACGAGATAGCCGGCCTTCTCCAGGGACACGGTCAGCCGCAGGATGGTGCTCTTGTAGAGCCCGGTCCGCGCCGCGATCTCCGTCAAGCTCAGCGCGTGATCGCCCGCCTGGAAGCAGCCGACGATGCTCAGCGCCCGGTCGACGGCCTCCACCCCGCCGGCGGAGGCCGTGGTCGTGGCTGTGGTCGTGGCCATGGTCGTCTTGGGCTTTGCGTCGGTCATATCGCATCCTTCATTGGCAGCCTGGCGGCCTTGGCCATTGGCAGCCTTAGCGCGCATTTTTCCCCGACACAACCGTCGGACGTCAAGGATGGCCGGGGCGGAAAAAAGTGGGAGGACGAACGGTTCGGGGTTGACGCATTTAGTACGCCTATGTTCTCTTAGATGAAACATGGTTCTATCTAACAGAACTTCTGCGAGGCGAAGGGTGGAACGCTACAGGCTGTTCATCGACGGGGACTGGTGCGATCCGGTGTCCAACGAGTGGTTCGAATCGACGGAGCCCTATTCGGGGCGGGTGTGGGCGGAGATTCCGCGCGGGACGCAGGGCGACGCCGATCGCGCGATCGAAGCGGCGCACCGCGCCTTCCTGGCTCCGGAATGGGCCGGGCTGACCGCGACCCAGCGCGGCGCCCTGCTGCGCCGTCTGGCCGAGCTGATCGAGCGCAACGTCGACCGGCTGGGCGCCATCGAGCAGCGCGACAACGGCAAGCTGATGGCCGAGGTCAGCGGGCAGGTGCGCAACGTCGCCCAGTGGTTCCACTACTACGCCGGCCTCGCCGACAAGGTTCAGGGCGCCGTCGTGCCGATCAACAAGGCCGACGTGTTCAACTACGTGAAGTACGAGCCGCTCGGCGTCGTCGTCGCCATCACGCCGTGGAACTCGCCGCTGGCGCTGACCACCTGGAAGATGGCCCCGGCCCTGGCCGCCGGGAACACCATCGTCATCAAGCCGTCGGAATACACCTCCGCCTCCATCCTGGAGCTGGCGAAGCTGGCCCACGAGGCGGGCTTCCCGCGCGGTGTCGTCAACGTCGTCACCGGCTTCGGCGGCGAGGTCGGCGAGCCGCTGGTCCGCCATCGCCTGACCGCCAAGGTCGCCTTCACCGGCGGCGACATCGGCGGCCAGCGCGTCAACGAAGCGGCGGCGCCGGGCCTGAAGAAGGTGACGCTGGAACTGGGCGGCAAGTCGCCGAACATCGTCTTTGACGACGCCGACCTCGACCAAGCGGTGAAGGGCGCCATCTCCGGCGTGTTCGGCGCCTCGGGCCAGACCTGCATGGCCGGCTCGCGCCTGCTGGTGCAGAAGACCATCCACGACGCCTTCGTCGCGAAGCTGGTCGCGGCGGCGGGCGAGGCGCGCATCGGCGATCCGTCGAAGATGGACACGCAGATCGGACCCATCGCCACCCGCGCGCAGTGGGAGAAGATCCTGCGGATGATCGAGATGGCCAAGGCGGAGGGCGCGGTCTGCGCGCTCGGCGGCCACGCCCTGTCGGGAGCGGAGTACGGCCAGGGGCAGTTCGTGGCGCCGACCATCTTCACCGGCGTCCGCAACGACATGCGCATCGCCCAGGAAGAGGTGTTCGGCCCGGTCCTCTGCGTCATCCCCTTCGAGGACGAGGAGGACGCGCTGCGCATCGCCAACGACGTCGAGTTCGGTCTGGCGGCCGGCGTGTGGACGCGCGACCTGCACCGCGCGATGCAGTGCGTGGACCGGCTGCGCGCCGGGACGGTGTGGGTGAACAACTACCGCTCCACCAGCTTCACCACGCCCTTCGGCGGCTACAAGCGCTCCGGCCTCGGCCGCGAGGGCGGCGTGGAGGCGATCAAGGAATATCTCCAGACCAAGAGCGTCTGGATCACCACCAAGCCCAACCGCGCCAACCCCTTCGTGCTCGGCTGAGGCCGGGCCTGCAGGGGCCTTGCCCCGGGAGCATTCCCATGTCCGAAGCGACCATCGATACCGCCGCCGGCTGGTGGCGGACGTCGATCATCGACATCCATCCAGGTTCGATCCGGGTGCGCGGCTACGCCATCGAGGAGCTGATCGGCACGATCGGCTTTCCCGACATGGTCTGGCTGATGCTGCGCGGCGACCTGCCGACGCCGGCGCAGGGCCGGCTGCTGGGGGCCGCGCTGGTCGCGGCGGTGGACCACGGGCCGCAGGCGCCGTCCATCGCCACGGCCCGCATGGCCGCCACCTGCGGCGTCGGGCTGAACAACGCCATGGCCTCCGGCATCAACGCGCTGGGCGACGTCCATGGCGGCGCCGGCCAGCAATGCATGGAGCTGTACGCAGCCATCGCCGCCCGCATGGCGGAAGGCGCCATCCTGGCCGCGGCGGCGGACGCCGAGATCGCCGCGCGGCTGGAGCGGCGCGAGCACATTCCCGGCTTCGGCCACCGCTTCCACCCCGTCGATCCGCGCGCCGGCCGCCTGCTGGCCCTGGTGGAGGAGGCGAGGGGCGAGGAGGCCGTGACCGGGGAGGTCGCCGCCATCGGCCGCGCCGTCGAGGACGCGCTGGCCGCCCGCAAGGGCAAGCGGGTGCCGATGAACATCGACGGCGCCACCGCCGTGGTGTTCGCCGAACTCGGCTTCCCGCCCGGTCTCGGGCGCGGGCTGTTCGTGCTGTCGCGCTCGGTCGGCATCCTGGCGCACGCCTGGGAGCAGTCGCAGCAGGGCGGCCGGATCAAGGGGCCGATGCCGCCGTCCATCCCCTACCGCTACGACGGCGCCGCTCCGCGCCCGGTGCCGGGAGGCGGCGCATGACCGGCCCGTCCGCCGACAATCCGCTGCCCCTGGCCGGCGTCAAGGTCCTCGACTTCGGCCACACGGTGATGGGGCCGTCCTGCGCCATGATCCTCGCCGACCTCGGCGCCGACGTGGTGAAGATCGAACCGGTGCCCAACGGCGAGCCCACCCGCCATCTGAAGGGTTTCGGCACCGGCTATTTCGGCTATTTCAACCGCAACAAGCGTTCGCTCGCCGTCGATCTGAAATCGCCGGAGGGGCGCGAGATCGCCCGCCGCCTTGTCGCCGAGACCGACGTGCTGGTGGAGAATTTCGCCCCCGGCACGATGGACCGGCTGGGGCTGGGCGCCGAGACGCTGGCCGCCGTCAACCCGCGCCTGATCTACGCCAGCCTGAAGGGCTTCCTCGACGGCCCCTACGCCGGGCGCCTCGCCCTCGACGAGGTGGTGCAGATGATGACCGGGCTCGCCTACATGACCGGGCCGAGCGGCCGGCCGCTGCGCGCCGGCACCTCGGTGGTGGACATCACCGGCGGCATGTTCGCGGTCATCGCCATCCTGGTGGCGCTGCGCGAGCGGGAGCGGACCGGCCGGGGGCAGACCGTCGAATCCGCCCTGTTCGAGACCACGGTGTTCCTGATGGGGCAGCATCTCTGCTACGCCGCCCAGTCGGACGCGCCGATCCCGCCGATGCCGGAACGCGTGTCGGCCTGGGCGGTCTACGAGACCTTCCACACCGCCGACGGGCGGCCGATCTTCGTCGGGATCACCACCGACAGCCATTGGGAGCGCTTCTGCGCCACCATCGACCGGCCGGACCTGCGCGACGATCCGCAGTTCCGCACCAACAACGACCGCATCGCCGCCCGGCCGCGCCTGCTGCCGCTGCTGACGGCGCTGTTCGGCGGCCTGTCGATGGAGGAGGCGGTGTCGGTGTGCGAGCGCGCCCGCATCCCCTTCGCCCCGATCGCCCGGCCGGAGGACCTGTTCGACGACCCGCATCTGCGGGCGACCGGCGGACTGATGCCGACCACCCTGCCCAACGGGGTGCGGACCGCGCTGCCGCGGCTGCCGATCCATGTGGCGGACGCGGATCTGGCGATCCGCTGCGATCCGCCCCGCGTCGGCCAGGACACGCGCGCCGTGCTGGCCGAGGCCGGCTATGACCCGGCGGTAATCGAGCGGCTGGTGGAGGCCGGGGTCATCGTGGCCGACGGCACCATCAATGGCGCCACCGGCCACGCATCGGGCAAGAACCAGAAACGCCTCGCCGGATGAAGCGGGACAGGTCAGGAGACGAATGAAATGACGGAGGAAACCAGGATGAGCCCGGCGGGCAACAACACCCCCAGCGACACCCCCAGCGACAATGATATCAGCGATCTGGTGATCGTCGGCTGCGGCATCGCCGGGCTTTCGGCGGCGGTGACGGCCTTGCAGGCCGGGCTGTCGGTCACGCTGCTGGAGCGGGCGCCGGAGGAGGATTTCGGCGGCAACTCGCGCTGGACCGAAGCCTACATGCGGATGAAGAACGACTCCGAGATCGCCGACGATTTCGAGGAGCATTTCGCCGCCAACGCCGGGCTGAACATCGACCCCAACGTGCTGGCCGCCGCCGCCGAGCCCTACGAATACTGGCCCGATTACGTGAAGGCCCATCCCTTCCCCGATCCAGAGGTGATCGCCCGCTTCGCCGAGCGGGTGCCGACGACCATCGGCTGGCTCAAGGAGTTCGGCCTGCGCTTCGAGCCGCAGCCGATCTATCTGCTGACCCAGAACACCCAGCGCATCGCCGCCCAGGGCGGCGGCCTCGCCCTGATCGAGCGGCTGATGGCCGAGGCGAAGGCGCTGGGTGCCCGCGTGCTCTACCGCACCACCGCGCTCGACCTGCTGCGCGACGGGCAGGGCCGCATCGGCGGCGTCCACGCCACCGGGCCGGACGGCCTGCGCGTCGCCATCCGCGGCCGTTCGACGGTCCTGGCCTCGGGCGGCTACCAGGGCAACACGGAGATGATGACCCGCTACATGGGGGCGCGCGCCAAGCATGTGCGGCCGGTGGCGCGCGGCGGCTACTACAACCGCGGCGAGGGCATCCGCATGGCGCTCGACGCCGGGGCGGCGCCGGCCGGCGATTTCGGCTCCTACCACGCCGAGCCGGTCGATCCGCGGTCCCGCCAGCCCGAGGCGGTGATCTTCATCTGGCCCTACGGCGTGCTGGTCAACAAGCGCGGCGAGCGTTTCCTCGACGAGGCGCCGGGCACCGCCGACGCCACCTACGACCACATCACCCGCGTCGTCGCCGACCAGCCGGACGGGCTCGCCTACGTCCTGTTCGACGATCAGGTGGAGGACATCCCGCGCTGGCGCACCAGCATCCGCAGCGACGTGCCGGCCATCGAGGCGCCGACGCTCGACGCCCTGATTGACAAGCTCGGCCTGCCGGCCGAGGCCACCAAGGCGACGGTCGCCGCCTACAACGCCGCCTGCCCGGCCGACGCCGCCGGTTTCGACCCGACGCGGGTGGACGGTCTGGCGACGACCGGGCTGACCCCGGCCAAGACCAACTGGGCGCGCCCGCTGGTCAAGGGACCGTTCCGCGCCTTCCCCATCGTCTCGGCCAACTGCTTCACCTTCGGCGGGCTGAAGGTGGACGTGGACGCCCGCGTTCTCGACGGCAACGGCCAGCCGATGCCGGGGCTGTACGCGGCGGGCGAGACGGTCGGCCTCTACCACCAAGTCTACACCGGCTCGACCTCGGTCCTGCGCGGCGCCGTGTTCGGCCGGCTTGCGGCCCAGCACGCGGCCGCGTCGCGGAACGCCGGCTGACCATCATAAGAAAATCTCGGGTCCAAGGATTCATTGGGAGGATATCGTGAAGCGCTACGCCGTGACGGCGGCCATCGCCGCCTGCCTGCTCGCCCAGACCTATTCCGAACCGGCCCACGCCCAGGGTGCCGCCTACAGCGACGGCAAGATCAAGATCGGCATCCTGACCGACCTGTCGGGCCAGCTCTCCGACAGCACCGGGCAGGGCTCGATCGCCGCCGCGCAGATGGCGGTGGAGGATTTCGGCGGCGCCGTCAACGGCACGCCCGTCGAGCTGATCTTCGCCGACCATCAGAACAAGGCCGACATCGGGGCCTCGACGGCGCGGCGCTGGTACGACGTCGATCAGGTGGATGCCATCATCGACGTGCCGAACTCCGCGGTGGCGCTGGCCGTGCAGCAGATCACCAAGGAGGCCAACCGCGTCGCCATCTTCTCCTCCCCGGCCAGTTCGGACCTGACCGGCAAGGCCTGCACGCCGAACGGGCTGCACTGGACCTACGACACCTACGCCCTCGCCCACGTGACGGCGGAAGCGGTGGTGGCCTCGGGCCTGAGCAGCTGGTTCTTCCTGACCTCCGACTACGCCTTCGGCCATGCGTTGGAGCGTGACACCGGCGCCGTCGTCGAAAGCCAGAAGGGCAAGGTCCTGGGCAGCGTCCGGGTGCCGGCCAACAACGCCGACTTCTCGTCCTTCCTGCTCCAGGCGCAGGCGTCGCCGGCGAAGGTCGTGGCGCTCGCCACCGCCGGGGCCGACACCCAGAACGCGATCAAGCAGGCGGCGGAGTTCGGGCTCGGCCAGTCGGGCAAGAACATCGTGGCGCTGCTGCTCGCCATCAGCGAGGTCCATGCGCTGGGCCTGCAAGCGACCCAGGACATCATGCTGACCACCCCCTTCTACTGGGACATGGACGACGAGACGCGCGCCTTCTCCAAGCGCTTCTTCGAGAAGCGCAAGGCGATGCCGACCTTCTATCAGGCCGGCGTCTACGGCGCGGTCAGCCATTACCTGAAGGCGATCAAGGCCTCCGGGACGGACGCCGCCCCCGACGTCATGAAGACGATGAAGGCGACCCCGGTGAACGACTTCATGACCAAGAACGGCTCGGTGCGCGAGGACGGCCGGGTGCTGCGCGACATGCATCTGTTCCAGGTGAAGACCCCCGCGGAGTCCAAGGCGCCGTGGGATTATTACAAGCTGGTCCGCAGCGTTCCCGCCGACCGCGCCTTCCGGCCGCTGTCGGAAAGCGACTGCCCGCTCGTCAAGAAGATGTAAGGCGAAACACGCCGTCGGAACGCGGCGCTTCGGCGACGCGGCACCGGCGGCGTCGCGCCCCTTGCGCGAGCGGCGCGAGGCCGGCTCATCACCGGGAAAGGACAGACATGACCACCGGACACACGACCACCGGACACACGGCCGCCGGCCACATGACCGGGCACACCGGCGACATCATCCTGGAAGCGCGTGGCCTGACGATGGAGTTCAAGGGCTTCGTCGCGGTGAAGGAGGTGAATCTCCAGGTCCGCCGCGGCACCATCCACGCGCTGATCGGCCCGAACGGCGCCGGCAAGAGCACGGTCTTCAACCTGCTGACCAAGTTCCTGACGCCGACGCGCGGCCAAATTCTTTACAAGGGACGCGACATCACCGCCATGAAGCCCGCCGACGTGGCGCTGCTCGGCATGGTGCGGTCGTTCCAGATTTCCGCGGTCTTCCCGCACCTCAGCGTGCTGGAGAACGTCCGTGTCGCGTTGCAGCGCCCGCTTGGCACCAGCTTCCATTTCTGGAAGTCCGAGGAGACGCTGCGCGACCTGCGGGGCCGTGCGCTGGAGCTGATCGAGGCGGTGAACCTCACCCCGTGGGCCGACCATCTGGCCGCCGAGCTGCCCTACGGCCGCAAGCGCGCGCTGGAGATCGCCACCACGCTGGCGCTCGACCCGGAGGTGATGCTGCTCGACGAGCCGCTGGCCGGCATGGGCCACGAGGACATCGAGGGCACCGCCGCGCTGATCAAGCGCGTCTCCGCCGACCGCACCATTCTGATGGTGGAGCACAACCTGTCGGTCGTCGCCCACCTGTCGGACACCATCACCGTGCTCCGCCGCGGCGAAATCCTGGCGGAGGGGCCGTACGAGGCCGTCTCGCGGAACCCGCAGGTCATGGAGGCCTATATGGGGACCGGACATGCCTGACGGGATGCGCACGACGGCTGCCCGGACCGGAACGGCGATGCTCGACATCGCCGACCTGCACGGCTTCTACGGCGAAAGCCATGTGCTGCACGGCGTCAACATCGACGTGCGCCAGGGCGAGGTGGTGACGCTGCTCGGCCGCAACGGCGCCGGCAAGACCTCCACCATGCGCGCCATCATGGGGATCATGGGCAAGCGCACCGGCTCCATCCGCTTCCAGGGCCACGAGCTGATCGGCATGGCGCCGCACAAGATTCCCCGCCTCGGCATCGGCTATGTGCCGGAGGAGCGCGGCATCTTCTCCTCGCTCAGCGTGGACGAGAATCTGGCGCTGCCGCCGGTGGTGAAGGAGGGCGGGATGACCGTCCCGCAGATCCACGCGCTGTTCCCCAACCTGAAGGGCCGCGGCGCGACGCAAGGCACGCGCCTGTCGGGCGGCGAGCAGCAGATGCTGGCGATCGGCCGCATCCTGCGCACCGGTGCCGGCCTGATCCTGCTCGACGAGCCGACCGAGGGCCTCGCCCCCGTCATCATCGAGCAGATCGGCGTGGCGGTGCGGGCGCTGAAGCAGCGCGGCTTCACCATCCTGCTGGTCGAGCAGAATTTCCGCTTCGCCGCCACCATCGCCGACCGCCACTACGTGATGGAGGAAGGGCATGTGGTGGACATGATCCCCAACGACCAGCTCCACGCCAACATGGACAAGCTCCACACCTATCTCGGCGTGTGAGCGGGAGAAGAACGCCCGATGTCCCAACTGCTCGGCATTCCGCCGCAGGCCCTGTTCGGCCAGCTTCTGCTCGGCCTGATCAACGGCTCCTTCTACGCGCTGCTCAGCCTCGGGCTGGCCGTGATCTTCGGCATGCTCAACGTCGTCAACATGGCGCACGGCGCCCTCTACATGGTCGGCGCCTTCGTGGCGTGGCTGCTGCTGACCTACGCCGGTGTCGGCTACTGGGGGGCGCTGGTTCTGGCGCCGCTGGTGGTCGGGCTGGTCGGGCTGGCGCTGGAGCGCACGCTGCTGCGCCGGCTCTACAAGGTCGATCATCTCTATACGGCCTGCTGCTGACCTTCGGCCTCGCCCTGATCTTCGAGGGCGCCTTCCGCCATCACTACGGCGTGTCGGGCCAGCCCTACCCGATTCCGGACCTGTTGAAGGGCGGGACCAACCTCGGCTTCATGTATCTGCCGACCTACCGCGGCTGGGTGGTGGCGGCCTCGCTGCTGGTCTGCCTTGGCACGTGGTTCGCCATCGAGCGGACCAAGCTGGGCGCCTATCTGCGGGCGGCCACCGAGAACCCGACCCTGGTCCAGGCCTTCGGCATCAACGTGCCGGTGATGGTGTCGCTGACCTACGGCTTCGGGGTGGCGCTGGCCGGTCTGGCCGGGGTGCTGGCTGCACCGATCTATCAGGTCTCGCCGATGATGGGGTCGAACCTGATCATCGTCGTCTTCGCGGTGGTGGTGATCGGCGGGATGGGCTCGATCCTCGGCGCCATCGTCACCGGCCTGGGGCTGGGTTTGCTGGAAGGCCTGACCAAGGTCTTCTACCCGGAGGCCTCCAACATCGTCGTCTTCGTCATCATGGCTGTGGTGCTGATGGTCAAGCCCGCCGGCCTGTTCGGGCGGGAGAGATAAGCCATGAGCCTGCAAACCAGGGACACGCTGCACGAAGGGCTCGCCATGCGCGGCGGCTCGCCGAAGCTCCTGCTGACCGGGGCGCTGCTGCTTCTGGCGGTCCTGGCGCCCTACGCCCTGTACCCGGTCTTCCTGATGAAGGTGCTGTGCTTCGCGCTGTTCGCCTGCGCCTTCAACCTGCTGATCGGCTTCGCCGGGCTGCTGAGCTTCGGCCATGCCGCCTTCTTCGGCGGAGCGGCCTACGTCGCCGCCCATGTGGTCAAGGAATGGGGCTGGGCGCCCGAGGCCGGGCTGCTCGCCGCCACCGCGGCGGCCGGAGCGATGGGGCTGGTCTTCGGCCTGCTCGCCATCCGCCGGCAGGGCATCTACTTCGCCATGATCACCCTGGCGCTGAGCCAGATGATCTTTTTCCTGGCCCTGCAACTGCCCTTCACCCATGGCGAGGACGGCATCCAGGCGGTGCCGCGCGGGCATCTGTTCGGGCTGTTCGACCTCAGCCAGCCGCTGACCATGTACTACACCGTGCTGGCGATCTTCCTCGGCGGCTTCGCCCTGATCTGGCGCACGGTCCACTCGCCCTTCGGTCAGGTGCTGAAGGCGATCCGCGAGAACGAGCCGCGCGCCGTGTCGCTGGGCTACCGCACCGAGCGCTACAAGCTGCTGGCCTTCGTGCTGTCGGCGGCGCTGGCCGGGCTGGCCGGCGGCACCAAGGCGCTGGTCTTCCAGCTCGCCTCGCTGACCGACGTGACGTGGCAGATGTCCGGCGAGGTGGTGCTGATGACCCTGCTCGGCGGCATGGGCACGCTGCTCGGCCCGGTGGTGGGGGCGGCGCTGGTGGTGACGCTGGAAAGCTACCTCGCCTCGACCAGCCTGCCGGTGCCGGTGGTGATCGGCGCGATCTTCGTGGTCTGCGTGCTGCTCTTCCGTCGCGGCATCGTCGGGGAGCTGCTGCACCGTCTGCCGGGGACGGGGGGGCGCCGCGCCGATCGCCCTCGGGCGGGCTCCTAGCCCGCGGTGTCGATCCGCTCCGCCAGCAGCGCGAGGTGTCCGACCACGGCTTCCTGAAAACGCAGAGATTCGGTCAGGACCAGCTCGTCGGTCGCCTGGGCCGCCACGTCGCCGAAGGCTTCGGCGAGCCGTTCGGAGGCGGCGACCGCCGCGCGCAGTCCGGCGGCTGCGGTGTCGGGAAGGGTGGCCTGCGACGCCGTTGCGTCGGAGCCGGACGGGATCAGCGACCGCTCCTCTTCGGCGATGCGGGTCAGCAGCGCGGCACCGTCCCCGTCGCCCAGGGCCAGCAGGCGCGCCGCCAGCGCGCCGTGCTCGGCGGCGGTGGCGGACAGCAGGGCGACGGCCAGCCGTTCCAGTTCCGCGGGCGTGTCCGCGCGGGTCGGCTTGTGCTCCGCCCGGCCCCGTTCGCGGCGGTAGGCCTTGCGGCGCTCGCGGCGGAGCAGGGCGGCGTGGCGGAGTTCCTCGCGGGCCAGCGCCTCGGCGTGGGTGCGGATCGGCTCGTCCGGGGCGCTGGCGGCGATGTAGCTGTAGAAGGCGAAGGCGCGCTGCTCGTTGACCACCGCCAGCGACAGCGCCTGATAGGGTGTCAGCCGCGTGCGCTCGGTCAACTCCTCCCAGGAGGCGGCAAGCTCCGGCGGCAGGCGCCAGAGAAAGGCCGGGGCGTCGGGGGCGGGGCGGCCGAGGCGGTGCGCCCAGCCGTCCACCGCTTGGACATGGTCCTGCTCCTCCGCGATGAGGGCGCGGAAGGTGGTGGCGGTGTCGGTCTCGCCGCGGCGGTCCATCAGGGCCGCCAACTGGGTGTAGCGGCGCACCGCCTCCTGCTCCAGCGCCAGCGCGATGCCCAGAAGCTCGTCCAGCGAGCGGACCCCACCCTGTGGTTCGTGGCGCAGCAACGGCATGGAAACCCCCCGGTCGCGAGTGAACTTCGCCTAAAATGCAATCGATAGTCCCGCCCGATCAGCAATCGTACGGACCCTGGTGGGGAGGATAGTCCAGCTTCATTTTTCCGCGACTTGACGACGGTCAAGAACAGCGGCCCGAACCTGCGGTCTCATGGGTGCGTCAACGGGGCATACGGCCCCTTGATCAAGATCAAGACTTCAAGGCAAGGGCGATGGTTGCGGACTTCTTGCGGGGAACACGCGCGCTGGTGGTGGGGCTGCTGATCCTGCTGGCCGGTCTCGGCACGGCGGACGCCGCCGAAGCGCTGCTGGCGCGGTATCTCGGCACGGTGCAGCCGGGCGATCTCGCCGCCGGGGCGGACCGCTTCGGCGCCCCCCTGCCGAACGCGCCGCTGGTTCCCGTCTACAAGGGCGACGCGCTGGTCGGCCACGCCTTCCTGACCTCCGACTTCGTGAACACGACCGGCTATTCGGGCCGTCCGATCCATGTGATGGTCGGGCTGGCGCCGGACGGAACGGTGACCGGGGCGAAGCTGGTGGACCATCACGAGCCCATCGTCCTGATCGGCATCCCGCCCGCCAAGGTCAACGCCTTCATCGACGGCTACGTCGGCAAGAACGTGCTGGCCCTGGCCTCGCAGAGCGCGTCCAGCCCGCCGGTGGACATCGTGTCCGGCGCCACCGTGACGGTGATGGTGATCGGCGATTCGATCATCCGTTCCGGCAAGAAGGTGCTGCAGGCGCTGGGCGCGCCGGGAGCGGCGGAGGCCGCGCCGACCGTGACCCGCAGCCTCGACCTGTCCAAGACCGGAGTCGAAGACTGGGCCACGCTGGTCGGCGACGGCTCGGTGCGCCGCCTGACACTGACGGTGGGCGAGGTCAACGCCGCCTTCGAGCGCACCGGCAAGGCCGAGGCCGCCGCCCGTCCCGAGGCCGGCGACCCGAACGACAGCTTCATCGACCTCTACGCCGCGCTCGCCACCATTCCCGCCGTCGGCCGCTCCCTGCTGGGCGATGCGGAGTACGAGGCGCTGGTGCAGCGGCTGAAGCCGGGCCAGCACGCCATCGTCGTGGCCGGTCAGGGGCGCTATTCCTTCAAGGGCTCGGGCTATGTGCGCGGCGGCATCTTCGACCGTTTCGAACTGGTCCAGCACGAGGGCGCCATCCGCTTCCGCGACCGTCTGCACAAGCGCCTGGGCTCCCTGGCTGCGGCGGGCGCGCCGAATTTCCCCGAGATCGGCCTGTTCGTCATCCCCGAAGAGGTCGGCTTCAACCCCGCCGACCCCTGGCGCCTGCAGCTGCTGGTCCAGCGCGCGACCGCGGCGCTCGACAAGGCCTTCGTCACCTTCGACCTCGGCTACCAGCCGCCGGAGAAGTTCCTGAAGGTCGAGCCGGTGGCCGCCCCTGCCGCTGCCGCGGCGCCGGCCTCCGTGGCTCCGGCCGCCGTGGCTCCGGCCGCCGTGGCTCCGATGGCCGCCGCCCTGGCGGAAGCGGACGCCGGCGACGAGATCCCGCTGTGGCGGCGCATCTGGGAGAACCGGCTGTTCGACGTCGCTATTCTGGCGAGCGCGATCCTGCTGCTGACCGGAATCTTCTTCTTCCAGGACCAGCTCGTGAAGCGCCCGGCCCTCTACGAGCGGGTGCGCACCGGGTTCCTCGTCTTCACGCTGGTCTGGCTCGGCTGGTACGCGACGGCGCAGCTGTCGGTGGTCAACGTGCTGACCTTCGCCAACGCGCTGCGCACCGACTTCCGCTGGGACTATTTCCTGATGGACCCGCTGGTGTTCATCCTGTGGTTCTCGGTCGCCGCGTCGCTGCTGTTCTGGGGGCGGGGCGCCTTCTGCGGCTGGCTGTGCCCGTTCGGCGCGTTGCAGGAGCTGGCGTCCAAGGCCGCCAAGAAGCTCGGCGTCCGCCAGATCGCCGTGCCCTTCGGGCTGCACCAGCGGCTGTGGCCGATCAAGTACATGATCTTCCTGCTGCTGTTCGGCCTGTCGCTGACCTCGCTGGCGACGGCGGAGAAGGCGGCGGAGGTCGAGCCCTTCAAGACCGCGATCATCCTGCATTTCGTCCGCGACTGGTGGTTCGTCCTGTTCGCCGTGGCCCTGATCGCCGCCGGCCTGTTCATCGAGCGCTTCTTCTGCCGCTATCTGTGCCCGCTGGGCGCTGCGCTCGCCATCCCCGGCCGGATGCGGATGTTCGACTGGCTGCGCCGCTACAAGGAATGCGGCAACCCGTGCCGGCGCTGCGCCAACGAGTGCCCGGTCCAGGCGATCCACCCCGACGGTTCGATCAACCCCAACGAATGCATCCAGTGCCTCCACTGCCAGGTGCTCTACCACCACGACCGCAAATGCCCGGTCATGATCCAGAAGCGCCTGAAGCGGGAGCGCCGTGACGCCACCCAATCCACAGCTTCGGTTGCCGAGGCCAAGCCCCGTGCCGCCGTGCTGACCACCGATCCCACCACCGGGCACCTGTCCGCCCGGCCGGAAGGACTTTGACCCACCAGGTCGAAACAAGAGCCCCGTAAGGGGACATCGAAGGAGTTCACCCATGTCGGAAACAAAAGCGTCGGACACAAAAGCGTCGAACATCAAGGTTGAGCGGACGGGCGTGAACCGCCGCGATCTTCTCGGGGGCACCGCCAAGGCGGCGGCGCTGGCCGGCATCGCCGGCGCGGTGGCCGGCGGCGCGGCGGGCGGTGCCGGGCTGTTCGGCGCCGGGCCGGCCGCGGCCGCAGGGTCGGGCAACCAGAAGTACGAGGTCAAGCCGGGCGATCTCGACGAATATTACGTGTTCCATTCCGGCGGACAGTCGGGCGAGCTGCGCATCCTCGGCCTGCCCAGCATGCGCGAGCTGCACCGCATCCCGGTGTTCAACCGCTGCAGCGCCTCGGGCTGGGGCCTGACCAACGAGAGCCGGAAGATCCTGACCGAGGGTCTGACCGAGGAGAACCGGAAGTATCTGGCCAACCACGGCGGCACCTGGCTGAACGGCGACCTGCACCACCCGCACATGTCCTTCACCGATGGCACCTACGACGGGCGCTACATCTTCGTGAACGACAAGGCGAACACCCGCGTCGCCCGCATCCGCTGCGACATCATGAAGGTCGACAAGATCATCGACATTCCGAACGTCTCGGCGATCCATGGCCTGCGCCTGCAGAAGTACCCGCGCACCGGCTACGTCTTCGCGAACGCCGAGCAGCTCGTGCCGATGCCGAACGACGGCAAGAACCTCGACCCGAAGAACTACCGGACGCACTTCTCGGCCATCGACGGCGACAGCATGACGGTGTCGTGGCAGGTCCGGGTGGACGGCAACCTCGACAACACCGAGGCGGACTATCAGGGCAAATACGCCTTCTCGACCTGCTACAACTCCGAAGGCGGCGTGACCACCGCGGAGATGACGGCGAACGAGCAGGACTGGATCGTCATCTTCAACATCAAGCGCATCGAAGAGGCGGTGAAGGCCGGCAAGGTCGAGGTGATGCACGGCGTCCCGGTCGTGGACGGCCGTCACGGTTCGCCCTTCACCCGCTACGTTCCGATCCCCAACAGCCCGCACGGCATCAACGCGGCGCCGGACGGCATCCACGTCACCATCAACGGCAAGCTGTCGCCGACGGTGTCGGTGATGGACGTCCGCCTGCTCGACGACCTGTTCGAGGACAAGATCAAGCCGCGGGACGTCATCGTGGCAGAGCCGCAGCTGGGGCTCGGGCCTCTGCACACCGCCTATGACGGGCGCGGCAACGGCTACACCACGCTGTTCCTCGACAGCCAGATCGTGAAGTGGAACATCGACAAGGCCAAGCGCGCCTACAAGGGCGAGAAGGTCGATCCGATCATCCAGAAGCTGGACGTGCACTACCAGCCGGGCCACACCCATTCCTCGATGGGCCAGACCAAGGACGCCGACGGCAAGTGGCTGATGGTGCTGAACAAGTTCTCCAAGGACCGCTTCCTCAACGTCGGTCCGAGCAAGCCGGAGAACGACCAGCTCATCGACATCTCGGGCGACGAGATGAAGCTGGTGCACGACGGCCCGACCTACGCCGAGCCGCACGACACGCTGATCGTCCACCGCTCCAAGCTGAACCCGAAGAGCATCTTCACCCGCGACGACCCGATGTGGGAGGAGGCCCGCCAGCAGGCCAAGAAGGACGGCGTCAACCTGGACGACGACGCCAAGGTGATCCGCGAGGGCAACAAGGTCCGCGTCTACATGTGGCAGCGCGCTCCGGCCTACGGGCTTGAGGAGTTCACGGTCAAGCAGGGTGACGAGGTGACGCTCTACATCTCCAACATGGACGATGTGGACGATCTGACCCACGGCTTCACCCTGTCGAACCACGGCATCGCCATGGAGATCGGGCCGCAGCAGACCAGCTCGGTCACCTTCATCGCCGAGCGTCCGGGCGTGCATTGGTACTATTGCCAGTGGTTCTGCCACGCCCTGCACATGGAGATGGGCGGCCGCATGATCGTCGAGCCGCGCGCCACCTGAGGCACCGCTTGCCCCCACCCTAACCCTCCCCCGCTTCGCAGGGGAGGGAACAAGGGTCGCCCCATCTCCCTCCCCCGCCCAGCGGGGGAGGGCCGGGGTGGGGGCAACACGCCGCAAAACAATCAAGGCAAGCCAATGCCCCATCACTCCCCACTCCCCCTCTTCGCCGCGGCGCTGGTCTTCGCCGCCGGGACGGCCGGTGCCGCCACGGTGACGGTGGCGCCGGGTGGGCTGGACGGCGCGCTCGCCGCGGCGGTGCCCGGCGACACGCTCGTCCTCGCCCCCGGCACGCACCCCGGCCCCGTCGTGGTCCGCAAGCCGGTCACGCTGCTCGGCGAGCCCGGGGCCGTCATCGACGGGGGAGGGGAGGGGAACGCCGTGACGGTCTTCGCCCCCGACGTGACCGTGCGCAACGTCGAGGTCCGCAACTCCGGCATCAGCCTGTCCGAGCAGAACACCGGAATCTTCCTGGGCAAGGAGGCGCACCGTGGCGTGATCGAGGGCAACCGGCTGCGCGACAACCTGATCGGCATCTATGTGTGGGGCGCCCACGATGTGATGGTCCAGCGCAACGACGTCATCGGGCGCACCGATCTGCGCCTGTCCGAACGCGGCAACGGCATCCAGCTGTGGAACGCGCCGGGCACGCAGGTGTTGGACAACCGCGTCCAGGACGGGCGCGACGGCATCTTCACGACGACGTCGAAGAAGAACCTGTTCGCCCGCAACCGGTTCGAGCGGGTGCGCTTCGCCGTCCATTACATGTACACGAACGATTCCGAGGTGTCGGACAACGTCTCGGTCGGCAACCATGTCGGCTACGCGATCATGTATTCCAACAACCTCGTGATCCGGAACAACCGCTCGCAGGGCGACCGGGAGCATGGGCTGCTGCTGAACTACGCCAACAGCGCGCTCATCGAGGGCAACGTGGTCGACGGCCATTTGTCGCCCGAACAGGCGGCGCCGGTGGAGGTGGTGGCCGACAAGGACATGCCGGTGGCGACCGACGGCCCGGTGGAGGGCCAGCGCACCGGCACCTGGAAATGCGTCTTCATCTACAACGCCAACAAGAACCGCTTCACCGGCAACCGGTTCGAGGGCTGCGAGATCGGCGTGCACTTCACCGCCGGGTCGGAGCGCAACACGCTGACCGGCAACGCCTTCATCGGCAACCGCACCCAGGTCAAGTATGTCGGGACCCGTCACCTCGACTGGTCGGAGAAGGGGCGCGGCAACTACTGGTCCGACAACGCCGCCTTCGACCTGAACGGCGACGGCGTCGCCGACGAGGCCTACCGCCCCAACGACGTGGTCGACCGCGTGATGTGGGCCTACCCGGCGGCGAAGCTGCTGATGAACAGCCCCGGCGTGCAGGTGATCCGCTGGGCGCAGAAGCAGTTCCCGGCGCTGCACCCCGGCGGCGTGATCGACAGCGCCCCTCTGATGAGCCCGCCGCCGTCTCCGGCGCTCCCCCAAACGGCGGAAAGGAACGCCCAATGACCGACACACCGACCATCCGTGTGGAGGGAGTCTCCAAGCGCTACGGCGACGCCTTCGCCGTGCGCGAGGTGGATCTGGACCTCGCCGCCGGAGAATGCGTGGCCATGGTCGGCCACAACGGCGCCGGCAAGAGCTCGCTGATCAAGCTGATGCTCGGGCTGACCACGCCGACCGCCGGCGGCATCCGCGTGCTGGGCGGCGACCCGGCGAGTGCCGCCGCCTCGCACATCCGCCGGCAGGTCGGCTTCCTGCCCGAAAGCGTCGCCTTCCATCCCAGCATGACGGGGCGCGAGACGCTGGACTTCTACGCCCGGCTGAAGCGGGTGCCGCGCGACGGCAACGACGCGCTGTTCGAGCGGGTGGGGCTGGAGCCCGCCGCGGTGAAGCGCCGTGTCGGCACCTATTCGAAGGGCATGCGGCAGCGGCTGGCGCTGGCCCAGGCGCTGCTCGGCGGGCCGAAGGTGCTGTTCCTGGACGAGCCGACGACCGGCCTCGACCCGGCGCTGCGCCAGAGCTTCTACGAGATCGTGCGGGACCTGCGCGACGCCGGCACCACCGTCCTGCTGTGCAGCCACGCCCTGACCGAGCTGGAGGGGCAGGCCGACCGCGTCGTGGTCATGAACCGCGGGCGCAAGGTCGCCGACGGCTCGCTCGCCACGCTGCGCGGGCTGGCCCAGCTGCCGGTGCGCATCCGCCTGACCCTGCCGTCCGGGGAGGTCGTGGAGACGACCTGCGCCAACGACGACAAGGTGGCGACGCTCCGCCAGATCGCCTGCGAGGGCCCGGAGCTCGCCGACATCGAGGTCGTCCAGCCGAGCCTGGACGAGATGTACGCCCACTTCCTGCGCCGGGAGGCTGCGGAATGAACACGCTTCTGACGATCGCCGCCAAGGAGGTGCGCGACGGCCTGCGCAACCGCTGGGTCGTCGCCACCACGCTGCTGATGGCGGCGCTGGCGCTGACGCTGAGCTTCCTGGGGGCCGCCCCGACCGGCACGGTCGGCGTGGGCCGGGTGGAGGTGACCATCGTCAGCCTGTCCAGCCTGACCATCTTCCTGCTGCCGCTGATCGCGCTGCTGCTGTCCTTCGACGCGGTGGTGGGCGAGATCGACCGCGGCACCATGACTCTGCTGCTGTCCTATCCGGTGGCGCGCTGGCAGGTGCTGATCGGCAAGTTCCTCGGTCACGCCGCGATCATCGCCTTCGCCACCGTGCTGGGCTATGGCGCCGCCGGGGTGGCGCTGGCCATGAGCGGGACCGAGATCGGGCCTGAGAGCTGGCGCGCCTTCGCCGCCATGATCGGATCGAGCGTCCTGCTGGGCGCCGCCTTCACGGCCATGGGCTACCTCGCCTCCACGCTGGTCCGCGACCGCGGCACGGCGGCGGGCATCGCCGTGGCGATCTGGCTGGTGCTGGTCCTGCTCTACGACATGGCGCTGCTGGGGCTGCTGGTGGCCGACGGCGGCAAGACGGTGAACGCCGGCCTGCTGAACGGGCTGCTGCTCGCCAACCCGGCGGACGCCTTCCGCCTTTTCAACCTGACCGGCTTCAAGAGCGTCAGCCAGTTCGCCGGCACCGCCGGGCTGGCCGCGCAGGTGCAGGTGTCGGCCTCCGTCCTGCTGGCCGTGCTGGCCGGCTGGGTCGCCGCACCGCTGGCGCTGGCCGCCGTCCTCTTTTCCAGAAGGCAGATCTGATGAACACCTCCCTGAGAGCCACGCTGCTGGCCGCCTGCCTGCTGCTGCCGCTGTCCGCCTGCCAGCAGCAGAAGGCGGAGACCGCCCCGCCGCCGCCCGTCGCCATCACCGCCGACGCGATCGGCCACTATTGCGGCATGAACCTTGCCGACCATCCCGGCCCGAAGGGGCAGATCCTGGTCGGCGGGCGCGACCGTCCGGTCTGGCTGTCCTCCGTCCGCGACACCTTCGCCTTCACCATGCTGCCGGAGGAGGAGAAGGACGTCCGCGCCATCTACGTGACCGACGTCGGCCAGGCCGCCGACCCGCGCAAGCCCGACCTGACCGTCTGGATCGAGGCGCGCAAGGCCTGGTACGTGGTGGGCAGCCGCCAGCGCGGCGGCATGGGCGAGGCCGAGCCCTTCCCCTTCGGCGACGAGGCCGCCGCCCGCCGCTTCGCCGCCGAGAACGGCGGCGCAATCAAGCGCTTCGCCGAGGTGACCGAGGACGAGATCCTACATCCCACGCTTCCCTCGGAACAGACCGCAGCGGACGAGCCGGCGGAGCAGGGCGGCAATCATGGCGGCGGCCACGGCGCCGGGCACGGAGGCACGCCATGACCACCCGCCGCCGCTTTCTCGGCATCGCCGCGACGGCCGCCGGGCTGGCGCTGCTGCCGGGCGGCCTCCGGGCGGCGGGCGCGCCGGTGCGGACGTGGCGCGGCGTCGCGCTGGGCGCGGATTCCATGATCCAGCTGGCGCACCGGGACCCCGCCGAGGCCGACCGGCTGATCGTGCTCTGCCTGGAGGAGGTCGCGCGGCTGGAGCGGGTCTTCAGCCTCTACCGGACGGATTCGGCGCTGGCCCGCCTGAACCGCGACGGCGTTCTCGACGCGCCGCCGGCCGATCTCGTCCGGCTGCTGTCCGAGGCCGCGGCCTTCAGCCGCCGCACCGACGGCGCCTTCGACCCGACCGTGCAGCCGCTGTGGCAGCTCTACGCCGGCCATTTCGCCCGCCCCGGCGCCGATCCCGCCGGCCCGCCGGAGGCCGTCCTCCGCGCGGCCAGAGAGTTGGTCGATCACCGCAAGCTTCGTGTCGAACCGGGCCGCGTCGCCTTTGCCGGGCGCGGCATGGCGGTGACGCTGAACGGCATCGCCCAGGGCTACGTCACCGACCGCGTGTCCGAACGGCTGCGGGCGGAGGGCATGACCGACGTGCTGGTCGATCTGGGCGAAATCCGCGCGCTCGGCCATCACCCCTCGGGCCGCCCCTGGTCGGTCGGCCTCGCCGATCCGCTCGTGGACGGCCGCAACGCCGGCACGCTGGAGATCGCGGACCGGGCGGTGGCGACGTCGGGCGGCTACGGCACGCCCTTCGATCCCGCCGGGCGCTTCACCCATCTGTTCGACCCGGCGACGGGCGGCTGCGCGCGGGAGTGGCTGGCGGTCACCGTGCTCGCCCCCGACGCCACCACCGCCGACGCCCTGTCCACCGCTCTGTCGGTCGCGCCGGAAGCGCGGGCCGCCGTCCTGCTCGACCGTTTTCCGGGCACCGCCGCCCGCCTCACCCGCCGCGACGGCAGCGTCCTCGCGCTGCGCGCCTGACCGCCCTTCACCCAGGAGACCATCGTCATGGGAAGTTTCAGCCTGATGCATTGGGCCATCGTCCTGCTGCTCGTCCTGCTGCTGTTCGGCGCGGGCAAGCTGCCCAAGGTCATGGGCGACCTCGCCAAGGGCGTGAAGTCCTTCAAGGCCGGCCTGAAGGACGATGACGCACCGGTCATGGTGGAGGCGTCGCGCAAGCCCGCCTCCGAAGCCTGACCGCGACAGCAGAGCCGGGACGATGAGACAGGGCGCCCTGACGCTGATGCGCGACCTCCCGCTGTTCGAGGGAGTCGGCGACGAGACCTTGGAGGCGCTGACCTACGGGGCGCTTCTCCAGTGGTTCCCGCGCGAGACACGGCTGTTCGCGGAGGGCGAGATTCCCGACTTCCTGCACATCCTCGTCGAGGGCACGGCGATGCTGGCCGGCTGCGACGAGGCGGGGCAGGAGACGGTGATCGACATCGTGCGCCCCGGCGATTGCTTCGTGCCGGCGGCGGTGCTGGCCGACGCGCCGTACCTGATGTCGGCGCGGACGCTGGAATCATCGCGCATTCTCATGCTGGCCGCGCCCGTCCTGCGCGCGCAGGTCGCCCGCGACCACGCGCTGGCGCTGCGGGTGATGAGCACGCTGGTCGGGCAGTGCCGCGGGCTGGTGCGCGAGGTCAAGAATCTGAAGCTGCGCACGACGACCCAGCGGCTCGCCGCCTTCATCCTGTCGCAGGTCGATCCGTCGCCTCAGGACGAGGCGGAGGACGGCGCGACCGTCGAATTGCCGGTCAGCAAGCGCGTGCTGGCCAGCCGCCTCGGCATGACGCCGGAACAGCTGTCCCGCACCTTCACCAAGCTCTCCCCGCACCAGTTGCACGTCACCGGCAACACCGTCCGGGTCCGGTCCGTCGAGCAGCTTCGGCGGCACTGCAACGTCGGCCTTCCCAACGGTCATCACACCTCATGATCCTGTCCAGGCGGAGCGGGGCCTGACGGTGCCGTTCCGTCCCTTCTTCCTGCTGACGGCGTTGGACGCGCTGCTGGCGGTGGGGCTGTGGATGCCGGCGCTCCTGGGCTGGGACGTCTCCAACGTGATCGCCGACCTGCCGGGGTGGCACGGGCGGGCGCTGCTGTTCGGCACGCTGCCGGCGATGATGGCGGGATTCCTGCGCACTGCTTTGCCGCGCTGGACCAAGCGGCCGCTGGTCGGCGCGCGCCTCTGGCCGCTCCTCGTGCCGCTCTGGCTGGCGGGACGGGCGCTGTCGCCCTGGGTGGTCCCCGCGCACGCGCCGTTCCTCGCCGCGCTGGCCCTTCTCGTGACCGCACAGATCGCCGCCGCGCGGGACCGGCGCAACGCCGTCGTCGCGGCCCTGGTCGGCGCGCTGGCCGGGGCGGCGCTGTGCGACGCCGTTCCGTCCGGCTTGGCGCTGTCGCTCGGGCTGGCCATGGTGCTGGGCGGGCGCATCGCGCCGAGCCTGACCGCCACCCATCTGGGGCTGCCCAGCAAGGCGGGGCTGTTCACCGGGCGTCCCTGGTTCGAGCGTGCCGCCGCCCTGGCCGCCGCCGGTGCGCTGGCCGGCTGGCTAGCCGAGCCAAGTTCGGGAACGACGGCCGCCGCAAGCCTTCTCGCCGCGCTGATGCAGACGGCCCGGCTGCTGCAATGGCGAGGCTGGCGGACGCTCGACCGGCCATCGGTCCTCGCCGTGCACACCGCCTACGCCTGCGTCCCGCTGGGTTTCGCCGCCGTGGCGGCGTCGCCCGGCATGGCGGTGCATTTCTGGACGGTCGGGGCGCTCGGGCTGATGGGCTTCGCGGTGATGTCGAGCATGATCCGCAAGCACGCCGGAAACGCCTTCGGGCGGTCGGCGGTTGTGACGAGCTGCTACGCGCTCACCACGCTCGCCGTTGCCTTGCGGGCGGTTGCCGCGGCGGCGGAAGAAGATGGCCCGCTGTGGCTGCTGGCTGCGGCCGGCGCCTGGGGCGTGGCAGTGGTCCTGTTCCTGGCCGCCTTCGGCCGCCTTCTCGTCCGCGGCCGTTCTTGAAAGGAAAAAAGCCCACCGGCGAAGAACCGATGGGCTTGGAGGGGGCAGAAAAACGGGAGGGTACTCGTCCAGCGGGGACGCAATCGATCAACGATTGTGCGGTTATCCTAGCGGCTGGTCGCCCTCCCATCCTTGACGGCGGTCAAGCCGCCAAGGAAAACGGACGATTTCGTCAGCTGTTCTTTTTCAGATAGGCGATCAAGTCCTTGCGGGCCTGCTCGTTCTTCACGCCGGCGAAGGCCATCTTGTTGCCGGGGACGGCGCTCTTCGGGTCCGCCAGATAGGCGTCGAGCGTCGCCTCGTCCCAGGCCCCGGCGTTCTTCATGGCATCGGAGTACTTGTAGGTTTCGACGGCACCGGCTTTGCGGCCGACGACACCGTGCAGGTTGGGGCCGACGCGGTTCGGACCGCCGGCCTCGATGGTGTGGCAGGCCTTGCACTGGTTGAACACCTTCGCGCCGGCATCGGCGTCCTGCGCGGCGGCAAAGCCGGGGGACGACGCGACCAGCGCGAAGGCGAGCAGGGCAAACATGCGCTTCATAGGGGTTTCCTCGTTTAACGGACTCAAAAGTTTCAACGGACTCAAAAGTCAGCCGGACCGCGCGGGAGCGGCGGTCCGACGGACGTCGGATGGCGGGCGGATGGCGGACGCGTCAGGCGGCCGGGGCGTCGGCGTAGGCCGCACCCGCCATGTTGTGGAAGAAGCCGTTCTCCAGAGGGACGGCGGTCATGCCGCGCAGCTCCGCCATCACGTCCTGTCCGCTGCGCTCGCCGTCCAGAACGGAGCGGAAGGCCGTGGCGACGGCGACCATGTCGAGGTCCTGCGGCGACAGGCGGAAGCGCTGGATGCCCATCGCCCGCAGGCGGTCGATCTCCGCCGCCAGCGCCAGATAGCCGTGCGACATCGTCTGCGTGCCGTTGACCGACAGGAAGGGCTGGCCGTCGACGGTGCTCACCGGCATGCCGTCCGGATCGTTGGCGCAGACGAACTGGCAGCCATCCTTGTGCAGCGCGTGCGCCCGCGCGTGGTAGCAGCGGGCGGAGATGGCGAGCGGCGCCCTCCCGAACACCTGCACCTCCATGGACAGGCCGAGCGCCGCCCCCGTCTTCGCCATCACGGCGACCGAGGCGGCAGGAAGCTCCGCCGGCAGCGACACCGCGACGGCGCCGCGCCCGGCCAGCCAGGACAGGGTCGCCTCGTTGTAGCTGTTGATGAAGGGGCCGACGGCGTGACGGCGTCCCTCCAGCAGGGCCAGCGCGCCCATGTCGTTGGCCTCCACCGGCAGGAGGTCGCTCTCCACGAGGTCGCGCATCGCCGCGCGCTCGCGGTCGCTGCCCACCAGGATCGGGCTGGCGAGCCAGACCTCCTTCCCGGCGGCGGCCAGACGGGCGATCACCTCGTCCATGACCGGGGCGAGGAAGGGGGCGCGCTTGGAGCAGACGATCTCGCCGACGACGACGGCGTCGACCGGCGCCTCGTCGGCGATGCGGGCGTAGAAATCGCGCCAGCGCTCCGCCGGCCAGTTGAACAGGACGGGGCCAAGGGTCAGGGTGGGTTTCATGAACGCAACTCCTCAGCGCCACGCGCGGGTGTAGGCGCCGGTGGTCTGGGCCCCGCCCTCGACCATGGCCTCCAGGTCGAGCGCCGGCACGGGCAGCCCGCGTTCGAACGCGTCCAGCGCCCGGCGGTAGGCGCTGACCACGGCGGCGATGTAGGCCTTGCCGCGCTGGCGGCCTTCGATCTTCAGGGCGCACACCTTGGCGGCCTTCAGCTCCGGCAGCAGAGCCAGCGCGTTGAGGCTGGTCGGCTCCTCGAACAGATAGGCCGGATCGCTGGATGTCCCGCCGCCGGGCACGAAGCGGCCTTTGCACAGAGTCGGGTAGCCCGCCGGTTCCCCGGCGCCGAAGACGTTGATGGTGAAGCCGCCGAGGCGGGAGGCCAGCGCCTCGCCGCGCGGCTCGTAGCGGACATGGCTGGCCGGGGAGCAGACGCCCTGCTTGTTGGGCGACAACCCGGTCGCGTAGGAGGACAGCGAGCAGCGCCCCTCCGCCATCGGGCAGAGGCCGCCGAAGACGAAGACCTCCGTCTCCACATCGACCTCGGCGTTCAGCCGGGCGATCTCCGGCACCGTCAGCACGCGGGGCAGCACGACCCGCCGCACGCCGAAGGCCTCGCGGTAGAGCCGGATCGCCTCGGCGTTGGCGGCGGAGGCCTGGACGGACAGGTGAAGCCGCAGGTCGGGGTGGTGCTCCGCCGCGTAGGCGAGCAGACCGAGGTCGGCGAGGATGACCGCGTCCGCCTTCAGCCGCGCGGCGTCGTCCACCGCGCGCTGCCAGGGGGCGAGGTTGCCGGCCTGGGGGTAGGTGTTGATGGCGACGAAGACCTGGACCGACCGCGCGTGGGCGTAGGCGATGGCCTCGGCCAGTTCCGGCCGCGAGAAGTTCAGGCCGGGGAAGTTGCGCGCGTTGGTCTCGTCGCGGAAGCCCAGATAGACGGCGTCGGCGCCCGCGTCCACGGCGGCGCGCAGCGCGGCGGGGTTGCCCGCCGGGCAGATCAGTTCGAAGGAACCCATGCCGTCACGCTCCCTGCCGCGGGCCGGTGAGCCGGCGCTCCAGAACGGCCATGCCCCAGCGCACCGGCGGCGGGGCGAAACGGCGCGCCGTGGCGAGCAGGTCGAGCGCCCGCCCGGCGTTGCGCCGCGCCACGGGCAGGGCGTGCCGCAGCGGACCGGCCGCGGCGGCGACGTCGCCGAACAGGTCCATCTCCTCGCCGTCCAGCGTGTTGCGGAGCGCCAGGATCAGGGCGGTGTCGCCCTCGATGGAGAGTTCGCGGCGGAAGAACAGCGCGTCGCCGTCGATGCGCCCTTCCAGAAGGTCAAGAAGCCGCGCGCAGGGGCCGCGCACCGTGGCCTCCGCCTCGGCGGTGCGGTCGCAGACCCGCAGGGCGAGGCCGGGGCCGACGCGGAGCAGCAGGGCGGCGGGCGCGTCCACCGGGTCGATGAGCAGACGGGCGTCGGGCAGTTCGCCGAGGGCGGTGAAGGCGCGCGGGTGGCGCGCCTCCAGAATCCGCAGCAGCCGGTCGAACAGCAGGCCGCCGGCCCGGTCGCCGAGCCGCCGCGCGAACCCCAGCCCGGCCCGCGTCAGTTGGACTTCGACGTCGCGGGCACGGGGGTCCGGGGCCGTCTCATTGGCCTGATCCAGAGCCATAAAGCCGGGATCGCGCATACGCCTGTCTCCTTCCCTTCGGAATGGTCGTGTGGCGGGCGGAGCCCGCCGGGCTTCGGCAATACAGCCCGGTGGTCATACCATCCTTGATGACGGTCAAGCCCAAGGTCCCGAAACGCCGCCTGGGGCGATCAGCCGCACATGCCGCCGCAGCAGGAGCCGGAGCGCCGGGCGACCAGCCGCTCGTAGGACAGGTGCAGCTGCCCGGCCGGCGGGATGACCCCCTGCATCAGGTCGAGCACCTGCTCCGCGGTCGTGCCCGGCGGGCAGTCGGTGATCTCGCAGACCAGCCCGCCATACGCCACGCCGAGCGGCGTCTCGGCGGCGACCGCGGTCGCCTGCCCGCCGCGCCCGATGAGGACCCGCAGGGAGGTCGCCGGCGCGGTCCCGGACTCGGGCCGCCCGATGCGCACCCGCCAGCGCTCCGGTCCGCGCTCCAGATAGGTCCAGCTCACCGCATCGCCGAACAGTGCCTGGACCTGGAGATAGAGCGGGCGCGGGTCATGGTTGTTCACCAGCACGAAGCCGCGGCCCGGCGCCAGATCCTGCGCGGCCTGGAGGATCAGCGGGTGGCGCTGGTGGGGCGGAATGGACTGGACGTCGATGACCGGCTCGGCCGCGGTGGACTGTTCGGCGATCTGCATGGGGGAGGTCCGAAGGGTTGCGATGTGGCGAGAAGCCTAAAGGGCTGGTCCTATCGGCTCTTTGTTCCAGGACAAACTGACACCTTAGTGCCGGCTTTGAGTGTCAAGCCGAGCGCAGGCGGGTTGCGGCGCGGCGCGCGGGCGGTCATCTTGGAAGGCAACCTTTCCGTGACGGCTGCCCGCAGGGGTGGTCGGGCACGGCCTTTTGAGGATGGTCCGATGACGCCGCTTGCCCCCGATCCCGCCAGTCTGCGTGGCCTGCGGCTGTTTTCCGGTCTGGACGCGGCGGCCCTGGCCGAGATCGTCCGGTCCGCCCACACCCGGCGGATCGAGAAGGGAACCACCATCTTTTCCCAGGGCGACCGGGCGGCCCTCTGCCACGCGCTGATCGACGGACGGGTCAAGATCGTCCAGACCGGGGCCGACGGGCAGCAGCTGGTGGTCCGCTACATCGGCGCGGGGGAGATGTTCGGCACGGCGGCGGTCTTCTCGGGCGGCATCTACCCCGCCGACGCGCTCGCCATGGTCGATTGCGTCGGCGTCCACTGGACCGCCGCGACGATGGGCGAACTGATGGAGCGCTACCCCCGCATCGCGCTGAACGCCCTGGACATCGTCGGCCGCCGCCTGCAGGAGGTGCAGACCCGCCTGCGCGAGCTGTCCACCGAGCGGGTCGAGCGGCGCGTCGCCCACGCGCTCCTGCGTCTGGTGCGTCAGGCGGGCCGCCGGGTGGGGAACGGTGTCGAGATCGACTTTCCGCTGTCCCGCCAGGACATCGCGGAGATGACCGGGACCACGCTGCACACGGTGAGCCGCATCCTCAGCGGCTGGGAGGGGCAGGGGATCGTCGAGGGCGGGCGCCAGCAGGTGACGATCCGCCAGCCGCACGCCCTGGTCGCCATCGCCGAGGATCTGCCCAAGCCGGAAAAGCCGGAAGCGACCTCGAAACCGGAGAAGTAGGCGGGGCTGAACCTCCGTTCCGTTTGTGCGGGCGCAAAGAGACGCGCGTTCCGGTGTGCTACGGTGCCGGGATGATCGCTCCGCCATCACACTGCGCCACCGCGGCCTTGCCCTCGTCCTCCGACCTTGTCGAGGATGTGCTGGAGCGCTGGCCGTCGACCATTCCCGTGTTCCTCAAGCACCGGATGGCCTGTCCGGGCTGCCCCATGGCGCGTTTCCAGACGATCGCTGAGGTGGCGGACGACTATGGGCTGGCCACCGACGCTCTGCTCGACGAGTTCGCCCGGGCCATCGCGGCGGAGGAGTGAGGCCCTCAGCGGTTCGCCGTCTTGTCGGCGAGGGCGGCGCGGTCGATGACGTCGTACAGCTCCAGATCCTCGCGGGCGATGCGGTGCTTGAGCGCGGTCACCACCTCGCGGGTCTCGCGGACGAAGGTTTCCGGGTCCTTGGAGACCGCCAGCGGGCCGGGCCAGCTGGACCGGTAGCGGTCGAAGCGTGCCCGCAGGCTGCCCATCTCGGCCTGGAAGCGCGCCGCCGTGGCGCGCAGCGCCGGGGTCGGGTGGGCCAGCAGACGCGGGTAGAGCGCGCTGTCCTCCAGCGACAGGTGGACGGTGAACACGCCGAACAGGTCGCGGACCGCCGTGGCGAGAGCGGCGGCGTTCGCCACCGGGGACGGCGCCGCCAGCAGGGAGTCGATCCGGTCGACGAGCTGTCCCACGGTGGCGTGGTGATGGCGGTACAGGGTGGTGCTGATGGCGGTACTGGACATGACGAGGTCTCCAACCGGGGCCGCCAGCGAATGGGCGGTGCGTGACGGTGAGAGTGCCGGCGGAAGCGTCGCCGTTCGTTGTGCCAGAGCAAGCAGGGGAAGGGTCGGCGAAGAAACGACGCGGCGGGGAGCGGGGCGCTCGGCCCCGGCTCCCCGCCGCGGTTAAGGCGACGGTTCTCTCAGGGGCGCTCAGTCGTCCCCATGCCCGTGGGCGAGCGCCGGACCGGTCGGCACCGCCGCCGGCTTGCCGGCCCCGACCATCGTGCGCAGCAGGACGTAGAAGACCGGCGTCAGCATCAAGCCGAACAGGGTGACGCCGATCATCCCGGCGAACACCGCCACGCCCATCGCGTGGCGCATCTCGGCGCCGGCGCCGGTCGAGGTGACCAGCGGCACCACGCCCATGATGAAGGCGATGGAGGTCATCAGGATGGGCCGCAGCCGCAGCCGGCTGGCCTCGATGGCGGCCTGCACCACGCTGCGCCCCTGATGCTCCAGCTCGCGGGCGAACTCGACGATCAGGATGGCGTTCTTCGCCGACAGGCCGACCAGCACCATGAAGCCGATCTGCGTGAAGATGTTGTTGTCGCCGCCCGTCAGCCACACCCCGGCCAGTGCCGACATCAGGCTCATCGGGACGATCAGCAGGATGGCCAGCGGCAGGGTCAGGCTCTCGTACTGGGCGGCCAGCACCAGGAAGACGAGCAGGATGCTGATGGGGAAGATCCACAGCGCCGCGTTGCCGGCCAGGATCTCCTGATAGGTCAGGTCGGTCCATTCGAACCGCACGCCGCGCGGCAGGGTCTCCTGGGCGATGCGCTCCGCCGCCGCCTGGGCCTGGCCCGACGAATAGCCGGGGGCGGGGCCGCCGTTGATGTCGGCGGCGGTGTAGCCGTTGTAGCGCACCACCATCTCCGGCCCGTAGCTCTGCTTGACGGTGACCAGCGAGGAGAGCGGCACCATGTCGCCCTGGGCGTTGCGCGTCTTCAGCAGGCCGATGTCGGCGGATTCGGCGCGGAAGGGCGCGTCGGCCTGGACGCGGACCTGGTAGACGCGGCCGAAGCTGTTGAAGTCGTTCACATAGAGCGAGCCCAGATAAATCTGCATGGTGTCGAACACCTCGCCGATGGGCACGCCCTGCTGCTTGGCCTTCACGCGGTCGAGATCGACGTCGAGCTGCGGCACGTTGATCTGGTAGCTGGAGAAGGCCGGCCCCAGCTCCGGCGTTTCCATGGCCTTCTTCAGGAAGGAACCGACCGCCGCGTTCAGCGCCTCGTAGCCCAGCGCGCCGCGGTCCTCGATCTGCATCTTGAAGCCGCCGAGCGTGCCGAGGCCCATCACTGGGGGCGGCGGGAAGATGGCGACGAAGGCCTCCTTCAGGCCGGCGTAGCGCTTCTGCAGATCACCGGCGATGGCGGCGGCGGAGAGGGACGGGTCCTTGCGCTCGGCGAAGGGCTTCAGCGTGACGAAGACGATGCCGGCGCTGGAGCTGTTGGTGAAGCCGTTGACCGACAGGCCGGGGAAGGCGACGGCGCTCTGCACGCCCGGGCGGGCCAGGGCGATGTCGGTCATCTCGCGGATCACCGCCTCCGTCCGGTCGAGCGAGGCGCCGTTGGGAAGCTGGGCGAAGCTGATGAGGTATTCCTTGTCCTGCGCCGGGACGAAGCCCATCGGCACGGTGCGGCCGAGCAGCACGGTGACCCCGAGCAGCCCGACATAGACCAGCATCATCAGCCCCTTGTGCCGCACCACCCCGCCGACGCCGCGGCCGTAGCCGGTCGAGGCGCGGTGGAAGACGCGATTGAACAGCCGGAAGAAGCCGCCGAAGACCTTGTTCATGGCGCGGGTCAGCCAGTCCTGCGGCTGGTCGTGGCCGCGCAACAGGACCGCCGCCAGGGCCGGCGACAGGGTCAGCGAGTTGAAGGCGGAGATGACGGTGGAGATCGCAATGGTCATCGCGAACTGCTTGTAGAACTCGCCGGTCAGGCCGCTCATGGCCGCCAGCGGGACGAAGACGGCGACCAGCGTCAGCGCGATGGCGATGATCGGGCCGCTGACCTCCTGCATGGCGCGGTAGGTGGCTTCCTTGGCCGACAGGCCGTTCTCGATGTTGCGCTCGACGTTCTCCACCACGACGATGGCGTCGTCCACGACGATGCCGATGGCCAGCACCATGCCGAACAGCGACAGCGCGTTGATCGAGTAGCCCAGCCCCAGCATCAGCGAGAAGGTGCCGACGATGGACACCGGAACCGCCAGCAGCGGGATGATCGAAGCGCGCCACGTCTGGAGGAAGATGATGACCACCAGCACGACCAGGGCGACCGCCTCCAGCAGGGTGCTGATCACAGCGTCGATGCTGGAGCGGACGAACTGCGTCGGGTCGTAGACGATGCTGTAATCGACGCCGTCCGGCATGTCGGCCTTGAGGTCGGCCATGGTCGCCCGGATGGCGTCGGAAATGGCCAGCGCGTTGGCGCCCGGCGACTGGTTGATGCCCAGCGCCACCGCCGGCTTGTTGTCGAGCAGCGAGCGCAGGCCATACTGCGCCGCCGCCAGTTCCACGCGGGCGACGTCGCGCAGCAGGGTGACGCCGCCCTGCTCACCGGTCTTCAGGATGATCGCGCCGAACTCCTCCGGCGTCGTCAGGCGCCCCTGCGCGTTGATCGAGAGCTGGAGGGGCGTGTCGGGCAGCGACGGCGAGGCGCCGATGACGCCCGCCGCGACCTGGACGTTCTGCTCGCGGATCGCCGCCACCACGTCGGACGCGGTCAGGCCGCGCTGGGCGACCTTGTTGGGGTCGAGCCAGACGCGCATGGAGTAGTCGCCGGCCCCCCACACCTGCACCTCGCCGACGCCGCTGATCCGGCTCAGCCGGTCCTTGACGTTCAGGATGGCGTAGTTGCGCAGGTAGGTCATGTCGTAGCGGTCGTTGGGCGACAGCAGATGCACGACCATGGTCAGGGTGGGCGAGCTTTTGACCGTCGTTACGCCCAGCCGCTGCACGTCCGACGGCAGGCGCGGCAACGCCTGCGCCACCCGGTTCTGCACGAGCTGCTGCGCCTTGTCCGGGTCGGTGCCCAGCCGGAAGGTCACGGTCAGCGCCATGTTGCCGTCGCTGTTGGCCTGCGACTGCATGTACAGCATGTTCTCGACGCCGTTGATCTGCTCCTCCAATGGGGAGGCGACCGTTTCGGCGATGACCTTGGGGTTGGCGCCCGGGAACTGGGCGCGCACGACGACCGACGGCGGAACGACCTCCGGGTATTCGGAGATGGGCAACTGGAACAGCGAGATCGCTCCCGCCAGGAACAGCGCCACCGACAGCACGCCCGCGAAGATCGGGCGGTCGATGAAGAATTTCGAGATGTTCATGATGGCCTTCCCAGCGGGGTCCGACTCATGAGGGCGGGATCAGGGGTTGTTGGACGCGGTTTCGATGGCGTCCGCCGGCTTGCCCATCGCCACGGTCTTCGGGCTGATGCGGGCGCCGGGCCGGGCGTGCTGGATGCCGTTGACGACGATGCGCTCCCCGACGGCGAGGCCGCTCTTGACCACCCGCAGCCCGTTCTGCGCAGCACCCGGGATGATTTCGCGGTACTGGACGGTGTCGTCGCCGCCGACCACCAGGACGAACTTCTTGTCCTGGTCGGTGTTGATGGCGCGGTCCTCGACCATCAGCGCGTCGTGCGGGGTGCTGCCGCCGACCTTGACGCGGGCGTAGAGGCCGGGGACCAGCATGCCGTCCGGATTGTCGAACTTGGCGCGCACGCGGATGGTGCCGGACACGGAATCGAGCCGGTTGTCCACATGCTCCACCGTGCCGCCGCGCGAATAGCCGTTCTCGTTGGCGAGACCGAGCTGGACCGGCACGTCGGCGGCGTCCTTCACGCTGGCGATGTGGCGCAGGTAGGTCTGCTCGTCGACGTCGAAGGAGGCGTAGATCGGCGAGACCGAGACCAGGGTCGTCAGCGGGGCGGCGGAGGCGCCGGAGGCCACGACGTTGCCCACCGTCACCTCGGCGCGCGAGACGCGGCCGGAAATGGGTGCGGTGACCTGGGTGTGCTCCAGGTCGATGCGGGCGAGATCGAGGGCCGCCTGCGCCGCCTTCAGGTTGGCGCCGGCCTCGCGGGCGGCGTTCTCCTTCTCGTCGAGCGTCTGGCGCGAGACGGTGTTGTTCTGCACCAGCCGCTGGGCGCGGTCGAGGTCGGCGGTGGTGAAGCGCACCGCGGCCTGCGCGGCGGCGACCTGGGCCTCGGCGCGCGCGACCTCGGCGACGTGGGGGCGCGGGTCGATGGTGAAGAGGGGATCGCCCTTCTTGACCAGGGCGCCGTTGCGGAAATGCACGGCGGTGATGGCGCCGGACACCTGCGGGCGCACCTCCACCCGGTCGACCGCCTCCAGGCGGCCCGAGTAGGACTGCCAGTCGGTGATCTTGCGGGCGACGACCGGCGCCACGTCCACCTCGGGCGGCGGCGGGGCGGCGGTGGCCGCCGCGGGGGCGTCGGCGTGGCCCTGGGTGGAGACGACACCGGCGACACCGGCGGTCGCGGCGCCGACGGCGAGAAGGAGGGCGAGCTTCGAAGGAGACAACGACATGGGACCACTCTCCTGGGGAGGATCAGACAGGGACGCCGCGGCCGTCCGCGGGGGACAGGCGGCGGCGGAAAAAATCGGCGACCGCCAGCAACGCCGGGCGGTGGCCGGGCAGGGCGGCGTGCGAAATGGCGGGGAAGCGGATAACCTCGGTGGGCACGCCGGCTCCGATCAGATTGGCGGCGTACTGTTCCGCCTCGATGCGCAGGACGTCCTTCTGCGCGGTGACGATCAGCGTCGGCGGCAGTCCGGCCAGCCGGCGGGAATCCAATGGTGCGGCGTAAGGATGCACACGCTGCGCCGCATCGGGCAGATAGGCGCGGTAGCAGCGCGCGTAGGCGGTGGCCGGAACGTCGCACTGCATGGCCTGGGCGTCGCCGGCGCGGGTCAGGCTGGGGTCCAGCATGGGGCCGAGCAGGGCCTGCGCGCGGATGTCCACCTCGCCCTGGTCGCGGGCGAGGAAGGTCAGCGAGGCGGCGACATGACCGCCCGCGTCGTGCCCGGCCACGCCCAGCCCGCCCGTGGCGATGTTCAGGTCGCGGGCTTCGGCCAGGGTCCACAGCGCCGCCTGATGGGCGTCGTGGGCGGCGGTGGGGAAGCAGTGGGCCGGGGCCAGCGAATAGCCGACCGAGACGACCAGCGCCGGCACGCTCTCCGCGATGGCAGCGGCGGCGGTCTCGGCCTCCTCCAGCGAACCGGAGGTGAAGCCGCCGCCGTGCAGATACAGCAGGGCCGGGACGGTCAGCCCGATCAGCGGCCGGTAGAGCCGCAGCCGGATGTCCTGGGCGTGGCCGGCGATGGTCCGGTCATCGACCGAGAGCCGGCACGGCTCCGTCCCGGTCTTGCGTGTTTTCGACGGTTCCGACGAGCGGCCCATGATCCAACGGTGCCCCAGCACCCCTCCCGCATTGCAACAAGAGGGAGTGTGGGCGTTAGGCCGGTCGGAATAAATACGCGGTCAACGGCAACACAATTCGGATCGCATGAACAATCCGATCCACAGGAGGCCCGGCTCACACCACGCAGAGACGGGCGCCCTCCGGTTCCGTGGTGGCGGGAGCCGGCTTGGGCTTCTCCCGGTCCGGACACTCGTAACCGTCGATCTCCTCGCCCTGCATCAGCGGGCAGCCCTCGAACAGCTCGGCGACCCAGTCGACGAAGGCGCGGACCTTGGGCGACAGGTGGCGGTTGTGCGGGTAGAGCGCGGAGATCGGCATCAGGGCCGGGCGCCACTCCTTGAGGATCTCCACCAGGGCGCCGCTGCGCAGGTGGGGCAGCGCCATGAAGCGCGCCGTCTGGCCGATGCCCAGCCCCTCCAGCGCGCAGGTGACGTAGGCGTCGGCGTCGTTGACCGAGACGGGGCCGTTCAGCTTCACCTCGTGGATGACGCCGTCGCGCTCGAAGCTCATCTCGTGCATCTTGCCGGTGCGCGTGAAGTAGTTGACGGCGCTGTGGCCCTCCAGCTCCTCGATGGTCTTGGGCGTGCCGTGGCGGGCGAGATAGGCCGGGCTGGCGACGGTCACCGGGCGGAACGCGCCGACCCGGCGGGCAATCAGGCTGGAATCCACCAAGTCGCCGACGCGCAGCACGCAGTCTACCCCCTCCTGGATCAGGTCGATGGGGCGGTCGCTCATCCCGATCATGATTTCGATGTCGGGGTAGCGGGCGTGGAACTCGTGGATGGTCGGGATGATGATGAGCCGCCCGACCGAGCCCGGCATGTCCACCCGCAGCCGCCCGCGCGGCGTCTTGCGGGCGCTGGTGAAGGAGGTCTCGATCTCCTCCAGGTCGGACAGGATGCGGGTGGCGCCCTCCAGATAGGCGGCGCCGTCGAGCGTCAGGCTCAGCTTGCGGGTCGTCCGCTGGAGCAGGCGCACGCCGAGCGCCGCCTCCAGATTCTGGATGGTCGTCGTCACCGAGGCGCGCGGCAGGCCCAGCGTGTCGGCGGCCTTGGTGAAGCTGTTGACCTCGACGACGCGGACGAAGACGCGCATCGCGTGCAGTTTGTCCATGGTCGGTCCATCGACGCAGTGGGGGCGGCCCGCACATATACGGAGCGGGCCGGGTTGCGCCTATCTAAGCACAGCCCGGCGCGAAGTCGATGGGGCTTTAATTGTCCCCTCTCCCCTCTGGGGAGAGGGTTGGGGTGAGGGGGTTGCGCTTTTGCCGAACGTGCCGCTACGCGCAACNCNCGCGCTCGCGCGCGTCCCCTCGCGACGCGCGCGTCGCGCGCGACCCCTGTGTGCCCTTGAGAGACGCCGACCACACCACTCGTGTTGCGCTTTTGCCGAACGTGCCGCTACGCGCAACCCCCTCACCGGCTCTTCGGGCCACCCTCTCCCCAGAGGGGAGAGGGCTACTGCGCCAACGCGGGAGTCTTGAATGGGCGCCCTCAGGTGGCCGGCGCCGGCTTGGCAGCCGGGGCGCGGCCCAGCGTCGGGACGAGCAGCGCGGCCCCCAGGCAGAGCAGCCCGGCGATGAAGAAGGCCGGCAGATAGCTGTCCAGCGTGCTGCGGGCGTAGCCGGCCCCGAAGGCGGCGCAGGCCGCACCGATCTGGTGACCGGCGAACACCCAGCCGAAGACGAGGTTGGCGCGCTCCCGCCCGAAGCGTTCCGCTGTCAACCGGACGGTCGGCGGCACGGTGGCGATCCAGTCCAGTCCGTAGAACACCGCGAACAGCGACAGGCCATAGAGCGTGAAATCGGAATAGGGCAGGAACAGCAGCGACAGCCCGCGCAGGCCGTAATACCAGAACAGGAGCCAGCGGTTGTCGTAGCGGTCGGACAGCCAGCCCGAGGCGACCGTGCCGACGAAGTCGAAGATGCCCATCAGCGCCAGCAGGCCGGCGGCCCGCACCTCCGGCACGCCGAAATCGACGCAGAGCGGGATCAGGTGGGTCTGGATCAGCCCGTTGGTGCTCGCCCCGCAGACGAAGAAGGTGGCGAACAGCACCCAGAAGACCCGCGTCCTCGACGCGTCGCGCAGGGCGCCCAGCGCGGCGGCCACCACCGATCCGGCGGGCGGCGGCGGGGCGGTCGCCGCACCCTCCTCGCCATAGGCGGCCAGCCCGAGGTCGGACGGTCGGTCGCGCATCAGGGCGAGCACGGCCAGCGCCGCCACCCACAGCAGCCCGCACAGCAGAGCCAGCGCGACGCGCCAGCCCATCTGCTCGGTCAGCATCGACAGCAGCGGCATGAAGACGAGCTGCCCGGTGGCCGAGCTGGCGGTCAGCAGGCCGACGACCAGCCCGCGCCGCCGGCTGAACCAGCGCGTCGCCACGGTGGCGCCCAGCACCATGGCGGTCAGGCCGGTGCCGAAGCCGACGACGAAGCCCCAGAGCAGGATCAGCTGCCAGACCTCGCGCATGGCGAGCGACAGCAGCAGCCCGCCGCTGACCAGAGTCAGCGAGGACAGCACCATCCGCTTGACGCCGTAGCGGTTGATGAGCGCGGCGGCGAACGGCCCCATCAGGCCGAACAGCAGCAGGCGGATGGCCAGTGCCACCGAGATGTCGGCGGTGGACCAGCCGAACTCGCGCTGCAGGGGCAGCAGGAGGACGCCGGGGGCGCCGACGGCACCCGCCGACACCAGCATGGTCAGGAAGGTGACGCCGACGACGGCCCAGCCGTAATGGACGTTGCGCCGCGCCAGCGCGGCGGCGACGGGGGAGGACAGCATGGATGCGGTTCCGGTGTGGCGGAAAGGGTCAGGCAGGCCGTTCGACCGCGATGGCCGTGGCCTCGCCGCCACCGATGCACAGGGAGGCGACGCCGCGGCGCAGCCCCCGCGCCGCCAGCGCGTGCAGCAGCGTCACGATCAGCCGCGCGCCGGTGGCGCCGATGGGGTGGCCGAGCGCGCAGGCTCCGCCGTTGACGTTCAGCGCGTCGCGCGGAATGCCCAGATCGCGCTGCGCCGCCATGGCGACGACCGCGAAGGCCTCGTTGATCTCGAACAGGTCGACGTCGCCGACACCCCAGCCGACGCGGTCGAGCAGCTTGCGGATCGCCGGAATCGGCGCCGTGGTGAACCAGGCCGGGTCCTGGCTGTGGGTGGCGTGGCCGAGGATGGTCGCCAGCACGGGCAGCCCCTCGCGCTCGGCCAGCGAGCGGCGGGTGAGCAAAAGCGCTGCCGCCCCGTCGGCGTTGGCCGAGGAGCTGGCCGCGGTGATCGTCCCGTCGCGACGGAAGGCCGGCTTCAGGGCGGGAATCTTCTCCGGCGCGACCTTCAGCGGGTTCTCGTCGTCGGCGACGGTCCGTTCCCCGCCTTTGACGGCGAGGGTGACGGGCGCGATCTCGGCGGCAAAGGCGCCGCTTGCGATGGCGGCGCGGGCGCGGGTCAGCGTCTCGACGGCGTAGGCGTCCTGCTCGGCGCGGGTGAAACCGTAGAGGTCGGCGGTCGCCTCGCCGAAATCGCCCATGGGGCGCCCGCCCTCATAGGCGTCCTCCAGCCCGTCGAGCATCAGGTGGTCGAGGATGCGGTCGTGCCCGATGCGGTAGCCGCCGCGCGCCTTGGCCAGCAGATAGGGCGCGTTGGACATCGACTCCATGCCGCCGGCGACCACGAGGTCGGCGGAGCCGGCGCGGATCAGGTCGTGGGCGAGCATCGTCGCCTTCATGCCGGAGCCGCAGACCTTGTTGACGGTGGTGGCGCCGGTGGCGTCGGGCAGACCGGCGCCGCGCGCCGCCTGCCGGGCCGGCGCCTGCCCTTGGCCGGCGGGCAGCACACAGCCGAGCAGGACTTCGTCCACGCGCTCCGGCGCCAGCCCGGCGCGGCTCAGGGCGGCACGGACGGCGTGGGCACCCAGCGCGTGGGCGGGCAAGGTGGACAGCTCCCCCTGGAAACGGCCGAGCGGCGTGCGTGCGGCGGACACGATGACGACGGGGTCCGTTGCGTCCATGATCGCGAACTCCTTTATGGGATGGGAATCACTGCACCGTCAGCCCGCCGTCGACGTTGATCGACTGACCGGTGATGAAGGACGCGGCGTCGGAGCACAGCCAGACCACGGTGTCGGCGACCTCGCGCGGCTGGCCGACGCGCCCGACCGGGTGCAGCGGGCCGAGCGCCGCATTCACCGCCTCTTCGCCACCGAAGGAACCGGCGCTCATCGGCGTCTGGATGATCGCCGGGCAGACGGCGTTGACGCGCACGCCGGACTTGGCGACCTCGATGGCGACGCTGCGGGTCATGCCCTCGACCGCCGCCTTGCTCGCGGAATAGACGCTGTTGCCGGCCAGCCCGATCTGGCCCAGCACCGAGCCGGTGGACACGATGGCGCCCTTGCCCTGCCGCAGCATGATCGGCAGCTCGTGCTTCAGGCACAGCCAGACGCCCTTGATGTTGACGGCGACCATGCGGTCGAAGTCGGCCTCCGTCGTGTCGGCCACCGAGCGGCCGAAATGGATGCCGGCGTTGTTGAAGGCGTAGTCGAGCCGGCCGTGGTCCCGCTCGATCCGGGCGAACAGGGCGGCGACCTCCTCGGCGTCGGCGACGTCGGCCTGGACGAAGACGGCGCGCCCGCCGGCCTGCCGGACGAGGTCCACCGTCTCCAGTCCCTCCGCCTCGCGCCGCCCGGTGACGATGGCCGTGGCGCCCGCCTTGGCGAAGGCCAGCGCGGTCGCCCGCCCGATGCCCGAGGTGCCGCCGGTGACCAGGGCCACGCCGCCGCTCATATCCGTCATTGTCCTCTCCATGCTCGCTGGGTTATGATGATGGTTATCATGAATGGACTTATTCATGACGTCCATCATGAATATCGCCGCGACCTCCCACGATGAGGGCGTGGCAGCCATGCACAGGGTGACGACGTGAAGGTTTCCAAGGAAAAGGCGGCGGAGAACCGGGCCGCCATCGTCAAGGCGGCGGGACGCCTGTTCCGCGAGCGCGGGTTCGACAAGGTCGGGGTGGCGGAGATCACCAAGGCCGCCGGGCTGACCCATGGCGGCTTCTACGGCCATTTCGCCTCGAAGGACGCGCTGGCCGCCGAGGCGTGCGAGGCCGCCTTCGCGGAGAGCCTCGGCCGGCTGCCCGCCGACGAGGCGTCGCCGGAGGGGGCGCTCGGCGCCTTTCTGACGCGCTATCTGAGCGACCGGCACCGCGACCGACCGGATGCCGGCTGCCCGATGGCCGCCTTCGCCGGGGAGGTGGCGCGGCAGGACCCCGCGGTGCAGGAGCGCTTCGGGGCCGGCGTCGAGCGCTTCTTCGCGGCATTGGAGAAGCGCCTGCCGGAGCGGGACGGGGAGGGTGACGCCGGCCGCCGCGACCGCGCCATCGCCATCGTGTCGGCTCTGGTCGGCGGCATGGCGCTGGCCCGCGCCACCGCGCCGACCGATCCAGACCGGTCGGCGGAGATTCTGGCGGCGCTGCGCCGTCAGCTCGGCATCTTGGGAGACGGCGTGGGAGATGGCGGGGCGTGAGCGCGCCCGCCGGTGCTCAGCGCACCAGCGCGACCGGCTCGCCGCTGTCCGGGTGGGGGATCACCGCCATCGGCACCCCGTAGATGGCGTCCAGCCGGGCTGGCGTCATGATCTCGGCCGGACGTCCGCGGTCGATCAGCCGCCCGCCCTGCAGGGCGACGATGTCGTCGCAGAAGCGCGCCGCCATGTTCACGTCGTGCAGCACCGCGACCACCCCGATGCCGCGCTCGCGCGACAGGCGGCGGACCAGGGCCAGCACCTCCACCTGATGGGCGACGTCGAGCGCCGAGATCGGCTCGTCGAGCAGCAGGCAGCCGGCGTCCTGCGCGATCAGCATGGCCAGCCACACCCGCTGCCGCTCGCCGCCCGACAGGCTGTCGACCAGCCGGTCGGCGAAGGGCGCGGTGTCGGTCAGCGCCAGCGCCTCCTCCACCTTGCGGGCGTCCTCCGCGCGGAAGGCGCCGAGCGCGCCGTGCCAGGGATAGCGGCCGAGCGCCACCAGCTCGCGCACCAGCAGGCCGGACGCCGCGGGCATGTGCTGCGGCAGGTAGCCGATGCGGCGGGCGAGCGCCCGCTGCCGCCAGCGGTCCAGGGGCCGGCCGTCGAACAGCACCCGACCGCCGCTCGGCGGCTGCTGGCGGGCGAGGATCTTCAGCAGCGTCGATTTGCCGGAGCCGTTGTGGCCGATCAGCGCGGTCACCCGGTGGGGGAACAGGTCGCAGGACGGCAGGTCGAGCAGCAGACGCCCCGGCAAGGCGAAGCGCACCCCGTCGAGGCGGAACATCGGCTCCATGGCGGGCGTCATGCCGACCTACCCGGTGGGGTGCGCCGCCAATAGGCGACGGCGAGCATGCGGTCGCGGTCGATGCCGCGCCCGCGCAGATGCTCGCGCAGCCGGGCGAGGTCGTCGAACTCGCAGGCGATCCAGGCGAACAAAGTGGCGCTGTCCGCCGGGAGGGTCAGGGCACGCACCGCCTCGACCAGCGGGCTCGCCATCCCGGCGCTCCGGCGATGCAGCCAGCGGACAGCGATTCCCGTGGGGGCCTGCAACGGCAGCTCGTCCGCCGCGTCCTCCACCTCGATCAGGGCGGTGCCGCGGGCGTCGCCGGGTAGCTCCTCCAGGATGCGGGCGATGGCGGGGAGGGCGGTCTCGTCGCCGGCCAGCAGGTACCAGGAGGCCGGACGGATGCCGAGCCCGTAGGGGCCGGACATGCCGCAGAGGTCGCCGGGCCGCGCCCGCCGGGCGAAGTCGGCGCCGGGCGCCTCGCCGGAATGGCCGTCATCATGGCCGCCGTCCTCGTGAAGGACGACGTCGATGTCCAACTCACCGGCGTCGGCATCGACGCGCCGCAGGGTGTAGTAGCGGACCGCCGGCCGGCGCTCGGGTTCGGGCAGGACCGGCCGCCCGTCGGGACCGGGGCGCGGCCAGGACGGCACCTCCTGCCCCGGCGGCGGCAGGTAGAGGCGGACATGCAGGTTGTCCGACGTCGCGAAGCGGCCGAGGTCGCGGCCGTGGAAGGTGATGCGGCGCAGGCGCGGGGTCAGGTCGCGGACGGCGGCGACGCGGATTTCGCGGAAATCGGCGAACAGCGCCCCGGTCTCGACGTCGCCGGTCCAGACGATCCTCGCGTCCTCCCCGAGCAGGCCGAGCAACTGCTCGGTGACCGAGCCGCGGAACCGCTCCAGGAGGCCGCGGTCGTCCGATTCCGCCCGCAGACGCAGGGCGTCCGTGCCCACGGTCAGCGTCAGGCGGCCGAACGGTCCGTCCGTCGTCCGGCGGTCGCCGTCGCGGGTGAAGGTCAGGCCGTAGGGCTCCGAGGCGGCGACCAGCCAGTCCGCCGCGGCGGCGGGGGTGTCGGGGAGGAGGTCTTGGGGAATCGCGGTGTCGCAGAGGAAGCGGATCATCAGCGCCGTCCCAGAAGCCAGAGGAGGAAGGGGCCGCCGATCACGGACGCGAGCAGCCCGGCCGGCACTTGATAGGGGAAGAGGACGCCGCGTCCAAGCCAGTCGGCGGCCAGCATGACCAGCCCGCCGAGCAGGGCGGAGCCGAGGAGATGGGCCGCCGCCCGCTGCAGGCCGAGCATGCGGGCGAGGTGCGGCGCCATCAGCCCGACGAAGCTCAGCGGCCCGACGATCAGCGTCGCCGCGGCGGTCAGCAGGGCCGACAGGCTGAACAGGACGGCGCGGCTGAGCGGCGGGCTGACCCCCAGCGCCGCCGCCACCCCGCCGCCGAGCGGCAGCAGGTCGAGCCAGCGCGCCACGAAGGGGATGGCGGCGATGGCGAGCAGAGCCAGCAGCGCCGCCGCCAGCGCGTCGGTCGGGCCGACCATGTAGGTCGAACCGGACAGCCAGGTGACGAGCGTCTGCAGGCGCGGGTCGTGCCCGGCCATCAGGACGGCGACGACGACCCCGGAGATGGAGCTGGTGGCGATCCCGGCCAGCAGCAGCCGGTCGGGCGAGAAGCCGTCCTTGCGGCCGAGCGCCAGCATCGCCGTCAGCACCGCCGCCGCTCCCGCCCCGCCGGCCAGGATCTGGGCGCCGCGGCCGGGGATTTCGGTGGAGAACATCAGAACGATCACGCCGAGGATCGCGCCGGAGGACACGCCGAGGATTTCCGGCGCCGCCAGTGGGTTGCCGGTCATCCGCTGCAGCGTGGCGCCGGCCACCGCCAGCATCACCCCGCCGGCCAGCGCCGCCAGCGCCCGCGGCAGGCGCCAGGGCTCCACCGCGGCAAGGGCGCTGCCGGCACTCCACTCCCAGCCGTCCGGACCGCGGCCGGCGGCGACCGCCGCCCACAGGGCCAGCGGCAGCAGCAGGGCACCGGCGGCGAGCAGCAACGCCGGGCGGTGCGCCCGCGGCGGCGGTGCTGTGGCGGCCGTGCGTCCGATCCTCGCTGGTCGAGAAGGCCGCGCCCACACGAACGATGGTCGGGGCGGCCAGCCCGACGAAGCTGACCACGCCGACGGCGGCGACGCTCAACGCCGCCAGCATCACCGCGATCACCAGACCGGCCAGCCGGGCCCCCGCCACCGACAGGCCCAGGCTGCGCGCCCCGCCCTCGCCGAGGCCGAGCAGGACCAGCGGGCGCAGGACCAGCGCGGCGGCGAGCGCCAGCACCGCCAGCCGCGGCGCCAGGAAGGCGGCCGTGCTCCAATCCTGCTGGTCGAGAAAGCCGGCGCCCCACAGGAACAGGCCGATCAGCAGGTCGTGGTTGAACAGCACCATCACGCCGCTGACCGACCCGGCGTAGAGGCTGAGGACGAGGCCGGCGAGAACGACGGTGACCGGCGACAACCCCTTGCGCCAGGACAGCGCCAGCAGCGCCGCCGCCGACAGCCCGGCGCCGGCCAGCGCCACCCATTCCCGCCCCAGCGCCAGCGCGTCGGGCAGCCACAGCGTGGCGACGGCGAGCGACAGGTGGGCGCCGGCGGAGATGCCCAGCGTGGCGGGCTCGGCCAGCGGGTTGCGCAGGACCTGCTGGAGGATGGCCCCGGCGAGCCCCAGCGCCGCCCCGACCAGCAAGGCGACCGCGAAGCGCGGGAACAGGACGTAATGGGCGGCGAGCTGGTCGAGCCGTCCCGGGTCGGGAGCGACGAGCGCCCGCCACCACAGCCCGGCCGGCAACTGCCGCTCAAGGACGAGGGCGGACACCAGCCCGGCCAGCAGGAACAGGCCGATGACCGGCCAGGCGGGACCGAAGCGGCGGGACGGGGGTGCCATCGCGGTGTCAGCCATGATGCGGCGCCAGCCCTTCGCCGAGAAGGCGGGCGAAACGCTCCGCCGCCGGGACGCCGCCGTAGAACAGGATGGGCGGCAGGATGGTGACCCGGCCTTCGCGCAGGAAGGGCAGGCCGGCGAACAGCGGCAGGGCGGCCAGCGTCTCCAGCGCCCGCCCGCCCTCGCTGCCGATGTTGACCAGCCCGGCGTCGGGGCGCCCGGCCAGACGGTCCATGGTCACCGTGGCGTGGCCGTAGGGGCCGCTGGGGCCGGTCCAGGCGTTCGCGATGCCCAGCCGGTCGAGGACGTCGTGATAGAGGCTGTTGCGCCCGTGGATGAGGACGCGCCGCCCGTCGAGGACGCTGAGGATGTAGAGCGGGCGCGGCTCCCATCCGGAGAGCCGGTCGCGCGCCGCCGCCAGAGTGCGGTCGAGCCGGGCGACCGCCCGCTCCGCCGCCTCCGGCACGCCGAGGCCGGCGGCCAGCCCGCGCAGCGACGCGACGGCGAAGGCGAGTTGTCCACCGGGCTGCCCGTCTCCGTCGGACCGGGTGTCGAAGGGCGGATGGACGGTGACCGGGGCGATCCGTTCCAGCCGGCCCTGCACCGCCGACAGCGCGCCGTCGCTGACGAAACGCGCCGGGGCCAGCCGGTCGAGCAGCTCCAGGTTCGGCTCCGCCCGCGCGCCGATGTCCGGAACGCCGTCTGGCACCGCCGGTTCGACCACCGCCCGGCGGTAGCGGTCAAGCTCGGGCAGGCCGCGGGGAACGATGCCCAGCGCCAGCAGGGCCTGCGCGCTCGTCCAGTCGAGCGCGCAGAGTCCGCTGTCCGTCCTTCGCTCCGCCGCCCGCGCGCCGCCGGCCATCAGGCCGGCAGAGAGCAGGACGGCAGGGAGCAGGGCGGCGGTGCGGAGGACGCGGCGCCGGCCGACGGTGCCGTTGATGCCGGGCATCGGGGACAAGGGGCCGGCCTTACCAGCTGTACTTCAGCGTCGCCAGGACTTGGCGGCGGTTGCCGTACAGCACCGTGTTGTCGTAGAAGCCCGGCGAATAGTACTTTTTGTCGGTCAGGTTGCTGACGTTGAGCGCGGCGCTGGCCCCCGCCAGCTCCGGACGCAGGGCGCCCAGGTCGTAGCGGATGGCGGCGTCGATCAGCGCGTGCTCGGGGATGGACGCGGTGTTGGCGATGTTCTTGGACGAGCCGACATAGCGCACCCCCGCCCCGAGGCCGAGCCCGTCGAGCGGACCCGCCTTGAAGGTGTAGTCGCCCCAGGCCGAGGCCATGTGGCGCGGAATCCCCTTCGGCCGCAGCCCGACCGAGCTGGTGGAGGAGCCGACGGCCGGGTTGTCCTTGGTGATCTCGGCGTCGATGAAGGCGTAGGAGGCGATCAGGCTGAACGCCTCCGTCAGCGCCATCTTGCCCTCCAGCTCGACGCCGCGGCTGCGGATCTCGCCCTCCTGCACGGCGTAGCCGCTGTAGAGCGGGTCGTTGGTCGACACGTTCTGCTGGGTGATGTGGTAGAGCGAGGCGGAGATGAAGCTGTTCCAGCCCGTCGGCTGGTACTTCACGCCGACCTCGTACTGCGTGCCGGTGGTCGGCTTGAAGGTGCCGCCGCCGCGTTCCGGCGCCAGCGTGCCGGTGCTCGGCTGGAACGAGGTCGCGAAGCTGGCGTAGGGCGCGATGCCGTTGTCGAAGACGTAGCCGAGGCCGGCGCGCCCGGTGAAGTCGTGGTCGCGCGTGGTCTGGAAGCCGTTGGAGAGGTAGTCGACCTCCTTGCCGATCACCCAGTCCTGACGGCCGCTGAGCGTCAGGATCCAGTTGTCGTAGCGCAGCTGGTCCTGGAGGTAGGCGCCGATCTGGGACAGCTTGCTCTTCCCGTTCACCCAGGGGTCGGCGTAGATGAACTCCGTCCCCGGATAGGTCGGGTTGAAGATGTCTACGACCAGCGAATTCAGCGTGTTCCGCCGCGTCTCCTTGCCGGAGTAGTAGCCGTAATCGACGCCGGCCAGGATGGTGTGCGAGACCGGGCCGGTGGTCAGCTTGCCCTGGATGTTGCTGTCGATCAGGTAGGTGTCGGTGTTCTTCGGGCGGTCCTGCAGCCCCACCGGGTAATAGCGGCCGTCCACCAGCTCGACCGGCCATTCGGTGCTGAAGGCGGACTGGAAGCTGACCCGGGAATGCATGTAGCGGGCGTTCTGGTGGATCGTCCAGCTCGGGCTCAGCTCATGCTCGACCTCGTAGCCGATCGACGTGTTCTTCACCCGCCAGTCGGACACGCCCGGAACGCCGAAATAGAGGTCGGTGCCGATCAGGTCGAGCGCGCTGCGCGGGATGCTCTGCTCCGACCCGCTCATCTTCAGCGACTGGTAGCTGGCGAGCAGGGTCAGCTTGGTCCTGTCGGTCGGCTTGAAGGTCACCGCCGGCGCGATGTAGAGGCGGTCGTCCGGCGCGTGGTCCACCTGGGTGTCGGACAGGCGGCCGAGCCCGGTCAGGCGGTACAGCACCTTGCCCTCGCCATCGACCGGCCCGCCGAGATCGAAGGCGGCCTGACGGCGCTTGTAGCTGCCGGTCTGAAGCTGGATTTCGTGCAGCGGCGCGGCGGTCGGCCGCTTGCTGGTCAGGTTCACGACGCCGCCGGGCGCGGTCTGGCCGAACAGGACCGACGAGGGGCCCTTCACGATGTCGACGCGCTCCAGCCCGTAGGGCTCGAAATTGGTGTCGTAGTTGTTGAAACCGGCCCGCAGCCCGTCGCGGTAGATGCCGAACAGGCTGAAGTCGCGGAAGCCGCGCATCGAGAAGTCCGGGGCGCCGGGGCCGCCCGGATAATCGACCACGACGATGCCGGGCGAGTAGGCGACAGCACCGCCGAAATCCTGAACGGCGCGCTGGTCCATCTCCTCGCGGGTGACGACGGAGATGGTCTGCGGAATCTCGACGAGCGGCGTGTCCACCTTGGTGCCGACGGCGCTGCGCGTCGCGACATAGCCGTCGGTGCCGCCGACGACGCCCTGGACGGTGAGCGGGGCGAGAACCGTGGCGTTGCCGGCTGATCCGCCGCCAGCCTGTCCGGCGTCCGGCTGCTGCGCCAGGGCGGTTGGCTGATGCGCCAACGCCGTCATTCCCGCCATCGTCGTCGCCAGCAGGAACGCCTTCAGACGCCCGCGCGTGCCCGTCGCCGGACGGACGGCCGCTGCGGCCGCACCAACCCCAATCTCCATCTCCAAACCCCCGAATGACGCTCGATCCGGCGGGTTCCGCGTCCTGCGAAACCCGTCTCCTGGCTCTAAGACGAAGGGGGTAGGCGGAACTTAAGGGGATTCTTTCATCGCCGTGAAATTTTTAGCGGGTGAATTCCTCCTGGGCGACCATTCCGGCGGTCAGCCGGAGCAGATGGTTGGCCACGTCGAAATAGCGGTCGTCGTGGGAGATGACGATGATCGTCTTGCCCATCGCCTTCAGACTGGGCAGCAGCTCGGTGTAGAAGATCCTGCGGAAGGCCGGGTCCTGGTCGGCGGCCCATTCATCGAACACCAGCACCGGCCGCCCCTCCGTCCAGGCCTGGAGCAGGGCCAGCCGCTTGCGCTGGCCGGTGGACAGGTCGGTCGTGCTGAACACCCCGTCGATCAGACTGACCTTGTGGGCGATCTCCAGCCGCTCCAGATAGGCCTGGGCTTCCTCCGGCACGTTTCCGCCCGCCTGGATCAGGTCGTCGAACAGGAAATAGTCGGCGAAGATGGTGGTGAAGAGCTGGCGGTAGTCGTCGCGCGTTTCCGGCGTGACCGGGGTGCCGTTCAACAGGATGTCCCCGTCCTGCGGGGCGTAGAGGCCGAGCAGCATCTTGATCAGCGTGGTCTTGCCGCAGCCGTTCTCGCCGACGATGAACAGGATCTCGCCGCGCCCGACGCGCAGCGACACGGGGCCGAGCACGAAGGGCTCCACGTCCGGCCCGGCCGGTGGGTAGGCGTAGCGGGCGTCGCGCAGTTCCAGCGAGTCGATGGTTTCGGGCGGGCGTCCGTCGTCCTTCATCAGCAGATGCGGCTCCGGCGAGGCGAAGGCCGCCGACAGCTCGGCGATGCGGCGGAAGGCGACCTGGGCGCGACTGACGATGGGCAGGGTGCCGATCAGATGCTCCAGCGGCCCCTTCATGTAGAGCAGGACCAGGATGAAGCCGCTGAGCGTCCCGCGGTCGGTGCTGGGCCACAGCGCCTCGACGCCGAGCGCCACCCCGATGACGATGAAGAACAGGGTGGAGCCGAACCCCTTGGCGACGACGAAGAGGGTGATCGAGCGGATCTGGACCTCGCAGATGCGGTCGATGGTCCCGCGCAGCGCCTCGCTTTGCAGGCGCAGCCGGCGCGGCCGGTTGATGCGCAGCTCCTTCGCCCCTTCCGCCAGCGAGCGGTAGTGCTTCTGCAATTCGTCCTCGTGGGCGCGCGCCTCCTGGAAGCCGTCGATGCCACGGCCGCGCGCGACGTACTGCACGGCGCTGCCGATCAGGATGGCCGCCGCCGTCGCCAGGAACATCGGCCAGGACAGCAGCGCCAGATAGACGAGGCTGCCCAGCGTGACGCTGAGCGACACCGCCAGCGGCGCGAAGACGAAGGCGAAGTCGCTGATGGTGTCCACGTCGTGGGTCAGCACCGGGATCAGGCGGTGGCTGCGGTAGCGCTCCAACTGGTCGATTGGTGCTGTCAGGATGCGGTCGCCCAGATCCTTGCGCAGCCGCGCGATGACCCGCTGCCCGATCCGGTTGGTGCCGATGTCGGACAGGACCGAGCCGGCCAGCGCCAGCGCGCACAGCCCGGCGAAGGCGAGCAGGAGTCCGGCGCCGGGGCTGTCGCCGGCGTGCAGGATGCGGTTGATGGCGGCCAGCAGCCCGGTCACGCTGAGCCCGCCCAGCACCCCCAGCAGGGTGGCGGCGGTCAGCAGCGGCCAGAAGGGGCGCAGGAGGTGGAGCAGTGCGGCAAGGCTGGAACGGGGGGACGTCGGCATCGGGGTTCCTGGGGGACGGGGCGACAGGCGGCCGCGCGACGACTCCGCCGGGAAGGCGGACGCGCACGGCCCTGACGACTAGGACGAACGAGCGGGGCAAAACTGAAGCGGCCCCGGCGGAGCGGTCGCGGCGATCCGCCCCGTCTTGCGGTGTGGTCCCGGTCTGCCCTATAGCTGGCACACGATTTCCGGAGCCGAGCGCGCCTGTATGCCTCCGTCCCATCCTTCCGACGACGACCGCGTGACCGAAGAGGCGGCGGACTGGTGCCTGCGCCTGCAAGCGGAGGAGGTGAGCGACGCCGACCGGGCCGCCTTCGAGCGCTGGTGCCGGGACGACCCGCGCCATCTGGCGGAATTCGACGCGATGCGGGAGCTGTGGGGCCTGTCCGCCGGACTGCGGCCGCGGGTGGCCGCGACCCCCGCTCCGGCACGGCCCGTCGAGGCGGTGCGCTCTCCCAGTGTCCGGGCGCCGAAACAGCGGCGCTGGGCGCTGGCGGCCTGCGTCGCGGCGGTCCTGGCCGTCGGCTGGCCGGTGGGCTGGTCGTTCGGTGTGCTGCCCGGCAGGGTGGATGTCTTCCTTGGCGGCGACCGGCACCGCGTGGTCGGTCTGCCCGACGGCTCGACGGTGGACCTGAACGTCCGCACCACCCTGTTCTACGCCCAGTTCCGCGACCGCCGCAGCGTCCTGATGGACCATGGCGAGGCCTATTTCGCGGTCGCGGGCGACGCCGCGCGGCCCTTCACCGTCTTCACCGCCGCCCATCGGGTCCGGGTGACGGGGACGCGGTTCAACGTCTGGGCCAACGACGGCGAGCTGGCCGTGACGCTGGCTGAAGGCGCGGTGACCGTGAGCGCCGCCGCCGCGGTGGGGGAGGAGCCCCTGCGGCTGACGCCGGGCCAGCAGGGCCGCTTCGCCCGCGACAGCCGGTTCGGCAGCGTCGCGCGCGTCGATCCGACGCGGGTCCTGTCCTGGCGCGAGGGCAAGCTGGTGTTCGACGACATCACCCTGGCCGAGGCGGTCCCGCTGCTGAATCCCTATCTGTCGCAGCCGCTGCGCCTGGCCGACCGCCGGGTCGGGGCGATGCGCATCGGCGGCGTGTACGACGTCGCCGACCTCGACCGCGTGGTGGCGTCGCTGCCGCGGGTGCTGCCGGTGACGATCGCCGCGAAGGACGGCGCGCTCCTCCTCTCCGCCCGCTGAGGCCGGGGGGCGGTCGCGCGGGTCACCAGCGGGCCGGTCACCAGCGGTAGGACAGGGTCGCCAGCACCGCCCGCCGGTTGCCGATGAAGACCGAATCCTCATAGAAGCCCGGCGAGAAATAGCGGCGGTCGAACAGGTTGGTCGCGGTCAGCGTCAGCCCGACCCCGTCGAGCGAGGGGCCGAGCCGGTCCAGCTCGTAGCCCAGGCTGACATCGACCAGCGTGTAGGCGGGGACGCGCACGCTGTTCGCGGCGTTGTACGTCGCGCCGACATACCGCACGCCGATGCCGGCGGTCAGGCCGTCGGCCGGTCCGTCCTCGAAACGCTGGCGCAGCCAGAGCGACGCGGCGTGGCGGGGGACCGAGGCCACCCGATGCCCGGTCTTGTCGGTGCCGCCGGGGGCGGGGGTGTCGCGGGTGACCCGCGCATCGGTGTGGGTGTAGGCCGCCGTCAGATCGGTCGTCTCGCCGACCGCCGTCCGCGCCTCCAGCTCGATGCCGCGCGACCGCGTTTCCCCGGTCTGGGTCAGATAACCGGGATGGTTCGGATCGGCGGCGGTGAGGTTGCGCTGCACCGCGCGGAACAGCGACGCGGTGAACAGCGCCTCGAAGCCCTCGGGCCGGTAACGCAGCCCGGTTTCGATCTGCGCGCCGCGGCTCGGCGAGAAGGGATGGCCTTGCGCGTCGCTGCCGCTGGTCGGCTGGAAGGAGGTCGAATAGCCGGCGTAGGGCGTCAGGCCGTTGTCGAAGCGGTGGGCGAGTCCGATGCGCTTGGTGAAGGCGCGGTCGAACTGCATCGTCTCCACCGGCACGCTGTCGGACAGCAGGCCGCGGACGTCCGTGCGGCTCCAGTCCAGCCGCCCGCCGAGCGTCAGCCGCCAGCCCCCGGCGGCGATCTCGTCCTGGAGATAGAGGCCGGTCTGGCGGATGCGGTCGGTCAGGTCGTTGAGCAGCGCCGCGTCCCAGGCGTAGGGGCCGCCATAGACCGGGGCGAAGACGTCGATCGGGTCGGCCACCGTGCCGTTCCGCCGCGTTTCATGCACCCGGTAGCGGGCGTGATCGGTGCCGGCCAGCAGGCTGTGGCGCAGCGGTCCGGTGGTGACGGCGCCTTGCAGGTTGGCGTCGGCCAGCAGGGTGGCGCTGGTCTTGGGCCGGTCCTGCAGCCCGAACCGGTAATAGCGGTCCGCCTCCAGCGCGCCGGAGTCCGACCAGCTCCACCGGTAGGCGACGCGGCTGCGGCTGTGGCGCAGGCTGTGGCGCAGCGTCCAGTCATCGGTCAGGGCGTGGCGGACCTCGTAGCCGGCCGAGAGGGTGCGCGAGCGGTAGGAACTCACCCCCGGATATCCCAGGAACAGGCTGGAATCGAGGCGGCCGTAGGGGTTGTCCAGCACCGTGCCCGACACCGGGAAGCTCTGCTCCGCCCCCATCTTGCGGAAATCGAGGAGGCTGGCGAGCAGGGTGATCTCGGTGCCCTCACCGGCCGACCAGGACAGCGCGGGGGCCACATAGAGGCGGTCATCCGGCGTGTGGTCGACCTGCGTGCCGCTGCGCCGTGACAGCGCGGTCAGCCGGTAGCGCAACGATCCCCCGGCGTCGATGCGGTCGCCGAGGTCGGCGGTGACCTGCCGCCGGTCATGGCTGCCGCCCTGGAGTTGGAGTTGGTGGAGCGGTTGATCGGTCGGGCGCTTGCTGGTCAGGGCGATGGCGCCGCCGGGCGGCATCGCGCCATAGATGGCGGAAGCCGGTCCCTTCAGCACCTCCACCCGCTCCACGCCGAAGGGCTCGTACTCCAGCCCATAGGGGTTGTAGCCGCTGCGCAGCCCATCGAGCAGGACGGCTTCGGAACTCTGGCGGAAGCCGCGGACATAGACGTCGATGGCGCCCTGGCCGCCGGGATAGTCGATGGGGCGCACGCCGGCGCTGTAGGCCAGCGCGCCGTTGATGTCCTGGACGTCGCGCCGGTCGAGATCGGCGCGCGTGACGATGGAGAGCCCCTGCGGCAGGTCTTCGACGGGGGTTTCGGTGCGGCCGACGCTTTGGTCGGGACTGGCGAGGCTCGCCGCCCGGCCGCTGTGCAGCGGTCGGGCCTCCACCGTCAAGGGGGGCAGGACGTCGGCGGTTTCCTGCGGCCGGCCGATGGTCGCCATACCGTCGCGCAGGTCGAAGGCCAGGCCGGTCCCGCTCAGCAGCTCGGCGAGGGCCGCCGCCGGGGCCATCCGTCCCGCCAGGGCGCGCGACCGGCGGCCTGACACGAGGTCCGGGCTGTAGAGGATTTGCAAACCGGTCTGCTGGCCGAAGCGGGTCAGTGCTTCGCCCAGCGGAAGGGCCGGGATGGCCAGCGGCCTGTCTTGGGACTTGGGCTGCATGGAATCGGACAAGGCGGCAGGCGGCGCGGCGAGCACCGACCAGCCAAGCGCCAGCCCGCCGAGCAGAAAGCCTGCGAGGCGCGGGGTCATCGAGAACTCGCGCAACTAATACTAGAAATCGCCGCAGGAATTTCTTCTTTTTCCTCATTTGCAAATGACTGTCAGTTGCATTAGCTTGCGACGGCTTGTCAAGCCTTGGGGATTGCTGCCCCGCCGCGGCGTCGCTTTGCACAAGGATCGTCCCATGCGACCGGTAGGAACCGCCGAGAACCAGACCCTGACCGACGTCTTCACGACGCATCGGCGGTCGCTGATCGGGGTGGCCGAGCGGATCACCGGGTGCCGCCACCACGCCGAGGACGTGGTCCAGGACGCCTTCCTGAAGCTTCTGGGAGCGGAATCGACCAGTTCCATCCGGGCCAAGGCGGGTTACCTGATGATGGTCGTGCGCAATCTGGCGATCGATCACTGCCGCCGGAAAGGCCTGGAATCGCGTCTGATGGCGGCGGAGGAGGAGGGGCAGGCGGTGAGCACGCCGGACGCGGCCTCGCCGGAAAGCGTGAACGTGAACCGCCAGCTCCTGCAGACGCTCGAATCGGCGCTGGCCGATCTGCCGGAGCGCACCCGCTATGCCTTCGAAATGCACCGGATCCACGGCCACAGCCAGAAGGACATCGCGGAGACCCTCGGCGTGTCGCCGACGCTGGTCAACGTCATGATCCGCGACGCGCTGGTTCACTGCCGCAAGGCGATGAAGCGGGTCGACCCGTCGCCCTGAGCGACGGGACGCCGCTGGACCGCGATGGTCGCTTGACCTGCGGCCCGGCAACGGCGTTACCTGTCCGCGACCAGACCGGGCGGGGACCAGATCGGGGATGCCGCGCGCCGCTCCGCCCGGGTTGGCCTTGCGGACCGAATGGACGGTTGCCGCTTTCCCCGGAGACCGCCCGCCCGTGAGCCACACCGCTTCCGTCCGTCCGCCGCTGGGCTCCGAGACTCCGTTGGACCGCCAGTTGCGGCTCTGGCAGGCCCACCGCCGCCTGGTTCCGCCCGACGAGGGGATGCGCGCCCTGACGGAGCGGTGGCTCGGCCCCCATCTTGCGGCCCTGGAAGCGCTGATGCTGGAACTGCGCCACGGCGTCGACCGGGATCGGGACGAGGGCCGGCTGACCTTCCCGAAGCGCCGCAACCCTTACCCCAAGGGCTTCTGCCGCGAGATCAGCGACGCCGTCTTCGAGCGGTTGCGCCGCCGGATCGCCGCGCCGGACACGCCGGTCACGCAGGCTCTGGCGGCCTTCGTCCGCGAGGGCGGCCACCTCTCGCCGATCTGGGGGGCGCTGCGCGGCAGCTACTTCCAGAACGCCATGCAGATCGGCGCGCTGTATGTCGACGCGGCCAACGACACCGTGACCGTCACCAAGCCCAAGGTCGAGATTTTGCCCCTGGAGGCGAGCGGACTCGAACCCGTCGTCGAGGTGGCCCATTTCGCCCGGATCGCGCAAGTCTACTGGGGCGGCACCCTGTGGGCGAACACCCTGTTCCCGCGGCTGGCGCCGGTCTTTCCCATCCTCCACATCGACCCGGACGGACGCCCCCGCCTGCACCCGGACAGCCTCGGGGTCTTCGCCGAGAACATGGCCGGCGGCTGCCGGTCGGCCCTGGCCTTCCTGGAGCAGGAACGCGACGGCGGGCGCGTTCTGCCGGCCGACGTCGCGGCGGCGCTCGCCCCATGGCGGAGCCATGGCCCCTGGTTCGAGGAGATGTGCCCGACGCCCGACTGGGAGCGGCTCCGCGCCTGTTTCGTCCAGGCGGCCGATCCGCAGGGGCCGTACCGTTCGGCCCAGGGCTTTCAGGGGATGATCGAGGCGGTCAAGCGCGCGGCGGCGGTGTAGCACGCCCCGCGGCCCGGCCTCTTTACGGAGCGGGGCCCCGACGATAAGCTGGAGCCATTGAGTTTTGCTATGGCCGCTCCGGCAGCGGTGCTGTGGAGCAGGACGGTCCGATGAACGGCATTCCCAACATCCGGCATTTGCGGGCCTTCCGCGAGGTGGCGCGGCGCGGCAGCATCAGTCAGGCGGCGGAGCATGTGCATCTGTCCCAGCCCGCCATCACCCAGGCCATCGCCAAGCTGGAGGAGGAGGTCGGCACCCCCCTGTTCGAGCGGCGGCCGGACGGCATGGCGGTGTCCGCCATGGGCGTGCTGTTCCTCGACCGCGTGGAGCGCGCGCTGGACCGCCTGCGCACCGGCACGCGCGAGGCCGTCCGCATCGGGGGACGCAAGGGCGGCCTGCGCGGTGTGGCGGATTTCGACCAGCTGCTGACCGCGGCGCAGATCCGCGCGCTGGCCGCGGTCGCCGACGCCGGCAATTTCAGCCTCGCCGCGCGCACCGTCGGCATCTCGCAACCCACCCTGCACCGCGCCGCCCGCGATCTGGAACGACTGGCGGGCATGGCGTTGTTCGCGCGGACCGCCGCCGGCATCGCGCTGACCCCCGCCGCTAAGGCGCTGGTCCAGCATGTCAAGCTGGCGATCACGGAGCTGGAGCAGGGCTTTGCCGAGGTCGGCGAGGGGCTGGGCGGCGACACCGCCCGCATCGTCGTCGGCAGCATGCCGCTGTCGCGCCCCTTCATCCTGCCGACCGCCGTCAACGCGCTGGTGCGCGAACGTCCGGACGTCCAGTTCGACGTGCTCGACGGCCCCTACGACGACCTGCTGCACGGGCTGCGCCACGGCGAGATCGACGTGCTGATCGGCGCGCTGCGCGACCCGCTGCCCATCGACGATGTCGTGCAGGAGCCCTTGTTCGAGGACCCGCTGGTCGTGGTGGCGCGCGCCTTCCACCCGCTGTCCCGCCGGCCGAAGCTGACGCTGGAGGAGTTGGCGGGGTGCCAATGGGTGGTCCCGCGGCGCGGCACGCCGACGCGCGACCGGTTCGAGGCGCTGTTCGCCGACGCCCCACCGCGCGGGCTGGTCGAGACCAGTTCCCAGATCCTGGTGCGCGGCCTGCTGCTGGGCAGCGACCGGCTGACGCTGATCTCGGCGCACCAGATCCGGCATGAGCACGAGCTGGGCCTGCTGGTCATCCTCCCGGTGGAACTGGCCAACACCGAGCGCACCATCGGCCTCACCGTGCGCCGGGGGTGGCGCCCGACCGCGACGCAGGCGCATTTCCTCGACCTGCTGCGCGCGGCCGGGACGCAGGCCGTCTCGCCGGTCCCCCGCCCGTGAGCGGCCATTCAAAACACGGATGAAGCACTATTCAAAAAATGGATAGGGCGGTCCGTCATTGAATGACGCCGGGGGTGTGTCGGCGTGTTAGTCCTGCCCATTGGAAGGGAGATGGACTCCCAGCGCGCGAACGGACGGAGGCGGCGATGACGGTGCGGGACCAGCGGACGGCCAAGGTGGCCTTCATTGGATTCGGGGAGGCGGCGTCGGCCTTCTGCTCCGGCTGGCGGGGCGCCGGGCTGGCCGACACGGTCGCCGCCTTCGACGTCAAGACCGGGTCCGCCGACGCGGTGGTGCGCGCCCGCAAATGGGCGGACTATGTGGCGGCGGGTGTGACCGGCGCCGAGCGGGCGGAGGACGCTTTGGCCGGGGCCGCGCTGGTCTTTTCGTTGGTCTCCGCCGATCAGGCGCAGGCCGCCGCCCGCAACGCCGCCGCCCATCTCGCGCCCGGCGCGCTGTTCTTCGACGGCAACTCCTGCGCGCCCGGCACCAAGCGGGAGTCGGCGCAGGCGGTCGAGGCGGCGGGCGGGCGCTACGTCGATCTGGCGGTGATGGCGCCGGTCCATCCGAAACTCCACAAGACGCCGCTGCTGGTCGCCGGTCCGCACGCCGCCGAGGCTCTGGCTACCCTGTCGGCCCTGGAGATGAGCGCCAAAGAGGCGGCGGGACCGGTCGGCACCGCCTCCTCGATCAAGATGATCCGCAGCGTCATGATGAAGGGGCTGGAGGCGCTGTTTCTCGAATGCGTTCTGGCCGGGCGCAAGGCCGGGGTGGACGAGGTGGTGCTGGACTCCCTGGACGTCACCTATCCCGGTTTCGGCTTCAAGGAGCGCGCCGCCTACATGCAGGAGCGCGTCATGACCCACGGCGTCCGCCGCGCCGCCGAGATGCGCGAGGTCGCGCGCACCGTCGATGAGCTGGGTTTGGCCGGCGGCATGGCCCGCGCCGCCGTCGACTGGCAGCAGCGCGTCGGCGACCTCAAGCTGGATGCCCGCGCCATCGGCGAGAGCGATTACCGGGCGCTCGCCGACGCCATTCTGACGCGGCTCGACCCGGTGGGGCGCTGAGAAACAGCCTGTACTACCCGGCCCGCGCCTCGCGCCGGAAGGCGGCCGGCGTCTTCCCGGTCAGCTTCTTGAAGACGCGGTTGAAGTAGCCGGGGTCCTGGAAGCCCAGCTCATAGGCGATCATTGCCACCGGTGCGGCGATGTAGACCAGACGGCGCTTCGCTTCGAGCAGCAGGCGGTCCTGCACCACCTCGAAGGCGGAGCGGCCGGCGAGATGCCGGCACAGGCGGTTCAGCCGCGATTCCGTGATCCCCAGCGCGTCCGCGTAGCGCGGGATCGTCCAATGTTCGGTGAAATGGTCCTCGACCAGCGCGCGGAAGCGGGCGAACAGCGCGGTGCGCACGCGCTCCGCCGGGTCGGCGCCGGCCGCCGCCGCGCGCTGGCGCTCCAGCAGCAGCAGGACGCCGCGCAGCAGCCACTCGCACATCGCCGACCGGCCGAGCTGCGGCCAGCGGAACTCCGTCATCAGTTGATCGAGCAGCGCGGCGACGCGCCCCGCCGCCGCCGGGGCGTCGGTGAAATCGATCAGGCAGGGGCGCAGGAACAGCGCCTCGAACAGCGGCCGGCTCTGCGCGCTGGCGCCATCGAACAGCATCACCTCGGCCACCGTCAGCACATAGCCGTGGCTGCCCGGCTGGAACTGGAAGGAATGCACCACCGCCGGGGGAACGACGATCACGCAGGGGGCGGCGACCTCCGCCACCCGGTCGTCGATCTGCACGCGCGCCCCGCCGTCGAGCACCGCCACCAGCTGGAACAGCCCGCGGTGGGTGTGGGAGCCGATGCCCCAATCGTAGAGGCGGCTGCGGCTTTCGATGTCCTCGATGTGGATGAATTCGGCGTCGGTGAGCCGGGCCTCCTCGCCGTAGAGGGCGAACAGCGGGACCATTCCGGAAGGCGTCTGCGCCAGCCCCTCCGCATCCTTTTCCATGCCGTCCTCCCCCGCGCCTTCGTTTGTCGGAAAAGTACAATTTTCCTTCCGCTTCGTCCATTCCGTCGCGAAGGCGAATCCGTCTAGGATGCAATTGTTCGCGACCAGAACGGTTCGCGTCAATCCAAACCAAAAACTGCCAATTGGCCGCCCGCCGCCGCGGGTGTCGGAGGAGTGCGCCCGATGTTTCGCTTCGATCCCTACTCACCGGCCGTCGATGCCGACCCGTTTCCTTTCTACAAGACCTTGCGTGACGAGCATCCCTGCTTCTGGAGCGAGGAAGCCAACATGTGGGTGCTGTCGCGCTACGACGACATCGTCACCGCGCTGAACGACTGGGAAACCTATTCTTCGGCCAAGGGCAATCTGATGGACGAGATGCCCAACCGCGCCGGCAACACGCTGGGCACCACCGATCCGCCCCGCCACGACCGCCTGCGCAGCATCGTCCAGTTCGCCTTCACCAAGAAGGCGGTGGAGGGGCTGACCGAGCCGGTGCGCGCCTCGGCCAACCGGGCGCTCGATGCCGTTCAAGGGGAGAGGACCTTCGACTTCGTCAGCGACGTCTCCAGCAAGGTCACGGTGGACGTGCTGTTCGGCCTGTTCAACCTGCCGCGCGAGAACGAGCGGATGGTGCGCGACAAGGCCGTGCTGATGGTGCAGTCCGATCCCCGCACCCGGCAGAAGGGGCCGGAGCACCTCGCCGCCTTCCAGTGGATGAGCGAATACGCCAAGGAGCTGGTGGAGCTGCGCAAGCGCGAGCCCGGCGACGATCTGATCACCGCGCTGATCCAGGCCGAGGTCGCCGGCGAGAAGCTGGCCGACCGCGAGGTGCAGATGACCATCACCACGCTGATCATGGCCGGCATCGAATCCCTGTCGGGCTTCCTCGCGATGTTCGCCCTGAACCTCGCCGACCACGCCGACGCGCGCCGCCGGCTCGCCGCCAACCCGGCGCTGATCCCCGACGCCATCGAGGAATCGTTGCGCTTCAACACCTCGGCCCAGCGCTTCCGCCGCTGCCTGCAGAAGGACGTCGAGCTGCACGGCCAGACGATGCGCGCCGGCGATTTCGTCTGCCTCGCCTACGGGTCGGGAAACCGCGACGAGCGGCGCTTCGCCAACGCCCATCTCTACGACATCGACCGCAAGCCGAAGGGGCATCTGGGATTCGGCGGCGGCGTTCACGCCTGCCTCGGCACCGCCTTCGCCCGTCTGGCCGCCCGCGTCGCCTGCGAGGAGTTCCTGAAGCGTGTGCCGGAGTTCGTCCGGGTGCAGGACCAGCTTCCCTGGATGCCCTCCACCACCTTCCGCAGCCCGACCCGCCTCGAACTGGCGGTCGGCTGATCGCGGGGACGACGGCGCGGCCGGGGGAGGCTCCGGCCGCGCCAGGACGCAGAACACGGTTTTCGCAGAACACGCTTTTCCAAAGGATTTTTCGGTCATGGCGAAGGTCACCTTCATCGAGCACGATGGCCTGGAGCAGGTCGTGGACATCCCGACGGGCTGGACCCTGATGCAGGGCGCGGTGCAAAGCGGTGTCGCGGGCATCGAGGGCGAATGCGGCGGCTCCTGCGCCTGCGCGACCTGCCACTGCTATGTGGACGAGGCGCTCGTCGACTCCCTGCCGCCGCCCAGCGAGACGGAGGAGGAGATGCTCGACTGCACGGCGTCGGAGCGGCGCAGCAACAGCCGTCTGTCCTGCCAGATCCGGGTGAGCGACGCGCTGGACGGCATCGTGGTCCGCCTGCCGGAGGCCCAGAGCTGATGGGCGGCCCGGCGCAAGCGGAAGCGGGAATGGTCGAAGCGGGAATGATCATCGTCGGGGCGGGGCAGGGCGGCTTGCAGGTCGCCGAATCCCTGCGCGCCGAGGGCTACGACGGTCCCATCACACTGATCGGGGAGGAGGCTTCGGCCCCCTATCACCGGCCGCCGCTGTCCAAGGCGATTCTCGCCGGCACGATGGAGGAGGCGCAACTCGCCATCCGCGGCGCCGAGTTCTTCGAACGGCAGCGCATCGCCCTGCTGACCGGCACGCGCGTCGCCGCCATCGACCGCGCCGTCCGTCACGTGCGCCTGGAGGACGGGCGCCGCCTGGGTTATCGCGGATTGGCGCTGGCCACCGGGGCGCGGGTGCGCCGTCTGCCGATAAGCGGTGATGAGTTGGACGGTGTGCTCGGCCTGCGGTCGCTGGACGACGCCCGGCGGATACGCGCGGCGCTCGACCGGGCGGCGCGGGTGGTGGTGATCGGCGGCGGCTACATCGGGTTGGAGGTCGCGGCGGCGGCGCGCAAGCGCGGCCTGGAGGTGACCATCCTGGAGGCGGCCGACCGGCTGCTCGCCCGCTCGGCGACGCCGTTCCTGGCGGGCTTCTACGCCGACCTGCACCGTGGGCAGGGCGTGATGGTCGAACTGGGGGCCAAGGTGGTCGGGCTGGACGGGCAGGGTGGCCGCGTCACCGCCGTGCGCACCGCCGACGGGCGCTCGCATCCGGCGGATCTGGTGGTGGTCGGCGTCGGAATCGTCCCCGACACGGCGCTGGCCGAAGGCTGTGGATTGGCGTGCGACGGCGGCGTTCTGGTGGACGACTGTGCCCGCACCGACGATCCGGCCATCGTCGCGGTCGGCGACTGCACGGCCCGGCGCATCGGCACCGGGACCCTGCTGCGGCTGGAGTCGGTCCAGAACGCCGTCGAGCAAGGCAAGTCGGCCGCCGCCGTGCTGCTGGGGCGGGAGCGTCCCTTCACGGCGGCCCCCTGGTTCTGGTCCGATCAGTATGACGTGAAGCTGCAGATCGTCGGCCTGTCCGCCGCTCACGACCGGATGGTGCTGCGCGGGTCGTTGGAGGACCGCCGCTTCTCGGCCTTCTATTTCCGTGAGGGTGCCCTGGTCGCCATCGACTCCGTCAACCGCCCGGCGGACCACATGGTCGGCCGCAAGCTGCTGGACCGCAAGGCCGCCCTGACGCCGGACCAGGCCGCCGACGAGGGCTTTCCGCTGGCCTCGCTGACGCGGTGATTGCCGCGTTGCAAGCAAAAACAGGCCGGTGCAGCGCGCGCTGCACCGGCCTTGCGCTTATGGTCCCCGGCCGCCGGGGAACGCGGCGGCGGTCGGGGGCCAACGGCGGCGGTGTCCCGATCAGGCCGCGCTTTCCAGGACCAGCAGGCCGGCCCCGGTGTTGGAGATCGGGATGTGGTAGTTGCTGTGCACCTTCGAAACCTTTTGGCCCAGCGCGCCGCGCATGATGAGCCAAAGGATCAGCTCCGCCCCCTGGGCGCCGGCCAGCCGGACCAGATCGTGGATGGAGTATTTCGCCAGCGCCTCCGGCTCGTCGACGATCTTCTCAAGGCACATCAGGTCGAAGTCCTTGTTGATGAAGCCCGCCCGCTCGCCGTCGAGCTGGTGCGACAGGCCGCCGGTGCCCAGCACCACCACCTTGAGGTCCTTGGGGTAGGACGCCACCGCGCGGCCGATCGCCTCGCCCAGCTTCAGGCAGCGCGCCGGGGTCGGCAGCGGGTGCTGCACCGTGTTCACGGCCACCGGGATGGTGCGGACGGGCCGCTGGGTCTGGTCGGGCCACAGCAGGGCCATCGGCACGGTGAAGCCGTGGTCCACCGCCATCTCCTGGCAGGAGCAGATGTCGAACTCGTCGTTCACCAGCGATTCGATGATGTGCCAGGACAGCTCCGGATCGCCGGGGTAGGGCGGCAGCGGCTTCAGGCCCCAGCCCTCGTCCTTGTTCTGGTACTCGGGTGCCGCGCCGATGGAGAAGGTCGGCATCTTGTCGAGGAAGAAGTTCAGGCCATGGTCGTTGTAGACCACGATGGCCACGTCCGGCTTGACCTCGGCCAGCCACTCGCGGGCCTTGGGATAGCCGTCGAAGAACGGCTTCCAGTAGGGGTCCTCGAAGAGTTCGTTGGCGATGGCGTTGCCGATCGCGGGAATGTGGGAGGTGGTGACGCCACCGACGATCCTGGCCATGGTCTCAGTTCCCCGCCGCCTTGAGCTTCGCCTTGAATTCCTCGACCGTCATGCCGGTCTGCTGCGCGCCGATGTCCTGGACATTCAGGCCGAGCATGCCGATGAACTTGGCGAGGAAGTAGATGTTGCCGCCGGCCGCCAGCAGGGCGAGCGCGTTGCGGTCCTTGATGGCCGTCTTCTGCTCGTCGGTCAGGCCGAACTTGGTGCAGTAGGCGTCCTCGTCGGCCAGGAACTCCTGCCGGGCCGCCGCCTCGTTGAACGAGTAGCACATCTTGTTGAGCGGATAGCCCTTCATCGCCATCCGGCCATCGAAGATGGTGGTTCCCGGAATGGCCTCGTGTGTCAACGGCGCGCTCATGGGTGTTTTCCTCCTTGTCGTTTCTGTTGATCGTTTCCGGCTTATTCGGACCAGTAAAGCCGCATCGGGTTGTCGACGAGAAGCGCCATCCGCTTGGCTTCGTCGGTGGCGATGCGGGGGATGACGTCGACCAGATGCCCGTCGTCGGGCATGTGCGAGGTCATGTTCGGGTGCGGCCAGTCGGTGCCCCACAGCACGCGGTCGGTGAAGCGGTCGACCAGCAGGCGGGCGAAGGGCACCACGTCGTCGTAGGCCGGCGGACCCTGGACGCTCAGCCGCTCGGGGCAACTCACCTTGCTCCAGACCTTCGGGTTCTCGTCCATCAGGGCGACGAATTTCTGGAACTGCGGGTGGTCCACGCCCTTGGCGATGTCCGGGCGGCCCATGTGGTCCACGACGATGGTGGTGGGCAGCTCGCGCAGGAAGGGCGTGAGGTCGTCGAGGTCCGGCGCCTCGAAATAGACCACGATGTGCCAGCCGAACCGGGCGATCTTGTCGGCGATGCCGAGGAAGACCTCTTTGGGCGTGGCGTCCACCAGACGCTTGACGAAGTTGAAGCGCACACCGCGCACCCCGGCCTCGTGCAGCTCGGCCAGCTCGCCCTCGGTGATCGACGGGCCGACCGAGGCGACGCCGCGCGCCAGCCCGTTGGAGGCCCTCAGCGCGTCGACCAGAGCCCGGTTGTCTTTGCCGTGGCAGGTCGCCTGGACGATGACGTTGCGCGCGAAGCCCAGATCGTCGCGCAGGGCGAACAGCTTCTCCTTCGGCGCGTCGCAGGGGGTGTATTTGCGCTCTGGCGCGTAGGGGAAGCGGTCGGCCGGGCCGAAGACGTGGCAGTGGGCGTCCACCGCGCCGGGCGGCGGCGTGTAGGCCGGCTTGCTCGGGTTTGGGTGGAAGGGACGGTAGTCGGCGTCCATGGAAGGCTCCCTTCGGGGAAAGAGATCAGTCGGCGTAGACGGTGCCGTCGAACAGCTTGCGGGCGGTGCGCAGCAGGGCGGCGCGGGTCACCGTTCCGGAGCCGTCCAGGTCGAGGACCACGGTCATCTCGCCGGTCGGGTGCTCGACGCTCAATGTCTTGGTGGCGCCGTCGGGGACCACGGCGAGCGACGCGGCGGGGGAGCCCTCCAGCGCGCAGGCGGTGGCGACGCTGACCGCGCCGAGCACGCCGATGGAGGCGTGGCAGCGGTGCGGGATGAAGGTCCGGGTGGAGATCGCCCCGCCGTTGGCCGGCGCGCTGACCAGGGTCATCTTCGGCACCGACTTGTCCGTTACGTCGCCCAGGTTCATCCGCGGCCCGGCCTGCAGCCGGATCGATTCCAGCCGCGCCTTCAACGCCGCGTCGGCGTCGAGGTCCTCCCGCGTCTCGTCGCCGCGCACCCCGAGGTCGGCGGCGCGCAGCACCACCACCGGCATGCCGTTGTCGATGCAGGTGACCGGAACCCCGTCGATGACGTCCACGACGTTGCCCGTCGGCAGCAGCGCCCCGCAGGAGGAGCCGGCGGTGTCGCGGAACTCGATGGGGATCGCCGCCGCCGTGCCGGGCACGCCGTCGATGCGCGCCTCGCCCCGGTAGGTGACCGCCCCGCCCGGCGTCGGCACGGCGGCCACCGCCACCTGCCCGGTGTTTTCCATGTGGATGGTCACCGGCGTCACGCCGTCGCGGGCGGGGACGAGGCCGCGCTCGATGGCGAAGGGGCCGACGCCGGCCAGGATGTTGCCGCAGTTCTGCGCGTCGGTGACGATGGCCTTGTCCACGAACACCTGAAGGAACAGGTAGTCGACGTCCACGCCCGGCCGTTCCGACCGGCGCACCACCGCCACCTTGGAGGTCAGCGGGTCGGCGCCGCCCATCCCGTCGATCTGGCGCGGGTCGGGCGAGCCCATCACCCGCAGCAGGAAGGCGTCGCGCGCCGCCGTGCCGGACGGCAGGTCGTCGGCCAGGAAATACCCGCCCTTGGAGGTCCCGCCGCGCATCCAGAGGCAGCGCACGCCGTCAGACATAGCGCAGCCCCTTCGCGGCGAGCGGGCCGCGCATGCCGTAGATGTCGAGGCCGAGTTCGCCGGCGGCGAGCCGCGCCCGCTTCTCCTCCTCCTTGGCCAGCCGGTCCTGCGCCTTCGCCAGCACGCCGGCGGCCTCCTCGCGGCGGACCACGCAGACGCCGTCGTCGTCCGCGACGATCACGTCGCCGGGATTCACCAGTGCGCCCGCGCAGACCACCGGCACGTTGACCGAACCCAGCGTCTCCTTGACCGTGCCCTGCGCGCAGACCGCGCGGGACCAGACCGGGAAGCCCATGTCGGTCAGCGTCCGGACGTCGCGCACCCCGGCGTCGATGACCAGACCGGCGCAGCCCCGCGCCTGGGCCGAGGTCGCCAGCAGGTCGCCGAAATAGCCGGCGTCCGACGGTGAGGTGGTGGCGAGCACCAGGATGTCGCCCGGCGTCACCTGCTCGATGGCGACGTGGAGCATCCAGTTGTCGGCCGGCGGGGCGAGGACGGTCACCGCCGAGGCGGCGAGCTGGGCGCCCGGATAGATCGGGCGCAGGGCGGAGGCCAGCAGGCCCTTGCGGCCCTGCGCCTCGTGCACGGTGGCGACGCCGCAGTCGGCCAGACCGGCGATCACCGCCGGGTCGGCCCGTTCGATGGTTTGGACGACGACGTTCATCACAGCTCATCCACGGTGCGGGGATAGACCGACTGGAAGCCCTCGGCGTAGCGGGCGTTGCGCCCGCCGGCCTGCCCGCCGGAGTTGCGGCGGAAGTGGTTGCCGCGGTTCTGCGCCAGGTTGGTGTAATAATCCCAGAGATGCTCCTGCCCGGCCATGCATTCGATGGCGGCGCGCTTGTTGTCCCACACCTCGGTGATGTCGAGGAAGACGTCCGGCTTCCAGCCCATCTGCTCGGTCTGGTGCGGCTCGAACAGGTAGAGCTGCGGGGCGCCGAGCACCTTCTGGCCCGGATTGTGGCCCCAGGCCTGGGCGATCATCCGGCATTCCATCAGGACCTTGGTCGCGTAGGAATGGTCGGTGTTGTAGGGATCGTAGTGCGAGTGGCTCATCAGGAAGGCCGGCTGCACCTTGCGGATCACGTCGACCAGACGGAACTTGGCCTCGCGGTCGATCTCCAGCGGGTAGTCGCCGAGGTCGAAGAACTGGATGTCGTGGGCGTTCAGTGCCTTGGCGGCGGCCTCGGCCTCCTTGCGGCGCTCCGTCTTTACGTGGTCCAGCGTGCAGCCGTCCTGCTTCCACAGCTTGGCGGACTCGCCGCGCTCGCCGTAGGACAGGCAGACGATGGTGACCTCGTAGCCCTTCTTCTGATGCAGCGCGATGGCGCCGCCGGCGCGCCACACGAAGTCCGCCGAGTGGGCGCTGAGAACCAGCGCTCTTTTGTTCTGTGCCATGAATGTCCGCTCCCCCGCATGGGCAGTCTGGTGGTGGGCAGCCTTGTTGTGGGCAGTCCGATTCCGATGGCCCATCATCCGCCGGTCCGGTGGCAAATCCTATTTCGAACTCCCATCATGATCATTTGGTTTTGCTATAGGCGCGTCTTTTCGTTGGGCCTCGCCAGGGAAGGGGCGGCGGAAGGAAGCCTCCGGCGTCGATACGAAGATGTCGTGTCAGGCGTAATCTCATGTCGAATCATGGGGATGCAACATACGGGGCTGTGCTGAAAGGCGCGCTGTCGGGTAAGGAAAGAGCTGTCTTGCAGCCGCCTCGACGGGGCTCCTTCCACGCTGGTCGGCCTCTCCGCTATTCAAAAAACAAATGGGCTCTTCGACGAACGAATTTCCTCGGCGGCAGGCGGGATGATACCCATTCGATCATGAGGGATTAAGGGGTGAGGAGCCGGACCTGCCGTTGCGGGACGCTCCCCGGCCCGGACAAAGGATTTCGGGAGAGGACGCGATGAGGATTTGTGTGGCGGGGGCCGCGGGCGCCTTCGGCGTGAAGCATCTGGAGGCGGTCGCCGCCATCGACGGCATCGAGGTGGTGTCGGTGGTCGGCGGCGAGCCGGACGACATCGAGGGCTTCGCCAAGGCGCGTGGCATTCCGCATTGGACCAAGGATCTGGCCGAAAGTCTGGAGCGGACCGACGTGGAGGCGGTGATCCTCGCCACCCCGACGCCGGTGCACGCCGCGCAGGCGATCCAGTGCCTGGAGGCCGGCAAGCATGTGCTGGTGGAAATCCCCATGGCCGACAGTCTGGCCGACGCGGAGCGGCTGGTCGCGGCGCAGCGGGCCAGCGGGCTGGTCGCCATGGCCGGGCACACGCGGCGCTTCAACCCCAGCCACCAGTGGATCCGCAACCGGGTCCAGGCGGGGGAGCTGACGATCCAGCAGATGGACGTGCAGACCTACTTCTTCCGCCGCTCCAACATGAACGCGCTGGGCAAGCCGCGGACCTGGACCGACCATCTGCTGTGGCACCACGCCTGCCACACGGTGGACCTGTTCCAGTACCAGACCGGCGAGGTCGCCAGCCAGGTGCACGCCCTGCAGGGGCCGACTCACCCGCAGCTCGGCATCGCCATGGACATGAGCATCGGCATGAAGGTGCCGTCCGGGGCGATCTGCACCCTGTCGCTGTCCTTCAACAACGACGGGCCGCTGGGCACCTTCTTCCGCTACATCTGCGACAACGGCACCTACATCGCCCGCTACGACGATCTGTACGACGGCAAGGACAACAAGATCGACCTCAGCGGCCTCACCGTGTCCACCAACGGCATCGAGCTGATCGACCGCGAGTTCTTCGCCGCCATCCGCGACGGGCGCGAGCCCAACGCCAGCGCGGCCCAGTGCCTGCCGGCCATGCGGACGCTCGACCGCCTGGAGAAGTCGCTGAACGCCTGACCGGGGAACGCGTCGCCAGCCCCACGGCCCCAGCACTTATGGTTGCTTGGGGCCGCAATTCCCAAAAAACAAAAGACGGGACGCAAAACAAAAAACGCCCCGTGACGAGTCCCCCCGAGGAGGAAACCCATGCCAACCGCGCGCAGCGTCGACGTCCAAGCCTTTCTCAACGAGCATCCTTTCTCGCGATACCAGTGGCTGGTGTTCGCGCTGTGCTTCTTCATCGTCCTTCTGGACGGCTTCGACACGGCGGCCATCGGCTACATCGCCCCGTCGCTGACGACGGAATGGGGAATCGCGCGGCCGGCGCTGGCGCCGGTGCTGAGCGCGGCGCTGTTCGGGCTGGCCTTCGGCGCCCTGTCCGCCGGGCCTCTGGCCGACCGCTTCGGCCGCAAGGCGATCCTGATCGGCTCGGTCCTGGTCATCGGCACCGCCTGTCTGGCCTCCGCCTTCTCGGGCAACCTGGACCAGCTCGTCATGCTGCGCTTCGTCACCGGCCTCGGGCTGGGGGCGGCGATGCCCAACGCCGTCACGCTGATGAGCGAGTATTGCCCCGAGGGGCGGCGGGCCATGGTCACCAACGCCATGTTCTGCGGCTTTCCGCTCGGCGCGGCCTTCGGCGGCTTCCTCGCCGCCTGGATGATCCCGCTGTGGGGCTGGCGCAGCGTGCTGGTGCTGGGCGGGATCGCGCCGCTGGTCCTGGCGGCGGTGCTGCTGGTCCTGCTGCCGGAATCGGTCCGCTACATGGTCGCCCACAATCACCCGGTGGAGCGCATCCGCGCCGTGCTGCGCCGCATCTCCGAGACGGCGGCCGGGGCGGCCAGCTTCGTGATGACCGAGAAGGCCCCGGCGACCAAGGCGCGGAACGGCATCGCGGTCGTGCTGTCCCGCGGCTATCTGGTTGGCTCGGTGATGCTGTGGGTCGCCTATTTCATGGGGCTGGTGATCTTCTACGCGCTGATCAACTGGATGCCGATCCTGTTCAAGGACGCCGGGCTGGCGCCGCGCGACGCCGCGCTGATCGCCGCGCTGTTCCCGCTGGGCGGTGTCGGGGCCGTGCTGTCGGGCTGGCTGATGGACCGCTTCAACGCCAACCGGATCATCGCCTTCGGCTTCGTGCTGACCTACGGCGCCGTCTACGCCATCGGACAGGTCGCCGGGAACGTCGGGCTTCTGGTGGTCACGGTCTTCGCGGCGGGCACCATCATGAACACCGCCCAGACCTCGCTGCCGTCACTGGCCGCCAGCTTCTACCCGACCCACGGGCGGGCCACCGGCGTGGCGTGGATGCTTGGGCTGGGCCGCTTCGGCGGGATCGGCGGCTCGTTCCTGGTGGCCGAGCTGGCCCGCCGGGAGCTCGACTTCACCAGCATCTTCGCCATCGTCGCCGTTCCGGGTCTGGTCGCCGCCCTGGCCCTGCTGGTCAAGCAGTTCGTCCATCCCGAGGACCGGTCGAGCGGCACGGGCCGGACCGTCGAAGCCCTGGGGCATTGAGTTTTACTATAGACAATCCCTAGGCTTTGCGGCTTGGCACCGTCGGTCATCGGTGCAGATGCCCATGCTGCATTGCAATGGCGCCCCGGACGTTATTCAAAAAACGAATGGGGCCTTCGTCCAACGAATGAGCGCAGCGCTGCGATCACTGATATCCCTGCTGTGGTGACGGTATCGGCGGCCTGCGCGTCCGGCCCCGGCGAACGCCAAGACGCCCCAGAGCAACGCCCCCCAATCAACGACGAAAAAGCACGGGGGCTTTCAAAACGAGGAGGAAACATGTCCGGAACATTTCGCAAGGCCCTGCTGGGCACGGCTTTCCTGTGCGCCTTCGGCACCAGTTCGGCTTGGGCCGACACGATCAAGGTCGGGGTGATCGCGCCGTTCTCCGGCCCCTTCGCCACGGTCGGCCAGACCTTCAAGCAGGCCATCGAGGTCTATCAGGCCCAGCATGGCAAGACGGTCGCCGGCAACACGGTGGAGTTCGTCTACAAGGACCTCGACCAGGCCAACCCGGCGCAGAGCAAGGCCCTGGCCCAGGAACTGGTGGTCAAGGAGAAGGTCGGCTACCTCGCCGGCTTCTTCTTCACGCCGGACGCGCTGGCGGTCGCCCCGCTGATCGACGAGGCGAACATCCCCTGCGTGATCTTCAACGCCGCGACCTCGGCCATCACCGAGAAGTCGCCGCGCTACGTCCGCACCTCCTTCACCCTGTGGCAGAACACCGTGCCGCTGGCCGAGCATGTCGCCAAGCAGGGCATCCGCAAGGTGGCCACCGCGGTCAGCGACTACGGCCCTGGCATCGACGGCGAGACCGCCTTCAAGCAGACCTTCGAGAAGTCCGGCGGCAAGGTGGTCGACAGCATCCGCATGCCGCTGAAGTCCACCGACTTCGCCCCCTTCATGCAGCGCATCAAGGATTCCGGGGCGGAGGCGATCTACGCCTTCCTGCCCGCCGGCCCGACGACGCTGGGCTTCGCCCGGGCGTTCAGCGATACCGGCCTGAAGGCCGCGGGAATCAAGTTCTTCGGCCCCGGCGACATCACGCAGGAACCGGACCTGCCGGTGCTCGGCGACGCGGCGGTCGGCATCACCACGACCTTCAACTACAGCCAAGCCCACGAGTCCGACCTGAACCGCCAATTCCTCGCCAAGCACAAGGAGCTGTTCGGCTCGTCCGACATCGTCACCTTCACCTCGGTCGGCGCCTACGACGGCGCGCACGTCATCTACCGCATGGTCGAGGCGACGGGCGGCAAGAGCGACGGGGCGAAGGCGGTGGCGGCGGTCAAGGGCATGGCCTGGGAAAGCCCGCGCGGGCCGGTGCGGATCGATCCCGAGTCCCGCCACATCACCCAAACCATCTACCTGCGCGTGACCGAGCGCAAGGACGGCCGGCTGCAGAACACCGAGGTCGCCGGGTTCCCCGACCAGCCCGATTACGGCTTCAAGGCCGGCAAGTAGGACCATCGACGGTCCCTTCCTCCAAGGGAAGGGGCCTGTCCGTGCTGGAGTTCCTGATGGAAACGCTTTTCGGCATCGTGGTGGATGGGGTCGCCTACGGGATGATCCTGTTCATCATCTCGGTCGGCCTGTCGGTCACGCTCGGCCTGATGCGCGTGGTCAACCTCGCGCACGGCGCCTTCGCCATGGTCGCCGGCTATGTCGCCTCCTACGCCGCGCAGGGGCTGGGCCTGCCCTACGCCGTGGGGCTGGTGGCGGCAATCCTGTTCACCGTGCTCGCCACGCTGCCGCTGGAGAAGCTGCTGTACCGGCGCATCTACGGCTCCGCCAACGAGCTCGCCCAGGTGCTGCTGACCATCGGCCTGACCTTCGTCATCGTCGCCGGGATCAACTACCTGTTCGGCCCCACGCTGAAGCGCATCCCGCTGCCGGACGCGCTGCTCGGCACCGTGGCGATCGGGCCGAAGTCGATCCCGGTGCACCGCGCCTTCGTAATCGCCATGGGGGCGGCGACCGTGCTGGGCCTGTGGTGGCTGCTGGAGCGCACCGATTTCGGCATCAAGCTGCGCGCCGCCGTGGACGACCCGAACATGGCCGCGGCGCTGGGCATCCGGACGGAGCGCCTCTACACCGCGACCTTCGCCCTGGGCACCGGGCTGGCGGCGCTGGGCGGGGTGCTGGGGGCGGAGCTGCTGCCGCTGGAGCCCTATTACGCCATCCGCTACATCGTCCTGTTCCTGGCGGTGGTCGCCGTCGGCGGGGCGGGCAACATCCTCGGCTCGGCCGCCGCCGCCCTGGCGCTCGGCATCGTCGACACGGCGGGCAAGTACCTGATCCCTAGCTTCGGCGAGTTCTTCTTCTACGCCGCGCTGATCCTGATCCTGTTCCGCTGGCCGCACGGCTTCTTCCAGGGGAGGGCGGCCTGATGAGCGGACGTCACACGGGCGCGGTGGCCATCGATCCGTCTCCGCAGGCCTCCGCGCGCGAGCCCTGGTTCCGCCGGGCGCTCGGTGGGGCCGCGTTTCCGCTGCTCGCCGCCGCCGGGCTGGCCGCCTTCTGGCTGTTTCCCAACGATCTCGGCCTGATGACGCGCATCGCCGCGACGGCGCTCTACGTCCTGTCGCTCGACCTCGCGCTCGGCTTCGGCGGCATCGCCACGCTGGGGCACGCGGCGATGTTCGGCACCGGGGCCTACGCCGCCGGCATCGCCGCCGTGCATCTGGTGAGCGACCCGCTCGTCCTGCTCGCCGTCGGCGGTCTGGCCGGCGGTCTGGTCGCCCTGGTCACCGGCGCGCTGATCCTGCACGCGCGCGGCCTGACGCTGCTGATGCTGACCATCGCCGTGGTGCAGATCGTCCAGGAGGTGGTCAACAAGGCGCGCGACCTCACCGGCGGCAGCGACGGCCTGTCGGGCATCGAGCCCAGCCCGCTGTTCGGCCTGTTCCGCTTCGACATGTTCGGGCGCACCTCCTACCTGTTCGCGCTGGCGGTGCTTCTGGTCGGCTTCCTGGTGGCGCGGCGCATCGTCCGCTCGCCCTTCGGGCTGGCCTGCCGGGGGGTGAAGGAGGACCCGCTGCGCGTCGCCGCCCTGGGCGGTTCGCCGCGCCGCTATCTGGTCACGCTCTACGCCGTCGCCGGGGTGTTCGCCGGTGTGGCCGGGGCGCTGACCGCGGTGACCAGCGGCATTGTCGGGCTGGACAGCGTCAGCTTCTCCTGGTCGGCGGAGGCGCTGGTCATGCTGGTGCTCGGCGGCGCCGGGCGGCTCGTCGGCGCCATCATCGGCACGGTGGCCTTCATGACCATCCATCACGTGATGGCCGCGATCGACCCCTTCCACTGGATGCTGTTCATCGGCCTGTTCCTGATGGGCACCGTGCTGTTCCTGCCGGGGGGCATCGCCTCGCTCGCCGACCGTTTCATCAAGGGGAACCGGGCATGACCGCGCTTCTCGACGTCCAGGGGCTGAGCAAGAATTTCGACGGGCTGCAGGTGTCGGCCGACATCACGCTGGCGCTCCATCCCGGCGAGCGCTGCGCGCTGATCGGGCCGAACGGGGCGGGCAAGACGACCTTCGTCAATCTGGTGACCGGCGTGCTGGCGCCCAGCGCCGGCACCATCCGGCTGGCCGGGCAGGACGTCACCCGCCTGTCGGCCCAGGCGCGGGTGCGCCTCGGCCTGATCCGCTCCTTCCAGGTGGCCCGGCTGTTCCGGTCGATGACGGTGCGCGAGCATCTGGAGCTGGCCGTTCTGGAGCGCGAGCGGAAGACCTTCCGCCTCTTCGCCTCGGTCCGGCGCACGCCGGGTCTGGCCGACGAGGTGGCCGGCCTGCTCGACGGCATGGGGCTGGTCCCGGTGGCGGACACCGCCGTCGGGGCGCTGGCCTACGGGCAGCAGCGTCTTCTGGAGATCGCGCTGGCGCTCGCCCTGAAGCCCAAGCTCCTGATCCTCGACGAGCCGGCGGCCGGCGTGCCGCATTCGGAAAGCCACCGCATCCTCGACGCGCTGGACCGTCTCCCGCCCGATCTGGCCGTGCTGATGATCGAGCACGACATGGATCTGGTGTTCCGCTTCGCCAAGCGCATCGTCGTTCTGGCGCAGGGACGCCTGCTGTGCAGCGGCACGGCGCAGGAGATCACCACCGATCCGCGCGTCCGCGAGGTCTATCTGGGGAGCCGGGCCAATGCGCCGCACTGAAGGGACGCTGGAGATCACCGGCCTGACCGCCGGCTATGGCGAGACCCGCATCGTCGAAGGGCTGTCCTTCACCGTGCCGGCCGGCGGGCGGATGGCCCTGCTGGGGCGCAACGGCATGGGCAAGACGACGACGCTGGCCACCCTGGTCGGGCAGACGACGCGGCACGCCGGCAGCATCCGGCTGGACGGCGTCGAGCTGAGCGGCCTCAACTCCTCCGCACGGGCGGCGGCCGGGCTGGGCTATGTGCCGCAGACGCGCGACATCTTCCGCTCGCTGACGGTGGAGGAGAATCTGGTCACCGGGCTGAAGGGCCGGCCGCGCTCCGCCCTGGAGGAGGCCTACGCGCTGTTTCCCCGCCTGAAGGAGCGGCGGGGCAACGGCGGGGGCGCGCTCTCCGGCGGCGAGCAGCAGATGCTGTCGGTCGCCCGCGCGCTGCTCGGCCGGCCGACGGTGCTGCTGCTGGATGAGCCGCTGGAGGGCCTGGCTCCGGTGATCTGCGACCAGCTGATGCAGGCGCTGGCGCAGCTGACCGTCACCCTGATCCTGGTTGAGCAGCAGGTGGACCGCGCCCTGGACTTCGCGCAGAGCGCGGTGATCCTCGAACGCGGGCAGGTGGTGCATGAGGGGGCGGCCGCCGATCTGCGGGACGACCACGCCCTCATGGAGCGGCACCTCGGCGTCGCGCTTGCGGTGTGAGGGTCTACGGCGTCAGTTGGGGTGGCATTAGTTTGCGCGGACCGTCCGGTCCGCCGGACCCGTACCGACGATGCGGACCCACAGGTCCTGCCACGCCGCCCGCGACGCGTCCCGGGGGGTCTGGAAGGTCTCCACCGGACCGACCAGCCTCCCCGCCGGATCGACGACCGCCCGGATGCCCCAGAAGCCGAGCGACGAGACGCCGGGCATGCCGTAGCGATGGTCGAGCGCCTGGACCAGCGTGCGGCCGGACTCCAGCGGCTGTTCGCGCCAGATGAGGTTGTCCATCGAGAACCAGCGGAAGACCTCGGCCTCCGGGGTCGCCGCGACCGCCGCGATGGCCGGCGAGCGGTGCCGTTCGAACCGCTCCCACTGGATCTCCCCGTCGCTCAGCACGGAGTGGAAACCGACCAGCACCGCGTCCGGGGTTTCGGCCACCACCCGGCGCAGCAGCGGCTGGAACAGGGTCGGGTAGGCCGTCACCTGGGCGGTGCCGCCGGCCTGCGCCCGAGCAAGCGCCTCGACGCGGTCGTTGATGGCCCAGCCGCCGAGCGTGTAGGCCGTCACGAGGATCAGCGCCACGCCCGCGATGTCCTGCGCCAGGGCCGCCCGCTTGCGGAGCGCGATGCCGGCCACCAGCGAGACCACCAGGATCAGGCTGTAGATCGGGTCGATGATCGGCATCGCGTTGATCGCGAAGCGCGTGGTGGTGAGCGGATAGAGCCACTGCGTGCCGTAGGACGTGAAGACGTCGATCACCGGGTGGGTCATCAGCGCCAGGATGGCCAGCCAGATCCAGGCGCGCCTCGCCTCGCCGTCGCCCGACGGGCTGTCCGGACCATGGCGCCGGCGCTGCCAGCGCCAGACCAGCCAGCCGAGCAGCAGGCCGGCGACCGGGCCGAACAGGATCGAATGGGTCAGGCCGCGGTGATGGACCCAGTTGGCGAAGGGGCCGCCGATCCAGCCGGCGGCGACGTCCAGGTCGGGGATCAGCGCGATGCCCGCGCCGACGGCCAGCGCGCGGCGGCCCAGCCGGCGGCGGAAGCCGGCCTGCGCGACCGTGGCCCCGAGAAGCATTTGGGTGACGGTGTCCATGGTCCTCGGTGGTGCCGTGACGCGCCGGGGTCAGGCGCCGGGGGCGATCGCCAGCATCCGCTTCAGCGCGTCCGAAATCTCCTCGACGCGCACCGGCTTGGGCATGATCGCGATGGGGTCCGAAAAGCTCACCTTCAGCTTTTCGGAAATCTCACCGGTGGCGTAGCCGCTGACCACCACCACGGGCAGGCCGGGCTCTTCGCTCCGCAGGTTGCGGATCAGCTCGTCGCCGGCCATCACCGGCATCCTGAGGTCGGTGACCAGGGCGTCGAAGGACTCGTCCTGCCAGAGCTTCAGGGCTTCCTGGCCATTGAAGGCCGTGGTGACCCGGAACCCTTCGTCCATCAGGCCATGCTCCAGCGCCATGATCGCGATGGCTTCATCGTCGACCAGCAGGATGTGGCGGGGTTCGGTCATGGCGGCTCACCGTACAGAGAAAACACAGTCCTGGGTGCGGGACGATGTGCTCCAGCTCCAGGTACGATTGTAACCGGCGACGCGATGAAAAACAAAGCTGAACGGGCTATGGTTGTTTCCCCGGCCATTTCGGGGGGCTTCTAGCCCTTGTTCGCTCCGCGGGGATGTGTGCATTCTTCCTGCTGGGAACCGGCACGGCGGCGCCGGGCGAAGCCTTCACCAAAGGAAGACCCGCGACCTTGAAAATCGGCCTGAGGACGATGCTGATCGCGTGCCTGGGAGGTGTCGGGCTGGCTTTCACGGCCGGCACCGCCGCGATTCTGCAGGTCGAAGCCGGGGAACGGCTCCAGCGCGTGATCGGCGGGCAGCTGCACCTCTACGCCGGGCAGGTCGCCGACAAGCTCGACCGGGGCATGTTCGAGCGCTACCGCGATCTTCTCGTCGTGACGAGCCTCGAAACCATCCGTGCGACCGACGCTTCCCGCGATTCGCGCCGCGCCGTCCTCCAGAAGCTTCAGGACAGCTATCCGGACTATGCCTGGATCGGCTTCATCCGGCCGACCGGCCTTCTGGAGGCGGCGACGGGCCGTGTCTATGAAGGCATGGACGTGAGCGCGCGCGGATGGTGGAAGCAGGGGTTCGACCGGCCCTATGTCGGCGACGTGCACGACGCGGTGGTTCTGGCCAAGATTCTGTACGCCAACCGGATGGAGGTTCCGCGTTTCGTCGATCTGGCGGCGCCGGTGCGCGACGAGCAGGGGACGCTGACCGGTGTCGTCGCCGCCCATCTGAGCTGGGACTGGGCGTCGGAGGTCGAACGCTCCGTGCTCGGCCAGATTTCCGAGGACGCCGAGGTCGAGGCGATGATCCTCTCCGCCGACGGCACGGTGATTCTGGGGCCCAAACCCCTGGTGGGCAAGCCGCTGGCCTTCGCGTCGGCGCCAGGGCGGCGCGCGTGGGTCGAATCCTGGCCGGACGGGCGCCGCTTCCTGACGAGCGTGGCGCGGACGAAGGGCTACCGGGATTATCCCGGGCTGGGGTGGAGCGTCGTGCTCCGCCAGCCGGTCGATCAGGCGATGGCGCCGGTCGCCGAGCTGCGGAACCGGGTGATCGCCTGGGGAATCGCCGCCAGCCTGCTGGCGGTCCTCGTCGGCCATGTCCTGGCGACGTGGCTGTCGGCGCCCCTGCGCGCCATGTCCAGGGCCGTCGAAGCCGCGGGGCCGGACGGCGCGATGCCCGTCCTGCCGCTGACCGGCCGCTACACGGAGGCGGCGACGCTGTCCGGGGCGCTGCACACCTACGTCAGCGACCTGCAGGAGGCGGACCGGCGGCTCCGCGGCACGGTCGCCGAGAAGACGGTGCTGCTTCGCGAGGTCCACCACCGCGTGAAGAACAACCTGCAGGTGATCTACGGCTTGATGATGGTGGAGATGCGCCGCCTGCCCAAGGGGGACCTGTCGCGGGGCCGCATCGAGGCGCTGGCCGGGCGCGTCACCTCGATGGGGCGCCTGCACGAGCAGCTCTACACCTCCGGCGACCTGATGAACGTCGATTTCGGAACGCACCTGCGCCAGCTCTGCGACGCGCTTCAGGAGCTTCTCCCGAACGAGGCGATCACCATCCACCCCGACACGGACGACGTGTCCTGCTCCATCGAACTCGCCACACCGCTCGGCCTGATCGCCAACGAACTGGTCGTCAACGCGCTGAAGCACGCCTTTCCGGAGGGGAGAGGCGGGACGGTGACGGTCCGGCTGCGGCAAGCGGGCGACCGTCTGACGATGACGGTGGCCGACGACGGCATCGGCTGCCCGGACATGCCGCCCAAGGGGGGAATCGGCACGACGCTGGTCGATGCGCTGGTCCGGCAGGTCGGCGGCACCATCACCTTCGACGCGCGGCCGGGCTGCACCGCCACGGTCAGCGTTCCGTTCACCGCCGACGCGAACCGTCCCGTCGCCGTTCACGCCTGATGTGATCCCGGCATCGGGTGTGTGCCCAAATCATTTCTGGAAATCCGGCCGTTACCGCTCAGTCTTCGCTTGTAAAAGCCGGCGGACCCTCCCATCTGGGACAGATCAAGATTGCTCCGGGGCCTGTTGTCTGCCGCTCCGGCCATCCGCTCTGGGTCTCTTTCTCCCAAAGTGCATTTGATGCCTTCCCGATGACGGGCAGGACAGGGTGTCGATCGGGGACCTGCGGGCGCTTTGAGCGCCGCATACCCCGGATTTCAACACATAACAACAACGGCCGACGGGCTTCGCCCATATCGGCAAGGGGATTCTCATGACCATCAAGCTTCCGACGACCGGGGCGGCCCAGGCCGCCCAACCCCAGCATCAGCGCCCCGTTCCCGCGGTGGAGCCGGCGTGGGCGCCGGGGTGGCCCCGCCTCACCCCGCGCGAGATCCGCCAGATCGTTCTCGACACCTTGGGCTGAGCGGCCTTTTCGACGAAAAACCCTTTCCATACAAGCAATTGGGAGGATGATCGCCTTATGCTCGTTCAGGTCCGCGACAACGATGTGGGGGGCGCTCTGCGCGTCCTGAAAAGAAAAATGCAGCGCGAAGGGCTTTTTCGTGAGATGAAGCTGCACCGGCGTTACGAAAAGCCCTCGGAGCGCCGGGCACGGCAGGCGGCGGAATCGGTCCGGCGGCGGCGAAAGCTGCTGCGCAAGCGTTTGCAGCGCGAGGGCTATTGACCGTGGCCACCGATGCCTTAATTTGAGGGACGGCGTCAGGGCCGTCAGCATCCATTCCGGTTCCTCGCCGGACAGACCGTTGGAGACAGGACATAGCTAAACTCTACGATGCGGACCCGGTCCGCGAAGGCCCGCGCATCAATCGGGAAATCACGGCACGCACGGTGCGCCTCGTTGGTGCCAACGGTGAGATGATCGGCGTGGTCTCGCTGCGCGATGCCTTCGACGCTGCGGTCGAGGCCGAACTCGACCTCGTCGAGGTGGCCCCCCAGGCGGAGCCGCCGGTCTGCAAGATCCTCGACTACGGCCGGTTCCGGTTCGAGGAGCAGAAAAAGGCCAACGAGGCCCGCAAGAAGCAGAAGATCATCGAGATCAAGGAGCTCAAGCTCCGGCCGAACATCGATGACCACGACTACGACGTGAAGATGCGGGCGGCGCGGCGCTTCCTCGAAGAGGGCGACAAGGTCAAGATGACCATGCGGTTCCGCGGGCGCGAGATGGCGCACCAGGATCTGGGCATGAACGTGTTGATCCGTGTGCGCGATCAGTTCGAGGACATCGCCAAGGTCGAGCAGATGCCCCGGATGGAAGGGCGCATGATGGTCATGGTCATCGCTCCGCGTTGACCGGCCACTGACCTGCCGGAATGTTTGATAGCAAGGGGACCGCCCTCCGTGGGGCGGTCCCCTTGCGTTTTCAGCGCCCGGTCGCCTTCCTCGCACCCACTTTTCATCGGCATCGCTGAACCCAATCGCCGCGGCCCTGTTTAGAAGGCACGGTTGAACGGGAGCACTCTCGATGCTGCGCCTTCGCCACGGCCTCGCCGTCTCGTGCCTGCTCGTCCTGCTCCCTTTGGGCGCGGTCCTGGCCCAGCAGCCTGCGAACGCTCCGCCCCCCACGGTCATGACCGAGGTGGTGCGTGAACGGGACGTCACCCCGACCAGCGCGTTCATCGGTCGCGTCCAGGCGATCCAGGACTTCGAGGCCCGCGCCCGCGTCGAGGGCTTCGTCGAGCAAGTGGCCTTCCAGGAAGGCCAGAACGTCACCAAGGACACCCTGCTCTACGTCATCGAGCAGGCCCCCTACCAGGCCGCCGTGGACAGCGCCAAGGCCGACCTCGCCCGCGCCCAGGCGACCCTGCGCGAGGCCCAGCGCGCCTTCCAGCGCGCTCAGGAGCTGCGGACCCGCGGCAACATCTCCCAGGCCGACCTCGATCAGGCCCAGGCGGCGCAGGAGACGGCGGACGCCGACATCATGCAGACGCAGGCCAAGCTGCGGCAGGCGGAACTGAACCTCGGCTACACGCGCATTTCTTCGCCCATCGACGGGCGCATCGGCGCCACCGCGATGACGGTGGGGGACCTCGTCAACCCGTCCAGCGGCCCGCTCGCCACCGTCGTCCAGCTCGACCCCATCCGCGTCGTCTTCTCGGTCAGCGACCGCGACATCCTGGAGGTCCAGCGCGCCGCCCCCGATCTCGCCTCGGCCGACGCGGTGAACCGCTTCGTGCCGGCCCTGCGGCTGGCCGACGGTTCCGAGTACGAGCAGAAGGGCAAGGTCTCCTTCGCCAGCAACCGCATCGACCCGCAGACCGGGACCATCCCCGTCTACGCCGACTTCGCGAACCCCAAGGGGTTTCTGCTGCCCGGCCAGTATGTGACCGTCCTGATCCGCCCGGCGCAGACCGAGCGGCAGCCGGTGGTGCCGGTGTCGGCCATCCAGCAGGACCAGCAGGGCAGCTACGTCCTGGTGCTCGACCAGCAGAACCGGGCGCAGCGCCGTCCGATCGAGCCCGGACCGCAGCTCGATCAGGTGATCGCGGTGCCCAAGGGCGTCCAGGCCGGCGAGACCGTCATCGTCGGCGGCGCCCAGAAGGTCCGCCCCGGCATGGCCGTGCAGCCCGAGCGGGCCCCCCAGACCGCCGAACAGCCGCGAGGATAGGCGCCCATGTTCTCCGGCCTGTTCATCCGGCGCCCGAACCTCGCCATCGTCATCGCGCTGGTCGTGACCATCGCGGGCGCGCTGGCCATCCTGGCCATCCCGGTGGCCCAGTTCCCGCCGATCACCCCGCCCTCGGTGCAGGTCTCCGCCACCTATCCCGGCGCCAACGCCCAGGTCGTCGCCGACAGCGTCGCCGCCCCGATCGAGGCTCAGGTGAACGGGGTGGAGGGCATGCTCTACATGTCCTCGACCAGCACCGACACCGGCGCCTACACGCTGTCGGTCACCTTCGCGCAGGGCACCGACCCGGATCTGGCCCAGATCAACGTGCAGAACCGCCTGTCGCTCGCCACGCCGACCCTGCCGACGGAGGTGTCGCGCCAGGGCGTCACGGTGCGCAAGCAGTCGTCCAACATGCTGATGGCCGTCAACGTCTTCTCCCCCGGCGGCCAGTTCGACCCGATCTTCATCTCCAACTACGCCAGCATCAACCTGCGCGACGCCATCGCGCGGGTGCCCGGCGTCGGCGACGCGCAGGTGATGGGCGCGCTGACCTACGCCATGCGCGTCTGGATGGACCCGAACCGTATGACGGCGCTGGGCATCACCGCGGCGGACGTGGTCGCGGCGATCCAGAACCAGAATCTCCAGGCCTCGGCGGGGCAGATCGGCGCCCCTCCCGTCCCCGACGGCCAGCAGCAGCAATTGACCATCCTGGCCCGCGGCCGGCTGGACGACCCCAAGCAGTTCGCCGGCATCATCGTGCGCACCAACCCGAACGGCGGCGTGGTGCGGCTGGGCGACATCGGGCGGGTGGAGCTGGGGGCGCAGAGCTACGGCTCCACCGCCAAGCTGGACGGCGATCCGGCGGCGACGCTGGTCGTCTACCAGTCGCCGGACGCCAACGCGCTGGACGTCGCCACGGCGGTGCGGGCGGAACTGGACCGGCTGTCCGGCCGCTTCCCGGAGGGGCTGGACTACGCCGTCGTGTTCGACACCACCAGCTTCGTCAGCGCGACGATCGAGGAGATCGTGCTGACGCTGGGCATCACCTTCCTGCTGGTGGTGGTGGTCATCTACGTCTTTCTGCAGGACTGGCGGGCGACGATGATCCCGACCCTGGCGATCCCGGTGTCGATCATCGGTGTCTTCGCCGTGCTGCTGGTGCTGGGCTACAGCGCCAACACCATCACGCTGTTCGCGCTGGTGCTGGCGATCGGGCTGGTCGTCGACGACGCCATCGTGGTGGTCGAGAATGTCCGCCGCGTCATGGAGGAGCATCCCGACCAGCCCGCCCCCTCGGCCAGCCGCATCGCCATGGAGCAGGTGACCGGGGCCATCGTCGCCTCCACCCTGGTGCTGGCCGCGGTGTTCGTGCCGGTGGCCTTCCTTCCCGGCATCACCGGCCAGCTCTACCGGCAGTTCGCGGTCACCATCACCACCGCCTTCCTGATTTCCGGCATGGTGTCGCTGACGCTGACCCCGGCGCTGTGCGGCCTGCTGCTGCGCCCGCCGACCCGGCCCTGGCGCCCGCTGGCCGCCTTCAACCGGGGGCTGGACGGGGTGCGCGACCGCTACGGCGGCCTCGTCGGCTGGCTGTCGCGCAAGCTGGTGATCGGGATCGCCGTCTTCGCCCTGCTGACCGCCGGGGCCTTCCTGCTGCTGCGGAGCCTGCCCACCGCCTTCCTGCCGTCGGAGGACCAGGGATACTTCTTCGTCAACGTGCAGTTGCCGAGTGCGGCGTCGCTCAGCCGGACGGAGGCGGTGATGACCGACGTCACCGAGCGGCTGCGCGCGACGCCGGGTGTGGCCCATGTGATCTCCATCGCCGGCTACAGCATCCTCAGCGGAGCGGCCTCCAACGTCGGCCTGCAGATCGTCGTGCTGAAGCCCTGGGGGGAGCGGGGGGCCGCTGAGACGGTGGACGCGCTGCTGGGCCGGCTGAGGCCGCAGCTGGGGGTCATCGCAGAATCTGTTCAAAATCGTACGCTAAGCGGCGGGCCCGGGAGAGCAAGCGGCTGACCGTGGCGGGATGGACGCCGAAGAGCCGGGAAACCTCGGCGGCGGACTTCCTCCCCGATGTCACCATCTCAATGATTTCACGGCATTGCGCGGTCGTGAGCTTTGGGCGTCGGCCGCCGCGCCGCCCCTGATTTTTGGCGGCTTCCAATCCCGCCCGGGTGCGCTCGCGGATCATGGCGCGCTCGAATTCGGCGAAGGCGCCCAGCATCTGCATCATCATGCGGCCGGCCGGGCCGGTGGTGTCGACGGCCTCGGTGAGCGAGCGGAATCCGGCTTGCGCCAGCTCGATCCGCTCCAGGATCAACAGCAGGTCCTTCAGCGACCTGGACAGCCGGTCGAGCTTCCAGACGACAACCACGTCACCGGGACGCAGCTGGTCGAGCAGCCGATGCAACTCGGGCCGGTCCCAGCGGCCGCCCGATCCCGCCTCCTGGAAGACACGCATGCAGCCAGCCGCCCGCAGGGCGTCCACCTGGGCCGATGCGTCCTGCCCTTCCGCTTTCGACACGCGCGCGTAGCCAAGCAGCATCGCACCATCCTTGCATAAACCCGTTGCCTTGGATACGAGTTTGGCAACAGGATTGTGCAACCAGCAAGCCTTTGTTCTACCGTTCCCCTCCAGACCGGTGCGCAGACGGCCGTTTGCGCAATGCCCATCCCATGCCCCGCCGCCAGCTTCTATCCCCTCAGACGCGAGCCGCTCTGTTCGATCCACCGTCGGAGCCGACCGCCATCACGCGCCTGTACACCCTCTCGCCGGACGATCTGGCGCACGTGCGTCGTCGGCGCCGTCCCTGGAACCGGCTCGGCTTCGCGATGCAGCTGGCCTACCTGCGCCATCCTGGACGGGCCCTGGGAATTGGCGAGGAACCACCGACCGCCATGCTCGCTCACATCGCCGGACAGGTCGGGGCCGATCCGGCATTGTTCGTCGACTACGCCCGGCGGGAGGAAACCCGGCGCGAGCATTTGGCCGAACTGCAAGCGGCCTTCGGGCTGTCGCCCTTCGGCTTGGCCGACTATCGGGCCATGTGGCGTGTGGCATCGGAGGTGGCTCGCGGCACCGACCGGGGCGATGCCATCGCCTTGGCTGTAGTGGAAGAGCTGCGGGCGCGCCGCGTCCTGCTGCCGGTCGCCACCGTGGTGGAGCGCCTCGGCCTCGCCGTCCGTGCCAGGGCTCGAGCCGCCGCTTATGCCAGTCTGATCCGCGGGTTGGAGGATCGACAGACCGAGCGCCTCCTGGCGCTCTTGAAGGTGACGGAACCGGAGGGCCGCACCGGCTTGACGCAACTGCGCGAGTGGTCGGAGGCGCCTTCCGCAGCGAACCTGGTCCGTCTGGCGGAGCGCTTGGCAACGGTGCGGGCCATCGGCATCGAAGCGGATCGGGCGCGGCGCATTCATCAAGTCCGCTATGCCATCATCGCCGGCGAAGCGGGAATCATGGATGCGCAGCACCTGTCGCGCCTGGGCCCGGAACGCCGTCTTGCCGTCCTGACCGCCTTCGTCATCGAGCAGGAGGCCCGGCTCAGCGACGCCGCCGTGGAGATGTTCGACCGGCTGATGGGAGCCCTGTTCCGGCGTGCCGAGCGCAAGCGCACGGAACGGCTGACCGACCGGGCCAAGGAGCAGGAAAGCCTGGTCTGGATGCACGCGGTGAGCGGCCGGGCTCTCGTCGCCGCCCGACGGAACGGGACCGATCCGTTTGCCGCCATCGAGGCGGCCGTGGGGTGGAAAGCCTATGAGAAGAGCGTCGATCACGCCGTCGGCATCGCCGAGACCGCCGATGAAGGCAACAGCCTGCCCGAGGTGGTGGAGCGGCATGCGTCCGCCCGGCGGTTTGCCCCGACCTTCCTGCAAACCTTTGCCTTCCGCTCGTACCGCAAGTCCGATCCGCTGCTCAAGGCGGTCGACGCCATCAAGGCACTGTATGTGTCGGAAGGCCGGCCGACCCTAGCGAAGGACGCGCCGGTCTCCTTTCTCCAGCGCCGTTGGCGCCCCCTCGTGCTGCCACAGGGTAAAAACCTCGATCGCCGCGCCTATGAAATGGCCGTGTTCGCGCATCTGCGCGAACGGCTGCGTGCCGGCGATGTCTGGATCGAGGGCGCCCGCGCCTATCGACGGTTCACCGACTTTCTGCTGCCCCGGCCAACGTTCGAGGACCTGCGCAGCACCGGGAGCCTCGATCTCCCCATCCCGGTGTCGTGGCCGGACTATGCCACGGAACGGACGAAACTCCTGGACGACCGGTTGCGCGAGGTTGCCGCTTTGGCCGAAGCCAACCGATTGCCGGACGTCACGCTGGAGGAGGGCCGCCTAACCATTTCCCCGCTGTCCCGCGCCGTGCCCGAGGCTGCGGGCATTCTCGCCAAACGGCTGTCCGCGCTCCTGCCGCGCATACGGATCACTGAGATCCTGGCCGAGGTCGACCACTGGACCGGATTCACCAGCAGCTTCACCCATGTGCGCACCGGCGAGCCGGCCTTCGACCGCGCCGCGGTGCTCGGCACGGTGCTGGCGGACGGCACCAATCTGGGGCTGTCGCGCATGGCCGAGGCGTCGCGCGGCTTGAACCATGCCCGGCTGATCTGGGCGGCGGAGTGGCATGTGCGCGACGAAACCTACGCCGCTGCCCTGGCCACCGTGGTGAACGCCCACCACGCCCACCCGATGGCCCACCACTGGGGGCCGGGCGAGACCTCGTCGTCGGATGGGCAGTTCTTCCGGGCGGGCGGCCGTGGCGAGGCGCGCTCCGACGTGAACGCCCGCTATGGCGACGACCCCGGCGTGCTGTTCTACACCCATGTCTCAGATCGGTTCTCTCCCTTCCACACGAAGGTGATCTCGGCCACGGCGGGCGAGGCGGCCCATGTGCTGGACGGCCTTCTGATGCACGGCAGCGCGCTGTCCATCCGCGAGCACTACACCGATACGGCCGGCGCGACCGATCATGTGTCGGGACTCTGCCATCTTCTGGGGTTCCGCTTCGCCCCTCGCGTCCGCAATCTCAAGGAGCGTCGGTTGTATGTGATTGACCGCATGGCCGATTATGGATTGCTGACGCCATTGATCGGCGGCCCGGTGCGCCTGCACTTCGTCGAGGAATCCTGGGATGACCTGCTGTGGCTGGCCACGTCCGTGCGCACCGGGACGGCGGCGCCGTCCGCCCTCTTGCGCCGCCTCGCGGCCTACCCACGGCAGAACCAGCTCGCCAAAGCGTTGCGCGAGGTCGGCCGCATCGAACGCACACTGGCAACCTTGGACTGGCTGAAGGACCCGGACCTTCGCCGTCGCTCCCATGCTGGCCTGAACAAGGGGGAGGCGGAGCATTCGCTCAAGCGGGCCGTCTTCTTCCATCGTCTGGGCGAACTACGTGACCGGACGTTCGAGAACCAGAGCCATCGGGCCTCGGGGCTCAACCTGGTGGTCGCCGCCATCGTGCTCTGGAACACCGTTTATCTGGGTCGCGCCGTGGACGCGCTCCGCGCAGCCGGCGAAGACATTCCCGCTGACCTGTTGGCACACGTGGCGCCACTCGGCTGGGAGCACATCGCGCTCACCGGAGACTATGTCTGGGCTGACGGCGACGTGGATTCCTCGGCAGCGTTCCGACCACTCCGGCGAATTCCCGCTTCGTTCCAGAGGGTCGCCGCCTAGCGTACGATTTTGAGCAGGTTCTGCGATGGCCCCCAGCTCGCCGCGGTGCCGCAGGCGACCATCGCCGCCTTCAACCCACCCTCCATCCCCGGTCTCGGCAGCACCGGCGGGTTCCAACTCCAGGTTCAGGCGCTGGGCGGGCAGTCCGCGCAGCAGCTGGGCGCGGTGCTGCGCGGACTGCTGGTCGCCGCCAACCAGGACGCGCGGCTGTCGGCCGTCTTCAGCACCTTCAGCCCCGACGTGCCGCACCTGTTCGTTGACCTCGACCGCACCAAGGCGGCGCTGCTCGGCGTCTCGCCGGGCGACGTCTTCACCACGCTGCAGTCCCATCTCGGGTCGCGCTACGTCAACGACTTCAACCTCTACGGCCGGGTCTTCCAAGTCCAGGTGCAGGACGCCGCGGAATACCGCGACGAGGTGGCGGCCATCGACCAGCTCTATGTGCGGAGTTCGTCGGGGGACATGGTGCCGCTGCGCAGCATCGTGACCATCCGCAACACGCTGGCCCCCGACAGCCTCGTCCGCTACGACCAGTTCCTGTCCGCCTCGGTCAACGGCAACCCGGCCCCCGGCGGCAGCTCCGGCCAAGCGCTGGCGGCGATGCAGGAGGTGGCGGACCGCACCCTGCCGGCGGGCTACGCCACGGAATGGACCGGGCTGTCCTATCAGGAAAGCCGCATCGGCAACCAGACGGTCATCATCTTCGGGCTGGCGGTGCTGTTCGGCTATCTGTTCCTGGTGGCGCAGTACGAGAACTGGCTGATCCCGCTGGCCGTGCTGCTGTCGGTGGCCATCGCGGTGCTGGGGGCCGGCATCGGCCTGAACGTCGCCGGCATCGCCAACGACGTCTACGCGCAGATCGGCCTCGTCCTGCTGGTCGGCCTCGCCGCCAAGAACGCCATCCTGATCGTCGAGTTCGCGCGGGAGCAGCGCGCCGCCGGCCACCCCATCGTCGAATCCGCGGTGATGGGCGCCCGCCAGCGCTTCCGCGCGGTGCTGATGACGGCGCTGGCCTTCATCCTGGGGGCGGTGCCGCTGCTGGTCGCCACCGGCGCCGGGGCGACCAGCCGGCGGTCCATCGGCACGACGGTCTTCAGCGGCATGACCGCGGCGACGCTGGTCGGCATCATCTTCGTGCCGGTCCTGTTCGTCGCCTTCCAGCGCCTGACCGAGCGGCTGGTTCCACACCGCGACCCGGTGGACGTGCCCGCGAAGACATCTCCGGCGGAATGACCCGGCCCGGCCCCTGTTGGACGTCGGACACACCCATGGACCCGGGAGGCACGGACATCATGAGCAGGAGAGGAAGGGACCTCTGGTCCACAAGCGGCCTGATCGCCTTCGCCAGCGGTGCCGCCGTGGCGATCCTCGCCAGCCGCCTGCTGCCGCCGGTGGTCGCCCAGGCCGCCGGGACGACGATGGCGCGCGACCCGTTCGACGCCCTGATGGACGACCACCGCCACATCCTGGCGCTGCTCGACGCGATGGAGCGGACGCACACCGGCGAGACCTTCCAGCGGACGCAGTTGCTGCTCCGCCTCAAGCGCCGTCTCGCCGCGCACGCCATAGCCGAGGAGGACGTCGTCTATCCCCTGCTGCACGACCACGCGCATCAGGAGGCGGACGCCCGGCACCTCTACGGCGAGCACGCCGACATGAAGATGCACCTGTACGCCCTCGAGCAGATGCCGAAGGACGATCCCGCGTGGCGGCGGCGCGTCATCCAACTGAAAGAACTGATCGCGGAGCATGTCCAGCAGGAGGAGGACGTCGATTTCCCCAAGCTGCGGAACGCGCTGGACCAGCGGGAGACGGCCCGGCTGTCGGGCCATGTGCAGCGGGAGAAGGCCCTGCTGCTGTAGCGCCGCGATCCGGCTACGTCTCGGAGTCGGCGGTGATGCCGTGCTTGCGCAGCTTCGCGTAGAGGTTGGTGCGCGACAGGCCGAGGCTCCGCGCGGCTTCGAGCTTGTTGCCCTGCGCGTCCTCGAGCGCGGCGAGGATGAGCGAGCGTTCCAGCTCGTCCATGCTGTCGGCGAGGGGGCGCCTGCGCGCCGGTGGGGCGAGAGGCCGGGCAGCGGCTCCGGGAAGGATGTCGGCGAAGTCGTCGGCCAGGATGCGCTCGCCTTCGGTGCGCACATAGACCTGCTCGATGACGTTGGCCAGTTCACGGACGTTGCCCGGCCAGTCATGCCCGCGCAGCGCGTCGAGCGCCGCGGGGGTGAGGTCGCGCATCGGCTGGTCGAGGCTCACCGCCATCCGTTCCGAAAACAGCGAGGCGAGGATTTCCAAATCCTCCTTGTGGTCGCGCAGCGCCGGAAGCTGGATCGGGAAGACGTTGAGCCGGTAGTAGAGGTCCGAGCGGAAGGTGCCGTTCCGCATCATCTCCGGCAGCGGCCGGCTGGTCGCGGCGATGATGCGGACATCGACCTTGATGACCTGATTGGAGCCGAGCGGCTCGACCTCGCGCTCCTGAAGCACGCGCAGCAGTTTGGCCTGAAGCGGCAGCGGCATGTCGCCGATCTCGTCGAGGAACAGCGTGCCGCCATGCGCGAGCTGGAATTTTCCGGGGCGGGGCTGGCGGCCGGCGCCGGTGTAGGCGCCCGGAGCGACGCCGAAGAACTCTGCCTCAAGCAGGTTTTCGGGGATCGCCGCGACGTTGATGCCGACGAAGGGGCGGTCGACCCGATCCGAGGCGGCGTGGATGGCCTGCGCCACCAGCTCCTTTCCGGTTCCCGTCTCGCCCAGCACCAGCACCGCCGAGTTGATCTGGCCCGCCTTGCGAACCAGCCGCTTCACCTGGAGCATCGCCGGGCTGAAGCCGACGAGGTTCTCGACCGAGTATTTCGGCGCGCGGCTGGCGGCGAGTTCCTGTTCCATGCGCGCGAGGCGCGATTGCAGCTTGTTGAAGCGCTCGGCGATGGGACGCAGGTAGGTCAGGCTGTTCTTCAGGGCGAAGGCGAGGGCGCCGATGATCTCCCCCTGCTCGTCGCGCAGGGGCAGGCGGCTCACCAGCAGCGTGTGCTCCCCGTAGCGCATGATGTCGAGCGGGAAGGAGCGGCCGGTTTCCACAACGTCGCGCATCTGGCTGTGCGGGATGACCCGTTCGATGGGTTGCCCCACCACCTCGGTGAGGGAGCGGATGCCCAGCAGCGCCTTGCGCTTGTCATCGAACCAGACGTGCTTATCATTGGACCAGACGATCCGCGCGTCCTTGTCGACGAGGATGGCGCCGTCGATCATCTCGTCGATCATCACCATCAGCGCGCGCGCCGCCGCGAAGTGTTCGTCCCGTCCCGCCGCCATGGCCCGCCTCCCGTCGCATCGTTTTGTCAATATTCTGAACACTGTTTGTCAAAATTTAGGACACGACGGAAGCCCTGAGTCGCAGGCCCATGGCGGCGAAGGGCTGAAAACCGCAGGCAATCCGCCCGCGGGCTTGGCCGAAGGCCCTCCATACCAACAATTCCCGTCGCTGGCACGCCCCTTGCTTTGATTGCGGAAAGAAAATATGCGCGCCGCGAACAATTGGCCGGACGGCCGTTGCGGCGGCGCTCAAGGCAGGGGGGACGCGACAGAGGCATGACGCAGCAGCGTATTGGGATCATCGGCGCCGGGCTGATGGGGCATGGGATCGCCCAGGCGTTCGCCGCCGCCGGGCACCCGGTCGACATCCACGAGCCCGATCCCGACCGCCGGGCCGGGATCGTCGAACGGGTCCGCGGCAACCTTGAGACTCTGGGAATGGACACCGCCGCCGCGGACCGGGTTCGGCCCTGCGCCTCCCTGGAGGACGCGGTCGGCCGGGCGGACGTCGTCATCGAAGCGGTCCCTGAGGATCTGGCCCTCAAGCAGCGGATCTTCCTGGCGGTCGAGGCCGCCGCCCCGCCCCATGCGCTTCTGGCGAGCAACACGTCGGTGATCCCGATCACCCGGATCATGGAGCCGCTTCGGGACAAGAGCCGCGCGCTCGGCACCCACTGGTGGAATCCGCCGTATCAGATTCCGCTCGTCGAGGTCATCCAGACCGCCGACACCGACGACGCGGCGGTCGCCGCGATGATCGGGCTGCTGGCCGCCATCGGCAAGACGCCGGTGCATGTCCGCAAGGATGTTCCCGGCTTCATCGGCAACCGTTTGCAGCACGCGCTCTGGCGCGAGGCCATCGCGCTCGTCCAGAACGGCGTGTGCGACGCCGAGACGGTGGACGCCGTGGTCAAGGCCAGCTTCGGCCGCCGCCTCGCCGTCCTGGGACCGCTGGAGAACGCCGACCTCGTCGGCACCGACCTGACCCTGGCGGTGCACGAGCATGTCCTGCCCGACCTCGACCGGACGCCGGAACCGTTGCCCCTGCTGCGCGACCTCGTCGCGTCCGGGCGGCTGGGCATGAAGTCCGGCGCCGGTTTCCGGACCTGGACGGAGGCGCAGCGGACAGAGACCCACGCCCGTCTGGCGGCCCACCTCCAGCGGCTGGACGGCGTCGAGCGCGGGTGACCGCGCGCCGCCTCCTCTCCATTCGAAATCAACCCATGCAGGGAATCTCACATGGCCGCACCACAGAAGGCACCACAGAAGAAGGTCATCATCAGCTGCGCGTTGACGGGGTCGATCCACACCCCGACCATGTCGGACGCGCTGCCGGTGACGCCCGATGAGATCGTCGAGCAGGGCGTCGGCGCCGCCGAGGCTGGAGCCGCGATCCTCCATCTGCACGCCCGCGATCCCCGGACCGGGCAGCCGACGCCGGACCCGGCGGTGTTCATGCAGTTCCTGCCGCGCCTCAAGCAGTCCACCGACGCGGTGCTCAACATCACCACCGGCGGCTCGCTCAACATGACGGTGCAGGAGCGCCTTGCCGCCCCGCTCCAGGCCCAGCCGGAGATGTGCTCCCTCAACATGGGCTCGATGAACTTCGGCATCTTCCCGCTGGCCGACCGTTACCAGGGCTGGAAGCACGACTGGGAGGAGCCCTATCTGCGCAGCACCGATGACTTCATCTTCCGCAACACCTTCCGCGACATCGCCTACATCCTGGAGCATCTGGGCGAGGGCTGCGGAACGCGCTTCGAATTCGAGTGCTACGACGTCGGGCACCTGTACAACCTCGCCCACTTCGTCGATCGGGGGCTGGTGAAGCCGCCCTTCTTCGTCCAGACGATCTTCGGCATCCTCGGCGGCATCGGTGCGGAGCAGCGCAACCTCGTCTTCATGCGCGAGACCGCCGACCGGCTGTTCGGGACGGATTACGAGTGGTCGGTGCTCGCCGCTGGCCGTCACCAGATCCCCTTCACGACCATGGCCGCGGTCATGGGCGGCAACGTCCGGGTCGGGCTGGAGGACAGCCTGTATCTCAGCAAGGGCCGGCTGGCCCGGAACAGCGCGGAGCAGGTGGCGAAGATCCGCCGGATTCTCGAAGAGCTGTCGCTCGAGGTCGCCACCCCCGCCGAGGCGCGCGCCATGCTCGCCCTGAAAGGCGCCGATCAGGTGGCCTTCTGAACCGCGACACGCCATTGACATCCAAGACGTCCGAAAGAAAGACCGAGATGCGAAACAGGAACGCTGTCGTCACCGGCTCCACCACCGGCATCGGGCTGGCGACCGCCCGCGAACTCGCCCGCCAGGGTTGCCATGTCATGCTCAACGGCTTCGGCGACCGCGCGGAGATCGACCGGCTGTGCGCGGACATCGCGGCGCAGAGCGGCACGACGATCGTCTATTCGGGGGCCGACCTCAGCCGGCCGGACGAGGCCCGCGCCATGATGGCGGAGGCCGCGGCGGCGCTCGGCCCCATCGACATCCTGGTGAACAACGCCGGGGTGCAGCATGTGGCGGCGGTACACGAGTTCCCCGACGACAAATGGGACCTGCTGCTCGCGGTCAACCTCAGCGCCGCCTTCCACACCATCAAGGCGGCCCTTCCCGCGATGCGGGAGCGCCGCTGGGGGCGCATCGTCAACACGGCGTCGGTCCTCGGCATGGTCGGCGCCCCGCACAAGCCCGCCTATGTCGCGACGAAGCACGGCATCATCGGCCTGACGAAGTCGGTGGCGATCGAGGTGGCGGAGCACGGCATCACCTGCAACGCGGTGTGCCCCGGCACGGTGCTGACCCCGATCATCGAGAAGCAGATCGCCCAGCAGGCCCAGGTCACCGGTCTGCCGGAGGAGCGGGTCCTCCAGGCGGTGTTCCTCGACCGCATGCCGACCGGCCGGCTGATCCCCCCGGAGGAGGTCGCCGCCGCCATCGCCTTCCTGTGCTCCGACGCCGCCGCGTCGATCACCGGCACCGCGATCCCCGTGGATGGCGGCTACACGACCCATTGAATCCCCAACCACCAAGAAAACAACACCCTAGGGAGTGAACCATGCGCAGCACCCGTCTTGCCGGCCTTCTCGCCGGAGTCGCCTTCGCCGCCCTGGCGTCCGGCACGGCCCAGGCCCAGATGTCGGACAACGTCATCAAGATCGGCATGCTGTCCGACCGGTCCGGCATCTACGCCGACATCAACGGCGAGGGCTCGGCGGTGGCGGCACGGCTGGCCGCCGAGGAGTTCGGCAACGCCATCAACGGCACCAAGATCGAGATCATCGTCGGCGACCACCAGAACAAGGCGGACATCGCCGCCAACCTCGCGCGCCAGTGGATCGATGTGGAGAAGGTCGACGTCGTCGCCGACGTGCCGAATTCCGCCGCGGCGCTGGCCGTGCAGGGCATCACCAAGGACAAGAAGCGCATCTTCCTGATGTCCGGCCCCGGCTCCACCGATCTGACGGGCAAGGATTGCAGCCCTTACGGCTTCCTGTGGACCTGGGACAACCACGCCGTGGCGTCCTCCACCGCCCGCGCGCTGGTCGAGCAGGGCAAAAAGAGCTGGTTCTTCATCACCGCCGACTACGCCTTCGGCCATTCGCTGGAAACGGAGGCGGCCAACACCGTCAAGCAGCTCGGCGGCACCATCAAGGGCAGCGTCCGCCATCCCCTGGCAAGCTCGGACTTCTCGTCCTTCCTGCTGCAGGCGCAGGCCTCGGGTGCGGAGGTGGTCGCCTTCGCCAACGCCGGCGGCGACACCATCAACGCGGTCAAGCAGGCCGCCGAGTTCGGCATTCCCCAGGGCGGCCAGACGCTGGCCGGCCTGCTGCTGAACGTCAACGACATCCACGCGCTGGGCCTCGACACCGCGCAGGGGCTGATGCTGGCGAACTCCTTCTACTGGGACATGAACGACGAGACCCGCGCCTGGTCGAAGAAGTTCGAGGAGCGGACCGGGCGCAAGCCGTCGATGAATCAGGCGGGCGTCTATTCGGCGGTCAAGCATTACCTGAAGGCCGTGCAGGAGGCCGGCACCGACGACGCCGACAAGGTCGCCGCCAAGATGCGTGCCACGCCCATCAGCGACATGATGATGAAGGACGCGAAGATCGCCGACAACGGCCGGATCTTCAACGACATGTATCTGGCGCAGATCAAGACGCCGGGCGAGTCGAAAGGGGCCTGGGATTACTTCAAGATCCTCAAGACCATTCCCGGCGAGCAGGCCTACATCAACCCGAAGGACAGCGGCTGCCCCCTGGTGAAGTGACGGGGTGATTGCATTTGAAGTCCCCTCTCCCCTCGGGGGAGAGGGTTAGGGTGAGGGGGGTGCGCATTTGCCGGACCTACCGCCAAGCACATCCCCCTCACCGGCCCTGCGGGCCACCCTCTCCCCAGAGGGAAGAGGGTTATAGAGGCCAAATGCGATAGCTCTGAGTTAAATCACGGCCTGAGGTGAGGGCGGCCGGACAGCGGGGGCCTTTTCCATTTCCATATTTTCTTCACGGTTATATACCGAATGTATATAGCGCCGTTGACAGACGCCGGTATGCGCTGTATCCAAACAAACATAGCGAATGGATATGGCTTTATCGGTCCCCTGTGACGGAGCCCGCGATGAGATTGCGTGCGTTGGTTGTGCTGGCGATGGGCATCCTTCCGGGTGCGCTGCATGCGGAGCCCCTGGAATCGAGCCTGCTCGTCCTGACCAGCTACCCCGACGAGTTGGTCTCCCGCTTCGAGGCGGCGTTCGAGCGGGCCAATCCCGGCACCGACCTGCGCGTCCTCTGGAAGACGGGACGGGAGGCGATTCCGATCCTGCGCAGCGCCGACCAGGGGGGCGTGGACGTCTACTGGACCCCGGCGCTGCGCAACTTCCCGCTGCTGCGCGACGAGGGACGGCTCCGCCCGCTGGACACCGCTTCACCGGAGCTTGATCGCGAGGCGCTGCCGGGCCGCATCGGGGCGCAGACCCTGTCCGACCCCTCGGGCCGCTTCGAGGCGTTCGAGGTCGCCGGTTACGGGATCGTGGTCAATCCGGCCTATCTGGCGGACCGCGGGCTGCCGACGCCGCGGCGCTGGGCCGACCTCGCCGACCCGGCGCTGGCCGGGCACGTCGCCTTCCCGGTGCCCTCGCGGGTCGGCTTCGCCCCGGTGCTGGTGGACATCATCCTCCAGGCCGAGGGCTGGACGGCGGGCTGGACGCTGCTGCAACGCATCGCCGCCGGCGCGGAGCTGGCCGACCGCGGGCCGGGCGTGGGCGACAGCGTGGGCTCGGGGCGGCGCGGCGCCGGGCCGACCATCGACTTCCAGGCGCTGAACGCCCAGGCCGACGGCAAGCCGGTGGAAATCCTCTATCCGGAGCGCACCGCCTGGCTGCCCGCCCACATCGGCGTGACCGCCGCCGCCCCCCACCCGAAGGCCGCCGCTGCCTTCGTCGCCTTCGCCCTGTCGGAGGAGGGGCAGCGCATTCTCTTCCACCCGGACATCCGCCGCCACCCGGTCCGCCCCGCGGTCTATCGCGACGCCCCGGCGGGTACCGGCAACCCCTTTGCCGCGGCGGGCGCCTTCGCCTACGAGACGGAGCGGGGCAGCCGCCGCGAACCGGCGGTCGCCGCGCTGTTCGACGCGCTGATCACCCGCCGTCAGGACGAGCTGCGCGAACTGCTGGCTCTGCTGGACGAGGCACGGCGGGCCGCCGCCCGGACGGGCAATCCCGCGCTCGTCGCAAAAGCGGAGGAGGCGCTGGCCCTCGCCACCGCGGTGCCGGTGACGGAGGAGCAGGCCGCCGGCCTGACCGTCACCCTAGCGCTCGATCAGGACTGGGCGGAGCGCATCGGCAAGGCCCGCGCCGCCGCCGCGGACACCGCTCGCGCCGTGCTGACCGCCGCCAAGGAGCCCTGACCCGTGCGCCGGACCCTCCACGCGCTTCTCGGCCTGTCGGTCGCCTTGTCCGCGACGGCGGGAGCGGCGGTTCAGGCCGCCGCCCCGTCCAACCCGACGCGCGCCGCCTTCGACCATACCCTGCCGCCGGCCGACGAGGCGCAGCGCGTCCAGTTCACCATCGGGCGCATCCTGTTCAACCATGTCTGGACGCCGGGCGGCCCGGACCCGGAGGCCGGGACCGGCGTCGGCCGCGCCCAGGCCGGCGGACGGGCGCTGGTGCAGAACGGCTTCGCGGGGGAGGGCGGGTTCCACGGGCTGGGGCCGACCTACAACCGGCTGTCCTGCGCCGCCTGCCACATCAAGAACGGGCGGGGCGAGCCGCCGCAGGGGCCCGACGACGCGCTGCGCGCCATGCTGGTCCGCCTGTCGGTGCCCGGCGAGGACGCGCATGGCGGACCGAAGCCGCACCCCGCCTACGGCGACCAGATCAACGACCAGTCGGTGCCCGGCGTCCCGGCCGAGGCGCGCGTCTTCTTCACGTGGCACGAGCGGGTGGAGCGTCTGGCCGACGGCACGGAGGTGCCGTTGCGCGCTCCCGAGATTCGCATCACCGATCCGGCCTTCGGGCCGCTCGGCGACGATGCGATGACCTCGCCGCGCATGGGGCCGCCGGTCTTCGGGCTGGGCCTGCTGGAGGCGGTGCCGGAGCGCGTCGTCCTGGCGCTGGCCGAGGCGCAGGCGCGCGAGGGCGTGGTCTCCGGCCAGCCCAACCGCGTCTGGGACCGCGAAGCCGGGGTGGAGGCGCTTGGCCGCTTCGGGCTGAAGGCCAACCAGCCGACCGTACGCCAGCAGATCGCCGGGGCCTTCGTCGGCGACCTCGGCATCACCACGCGCCTCTATCCGCAGCCCAACTGTCCGGAGGCGCAGGACGCCTGCACCGCTTATGCCGCCAAAGACGAGGGGCTGCAGCCGGAACTGTCCGAGGCGATGCTCGACACCATCCATCTCTACACGCTGGCGCTCCAGCCGCCACCGCGGCGCGGCGTGGACGACCCGGCGGTGCGTCGCGGCGAGGCGGTCTTCGCGGAGACCGGTTGCGCCCGCTGCCACGCCCCCAGCCTGGAGACGGCGGAGCATCCTCTCCTGCCGGGGTTGGGCGGAGGGACGATCCATCCCTACAGCGACCTGCTGCTGCACGACCTGGGCGACGGGCTGGCCGACGGGCGGCCCGATCATCGCGCCAACGGGCGGCAGTGGCGCACGGCGCCCCTGTGGGGGCTGGGCCTCGTCCCGCTGATCGCCGATCACCCCGCCTATCTGCACGACGGCCGCGCCCGCAGCCCGCTGGAGGCCGTGCTGTGGCACGGCGGCGAGGCCCAGGGCAGCGTCGACGCCGTGCGCGCCCTGCCCACCGCCGACCGCGAGGCGCTGCTGTCCTTCCTCGCCTCACTCTGATCCACACCCACCGCTGACGCCTTTCCCCTCTAGGAGTCCGATGAGACGATTGCTGCTTGCCGCTGCGTCGTCGGCCGTGATGGCCGCCGCGCAGAACGCCCCCGCCTTGGCTCAATCCACCGCCCAAACGGCCAGTCAAACGCCCGCTCAAACGGCCGCGCCCGACGAGCCGGTCTACCGGCTGGGCCAGATCAACGCGACGGCCCAGGCGGCCGGCGGCACCCCGGTCGGCGGCTCCGTCCTGTCGTCGGAGGACATCGCCCGCTTCAACCGCGAGCGGCTGGACCGCGCGCTCGACCTGCTGCCGGGCGTCAGCATCGCTACCACCCGCGGCCCGCGCAACGAGCGCTACGTCACGGTCCGCGGCTACGACCGGTTCCAGGTGCCGCTCTATCTGGACGGCGTGCAGCTCTATCTGCCGGCGGACAACCGCTTCGACCTCGGCCGCTTCCTGACCGGCGATCTGGCCGAGATCCAGGTGGCCAAGGGCTACGCGTCGGTTCTCGACGGGCCGGGCGGGCTCGGCGGCTCGATCAACCTCGTCAGCCGCAAGCCGACGCGCGAGCTGGAAGGCGAATTGCGCACCGGCATCAACCTCGACGCCACCGGCGCGTTCTCCGGCTATCTGACCAGCGCCAGCGCCGGGACGAAGCAGGAGCGTTTCTACGTCCAGGGCGGCATCGCCAAGGTCGAGCAGAATTTCTTCCGCCTGTCCGACGACTACAAGCCCACCGCCAACGAGAATGGCGGCCGGCGCGAGGGGTCGGACAGCCGAGACTGGCGGGTGAACGCCAAGTTCGGCATCACGCCCAACGACACCGACGAGTACTCCTTCAACGTTCTGAAGCAGAACGGCTCGAAGGGCGCCCCGCTGCACACCGACGACCCGGCCAGCAGCCAGACCATGCGCTACTGGAAATGGCCGGAATGGGCGGTGCAGAACCTGTCCTTCAATTCGCGCACACAGCTTGGCGACAAGTCCTACGTCAAGACGCGGCTGTTCCATTCGACCTTCGACAACAAGCTGGATTCCTACGACGACCGCCGCTACGTCCGGCAGAGCACGTCGCGGGCCTTCACCAGCATCTATGACGACCGCGCCTATGGCGGCGGCGTGGAACTGGGCACCGACCTGATCCCGCGCAACACGCTGAAGGGCGCCGTGCATGTCCGCCGCGACGAGCACGAGGAATTCCAGACCCTCTACGCGCCGCGCTTCCGCGAGCCGAACCAGAAGAGCGTCGAGGACACCTATTCGGTCGCGCTGGAGAACACCTTCCACGCCACCGGGGCGGTGGATGTGGTGACCGGCGCCAGCTACGACTGGCGCGACCTGCGCAAGGCCCAGGACTGGGACGGCACCAACACCGGCCGCTTCGTCACTTACCCGACGAAGGACATGGACGCCTTCAATTGGCAGGGCGCGGTGATCTGGCGCACCAGCGCCACCGGCGAGACCCACGCCAGCGTGTCCAGCCGCACCCGCTTCCCGACGCTGTTCGAGCGGTTCAGTTCGCGCTTTGGCGGGGCCGTGTCGAATCCGGGGCTGAAGCCGGAACGCGCCATCAATTACGAGATCGGCGCGTCCGAGCAGGTCTTCGGCAACACCCGCCTGGAAGGGGCGGTGTTCGTCAACGACCTGACCGACGCCATCCAGCAGGTGAACATCCTCTACAACGGCCAGTCGGTGACGCAGAACCGCAACGTCGGGTCCGGTTTCGACCGCGGGTTCGAGCTGTCGGCGCGCGCGCTGCTGTCCGAATGGCTGGAGATCGGCGGCAATTACACGCTGCTGGTCCGCACGCTCGACGCCGTGGGCACTCCGGAGCCCAAGCCGACCGGCACGCCGACGCACAAGCTGTTCGCCTATGCCGACATACAGCCCGTCGAGGCGCTGCACGTCGTGCCGTCGCTGGAGGTCTCCTCGAACCGCTGGACCAGCAATTCCGCGCAGACCGTCTACTACCGCACCGGCGCCTACGCGCTGGCGAACCTCAAGGTCTCCTACGAGATCGTCAAGGGCGTGGAGGCGGAGGCCGTGGTCCGCAACATCACCGACCGCAACTACCAGCTCATGGACGGCTACCCGGAGGAGGGGCGCAGCTTCTACCTCGGGGCGCGCTACCAGTTCTGACGCGGAAGAGGCTGGGCTGAGCACGGGGCCTAAGCATGGACGGCATGCGCGCCGGCGATGCGGCGATCGTTGGGGAAGGGGAGGGGCATGGGCCGTGGGCTCCGTGGGCTTTCGTCCTGTCCGCCCTGGCCCATGCCGCCTTGCTGGGCCTGCTGATCGCTGCGGCCGAGACACCGACCGTGTCGGTTCCGGAGGCGGTCAGCGTCGACGTCGTGCCGGGAAACGGCGTGGAAACAGCCGGCGACGCGGGGGGAGGCCCGGACGGCCGCGGAGAGTCCGACGTGGAGCCGCCGCCGGCCGCTCCCGCCGCCGAACCGGCGCCGGACCCGGAACCGCGACCGGTCGAGGCCGTTCCGCTTCCCGACCCGTCGCCCCCCGACGTTCCGGACTCCGTTGCACCGCTTCCGGCCCGCAAGCCGACGGTGAAACCGGTGACGGCGGCCACCCGCGTTCCATTACCGGCCGCCCCGGCAAAGGACATGGCCGGGAATCGCGATGGGGCCGCCGCCGCAACCGGACCAACGGCCGGACCCGCGATGGGCAGCGGGATGAACGGCTCCGCTGTGGCGGATGCCGGTGCTGGCGGCGGAGGCGCGGACGCCATGCGCGTCTATCTGGAGGAGGTGCGCCGCCGCCTTCAGGCCCGGCTCGCGGTGCCGGCGGAGGCGCGGCGGTTGCGGCTGGGCGGGACGGTGCTGGTGCGCTTCACGGTGCAACGCGACGGCAGCGTTCCAGGCGAGTCCATGGCCGTCCTGTCCGGCCCCGGCGTCGCGGTGCTGGAGCGGGCGGCGCTGGAGACGGTCGCTCGGACCGCTCCCTTTCCGCCTCCGCCCAAGCCGGCCACCGTCGAGGTGCCGGTGCTGTTCGCCGTGTCGGTCAGGTGAGGTCGTCGAGGTCCACCCGAAGGGCTTCGGCGATCCGCTTGAGCACATCCACGGAACCACCCCGCGTGCCGGCCTCGATCTGCGAGACATAGGCCTGCTTGAGACCGGTGGCCTCGGCGAGCTGAGCCTGTGTCATGCCGCGGTGGTCGCGGAAGACCTTCACCGGATGCTCGCCACCCAGCAGACGCTCAGCAGACGCTCAGCCACGTCATCGGGGAGGGTTTCCGGCTGCGTGGCCTTGTAGATGTCGAAAGCGCGGGTCGCGGTTGCCTCGTCGGCGGCTTCCATCAATCGAATCGTTATGTGTCATTGATATTTGGCGTAGACCCAGAGCACGCGGGCGTTCTCGTCCCCCTCAGAGACCCAGAGATGGGGGGTGCTGGCGTCGTAATACATGGAATCGCCGGCTTCCAGCCGCAGCGGCTCGTAGATCTGGCTGTGAACCACCAGCGTGCCGGAGAGGACGTGGAGGAACAGCTCCGCGTCGTACTTGGCCCATTCCGGATAGGCGTCGAGCGAGCGGGCGGCGACGGTGGTCATGATCGGACTCATGACCTTGTTCGTCAGATCCGGGCAGAGCCAGGCGTTGTTGCAGGTGCCAGTTGGGAAAGGGCGGCCCTCCCCCGACCGCGTCACCGAGCGGCGGCCGGCGACGCGCAGTGCCGGGGTCGGCCCGCCGATGATCGCCGCGGCGTCCATGTCGAACCCGCCGGCGATCTTCTGGAGGGTGGTGACGGTCGGCGACAGCTCGTTCCGCTCGATCTTGGACAGGGTGGACACGCCGACCCCGGTGCGGTCGGCCGCCTGCTGGAGCGTCAGCCCCAGCCGCTTGCGCAGATTCTTCAGCCGGACGCCGAGGTCCAGTTCCCCGTCCGCCCCGCTCTGGGAAGGGGAGGAGGAGACCGCGTCGGGCCTGTCGATCACATCCATTGCGTCGTCCGCCGCCTGTCGTGTCGCGATTCGTCGTACATGCCTGGTCGTCAGGGCGGGCCGCTTCATTGAGGGTCCTCGAACACAAGAACCTTTCCAGGATTCATCATATGGTGAGGGTCGAGCAACGCTTTGATCTGCGTCATCAGCCGGTAGCGCGCCGGGTCGATGGAGTTGGCGAGCCGTTTGCGGTTGCTGAGGCCGATCCCGTGCTCCGCGCTGATCGAACCATCGCAGGCGAGCGTCGCCGTGTCGACAATCTCGTTGATCCGCCCCGCCGCCGTCTCGAACGCGGCGCGGGAGGGAAAGGCGTCGTGGTCGAAATGGATCACCGCGTGCAGGTTGCCGTCGCCGACATGGCCGACGAACAGCCGCCGCGCCTGCGGGAAGGCGTCGCGCACGCCGCGCTCCGTCTCCGCCGCGAAGTCGCTCAGCCGGTCGAGCGGCACCACCGTGTCGTAGGAGACGCTGATCCCGGCGACCTTGTTCGCCTCCGACACCGAATGGCGCAGGCGCCACAGCGCCTCGCGCTGCGCTTCGCTCCTGGGGATCACGGCGTCGGCGACGAGGCCGCGCTCCAGCCCGTCGGCAAGGCAATCCTCAAGAATTGAGGCCAGATCCATGGCGGCGAAGCTGTCCTCCGCCTCGATCAGCACGTACCAGGGGTGCGGCTCCGCGAAGGGCAGGGTGCAGCCGGGAATGTGGTCGAGGACGAGCTGCATCTGCGAGTGCGACATGACCTCGTAGGCGCCGACCCGGTCGCCGAGGCGGGAGCGGACGGCGGCCAGAAGCTCCAGCGCCTGGTCGAGATGGCCGGCGCCGGCCATGGCGGTGGCGCTCGCCTGCGGTTGCGGGAACAGCTTCAGCACCGCCGCCGTGATGATCCCCAACGTGCCCTCCGCCCCGATGAACAGGTGGCGCACGGCGTAGCCGCTGTTGTCCTTGCGCAGCCGTTTCAGGTCGTTCATCACCGAGCCGTCGGGAAGCACCACCTCCAGCCCCAGCACCATGTCGCGCATCGGGCCGTAGCGCAGCACCGCCGTGCCGCCGGCGTTGGTCGCGATGTTGCCGCCGATCTGGCAGCTCCCCTCCGCGCCCAGGCTGAGCGGGAAGAGGCGTCCGGCCTCCTGCGCGCGGGCCTGGAGGTCGGCCAGGATGCAGCCGGCCTCCACCGTCATGGTGTTGTCCAGACCGCTGACCTGCCGGACCCGGTTCAGCCGGTCGAGCCGCAGCACCACCGCCTCCTCCGAGAAGGGCGTGGCGCCGCCGCACATGCCGGTGTTGCCGCCCTGTGGCACGATCTTTCCGCCATGCTCGCGCACCAGCAGGACGGTCGCCGCCACCTGCTCCGTGTCCGCCGGATAGACGGCGCACAGCGCCGTGCCCTGGTAGCGGCCCCGCCAGTCCCGCGTCAGCGGTTCGAGATCCGTCGCCTGCGTGACCACATGGCGCTCCCCCAGGAGCGTACGCAGCGACGTCAGCAGAGCCTGTGGGTCACGCATCGGGCAGGTCCTTGTGGCTTCGGGGCCGGAGGAGGGCGCCGGGGTGGAGATCGGTGAGGCGGACAATCGGCCGGGACGATCGGACGTTGACGATACTGTTTCACCATGTCTAGCATACGAAAAATTGTTCCCGAAAAGATAATTTTTGTCGGAGCAGCACCCAATGGGCATATCCTGCGAATCGTGCGATGCACGCGTCCTTCCCCGGAAACCGGGGACATGGCGGTGACCGCGTCGCTCAACATCGCCGAGGCCCGGCAGCGGGCGCGCGCCCGCCTCCCGCGCGGCCTGTTCGAGTACATCGATCGCGGAACTGAGGACGAAACCGGCATCGCGACGAGCAAAACGGCGCTCGACAGCCTCGTCTTCAAGCCGCGCGTTCTGGTGGACGTGTCGAAACGCGACGCCACCACCCGCCTGTTCGGGGTGAGCCAGCCCATGCCGCTGGTCGTGGCGCCCACCGCCGTGGCCGGGCTGGTCTGGTACGACGGCGAGGTCGAACTGGCCAAGGCCGCCGCCGCGGTCGGCATTCCCTTCTGCGTCTCCACCCAGTCCATCACCTCCGTCGAGCGGATCGCCGGGGAATCCGGGGCGCGGCTGTGGTTCCAGCTCTATGTCTGGCGCAGCCGCGAGCGCACCCGCGAGCTGGTGCGGCGCGCCGAACGGGCCGGGGCAGAGACCCTGGTCCTGACCGTGGACACGGCGGTGACGCCCAACCGCGAATACAACATCCGCAACGGCTTCGGGATTCCGATCAAGCCGTCGCTGCGCGCCGGGCTGGACTGTCTCGCCCACCCGCGCTGGTTCGCCGGGGTCTTCGCCAAGTATCTGCGCAACGGCGGCGTGCCGACCTACGCCCACTATCCCGACGAGTTCCGCACCGCGCTGGGTCGGGTCGCCGTCGGGGACGAGATCGGCCTCGCCCAGGACGTGGGGTGGGACGACGTGCGGAGCTTGCGGGACGCCTGGAAAGGCAAGCTGATTTTGAAGGGCGTGCTGCGCGCCGACGACGCGGAGAAGGCCGCCGAACTCGGGGTGGACGGGATCGTCGTGTCCAACCACGGCGCCCGCAACCTGGATCACGCCATCCACCCCGTGCGCTGTCTGGCGGACATCGCCGAGCGGGTCGGCGACCGGGTGACCGTCCTGGCCGACAGCGGGGTGCGGCGCGGCAGCCACGTCGCCGGCTATCTGGGGCTCGGCGCGCAGGGCGTGCTGCTTGGCCGTGCCGTTCTCTACGGGCTGGCCAGCGACGGGGCGGCGGGTGCGCAGGCGGTGCTGGAGATGGTTCGGCGCGAGCTTCTGACCACCATGGGTTTCCTCGGCGCCCCGACCGTGGCCGACATCGCGGGGACGGTGGAACGGCCACGTTGACGTGTGTTGGCGCGCCGGATTTTATCGTATCGTCACTTTTCATCCATGAAACGATTTGTTCTTGCAGCAAAAGGAAAAATAGGGTCACATCTCCTTTGTCGGATGCGGGCGGGGCCGGATCGAGGTCTCAAAAGGGACGCTCCATCGCTCCCGTTCCCTCCGACCCCCACCCGAGCGTTGGTCCGGGTGCGGGTTCAGGCACGGATTTCCGGCGGCGCGCCGGTCTTTGTCGATTTCATCGGACTCGTTTCATCGCGCTTCTTCCGATCGTCCCGAACCGGCTTCCCGCATCGCGGGGGCGAGGCCGCCCTGCGGCCGCAGCACACCGTCACGCCACGCCTCAAACGCCACGCTTAGGAAATCCGAGGACCCCATGGCACTCACCCATTCGGAGATCAGCGGCCTGTTCAGCGCCATCGTCACGCCGCTGACGGTCGACGGTTCCGTCGACATCGCCGGCCTGAAGCGGCTGGTGCGCCACCAGCTCGACGCCGGGGCGTCCGGCGTCGTGCCGATCGGCGGCACCGGCGAGTATCCCGCCCTGTCGCGGGACGAGCGCAAACGCGTCGTCGCCGCCTGCGTGGAGGAGGCCGGCGGCAAACCGGTGATCCCCGGCGTGCTGTCCACCGGCTTCCAGGACGCGGTCGAGGCCGGGCGCGACTTCGCCGCCGCCGGGGCCGCCGCGGTGATGACCGTCACCCCCTATTACGCCGCCGGCACCCAGGAAGGCATGCGCGCCTATTTCCGCGCCTACCGCGACGCGGTGGACCTGCCGGTCATGCTCTACCAGATCCCCCGCCGCACCACCGTGGCGGTCACCGCCGAGGGCGTGCAGGCGATGGCGGAGGACGGCTCCATCATCGGCATGAAGTTCTCCTCCTACGACATGCCGGAATTCATCAAGACGATGAAGTACGCCGGCGAGAAGATCTCGGTGCTGAGCGGCGAGGAGCCGCTGTTCGCCACCCACGTCGCGCTGGGCGCGCGGGGCGGCGTGCTGGCCTCGGCGACCATCTACCCGAAGATCTGGCTGCGCATCTTCGAACTGGCGCGCGCCGGCAAGCTGAACGAGGCGCTGGCCGAGCAGACCCGGATCGACCCGGTGGTGAATTCCATCTTCCTGGAAACCAACCCCGGCCCGCTGAAGGCCTTCATGGCGATGGCCGGCATGCCGGTCGGCGGGGTGCGGCTGCCGCTGACCGCGCCGACCGCCGAGACCACCGAGAAGCTCCAGGCCGTCGCCCGGCACGCGCGCGACATCGCGCTCGCCTAACGGCTGAGAAACACTTTGGGCGCTCCTTCCCCCGGAAAGCGCCCCAACAACGCGAAGCCGCGGCGGCGGCCGGTCAACGAACACGGAATGGCCTGAACGCACGTAAAGACACACACGTCATGACACATCCGGTCGGACAGCCCGACGGACCACAAGGGAGACGGACATGGTGAATCGCAGGGAACTGGCTGGGTTTCTGGGCGCCGGCGCGGCGGTCGGGGCTTTCGGGGCCACCATGGCGGCGGGCATCGCCCCGGCTGCGGCGCAGGAGGGCGGCAGCTCCTTCGACCGGGTCCTGAAGGCCAAGAAGCTGCGCATCGGCGGTGTGGCGACCGGCGCCCCCTGGATCATGAAGGACCAGACGACCGGCCAGTGGTCGGGCCAGTTCTGGGACATCGGGTCGGCGCTCGCCGCCGACATGGACGTCGGCATCGAGGTGGTCGAGACCACCTGGGGCAACGCCATCCTCGATCTCCAGGCCAACAAGATCGACGTCATGTTCGGCATGAACCCGACGCCCAAACGCGCCCTGGCCGTCGACTTCACGGTCCCGGTCTACAACAGCGCCCTGGTCGTCATCGCCAAGCCGGGCTTCGAGCCGAAGAGCTGGGCCGACATGAACAAGCCGGAGGTGAAGATCGCGGTGGACGTCGGTTCCGCCCACGATCAGGTGGCCAGCCGCCTCTGCCCGAACGCCCAGCTCATCCGCTTCAAGTCGCTGGACGAGGCGACGCTGGCCGTGCGCAGCGGCCGGGCCGACGCCCAGTCGATCTTCTGGATGGGCGGCGTGCGCGCGGTGAAGCGCGACCCGTCGCTGGGCAAGGTGATCGTGCCGCGCCCGATCTTCGGCTCCACCTCCAACGCGGCGGTGCGGCGCGAGCCGGACAAGACCCTGCGCGACTTCGTGAACACCTGGATCGTCTATGCCCAGGGCCTGGGCCTGATCCGCGAGGCGGTGGTGAACAGCCTCGCCAAGGTGGACATCGCCATGAGCGACATCCCGGAAGGCATCACCTTTTAAAGCGAACGTCCGTTCGCTTTAGAGTCACATCGCCTCACTCGCCGGCGGGCTTCGGCCGCACGTGCGGCCGGGACCGCCGTCGCGGTCCAAAGCGGATTGCAATCCGCTTTGAAGGAACCCGCCTATAGGCCCGCCGACGGACCTGGGTTCCGATGGCGCACGGCGGCCGGCCCCACGGGGATTCGACCGCCGTTCCGTAGTTTTGCAAGCAGGCCCGCCATGTACACCTTCAACTTCGAGATGCTCTGGGGTTACCGCTGGCTGTTCCTCAACGGCACGCTGGTCACCATCGGCCTGACGGCCGCCGTCGTCGTGCTGGGCCTGCTGCTCGGGCTGGTCGGCGGGCTGGCCCAGCTCTCGCGCTTCGCGGTGCTGCGCTGGATCTCCTGGGCGTACATCGAGCTGTTCCGCTGCACGCCGCTGTTGGTGCAGCTGCTGTGGTTCTATTACGCGCTGCCGATGCTGACCGGCATCCAGATCGACGCGGTGACGGCCTCCGTCCTCACCCTGTCGCTCTACGGCGGGTCCTTCTACGCGGAGGTGATCCGGGGCGGCGTGGTCTCCATCGAGGCGGGACAGACGGAGGCCGGGCTGGCGCTCGGCATGACGCCGGCCAAGGTGATGCGGCGCATCGTGCTGCCCCAGGCGGTCAAGCGCATGATCCCGCCGCTGATGAACCAGTCGATCATCCAGTTCAAGAACACTTCGCTGGTCTCGGTGGTGGCGGTGCCGGACCTTCTCTACCAGGGGCAGGTCGCCGCAACGGACACCTTCCGCCCGCTGGAGGTCTACACCATCGTCGCACTGATCTACTTCGTCGTGCTGGTCCCCCTGACGGCCATCGTGAAGCGGGGCGAGAAGCAGCTCCAGACGGGTCATTGAGGTCCGGGGCACTGACGTTTCCCCGGCGATCCAACGCGAGAGGGCCTTTCCCATGAGCATTCCCAAGATCGAAGTCGCCGGGCTGAGGAAGCAATTCGGCGAGCTGGTCGTCCTGCGCGACATCAACCTGAAGGTCGATTCCGGCGCCGTCGTGGCGCTGATCGGCCCCTCGGGGTCGGGCAAGTCCACCCTGCTGCGCTGCCTCAACCTGCTGGTGGTGCCGAACGGCGGCCGGGTCCGCATCGGCGGCGACGCCTTCGACTTCGAGACGGGCAAGGCGTTGCCCCGGCCCAAGGCGCAGGCGAAGTTCCGCTCCAACACCGGCATGGTGTTCCAGCACTTCAATCTGTTCCCGCACATGACCGTGCTGGGCAACGTGATGGAGGGGCCGGTCTCCGCCAAGAACATGCCGAAGGCGCAGGCCGAGGCCATCGGTCGCCGGCTGCTCGCCAAGGTCGGGCTGGCCGACAAGGCCGAGGCCTACCCGGACCGGCTGTCCGGCGGGCAGAAGCAGCGCGTCGCCATCGCCCGCGCGCTGGCCATGGAGCCGGAGGTCATGCTGTTCGACGAGGCGACCTCCGCCCTCGACCCGGAGCTGGTGTCGGAGGTGCTGGGGGTGATGCGCGACCTCGCCGCCGAGGGCATGACGATGATCATCGTGACCCACGAGATCGCCTTCGCCCGCGAGGTCGCCGACCGCGTGATCTTCATGCGCGACGGCGTGATCGTGGAGGAGGGGCCGGCGCGCGACGTCATCGACCGGCCACAGCAGGAGGCCACACGCGCCTTCCTCAGTCATTTCCACACGCGCGGCTGAGGGGGCTGAACCGGCGTCAGTCCTGATCGGGCAGGCGGAAGGTGGCGACGGCGTCGCGGAACCCACCCAGGAAATCCTGCGCGAGGGTGGACAGCGACCGCTGCGCCGAATGCAGCACCGCCATTTCGAAGGTGATGGCCGGTTCGAAGGGGCGGATGGCGACGCCGCGCCCCGCATACTCCTGCGCCGTGAAGGGATCGACGATGGAGATTCCCGCCCCGGCGGCGACCATGGCGCAGGCGATCATGGTGAGTTGCGTCTCCACCCGCATGGTCCGGGCGACACCGTGCTCGGCGAACATCGCGTCGATGGAATAGCGCATCAGCGTGGCGGCGCCGAGCGCGATGAATGCCTCGCCCGCGAAGTCCTCCGGGACCAGCCGCTTGCGCACGGCCAGGGGATGGTTGCTCGGCACCACGGCGACCGCCCGCACCCGCGGCATCCGCTCGCACAGCACCGTCGCGTGCTCCACCGCCGACTGGCCGAAGCCCAGCTCGCACTGGCCGGCGGCCACCCAATCGAGCACCTGGGGGGAGCTGCTGCCCCACAGCGACACGTCCACCCGCGGCCGCTCCTCAAGGAAGCGGGCGACGAAGCGCGGCAGGAAGCCGATGGCCATCGCCGGCATGGCGGCCACCCGCAGCGTGCCGGCCCGCCGCTCCTGGAGGTCGCGCGCCGCCTGCTCGATCCGCTCCAGCCCGACGAAGGACCGCTCCACCTCCTGGTACAGCGACATGGCCTCGCTGGTCGGCGCGATGCGCGAGCCGCGCCGCTCGAACAAGGTCAGTTTCAGCGCGTATTGCAGGTCGGCGATCAGGCGGCTGACCGCCGGCTGGGAGATGTTCAGAAGCTCTGCCGCCGCGGTGATCCCGCCGGTCAGCATGACGGCGCGGAACGCCTCGATCTGGCGGGGATTGAGCATTCCGGTGCGGTCCAAGGGTGTCAGATGCGTTGCAGTATAACATTCAGTTATAGACACCACAAACAATTCGATTTGACGATTATGCCAGCGGGGCGCGACGCTCCGGGGGTGCGACAAAACGCGCACCGCTGGGAAACGAACCAGAACAGGAGAGGGACAGATGCGAGCGTTGGTGTACGGCCTGATGGCAACCGCCGCCCTGGGATGCGGCGCCGCGCAGGCGCAGCAGAAGACCCTGTATGTCGCCGCCTACGGCGGGTCCTTCGAACAGACCATGCGCAAGGACATCATCCCGGCCTTCGAGAGCAAGACGGGCGTGAAGGTCGAGTATGTCGCCGGCAATTCCACCGACAACCTCGCCAAGCTCCAGGCCCAGAAGGGCAACCAGCAGATCGACGTGGTGATCCTGGACGACGGTCCGATGTACCAGGCGGTGGCGCTGGGCTTCTGCGCCGACATCGCCAAGGCGCCGGTCTACGACGACCTCTACGATCTGGCGAAGATTCCCTCGGGCAAGGCGGTCAGCGTCGGCGCGGTCGGCACCGGCATCGTCTACAACAAGAAGGTCTTCGACGAGAACGGCTGGGCCGCCCCCTCCTCCTGGAAGGACATCGAGGACGCCAAGTACCGCAAGAAGCTGGTCATCCCGCCGATCAACAACAGCTACGGCCTGCACGCGCTGGTGATGATGGCGCGGCTCGACGGCGGCGGCGAGAAGAACATCGACCCCGGCTTCAAGGCCTTCAAGGACAAGGTGAACCCGAACGTGCTCGCCTACGAGCCGTCGCCGGGCAAGATGACCGAGCTGTTCCAGAGCGGGCAGGCCACCGTCGCCGTCTGGGGCTCGGGCCGCGCCAAGGCGCTGGCCGACACCGGCTTCCCCGCCGCCTTCGTCTACCCGAAGGAGGGCGGCATCGTGCTGGCCTCGGCGGCCTGCGCGATCACCGGCAGCAAGCAGGCGGCGGAGGCCCAGCAGTTCATCCAGCACATGCTGTCGCCCGAGGTGCAGACCGTGATGGCGACCGGCGCCGGCTTCGGCCCGGTCAACAAGACGGTCACCCTGACCGCCGACCAGCAGGTGGGCATCCCCTACGGCCCCGAGCAGATGGGCAAGCTGCTGGTGGTCGACTGGGACACCATCAACGCCAACCGCGAGGCCTGGAACAAGCGCTGGACCCGCGAGATCGAGCGCTGACCGCCGCTTCCGGCCCGCACCCGCGGCGGGCCGGAATTTTCCAGGTTCCTTGGTGGGAGACGACGCCATGCCTTACCTTGTCCTCGATCGGCTGACCAAGCGGTTCGGCCCCTGGGTCGCCGTCGACAACCTGTCCCTGACGGTGGAGAAGGGGGAGCTGGTCTCGCTGCTCGGCCCGTCGGGCTGCGGCAAGACCACGACGCTCCAGATGATCGCCGGCTTCCTCGACCCCAGCGCCGGGCGCGTCACACTGGACGGCGCCGACCTGCTGGCCAAGAAGCCCAACGAGCGCGGGCTCGGCATCGTCTTCCAGAGCTACGCCCTGTTCCCCCACATGACGGCGGCGGAAAACGTCGCCTTCGGGCTGGAGATGCGCGGCATCCCGCGCGCCGACCGCGACCGCATGGTGCGCGACGCGCTCCAGCTCGTCGGGCTGGGGGCCTTCGGCGACCGCTACCCGCGGCGCATGTCCGGCGGCCAGCAGCAGCGCGTGGCGCTGGCCCGCGCCATGGTCATCAAGCCGAGCCTGCTGCTGCTCGACGAGCCGCTGTCCAACCTCGACGCCAAGATGCGCGAGGAGATGCAGATCGAGCTGCGGCGCATCCAGCGCAGCGTCGGCACCACCATGATCCTCGTCACCCACGATCAGGCGGAGGCGATGGCCCTGTCCGACCGGGTGGTCATCATGAACAAGGGCCGGGTCGAGCAGGTCGCCGCCCCGCAGGACGCCTACGACAACCCGGCCAGCGCCTTCGTCGCCAACTTCCTCGGCCGCACCAACCTGCTCCAGGGTGTGGTGCGCCGCGACGGCGCCGGGCGGCGCATCGACGTGGCCGGCACGGCGTGGCCGGTCGCCGCGGAGGTGCCGGACGGCCCCGGCCTGCTGACCGTGCGGCCGGAGAAGGTCCGCTTCGTGGACGGCGCCGGCGTGCCGGGCCTCGTCCGGGCGCGGGTCTTCCAGGGCACCCAATGGCTGTTCGAGATCCGCACGGAGGCCGGCGACCTGACGGTGATCCGCCAACACGACGGCCAAACCCTGCCGGCCGAGAACGAGCCGGTCATGCTGGGCTGGCGGGCGGAGGACATGCGCGTGATGGCGGGTGAGGCATGACCGCCGTGGACGCTCATAAATCCCTGATCGATTCCCCAGACGTGGCTGCCGATTCCGCCCCGCCGCCGCGGCCGGAGCGGCGCCCGCTGGCGCCCTACCTGCTCAGCCTGCCGGCGCTGGCGCTGTTCGCCGTGCTGCTGCTGGTGCCGCTGGTCATGACCGGGCTCTTGTCGCTGAACAGCTTCGGCTTCTACACGGGCATCCAGGACGTCTGGCAGCTCGGCAACTACATCGACATCGTCACCGACGACTATTTCCACGAAATCTTCCTGCGCACCTTCCGCATCGCCGTGGTGGTGACCCTGCTGTGCGCCGTGCTCGGCGCGCCGGAGGCCTACATCCTGCGGCGCATGCGGTCGCCTTGGCGCGGCTTGTGTCTGCTGATTGTTCTGGGGCCACTGCTGATCTCGGTGGTGTCGCGCACGCTCGGTTGGGCGCTGCTGTTCGGCTCCACCGGCATCATCAACACGGCGCTGATGACGGTCGGGCTGATCGCGACGCCGATCGAGTTCATGTACACCGAGACCGGCGTCATCATCGCCCTGACGCACGTGCTGGTGCCCTTCATGGTGCTGTCGGTCTGGGCGTCGCTGCAGCGGCTGGACCCGCAGGTCGAGAACGCCGCGCTGTCGCTGGGCGCCAAGCCCTTCACCGTGCTGCGCCGCGTGGTGCTGCCGCAGGTGGTGCCGGGCATCCTGTCGGGCTCGATCATCGTCTTCGCGCTGGCCGCCAGCGCCTTCGCCACCCCGGCCATCATCGGCGGGCGGCGGCTGAAGGTGGCGGCGACGCTGGCCTACGACGAGTTCCTGAACACGTTGAACTGGCCGCTGGGCGCCGCCATCGCGATCCTTCTGCTGCTCGCCAACATCGTGATCATCGTCGGCTGCAACCGGCTGGTCGAACGTCGCTACAAGCAGGTGTTCGAATGAACCGCAACGGCCCCGTCGCCCTGGTCTTCCACACGCTGTTCCTGGCCTTCCTGCTGGCGCCGATCCTGGTCGTCTGCGTGGTCGCCTTCACCTCGCAGGGCTATCTGTCGCTGCCGACCGAGGGGCTGTCGCTGCGCTGGTTCAAGGCCATCGGCGACAACCCCGAATTCGCGCGGGCCTTCCGCGACAGCCTGCTGCTGGGGGCGGTCAGCTCCACCATCGCGGTGGCCTTCTCGGTCCCGGCGGCGCTGGCCATCGCCCGCCACCAGTTCCGCGGGCGCGAGGCGATCACGGCGCTGTTCCTGTCGCCGCTGATGGTGCCGCACATCGTGCTGGGCATCGCCTTCCTGCGCTTCTTCACGCAGATCGGGCTGGGCGGCACCTTCGCCGGGCTGGTGCTGAGCCATGTGGTCATCATCCTGCCCTTCGCGCTGCGGCTGATCCTGGCGGCCTCCACCGGCATGGACCGCTCCATCGAGAACGCCGCGGCCTCGCTCGGCGCCACCTCCTGGACGACCTTCCGGCGGGTGACGCTGCCGCTGATCCTGCCGGGTGTGGCGAGCGGCTGGGTGCTGGCCTTCATCAACAGCTTCGACGAGGTGACGATGACCGTCTTCATCGCCTCGCCCGAGACGACGACGCTGCCGGTGCGTCTCTTCCTCTACATCCAGGACAACATCGACCCCCTGGTCGCCGCGGTGTCCGCCTCGCTGATCTTCATGACGGTGGCGGCGATGCTGGTGCTCGACCGGCTCTACGGGCTTGAGCGGCTGCTGGTCGGCCGCGGACAGGAGTGAGCGTCACCATGACCGAGAGAACGAGGTCCGACTGCGACGTCGCCGTGATCGGCGGCGGGCTGGTCGGATCGGCCATCGCTTGGGGCCTCGCCCAGCAGGGGCAGACGGTCGCCGTCCTCGACGAGGGGGACGTCGCCGTCCGCCCGTCGCGCGGCAACTTCGCCCTGGTCTGGGTGCAGGGCAAGGGTCTGGGGCTGCCGGAATACGCCGGCTGGACCAAGATGTCCTCCGACAGCTGGACCGGCTTCGCCGAGCGGCTACAGGAGCAGACCGGGATCGACGTGTGCTACCGCCGGCCGGGCGGCTTCCTGCCCCTGCTGTCGGAGGAGGAGATGGAGCGGCGCGCCGGCCAGCTCCGCCGCCTGCACAACCAGCCGAACGTTGTCCGCTACGACTACGAGATGATGGACCGCGCCGCCGTGGCGAAGGAGATGCCCTTCATCGGCAAGGACGTGGTCGGGGCCGGCTACTGCCCGCTCGACGGCCATTGCAACTCGCTGAAGCTGCTGCGCGCGCTGCACACCGGGATGAGCCTGTCCGGGGTCTCCTACCTGCCGCACCACCGGGTGGAGCGGCTCGAGCCGCGCGAGGGTGGGTTCCGCATGGTCACCGCCTCGGGGGACGAGGTGCGGTCGGGCAAGGTGGTCATCGCCGCCGGGCACGACGCCCGCCGGCTGGCCCCCATGGTCGGGCTGGACGCCCCGGTGCGGCCGGAGCGCGGGCACATCATCGTGACGGAGAAGACCGCCCCCTTCCTGAAGTTTCCGGTCGGCTTCATCCGCCAGACCGACGAGGGTGGGGTGATGATCGGCGACAGCTTCGAGGATGCCGGGCTGGACACGACGGTGCGCAACGGCGTCACCTCGACCATCGCCGACCGCGCGCTGCGCATCTTCCCGCTGCTCGGCAAGCTGAACGTGGTGCGGACCTGGGCGGCGCTGCGCGTGCTGACCCCGGACGGCTTCCCGATCTACGAGCAGTCCACCACCATGCCCGGCGCCTTCGTCGCCACCTGCCACAGCGGCGTGACGCTTGCCGCCAACCACGCGCTGGCGCTGGCGCCGCATATCGCCGCCGGCACCCTGCCCGACGAATTCTCGGCCTTCAGCGCCCGGAGGTTCCATGTTCCAGCGGTTGCCTGACGCGGGCGGAGAGCGCGTCTCCTTCACCATCGACGGCCGCCCGGCCGAGGCGCTGTCCGGCGACAGCGTCGCCGCCGCCCTGATCGCCAACGGGGTCGGCGCCTGCCGGACCACCCCGGTGTCCGGCGCCCCGCGCGGCCCCTACTGCATGATGGGCGTGTGCTTCGACTGTCTGGTGACCATCGACGGCACCGGAAACCAGCAGGGCTGCCAGATCCGCATCCGCCCCGGCATGCGGGTGGAGACCCAGAACGGCAAGCGGGAGATCGACCGGTGACCGACCTGAAGCCTCGTTACGATCTGGCGGTGATCGGCGCCGGCCCGGCCGGCCTCGCCGCCGCCACGCTGGCCGCCAAGCGCGGCCTGTCCACCGTCCTGCTGGACGAGCAGGCGGCTCCCGGCGGCCAGATCTACCGCGCCATCACCCGCTCGCCGGTGAAGAATCCCAGCGTGCTCGGGACCGACTACTGGCACGGTGCCGATCTGGTCGGGCCGTTCCGTGACAGCGGCGCCGATTACCTGCCCGGCACCGCGGTGTGGAGCGTCTCGCGCACGCTCGACATCGGCCTGTCGCGCGACGGGGCGGCGCGCATCCTGCCGGCGCGGCATGTTATCCTGGCAACCGGCGCGCTGGAGCGGCCCTTCCCGGTTCCCGGCTGGACGCTGCCCGGTGTGATGGGGGCGGGGGCGGCGCAGATCCTGCTCAAGACCTCCGGCCTCGTCGCCTCGGGCAACGTGGTCATGGCCGGCAGCGGGCCGCTGCTCTGGCTGCTCGCCTGGCAGTATCTGCGGGCCGGCGCGCGCATCGACGCGATCCTCGACACCACGCCGCGGGAGAACTGGCGGCAGGCCATGCCGCACCTGTCGGCCTTCGCCCGCTCCGGCTATGTCGGCAAGGGGCTGAAGCTGCTGCTGGAGGTCCGGCGCAAGATCAAGGTGATCGGCAACGTCTCCGCGCTGCGCGCCGAGGGAGACGGGCGCGTGCAGTCGGTCGTCTACCGCCAGGGCGACGGGACGGAGCAGCGCCTTCCGGCCGACACGCTCCTGCTGCACCATGGGGTGATACCCAACATCAACCTTGCCAACGCCACCGGCTGCGCCCAGTCCTGGGACGAGGCGCAGCGCTGCTGGGTGCCGGACGTCGACGGCTGGGGCGCCACGTCGGTGGAGGGAGTCGCCATCGCCGGCGACGGGGCCGGCATCGGCGGCGCCCTGGCGGCGGAGCACCGCGGCCGGCTGACGGCGCTGGACGCCCTGCACCGGCTGGGCGCCATCGACCGCGCCACCCGTGACCGCGACGCCGCCCCGCACCGCGAGGCGCTGGACCGGGCGCTGCGCGGCCGCGACTTCCTCGACGCGCTCTACCGGCCGGGCCAGGATTTCCGCGTCCCCGCCGACGACACCATCGTCTGCCGCTGCGAGGAGGTGACGGCGGGGCAGGTGCGCGATGCCGTGAAGCTGGGCGTCAGCGGGCCGAACCAGACCAAGTCCTTCCTGCGCTGCGGCATGGGGCCGTGCCAGGGGCGGCTGTGCGGCCCGACCGTGGTCGAGGTCATCGCCGACGCCCGCGGCGTCTCCCCGGCGGAGGTCGGCTATTACCGGCTGCGCCCGCCGGTGAAGCCGATCACGCTGGCCGAACTCGCCTCGCTGCCCAAGGCCGAGGACGAGGTGGCCGCCGTGATGCACCACTGACGGGGCAGGGGGACGCCATGTCGGAGCCGGACGTCATCGTCGTCGGGGGCGGCCTGCACGGCTGCTCCACCGCGCTGCACCTCGCCATGCGCGGGGTCCGGGCGCTGGTGCTGGAGAAGGACCACATCGGCCGCCACGCCTCCGGCGTGAACGCCGGCGGGGTGCGCCAGCTCGGCCGCCACGCCGCGGAGGTGCCGCTGTCCGTCGCCTCGATGGCGCTGTGGCACGGCATCCGCGACCTCGTGGACGACGATTGCGGCTTCGAAAGCCACGGCCAGCTCAAGGTCGCGGAGACCGAGGCGGAGCTGGACTCCTGCCGGGAGCGGGCGGCCCAGCTCACAGCGCTCGGTTTCACGCACGAGGAGGTGGTGGATCAGGCGGAGCTGCGCCGCCTCGTCCCGTCCATCGCGGAGCATTGCCTCGGCGCCCTGGTGTCGCGCCGCGACGGGGCGGCCATCCCCTACCGCACGACCTTCGCCTTCAAGCGCAAGGCGGAGAGTCTGGGGGCCCGCTTCCACGAGGGGGCGGCAGTCGCGCGGGTCGCCCGCTCGGGCCGCAACTGGCGGGTGGAGACGGCGGACGGCGTGGCGCACGAGGCGCCGGTGCTGGTCAACTGCGCCGGGGCCTGGGCCGACCGCTTGGCCGCCCAGCTCGGCGAGCCGGTGCCGCTGGAGGTCATCGCGCCCATGCTGATGATCACCGCCCGCGTGCCGCCCTTCCTCAAGCCGGTGGTCGGGGCGACGGGCCGCACCCTGTCCTTCAAGCAGTTTCCCAACGGGACCGTGCTGATCGGCGGCGGTCTGCTGGGCCGCGCCTACCGCGACGAGAACCGGACGGACCTGGACTTCGCCAACGTCACCACCAACGCCCGCACGGTGTGGGACCTGTTCCCGATCATGCGCAGCGCCACCATCGTCCGCGCCTGGGCGGGGATCGAGGCGCGGATGCCCGACGACATCCCGGTGATCGGCCCCAGCGGCACGGAGGAGGGGGTGTTCCACGCCTTCGGCTTCTCCGCCCACGGCTTCCAGCTCGGCCCCATCGTCGGGCGGATCACCGCCGACCTGATCACCCGCGGGGCGAGCGACCTGCCCATCGACGCCTTCGGCATCCAGCGATTCCGCCACACGGCGGCCGCCGCGTGACCGCTCCGGCGGAGCGGCCTTTTCAGGAGACCCACGTTTTGACGATTCAGCGTTTCGATTGCGGCCCGCGGATGAGCGAGATGGTCATTCATAACGACACCGTCTATCTGTGCGGCCAGATCGCCGATTTCGAGGCCATGGGTGGCGTGACCCACGACGTGACGGCGCAGACCCGCGACGTGCTGCGCCAGATCGACGTTCTGCTGGAGCGCGCCGGCACGGACAAGAGCCGGCTGCTCACCGCCACCGTCTATCTCGCCGACATGGCCGGCTTCGCGGCGATGAACGCCGCCTGGGACGCCTGGGTGGATCGCGCCAACGCCCCGGCCCGCGCGACCGTCGAGGCCAAGCTCGCCGACCCCGACCTGCTGGTCGAGATCCAGGTGATCGCCGCCCTCTGATCGGCTCCTACCGATTTACCAAACCGGAGTTTTCCATGAAACGTCTGGCCCTCGGGCTGGCGATGGGCCTGTGCGCCCTCGCGGCGGCCGTCCCCACGGCCTCGCGCGCCGACGGTCCGCCGCTGCGCATCGCGACGGAGGGCGCCTACCCGCCCTTCAACATGACCTCTCCCGATGGCACGCTCGGCGGGCTGGAGGTGGAGCTGGCCAACGCGCTGTGCGAGCGCATGAAGCGGCGCTGCACCCTGGTCGCCCAGGATTGGGACGGCATCATCCCCGGCCTGCTGTCGCGCCGCTACGACGCGATCATGGCGACCATGAACATCACGCCGGAGCGCGCGAAGGCCATCGCCTTCTCCGTCCCCTACATGGTCGTGCCGGCCTATTTCGTCGCGGCCACCGGCGGCGGCATTGACGGAACCGAAGCCACCCTGGCCGGCAAGTCGGTGGGCGCCCAGACCTCGACCACCCATTACCGCTACGTCGAGAAGCACTTCGGCAAGACCGTCTCGCTGAAGAACTACGACACCGCGTCGAACCTGCTGGCCGACCTGAAGAGCGGGCGCATCGACGCCGCCATCACCACCGGCGCCACGGCGTCCGACTGGGTGAAGGCCGACGCCTCGAAGTCGCTCCAGCTCGTCGGCAAGCCGCTGGTCGACGCTGAGGTGTTCGGCCCCGGCGTGGGCGTCGGCCTGCGCAAGGAGGACGCGGACCTCAAGGCCGCCTTCGACGCCGCGATCGCGTTGGTCGTGCAGGACGGCACGCTGGCCCGCATCGCCGCCAAATACGTCGATTTCACCGTCACCCCCTGACCAACAACCGTACCGATACCAACCAAAACCGGGAGAGTTCTCGTGATCAAGCGCGTTGAGAAGACCAAGATCATGCACCGCGTCGTCGTCAGCAACGGCATCGCCTTCCTCGGCGGCATCATCGCCGACGACGTCAGCGTCGGCATGCAGGAGCAGACCGCCCAGATCTGCAAGAAGCTCGACGCCGTGCTCGCCATGGCCGGCACGGACAAGACGAAGCTGCTGTCCGCCCAGCTCTTCATCACCGACATGAAGGCCAAGGACGGCATGAACGCCGCGTGGCTGGAGTGGCTGAACGGCGACGACCTGCCGGCCCGCGCCACCATCGGCGTCGCCGACTTGGGCGACCCGTCGATCCTGATCGAGGTCGTGGTGACGGCGGCCGTTTAACGGCGGGTAAAAAAGAACGGGGGCGCCCGGCACCGTCATGGTGCGGCGGGCGCCCCCGGTCAACGAGCCCGACCGTGATCGGCGGCCGGCCTCACGCCATGTCCTCACGCCATGTGGCGGAGGACTTCGTTGCTGCCGCGCCAGATCATGTCGAGCGCGACGTAGGAGATGATGGCGAGGCCGACCCAGCCGATCCAGCGATGCTTGTGCAGCACATGCGCGATCATGTTGGCGGCGGCGCCCATCAGGACGACCGACAGCACCAAACCGATCACCAGGATGGTCGGGTGTTCCTTGGCAGCACCGGCCACCGCCAGCACGTTGTCGAGCGACATCGACACATCCGCCACCACGATCTGCCAGATGGCAGCACCAAAGGTGGTCGCTCCGGCCGCCGCGACGGCGGCGTTGCCCGCCACACCGGCGGTGACGGTGCCCGAGGGGTCGGGCGCGTCCATCGCCTCGTCGGGGGCGATCTCGTCCGCGCCGTGGCTGCGCAGCTCGCGGAACATCTTCCAGCACACCCAGAGCAGCAGGACGCCGCCCGCCAGGGTCAGGCCGATGATGGCGAGGAGCTGGGTGGTGATGAGGGCGAAGAACACGCGCAGCCCCATGGCGGCGGCGATCCCCCAGAAGATGACCTTGCGGCGCTGGGCCAGCGGCACCGCCGCGGCGGCCATGCCGACCACGATGGCGTTGTCGCCGGCCAGAACGAGGTCGATGGCGATGACTTGAAGCAGCGCGGCGAGCGCTTCGGCTGTGAACAGATCGGTCATGCGGTGCCTTCCTCTAGCATAGGGCAAGAGAGCAGCACCCACGGGCGGGACCAGGCACACGGCAGAAACGCTGCCGGCAGGGGCGGGCGGGGGCCACTCTGTATGTCTCCAGTCCGACATCACAGTTCAGGGAACTGTCAGAGGGGCCCGGCCTGGTAAGCCGGTCTTTATACCAACACGCCGGATTCCACCACTTCGGTTTCGCCGGGGCGGCCATGCGATCCTGTGTGGGGTGGGGCGGCACGCCCTTGGACGTGGGCGTGCCGTTTGATCCGGTCAGAGGGGCAGGGTGCCGACCGGCGTGCCGTCCGCCGTCTCGATGGACAGGGAGGTCCAGCGCGGCGCCCGGCCGCCGCTGCGGCTCACCGACAGCAAGGCCGCGTCCGTGCCGCTGATGGTCAGCAGACAGACGGACTCGTCGCGGCACACGCTCTCCCCGTCGTCGTCGAACAGGGTCAGCGGGGCGTAGCCCTCCGGGCCGGGGAAGCAGCGGATGGTCAGCGGGCCTTCCGCCCAGGAGGGGGCGGGGCCGAGCGGCAGCAGCGTGCCGGCCCGCACGAAGGCCGGGGCCACGCCCAGCGGCGCCGCCACGGTGACGCGCCCGCCGCCGTCGTAACGCTTGCCGTCGCGCAGGTCGTACCAGCCGCCGGGCACCGCCGGCAGCCAGACCTCCAGTTCCGTCCGGCCGGGGTCGAGGACCGGGGCGACCAGCAGCCGGTCACCGACCATGGTGCTGTCCTCCTCACCATAAGCCTCGGGCTGGTCGGGGAAGTCGAAGAACAGCGGCCGCATCACCGGGTCATGGTCGCGGTGCGCCCGCCACAGCAGCGTGTAGAGCAGCGGCACCAGCCGCTCCCGCCAGTCCAGCGCGGCCTTCACCTGCGGCAGCAGCTCCGGATAGGTCCAGGGCTCGGTGACGCTGCCGTCGTCGTTCCAGGAATGGATGGTGAAGCGCGGCCACCACACCGCCTGCTCGATCCAGCGCATCAGCAGCTCCGGCTCCGGACGGGGACCGGCGAAGCCGCCGACATCGTGGCCGTAGTCGAACAGGCCCGACAGGCTGAAGCCGTGGCCCATGCGCAGGTTCCAGCGCAGCGTCTTCCAGCTCGTCCGGTTGTCGCCCGACCAGGTCTGCACGTAGCGCTGGAGGCCCGGCCCGCCGGAGCGCGAGATCAGGTAGGGGCGCTTGTCCGGCGCGTGCGCCACCTGGGCAAGGTGCGAGGCGCGGATCATCAGATGCGTCTGCACCGGGCGCAGCGTCGCCATCGTGCCGCCATGGCCGTTGACGTCGCAGACCGCCGCGTCGTCCCAGATCTCAAACTCGTTGTTGTCGTTCCAGGTCGAGCCGATGCCGCGCTCCAGCAGCTCCCGCGTGACGTTGCCCATCCACCAGCGCGTGGTCGCGGGGTTGGTGAAGTCGAGATAGGCGCCGTCGCCGCCCCAGAACTGGGTGATCTGCGGGCGGTCCGGGGCGTCGCTGTCGCGCACGAAGCCGCCGAAGCCCTGGACCTCGGCGAATTTCGGATGGTCGTCGAGCAGCGCCGGCTTGATGTTGGCGACGAGATGGACGCCGGCCTCGGCGAACTTGGCGGTCACCGCCTCCGGCTCGGGGAACTTGTCGCGGTTCCAGTGGAAGACGTAGCGCTTGTCGCCGATCATCGTGTAGCCGGACGACATCTGGAACGAGCCGCAGGGCAGATCGTGCTCCTTCAGCGCGTCGAGGAATCCGAGCAGCCGCACCCCGGCGTCCGGCGCGTCGGTGTACTGCATGGTCGAGCCGGAATAGCTGATCGCCCAGCGCGGCCGGAAGGAGGTGCGTCCGGTCAGGGCGGTGAAATTCGCCACGACCTGCGGAACGCTCGGGCCGAACAGGACGTAGCAGTCGAGGTCGCCGTCCGACACCTCGAACCGGATGAAGTCGCCGTGGTAGGCGTCAATGGTCTGGCCGAGGTCGAAGAGACCGCGCGACAGGTTGTCGTAGAAGACGCCGACCGCCGCCCCGCCGCGCTCCGGCCGCACGCTGAGGCAGAAGGGGATGTGCTTGTAGAGCGGGTCGCTCGTCTCCGCGTCGTAGCCGAGCGCGTCGGTCGTCCCCATGGCGAGGCGCCGGCCGCGCTTGTCGGTGCCGCCGCTCTTGTCGCCGAAGCCGTGGTAGCGCTCCCCGGCGTGGCTGACCAGATGGTGGGCGAAGCGGGGGGAGCGGTCGTCGAACAGGTAGGGCTGGGTCGGCCGGTCGGCGAGGACGAGGCGCCAGCCGTCGCCCTCCGCCGCCGGCTCGTACCAGCGCAGCGCCAGGGGCGAGCGCTGGACCACGACGCGCCAGCCGGGGGTGGTGACGGTGACGCAGTCGGCGCTCTCCTCGACCGCCGCCGGCGTGCCGGGGAAGCCGGTCAGGTCGCGGCGGTCGCGCCCGTCGATGGGGTCGGCCAGCGCGGGGTCGGTCTCGCCCGACAGCTCGGGCGCCAGCGACCAGGTGCGCGGCGTGCGCAGCCCGCCCGGCCGCTCGATGAGGACGCGCGCCAGCGCGGGCCCCAGCGGGAACAGGGTCAGGCGGTAGCCGCGGTCGAGGTCGAAGGCGATCCCTTGGGGGTCGGCTTGCGCCCCGTCGCGGGACAGGGCGGGCGCAACGAGGGAGGCGCCGGTCAGCGTGCGCATGGCGCGTGAACTCCTGACGTCATGAGACCTGAGGTTTGTGGGGAGCTGGGCCGCGGGGGCGGGACCCGGCTTTGAGTCCCGCTTACTTGATGAGGCCGAACAGGCTGGGCAGCCAGAGCGACAGGCCAGGCACGTAGGTGACCACCAGCAGCGCCGCGGTGCTCCAGGCGAAGAGGGGGATCAGCGGCCGGATCACCTGCTCGATCGACACGCGCGCCACGGCGCAGCCGATGAACAGGGCGCTGCCGGTCGGCGGCGAGACGATGCCGAGCGACAGGTTGAACACCAGGATCACCCCGAAATGCACCGGGTCCACCCCCAGCTCCACCAGCACCGGCAGGAAGATCGGCGTGAAGATCAGGATGCCCGGCGTGATGTCCAGGAAGGTGCCCATCAGCAGCAGCACGATGTTGACCAGCAGCAGGGCGATGATCCAGTTGCCGGACACCGACTGCACCCAGTCGCCGATGATTTGCGGAATCTCGGCCAGCGACATCACGTAGGCCATCGCCATGGAGGTGCCGACCATCAGCGCCACCACCGCCGTCGCCACGATGGTGTCGATCAGGATCTGCATGATGTCGTCCAGCGACAGCTCCCGGTAGGCGAGCGCCAGGGCGAGCGCGTAGACGACGGCGATGGCCGATCCCTCGGTCGCGGTGAAGATGCCGCCGACGATGCCGCCGATCACGACCACGATCAGCCCCAGGCTGGGCAGGGCGGACAGCATGGCGCGCGAGGACTGGGACAGGGTCGGGGAGGGCAGGCGGGCGTAGCCGCGCTTCTTCGCCATCATCCAGGCCGGGATCATCACCGCCAACCCGAGCAGGAAGCCGGGCAGGTAGCCGGCCACGAACAGCGCCGCGATGGAGGTGCCGCCCGACACCAGCGAATAGACGATGAAGGCGCCCGACGGCGGGATCAGCAGCCCGGTGATGCAGGAGGAGATGTTGACCGCCGCGGTGTAGCTGCGGTCGTAGCCGGCCTTGTCCATCGACGGCTGCATGGTGCCGCCGATGGCCGAGGCGGCGGCCACCGCCGACCCCGACACGCAGCCGAACATCATGTTGGCGAGGATGGTGATCTGCGCCAGCGGTCCGGGCATCCAGCCGACGAAGACCTTGGCGCAGTCGATCAGGCGGCGGGCGATGCCGCCCCGGTTCATGATCGAGCCGGCCATGAAGAAGAAGGGGATCGCCAGCAGCGCGAAGCTGTCCAGGCCGGTGGCGATGCGCTGCGCCGTCACCGAGATCGCCGGCAGCGGCGGCATGATGGTCAGCAGCGCCGTGATCGAGGCGAGCCCGGTGGCGTAGGAAATGGGCACGCCGAAGGCCAGAAAGGCGACGAAGGCGGCGCTGAGGACGAGGGCGGGGGAGAAGTCCATGGCTGCGTTTCCGCGACGGAAGGGGTGGGCGTCATACCGACGGCACCTGAAGGCGCCGCCGGCATGACCCTCTCGATCAATGCCAAGGCATTGATCTGCCGGGTTTCACGGCTGGAAAATGATGGAAGTGATCATTTTCCAGCCGTATCAGTCGAGCGAGACGGCGTGGCTGGTCACGCCCGGCCCTTCGCGCAGGCTCTCCAGCAGGGCGATGACCATGTAGATCAGGGTCAGCACGCCGGACAGCGGGATCACGGCGTAGACCATCCACATCGGCAGCTGGAGCGCCGGCGTGACCTGGCCGAGCGTGCGCGCCTTGTCCACCAGCAGCCAGCCGCCGCCGCACAGGATCGTCACGGTGAACAGCGCGACCAGCGCCGCGATGGCGATCTCGACGCCGCCGCGCGGCCGGGCCGGCAGAAGGTCCACCAGCCCGGTGATGGCGATGTGCCCGCGCTTGCCCAGCACATAGGCCGAGCCGAGCAGGCTGACCCAAATGAAGGCGAAGCGGGCGATCTCGTCCGTCGCCGACGTCGAGACGTTGAGCGCGTAGCGGGCGACGACCTGCCACACCACGCAGCCCAGCATGGCGACCGTCAGCGGGATCGTGATGGCGAGCACGAAGCGGTCGAGCGTGCGGTGGATGGATGCCAGCATGGGGAGCGCTCCTCTGTTTCGACGCGGCGAGCGGGCGGGGGCTTACTTGACCGCCTGGATGCGGTCGGCGAGGGTGGCGAGGGCCGGGGTTGCCTTCAGGTCGTCGTACATGGGCTGCACCACCTGACGGTAGGCCGCCTTGTCGGCGTCCACGAACGTGACGCCCATCTTCGCCGCCTCGCCCTCGGCCTTCTCCAGCTCGGCCGCCCAGCGGGCGTTGTGGGCCTTGGCGCTGTCGCGGGCCGCTTGGCGCAGAAGCTCCTGCTGCTCCGGCTTCAGGCGGTCCAGCGTCGAGGTGGCGACCAGCACCACGTCGGGCACGCGGGTGTGCTCGTCGCGGGTGTAGACCTTCATCACCTCGCCGTGGCGGGCCAGCGTCAGGGCGGTCACGTTGTTCTCCGCCCCGTCGACGACGCCGGACTGCAGGGCCGTGTAGACCTCGCCCCAGGCCAGCGGGGTGGCGGTGGCGCCCAGCAGGTTGATCATGCGGGTGGCGATCGGGCCGGGCTGGACGCGGACCTTCAGGCCCTTCAGATCCTCCGGCTTGGCCAGCGGCTTGTTGGCGTAGAAGCTGCGCGTGCCGTTGTCGTAGTAGGCGAGGCCGACGAAGGCCTTGGCGCGGCTGGAGGCGAGGATCTCATCGCCTACCGTGCCCTCGACCACCTTGAAGAAATGGTCGTTGTCGCGGAACAGGAAGGGCATGTCGTAGACGCCGAAGCCCGGCTCGAAGGCGGCGAGCGGCGAGGCGTTGGCGTGCACGAGGTCGAGCGCGCCGTTCTGCATCTGCTCGATCAGTTCGCGCTGCTGGCCGAGCTGGCCGGCGGGAAACACCTTGATGTCCAGCTCGCCCTTGCTGCGCTCGCGCACCAGCTTGGCGAACTCGTCCAGCGAGACGTCCACCGGGTGGCCCTTGGCCAGCCCGTGGCCGAGGCGCAGCGTGGTCTTGGCGGCGGCCGGCCCGGCGAGGGTCAGGCCCAGAACGGCGGCGGCGAGAAGGGCGGCGTGACGACGGTTCAACGCGAACATGACGAATCCTCCGGTTATCGTGATTTGGCTGAATCGGTGTGCGGCGATGCGGGGGCCTCGGCGTCGGCCACCACCCGGTAATGCTCCGCAAGGACGGCGAAGGCGCGCTTGCGGGTGGTCTTGTCCTCGGCGATCAGCCCCTTGCGGTTCCAGCCGCGCTGGAAGGCGGTCTGCCGCCGCTCGGTGCGAAAGTCGTAGAGAACCCAGGGCGTCATCCCGCGCACGTAGGGGGCGGTGGCGAGGATGGCGAGCTGCTCGCGGTAGACCGCCTCCTGGCAGTCCTCGGTGAAGAGGTCGCGCGGGCCGCCGCGCAAGCCCACCACCGCGTCGGCGCCGAACTCGGAGATGATCACCGGCTTTCCGGGGGCGGAGTTGGCGAGCAGCCGGCGCAGCCCGTCGAAGGAGGGCTCGTACCAGCCGAAATACTCGTTGAGTCCGATCACGTCGAGATGGTCGGCCAGCCGGTCGGCGATGGCGAAACGCTCGCGGTCGATCAGGCAGGCGGCGGTCACCAGCCGCGTCGGGTCCAGCTTGCGGGCCAGCGCGGCCAGCCGCGCCATGAAGGACAGGCGGGCGTCGGTGTCGGCGTTCTCGTTGCCGACGCCCCACAGGATCGTGCTGGCCCGGTTGCGGTTGCGGGCGATCAGCTCGGCGAGCTGGTTGGCGGCGTCCTCGTAGGTGTCGGGGTTGGCGAAGTCGATGGCCCAGTAGACCGGAATCTCCGACCACAGCATCAGCCCGACCTCGTCGGCGATGGCCGCCGCCCGCGGGTCGTGCGGGTAATGGGCGAGGCGCAGGAAATTGCAGCCCAGCGCCTTGGCGTCGGCGTAGCGGCGGCGGATGTCCGCCTCGTCGCTGGTCTTGCCGAGCGTAAGGTCGTCCTCATGCACCGAGACGCCGCGCAGCGTGATGTCGCGCCCGTTGAGGAGGATGCGCTCGCCCGCCACGGCGATTTCGCGGAAGCCGACGCGGTCCGCCACGCAATCGGCGCCGAAGCGCAGGGTGACGCCGTAGAGGCGCGGTGACTCAGGCGACCAGAGCGCCGGGGCGAGGTCGAACTCCACCCGTCCGCGCCCGTCGGTGACGGGAATGGGGGAGGGCGGCAGCAGCCCGTCGATGGCGACGGTCGCCGTGCCGTCCACCGGGTCGGACAGGGTGACGTCCACGGCGACGCGGCCAAAGCCGCTGCCCGGCACCAGCGCCACGCCGAAGTCCCGGATGAACAGCGCGGGCAGCCGCAGCAGTGCCACGGAGCGGTAGAGGCCGCCGTAGTTGAACCAGTCGGTGTGACGCATCGGCACCCGGTCGGCCCGGCGCGTGTTGTCGACCTGGATCTGGAGGCGGTTCGCGCCGGGGCGCAGATGCGCGGTCAGCTCGACGCAGAAGGGCGTCGAGGCGCCGCGGTGCGCGCCGAGGAATTGACCGTTGAGGAAGACGCGAGCCTCATAGGCGGCGGCGCCGATGTGCAGGACGACGCGTTCGTCCGCCTGACCGGGCGTGTGGTCCAGCGTCCGCGTGTACCAGGCGCCACCCTCGTAATGCCGCCACTCCGGGCGAAGCATGTTCCAGCAGGCGGGAACCGGGGCGGTCTGCCACGCGCCGTCGTCGTAATCGCGCGGAACGGTCCAGTCCGAGGCCGGCACCGGCTCGTCGGCGTACCATGCTTGGCGCAGCCCTTCGTCGTGGGGGTCGATGGCGAAGCGCCAGTCTCCATCCAGCGTCTCGACGGCGCGCCCGGCGACGGTCACCAGGGCCGCGGCGCCCACCCGCCCACGGGCGAAGGCGTCGGCGTAAGCCTCGTCATGCAGATGGTCGTAAGGGTCAACGACCGTGGCGCGGTCGGCGCCTTCGGCTGTCATGAGCGTCCTCTCCCTCGTCTTTTTTTCCGCGCCCGCATTGTTGAGGGGCGAGGTTGGGCAATTCGTCCGTCCGCCGGCATCGTTACCGATATTACGGCTGAGGGAAATCGATTACCCTTGCCGAAACAATAGGCGGGCGTGCATCTCTACGCAACCGGTTTTCACGCCGCCGCCCACCGCCAACCCTCTTGCGCAGACCGAGGTGCCATGCCCCCGCCAGCCGACCGCAAGCGCGCCTCGCGCACGGAGCGTGCGTCGCTCGCCCCGTCGCTCGCCCAGGTGGCGGCCCGCGCCGGGGTGTCGGTCGCCACCGCCTCGCGCGTCATCAACGGCGTCGCCAACAAGGCGACGGAGGAGACGGCGGAGCGGGTGCGGGCGGCAATCCGCGAGTTGGGGTACCGGCCCGGCAGCGTCGGACGGGCGCTGCGCCGCCGGGAAAGCCGCATCGTCGGCGTGCTGGCCGCGAATCTCGCCAACCCCTCCATGGCCGCCATCGCCTCGTCCATCGAATGGTCGCTGCGCGGGGAGGGGCTGGTGATGTCGCTGTGCGACACGCACGAGCGCGCCGACGTGCAGGACGAGTACATCCGCGAAATGCGCGCCCAGCTCGTCCGCGCGATGATCCTGGTGGGGGCGGTGGACAGCCCGGCGCTGGACGAGGCGCGGGCCGCCGGCGACACGCTGGTCTTCGTGAACCGCCCGGACCCCGGCGACCCGTCCTCGCCCTATGTCGGGCTCGACAACGCCGGGGCCGGGGCGGAGATCGCCGACCGGCTGCTGGAACGCGGGGTGCGCCGCATCGGCGTCCTCCACGCCTCGCTGGACCGCACCGCCGGCCATTGGCGCCTGCTCGGCCTGTTCGACCGGCTGGCCGCGGCGGGGGTGGACACGGCGGCCATTCCCTGCGCCACCGGGCCGGGGCTGGATCACATCGTGGCCGGCTATCACGCCATGGGAACGATGCTGGAGCGGCCGGACCGTCCGCCGGTGATCGTCTGCCTGAGCGACCTGCTGGCCTATGGCGCCTACCGCCGCGCGCGGGAAGCCGGGCTGGAGGTGCCGGGCGACGTGGCCTTCTTCGGGTTCGACGACAACCCGATCAACCCCTGGATCGCCGACTGGCTGAACTCGGTCCGCGTGCCGTCCGACCATTTCGGTCCGGCCATCGTGGACATGCTGCACCGGCTCTGGGGCGGGGAGGAGCGGCCGGACCCGCTGCTGCTGACCCACCAATTGACCATCCGCAATCCCCGCCTTCCGGGCGAGACCGGGCCTGTCCCGCCACGCGGCGCCTGAGGCCGCCCGGTTTCCGGGCCTCGGCGTGGCAGTCCTCCGCAAGCCCGCCGCCTCCAATCAACGCCGCGCCGCCGTCCTGGAGCGTTTCGGCAACCGACCCGGCCTCAACGCCGGGTTGGCTCGATCCGCATCGGGTTCCGATCGTGCCGCCAAGCGGGTTCTGGGGATGACGGAACCCGGCCCTCAACCTCTGGTCCGGTTCCATAATCCACTGCACATATTTGTTGAGGGATTTGACGCAAATCAACGCCAACTAATGCCCTTTGAGGTGACGGTCGTCCTATGGAGTTCCCTGTCTTCCGGCAACCCTTCACGCGCATGCGGTGAACAGATAGCGCGGCACGCCCATTGCTGACCCGGCGAATAGTTGATTCATAGCTCATGTCATCCAGGAGATGTTCTTTGAACCAAGTGCGGCAAGTGAGAGTGGGCAGTCTCGTCTGCGGGTTCGGTGAAGATCCTTGGATGGAGCAGAGTGGAGGCCTTGAGGAGCGGCTCCAGTCGTTGCATGAGGAGATCCGCGAATGGCCCGGACTGGAGCATCTGCACCGGATCGCCGTGGCGACCTACGATCCCAGGGGTGAGCGGGTCCGGACGTTCATCCACAGCAACGTCGGCCCGCGGCCCCTCGAACCCCTCTCCGGCAGGCTGTGCGATTATCCTCTTCTGCAGGCGGTCGCCGGGACGGGACGCCCGTTGATCGACAACGCGATCATGTCGGCCCCCGGTTCCGCCGGGCCGGGCGGCCGGCTGCTCAAGCATGGTTTCCGCTCACGCTGTGTGAGCCGCATCCACTGGCAGGGCGATCTGTACGGCTTCCTTTTCCTGAACTCCAGGAAGGAGGGATTCTTCACCGAACCCATCGTGTCGGCTCTGCTGCCGTACCGGCGGGTCATCGGCGTGCTCGTCGCGTCGGAGATGACCAGCACGCGCGCCATGCTGGCGGCCGTGCACACGGCGCTTGAGGTCAGCCACTACCGTGATGAGGAGACCGGTGCTCATCTCAACCGCATGAGCCGCTACGCCCAGCTTGTCGCGGCGACAATCGCACCGACGCACGGCCTGTCCGACGAGTTCATCGAGTATGTGCTCCAGTACGCCCCCCTGCACGATGTCGGCAAGGTGGCGGTGCCGGACAGCATCCTGCTCAAGCCCGGCAAGCTGTCGCCGGACGAGTTCGAGGTCATGAAAACGCACGTGACCAAGGGCTTGGACATCATCAACGCGATGATTCACGACCACGGCCTTGGCGCCCTGCCGCACGCCGCCATTCTGCGCAATGTGGTGGGCTGTCACCATGAGGCCTTTGACGGCTCGGGCTATCCCAACGGCCTTTCCGGCGTGGCCATTCCGCTGGAAGCCCGCATCGTCGCGGTCGCCGACGTGTTCGACGCGCTCACATCGGAACGTCCCTACAAGGGGGCGTGGACGAACGAGGCCGCGGCGGCCTTCCTCCGCGAGCAGGCGGGCCGGAAGTTCGATCCGGACTGCGTCGCGGCTCTGCTCGCGGACATGAGCGCCGTCGAGGCCATCCAGCAGCAGTTCCGCGACATCCCCTCAGGCTTGTTTGTTGCCGGCCGCTGAGGCCGGCAACGGTGCCCACTCGGACGGGACGGGCGACCGGAAACGGCCGCTCCTCAAATCCCGACGCGGAGCCGGCCTGACGGCACCCTCAGCCCTGCTCTTCAAGGAACAGTTGCGTCTCACGAAACAGTTGCATGCGGTTCCGCTCCAGAAGGACGGTGTGGGTGGCGTCGCCGATGACCACCATGCGGCGCTGGGAGGCCGCCCCCAACTCCCGGAACACCTGTTCGGCCATCGCGACCGGGGTGTCGGCGTCCCAGGCGCCGACCACCACCAGGGTGGGGGAGCGGATGCGTCCGGGGTCGTAGAGCGGACGCCCGGAGCACCAATAGGTCATGGAGTCCGCGATGTTTCCGTTCGGGGCCCGGATGACCGGCGGCTCCTGGGTCGCGCCCACGGCGTCGGAGGCGAAGGTCGCGCTGGCCCAGGCGTCGAACCACGCCGGCGGCACCAGCGCGTCCCGCCGGTCCTCCGGCACGCCGGACAGCCAGCGTTGCCGGGCGTCCCCCACCGTGATGGTGCGGTAGGCGCCCAGGGGCGTGCAGCCGCCCGCCGGATGCGGGGTGTCGCGCAGCCATTGCGGGGCGTAGAGCACGAGCCGCGCCACGCGCTCGCCGTGTTCGGCCGTGTAGGCTCCGACCAGGGTGGCGCCCCACGACCAGCCGATCAGGCAGAGCCGGTCGATGGAGCGGCTTTCCAGGATGTGCTCGACGGCGGCGGCGACGTCGCGCAGGGCCGTGCTGGTGTCGACGACCGGCTCCGCCGCCGCGGCCGCGCGGTCCATTTCCGGGGGGCGCGTGGAGCGGCCGAAGCCGCGGAGGTCCAGGCAGTGGACGTCGAAGCCGCGCCCGGCCATGTAATCCATCCACGACATGCCGTCGAGCGGCAGGTCGAACGCGGTGTGGGCGGGATAGCTGGAGCCGTGCACCAGCAGCACCGTGCGCTCCGCCCCGAACGCGGTGACACCGGCCGGGCGCTTGTTGCGCAGGTAGAGCTGGATGCCGGCGTCCTTGGCCGGAATGTAGCGCTCTTCGGTGACGACGGTGTGCGGGCCGTCATGGTTGCCCCGATGCATGGTCATGCCGCCTCCGCTTCGCCGGCCGGGAACAGATGGCATTCGACGAACCCGCCTTGACGGGCATCGGCGACGCGCGAGGGCGGAACGGTCCGGCACAGGTCGGTCGCCAACGGGCATCTCGGGTGGAAGGCGCAGCCGGCCGGCCGGTCGACCGGGTTGGGGATCGCGGTGCCGGGAAGCGGGTCGGGGATGCCGTGTCCCGGAACCGTCGTCAGCACCGACTGGAGAAGGGCCCGCGTGTAGGGATGCCGCGGCCGCTCGAAGATCGCGCGGGTCGGCCCGGACTCGACGATGCGGCCGAGATACATGACGGCGATCCAGGTCGCCATGTGCTCGATGACCGCGAGGTTGTGGCTGATCATCAGCATGCCAAGATTCAACTCGCGGCGCAGTTCGGTCAGCAGGTTGAGGATCTGCGCCTGCACCGAGACGTCGAGGGCCGACGTCGGCTCGTCGCAGACCACCACCTCAGGGCGCATGATCAGGGCGCGGGCGATGGCGACGCGCTGCCGCTGGCCGCCGGACAGCTGCTTGGGATAGGTGTCCAGGACGCGCCGCGGCAGGCCGACGCAATCGAGCATGGCGGTGACCGCCTGGCGCCGGCCCGCGCGGTCGCCGACGCCGTGCACGGCCAGCAGCAGGCCGATGATCTGGGCGACGGTCTTGCGCGGGTTCAGCGAGGAGTAGGGGTCCTGAAACACCGGCTGGACCCGGCGGGCGAACGCCGCCTGCCCGGCCCCGGACACCGCGGCGCCGTCGATCAGCACCTCGCCGGAGCTGGGCGGGAGCAGGCCCAGCAGGATCTTCGACAGCGTGCTCTTGCCGCAGCCGGATTCTCCCACGAGGCCCAGCACCTCGCCGCGGTGGACGCACAGCGACACGTCGTCCACCGCGCGCAGCGGCACGCTCTTGCGGAACGGCGAGCGGCGGACCTGATAGGTGTGGCTGACCCCGCGCAGTTCGAGGACGGCGTCGGTGGACGCGGCCCGCTCCGGGCCGGGAATGGTGACGGGGATCATGCCGAGCCCTCCAGGACGCAGCGGAAGCTGTGGCTGTGGCTGGCGCCGGCAGACCGCAGGGGTGGTTGACGGGTCAGGCAGGCGTCCGCGGCGAAGCTGCAGCGGGCGGAGAAGGGGCAGCCCGGAATGGCACCGATCAGGCTCGGCACGACGCCGGGGATCGAGCCCAGGAGCGATCCTGGCGGCGTGCGCCCCGGAACCGGAACGCACTCCAGCAGACCCCGCGTGTAGGGATGGGCCGGCCGGCCGAAGACCTCGTCCACCGGTCCCTCCTCGACCACCGAGCCGGCGTACATGACGACGACCCGGTCGGCGAGCTGGGCGACGACGCCGAGGTCGTGGGTGATGAGGACGATCGACAGCCCGGTGCGGTCGCGCAGGTCCTCCAGCAGGTGAAGGATCTGCGCCTGGATGGTGACGTCCAGCGCCGTCGTCGGTTCGTCGGCGATGAGAAGGTCGGGCGAGCCCATCAGCGCCATGGCGATCATCACCCGCTGGCGCAGGCCGCCGGAGAGCTGGTGCGGGTACTGGTTCAACCGGTCCCGTCCGGCGGGCACGCCGACCAGGGCCAGCAGCTCGGCCGCCCGCTCGCGCGCTTCGGCGGCGCTGGCGCGGGTGTGGCAGCGCAGCGCCTCGGCCATCTGGTTGCCGATGGTGAAGGCCGGGTTGAGCGAGGTCATCGGCTCCTGGAAGATCATCGCCATCCGGTTGCCGCGCAGGTTCCGCATCGCTCTCGGCGACAGGGTGCCCAGATCGGTGCCGGCGAAGGACAAGCGTCGGGCTTCGCGCCGGGCGCGCCCCGGCAGCAGATCCATGAGCGCCAGCGAGGTCAGCGACTTTCCGCATCCGGACTCGCCGACGATGCAGAGGATTTCGCCCTTGCCGACCCGGAAGGAGACGTCGCGCACGGCGTGCAGGGTTCCGGCCGGCGTCGGGATGTCAACGCACAGCCCTTCGACTTCGAGAATGGGGGTCATGACGGGGACCTCACGTGCGGCCGTCGGGGGCGGTGACGTCGCGGACGCCGTCGCCGACCAGATTGATGGCCAGCACCAGCAGGAACAGGGCGACGCCCGGAATGGCGATGAGCCAGGGTTCGAAGAACAGGTTGGAACGCCCCTCGGCGACCATCAGGCCCCAGGACGGCAGCGGCGGCTGCACGCCCAGCCCGAGGAACGACAGCGCCGCCTCCAGCAGGATGGCGTGCGCGATCTCCAGCGTGGCGACGATGATGAGGTTGTTGAGCACGTTCGGCAGGATCTCGCCGAAGATGATGCGCGGCACCGAGCAGCCCACCGCCTGCGCCGCCAGGACGTAATCCTGGCTGGTCGCCTGGATGGTGGAAGTGCGCATGACGATGGCGAAGCGATCCCACAGCAGCGCGCTCAGCACCAGGATGACCACCTCCAGCGAACCGCCGAACAGCGCCACCACCGCCAGCGCCACCAGCACCACCGGCGTGGACAGCCGCACGGTCACCAGGAAGGTCACCACCATGTCGACGCGCCCGCGGAAATAGCCGGCACAGACGCCGAGCGTCGTGCCGATCACCCCGGAGCCGAGCGCCGCGGCGAAGCCGATGAGCAGCGACACGCGGGCGCCGTACAGCAGACGGCTGAGATAGTCGCGGCCGAGATGGTCGGTGCCGAGCGGGTGGGTCCAGCTTCCCTCGGCGTTCCACACCGGCGGCACCAGCCGCTCCATGAGATCCTGCCGGTAGGGGTCGTCGGGCGCGACGAAGGGGGCCAGCACGGCAAGCAGGAGGATCAGGCCGAGCACGGCGAGCCCACCCATGAGGCTCCAGTGGCCGAGGATGCGGCGGCGCAGGATCTGGCCGGGGGTCGGCGGCGGCGCGGCGGCGGCGGGCGCGGCCGGTGCCCTGAGGGTTTCGGACATGGTCATTCAAGCCACCCGGATGCGCGGGTCGAGCCACGCGTTGAGAAGGTCGGCGATCAGGCTGAGGACGACGTAGAAGCTGGAGAGCACCAGCACGATGGCCTGGACGGTGGGCAGGTCGGAGCGGCTGATCGATTCCCAGGCGAGCTGGCCGGTGCCGTGCAGGGCGAACACCGTCTCCACCACCACCGATCCGCCCAGCATGAAGCCGAACTGCACCGCCGACAGGCTGACCACCGGGATCACGGCGTTGCGCAAAGCGTGCTTGAGCAGCACCACGGCCGGATGCAGGCCCTTGGCCCGCGCGGTGCGGATGTAGTCGGAGGCCAGCACGTCGAGCATCCCCGCCCGCGTCAGCCGCATGATCGCCGGTGTGGCGTAATAGCCGAGCACCACGGTCGGCATGACGAAGTGCTTCCAGGTTCCCGAACCGGACGGCGGCAGCAGCGGAAAGGTGATGCTGAACAGCACGACCAGCACCAGGGCGAACCAGAAGGTCGGCATGGCCTGCCCTGTGACGGAGACCAGCAGCGCCGTGCGGTCGATCCAGCTGTTCGGCCGGATCGCCGCGATGATGCCGAGCGGCAGCCCGACGCACAGCGCGAAGGCCAGCGCCAGCCCGCCGAGCGTCATGGTGGTCGGCAGCTTGTCGGCCAGCATGCGGCTGACCGGCATGCGGAAGTACAGGCTTTCCCCGAAGTCGCCCTGCAGCGCCTTGACCAGCCAGTCGGCGTACTGGACGGGCAGGGGGCGGTTGAAGCCGTAGGTTTCGCGGATGAACTCGATGTCGGACGCCGTGGCGGAGTGGCCGGCCATGGCCACCGCCGGGTCTCCAGCCGCCCGCAGCAGGGCGAAGGAGCCGACGGAGACCGTGACGGCGACCAGCACGGCCAGAAGCAGACGCTTCAAGCTGTAGGCCAGCATGGCGGACTCCACGGAAGGGAGGAGTGGTGACGGGAGGGCGGGGCGGCGGCCGGCGGACGGCTCATTTCCAGGTCACCGCGTAGAAGCGCGGGATCTCGTCCGCCGTCGGGGTGAAGGCGATGTCCTTGCTGTGGACGTAATTGACGTTGTAGGTGAACAGCGGCTGCCAGTAGGCCTGTTCGGCGATGCGCCGCAACGCCTTGCCGTAGAGGTCCTTGCGCGTCGCCGGGTCGATCGCCGAATCGGCGCCCTCCAGCCAGCCGATCACCTGCGGGTCGCGGGCGTAATCGTCCTTCGATCCCTTGAAGAACTGGCTGACGCTGGCCGCCGCGTCGTTGATCGAGTAGGAGCCCCAGGACATGAAGGTGAAGTCGGTTTCGCCGTTGTAGACCTTGTCGCGCAGCGCCTCGTACTGCAGGTAGGTGAGCTTGGCGTTGATCCCGACGGCCTTCATGTAGCCGATCATCGCCTCGGCCACCGGACGGTCGCGGTAGGCGTGGAACTCGATGTCGAGTCCGTTGGGATAGCCGGCCTCGGCGAGAAGCGCCTTGGCCTTGGCCGGATCGTAGTCGTAGGTCGCCACGTCCTGGACGCAACCGAACTGGGTCGGGAAGCAGACCGCGTCGATGACCTCGGAGGCGCCGCGGACCAGCCGCTTGACGATGGTCTTGCGGTCGATGGAATGGGCGATGGCCTGGCGGACCCGGACGTCGTTGACCGGCGAGGAGTGGCCGGTGCGGTTGGAGGCGTCGAACGCCAGATAGCCGAAGCGCATCGTCTGCGCGTTCTGCACCACGACGTTGGGCATGGACGCGAGCTTGGCCGCCTGATCGTTGGGCACGTTCCAGATCCAGTCGACGCCGCCGCTGAGCAGCTCGGCGATCTGGGTGTTCTGGTCGGGGATGGTGCGCTGGACGATGCGGCCGATGGTCGGCCGGCCCTTGGGGCTGCCGTCGAAATACGCGCGGTTGGCTTCGAAGACGATGCGCTTGCCGGGGTCGAACGCGGTCACCTTGTAGGGGCCGGTGCCGACCGGCCGCAACCCCATGCCCTGGCTGCCGACCTTGGAGTAATAGTCGCGCGGATAGATCAGCAGCGGTCCCGACAGGTATTCCAGGGCCAGCGGTGTCGGCGCCTTCATGGTCAGGCGCACCATGTGCGTGTCGATCTTCTCGACCTTCTCGATCCAATCCACGTTCTGCCGGCTGAGAACCCGGGTCGCCGGATCGGCCATCAGGTTCAGCGTGTAGACCACGTCGTCGGCGTCGAACGGCTCGCCATCGTGGAACCGCACGTCACGGCGCAGCTCGAACTCGATGGTCCGGTTGTCGACGAAGCGGTACGAGGACGCGAGCAGCGGCTTGTAGTCGAAGGTCTGCGGATCGACGGTCAGCAGCGAGTCGAAGACCATGCGCGCGACGAGTTCGCCTTCGCGCAGGACGTTGAAGTAGCGGTCGAGCGTCGGCAGTTCGCCAGCCCAGGCGATGTTCAGCGTGTCGTCGGCCTTGCCAGCCGACGCCGGCGCCGGGGCGGCAAAAGACAAAAGGATGGCGGTGGCGGCCGCGGCGGCCGCCCTCAGGGCGTGGCTCATTTCTTTTCCTCCTGGGATGCGCGCCTTCTTCGGTGCGCGTCGGATGTGGTCAGAGGGCTGGGGTCATTGCGGGTGTCATGGACGGCTTCATGGACGGCCGTCGCCGGTGTTCCAGGCACGCTGGCCCCAGACGCGCTGGACATGATGGGCGATGATTTCGGCAACACGCTCCTGCCGGTCCTCCGGCAGACGGTCGGGAATGGCGGCGACGCTGACGGCGGCGACGATCCGGCCGTCGGCACCGCGGACGGGCACCCCGACCGCCGCGACGTTCGGGCGGAGGATGCCGTTGTTGAGCGCGTAGCCGAGTTCACGGGCTTCGAAGACGAAGCGCCGGATGTCGTCGGCCGTGAAGTCGGCGTAGCTGGAGTAGCGCTGGGCGTTGGCCGCCAGCACGGCTTCGAGCTGGGCGTCGGGCAGGAAGGCGAGCAGGGCCAGACCGCCGCCACCGATGCCGAGCGGACGACGCGCACCGATGTCGAGCGTCAGGGTGCGGATCGGATAGCTGCCCTCCACCCGGTCGATGCACACCGCGTCGTTGCCCGACCGGATCAGCAGGAAAATGGTGTCCTCGACCTCCAAGGCGATCTGCTCCAGCGCCGGGCGCAGACGGTCACGGATCGAGAATTCCTGGGCGGCCGCGCCGAGCACGGAAAGCTCCATCCCGAGATGATAGAGCTTGGAATAGGGGTCGTGGGTCAGCAGCCCTTCCTGCGCCAACACACCGAGGATGCGATGGGTGGTGGCGACCGACAACCCCGTCTCCGCCGCCAGTGCGTTGGCGCGGGCGCCACGGTCGTTGGTTCGCGCAACGGCGCGCAGAAGCGTGATCGCCCGCAAGATCGCCTGCGCTCCACTCGGGCCTGCGCTGCCGGCCTCGCGTTCGGGCGAAGGAGCTGGGTTTGATGACGATGCTTTTGACACGGGAACGATCAATTCTGCGGTGTGTGGCTGACGTTCGGATGATTGGCCAACCCAAACGTCGCGTCAACAAATCTTCTCGCAATATGAAAGTGGTTTCTCATAATATGAGAATACACGCGCACCGAGCGTCCCGAGCGTCGGGCCGCCGCCCATGGAGTGGCGGCACGGTGACGCCTGGGCTGAGCTTGGCCATGCCGAACGGCTTGCGGTTTGCGCAGGGACAAAGAGGCTCGGGCGTCGTCACGGCAGATCGACGGCCTTGTTCCGCACGGTCAAAAGGAGGAGACCGCTCGGCCCAGCGCCGTCGATGCCGCGCTCACGCCGGTGCAGGACGCCGCTCGCGCGCGGGCTTACGGCCTTGGGAAGGAGGCGCTTGGTGGTGTGTCCGCGCCGCGATGCCCGGCACGCTCCGTGGGCGATGTGGACACCGGCCTGCTCCGCTCAAGGCGCTGACCGACGGCGGCGGCGAGCGCGACACCGCTGACCCGCGCCCGCCACACGCCCCGGACCAGATCGGCGATCCGTGCGACGGCCTGCTCCGGGGCCAGCCCGTCCAGCCGGATGTTGGAGATGCAGTTGCGAGCTGAGTCCGGGGCCCCGACCGCCGGCGCCCAGCACGCCATCCCGGTGGTGCTGGCCAGCATGAAGGCCGCCGCGCAGGGGCTGGGGCTGGGGCTGATTCCACGGCCATCGCCGAAATGCTCTATGAGCGGGGCATCGGCGTGGTGTCGTCGGATGTCTTCATGATCGGCAAGACCAAGCCGGGCAACGGCATCCGCATCCACAAAGGCTCGGCCCGCAGCGACACCGAGTGGGACATCGCCCTCCCGTTGATCGCAACGTTGGTGCGCAAACCGGAGTGACGGGACGCCGTCGCGCAAGGGGCTCCGGCGACGTCGTTTCAGGGCGGCCCCGCCAAGGAACCGCAAGGTTCCGCAGCGGGCGGGGCTGCCGGACGGGCCGGAACCGTCCTCAACGGGTCACGTCGACGACGACGCGGCCGCGGATCTTCCCGGCGAGAATCCTCGTCGCCAGTTCGGGCAGCGCGTCGAAGGGCTGCACCTCGTACATCGTCTTCAGCGCGTTCCGGTCCAGGTCGCGGGCCAGCCGTGTCCAGGCGGCGTCACGGCGGTCCTGCGGAGCCATGACGGAATCGACGCCAAGCAGCGCGACGTTGCGCAGGATGTGCGGCAAGACCGTGCCCGGCAGATCCGACGAGCCGGCCAAGCCGCAAGCGGCGATGGCACCGCCCCAGACCGTCTGCGACAGCGCGTTGACCAGAGTCTGTCCGCCCACCGAATCGACACCGCCGGCCCAGCGCTCCTTCTGCAGGGGGGCTCCCTTTTCCAGAAGGGCGGCGCGGTCAATGAAGCCGCTGGCACCGAGACTGCGCAGGTAATCATGGGTTTCGGGCCGGCCGGTGGAGGCGACCACCGGGTAACCGCGCTTGGCGAGCAGCGCCACCGCGACCGAGCCGACACCGCCAGCGGCCCCGGTGACCAGGACCTCCTTGCCGCCCGGCTGGACCGCGCCCCACCGTTCCAGCGCGTCCACGCACAGCGCGGCGGTGTAGCCGGCGGTGCCGATGCCCATGGCCTCTTCGAACGAGAAGGCGTCCGGCAGACGGGTCAACCACTCCGCCTTCAGGCGCTGAAAGCGGGTGTAGCCGCCCCATTGCGTTTCCGACAGGCCCCAGCCGTTGACGACCACCTTGTCGCCCGGCTTCCAGGCGGGAGAGCGGGATTCGACCACGGTGCCGGCGAGGTCGATGCCGGCGACCATCGGCAGCTTGCGGGCGATCCGGCCCTTGCCGGAAACGGCGAGTCCGTCCTTGTAATTGAGCGTGGAGCAGGCGACCTCGACCAGCACATCGTTGTCCGGCAGGTCGGCCAGCGTCAGCGTCGTGAAGCCACCCTTCGGCTTGCCGTCGACGTCCTCGATGACAAAGGCTGTGAAGTTCTCGGCCATGGTGGTTCTTTCTCTTCGTTGAAGACGATGTCGGATGGGCACCGTCACGCGCCGCCACGGAACACCGGGGCGCGCTTTTCCAGGAAGGCGCTGACGCCTTCGCGGGCGTCCGCCGCTTTTTCCAGCCGGCGGGCGACCGTCGCCTCATAGGCGCCGGCGGCGTCGATCCCCTCGCGCTCGCCCAGGATCACCCCGGCCTTGATCGCGGCCACCACCGAGGGCGCGTTCTTGGCGATGGCACGCGCCAGGACGAGCGCTTCCTGCAACGCCTCGCCCTGTCCGGCCAGACGGTTGACGAAGCCGGTTCGGTAGGCCTCGTCCGCAGGCAGGGGATTGGCCGTCAGCATCAGTTCCAAGGCGCGGGCGGACGACATCAGGCGTGGCAACCGGCCGATCTGTCCACCCTCCGGGAGCATGCCCAGGCGGGCGCCCGGCGACCCGAACGTCGCGTTGACGCTCGCGACACGCAGGTCGCAGGACAAAGCGAGGATGAGCGCGGCGGCGTAGCAGTGCCCGTTGACGGCCGCGATGACCGGCTTCGTCATGTCCCGCGGGCGCAGGAACGGGGCCTCTCCCAGGTTCGTCGCTGCGTGGGCGCCGGAGGCGATTTCGTTCAGATCGTGTCCGCTCGAGAAGGCGATGTCGCCGGCGCCCGTCACCACGACCACCCGCACGGCGGCGTCGCCGTCCGCGTCGTTCAGGTGGCCTAGGAAATCCGCGGCCATCGTGCCTTCGAACGCGTTGCGCTTGGGTTCGTTGGAGATGGTCAGGATGCGGATCGCGCCCTCGGTCTGGGCGGTAATCTCGGGCATGTCAGAAGTCCTCTTCGAGGCCGGTTGGCTTTTTTCACAGGAAGACGGGGTGCAGGCGTCAGCGCCAGATCTTGTCCTGCCAGTCGTAGGCGCCGACGCGGAGGTCGGGCTTTTCCGCCAGCAGATGCTTCTTCTGCACACGCTGCGAATCCGTGAGGGGGAAGGAGTCGCGATACTCGTAGTAGCGGGGCACCTTGAAGGCCGCGAGATGCCGCCCGCAGTGATCGGCGATGCGCGCTGGCGTGCAGGTCGAGGGATCGACCCCCGGCGCCAACTGGATGTAGGCTTTGATCTCCTCGCCGCGATAATCGTCGGGAACCGGAACGATCGCGGCGTCCTGGATTCCGTCGAGCGTGCGCAGCACCACCTCGACCTCGCGGGCCGAAATGTTCTCGCCGCTGCGGCGGACCATGTCCTTGGTCCGGCCCAGGATGTAGTGGTACCCGGAGGAGTCCACGCGGGCCAGATCGCCGGTGCGGAACCAGCCCTTGCGGAACGCCTGCGCCGTCGCCTCCTCGTTTCCGAAATAGCCCTTCAGCAGGCCGCGGCCACGCACGCAAAGCTCCCCGGTTGCGCCCGTCGGCACGGGGTTGCCGTCCTCGTCCGCGATCATCGCTTCCCGGAAGGGGGCGACCACCCCGCAACTGGCCGAGCCGGTCATCTCGGCGATCCGGTGCGCCGGCATGTAGGTGCCGCCGCCGATCTCGGTCATGCCGTAGAACTCCTGCCCGTACACGTCGAAGCGGCGCTGGAAGTCGGCGTGGCTTTCCGGACCGAACGCGAAGATGGTGGCCAGCTTGAGCGCGTTGTGCGCATCCGACGGCCGGGCCGGCTGCTTGTAGACCATTTCGAAGAGCGCGCAGTAGTCGCACTCCAGCTGCGCGACATCGAGCATGAAGCGCTTGGCGCCGGGCTTGCGCGGGAAGAAGGCGCAGCCGCCGCTCACCATCGCGTTCAGCAGGATCCTCTGCCCGACCATGTAGAAGAAGCTCGATCCCACGTAGAAGCGCCGCAGGTCCGTGGCGAAGAACTCGGTGGAGCTGCAGCCCAGGCAAAGCCAGTAGTCGTTGGTCAGCATGCAGGCTTTCGAGAAGCCAGTGGTGCCCGACGTGTACTGGAGATTGAGGACCGCGTCGGCGGAGCGGGGCGTGGACGGTGCGCGGCGGCCCTGCGCCTCGTCCATCAGCGTCTGCCAGCGGCGATGCCCGCCCAGCGCCCCATCGCCGATGACGATGACGCTGGACGGGGGGAGCGACACCGTCTCAAGCGCGTCGAGATGCGGCAGGAACTCCGCCTCCAGGATGAGGAAGGCGGCGAGCGAGGTCTTCAGCACATACTCGACCTCGCGGGAGGTGTAGGTGGCGTTCACCGGCACCATCACCGCCTGCAGGCGGGACAGAGCCAGCCACGCGATGGGAAACTCCTCCCGGTTCCAGGCCATGACCGCGACATGCACGCCGGGGCCGATGCCAAGCGCGGCGAAGGCCGCGGCGGCGGTTTCGACCTTGGCCAGCACCTCGCCCCAGCTCCGCTCGACACCGTCGTCGATGAACCGCCACGCCGGGGCGTCCGGGTGCCGGGCGGCGGTTTGCGCCAGGAGGTCGAACACCGAATCCGGAAGCGTTGCCGTTTCCAGACGGCGGGCGAGAGCGTCGGGCTCTTCCGTGCGAAAATCTGCGAACATCACTCTTCCCATAGATGAGGGGTGGCCCGTAGATGAGGGGTATGTCGCGACCGGTTATCCCGCGCGCCGTGCGGCGCGGCGCTGGATGCGGTCGCTCAGGAAAACCGCCGCAAAGGTGGCCAGGATGAGCAGCGACGCGACCGCCGCGACAACCGGCGTCAGGTCGTGACGCATGTCGGCCCAGATCCGCATTGGCAGGGTTTCGTTGCGGCCCATGACGAACAGGGCGATGACCAGTTCGTCGAAGGAGATGAAGAAGGCGAAGACGCCCGCGGAGATGACCGCCGGCCGGATGGTCGGCAGCGTGACGTGCCAGAAGGCCTCGTGCGGCCGGGCACCCAGGACCCGGGCGGCCCTGGCGAGCGTGTCGCCGGTCTGGCGCAGCGCTCCCGACACCGTCGTCGTGACGAAGGGCAGCGCGAGGACGGCGTGCACCAGCACGATGCCGCCCATGGAGCCGTAAAGGCCGAAGCGGCTGAAGACGAGGAGCGTGCCGAGGGCGAGAATGATCACCGGAACCACCTGCGGACCCAGGAAGATCGGTCCCGCGATCCGCACCGCGCGGCCGTCGCGGCTCAGGACGAGCGCCGCCGCCGTGCCGACGACGGTCGCGAGCAGCGCGCTGGCGGCTGCGATGACCAGGCTGCGCCACGTCGCCTCGATCCAGCCGGGCGTGGCGAAGAAGTCCTCGTACCAGTGCAGCGTGAATCCGGTCGGCGGGAACTTGAGATAGCGGGTCTCGCTGACCGACATCGGCACCACCAGCAACAGCGGCAGCAGCAGATAGAGGAGGACGCCGACGAAATAGACGGGCAGGAGGTAGCGTCCGGACTGTTCCCACAGCGTTCGTTTCATCGCGTCCCTCCATGGCCGCTCAGCCGGGTGACGCGCCGGAAGAGCAGGGCGACGGCGCCCACCATCAGGAAGCCGGCGACCAGCAGCACCATCCCGAGAGCCGAACCCAGCCCCCAGTCGAGGGTCACCGTGATCTGCGTCGCGATGATGTTCGCGATCATGTTTTCCTTCGGCCCGCCGACCAGGGCCGGGGTGATGAAGAAGCCCAGGGCCAGGACGAAGGTGAGCATCCACGCGTTGACCGCGCCGCCGGCGCTCAGCGGCAGGAAGACGTGGAGGAAGCCACGCCACGGGGTGGCGCCGAGGATGCGCGACGCCAGCAGCAGGGAGCGGTTGATGGTCGTCATGCTGGAGAACATGACCAGGATGGCGACCGGCAGAAGCACCTGCACCATCGCGATGTACACGGCCCCTCGGCTGTAGAGCATCTGGAGGGGCGCATCGATGAGTCCCGCACCGATCAGCATGGAGTTCACCAATCCCTCGCGGCCCAGGACGACGATCCAGCCGAAGGTCCGCACCAGCACGCTGACCCAAAGCGGCGTCAGAATGAGCAGGAGGAGCAGCGTGCGGCGCCGCGGCGGGCAGGACGCCAGACAATAGGCGGCGGGATAGCCGGCCAGGACGCAGGCGAAGGCCACGCCGGCGGCGAGTTGCAACGTCCCGAACAGGATGGTGCGATAGGGACCCTCGCCAAGCGCTTCCCGGTAATGCTCCGCCGTCAGCCCGGCGTCGCCCTGCAGGCTCCACAGGGCGACCTCGCCCACCGGGACGAGGAAGGCCAGGAGAAACAGCAGGGCCGCCGGGGCGAGCAGCCAGAGGGACGAGAGGGGCGCGCGCCGTCGGCGCGCCGCCGCCATCCCATCACGCGGCATGGAAACGCCGTCGCTCATTGCAGACGCCAAGTTTCCCACCGCTTCTGAATGCGCGGCAGGTTTTCGGCCCAGAACTCGGCGTTCAGCGCGAACTGCACATCCATGTTTTCCGGGCTGGTCGGAAGTTGCCTGGCTTCCTCCGCCGACAGGATCTTGTAGAGGTCGGGGTTGAAGCTGGAGTAGGGCATGGCGCGGGCGATCTCGGCGAGACGCTGCGGCTCGTTCCAGCAGTACTTCATGAACTGCATGGCCGCGGCCGCGTTGTTGGCGCCCTTGACGATCGAATAGTAGCTGACGTCGAGCGAGCCGCCGTTCCAGATCAGCGCGACCGGGAGCTTGTCCTTCTGCAACTGCTGGATACGGCCGTTGAAGGCGGTCGCGTAGAACACTTCGCCGCTGGCCAGAAGCTGGACCGGCTGCTGCCCGCTCGTCCACCATACGGTGATCGCCGGCTTGATCTCGTCGAGCTTCTTGAAGGCGCGATCCACGCCTTCCGGCGAACGGAGCACGTCATAGACCTCGGACGGCTTCACGCCGTCGGCAATCAGCGCGAATTCCAGGTTCTCGGCCGGGGAGTTGCGCAGCGTGCGGGGGCCGGGGAACTGCTTGACGTCCCAGAAGTCCTTCCAGCCGGTGAAGGTCTTGCCTTCCGGCAGCTTGTCCGTGCGCACGCCGATGGTGGTGGAGTAGGCCACCGATCCGATCGCGTGGGTCTTGCGGGCGATCGGCGGCAGCTTGTTTTCGGGGTCGACCACCGACCAGTCGATGGGCTCCAGCCAACCGTTCTTCTGCGACACCGGCAGTCCGGAACGCTCGGTGGGCGCGATGTCCCACAGAATGTTCCTGGTGGTCTGCTGGGCGCGGATCTGGGCGAGGGAGTCCTCCGTCGCGGCCTGCGTGACGGTGATTCCCGTCTCCTTGGTGAAGGGCTGGATGCAGATGCGGTTGAGTGTTTCCGCCCAGGCGCCGCCGTAATTCGCGATCACGACCGTCTTGTCCCGGGATTGAGCCAGCGCCGCACCACCCGCGGCGCCGACGAGCGCCGCTCCGAGAGAGAGGCTCCACAGCAGCTTGTTCATAGAACGCTCCTCTTTCAGCTTTTCATCGACTGGTTCTGGGGAGGTCCGGAACGAGGACGACGTCGGACGGGCGGAGAACGAGGTTCGTCGTCTCTCCGCGTTCCGGGATCCGATCCCTGTCGCGTCTCTGTTCCCGGAAGTGGATGAGCGCACCATGGTCGGTGCGGGCGCTGTATTCGATCACGTCGCCGAGGAACACGGCCTCCTGGATGGTGACCGACACGGCGATGTCCGGCCCTTCGGCCGGGCGGCGCTGCAGCTTCTCGGGGCGAATGCTTGCGTACCAGGAGCCTGCACGGGCCGTGAATGTGTTTTCCCGATAGGTGATGCCGAGTTCGGGTATGGCCACCGATCCGGGCTGCGCCACGTCGGCGGCAAGCAGGTTGGTCTGCCCGATGAAATCGGCGACGAAGCGGCTTTGCGGCGCGTCGTACATTTCGGACGGCGTGCCGACCTGTTCGATCCGTCCGTCGCGCAACACGACGATGCGCGACGACATGGCCAGGGCCTCGCGCTGATCGTGGGTCACATAGACCACGGTGCAGCCGAGCTGGTGCTGGATTTCCTTGATCTCGAACTGCAGCGCCTCGCGCAGTTTGAGGTCGAGGGCGCCCAGCGGTTCGTCCATGAGCAGGACCGGAGGCTCGAACACGATGGCCCGGGCGAAGGCGACGCGCTGCTGTTGTCCGCCGGACAGGTCGCGCGGCATGCGACCGGCCAACGGGCCGAGCCGCACGATCTCCAGCACCCGCTCCACCCGCTCCTTGATGTCCCGGCGCGGCATACGGCGCATGCGCAGCGGAAAGGCGATGTTGTCGAACACCGACATGTGGGGGAACAGGGAGTAGTTCTGGAACACCATCCCCAGGTTTCGCCGCTCCGGCGGCTCGTCGATCACCGAACGCCCGTCGATGCGGATATCGCCCGAGTCGGCCGTGGAAAAGCCCGCAAGTGCATTGAGCGCGGTGGTTTTGCCGGACCCGCTCGACCCAAGGATCGTCAGGAACTCTCCCGGACGAATGGTCAAGGAGAAGTCATGAAGCGCCTTTACCGATCCATAGGCCTTCCTGACGGATTGGAACTCGATCGTCGCGCCGGTGGACCTCGTTTGCAGGTTCGCCTCCCTGGTCAAGGTGCCACTTGAAGGTTTATTCACGTCCACCATCGTAGGTACCATCGGCCTGTCCAGTGATGACGCATTGTCTAAAAATGACAGTATGTATAAAAATATACCGCGTCAAGTGGGTACAGTGCGATTGTCCAACATTCATGGTCAGGACCGATTCGGTCGAAGGGTGAGGGCGCAAGGATGCGGGAGGGTGTGGATGAACCGGGAAGCGAGCCCGCGTGCGGCGAAGGCTCCGCTCCGCTGTTCTTCGAAGAGGTGCTCGCGATGTGGAGCCGGGACCGGACGCGCCCGAAACGGGAGCGGACGCGCTACATGCTGCTCTCGATCGTCGCCCGCCATCTTCGCACGTTTCCGGGAAAGCTGATGACCGTCGAGGCGCTGCTCGACGAAGCCGGGTTGTCCCGGGGCACGTTCTATAATCACTTCAAGGATATGGACGAGTGCGCGGCCGTCCTCGTCACCCTGTTCTTCGAGCATGTGACGTATCGGCGCTCCGCAACCCGGGGGCCGAGGAGCAGTTACGATGCGATCCTGGACGCCAACACGGTCTATTGCCGCGCTTACGAGGCGAACGCGGGTGTCTACAGCCTGTTCTCCGAACTCGCCACGCGTGACCCGGAGGTGCTGCGCATGCGCGAACGCATGAATTCCGAGTGGGTCGAGCGCATCATAGCGGTGGTCGCCCGCCGCCGCGGCCATCCCTTCACCGAGGAAGAGCGCGGTAAATTCGAAGGCGTGCTGAGATTGATGATCGCGATGACGATCGAAAGCCTTCGCGAGCGCTTCGTCCATGGCGACGCGCTGCTGTGCCGGTCGTTCCCCACCGCCGACAGCTTGGCAAAAGCCCTGTCGGACCAGTGGCACAAGGCGATGGCGGATTTCGACTGTCCCGCCACCGACGCCACATGAGCCCCTGCCCAAGCCGGGCACCGGTTTCCCTCTCCGGACGGACTCTCAGTCCGGTGTCGCCGGCCGCACGGCCCCGCTCGCCCTGCGGCCTGACATCCGCCCATGAAGCAGCGCGAACGTCAGGAAGGCGGCAATCCACAAGGCACCCGCCAGCGGAATCAGCAGCATCGTGCGCTGCGGGTCGAGCGCGGCGGCGATCCGCGCGCAGGCCGCCGCCACCACGGCGAGGTGGATGCCGGTCGTCAGCCGGGAGGCCGTGGGCGCAGCCCCGCTGTGGCCGGCGGCGGTCCGCACCATCACCGTCAGGGCCATGCCGCCAATGGCGCCCATGGTCCAGGCGTGGAGCGCCGCGGCGTTGAAGGCCGTACCACCGCCCAGCGAGGCCCCGGCCGTCAGCAGGAACCCGGCCGGGATGAAGGCGTAGGAAACACGCAGGACGGCCACGGATCGCCCGGATGGCGCGTGACGCGGTCGCCACCGCGCGAGTCGCGCCGCCTGCGTTAATCCGGCGGCCAGCAGCAGGGTGCCGGACAGGTGTTCGTTCAAAATGCCCTCGTCCTGAACGATCCAGATCCCGAGGGCAAGCAGACCGAGCCCCATCGCCACCCCGTCGATGCGGGAGGAGGGAACTTGCGGATGGGAGGGGCCGTACGCCTTCCGCCAACCTCCGGCGATGCCCGGCATGATCCCGGCCTCCAGCACGGTCCAGGCCAGGAGCGCCGCCACCGCGAGGCGCGTGCCGTGAACACTTCGCCCGAAGCGCCACAGCTCCCAATGGAACAGGCCCTGCGCGCCGACCAGGATGGCAAGGACGGCGAGGACCGTCAGGTTGCGGCCGTTTCTCGTCAGAAGGAATTCCCGTCCGGCCACAGCGACGAGGGGCACCGGGAACAGCGGGGCAAGCAGAGCGATGGTCAGCGGCTCCAGCGCCGCCGATCCGGCTAGGCCCAGCCGCCCGACGATCCAGACGGCCAACAGCATGGTCAGCGGCCAGCCGCCCGGAGGCGGATGACCGGTCCGGTTCGGCGCCGCCGTCAGCAGAACGCCAGCGATGATGGCCGGCACGACGCCGAACAGAAACTCGTGCGCGTGCCAGGAGGGGGGTGAGAGCGGCATCTCCGGACTGATGAGGCCGAGGAACCACGGCACCGAGACGGCGGCCAGCACTGCTGCATGGAGCGCTCCGAGGAGGAGGAAAGGGCCGCCGCCGGCTTTGGAGGGGGAGGGGAGATTTATCGGGGTTCGCCGGTCTCGCCGCGGGATCAGCACACGGCGGCCTCCTCTACGCGGGGCCGCGACAGGAAGGGCCAATAGACCTTGAGCCAGGATAAGAAGGCCGCCGCCCAGAGCAGCGCCGCCAGCGCGTGGGGCAGTCCCGGCGGCGCCGGCAGGACACCCAGCTCCGGCAGGACCCGCAGGACCACGGCCCCGATCAGCAGCGCAACGGCCAGACGCGCCGCCGCTGGAAGGGGAAAGGTCCGGCCGGTGTGGAACAGCCCGGCAATGGCGAAGACCGCCAGCACGCCGAGGCCCAGCCCGCCCATCAGCACCAGATGCAGCGCCGGCGTTTCGGCGAACCCGGCCCCCAGCCGGGAAGCGCCGACCAGCAGCAGACCGGCGCCCGCCATCAGGCTCGACCCGGCCAGGACCAGGATCTCCGCGCGGAAGACGGCGCGTCCGATGAAGGACTCCGCGACCCGGTCGAGAAAGGCGGCCCCGGCGGCGATGAAGAGATAGGCGCTCACCGCGGGCGACAGCCCGGCGATCTCCCCGGCCAGGGCGATGGCGACCAGACCGGGCGCCAGATTGAGGCGTCCCGGATGGGGCCGGTAGGGCGAACTGCCCTGGCTGGGGTCGAGGACGAGATTCGTGACGGGCACCGAAATGCGCGCCAGAACGAGCCCGAGCAGCCCGAGCAGCACCAGACCGGCGGCGTGCAGCCCGGCCTGCGCCCGTTCCACGTCACCGATGACGAACGCGGCGTGAACCACGGCACCGCACACCGCGAGCGCGCTCAGCCAGAGGAGAACGCCGACCAGCCGGACCGTGCGCTTGCGCCAGGACACCGCCGCGACGTAGACGGGCAGGGCGGCGAGCCACGCCGTGTCGGCCACCGCGGCGACGACGGCCGCGCCGTCGGCACCGGTCAGCCCGGCGACCCGTCCGATCCCCCACAGCGCCGCCAGCGCGAAGAGGGCGCGCCCCTGAAGCCGCCGGCTGTCGGTCCATTCCGGGATGGCCGTGGTGATGAAGCCGAGCACCGCCGCGCCGAAGGAACCGAACAGCATCTCGTGCGCGTGCCACAGTCCCGGCGGGATCGCGCCGTCGAAGGGCAGGGCGAAGCCGTTGACCACCGCCCACAGCAGCGGCCACAGAGCGGCGTGCAGGGCCGACAGCGGGAAGAACAGCCGCAGCCCCTCGTCGCCGAGGATGACGGCGAGGGTCGGCGCGCGGGCGGCTCGGATCGCGTCCGTCATGGCGTCCGCCTTTCGTCGATGTCGTGGATGTGGCGGAACAGCGGGTCGTCGGTCAGAAATCCGGCGACCAGCCGGTAGACGGTGCCGTCGTCGCGCCCGCCCGGTTCGCCGGGAACGGTGCGCGTCCCGGCGATGCCGCGCCCCTGCGCGTCCATGACCACGACGTGGTGGGCGATGCGCACCGCCTCCATCAGGTCGTGGGTGATGAACAGGGCGCCGAACCGCGCCCCGCGCGCCGCCTCGATCACCAGATTCTGCATGCGGCGCTTCAGCGCGACGTCGAGCGCGGTGAAGGGCTCGTCGAAATAGATGAAGTCGGGGTCGATCGCCAGCGCCCGCGCGATGGCCGCGCGCTGGCGCATGCCGCCCGACAGCTCGACGGGGTATTTGTCGAGGTCGGCGCGGTCGAGCGCCACCCGCTTTGCTGCCTCCTCCGCCCGCTCCCGCCGTTCGCGGCGGGGCAGGCCGAGCAGGCGCAGCGGGTAGGCGATGTTGGCCCGCGCCGTCGCCCAGGGCAGCAGGCGCGGGTCCTGGAACACCATGCCGTGGCGGCGGTAGCGCCGGGCGACGCGGCCCCGCGACGGCTCGACCACCCCGGCGGCGATGTGCGCCAGCGTGCTCTTGCCGCAGCCCGAGGGGCCGACGAGCGCCGCCACCTCGCCCGCCGCCAGCGACAGGTCCACGGCGTCGAGCACCGTGCGGCCGAGATAGGCGTGGCCGATGCCGGACAGCGTCAGGGAGGGGGCGGCGCCCGTCGTTTCCAGGGGCATGGCAGGGTGCCTTTCCGATTTTTAGAAGCTGACCTTCAGGCCGGCGTAGAAGGCCCGCCCGTCGCCCGGCAGATAGACCGCCTGGGTGGGCGACGCCTGATCGACGATCAGGGTCGAGGAGGCGTAGGTCGCGTCGAAGATGTTGCGCGTCTCGCCATAGACGCTGACACGCTTGTTGATGGCGTAGGTGCTGCGCAGGTCGACGGTGGCGTAGCCGTCGGTGTAGACGCTGTTCATGTTGTCCACGGGGGTCCTGCCGGGATACCAGTCCACCTCCGCACCCACCGACCACGCGCCGCTGATGTCGTAGCGCGCCGAGGCGTTGATGACGTGGCGCGGCGCGCCGGCCAAACGGTTGTCGCCGCGCACCGGGTCGTCCTGGAAGCGGAAGTCTTGGAAGGTGTAGGCGATCCGGCCGCTCAGCCGCTCGGTGAGGAAGGCCGACAGCCCGAGATCGACGCCGAAATGCCGCGTCCGGTCGGCGTTCACCGCGCCGAGCGAGGCCCCGCTGGCGTCGCGCAGGCTCAACAGCTCGTTCTTGACCCAGGAGTAATAGGTCCCGGCATCGACCGCGACGACCCCGAAACGGCCGCGCCAGCCCGCCTCGACGGTGGTCGCCGTCTGCGCCTCGAGGTCCGGTGTGCGGTAGGCGGTGGAGACGAGGCCGGGCTGGGCCGGGTTCGGGCGCCCCGCGCTGCTGTTCGGCGTGCCGTTGACGGTGGCGATCAGGTCGTCGTGGGTCGGCGGCTCGAAGCTGCGGCTGACCGCGGCGTAGAGGGTGTGGTCCTCCAGCGGCTTCCAGGTCAGGCCGAGGCTGGGGCTGAACCCAGTGTAGCTGCGGTCGTAGCTGGTATCGCCGGCGGGGATCGAACCGGCGGGCAGTGCCACCCGCGGGTTGGCCGGGTTGAAAGCGATGGTCGGCCGCCGCGCCGCGCCGAAGGTGTCGTCGTTCTCGCGCGTGGCGTGGGTTGAGCTTCCCCTGAAGCAGTGGACAGCGGGTTATGCGGCCTGTCGCTCGGCCTGCTCAGGGGTGATGTAGCCAATCGCCGAGTGCAGGCGTTGGCGATTGTAGTAGCCTTCGATGTAGCCGAACAGGTCCCGCTTGGCGTCCTCACGGGTCGCGTACCGGTGATGGTGGACGAGTTCCGATTTCAGGCTCCCGAAGAAGCTTTCCATCGGCGCGTTGTCCCAGCAGTTCCCCTTGCGGCTCATCGACGGGGTGATGCCGTGGCTTTTCAAGGCCTTGCGGTAGGCCGCCGAGGCGTATTGGCATCCGCGGTCGGAAGGGTGCAGAAGGCCGGGGGCCGGCCGCGGGCGCTGGAGGGCCATGGTGAGCGCCGCCAGCGGCAATTCGGTGCGCAGATGATCGCGCATCGCCCACCCAATCGCCTTGCGGCTGAACAGATCCAGCACCACTGCCAGGTACAGCCAGCCCTCGTCGGTTGGCACGTAGGTGATGTCGGCGAGCCAGACCTGGTTCGGAGCGGTGGGAGTGAAGTTGCGGTCCAAGAGGTTGGGGGCGATCGGCAGAGAGTGATTGCTGTCGGTGGTGCAGACCCGGAAGGCCCGGGGACGCTGGGCGCGAAGACCATGACGGTGCATGAGGCGTTCGACACGCCCCCGGCTGACGGTCCGGCCCTGTGCCCGCAGGGCGGCATGGATGCGAGGCGCTCCATAGCGCTCGCGGTGATCGTGATCGCCGGCGGCCAGGGGGGCGGCGCTTGCCTGGTGGGGAGCTGCGCCGGCCCCCCTGGCCCGGAAACGCGCCGCCGCCACGTGCGCAGCATCGACGGCTGGATGCCCAAGTCCTTGGCAACATGCTCCAGGGGCCGGCCACTGCTTTCCAACAGGGCCACGGCTTCCCGCTTGAACTCGTCCGTGAAGAAGCGCCGTTTCGTCGTCATGTCCACCTCTCCGCTCCCCGCGGGAGCTTAACAAAGGTGTCCACCGATTCGGAGGAGGCTCATACCGGTCCGAGCTTGCGGGAAGAAGCGGCTTTCTTTTTACCCAAGAGAACCGATGATCTCGCGATATGCCCGTTCGGGGAACGCTTTGAGCGTCTTGGTACGCACGTTGCCAAACCCACCGAGCAACAGCATGAACCGCGCAGCAACAGCATCGTCCGGGGCCTCATACACGGCGATGAGATCGTACTCTCCCATGGTCATGTAAATGGCTTGAAATTCCCCACCCATCTCCTTGAGCGCTGCCTTTGCCGTGTCCAGCCTCTTGGGTGATTCCCTGACGTTGCGAAGCCCCTGATCCGTCCAGTTCGCCAGCAAAACATACGTTGTCATCACGTGCCTCCCGTCTTCCGTTGGCCGCGCCGAAGGTAGTCACCCCAGCAGCAGTAGAGCCGCCCCCGTGCCGATCAGGGTACCCGCCCACAGCAGATCGAAATTCACCCAGCCGCGGCGCAGGATGCCCAGCCCCACGGTCTCAAAGATCACCAGCCCCATGATAGCGATCACCGCCAGCATGGCCGCCATATGCACCAGGACCACAGCCAGACCAACCGCCGCCGAGCCAAGCGCGGCAATCATGCCCGTCATCTCGGCCCCTGGTCCACACAGCGACAGCGCCATCAGCTGTGCTGGGGCGAGCAGACCCAGCAACAGGGGCAGGATCATCAGCCCGGCGCCGTGCGCCGATGCCATCAGAAAGGACCACAGGGTCAGCCCGGCAAAACCGGTCTGCATGCCGACCCGCACCCGATGACGGTAACCACGCACCAGCCGATAGGCGCCGAAGCTGATCAACACGATCACCGTGGTCGGTTTCACGAGGTCGGACGCGGTGACCAGATGGGCCGTGGCAAAGCCGATCACCACCAGCAGCACCGACAGGGCATGGCCCAGCGCGATCGGCGGCAGCGCTTTGATCACCGCCCCGCGGCGGCCTTCCTGCAGACCCAACGCGACGGCGAAGAGCCACCCCATGGCCGGGTTGACCCCGTGGAAGGCGCCGAGACCAATCAGCGCCAACCACTGCCAGAGGTCACTCATGGATAGCAGTACGAGTCCGAGGACGCATCACCGCCTTCCAGCCGGATTTGGTGCCCGCGGAACCCGTCCTCGAAGCGCAGGAAGAACCGCTCGTCGATGTTCAGGCCGCCGTCCGGGGTGGCGTCGAGCTTGACCATCCAGCTCTTGATGCCCTCGGGATAGAATTGCTCATCCCAGCTCCGGTACAGCGAGTTGGTGAAGTAGACCCGTTTGCCGTCACGGCTGACCTCGACCATCTGCGGGCCGCCGTTGAGGTCGCCTTCAGCGCTTGGATGTCGGCTGCGCCCGACGATCCCGCCCAACCGGACCGAGCCGGTCAGTTTGGGGCGGAAGGGGTCAGAGACGTCGTAGCGTTGCATCTCACCGGTTCCCCAGCACGACACGTACAGCCAACGGTCATCCAGTGACAGGTCGATGTCGGTGACCAGCGGCGGCACCGCCTTGAAACCTTTGAGCATGGGCGGCAGCTGATCCGGATCGGCCGGTTCAGCCGGGATGTCGATGACCTTCTGCATCGCCCACTGTCCGCCGTCGCGATGCCACAGCCAGATCGACGAGGAGAGATCCGTCAGATTGACCACAGCGTTCATGAAGCCGTGCGCCTTGGTCGGATCGTGTGCTGGGCGCAACTCCAGTGCCAGCTGATACTCCGGACCCAAATCGATGGTCTGCCGATGCCGACGGCGGTGCAAGTCCCAGAAGTGGACTCGGCGACCGTACTTCGCACCCAGCAGAAGATCCGGGTTGAGGCCGTCCTCGATCATGTCCGGCGTACCCCATTCGCTGGTGATCATCGTATCCTGGCCGAGGTGCCACCAGACATCGTAAGAGAGGAACTGCGGCCCGCGGTCGATTTCCCATTGGCCGAGCACGTCGAACGTCTCATGGTCGATAAGAAATACACCGCCCGGCCCACCGCCATTGCCCTCACCGTTGCCGAGCGCGCTGACATAGATGCCCTCAGGACCGCAATGCAGGGTGTGGGGGCGGGAATAGTTGGCGCGGGCGGCCAGCTGCTCCGGCTCGATCACCTTGACGATCTTTGGATGGGCTGGGTCTGGCTTGGTGTCCACGATGTGAATGCGCGAAGACCGCAGCCCCGGTATGATGAGGTAGCGGCGCTCGACGTGCGGATGAGGCGCGTAAGGGCACAAAGCGGAACTGCAGGCGTTCCAGCCGAAATGGTGCAGCTCGTCACCAACATTTGGCATGTCGAGGCGGCTGATGATCCGGCCGTAACCCGAAGAGCCGGGATCGACGTCAACGACACCGAGGGCATCCGGGCGGGCGATGGTGTCCGTGTTCAACATCGCCACATAGGCCAGCCGCTCCGGGGGAGCTTTCATCGCCATACGTGGAGATGGATAGAAGCTGGGATCGGGGGTCCAAGTGGCCATGGAAGAACCTCTCAAGTCGCCACGCGCCTAACAAGGAGGGTATCGCGACACAGAGGTTCGTGATGCGAAGGAAAGGGGCTTGTCGGTTCTTCCATAAGTGGGTTTGGTCACCCCTATTTTGGTTCAAAATAATTGGGATAAAGGCACGGTGATCAGGTGGCGCCGGAACTCTGGCGCGTCTTATGCGCCATTCACATCCATTGGCCCCACGCCGATGGCCTGATCTGCGGTCTCCGTGACCGCGAGGACGGCCTTTCTATACCCATCCGCGCTGCGGACTTCCCGCATCCAGAGGCGTATTCTGACACCTCCGCACCTTAACTTTTCCATGGATGGGTGCCATGACCACGTCGGCAGCCAAAACCTTCGATTTTGATGACCTGAAACGAGCCATCGAAGATAGCGATGCCGACACGCTGGTCCAGTTTTATGCCGATGATGCCGAGATGATCATCGTCGATCGCAACCGTCCGCCCAGCTCGCCGATGACGTTGTCGGGCAAGGAGGCGATTGCGGCATTCTGGCGTGATGTCTGCTCCAGGAACATGACGCATCGCGTCGGCCGAGAGGTCGTTGGGGCGGACCGTGCGGCCTTCGTCGAAGAGTGCGCCTATCCTGACGGCTGCCACGTGATATCGTCGATGACCCTCGACCTGCGGGATGGTCGGATCGCGAAGCACCTCACCGTCCAAGCATGGGACGAGGTCAGCTGCGCAACAGGGCGAGCCTCCTGAAGCTCTCTCCCATGCTATCGAGGCGGGGGCAATGACGCAGCATTTCTGAATTCTACACGACTCACTTTGAATCGCATAAAATGCATTTTGGACTCGCAAAGCGTGTTGACCACGCGCCGCGAAATGACGTATCGAACTCCTGACGGGCGTAGTGTGCCCGCCCAAAATTCATCCCCTCCAGACTCCAAGTCTGTTTCGCCCCGCTGGCCGTCTTTGGCCGCTGGCTGAAACAGCGCTGTCCGCGCCGGACCACTTCCGCCAGGGACAACACAAATGCCTGATCATCACGGCGCCGAAACCGGCGCCGCTGTAACGCCGCTCGACCTCATGGCCGAGGGCGAGGCCAAGGCGTTGGCCACCCGCATCGAAGGCCGCTGGCACCGCCTCGGCCAGTCCACGGTGAAGGTCTGGGCGGAGGCCGTCGATCCCAGCAGCCGCCCCGTGGTCTGGGTGATCCAAAGCAATCTGGTCAACGGCCTGCCGCCGGCCCGCCAGTAGGCCAGCGTTAAAGCGGATTGCAATCCGCTTTGGACCGCGACGGCGGTCCCGGTCGCACATGCGACCGGAGCCCGCCGGCGAATGAGGCGATAAGAGTCTAAAGCGAACGGAAGTTCGCTTTAGGATCTGGCCAGTTTCCTCACTCCAGGAGTGCGTGCCATGCTGTAATCGGACGGGCGCTTTCCGAAACGCTGAAGGATCGCAGAGCCCGGCTGGTCGCCATCGAGGCGGCTGCGGAAACCTTCCCGGCGAGCGTCAATCTCCACAGCACGGTGGCGGGATAGCCGGTCGCCGCTTCGCACTTGTCGAAGACGATGAGGGCGCCACCGGGCTTGATCCGTTGCCGCAGCTTCTGGACGAACGTTGCCCGGCGGGACACCGGCAGGAACATCAGCAGGAGGAAGCAAACACCGAGGTCGAAGGGCTCGAAGTCGAACGCCATGGCATCGGCCTGGATGACCTCCCCAGGCCCGTCATATCGGACGACCATTCAGACGCAACCATCCGCGCCGGAAGCGCCGAGGCCGCTGGACGCGGCGCCCGATCCGACACCACCCATTCAGCCCGCCGCACCGGAATCGATCCCAGGGGGGCGACCAGCGGGGCTCCAGATTTTCGCACCCACGTCATCGCGGGAGAGCGAGCCAAATTCGACGCCACCAGCCTGACGATTGCAAAGACTCTCCAGGCAGAAGTAGCGATGGCAATCCAGCGCTCACGGAAGCCGGCGGCGGGGAAGAAGGACGCGCAGCCGCTGTCGCCGAAAGACCTGTTGAGCCTCGCCGGGACGCTGGAGCGGGCGCAGCGCATCGGGCGGCTGGCGCTGGGTCAGACCACCGACAACCAGGGCCTCAGTTCGCCGGACGGAACACCGGTGAAGGTGGATGCGGAGATGAGCGTCGATGTCCGAAACTCCGGTTACGACAAGCTCCCTCCGTCCGAGCTTGCACGCCTCTATGCTGAGGCGATTAGCGCTTGCCCAAAGGACGGCGCGGGACAGGAAGCTCCAGGTGCTCACAAAGGCGCACCTCGCCTATAACGTCGTCGATTTCGTCAACGATTGGTGCTGGACCTACGACCCTCGCGAGATTGGGAAGGAGAAGTCCCCTTCATGCCGTTCGACCTGTTCCCGAAGCAGGTCGAGTTCCTGTGGTGGCTCCAGGAATGCGTCGAGAATGGGGATGAATGGCTCGTCGAGAAGTGCCGTGATGCCGGGGCGTCCTACCTGACGGTTGCGTTCTGCGTGCACCGCTGGCTGCTTCAAGGCGACGTTCGGTAGCCGTGTCGAGGATGCAAGCTCGGGAAACTGCTGGGCGACCGGCTGGAGCGCTGGACATCGCCAGCGGCGCCGGGCGTGGCCGGGATGGACGTCGGCGGCGGCGGCAAAGGCAAGACGGTGCTGGTGATCCGCAAGGGGCCGGTGGTCAGGACGCCGAAATCCTGGAACACGCCGGACAACATCACGACGACGCACGCCGCGCTCGATGAGACGCGCCGGGCTGGCGCCAGGGTGATGAACTACGATCCCATCGGTGTCGGCAACACCGTCACCAGCACGTTGAACCATGCCAACACGGACGGGCTGAAGGTTCACCCGATCAACGTGGGCAATCCACCGAGCGACGCGGAGTGGCCGGACGGACGGAAGGCGAAGGAGATGTTCGCCAACCTGAAGGCGGAACTCTGGTGGACGGTGCGCTGCGCCTTCCAGCGCTCCCATGAACTGCTGCTGTTCCTGGAAGGGCAGGAGGGTGGCTGCGACCACCCCCTTGAGGACATCATCGTCCTGCCGGACAGCAAAGAACTCACCGGCCAGCTCCCAGTACCAAAATGGCTGAAGAACGAGAAAGGGCGGATTGGCATCGAGTCCAAGCTGTCCCTGGCCCGGCGCGGCATCCCGTCGCCCGACTTCGCGGAAGCGCTGGTGCTGACCTACGCGCCAGAACCGATCGAGGACTTCGTGATGCCGTCCGTCGCGCCCGTGTTCGGCGGCCGTGGCGCCGGCCTGCTGTCGTAACCCACCCACCTGCACCAGATAGAGCCTGCCGATGTCCGATGACCAGATCACCAAGGCCGCGGGCTCGAACGCGGGGAGCGCTTCCGGCCTGAGCCTGCTGACCGAGGTTGGCCGCGGCGGTCTCCGCCACTGGGGCGGCTACATTTACGATGATGAGGACCCGCAGCTCCGTGGTCTCCAGGCCATCCGGAAATACCGGGAGATGACCAAGGACCCGACCATCGCGGCGATGCTGTTCGCGCTGACGGCGCTGTTCCGGTCGGTGTCCTGGCGCATCGAGGCGAGCGGCGACACGCCGGCGTACCGCGAAGCACGCGACTTCGTGGAAGGGGTGCTGTTCGAGGACATGGAGCACACCTGGGAGGACTTCGTTGCGGACGCTGTGACGATGTTCCCCTACGGGTTTGCGCCGTTCGAGATGGTGTATCGGAAGCGCACCGGGACGCCGAAGGGCGCCGACCCGCTGGCTGGTAGCCAGTACAAGGACGGCAAGATCGGGCTGCGGAAGATCGCGCTGCGCTCTCAGGACACCATGCAGCGGTGGTGGTTCGATCAGGAATCCGACGACCTGCTCGGCCTTTACCAGCTCGACCCGGTGCGGGGCCGGGAGGTGCAGATCCCCATGGAGCGCCTGGTGCTGATCCGCACCACCGCGAACCGCGGCAACCCGGAAGGCAAGTCGATCCTGGAGCCTGCGGTGCGGCCCTACATGGCGCTGCGCATGTTCGAGAACGCGGAGGCCTCCGTCGCGGTACGGGCCGGCGGCATCGTGACGCTGGAAATCCCGGTTGGCGACTCAATGACGCGACGAAGCGGGCATCATGGGAGCAGCTTGCCAAGGAGATGGCGGACGACCGCGCCGGCTTCATTCTCCTGCCGACGATCGTCGACAAGGAAGGCAAGAAGGTCGACGCCTACAAGGTCGGCTACACCGTGGCGGATGGCCGCCGCAGCGGCGACTTTTCCCCTATCATCGGCCGGAAGAAGCAGGAGATGGCGTCGGTGGCACTGGCGGACTTCATTCTCCTCGGCCACAACAATGCGGATGAAGTCATCGTAAGGCTCTGAAACTAAATCATAAAGTCTACTTTTTGGCCCCCGAAAGGGGGCTCTTTTTTTGCGACAAGGCAAATCGGAGAAATCCGTGTCGTTACAAAGCGTTACGGCGCATCCACTCGACAACGCCGCGACATGGACGCGACAACGGCGCGACAAGAGCGGCCCCATTCGGAGCCGCCAAACACCGATCTTGGTGGCCGGTAGGCACCGGCCCCGTGTCCTTCACAGCACCGGGAGATACGACATGACGAAGCAACAGGCGGCCGATGGCGGGGCGCTGGTCTGGGGGCTGGGCAGCATCGCCAAGCACCTTGGCGTCACGAAGCGACAGGCCCACTACCAGCACGAAAAGGGCAACCTACCGACGTTCAAGCCGCCGGGCACGAACAGGATCGCCGCTCTGTCAGGCGACACGTCAAACTGCCCCCCTGGCGACACGAGGAATTGCCCCCCTTGAGAGAAGGGGACTTGAGAGATGCCGAGCTTGAACGAGGCTTTTCCGCGGGGCTGTGAACCGCGGAGGGACGTGATGAAGGCGCCGGATGACGTGTCGGCGATGCTGAAGCTGAAGGCGTTGGGCTGGGGCGTGAAGCGGATCTCGGCGGAACTGGGCTGCTCCAAGCACACGGTGAAGCGGTGGCTGGGTCTGGGCGCGTGACGGCCTTGCGCGACCAGCTCGACAGCCTGATCGACGAGGCCGGGCGGCGGGAACTGACGATCCGCGAGGCCCTGGCGCTGTTCTGCGAGCGGGAGATCGCCCGGCGCGACCAGCGCCGCATCGACATGGGCTTCGGACTGGCCCGCTTCCCCTTCGTGCGCGACTTGGCCGGCTTCGACTTCGCCGCCCAGCCGTCGCTCGACAAGGCGCAGATCCGGGAGATCGCGTCGGGGCGCTTCATCGCCAACGGCGAGGCGGTGCTGTTTCTTGGACCACCGGGGGTGGGCAAGACGCATCTGGCAGTGGCCATCGGGCGGGAGGCCATCGTGGCCGGCTACTCGGTGCTGTTCAGCCCGGCAACGACGCTGGTGGCCCAGCTCGCCAAGGCCCACGCCGACGGCCGGCTGGAGGAACGGTTACTGCAGTACGCCAAGCCCAAGCTGCTGATCGTCGATGAGCTGGGCTACCTGCCCTTCGAGCCGGACGCCGCGCATCTGTTCTTCCAGCTCGTCAGCCGCCGCTACGAGAAGGGGGCAATGTTGGTGACCTCCAACCGGGCCGTGGGGGAATGGGGCAGCGTCTTCGGCGATCCGGTGGTGGCCACCGCGATCCTCGACCGGCTGCTCCACCACAGCCATGTTGTCACCATCCGCGGTGACAGCTATCGACTGCGCGAAAAGCGCCGCAGCGGGCTTTTGCAGAAGCCCGCTGCGGCGCCTCAACCGACCACCGCCTGAGCGGCGCAACCGGGGGGCAGCTCCTCGTGTCGCCAGGGGGGCAGTTCGGGATGTCGTTTGACACGCTCGCAGGGACAGCCTCGATGCCTTGGTGCGTCAATGGGAGTCCGCCGGCCGCACTGACCGGGGGGAAGGCGATGAATGAGCCGCAAGCCCGCGAGCTTCCGCCTCAAAGACGTGAACAGCCCGCCGGAACCATTCGTTTGGATTTCGGCTGAGCTTAACGTCTCCCCGGCGTGGCGCGCTCGGTCCATCAACTGTGTGCGCCTGATCGAGTTTTTGCAGAAGGAGCATATGGCCCACGGCGGCAAGGAGAACGGCAACCTCGCGGCACCCTATGACCAGCTTCAGGCATGGGGGATCGGGCGCCGCTTGATCCGTCCGACCATTGAGGAGGCGGAGGCCCTGGGGCTGATTGCGGTGCGCCGGGGCGGGAAGCGCAACGCGGTGGAGGATCATGTCAGCCGCTACCGGTTGACCTTCTACCCCTCGGGAGTGTCCGGAATTTCGTGCTCGGCAGGGCGGGTTGAATATCAAGCGTTCATCGCCTTTGCGAACCGCTCACCGAAGATGACGGCCATCTGCGCCTTGGCGGCCGTCCATTCGCGCGGCGGCATCTTCCAGTCTTTCTCGGCGCGGTTCAAGACGAGAAACAGGAGCTTCAGGGCAGCCTCGTCATTGGCGAAGTGGCCCCTGGCGCGCACCGCCCGGTGCAGCTTCGAGTTCAAAGCCTCGATGGCATTGGTGGTGTAGAGGATGCGCCGGACCTCGCGGGGAAAGGCGAAGAAGGGAATGACCTCCTGCCACGCCCGCCGCCACGCCTTGCCGATGGCCGCGTACTTTTCGCCCCAGGGTCCGTCCTCGAAGGCGGTCAGGGCCGCCTCGGCGGCCTTGTCGTCGACGGCGTCGTAGACCGTCCTCAGCGCGGCGGCGATGGCCTTGCGGTCCTTCCAGGACGCAAACCCCATGCTGTGGCGCAACAGGTGGACGATGCAGGTCTGGACGATGGTTTNCGGGATAGACGGCGGCGATCGCCTCGGGAAAGCCCCTCAGCCCGTCGACCACGGCCAGCAGGATGTCCTCGAGGCCCCGGTTCCTCAGCTCGTTCAGCACGCGCAGCCAGAACTTGGCGCCTTCGTTCTGCTCGATCCACAGGCCCAGCACCTCCTTGACGCCGTCGGCGCGCACGCCGATGGCCACATGGATGGCCTTGTTGCGCACCAGGCCTTCGTCCCGGATCTTGACCCGGATGGTATCCAGGAACACCAGCGGGTAGATCGCCTCCAGGGGCCGGTTCTGCCAGGTCGTCACCTCCTCGATCACCGCGTCCGTCACCGTGGAGATCAGGTCGGCGGAAACCTCGATGCCGTAGAGCTCCCGCAGGTGTCCCGTGATCTCCCGTGTCGACATGCCCCGCGTGTACATCGAGATGATCTTCTCGTCGAAGCCAGGGAACCGCCGCTGGTACTTGGCGATCAGCGTCGGGTCGAACGTTCCCGTCCGGTCGCGTGGAATGGACAGGTCCATCGACCCGCCCTCGGTCAGCACCGTCTTGCGGCCATAGCCGTTGCGACGGTTGCCGCTCTCGTCACCGGCAAGGTGATGATCCAGTTCCGCCTTCAGCGCCCGCTCCGTCAGCGCCTTCTTCAACTGGTCGAGCAAACCGTTCGGATCGAACGCCGTCTTGGCGTCAGCACCAGCCAGAAGCTGGTCGAGGATCGCGTCCGGGATAGCGGGCTCTTTGCGTCGTGCCATGCAGGGGCTCCTTTCGCTTCAGGATAACCCTGCCGAACACGAAATTCCGGATACTCCCTACCCCTCCCGAATCGTGCCCGCGGACGGGCTCCCACATTGGGAAGCGCCGACCGACGAATGGAAGCGCATCACGCCCGAGATGGCCGAAGAAGCCACCTGCCGGGCCTCCTCGAAAATTAGGGTCTCAGGTTCACCTTCGTGAACCGTCTCAGTTCACCTTCGTGAACTCCCTCAGTTCACCTTCGTGAACTTTTGACGGGCGGAAACCCAGCAAATCCGCCACCTGGGTAAAGTTCACCTTCGTGCACTCCTTCTAATATCTTGGGTGTATCCCCCGAGAAATCGGCACCTGCCGAATCACCACCACCACCCGCCGCCGACAGGCGGCGCACTCGGAACCGGCCCTGGTCCTGACGACCTCCGCCGCCGGCCCGGCCTTCATCCCTTCACATCTGGAGCACAGCGCCATGTCGAATTCCGACACGGACACCATCGTCGCGACCATCCCGAAGAACGCAACGGAAGAACTGCGCGTCACCCTGACCAGCTACAACGGTCACCCGCTCGTGGATCTGCGGCTGTTCACCGAATATCGCAGCACGGGCGAAATCGGCCCGACACGGAAGGGCCTCACGGTCTCGGTGGCGCTGCTGCCGCAGATCATCGCCGGCCTTCAGGATGCGGAAGCTGAAGCCCGGCAACGTGGGTTGCTCTGATCGCCCTTCGCCGCCCTTTCATCGCAAATCTGGGAATCACCATGAAGACGAACGAGCATGCCTTCGCCCTCCGCCACCTTCAGCAGTTCGTGGCGCAGGCGTACCCCATGGACCAGCACTTGCAAACCGCCGTACAGCGCTGTCTCGACACCTTGCCGCCGGAACCGTCCGAACCCGCCACTCTGTCGGTCGCGCCCTGCTACGGCCTCCGCGCGTCGCCGTGGCTGGATTGAGGGAGGCCCAACCATGCTGCCCCCTATCGTCATCGAGCTGAGCCTCCTCCGAATCGGTGGACACCTTTGTTAAGCTCCCGCGGGGAGCGGAGAGGTGGACATGACGACGAAACGGCGCTTCTTCACGGACGAGTTCAAGCGGGAAGCCGTGGCCCTGTTGGAAAGCAGTGGCCGGCCCCTGGAGCATGTTGCCAAGGACTTGGGCATCCAGCCGTCGATGCTGCGCACGTGGCGGCGGCGCGTTTCCGGGCCAGGGGGGCCGGCGCAGCTCCCCACCAGGCAAGCGCCGGCCCCCCTGGCCGCCGGCGATCAATCGGCGGAAATCGCGCGCCTGAAACGCGAACTGGATCGCGTCCGCATGGAGCGAGACATATTAAAGAAAACTGTGAGCATTTTCTCGGAGCCTCTGAAATGAGGTTCCGGATCGTTGAGGATTGCCGCGACGAATACCCGGTCCGGGTGCTCTGCGATGCGCTCGGCGTGTCGCCGTCCGGCTACTATGCTTGGCGCACGCGACCGGAGAGCCCGCGTCAGGCGGCGAACCGGCAATTGCTCGATGACATCCGGCGGCTTCACGCCGATCACCGCGAGCGCTATGGAGCGCCGCGCATCCATGCCGCCCTGCGGGCACAGGGCCGGACCGTCAGCCGGGGGCGTGTCGAACGCCTCATGCACCGTCATGGTCTTCGCGCCCAGCGTCCCCGGGCCTTCCGGGTCTGCACCACCGACAGCAATCACGCTCTGCCGATCGCCCCCAACCTCCTGGACCGCAACTTCACTCCCACCGCTCCGAACCAGGTCTGGCTCACCGACATCACCTACGTGCCAACCGACGAGGGCTGGCTGTACCTGGCAGTGGTGCTGAATCTGTTCAGCCGCAAGGCGATTGGGTGGGCGATGCGCGATCATCTGCGCACCGAATTGCCGCTGGCGGCGCTCACCATGGCCCTCCAGCGCCAGCGGCCGGCCCCGGCCTTCTGCACCCTTCCGACCGCGGATGCCAATACGCCTCGGCGGCCTACCGCAAGGCCTTGAAAAGCCACGGCATTACCCCGTCGATGAGCCGCAAGGGGAACTGCTGGGACAACGCGCCGATGGAAAGCTTCTTCGGGAGCCTGAAATCGGAACTCGTCCACCATCACCGGTACGCGACCCGTGAGGACGCCAAGCGGGACCTGTTCGGCTACATCGAAGGCTACTACAATCGCCAACGCCTGCACTCGGCGATTGGCTACATCACCCCTGAGCAGGCCGAGCGACAGGCCGCATAACCCGCTGTCCACTGCTTCAGGGGAAGCTCAACCACTCTCGCGCGGGAAGCTCGGATTTCTGATCCATCCGATCGTCGGGGTGCGCCGCCGACCACTCAGTCCCGCCCGCAATCCAACCTGAACGGACCGAAGGCGGTGGTGATGTCCCGGCTTTCCACCCGCGCGAAGCCCGCAGCGGACAGCGCTGCGGCGATGGCTCCCCGGTCGAACGAGCGGTCCTGACCCCGCAGGGCCGCCACCAGCCGCCCGACGACATGAGTTTCCGGTCGCGTGCGCTCCGCCGTCAGCCCCTCGTGCAGGCTGACGAAGACGCCGCCCGGCGCCAGCGCCCGCCGGACCTTCGCCAGCAGCGCGACGAGATCGCGGGCGTAATAGAGGGTCAGCGACGCCCAGATCACATCGTACCCGCCGCCCAGGTCCGCGTCGTTGAAGTCGCCGGCGATCACCGCGACGCGCTGGCCCGCCGGTCCGGCAACCGCCAACCGCCCGGAGATCCGAGCGGCCATCGGCGGCAGGTCGACCAATGCCACCCTCATGTCCGGCCGCCGCTCCGCGACCGCCAGCGCCAGCGTCTCCGATCCGGCCCCGATGTCGAGGAAGCTCCGGGCGGAGGGCCATTCCGGCAGATCGTCCAGCACGGCCGCCATCGCCGCCGTTCCCATGCCGCGATGGAAGGCGCGCAGGCTGAAGGCCGAGCGGTCCCAGAACTCCGGTGCCGCCATGTCGAGAGGGGCGTCGCCGGTCTCCGCGCGCAGCAGCGCCGACACGTCGCTGTGGCGCACCCGGGGCAGGGTGGTGAGCAGGTCGCGCAGGCTCCGCTCGCCATCGGAAAGCAGATAGGGCGCGGCCTCATCCGTCAGGCGGTAGCGGCCCTCGCTCTTGGACAGAAGATCCATCGCCGTCAGCGCGTCGAGCACATGGCCGAGCCGTCCAGCGTCCAGGGACAGGCTGGCCGCCAGGTCCGCCGCCGTCGCGGGCTCCGCCAGCCGGTCGAACAGGCCGAACTCCAACCCCGCCGCCAGAAGCTGCCAGCGCAGCGGGGCCTGGATCAGGTCGAACAGCCGGGCCGGGAGCGGGGCGTTGCGCGTTGCAGGGTGTTCAGGGGGATGCATGGTCATGGCCATCACCACACCGCCTTGACGCGCAGGCCGACCTCGCGCGCCGCCCCGTCCTCCGCCAGCACGCCGAGCGGCGCCCGCACGGCACGGGCGTAGACGTTGCGGTTGAACAGGTTGCTGGCCCACACCCCCAGTTCCACCGCGGCGAAGCGGTAACCGACCTGGGCATCGACCAGGGCGAAGGCCGATTGCCGCAGCGTGTTCTCCGAATCGAAGTGGTAGGGACCGGAGCCGTTCACGCCCACCTGCCCGAACCAGCCCCTCTCCCCCTCGTCATAGCCCACGCCCAGCGCGTAGGTGGCGTGCGCCGCCATGGGCAGGCGGTTGCCCGACAGGTCGGCGGGGACCAGCGCGCCGTTGCGGCTGACATTGACGGTGTAGGAGGTCGCCTTGGCCCGTTGCAGACCGCCGCTGCCGAACAGCGTCCAATGCGCGCTCAGCCGTCCGGTCAACGACAGTTCGGCGCCGACGATCTCGGCCTCAGCGGCGTTGCTGACCTTCTGGGTGCCGCCGGGCACCAGATCGACGATCTGCTTGTCGGTCGTGCGCGTGTGGAAGACCGCCAGCCCGGCCTCGCCGCGACCGGCGGCGAAGCGGCCCTTGACGCCGGCCTCGGCGGTCCAGCTGTACTCGGGCGCGTAGGTCAGCGTGCCGCGGTTCGCCGCTGTGCCGTAATTGTAGCCGCCGGGCAGATAGCCACGCGCGTAGGAGGCGTAGACGGTCGCGTCCGGTCCGGCTTCGTAGGACAGACTGACGCGCGGCAACAGCGTCGTGTGGTGGAGATCCTGCCCGTAGGCGGAGCGCCCGGCCGGGCTGGAGAGCGTCTGATAGCCGCTCTGGCTGATCCATTCGAGTCTGCCGCCCAGCCCGAAGCGCAGGGCGTCGGTCAGGCCGACCTCCACCTGTCCGAAGCCGGCCAACCCGGTCTGGTCGATGGTGGTCTCGCGGCGGACGCGCGGGGTGCCGATCTTGAAATCCAGATCCGTCCATTCCCGGTGGGCATAGAACCCGGCCAGCCAGCGCAGCCGCGCCTGCGGATCGGCGGACGTCAGGCGGATCTCCTGCGACAGCGCGTCATCGCGATGGGTCGACAGGGTCGGCAGGGTGGCGAGCGGCGAGCCGTCGAGATCCATCTGGAAATCGCGCTTGTAATGGGTCCAGCCGGTGACGCTCGTCAAGTCGAGCCCGTCTCCGCGGTGGTCGATCCGCAAGGACTGCACGGCGCTGGTGGAATCGTCCCAGGAGGGGGTGTTGTAGTTGGTGATGAAGCGGCCGGTGGCGTAGGGGCCCGACAGATAGCGCATCCGCGCCTTGCCCAGTTCAGCCCGCTCGACGACGCTTTTCAGGCGGACGTCGGTGTCGTCGTCGGGCCGCGCCTCCAGGCCGCCGGACAGGGTCCAGCGGCCGGTCTCGGTGCCATTCTTCGATCCGTCGAAGCGGTTGAGGCCGGTGCCCCGGGCGTCCTCCGCGCGGAAGGCCAGCGAGCCGGCCAGCGTGTCATCCTTCAACGGCCCGGACACCCGCCCGGCCGCCGTGACGGTGGGGCGCCAGCCATCGGGGCCGTCCTGAAAGCCGGTGTAGAGGCTGCCCCACCCCGAGGACGTCCAGTCGGGATCGGCGGTGGCGGCCTTGATGGCGCCGGCCTCGGTGTTGCGCCCGTATAGGCTGCCCTGCGGCCCCTTGAGGACCTCCAACGCCGCGGGGTCCGGGAGCCGGGGCGCCTGGGTGGCGCCGTGCGGCAGGGCGACGTCGTTCACGAAGAACCCCAACGGGTCCTGGAGGGCGGTGTTGGCGCTGGTCATGCCGCGCAGGACGATCCGCGTCTGGACCGTCGACTGCTCGATCTGGACGTTGGGCGTGCGCTTGGCGACGGCCGCCGGCAATCCCCCCGACAGCGGATTGTCCAGTTCCTGCGGGGTCAGCACCTCGACCGATCCGGGTGTGCGCTGGACATCCTCCTTCCACTGCCGGGCCTCGACCGTCAGCGGAGGCAGTTCGACGGGGGCGGTTGCGACGATGCCCGGCGGATCGGCCGCCAGCACCGGACCGGCCATCGCCAGAAGGAGCGGAGCGGAGGGAAGAAGGCGTGCGTGCGGCGGCGCGCGGAAGGTCGGGTGGGGCATGGAAAAGGCTTTCCTCGCTGAAATCCGCGGCGAGGCTAGAGGAAGCGCCCGGGACGGTCGCCCAATCGCCGAACGCTTCCCATCATCGGGCGAACGGGCCGGTCAGCGCCGGGCGAACGCCAGCGCGCACACCGCGCACAGGATCGCGGCCGCCGCCCAATAGGGCGCCACTGGCGAGAGCTGGTGCAGCGCCGCGCCCAGCAGCGGGCCGGCGGCCATGCCCAGCCCCTGACCGATGCCGTTGAGGCCGGCGGTCCGGGCCTGCGCGTCCGTTGCCGTGCGCAAGCTGAGCATGGCGAGATTGCCCGGCAGCAGCAGGCCCAGACCGCCGCCCAGTCCGGCCATCGCCGCCATCAGAAGGGCGGGCGAGGGCGCCAGCGCCGCCGCCCCCATGGCGAGCGCCGCGATGCCGGCTCCGGCGCGCAGCAGGCGGATGGGGGACCAGTCCAGCCAACGCACCGCCAGCCCCTGCGTCGCCACCATCACCGCCATGGTGAGCGCGAGGATCGCGCCGCCGCGCTGGACCGAGTCCACCGGGGGCAGGCCGAAGCTGTCCTGCAGGCGCAGCGCCGTGACCTGCTGCAGCAGGCTGTAGGCCGTCAGCCCGCACAGCGTGATCACCAGGAAAGGGCGGATGTCCGCCAGACGGGGCCATCCCCCCGCCGGGGCCGCGGCCGGGCCGTCCGGCCGCGCCGCTCCACGGTCCGGCTCTCCGACGCGGAGCCAGACCGCCAGCGTTCCGGCGGCGATCAGCGCGGCGATGATCAGCAGCGCCGCGATGGGATCGGTCCCTCCCACCCGCCAGGCGAAGGCCCCGCCGAGGATGGCGCCCATCCCGAAGGCGGCGCCCATCATTCCCATGCCGCCGGCCCGCCGATCGGCGCTGGTCAGGTCGGCGAGGACGGCCTGGGCGGCCGGCATGATCCCGGCCGACAGGGCCGACTGGACCAGCCGTGCGGCCAGCAGCAGGGCGAACACCGCCTCGCCCGACAAGGCACCATCGGCGTGGCCGGCCAGGATCGAGGCCATCGCCACGGGAAACAGGGCGGCAGCGCCCAACCCGGCTACCAGGACGCGGCGCCGGCCCCAGCGGTCGCAGACGTGCCCCCAGGCCGGTCCGGCGACGACCAGCAGCAGGGCGGAGAGGCTGAGCAGCAGCCCGGTCCGCACGTCTCCGAAGCCGAGACCGCGTCCAAGCGGCGGAAGAACGATCAGCAGGAACGAGTGGCCGGCGCCGTTCGCCAGCAAGCCGCCGAGCAGGGCGGCCATGGTGGATGTCTTGCGGTCGGTCGGCTTGCGGGCCGGCTTTGCGGTCGTCGCGTTCGTCATGGGGGGTCCGGAGCCGGGGGAGGGCCGGCCACCCTACGCCCGCCGTTCCGCTGCCGCCGTCATCGGCGGAACGGCGTGGGACAGACGCCGAACGGCCGGGTCCGCCGGAGTCAGCAGCGCCGGCGGAACTCGGCCGGGCTGCAACCGTGCCGCTCGCGGAAGGCGGACGCGAAATGGCTGGAACTGCTGAAACCGCAGAGGAAGGCGATCTCGGTGACGCTCTGGCCTCCACTCCTCAGGCAGTGTTCGGCGCGCTCCAGCCGCCGGTCGCGCAGCCACGCAAAGACCGTCTGTCCGTAGGCCTTGCGGAAGCAGCGGTTGAGCCGGGCATGGCTCATCCCCGCCGTCTCGGCCAGCCGCTCCAGCGAGGGCGGGTGGCAGAGGTTGGACAGCAGCAGGTCCGCCACCCGGGCCAGACCGCGCCGCTCCCCGTCTCCCAATGTGCCATCACCCATCGTGCCGCCGGCCGTGGAGGCGGCCGTCACCAGCGGCGCCAGCCAATGCGCCAGCATCCCGAGCGCGGTGCTCTCCGCCATCAGCCGGTCGAGCGGCGAGGTGAGGCCGTTGTCCAGCAGCGGGCGCAGCCGATTGGTGCCGGCCTCCGATCGTCCCAGCCGGACGGCGCGGGTTCCGCCCGGCATCCGGTCCAGGCCGGCGCCGACCAGCGCCTCGCCGACGCGGTCCAGGTCGAACTTGACCGCCAGCATCCCGGCCCGTTCCTGCGCCGGCGTCACACGGGTGATCGGGGCGTCGTCAAGGCGGAACAGCCAGACGTCTCCGGCGCGCACCGTGTGGTGCGGGGCCGCGTCGCCGCATCCGAACAGGCTGATGCCTGACAGGCCGAAGGCCAGCACCCCGATCGCCCCGCCATGGTCTATCCGTGACCGGTAATCGCCGCGCAGGCGGCAGTCGCTCCTGGTCAGGCTGATGCCCGGCCCGATCCGTCCAATGCGGAAATGCATGGAGCCATCGCGACAGGGCAGCGCATGGTCGCGCCAACCGGATCCCGGTCCGGCGAGACGGGCCAGCAAGGACGGGTCGACCTGGAACACATCCTGTCCGGTCTCACAAAGACAGTCCATGGCATCCACCGGAAAAGGCTGGGGGAATGATGAAGAACAGTGGGTACGGCGGGAAGGGCGATAACGCAGACAAAATGACATTAATAATCATTATCATTTTCTGCCGAACGGCGCCAGCCTCGAAATCCTCCAAACATGTGCGCTCTGCCCGGCTGACGTGCATGCCATGAACCAGAAGAAGCTGCGTCGGCTCTACACCGAGGAGAAGCTCTCGCCCCAGAGCAGGCCGACCTTCGGGCCGCATAATCTGGTGTCCACTTTTGCGGCTCTCCCGCACTTTGCGTGGATCAGGCTGATGACGCTGGTGCCGGCGCCGTCAGGAGATCCCATGTAATGGAGCATGCAAGAGCTTTTTGTGATTCCGGACTGCCGTGTCGTGACGGTTGAACCTGTTGGTGCAGCTGGTCTTCAAGTGGCTGCCCAGGTCAAGCACTCCCACGCATGCTGTCCATCCTGTCAGCAGCCGAGCCAATCCGTTCATAGCCGGTAACATCGGCATCCAGCTGATCTTCCGAGCCTGGGGAACGCTGTCCACATCAACCTTCTCGTTCGTCGTTCTTATTGCCGCAACCCGATCTGTCCGCGCTGGACCTTCGCTGAACCCGTTCCGGAGCTTTTGGCGCCGTGGGCGCGCCGCACCCGGCGGCTCGCCGGCGCGCAAGGGCAGGTCGGCGTCACCTGTGGTGGGGAAGCCGGCGCGCGACTGCTGCGTCGGCTCGGCATGCCGACCAGCGCCGACACCGTGCTGCGGTTGGTGCGCGCCCTTCCCTTGCCGGAGTGCGCGCCTCCCAGCGTGCTGGGCGTGGATGATTGGGCGCTGAGGAAAGGGCGGAGTTACGGCACCATCCTGGTTGATTTGAAGGCGCGCCGCGTGGTCGATCTGCTACCCGACCGCACCGCCCAGACGCTGACGGATTGGCTCAACGACCGTGACACGGTCACGGTGATCGCCCGCGACCGGTCCACCGAGTATGCCCGTGGCAGTGCCCTGGGCGCTCCCGGCGCGGTTCAGGTGGCCGATCGCTAGCACCTGCTCCAGAACTTGCGCCAGATGGTTGAACGCTGGCTGGCCGGTGTTCACGGCCGTTTGCGCCGCCTGCCGCCGGCTTTGGGCGGAGCCGTGGCACGGCGCACTGGGGGCTATCCGCGCAGCCGGGCCGAAGCCGCCGCGACGGCGGACAGGCGTGCCCGGCGCCATGACTTGTATGAGGAGGTTCGGCGGCGTGTCGCGGCTGGCGAGAAGCTTCTCACGATCAGCCGGACGATGGGGCTCGCCGGAGCCGTGTGGCAGGATGTCCTGTGCGATGGCGTCAATGATGAGGTCGCGAACCCCGGCGTGGGTCTACTGACCACCGGCAACGAAGCCCTCGGCCATGACGGCGCGGAAGCTGTTCAGCCAAGCCGGATCGTTCAGCCCGATCGCGTCGAGAACCCCGTCGACGTCGCCGTTCTCCAGCAGCGCCGCGATGCGGGCCGGGTCAGCCTGGGCCCGGAGCGCACGCACCGCCTTCAGGAACGCCTCGCGCATGCCCGGCTCCTGGCGCGCGGCGATGTCCTCCAGGTAGCTGTGGGGGAGCGGCATCGGCAGGTTCCTGGAATGCGGAAGGGCGCCCCAGACGGACGCCCTTTCGTTGGATAGCAGAAGGATTCGGGTGGGAGACTTTGGTCAGGAGGCAACCGGAGAAGAGTCCGGTTAAAATCCCATAAGTGCCCTTATGGAAAATACCGAAATGAGGTTTTCCAACGGCTTCCCGCAGGGTCGCCGCGGCACCCCCATTCCTACGCTACATCTAGACCCTATGTTCGCGGCCCGCCCTGCGACATGCCCCAATCGAGGGTTGCGCCGGACTGGCCGGCGCCGAGCCTCAGACATGGAGGGCGGGCCTGATGAACGATACCATCTACGTGGGACTGGATGTCCACAAGGCGACGGTGGCGGTCGCCGTGGCGGAAGGCATGCGGGGCGGTGAGGTGCGGCAACTGGGAAGCGTCCGCCACACGCCTGAGCAAATCGCCAAGCTGGCGGAAAAGCTGGCCAAGGGTGGCCGGCGGCTGAGCTTCTGCTACGAGGCCGGTCCCTGTGGCTACGGTCTGCATCGGCAGCTGACCGACTTGGGACACGACTGCATCGTGGTGGCGCCGTCTCTGATCCCGATGAAGGTCGGCGACCGGGTGAAAACCGATCGCCGGGATGCGGTGATGTTGGCGAAGCTGCACCGCTCCGGGGACCTCACGGCTGTTTGGGTCCCGGACAGCGCACACGAGGCGGTGCGCGACTTGATCCGGGCGCGGGCCACAGCCGTTCGGGTGCTCGGCAACATGCTCCAGGGGCCGGCCACTGCTTTCCAACAGGGCCACGGTTTCCCGCTTGAACTCGTCCGTGAAGAAGCGCCGTTTCGTCGTCATGTCCACCTCTCCGCTCCCCGCGGGAGCTTAACAAAGGTGTCCACCAATCCGGAGGAGGCTCAGCTCCCGGAACCGCCGTTCAGGCGGACTCCGGGCGTGATTATGCCGCGGCCAGCAGCTTGGGCAGGCGGATCAGGTTGTAGGCGGTGGCGGTCAGCATGAACATCCAGCCGACACGGGCCGTGCCGCGATGACGCGTTTTGCGCAAGCCGGCTCCCTTGATCCAACCGAAGACCTCTTCGATCCGCTTGCGAATTCGCAGGCTGACGGCATAGCCGGGGTGACGGGTGGTCCGACCGTCGATCGCCGAACGGCGGTTGCTCGTGTTCCGCGCGACGTGCGGGGCGGCGCCCAGGCCGCGCAGGTTCGCCACGAAATCCTTGGTGTCGTAAGCCTTGTCGGCGCCCACCGTGATGCGGTGGCGACCGGGGATCGCCTCGACCATGGAGACCGCCGCCTCGCGTTCGGCCAGGGCGGTGGCCGCCGTCAGCCGGACATTCACCACCAAGGCGTTCCGGTTCTCCATCAGCGCGTGCCCCAGGAAGGCCAGCTTCGCCGGCTGCCCGTTGCCCTTGCGGTAGAGCCGCGCCTCGGGATCGCTCGTCGAGGCATGGGTTTCGTTGGATCGCTTCTCGCCATGGAAGTCGCGGTCGCCGTTGCGCCCCGGGCCCGGCGGCTCGCCGCTGCCGTCCTTGGGCCGGAAACTCTTCACGCTGGCCCAGGCTTCGATCAGCGTGCCGTCCACCGAGAAGTGCTCGTCCGACAGCAGCGTCTTGACCTTCGGCTGGCCCAGCACGGTGGCCAGGAACTGGGCCGCCACGTCGCCGGTCAGCAGACGCTCACGGTTCTTGGTGAACACCGTCACGTCCCACACCGGGGCGTCCATCGACAGGCCGACGAACCAGCGGAACAGCAGGTTGTAATCGAGCTGCTCCATCAACTGGCGCTCCGAGCGCACTGAGTAGAAGGCCTGGAGCAGCAGCGCCCGCAGCAGCTTCTCCGGCGGGATTGAGGGGCGTCCGATCTTGGAGTACAGCCCCTCGAACGCCGGCGACATCACCTCCAGCGCTTCATCCACGATGGCCCGGATTGGCCGCAACGGGTGGCTGGCCGGAACCCGCGCCTCGCAGCTCACGTAGCTGAACAGACCCTCGCTGCGGTCGTCCGAGCCCCGCATCGCCCCCTCGCCGGCTGCATTCTCCACGACCGTAGAGAATCACGACAGGCCGGCAAGCAACAGACCTTTTTCCGCATCCTGTTCTCATGTTCGCAGTCAAGGCTTTCAGGTATGCGTCACCGTCCCTGGCTACGCCCAGGCGCTGAAGCTCAGTGGATGCCCACGGCAGGAGACGGGGCCAAAGACGACGGTTGAGCAAGCTCTCATGCGCGGGTTGGGTACCGCATGACCGTGGTTTCGTCCTGGGGCTGCCTCGGTCTAAGCGGCGAGCGTCGACGAGGTCGGCTCATAACAGAGGACGAGGATTCCCCACCGCGCCCCGCCTCCAGCCGTGGGCACCGGTACGACCGGCTGGCGCTGGATCAGGCCGCCGGGGCCACTTGCACCTGCCGAGCAATCGCCCACAGGAAGCCCGCCATCTCCCGAGCGATGGCGGTTGTCACCACCACCCGGGCTTTGCCTGTGGCCGCCAGCCGCCGAAAGCGGGCACACAGCCGGACCTGGGCCTTCCAGGCGATGTCGCGGATGGCCTGGGGCAGGTTCTCGAGACGGTCGTGCAATTTACGGCTGACCCGCGCCTGCATCCGGTAGGTCCAAGCGCCTTCGATGAGCGCTCGCCGGGCCAAGGCGTTGCCGGCCTTGGTGATGCCGCCGCGTCGTACGGTGGCGCCGCTGGAATGCTCGGACGGCACCAGGCCCAGATAGGCCATCAGCTGTCGGGGATTGTCGAAGCGGGAGAAGTCGCCGACTTCGGCGACCACGGTCACGGCGACGATGAAGGCGACACCGCGCATGGCCTGCACCGCCTCCACCACTGGCGCCATCGACCAGTGCGGCAGCAGATCCTCGATCTGCCGTGTCAGGCGTTCAACCCGAGCCTCGGCGTCTGTGACCGCATGGATATAATCCTGCAGCACCACCTGCTGGGCGGGGTGATCAAAGCGCACCGTGGTCAGCCAGCGCCGATAGGCCAGGGTCCAGCCCCGCTTGCCGGCATAAACACGCCCGTGCCGCAGCAGGAAGCCTTGCAGATGCTGACGCGCCTTGCCGAGCACCCGAACGGCTGTGGCCCGCGCCCGGATCAGGTCGCGCACCGCCTCGTGTGCGCTGTCCGGGACCCAAACAGCCGTGAGGTCCCCGGAGCGGTGCAGCTTCGCCAACATCACCGCATCCCGGCGATCGGTTTTCACCCGGTCGCCGACCTTCATCGGGATCAGAGACGGCGCCACCACGATGCAGTCGTGCCCCAAGTCGGTCAGCTGCCGATGCAGACCGTAGCCACAGGGACCGGCCTCGTAGCAGAAGCTCAGCCGCCGGCCACCCTTGGCCAGCTTTTCCGCCAGCTTGGCGATTTGCTCAGGCGTGTGGCGGACGCTTCCCAGTTGCCGCACCTCACCGCCCCGCATGCCTTCCGCCACGGTGACCGCCACCGTCGCCTTGTGGACATCCAGTCCCACGTAGATGGTATCGTTCATCAGGCCCGCCCTCCATGTCTGAGGCTCGGCGCCGGCCAGTCCGGCGCAACCCTCGATTGGGGCATGTCGCAGGGCGGGCCGCCAGCCCTCTCAGGCCGCGAACATAGGGTCTAGAACAGGGAAAACGTGAACAATTGGTGTGCTTGGATCCTCAATCGACACCACAGGAAATTAATCGCTATGATTTTAAGGATGACAATTGTCAATTTTCCCGTCGAAATGGGCGTCAATCATGCCTGGGCTTCGTCATAAGGACCAAAATCATAAATAAGGAAGTTGCGGTTAACGGTATATAGATATCTTCTTGCAATGATTCCCTACGAGAAATCATGCCGATAAGAGGTCCTTGTATGACGAAGCGGCTGAAGTCCCTTGGCAACATTCTCCGTTTTGGTCTTGTCGGACTGTGCATTGTTCCCAGCGCCGTTGTAGGTCTCTACGCGAGTGCCTCCGTCGGGGAACGTGTCCGTAAGGAAGCGGATAAGCATCTGCAGGACGTCAGCACCCGGATTGCCGGCATGCTCGACCTGGGCATGCACGAACGTTGGCGCGACATGACGCTGGTCGCGTCGATGATCAATGCGCAGGGCTCGCTGGAGCGGACGGATGATCTGCGCGACCAGCTCGACACGCTGAAACGGAACGTCCCCATCTACGCCTGGATTGGTGCCGCGGAATCCAGTGGGCGGGTAGTGGTGAGTTCGCAGCGGCTGCTCGAAGGCGCCGACGTGTCGGCCCGGCCCTGGTTCCGCGCCGGCACGCAGGCGCCCTTCGCTGGGGATCTGCACGAAGCGCTTCTGTTGGCCCAGAAGCTGCCGCCGGCTCCCAACGGCGAACCCTTGCGTTTCGTCGATATCGCCATGCCGTTGACGCGCAAGGATGGCGTTCCGCTCGGCGTTCTCGGCGCCCATCTCAGTTGGACCTGGGCCAACGAGGTCGCCGAATCCGTTCTGCAACGCGGCGGTGACGACAAGCCGGACGTGGATGCCTTCGTGCTGAGCCGCGAGGGCGTCGTTCTGATGGGACCAAAAGACCTGCAAGGCCAGAAGCTCGACCTCGCCAGCGTGCGCGCCGGCGTGCAGGGAGTCACGAAAGCCACCCAGGAAGTCTGGCCTGACGGAAAGAGCTACTTCACCGCCGTGGCTCCGACCCGCGGTGAAGGTGAGTACCGCGGCTTGGGCTGGGTGGTTCTGGTCCGCCATGACGCCGACGCCGCGCTCGCCGACGTTTCCGCGCTCCAGCACCGCATCCTGTTCGCGAGCCTCGTCATGGCTGCCCTCGCTCTCCTGGCCGGCTGGGTGTGGGCCGGGCGCCTGTCACGCCCGCTGGAAGTGCTGGCCGAGGCCGCCCGGCGCCTCAGTCACGGTGACCTCGCGACGCCGGTCCCACCCACGCGGGCCTTTGCGGAGGCGACGAGCCTGTCGACCAGCCTCGTCCAGCTCTCCATGGCGCTTGAACTGACGCTCGCTACCCGGAGGCCGGACGCACCGTCCGCCCCCGCAAATGCGGAACCGGTCAGCGCGTCGCGCGAGCCCGCAGCCCCGTGAGGATTTTTTCCAGGCTGATCGACCGGGCGCCGCCGCTGTAGCGTCCGGAATAGAGCTTGCGGATCAGGCGGTCGCGGACCTGTACATCTTCGATGAAGCGCAGGGTGAAAGCGCCGTCCGCCTGTCCCACCAGCACGGCCTGCACCGGCCCAACCCCCTCGACGTGGACAAGGACCGGGGCCCCCGGCACCGCATCGACCGCCCCCCACATCCGCAACCCGCCAAGCGAAATGTCCAGCACCCGCATGCGGCGCGTCCGGCCGATGGTCTCCCGGCCAACCAGTTCGATGTCGGCCTGCTCATCGGTCCAGAAGCGCTCATCCTGCCGGTAACGGGGCAACTCGATGCAGACCGCCATCGCCAGGGCCAGGGCCGCCAGATTGTAGAAGCTCCAGAACAGGACGATGACCTTGCCGTCGCCGGCGCCGCCCTGGGGGGCGTAGTCGGCCAGACCGGCGTAGATCATGCCACCCGCGGTCGCGGCGGCCAGAAGCCCGAACCGGCGCATCATCCCCCATTGGACGGTCACCCGGTCGCGTTGCCCGCCCTTGGCTGTGACCTTGAACTTGTGCCCCTTCGGCTTGACGAGACCCACCGCCACCGCCTGGATGATCTCGAACATCGTCAGCATCTGGCTGACGTCATGCAGCAGCGGGATGATCTGGCCTCGGGTGGTCCAGTTGAGGGCGATCATCGCGGCCAGGAAATAGGGCACGAAATACGTGATGACGTCCGGTGCGGTGGCGTTCACGACGCTGATGCCGAACCACCAGTACAGGATCGGTGCGAAGAGGCAGGCAAAGCGGAACGGGAAGGTAACCCCCCAGTAGAGGAAGGAGTCGATCAGGCCCACCCGGTCGATCAGGCTGAGGGGATTCTTCGAGAAAGGGCCGGACGGGCCTCGGAAGATCTGGATCATGCCCAGGCACCAGCGGCCGCGCTGGGTGACGTACTCCTTCAACCCTTCCGGCGCCAGCCCGTCGCTCAGCCGCTCGTTGAGATACACGGTGCGCCAGCCGCGCTCCTTCAGGCGGATGGTGACGAGGAAGTCCTCCGTCACGCTGTCGGTCGGGAAGCCGCCGATGGCCTGCAGCCCTTCCCAGCGCATCATGGACGAGGTGCCGCAGCAGAAGGCGATGCCCCAGGCGTCGCGGGAGGCCAGCAGATGGTCGAAGAAGAAGCGTTGCTCGTCCGGGTAGGCGCTCCCGATCCGCAGGTTCGACTGGATCGGATCGGGATTGAAGAAATGCTGCGGCGTCTGCACCAGACCGACCGACGGGTCGTGAAACAGCGCCAGGGCGCGGGTGACGAAGTTGGAATGCGGCACGAAGTCGGCGTCGAGAACGACGACAAAGTCGGGTTGCCGGGTCAGCGTCGCCAGATGCTTCAGCGCGTGGTTGATGTTGCCCGCCTTGGCATGGCTGTTGTCCGGCCGCTGCAGATAATGGCAGCCCTTGCGCGTACAGAGATCCCGCAGCCAGTCCCTTTTTCCGTCGTCCAGCACCCACACCCGCAGGCTTGGATGCTCGATGCCCAGCGCACCGCCGATGGTACGGACCAGGATGGCCTCTTCCTCGTTGTAGGTGGTGATCAGCACGTCCACCTGAGGCGGGGCTTTCGGCCGCCACCAGCCGGCGTGCCGGTCGGCCTCGCCGCTGCGGTTCTTGACCCGGGACATCAGCGCGAAGGCCAACGTCGAGCTGACCGTGGTCGCCGCCTCCAGCAGGGCGAACGCCCAGGCGCCGATCGCCTCGGCGTTGAATGCCAAAGGCGGGATCGATTCGGCGAAGCGCCAAGCGATGTAGCGCCACCCCAGCAGGATGCAGAGGGTGAACAGCACGACCCGCACCCGGCTGTCGTCCGGCCGGCAGAAGGGCAGGATCGCAAGCGCCGCGCCGCAGACCAGAAGGGCCGGCGCGAAGCTCGCCTCGAAAGGCGAAAGAACCATCAGGCGAGCCCCAGCCAGGAACCGACGGTGCGCAAAAGGTCGCGCGGCGTGCCGGAGAAAACGACCTTGCCCGTCCGGCCGACGGCGCAGCCGGCCTCCGCATCCTTCAGCAGATCCGGGATCGCCAAGGCCACGTCGAAGCGCTTCAGATGGTCCGCGCCCGGCGCGATGGCGAGGTTGTTGTAGACCGTCGCTGCGCCCGAACCGGCCAGACGCAGCACCTGCCCGCTGAAGACCCGGTTGGTGCCGGACAGCCGGAACTGTGCCGGATCGCCGACCTTCAGACGGTTGTAGTCGCTCTCCGCGACGCTGGCGGTGACGATGACCGTGGAGCAGTCGAGCAGACGCAGCAGGTCCTGCCCCTTGCGCGCGTACTCGTCGTTGCCCAGGGGCGCCTCCCACACCAGCCCGTCCACCGGAGAGGTCAGGAAGGCGTCGCGGAGCTTCGCCACCCGCTGGCGTTCGAGGGCGATCTGCTCGCGGATCTTCGTCAGGCGCTGGGTGCGCTCCTGCAACTCGGCGGACAATTCGCCAAGACGCAAATCCAACTCCTGGGACCGCTGGCTGGAATAGGGGGTGTCGTTGTAGGAATCGCCGAGGAAGGTGCCATTGGAAGCCGCCTCCAGTTCGGTGCGCAGGACGTCCAGGCGGGCCGTCGCCGCGCGGATGTTCAAGCTGTTCACCTCATGCGCGGCCTGGGCCTTGTCGAGCATCGCCACCGACTGAACCCCGTTGATCCTCAGTTCCTCCGCACGCTTCAGGGCGGCGGTGGATTCGGTCGACTGCGCCCTGGCGCTGGACAGCAGGGCCTGCTGTTCGTCGATCCGGGCCTTCAGCTGACGGATGCGCCCGTCGCGATACGCTTCGGTGCGTTCGCGCAGCGTGGCCGCGCTCGCCGTCATGCTGGAAATCTGTGCCTGGATACGCCCGATGTCGGTGTCGAGCGCACCGGCCACACGCTCCAGGTCGAACAGGCGCGCGTCGTCGGCGCGGACGTCTGTCAGGGTGCCGAGAGTCTGCCCGCGCTGAACCCGTTCGCCGATGGCGCGCGGTTGCAGCGAAAGTTGACCATCGATGGGCGCACGCACCACGGCGACCCGCGCGTTGACAACCGCATCGGCGCTGACGACCGCAACGCCTTCCGCAAGGACGATGTAGCCGGCCACCCCGGCAATCGTGAGGCCGGCAGCGAGCTTGAAGAGTTTGCGCATGACCGAAGCTGCCCTTAAGGCAATTAAAAGGACTCCGAAATTATTGCACGGAGTTGCTAAGATTGTGTTATCGATCAGAGCGCCTTGGATATTACGTTTCGTTAAGGATCAGGCGAGAGTATGCCATTGTAGTCATTGAGGCGCAGTCGACAGCCAAGCAGTCAGCGACGTAATCACCTACGCTGTACCGGTGTGTCCAAACCTACCCGAACGGGGCGAAGTCCCTCACCTGTTTTGAGCCTGAGACACCTCATGGCGCCAAACGGTGTCTCGCATTTCCTAAAGTTGTTGACGTCTCGCCTCCCAAAAATCAGCCCTTCTCGAACATCAAACTCTCCGCGGCCCGGCGCTTCACCAGCCCCGGAAGCCGCGTCTTCACGCCGTCCACGGTGGCGAACACCCACTGCCCGAACTGGCCAGCGGCCCCCTCGTAGTCGCGCTGGTTCAGCAGGCGCAGCAGCGTGGAATCCCGCAGGGTACCGGCCCCCAGATTGAACACGAAGGAGGTCAGGGCGCCGCGCTGCCGATCGGTCAGCGGAACCTTCACCAGCCGGTAGACGTCTCGGGCAGCGTCGGCCATGTCGGCGCGTAGGTAGACCTCGGTCTGGAGGCCGTTGATGGTCTGGCCCATCCGGACACCGGCAGTGTGGCCGTAGCCGATGGTCGGCACGCCGGCCGGGCAAAGGTAGGCTTTCAGGTACAGGCCTTCGAAGTGACGGACGAGGGCCAGGGCGTCGGGGTGGATCTCGCGCGGGATCGCCGCGTCGGGAAGCGTGGTGGTCATGGGTTACTTCCTCATTGGAATTGTTTTAAAGAGCCGCCCCGTTTAGGGTCGCGCGATCTGCTTTCCACGGCAGAGTTAGCTGAACCTTGGCGGCTCTCTGGGGCCGCCATTCTTTTTTGCCGGCGCGCCGAACCCCGACAGAGAGGAAGTTCAGCGACTCACGGCGTTCGAGTCGAGTTGGAGGTAGTCGGTCACTATTCCGCCGCGGGCGACCACTCGCCGCAAAGGCGGCCTCGCGCGGCGCCCAGCGCCGGAACGAGCAGGTCGGCGCCCAGTTTCAGGGTTTCGACAAGGCGATGGTCGGGCGCGACGGTGCGCGCCGGGAACATGGCGTTCATGGGATGTCTCCGTTGGGATTGGGTAAAAAGGGTCGCTCAGGCCAAGGGGATGTTCGGCGGTCCGGACCAAGCCGGATCAGCGCTGCTCAAGCGGGGACGGCAGAGTTCGGGCAATAGACCCCATGCGCCTTGAAGGCCGTGTCAGCGCTTCGCACATCACCCGACTGGATGATGGACAGAGGAAGGGAACGCCGGATGCGCGTCGAGCGATGCACGCATGAAACGCTTGATGATTTGGCAACGTTGCGGTGGGAACTGTGGCCGGAGGCGCCGATCGCAACCCACCACACCGAAGCTGCGGAGGACCTCAGCGCTCCGGATCGAGCGATCGCATTCATCGTTCGAGACGAGGACGGGGTAGCTGTAGGCTTTGCGGAGGCCTCGTTGCGCCGGGACTATGTGAATGGATGCGAGACCTCCCCCGTCGCGTTCCTGGAGGGGATATACGTGCGGGCGGAGCAACGGAAGCGCGGCGTTGCCCGCCTGCTCATCCAGGCCGTCGAAGGTTGGGGGAAGGAGAAAGGCTGTTCGGAGTTCGCTTCCGACGCGGACATCGGAAATGATGTGTCCCGACGCATGCACGCCGCGCTCGGCTTTGAGGAGACGGAACGCGTCGTTTTCTTCCGCAAGTCGCTGTGACGAAGTGGCCGATCCGGGATGGCAAGCAGGCAAGACCATCTGAGCCGCAGCTGCCTGGATGATCCCAGCGCCCCCCGGCGAGGTCGGAGAGGTGAGGAACGGTCACGACGCCCCTCACTTCCGCAGCAGCTTGTCCTTCGCCGCGGACCCGGTGCTGGAGCCCAGCCAGTAGTTCGTGACCTGCCCGAACCCCAGCACCAGGGCGCCGAACAGCATGTTCAGCAGGTTGAAGGTGCGCTCGGCCATGTTCTCCTTTGGAATAACGAACAGCAGCGCCATGACGGAGAAGAAGCCCACCAGCACGATCACCGACACGACCGGCGCGCCCCAGGAGATGCGGCTGCCGGCCTGGGCAAGCGGGACCGTCTGCGCGCGGGCGTCGGCCCGGTCCTCGTTGTCCAGCCGAAGCAGCGCCACGACCTGATCGCCCTGCTGGCGGTACAGTTCGGCCAGCTTCGCCGGATCGGTCTGCACCGCGGCGGCGACGCGCTCGGCATCCTCAGGGGTCTTGATCGGAACCCCGGTCACGGCGGAGACGACGGACACCGCGGCCTCACCGACCTTCTGGGCGGTCTCGCCGGTACCGAGGGCGGCCTTGGCGACCTCGGGCAACAGCACCGGGGCCAGGGCGGAGATGATGGGGATGAGCAGTGGCAGCATGATGGGTGCCCCTCCTTCGGGCATGAAAAAAGCCCGACACCGAGGGGTGCGGGCGGGCTGAAGTGAAAAGTACAGGTTTGCTAAACTGCAGGGCGCCCTTAACCGGAGGTAGCCTTTGGCATATCCGGATGCGAGCAGACTTGATGGAGTCTCCCTCAGTCCTACTTTCGTAATGCAGGGAAAACCCTGCCATTCCATATGACATGGGAGGAGCATCATGAAGTCACTACGCAGTGTCGGCGCGTTGTTTGCTCTCTCCATATTTATGGTTACGCCTGTCTCTCTAGCACAGGATTTCAAGAGTTCTGCGCAATCCGCCGCCTCAAAATGGGATGAGGCTTTTAACAAAGGCGATGCGTCTCAACTCGCGAAGATGTATGGCTCACAGGCTGCGCTCTTGCCTCCCGGAAGCGCCCCTGTTGTGGGCGAACAGAACATCCAGCAGTTCTGGAAGACAACCATTGGCAAGGGGTTCGGCCAGCACAAAGTGACCGTCCAGCAGGCCGAAACTAAGGGCGATATGGGCTACGCTTATGGCCGCTGGCAGGCCACCGGGCCTGGCGACGGTGGCGCCAAGAAGCAGTTCGAGGGCAATTGGTCGAACGTCCTGGAGCGTCAGGGCGGAGAATGGAAGACCGTGCTCCATAGCTGGAATTAAGGGCACACGGAAGAAGCGCAGGGTCGTCACGACTGGCGGCCCTGCTCTGCCAGCCCAACCCTTGGTAACGATCAGGCCCGCCACAGCAAAGCCCCCAGAGCGATGCTGATGCCGAGGGCTCCGTGGCGCAGGCAATCTCTGCCGTCTCCTGACGAACAGCGCACAGCCCGGGAGCGTCCTCGCTAAAGCGGATTTCGGCTCAGTTTAGATTTGGGTAGCCGCATAGCTTGAACCCTGCTTTGGCGTCGGTGGCGGTGATCGCATTGAGGGCTGGGCCGAGTTCCTCGTTGAGGGCATCGACGGTGCGGGCTTCCTTGGCGCGCAGGATTCCTTTGAGCTTGGCCCAGCCGGGCTCGATGGGCGAGAGGTCGGGCAAGTAGCGCGGAAGGAAGCGGACACGGATCCCCGCGGTCTCAAAAGCGGCGAGGATATCGGCCCGCTTGTGAGCGGAGAGGTTGTCCATCACGACCACGGCGCCGGGCTTGTCGCGCCGGAGCACGGGCAAGAGCACCTGCTCGACAAAAGCGAGAAACACGGCCGAGGAGGTGGACGCCTCGATGCTCATGGCGGCCAGCATGCCTTCGGCGCTCAACGCCCCAAGCACCGTGACGCGGTGCCACGACCCACAGGGCACGAACCCGAGCGCCCGCTGTCCGCGCGGCGCCCGGGCCTGGGTGGGCGTCATCTGGGTGTTGATGCCGGTTTCATCGAGGAAAACCAAACGCGCCGGTTCGTGGACCACCGCATCGTCCCGGTAGGCCGCACGTTCCGCAGCGATATCCGTGCGCTCTTGCTCGCTGGCCCTCAGCGTCTTTTTTTGCGCGCCAACCCCAGCCGCTTCAAGGTGCGGCACACCACCGCCGGGCTCAGCGTGATGTCGGTGCGCGCGGCCAACCGGTCGCGATACTGCGCCAGTGTCGCGTCATTATCCTCCCGCACCAGGGCCCGCAGCACGCTCACACCCTCCGCGTCCAGTTAGGCTGGTACGCCGCCGGCATGCGGCTTGGCGACCCGCCGCCCCTCAAGGCGCGCGGCCCGCACCCAGTTGTACGCACAGGCTCGACTGATCTGGAAGCGTCGCGCCAGCAACTCGGGGCCGCCCTCGTGGCGCTCATAAGCCAGCAGAACCCGTTCGCGCAGATCGGCGGAATATGGCTGGCCCATGGCGTGAGGTCCTTCAGCGGTGTCGTCCTCCAACCGCTCAGGCCAGCCAAAATTCCGTCTATACTCACCGACAATCCGCTTTAGCCCATCCGTTGCTGCGCTAGGAACGTGCCCACATCTGCGCGACGCCCTTGTAATCGGCGATCACGCCATCGGCGTGAACCAGCGTCAGGTTCCGGGCTTGGGCCTGCGCCACCAGCATGCGGTCGAACGGGTCGGGATGCGACCACTCCAAGCCTCCGGCCCGCTCCGCGTGCGCCGGGTCAATGGCCAGAGGCAGGAAGCTGTTCAAGGCAATCGCGGCGCTCGGAGAGCCGGAGAAAGCCAGCTTCCCCTTGCTGCTCTTGATTGCGATCTCCCACACGGAGGCCGCGCTCACATAGACGCGATTGTCCGGATTGGCGATCGCGTCCCGCACCGCCGGGCTGATCGGGTCAGCGCCGGCATCCCACCAGAGGAAGACGTGGGTGTCGAGCAGCAGGTCCATCAGCGGTCCGTCCCGCGATCCGGTCCATCATGCGGGCCGCCACCGGCGAACAGCGCTTCAATCTGCGGGTCGGGATCGTCGAAATCCGGCGCGATCCGGGTGACGCCCAGCGCGCGGGCCGGCGTGCGGGGTGCCGTCACCTTGGGCAGCGGAACCAGCTTGGCCATGGGAACGCCGTTCTTGGCGATGACGAATTCCTCGCCGGCCGCCGCCCGGTCGACCAGCCCCGAGAGGTGCGTCTTCGCATCATACAGGCTGATATGGCCCATGGCCCCCTCCTCTTAACCAGCTTGACCAATATGGGTGGGGCCTCTGGCTTGGTCAAGTTGGTTAGAGGCGGCCGGCCATCGCGGACTCCTTGGGGCTCCTGAAAAGCAGGAGGCGCACCAGCGTCGTTCCGATCGCTCCCTGGGCAACCGTCAGGGCCGTCACCGCCGCCGCTCCGGTCATGCCGAAGGCCGGGATCAGGACGGCGCCAAGCACGATGCACACGGCAAGCTGCAGCAGGTTCAGCCGGCGCAGCGTGCGCCCATGCCCGGTCATGGCCAGCAGGATGTCCTGGCAGGCCAGAAGGCAGTGGATCATCTGGCCCGCGGCCAGGACGCGCAGCGCCGTCGCCGCGCTGCCGAACCCCTGCCCGACCAGATCGAGCAACAGCTCCGGCACGATCATCATGACCGACACCATGGGCAGGCTCAGCCCCGCGACGGCCAGCATGATGCCGCGGTTCATGGCCAGCAGACGGGACGTCTCGCCGCGGCGATGCAGTTCGGCGTAGTTGGGCGCGGCGAAGGTGCCGATGCTGATGACGACGACCCAGACCAGCATGGAGATGCGGTTCGCCACGCTGAACGCGCCGACCGAGGCCGCGTCCACGAAGACGCCCAGCGCGAGCACCGGCAGCGACGCCAGCGACACCTGCACCAGCTCGACGACGAACAGGGGAAAGGCGGTGTGCCACAGCGACGGCAGAACCTCCGCCGGCCCGTTCGAAGACCCGGCATCGGCGGCCACGGAATGGTCGGTGAAGCGGCGGCGGTCCCGCGCGAGAAGGGCCATCCCGATCGCGGCGGTGAACGTCAACGCCCCGGCCAGGGCCAGGATCAGGGAATCGAGGCTGGACACCCCCGCCAGAAGGGCGGCGAGCATCAGCACCGGCCACAGCGCGTTCTGCACGAACTGCGCGGCGATGCCCCGCTTCAGCCCCGCCAGGGCCGATCCGATGGTGATTGTCAGGGTCTGCGGCAGCAGGGCCAGGGCCGACAGGCGCAGCGGCGTTTCGAGGTCCGGCGCCCCGAACAGCAGGTGCGACGCCGGCCCGGCCAGAGCGAAGGCCACCACCGCGGCCAGGGTTGCGGCGAGTCCCGTGCCGATCAACCCGGTCCGCAGGTCACGGCCGGCCGCCCGCCCCTGGCCGATGGCCAGTTCGGCGGCGATGTGCCGCGTGATCGCCCGTTCGAGCCCCAGCCGCGCCATGGTCGATGCCAGGCCGATCCAGGTCAGGCACAGGAAGAACAGGCCGGCATCATGGGCGCCCAGCGCGCGCGCCGCTATGATATAGAGGCCGAGCTTGCCGACGACCTCCACCCCGCGCAGCCCAAGGCCGACGCCGTAACGCCCGAAGGCATGCCATGTCTGGAGACGCATCACGCTCTATGGGATAAAGGGTTGTTGCGGAAGCGGAAGAGATCCGGAGACGCGTGGCGACCCGCCGTGTTGGGCCGCGCAGGGAGAACAATCGGTTGATGACCATGGTGACGAAAAGGCACGGGCACCGGAAAGACCATGCCGTGCTGGCTTTGTGCCTTGCCGCGGCGCTGCTCGGGCATGGCCGCCCGGCCGAAGCGCAGGACGCGGAGGAATGGCGCGCCATCGACATCCGCCAGGAAATCCGCACCCATTTCGACCGTCTGCCCTATGGCTGGTGGATCCGCGAACCCGAGCTGCACCTGAACACCTACGAGGTCGAGGTCCACCTTCCCGATTGGTGGCGCGGCAACCCGACCTCGGCGGTGAACGATCTGTGCCCCGAGCGGCAGAGCCGCATCTGGAAGGTGGCGAAGATCCTGACCTTGCGCCCCTTCTACCAGAAGCGGCCCTGGCCCGAGGTCGATTGCCGCCGCTGATGCCACCGCTGATGCCACCGCTGGCGCGATCAGCTCCCGCTTGATTGGCCGAGCGCGGCGCGCAGCCGGTCGGCCACGCCGTCGCGCGCGACGAAGATGAAGTTGTTGATGTAGATCCGCCCCTTGACGCGATGGGTGCCCGCCGCGTTGAGGGCCGAGCGGGACTGGTGGCGATCCGGATCGAAGCCGTCCAGCGTGCACAGGCGTCCCGCCAGGACGAAGTAGCCGCGATAGCCCAGCGGGGCCAGCCGCGCCTGCAGCGCCGCCAGGGCTCCGGGATTGTGGCGCTCCTCCGCCTCGATCAGCAGGTTGGGACGGTCGCGCCCGATCAGGCGGAGGCCGCCGCCGACCACCGCGGACTCGTGCCCTTCCACATCGATCTTCAGGAAGCCGACCGGACGGTCGTCATAGCGGTCCAGCGTCCGGCGCGGGACGGTGACCGCGTCCACCTCCTCGCCATGGGCGCCCACCGCCCCCGCCTCGACCGAGGCCAGGGCGGACGAGCGTGGAACGTGCAGCACGATCGACCCGTCGCCATCGCTCAGCGCGCACCCCTCCACCCGCAGCCGGCCGGACGCGATCAGCGGCGCGAACTTGCTCTCCAGCAACGCCGCAAGCTTCGGGTTCGGCTCGAAGGCCGTCACGCTGGCCGCGGTGCGGCAAAGCCAGAAGGTGTAGATGCCGCTGTTGGCGCCGATGTCGTAGGCGGCCTCTCCCGGCGCGCACAAGGCGGGAAGCAGGCGCAGCTCCGGCTCGGCGTAATAGGGCGCGAGCCGGTCGCGAAGCCAGGTCAGCCGGCGGAACATCCGCGGGTGACGGAGTTCGATCGCGGCTTTCAGGGAGGACAGTCTGTGGTTCATGGCGCGTGGCTCGGTGGGGCTGGGGCCGGCATCCTGGCACCCAACCAAAAGTGAGGGGATTCGGCAAAAAGCAAATAGCTAAAAATTGAGACAAAATGCTTCAAAACCCCAACCACCCCATGACAGGTCTACACCGGACGTGGTAAACCCTACCAGTAAAGTGTTCGATCCACACGCTACGGTACCCGTAAAAGATGCTGTCCCAACATCTGGAAAATCGCAGGCAGAGTCAATCGGCTGACCAGCCGGATGGTTCGTCGGGTCAGCAATCGCATGGGGTCCTGTTCTCCAGCGGTGTGTCGGCATTTACGCCGCGCGACCTCCTGATACTCGCTTTTTATCACAAGCGTATCATCCTGATCGTCGCTCTTCTTTCGATCATTGCCGGACTGACCGCCGCCACCTATGCGCGCACGCGCTACGCCGCGGAAAGTCTGGTCATGATGATGATCGACCGCGCGCATGCGGGGATCAGCGACGTGGCCGGGACCCTGCCCTCCATCCTGTCGATCGACGGGCTGAAGTCGGTGGACAGCGAGATCCGCATCCTGGAAAGCCGCCGGGTGATCGAGGACACGCTGAGCGCGCTGGATCCGGTCACGCTGTTCCCGGAAATCGCCCGCCCGCGCCTCTTCGGCCTCCTGCCCGCCGACAGCCCGCAGGACCAGCTCGAAAAAGCCATCGACAAGTTCAAGCGCCGCCTTCAGGTGGAGCAGCAGTCCTCCTCCAACATCGTGCGCCTCAGCTTCAGCCACGAGGACCCGGATCTCGCCGCGGACACCGTCAACGCCCTGGCCGACGCCTACCTGAAGCGCCGCCGCGCGATCTTCGACGTTCCGCGCTCCCCCTTCCTCGCCTCCGAACTGGCCCGCCATTCCGACCAGCTGAAGAGCATCGAGGGGCAGATCCAGGCGCTGAAGTCGGAATACGACATCGTCGATCTCGGGCAGGAAAGCCTGCTGGCCGCCAACCAGGTGGACAGCATCGTGCAGCGCCGCCGGCAGACCCAGGAGCGCCAGGCGGCCCTTCAGGCGGAGGTCACGGCGGCCAAGAAACGGCTCGCCGCCCTGCCGGAGCGGGTGTTCGATTTCCGGGAGCAGAGCAACCAGACCCAGAACGACGACGACCGCAACGTGCTGCTCCGCCTGGAGCTGGAGCGCGACCGGATGGCCTCGCAGTTCCTGCCCGACTACCCGCCCCTCCAGGAGCTGGAGCGGAAGATCCGGACGGTCCGGCAGTCGATGAAGGGCGGCGACAAGCCGGTTTACAACACCACGCGCGAGGTCCGCAACCCGTCCATCCCCTTCCTGAACAACCATCTGCTGACGCTGGAGATCGAGCAGGACGCGGTGGCCCGGCAGCTCGACGAGCTGAACCGCCAGCACACGGTGGCGGTGGAGAAGGTCGGGCGCCTGCGCAAGGCGGAAAGCGAGCTGCGCGACCTGGAGCGCACGCGCGGCGTGATGGAGGACATCTACCGCGACTACGCCCAGCGCACCGAGGCCGCCCGCGCCGAGGAGGAGGCCGCCAAGGTGCGCTTCTCCAACGTGCGCGTCGTGCAGCCCGCGGTGGCCCCGGCGACCGGGACGAGCATGGCGCCGAGCTTCATCATCGCCGGTCTGGTCGGCGGCATCCTGCTGGGCGGGGCGGCCGGCGTGCTGGCGACATGGCTGCGCCAGGTCTACATCCTGCCGCATGAGATTGAGCGCGACCTGGGCGTCCCGGCCATCGCCAGCTTCTCCGACACCGACGGCGAGCTGGTGTCCCCCGGCGCCCAGCAGGAGTTGATCCATCTGGCCGCCCAATTGCGCGACCATGGCCTGGACGACCAGCCGATGGCGCTGATCCAGTTCGTGACCGCCAACGACGGCGACGGCGACGCCATCGTGGCGCGCGGGCTGGCGCTGGAATTCGCCAAGGGGCGGGGCCTGCGGACGCTGGTCATCGACCTCTGCGGCGACGGCACCGGCCAGCTGACGGCGATTAACGCAGGTGCCGACGGCGAGGCGGCTGGGGAAGCGGACAGCGGAGCCGGCGAGGGGCTGCCGACCATCGAGCCGCAGGGCACCGGCGATCTCGAAGCGCTGCCCTCCGCCGTGCCGTTGCTCTGGGTGTCGCGGCAGGCGACGGGATCGGCGCTGGGCAGCCTGCGCACCCCCATCGCCCAGTCGCGCCAGATGCTGGAACGGCTGAATCAACGCTTTGACATCATTTTGATTCTGTCGCCGCCGATCGGGAACAGCCATCTTGCCCGCCGGCTGTCGCCGATGGTGGATGCGAACATCCTGATCGCCCGCGCCGAGCACACCCGTGCGCCGGTCGCCGCACGGATGCGCGACTCCATCCTCGCGTCCGGCGGCGACATCGTCGGCTTGGTGCTGACCGGCCGTCACTTCCACATTCCACAGGTGATCTACCGATGGCTGTGATGCGGATGGCCGCGATGCGGGGCTTCCTGTTGGCGGCGTTGCTGGCGCTCGGCGCGTGCACCGGCCAGTCGTTGACTCCAAAGGAGACGATGCCCGAGGGCTTCGCCCGCTGGGAGGACTCCACCCCGCCCTACCGGCTGGGTCCGGGCGACCGCTTCCAGGTCAAGTTCATGCTCGCGCCCGACATGGACGAGGAGGTGATGATCGGTCCCGACGGCTCCGCCGGGCTGCGCATGGCCGGGCAGGTCGACGCCGCCGGGCTGACGCCGGGCGAACTGGCCACCGTGGTCGAGACGCGCGCGCGGCGTTGGATGCGCGCCCCGCAGGTCAGCATCGGGCTGAAGGAGACTCCGTCGAACCGCGCCTACATCGGTGGCGCCGTCGCCCGCCCCGGCACCTACCTGCTGAACGGCCGCATCGGCGTGATGGAGGTGATCATGCTGGCCGGCGGTTTCGACCGCGAGGCGCGGTACGAGGAGGTGGTGCTGATCCGCCGCAACCCCGAGAACAAGCCGATGCTGCGCACCATCGACACCCGCCGGTTCATCGAGACCGGGACAGCGGCCGGCGACGTGCCGCTGGTCGCCGGCGACATCCTGTTCGTGCCGCGCAGCTCCATCGCCGAAACCGGCCTGTGGGTCGAGCAGTTCATCAACCGCGTCGTCCCGTTCGAGCGCACGTTCAACTACACGATCAGCCGTCAAACCGGCGCGATCACGACCTTCCCATGATGACGCCCCAGACCGAACCGGGGCGGGAGCATCCCACGGACACCGTCTTCGGGGTCGCCATCACCCGCCTCGACGTGGCCGGTGCCGCCCAGGCCATCGCCGGACGTGCGCCGGCGGCCCCCTTCGCCTATGTCGTGACGCCGAACGCGCAGCATGTGGTGCGGCTTCACCGCGGCGGCGACGCCCAATTCCGCGCCGCCTACGACGGCGCGTGGCTGCGGCTGTGCGACAGCCAGATCATGCGGCACCTGTCCCGCCGGCTGTTCCGCAAGCCGTTGCCCAGCGCCAGCGGCAGCGACCTCACCGCCCACCTGTTCGCGCACGTCATCGCGCCGGACGATACCGTCACGGTGATCGGTGGCAACGACGAGCTGGAGCGCCGCCTGCGCGACCGCTTCGGCCTGACCCGGCTGACCCGGCACGACCCGCCGATGGGCTTCGCCGCCGACCCGCGGGAGGTCGAGCGCTGCGTCCGCTTCGTGCTGGACCACCCGGCCCGCTTCGTCTTCCTGGCGGTCGGCGCACCGCAGTCGGAGTGCCTGGCGCTGGCCATCCGGAACACCGGACAGGCCACCGGCGTCGGGCTGTGCGTCGGCAGTTCGCTGCTGTTCGTGACGGGACTGGTCGAACGCGCGCCGCCGCTGTTCCGCCGCTTCGCCCTGGAATGGCTGTACCGGCTGGGCCAGAACCCGCGCGGCCACGCCCGGCGGGTCTTCGTGGAATCCCTGCCGCTGCTCGGCATCGCGCTGTCGGCCTGGTGGTCGGAGCAGCGGGGTCAAGCGCGCCCGAAGCCGGCGGCGCGCCCATGATCGTCGAGCTGGGAGCCCGGCAGCGCGGCCGCATCCTGTCGCCCGTCCGGGTGGCGGCGCCCCGCCGTGCCCTGCCCGGCTCCCTGACGGTGATGATCCTGCTGGCGGTGCTGCCCCTCTTCGGGCAGAGCTTCCATTATCTGGTCGATGTCCCGCCGCTCTATGCCCTGTCGAAAAGCTGGCCGGTCCTGACCATCCCGCTCGCCGTCTACGCGTTGGCGCAGATCGAGCTGCCGTTCAAGTCGCTGTGCATCGCCCTGCTCGCCTACCTCGTGGCGATCACCCCGGCAGTGTCCATGGTCCAGCTCGGCAACGGGCTGACCGATGCTATGGCGACCACGGTCAAGGTCTGGCCCTTCGCCTATTACTTCTCCCTCGCCGCCCTTCTGACGATGCTGCGCCCGACGCTGCCGCAAGTGCGCGGCGCGCTGATCGCGCTCGGCGCCGGCACCTTCGTCATCATGCTCGCTCTGTGGCTGGTCATCCCGCCGGAGGCCTACGCCACCGACCCGCTGAAGAGCAAGCTGCTGATGTACGACGTCGAGCGCGGCCCGCGCATCTTCATGCCGATGTTCTTCGGCGTGCTCTTCCTCTTCTACCTGTCCCGGCGGTTCTGCGCGTACCGGGAATGGTGGACCATCCCGCTGCTGCTGGTCGGGCTGCTGCTGATGGTCCTGATCTACAAGCAGCGCACGGCTCTGGGCAGCGTCGTCCTGGTGGTCGGCTTCGCCATGATCACCTCGGCGCGCGGCTGGTGGCGGATCCTGGCGGTCGGCATGGCCCTGCTGGCAACGGTCGTCCTGGCGGCCGTCTACAGCGCGGACCTTGCCAACCGAGCCGAGCAGATGCTCGGCGCCTCCCTCTCGATCCGCCAGAACTCCATCGTCCTGGCGCTCGACTACCTGGAGGTGACTCCGTTGCGCTGGCTGCTGGGGGTGGGCGCCGTCACCCGCTTCAGCAACGTGACCCTGGCGGACATCCTGGGCAACAATCAATTCTACCTCGCCGACATCGGCTGGATCGGCATCGTCTTCGAATACGGCGTCATCGGCGCGGTGCTGATCGCGGCCTTCTACGTCGCGGCGCTGCGCAGCGCCCGCAAGGCCGCCACCGGCGACGATCCCATGACCCAGGCGCTGGGCGATTACGTCCTGTTCGCCCTGGCCACCTCGACCATCTACTCCGTCGTCTTCACGCCCGGCGAGGTCGCCAGCGTGATGGCGCTCGCCCTCTACTGGCGCAACGCCCGCCGGCAGGCCGGCGCCCAGCGCCCCCTTCACCCACCGAAACGCCCGGTCTTCGGCATGGGAAGACCATGACCGCCGCCGCGTCCCCGGCCTTGCTCCGCCGATGTCTGCAACGTGATCGCCATGCATGGCGGGAACCACCAATCATGAGCATGACCAATGAATCGCAAGGCGAGCGCAGCAGGATCACCAGGCTACACCCCTCCGGAAATCTTCAAAATGCGACAGAATTGCAAAACTCGGTTGTGACTCTTTGTCGAAATTTATCGTATCGGCGTCGCCAATACTTGCTTAAGCCATTTTGAACAGTGTGGTAGTAAGAGGTCATCATGTCACCTCAACCCCCAATAGCATTTTCGTCGGCGCTGCACCGCTATGTGCATGGCGGCCATCGCCGTGTGGACGGCTGGCTGTCGCGCCTGGACGCCAGCCTGATCGCCACGGTCGGCGTCTGGCAGAGCGCCGAGGGCGTGGCGGGGAGCGTCGGCGAGATCGGCGTCCATCACGGACGGCTGTTCATCCTGCTGGCGCTGGTACGCCAAGCGGGTGAGCGGGCCTTCGCCATCGATCTGTTCGACGACCAGCAATTCAACGTCGACCAGTCGGGACAAGGCGACGAGACGGCCTTCCGCGCCAACCTCGTCCGCTTCGGGATCGAACCGGCGTCGGTCGAAGTGGTCAAGGGCAACTCGACGACTCTCGCCTGGACCGGCCTCGCCGGCCGGCTGGGTCCCGCGGTCCGCCTGTTCAGCATCGATGGCGGCCACACCGCCGACATCACGCGCCACGACCTGGGCATCGCCGACGACAGCCTCGCCGACGGCGGGGTGATCGTCCTCGACGACTATTTCAACCCGGAATTCCCTGCCGTGTCCGAGGGCATGTGCCGCTTCATGGCCGATCGGCCGGGAGCCCTCGCCCCTTTCGCCATCGGCGACAACAAGCTGCTTCTGGCCCGCCCGGACTGGGCGGAGCGCTACCGCGCCATGCTGGTCGGCGCGATGGCTTCGCGCCATTTCGTGCGCGACACCGAGCTGTTCGGCCAGCCCGTCACCGTGTTCCGCACGCCGCGGACGCCGATGCAATTCATCCGGCAGACCGGCCTGACCCGCCGGCTTCGCTCCCACCCGCTGGGGCAGGCGTTGAAGCCGATCATCCGCCGCTTCGTGCAGGGGTAAGAAACCGCCATGCGCGACGACGTGCAGGTCCGTTCTCCGGCTGAAGAGCGAAGCGCCGTTCCGGACCCTGCCGCGTCGTCGCCGCCGGCCACCCCGCCAGACGTCGCACCGGACGCCGCACCGCCGGACGTCGCGCCGCCTCCCGGTGACTTCGCCGGGGCGCGGGATGGCTGGCTGCACTGGACCCACGGGTTGGTCAACCGGCTGGTGAAGGGGACGGACGGGTTCCTGCTGGCGCTCGCCGGCCTTGCCGCCTGGGCCGTCTGGACCGCCCGGACAGACGGCGAGTCCTTCGACGACGGCCGCCTGCTCATCCAGGCCGTCATCTTCACGGCCATCACGCTCGGCGTCTATCTGCGCGCCATGACCACCATCGGCGCCTACCGGGTCGAGAATTACCGGCACTGGGGCAAGTCGCTGCTGGACGTGGTCGGCGGCCTGCTGCCGGCCGGAACCGTCCTGTCCCTGCTCATCTGGGCTTTCCTTCCGGAGGTCGGCCCATCGGACATGCTCGCCTTGTGGGGCGGGACGGCGCTCGCCGCTCTGGGGGCGGGACGAGCCGTGGCGGCGCGGGGCGTGCGGCTTCTGGAGGAGCGCGGGGTGCTGCGCCGCCGGGTCGTCATCCTGGGCGCGACCGACGTCGCGGAGCGGATGATCGCCCACCTGTCCCTGCCGGAGCACCGGGCGAACTACAGCATTCTCGGCCTGTTCGACGACCGCGACAGCGACCGCCGGCCGGCGTCCCTGGCCGGCCTCCCGGTGTCCGGCGACCTGACGGACTTCAAGCGCTTCCTGCCGGACAACCGTGTCGACATGGTCGTCATCGCCCTGCCCTGGCGGGCGGCGATGCGCATCCACAGCCTGCGCATGCAGCTTCAGATGATCTCCCTCGACATCCTGATTCCGCTGGACGAGGAGAGCATCCGGCTGCGGCTCGCCAACCTGCGGCACATCGGCGACATCCCGGCCCTTCTGGTGATGCGGCAGCCGCTGCGCGGCATGCAGATCGTCGTGAAGCGGATCGAGGACGTCGCCGTCGCCGGCCTGGGTCTGCTCGTCGCCTCACCCTTCATGCTGGCCGCGGCCATCGCGGTCCGCCTGGATTCGTCGGGGCCGATCATCTTCCGGCAGACCCGCGTTGGCTTCAACAACCGCCCCTTCACGATGCTGAAGTTCCGCACCATGAAGGTGGACGACAGCGACGACGGCGCCGTCGGCACCAGCCGCGACAACCCGCGCATCACCCGCGTCGGCCGCTTTCTCCGCCGGACCAGCATCGACGAGCTGCCCCAGCTCTTCAACGTGCTGACCGGCGACATGTCGGTGGTCGGCCCACGCGCCCATGTCCCGAACATGCGGGTCGGCAACCAGCGCTACGCCGAGGTGGCGCGCGAATACGCGGCGCGCAGCCGCGTCAAGCCGGGGATCACCGGCTGGGCCCAGATCAACGGCATGCGCGGCGGCATCCACACCGTCGAGAAGGCGCGCGTCGGGGTTGACATGGACATCCACTATATCGAGAACTGGTCGCTATGGCTCGATGCAAAGATCATCATCAGCACCGTGACCACCGGCCTGTTCGGGCGCGACGTGTTCTAGGCGCCCTGGCCCTCGCCGCCGGGCTGCTGGCGGGTGGCATGACGGATGCGAAAGCGGGCACGGGCGCGCAAGGTCTGCCGGCGCGTCCCCTGCTCGTCTATCACGACAGCTGGTACGAGCGCCCGGCCACCGGCCCGGCCGCCACGACTCTGGCGACGCTTCCCGGCTACATGAATCTGGTCGCCCTGTCCTTCGTCCGGCCGGACGCCACTTATCCCGGCCGCCTCGACCTCAAGGAAACCGGCTTGCAGTACGGCTTTCCCGGCACGGTGCTGAGGGACGCCATCGCGCTGTTGAAGCAGCGCCAGCCGGGCACCCGCGTGCTGCTCGCCGTCGGCGGGGCCAACTACGCCAATTGGGACGCGCTGAACCTCGACGCGCTGGTGCGGCTGGTCCAGGACCTGGGCGTCGACGGGATCGATCTGGATTTCGAACCGGTGTCCCCCGGCTGTTCGGTCCGGGGCCGGGTGCGCTGCCTGTCCGACGCGATGTGGCTGGATTTGGTCGCGCGTTTCCGCGCCGCCTTCCCGCGCCCCCTGCTGCTGACCGTGCCGGGCTGGAGCATCGGGGCCTATGGCGAGGGCGCCTTCCGCGACGCCCAGCCGCGCGGCCCCCACACCGGGTCGATTCTCAACCTGCTGCGCTCCCCGCAGGCGGCGGCGATCGACCTCGTCTCCATCATGGCCTATGAGGGCGGCCCGACCTTCGATCCCTGGCAGGCCTGGCAGGCTTACCGGCAGGTCTGGAAGGGGCCGCTCGCCCTCGGCGTCCAGGTGCCGCCGAGCCAGCTCGGCGGGCCGACCTACACGGTGCCGCTGGCGGAACAGCTCGCCCGGAACGTCGCGCAGGACCCGCAGGGCGGCATGATGCTCTACCCGCTTCTGGGGCGTCCGCCCGGCACGCTCGGGCCGGACAATCCCGACGGACGCCTGCTGGCCCAGGCGCTGTGCCGCGGGCTGGGCCTCGACGGTTGCGCCGAGACGCTGCGCTGAGCGGTCCGCGGCTTTACCCCTCCCAGCGGTGGGACAGCACGAAGCTGTAACGCTCCGGACGGACGTGGAAGACGGCGTGGTCGGCGCAAGTGCCGTCAGCGAAGAACGACCGCCGGATCATCACCAGGACCGGCATCCCCGCCGTCCCGCCGAGCGGTTCGGCGACCGCCGCACCGGCGGCCTCGGCCTTGACCTCGACATCGGCGCCGACCACCGGCTGCCCGGTGACCTCCCTGAGGATGGCGTAGACCGGCCTCTCCCCCGCCGCCGCCCAGTCGACGCCCTCCAGGTCCGGAGACAGCAGGCTGCGCCCCAGCGCCACCGGCTCCCCATCCACCAGATGCAGGCGGCGCACCTCCAGGCAGCGCGGGCCGAACGCCCCCGTCAGGTCCGGCGGTGTGACGGTCATGCCCGCCGACAAATGGCGCATGCTGGCGTTCAGCCCCTGGAGCCGCAGGGATTCGTGGAAGCTGCGCAGCCGGTCCAGCGGGTGGCGGACGCGCTTGCCCGCCGTGAAGGTGCCCTTGCCCTTGCGCCTCTCGATCAACCCTTCCGCTTCAAGCCGGTCGAGCGCGAGGCGGACCGTCACCCGGCTGACCGCGAAGCGGATGCCGATCTCGCTCTCGCTCGGCAGGCGGCCCGACGGCTCGAACCGGCCCGCGGCGATCTCCTCGCGCAGGCGGTCGGCGATCTGCCGGTAGAGGGCCGTCGCGTTGTCGCGCACCAAACTGTCCCGCACCAAATTGTCCCGCATCGGGGCCACCGTTCCCTCCCTGCCCGTGGCGATCGTGTCCGCGCCTTGATGCCACCGCAGTCCGGCCGGCTCAAGCGCGCCGATCCTCCCCGAACACGGCACCATCCGGTGGGACGCCCCACATGTCTTATATTGTATCATCGAACTTGTTATGCAATGTATTAGCCGTTGCGGCGCGCCGCCCCCATGCCCGAGGTCCCGTCCCATGAGCGATCCCGTCCCCGCCGGCCACATTGCCCCCGCCGGCCTTTACGAGCGGAACAAGGCCCGTCCCTTCCTCGGCGCCACCGCCTGCTCCCACCGGCGGCTGGTGGCCGGCGAATGGACGGAGGTGACGCTGGTCTACGAGGTCGGCGGGTCGGGCCTCGCCGACGGGGCGGGGATCAAGCTGGCGATGAAGTTCTATTCGGACTGGGCGCTGTTTCAGACCAGCGACCCCACGGCGGCCAACTTCGTCTCCGCCGAGTACGAGGCCGGGCCGCTGGTGCCGGGGCAGAGCCCGGCCACCGTGCAGGCGCTGAAGGTGCGCTTCGACCAGAAGGGACACGAGCGGCCCTACCAGAAGGCCATCGTCATCGACGTGATCGACGGCTACCTGAATCCCGGCGACCGCATCGTGATCCGGCTGGGCGACCGGCGCCAGGGCGGGCCGGGCACGCGGGTGCAGACCTTCGTCGAGCAGGGCTTCCGCTTCCGCGTCTTCATCGACCCGCTGGGCAGCCAGAAATACGCGGAGGTGCCGGGCGACTGCGTGATCGACATCGTGCCGGGCGTTCCCGCCGCCCTACGGCTGGTCGCGCCGCGGCTGATCGCCCCCGGCCCGGCCGTGCTGCTGCTGCGCGCCGACGACGCCTGGGGCAACTGCTGCCTTGACGCCACGCTGGACGCCACCCTCACCGTCACCGGGCCGAATGGCACGGGGCCGGAGGGCGAAAGCGCACGGACGGTCGCGTTGGTCCCCGATCCCCAGGCGAACGGCTGGCTGGTCCGGCGCGAGGCGCTCGACCTCGGCGCCGGGGAATGGCGGATCGCCGCGACGGCGCCGGGCCTCGCCTCCGCCGAAGCCTTCATCACCGCCGAGGACGCGGCGCCGCGCGCCGTCTACGCCGACCTGCACGTCCATTCCAACGACACGGTGGGCACCAACGACACCGCCTACAACCTGTCCTACGGGCGCGACGTGGCCGGGCTGGACGTGCTGGGCTACACCGCCAACGACTTCAACGTGACGGAGCGCGCCTGGACCGAGGCGGTCGGCCTGATCGACCGCTACAACGAGCCGGACCGCTTCGTCTGCTACCCCGGCACGGAATGGTGCGGCAACTCCGCGGCGGGCGGCGACCACAACGTGATCTTCCTGCGCGACGGCCAGCCGCGCTTCCCGGCGGACGGGCGGGGCCAGCCGGTGCGCTCCTTCGAATGGAACGAGTCGACCCGCGGCGCGCTGCGCCCCGGCGCTTGGCCGCTCGACGATCTCTACACCGCGTATCAGGACGACCCGGAGGGCCATCTGCTGATCCCCCATGTCGGCGGGCGACGCTGCAACCTCGACTGGCACCACCCGGAGCTGGAGCGGCTGATCGAGATCGGGTCCGCCTGGGGCCAGTTCCACTGGGTCTATGCCGAGGCTCTGGCCCGCGGCTACCGGCTCGGCGCCTCGGCGAGCAGCGACGAGCATCAGGGGCGCTGCGGCGGCGGGGCGCCGGCGACCGCGGTGTTCGGCGCGCGCGGCGGGCTGACCGGCGTCTTCGCCGACCGGCTGGACCGCGCGTCGGTGGGCCGGGCGATGCGCGCGCGGCGGACCTTCGCGACCACCGGGGAGCGCAGCTTCGCCAGCCTGCGTCTGGGCGACCGCTGGATGGGCGAGGTGGTGCAGGCCGCCGCTGGCGACGCGCTGGATTACCGCCTGCTCGGTGACCGCGGGTGGGAGAATCTGCGCCTGTTCGACGGCGACCGGCTGGTCTGGGAACGCGACCTGCACCGCGAGCTGGGCCTGTCGGAGAGGAAGATCCGCCTGCGGCTGGGCGGCGCCCGCATCAAGGACCGCTACCGCGGCGCCTATTGGGACGGCGGGATCACCGTCACCGGCGCCGCCGTGCAGCGGGTCGAACCCTTCGGCTTCGACCATCCGGAACAGGGCTGCTGGCGCCGCGACGCCACCACCGTCGCCATCCGCACCGTCACCCACGGCGACAGCGACGGGGTGGAATTGGCGCTGTCGCGGCTGGCCGGCGCGCGAATCCAGGTGCGGCTCGCCATTGGCACCTACGTGAAGGTCGGCAACCCGCTGACCCCGCCGCCCAACCCGCACGCCCCGGAGGCGGTTCTGGACATCGACGGCGACGCGCTGCTGGCCGACGCCGACGCCGGACGGGTCACGCGTGTTCTGCCCGGCACGGAACTGGAGGTGACGGTGGAACGGGTCACCGAGGCGCCCCTGCCCCGCGACCTCGCCGGGCGCATCCCGCTCGCCGACCTCGCCCTCGCCCCGGGCCGCGAACATCCGCTGTTCCTGACCGCACGCCAGCGCGACCAGTCGCGGATCTGGACCTCGGCGCTGTTCCTGACGCCGTGAGCGAAGGCCACCGCGCCCATCATCAAGCCCTCTGTCAAGTCCGCAGTGGCGGGACGGAGGGCGGCCCGGCTGTAGTCGCCGGCGACGGAAAGGGCGCTCAGCAGGGCGGCTTCACCGCCTTGTCCAACGCCTCGGCCAAGGCGGCGGCGTCGTAGGGCTTCGGCAGGTGCACGCCGCCGGCGGGCGCCCGGTCGGCCCCCGACGCGAACACCACCGGCAGGGCCGGGTGACGTTTGCGCAGCGCGGCGGCCAGCTGCTCTCCCGATTGTCCCGGCAGGCTGATGTCGGTCAGCAGCGCGTCGACGGGCTGGGTCTCGGCAATCGACAGGGCTTCCTCGGCGTTGCCCGCTTCGACGACCGAATGGCCGAGCCCGGTCAGCATCTCCACCGTGACGAGGCGGATCAGCGCATCGTCCTCCACCACAAGCACGCGCAGGCCCTGACGGCCGTCCGCCGTCGCCGTCGCGGGTTCGGCGGATGGATTCGCGGTCGCTTCCCTTTTTCCGGACTGCCCCATGGATCGCTGCTGCTGGTTGCGCAGGACATGCCGAACCTTACGGGACAGCGCCTCGCGGGTGTAGGGCTTGCTCAACAGTTCAACGCCGAGATCGAGCCGCCCGCCATGCACGATCGCGTTCTCGGTGTAGCCCGAGGTGAACAGGACCGCGATCCCCGGCAGACGCTCCTTCGCGCGGCGCGCCAGATCCGGGCTGCGCAGCGGCCCCGGCATGACGACGTCGGTGAACAGCAGGTCGATCGGCACCCCGCTTTCCACAATGGCCAGCGCGCTCTGCGCGTCCCGCGCCTTGAGCACGCGATAGCCCAGATCGGCCATCATCTCGACCACGGTCGCCCGCACGTCGTCATCGTCCTCGACCACCAGCACGGTTTCCGACCCGCCCGCCTCCGGCCCATTGTCGATCACCGTCACGACGTCTTCCGCCTGATGCGCGCGCGGAAGATACACGCGGACCGTGGTCCCCTGGCCGGGTTCGCTGTAGATCTTGACGTGCCCGCCCGACTGCTTGACGAAGCCGTAGACCATGCTGAGGCCAAGGCCGGTGCCCTGCCCTTCGGGCTTGGTCGTGAAGAACGGTTCAAAGACGTGATCCAACACGTCCGGCGGGATGCCGCAGCCGGTGTCCGTCACCGCCAGCATGACGTACTGGCCGGGTTCCACCTCGGCGTGCCGGGCGGCGTAGGGATCGTCCAGGAAGGCGTTGCCGGCCTCGATGGTCAGCCGGCCGTGGCCGTTCATGGCGTCGCGGGCGTTGATCGCCAGATTGAGCAGCGCGTTCTCGACCTGGCTCTCGTCGGCGAAGGTGGTCCACAGGCCGCCGGTGATCATGGTCTCGATCTCGACCCCCTCGCCGAGCACGCGGCGCAGCATCTCGTCGAGCCCGCGGACGAGCCGGCCCAGATTGACCACGCGGGGGGCGAGGGGCTGGCGGCGGCCGAAGGCGAGGAGCTGGGAAACCAGCTTCGATCCCCGGCTGACGCCGCTCAGCGCGTTCTGAAGCCGCTGCTCGGCCCGGTCGTTCCCCGCGATGTCCTTCGCCAGGAGTTGGAGGTTGCCGGAGATCACCTGGAGAAGGTTGTTGAAGTCGTGCGCCACCCCGCCGGTCAGCTTGCCGACCGCATCCATCTTCTGGGCTTGGCGAAGCTGCGCCTCGACCTGCTCCCGCTCGGTGATCGCCGAGGCGATGCGCTGCTCCAGCAGGTCGTTGAGGCGTCTTTGCGCGTCCTCGACCTCCTTGCGCTCGGTGATGTCGATCACCGAACCGATGTAGCCGAGGAATCCGCCCTCCGCGTCGAAGCGCGGGGCGGCGGCGTCGATCGCCCAGCGATAGGCCCCATCGACCCGTCGCAGCCGGTACTCCAACCGGAACGCTTCCTTCTTCGCGTTGGCGGCCAGGAACATGTCCTCGGCGGCCTGACGGTCGTCGGGATGAGTCGCTTCCAGCCAGCCGAAGCCCAACCCCGTCTCGGGAGTCTGTCCGGTGAACTCGTACCAGGACTTGTTGAGATAGGTGCAGGAGCCGTCGAGTTCGGTGACCCAGACCATCACCGGGGCGTGGTCGGCGAGATTGCGGAAGCGCGCCTCGCTCTCGCGCAGCGCGTTGTCCACCTCGCGGCGCAGGCGCACCATGGCCAGGGCGGTGTCGACGCGGGCGATCAGCTCGCGCGCCGAGAACGGCTTGACCAGATAATCGTCGGCGCCGGCCGACAGGCCCTCGACGCTCGCCTCCTCGCCCGCCCGGGCCGACAGCAGGATGACCGGCAGGTCGCGCAGGTCGGCATCCTCGCGGATCGCGCGCAGCAGGCCGAAGCCGTCCAGCACGGGCATCATGATGTCGGTCAGAACGAGGTCCGGTCGGTTCGCGCGCATCGCCGCCAGGGCCGCCTGACCGTCGGGCACCGCCTCGACCGCGTAGCGGCCATTGAGAAGGCGGCTCACATAGTCACGCATGTCGGCGTTGTCGTCGGCCAGCAGGAGGCGCGGACACCCACCCGTCTCCGGCGCCACCACCGTCTCCGCGGCGCCGATGAAGGGGACCGGCGCTCCGCCTTCGGCGGCGGCCGAGCCGGGCAGCCAGCGCAGTGCCTCCTCCACATAGGTTTGAGTACGCGCGCCAGCTGGGGCGCCGGTCGGCTCCGCCAGGACGCGCTCCTGCGGAAGGTGGGCGGTGCCGAACGGCACGGTGACGATGAAGACCGAACCGTGGTCCATCTCGCTCTCGACCCGGATCGTGCCGCCGTGCAGTTTGACGAGTTCCTGGACCAGGGCGAGGCCGATGCCGGTGCCCTCATGGCTGCGGCCCCGCGCGCCTTCGACCCGGTGGAAGCGCTCGAACAGGCGCGGCAGTTCGGATTCGAGGATGCCCGTGCCGGAATCGCTCACCCGGAGTTCGGCGCCCTCGCCCACCGGCCTCAGCGACACCGCGATCGCGCCCTGGAAGGTGAATTTGAAGGCGTTCGACAGCAGGTTGAGGACGACCGTCTCCCACATGCCGCGGTCGACATGGACCGGACCGAGAAGCGGCGGGCAGTCGACGACGAGGCGCAGCCCGGCCCGCTCGCAGGCCGAGCGGAAGCCGCTCGCCAGTTCGGCCGTGTAGAACGCGAGGTCGGTCGGCTCGTAGCGCGCCTGGGTCCGCCCGGCCTCGATGCGCGAGAAATCCAGGAGCGCGTTGACGAGCTTGAGCAGGCGCTGCCCGTTGCGGTGGACCACCACCAGGTCCTCGCGATGGTCCGCCATCCGCTCCGGCTCGGCCTGCAACACTTCCTCCAACGGCCCCAGCATGAGGGTCAGCGGCGTGCGGAACTCGTGGCTGACGTTCGAGAAGAACACCGTCTTGGCGCGGTCGATCTCGGCCAGCATCTCGGCCCGCCGACGCTCGGCCTCGTAGGTCTGGACGTTGGTGATGGCCGCGGCGATCTGCCCCGCCACCAGCCCCAGGAAGCGCCGGTAGCCGTCGTCGAACAGGCGGAACGGATTCAGGCCGACGACGAGAAGGCCGGCCCGCCCCGCCTCGCCGCTGGCAGGAACCGGAATCGCCGCGGCCTGGGCCGGCGGACGCCGCCAGACGCCGGGCGGAAGGTCGGCGCCGAACGTCGCAGCGAGATCGTCGACCAGCACCGGGTCGTGGAGCGTCGGGGTGAAGGGCCACACCGATGTGCCGTCCACCGCCAGCGTTTCCGGAGCCGCCGGATGGCCGCGCCCGATGCCGCAGGACCCGGCGAGGGCCGCGCTGGCCCCATCGGGCTCGGCCACATAGAGCAGCGCGAAGGGCATGTCCCGCGGGTTGGTGGCGAGCGCCTGAGCGCTGCGCTCGCACACCTCCGGCAGGGTCCGGGCGTCGGCGGTGCCGGCGGCCAGATCGCGCAGCAGGGTGAGCTGCCGTTCGCCGATGATCCGCTGCGTGTCGTCGGAGTTGGCGCAGATGATGCCGCCGGGGCTGCCGTCGTCGTCGGGAACCGGGCTGTAGGAGAAGGTGTAGTAGGTCTCCTCCGGGTAGCCGTTGCGCTCCATGACAAGGAGCTGCCCCTCGACGTAGGTCCCCTCGTCCCCCGTCATGGCGGTTGCCAGCATCGGTCCGATGTCGCCCCAGATCTCCCGCCACACGACCGAGGTCGGCCGCCCGAGCGCCCAGGGATGCTTGCCGCCGATGATCGACTTGTAGGCGTCGTTGTAGAGATAGATCAGGTCCCTGCCCCAGCCGATCCAGATCGGCTGGCGGGAGGTCAGCATGATCCGCACCGCCGTCTTCAGGCTGCGCGGCCAGTCCTCGGGCGGACCGAGCACCGTCGATGCCCAGTCGAACGCGCGCATCTGGGCGCCCATCTCGCCGCCGCTGGCGAGGAAATCGGGAGCGGTGGAGACGTCGGTCTCGTTGGACATACGCAGGCGTCCCGTCCTTTGTTCCAAACCCCCTCTACAACAGGGGCGCGGCCATTGCCGCACAGCGGGACGCCACTTTAAGCTGATACGGGGGGCGGCGGCGAGAAACGATTTGTTAGCCCAATAGCCATAGGCCGAGACTCAAAACCCGAAAGCAATGGTCCCAGGATCGCCTTTCACGCGAAGCGCTTCGCTCCGGCGACGCACAGCACGATCAGCCCGGTCACGGCGATCATGCTCCAGGCCACCGGCTCGTTCAGCAGAAGACCCGCCAGCGACAGCCCGAAGAAGGGTTGGAGCAGTTGCAATTGCCCGACCCCCGCAATGCCGCCGAGCGCGAGCCCCCGGTACCAGAAGACGAAGCCGATCAGCATGCTGAAGACGGAGACGTAGGCGAGGCCGATCCAGGCCGGGGTTTCGATGCCCGCCCAGGCGTCCGGCATCGTCGCGAGCGCCAGCCCGGCCATCACCGGCATCGTCAGCACCAGCGCCCAGGAAATCACCTGCCAGCCGCCGAGACGGCGCGACAGCACCGCGCCCTCGGCGTAGCCCAGCCCGCAGAGCAGGATGGCCGCCACCATCAGGCCGGCTCCGGTGAGCGACGCGCCGCCGCCCTGCGCCAGGGCGAAGCCGACCACCGCGAGGCTGCCCAGACCCGAGAACAGCCAGAAGACCGGCTTCGGCCGCTCCCGGCCGCGCAGCACGCCGAACAGGGCGGTGGACAGCGGCAAAAGGCCGATGAACACCATGGAGTGCGCGGAGGTGATGTGCCGGAGCGCCAGCGCGGTGAGCAGCGGGAAGCCGACGACCACGCCGAGCGCAACCACCGCGAGCGGCGCGAGGTCGCCACGCCGCGGACGGGCCTGCCGCAGCACGGCCAGCAAAGCGGCCGCCAGCAGGGCGGCGATCAGCGCCCGCGCCGAGGTCAGGAACAGGGGCGTGAAGCTGCCCACCGCGACGCGCGTCGCCGGCAGCGATCCGCTGAAGATGAGCACGCCCAGCAACCCGCTGCCCCAGCCCGCCGTCGCCCACCGCATCCCATGATCCTTTCCGGTCCCGTGCCATTGCGGGGCGAGCCTAGCCCGGCGGGCACTGGCGGAGACAGCGACAGTTCCATACAATCGCATCGAACTGTATTGGTACTGCGTGCAATACACTTGCCGAAGGCGGCGTGATGACGAACCGAATGGGCACACGGACGGTCGAGGTGATGGACGCGATCCGCCAGAGGATGACGGACCGCCGGCTGTCGCCGGGGGACCGGCTGCCCTCGATCCGCCGCTTCGCGACCGCCATGGGCGTGTCGCCGTCCACCGTGGTGGAGGCCTACGACCGGCTCGCCGCGGACGGCGTGATCCGCTCGCGCCCCGGCTCCGGTTTCTACGTGTCCGGCACCCTGCCGCCGCTGGCCCTGGCCGAAGCCGAACCGCGCCGCGACCGGGCCATCGATCCCTTCTGGGTGTCGCGCCAGTCGCTCGACGCCGACGCGGGCATGCTGAAGCCCGGCTGTGGGTGGCTGCCGGCGGACTGGATGCCCAACGCCGCCCTGCGCCGCGCCCTCCGCCGCCTCGCCCACGCCGACGATTCCGTTCTGGCGGATTATGGCAGCACGCGCGGCTCGCCCGCCCTGCGCCGGCTCCTGGCCCGGCAATTCGCCGAGGAGGGGATCGCCGCCGGAGCCGAACAGATCCTTCTGACCGGGTCGGGAACCCAGGCGATCGACCTGATCTGCCGCTTCCTGCTGCGCCCCGGCGACGCGGTGCTGGTCGACGACCCCTGCTATTTCAACTTCCAGGCTCTGCTGCGCGCCCATCAGGTCCGCATCGTCGGCGTGCCCTACACGCAGAACGGTCCGGACACCGCGCTCTTCGCCGCGGCGCTGGCCGAGCATCGGCCCCGCCTCTACATCACCAATTCGGCGCTGCACAACCCGACCGGCGCCACGATGTCCCCGCAGACGGCGCACCGGCTGCTCAAGGCCGCCGCCGCCCACGACGTCACCATCGTCGAGGACGACATCTTCGCCGGCTTCGAGCCGGACCCCTCGCCGCGCCTCGCCGTTCTGGACGGGCTGTCCCAGGTCATCCGGATCGGCAGCTTCTCGAAGACGCTGTCCGCCTCGGTCCGCTGCGGCTACCTCGCGGCGCGGCCGGAGTGGGTGGAGGCGCTGGTCGATCTCCAGGTCGCGACGAATTTCGGTGGCCCGAGCCCGGCCGCCGCCGAACTCGTCCTCGCCACCCTCGGCGACGGCGGCCACCGCAAGCATCTCGACGGCCTCCGCCTCCGCTTGGCGCGGCTGCGGCGCGAAACGGCGGACCGGCTGGTGGCCATCGGCCTGCAACCCTGGCTGATGCCGCGCGGCGGCTTCTATCTGTGGTGCAGCCTGCCGGACGGCCGGGATGCGGCGGCCGTCGCGCGGGCGGCGCTGGACGAGCAGGTGGTCCTTGCCCCCGGCAACGTCTTCAGCGTCGGCCAGTCGGCCGCCGGCTTTCTGCGCTTCAACGTCGCCCAGATGGGCGATCCGCGCGTCTTCGAGGTTCTGAAGCGCGCCGTGGCAGCGGCGGAACCGTAAGTCTCCGGCTCAGCGGGGCGCGCCATCCCGGCCGGCCGGGGCATCGTCGCCCGATGCCTTGCGCGGCCACAGCCCCGAGAGCAGCAGCAGCCCGACACCGCCGGTGATGCCGATGTCGGCGACGTTGAAGGTCGGCCAGTGCCAGCCGAAGGCGTGAAGGTCGATGAAGTCGGTGACGGCGCCCTGGCGGAGACGGTCGACGATGTTGCCGATCGCCCCGCCTGCGATCGCGCCGAAGCTCGCCGCCTCGGCGCGGCTGTCCGAGCGGGCCGCCCAGACCACGAGGATGGCGACGACGAGCAGCGCCGCTCCGGACAGCAGCCAGGGGCCGTAGACGCTGTCGTTCTCCAGCAGGCCGAAACTGACCCCGGTGTTGAAGCCGAGCACGACATTCAGAAAGGGCGTGACCTCGACCAGCCGGGGCGGCTCCAGAAGATGCTCCAGCGCGACCCATTTGGTGAGCTGGTCGAGGATCAGGACCACCGCACCGATGGTGCCCGCCAGTTTCAGACCAGCGGACCTCAAACCAGCGGATGGGGCTCCCCATGACAACGCCATGTTGTTCTCCTTCAGGGCGCTGGCACCGGGCTCACACCAGAGCGGCGGAGCAGGCGCAGCGCGTTGAGCGTGACGAGGATGGTGGCCCCGGTGTCCGCCAGGATAGCCAGCCACAGATCGGTGATGCCGAACAGGGTCGTCACCAGGAAGACCGCCTTCAGGCCGAGCGCGAAGGCGACGTTCTGGTGGATGTTGGCGAGCGTCGCCCGCGACAGGGTGACGAGGTCGGCCACCCCCTCGACGCGGTTGCCCAGCAGGGCCGCGTCGGCGGTCTCCAGCGCGACGTCGGTGCCGCCGCCCATGGCGATGCCGACGTCGGCGGCGGCCAGGGCCGGGCCGTCGTTGATGCCGTCGCCGATCATCGCGACCGTCCCCTGCCCTTTCAGGCCGGCGATCGCGCGCAGCTTGTCCTCCGGCAGCAGTTCTGCCTCGACAGCCAAGCCGAGCGTCCGGGCGACCGCCTGACCGGTGCGGCGGTTGTCGCCGGTCAGCATGACGCTGCGCACGCCGAGCCCGCGCAACGCGGCGATCCCCCGGGCGGCATCGGGCCGCGGCTCGTCGCGCAGCGCCAGGAGCCCAACGGGCCGTCCGTCCGCCAGGACCACCGCGACCGTCTTCCCCTCCTCCTCGAAGGCGGCGACGGTGTCGGCGGGCAAGTCGGCGGGCAAGGACCCGGCACCGCCCCGCTCCACGGCGTGGCGGGGGGAGCCGACCTCGATCAGGCGCCCGCCGACCACAGCCTGCACCGCGCGTCCCGGAACGGCCTTGCGGTCGCGGGCCGGGCGCAGCGGCACGCCGTCGGCCGCCGCGCGCTCCAGAATGGCGCGGGCCAGCGGGTGGGCCGAGCCGTTCTCGACGGTGGCGGCGAGGCCGAGCAGCGTGCGCTCGTTTCCGTCGAGCGGGACGATATCGGTGACCCGCGGCTGCCCCAGGGTCAGCGTCCCGGTCTTGTCAAAGGCGATGGTCCGCACCTTGCCGATCGCCTCCAGCGCGGCGCCACCCTTGATGAGCAGGCCACGGCGGGCGCCCGCCGCGATCCCGGAGGCGATGGCCGCCGGGGTGGAGAGGACCAGTGCGCAGGGGCAGCCGATCAGCAGCAGCGCCAGACCGCGGTAGATCCAGGTGTGCCAGTCCCCGCCGAAGGCCAGCGGCGGCACCAGGACGGTGAGGACCGACACGGCGATGACGGCGGGGGTGTAGCGGGCGCTGAACCGCTCGATCCAGCGCGCGGTTGGCGATTTGGCGGCCTGCGCCTCCTCGACGAGCTGGACGATGCGGGCGATGGTGTTGTCCGACGCCTTGCGGGTCACGCGAACGCGCAGCACCCCGGTGGCGTTGATGCCGCCGGCGAAGACCGGGGAGCCCACGGTCTTGGCGACCGGCACGGACTCGCCGGTGACCGGGGATTCGTCGATGTCGGACTCGCCCTCCTCCACCACGCCGTCGGCGGACACGCGGTCGCCGGGCCGCACGAGCACGAGCTGCCCGACCTCCAGCCGCTCCACCGGCACCGCGCGGGCGCTCTCCCCCTCGATCAGCAGGGCCGTTTGCGGGACCAGAGCCGACAGTGCCCGGATGCCCGAACGGGCGGTCCCGGCGGCGACACCCTCCAGCAGCTCGCCGATGGCGAAGAGCAGGACGACCACCGCGGCCTCCTCCGCCTCCCCGATGACGAGCGCGCCCAGCGTCGCCACCGACATCAGCATTTCGATGCTGAAGGGCGAACCGGAGCGGGCGAGCCGGACGGCGCGGCGCCCGAAAACGGCCAGCCCGAACAGGGCGGCGGGCATCAGAGCGACCTCCGACACAGCCGGCGCCAGCAACGACAGCAGATAGCCGCCCCCGACCAGCAGGGCGATCAGGATGGTGATGCGGCCCCGGCCGGTCTGCCACCAGCGGGGCTCCGTTCCGCTGGCGGCGTCCGTAACCACGCCGTCGCCATCGGCAATGTGGATCGTATCGGCGGGCTCCACCCCGAAGCCGAGCCCGCGGATGGTCGCCTCGACCGTCGCGCGCGGCGTCGCCGCCTCGTCCAGCGACAGCCGCAGAATCTGCGAATGGTGGTTGAGCCCGACGCCGGACGTCCCCGGCAGGCGGCGCAACGCGGTTTCGATCTTGCCGACGCAGCTCGGGCAATCCATGCCCGCCACCTTGTAGCGCAAGGCCTGCCCGGTGCCCGGGGCGGCGGCCTCGATTGTCTTGTCCTGCATGATCCACTCCGACCGGCGGTGTGGCGGACCGCGCCATTGAAGGGTGCGCGGCTGCCTGTCGTGCGCTACCATGGACCCTGGAGTTACTACAGGGTCAAGAGGGTTTGTGATGGCGAAACAGGAGCTGTCCATCGGCGCGCTCGGCAAGCTGACCGGCACCAAGGTGGAGACCATCCGCTTCTACGAGAAGATCGGCATCCTGCCGGCGCCCGCCCGCACGGCGGGCAATTACCGCAGCTACGGCCATGACCATGTGCGGCGGCTGACCTTCGTCCGGCGGGTGCGGGATCTCGGCTTCCCACTGGAGACGGTCCGGGCGATGCTCGATCTCGCCGACCAGCCAGACCGCCCCTGCGGCGAGGTTGACGCGCTGGTCGTCGAGCAGCTCAACGAAGTGGAGCGGAAAATCGCCGATCTGGAGCGCCTGCGCGAGGAGCTGGACCGGCTGGCCCACCAGTGCCGGCGTGGCGGCCGGATGGCCGAGTGCCGCATCATCGAGGCGCTGTCGCCCCACCACGAGGATGGCCGCTGCTGCCCGTGACCCGGCCGGCCCGGACGTCCAGCAAACAGGACTTCCGGCAAACACGCTTTCACCAACAGGAACCGAGCCATGGCCGCCGTCACCCGCGCGGATCTGGAAAACCATCAGGTCCCCGTCTATTTCGCCGCGGTCGCCGCCGGTCTGCTGAGCGCCGTCGTCCTGCCGGGCGAACTCTGGGGAGCGGGCATCAACCCGGCCCTCGCCGCGCTGATCTACGTGACCTTTCTCCAGGTCCCGCTGGGCGATCTGAAGCGAAGCATGACCAACACCCGCTTCCTGTCGGCCCTGCTTCTGGTCAATTTCGCGGTGGTGCCCTGCGTCGTCTTCGGGCTGGTCTCCCTCCTGCCCGCGGAGCAGGCGGCGGTGCGTCTCGGCGTGCTGCTGGTGCTGCTGGCGCCCTGCATCGACTATGTCGTCGTCTTCACCCATCTCGGGCGCGGCGACGCGCGGCTGGTGCTGGCGGCGACGCCGGTGCTGCTGCTCGCCCAGATGCTGCTTCTGCCCGTCTACCTCGGCCTGTTCGCCGGGGAGGGGGCGGCGGCGCTGATGCAGCCGGGTCCGTTCATCGACGCCTTCGTCGGACTGATCGCCGTGCCGCTGGCGCTGGCCGGGGCGACGCAGGCCTGGGCGGCGCGCAGCGATGCCGGAAAGGCCGCCGCGGACGCCTTGGCGTGGCTCCCGGTGCCGCTCATGGCGGTGGTGCTGTTCCTCGTCGTCGCGGCGGTCGCCGCCGACGTGGCCGCCCAGGCTCGGGCGGTGGCCCTCGCCGTGCCGCTCTACATCGCCTTCGCGCTGGCGATGCCCTACGCCGGCCGGGCGGTGGCGCGCCTGTTCCGGCTGGAGACCGAGGCGGCGCGGGCCGTCGTCTTCACCGGCGGCACGCGCAACTCCCTGGTCGTCCTGCCGCTGGCCTTCGCCGTGCCGGACGGCGGAGCGCTGGTGCCCGCGGTGGTGGTGACGCAGACGTTGGTGGAGTTGGTGGCCATGCTCACCTACGTCCGCTGGGTGCCGCGCCTCGTGCCGGCGCGCTGAACCGGAAAGAGCGCTTTCTCAATGTTGACTCAGTCAATATTCTCCAATATTGACTGAGTCAACACTGGAGGCCCCATGACCACCCGACACGATCAGGACATCGCGACGCTGCGCGCTTTCAATCGGCTCTACACGAGCCGGTTGGGCCTCCTCGACGCCGCCTATGACGGCAGTCCCTTCACCCTCAGCGAGGCGCGCATCCTGTACGAATTGGCGAATCGGACCGACCCCATGGCTGCGGACATCGCCCGCGCGCTGCGCCTCGACCCGGCCCAGGTCAGCAGGACGGTGAAGCGATTCCAGGAGCGCGGCCTCGTTGCGGTCCGCGAGAGCCCGGCCCATGGCCGTCACCAGCTTCTCTCCCTCACTGAGGAAGGGGGACGTGCGTTCGCGACCCTGGAAGCCAGCACGCGCATGGCGGTCGGAAGGCTCCTCGAAGGCCTGAGCCCGTTTCAGCGCTCCCGTCTCTTGGCTGCGGCGGTCTCCATCAGCGACGCCTTCGAGGGCACCGAACCCGAGGTAAGGCTTCGCAACCTGCGGACCGGCGATCTCGGCCTCGTTGCCGCTCGCCAGGCGATCCTCTACAGCTCGGAATACGGATGGAACGGCGATTACGAGGCCCTGGCCGCCCGCATTCTTGCCGACTTCCACCAGGCCTTCGACCCCCGGAAGGACGACGCTTGGATCGCGGAGGTGAGCGGCCGCATGGTGGGCTCGATCTTCCTCGTGCGTGGCGAGGAGCCCGGAGTCGCCAAGCTCCGCCTGCTCTACGTTGAACCCGACGCGCGAGGCATGGGCGTGGGGCAGCGGCTGGTCACCACCTGCATCGCGCGCGCCCGTGCGTTGGGCTACGAGCGGCTGGAGCTTTGGACCGTCACCGCGCTGACCGCCGCCTGCCGGCTTTATCGGCGTGCCGGCTTCGTGATGACCGGGGAGACGCCGAACCACCGGTTCGGCCACGACCTCGTCGACCAGATCTGGTCGCTCAGGCTCACTCCCTAAAGCGAACTTCCGTTCGCTTTAGACTCTTATCGCCTCATTCGCCGGCGGGCTCCGGTCGCATATGCGACCGGGACCGCCGTCGCGGTCCAAAGCGGATTGCAATCCGCTTTAGTGGACTGATCCAGACGGACCTTCATGTATGTCGAACGAAACGATCCGTCTGGTTCGAGCCCCTCGCGTTGTGATGGTCTGAGGAAGCTGTTGGGAGGAAACCCGACTGCTGGAAGCCGCCGATGTGGACGCCCAAGGACCGCCATCCGGTTGGCGATCATGGTGCCGGCTGAGCGCTGACCGGGGTTCCGCGCGGCTGTACGTTCACATCACGCCCAGGCCAGCTTACCCATATCAGGCCCTGTCGCTGTGATCCGGGCACGCCGAATCCCGTCACCTTGTCATCGCACTCGCTCGCCCGCGCCCGGAATGGCACTCTGTCGGGACCGGCGGATTGCGGATGGCCGGTGAATTGCGGATGGGGTGTGTGGACCGTGCTTCACCATGACTTGGCGACGCTTCGGCTGTTCGTGAAAGCCTGCGAGCTGAAAAGCCTGAGCCGCGCCAGCGAGGCCCTGAATCTCGCGGTGTCCGCGGCCAGCCGGCGCATCCGGCTGCTGGAGCACGACGCCGGGATGCCGCTGCTGAAACGGCGCCCGCATGGCATCGAGCCGACCCCGGCCGGGCTGCTCGTGCTGCGCTACGCCCACGACATGGTCTATCTGGGGGCGCAGCTGGAGGCGATGCTCGCCGAATACCGGTCCGGCGTGCGCGGCCATGTGCGGGTCTACGCCTCCTCCTCGGCGCTGGTGGAATGCCTCGCCGCCGACCTCTCGCGCTTCGCCGCCGAGAACCCCGGCATCAAGCTGGAGCTGGAGGAACGCCCTAGCGCCGACACGCTGGACGCGCTGTACCGCAAGAAGGCCGACATCGGGGTCATCGTCGGCGGCCGGGGGACCGAGGGGCTGGTCCGCTACCCCTACGCCAAGGACCGGCTGTGGGTGGCGCTGCCGCGCGGGCATCGTCTGGCTGACCGGCCCAGCCTGCGCTTCGCCGAGCTTCTGGACGAGGAGCATGTGGCGCTGGAGGGCGGCACCGCCGTGCACGGCCTGCTGGCCGAGCGGGCGCGGGCAGAGGGCCGCTTCATCAAGGTGCGCGTCCAGGTCCGCAGCTTCGAGGTGATGTGCCAGATGATCAGCCTGGGGCTGGGCGTCGGCGTTCTGCCGAAGCGCGCCGTGCTGCCACTGTCAAACGCGCTCGGCGTCGAACTGGTCGCCCTCGACGAGGAGTGGGCGGAACGCAGCTTCGAGATTTGCGTTCGTTCACCCGATGCGCTGGACGCGCCCAGCCAACGGCTTCTGGATTTCCTGCGGGAGCAAGCGGTGCCGAAGCCGTGATTTCGAGAAATTCGAAATCAGGTGTGTCGCAATTGTTCTTCTAGGCAACTGTGCAGACCCTCATCATCAGGTCCGGCGATGAGGGAGTGGGCCGAATGTCCTGGACCAGCCAGAACCCCGATGTTCCTGACAACCCCTGCGGGGCCGGGCCCGGTTTCACGGATTGGAGCGGGCTCCCGACACCGGCCCGCGCGGAGGCCGCCGCGACCTGCGCGGCCTGGGCGCCGAGGGTTCAGGCCCGCTTCGGCTGCTTCGTCGAGATCGGCACCGCCGAAACGGACACCGCCGGCCCGCTGGCCGGGCTGCTCTACGCCGCCAAGGACATGTTCGACAGCGTGGGCCGCTCGCCCGGCTGCGGCCTTCCCGGCGTGGCGGCAGACACCGCCGGCCCGGCAGCGGAGCGGGCGGCGGCGGTGCTGGAACGGCTCGATGGGGCCGGGGCGCGGCGGATCGGCTTCACCACCATGACGGCGCTGGCCTACGAGCCCTCCGGCGTGGGCAAGGCGCTCAACCCCTGGAACCGCGACATCGTCCCCGGCGGCTCGTCCTCCGGATCGGCGGTGGCGGTGGCGGCCGGCGCGGTGTTCGCCGCTCTGGGATCGGACACCGCCGGGTCGTTGCGCATTCCCGCGCAGGCCTGCGGAGTCACCGCCTGGAAGCCGACCTACGGCGCGGTGCCGGTCGCCGGGGCGATGACGCTGGCCCCAAGCCTCGACACCATCGGGCTTCTGGCACGCAGCGCCCGCGACATCCAACTCATGGCGCCCGTTCTGGCGACGGGCATGGCGTTCCCATCCAAGCCGCCGGCCCGCGTTGCCCTCCTGTCCGACACGGTCGAGGCGTCCGAAGCGCCGATCCAGGCGGCCTGCCGCGAGGCGATGGAGGCCGTCGCCGCCTGCGGCGTCTCTCTGGAGCAACGGTCGGGCCTCCCCGCCATCGAGGCGCTGTCCGACCCGCTCTTCCTCATTCTCCAGGCCGAGGCGGCGGCCCAGCATGGCGGGCTCGCCCTCGCCGCGCGGGACCCGACCCTCGCCCGGCGGCTCGCCAAAGGCCTGGACATCACGCCGGACCGCCTCGTGGCGGCGAAGGCGGCGCTGTCCGGTGCCACCGCGCCCATCCTGGACAGCCTGTTCGGCGAAGCCGACGCCCTCCTGCTGCCGGTCATGCCGATCCGCACGCCGCCGGTCGCGGTGGCCGATCCGGCTTCCCCGGACTTCCGCGCGGCGACGCTCTACCAGCTCAGCGCCTACACCCGCTTCGTCAACGCGCTCGGCCTGCCGGCGGTCGCCGTGCCGGCCGGCTTCGACGACCGCGGGATGCCGGTGGCGCTCCAGATCGTCGGCCGCCCCGGAACGGACGGTGCGCTGCTGGCGCTCGCCGCGGCCCTGCAGGCGCGGACCGGCTGGCACCGGCGGCGGCCCAGCGACATCACCGATTTTCCCAGCCCTCTTGCACAGCGTGGCTCATGACCCGATCCGAACCCGCAAAAGCTCTTGAGCACATCCGAGTCCTGGATCTCACGCGCGTGCGCGCCGGCCCGACCTGCTGCCGCGTGCTCGCCGACTTCGGGGCCGACGTCATCAAGGTCGAGGCGCCGCCGGGCGTCGACCGCAACGAGGGGATGAGCGGCCCCCGCCACGGCTACGACATGCTGAACCTGCACCGCAACAAGCGGTCGCTGTCGCTGAACCTCCGCACCCCGCAGGGCCGCGACCTGTTCCTGGAGCTGGTGCGCACGGCCGACGTGGTGGTCGAGAACTACCGGCCCGACGTCAAGGACCGCCTCGGCATCGGCTACGACGCGCTGCGGGCGGTCAATCCGCGGATCATCCTGGCCTCGATCTCCGGCTACGGCCAGACCGGCCCCTACCGCGAGCGCGCCGGCTTCGACCAGATCGCCCAGGGCATGGGCGGCCTGATGAGCGTGACCGGGCTTCCCGACCAGGGACCGGTCCGGGCGGGCATCGCGGTCGCCGACAGCGCCTCCGGCCTCTACGCCGCCATCGGCATCCTGGTCGCCCTGTCGGAACGCGAACGCTCCGGCGAGGGGCAGTGGGTCCAGACTTCGCTCCTGGAGTCCCAGATCGCCCTGATGGACTTCCAGGCGGCGCGCTATCTGGTGGAGGGCGAGGTTCCGCAGCCGGCGGGCAACGATCACCCCTATTCGACCCCCATGGGCGTGATGGCGACGGCCGACGGCCACCTGAACATCGGCGTCGGCGGCGACGGCCAGTGGCGGTCCTTCTGCCGGGCCATCGGGCGCGAGGACCTCGCCGACGCCCCCGAATTCGCCACGCAGGAGCAGCGCTTCCGCAACCGTCCCACGCTCAAGCCGCTGCTGGAGGAGGTGTTCCGCACCCGCAAGACCGCGGACTGGCTGGCGCGGCTGGAGGAGGAAGGGGTTCCGGCGGGGCCGATCTACCGCATGGACGAGGTCTTCGCCGACCCGCAGGTCGGGCATCTCGGCATCGCCGTGCCCTGCGAGCATCCCGCCCGCGGCGCCATGCGCCTCGTCGGCCAGCCGGTCGGCCTGTCGCGCACCCCCGCCCGCATCGAGCGGCCCGCCCCCGACGCCGGCGAGCACACGGCGGAGGTGCTGGGCGCCATTGGCCTGTCCCCGGCGGACGTCGCCGCCCTCAAGGCGCAGGGGATCGTCTGATGAGCGATCAGGAACCGGGCGCTGTTGGAGGTGTGGTCGGGCTTGAACTGTCCGGCGGGATCGCCCGCCTGACGCTCGACCAGCCCCGGCGGCTGAACGCGATGACGCTGGAGATGTGGCGCTCCCTGCCCGAGCGCATCGGCCGCGCCGTCGCCGACCCCGCGGTCCGCGTCCTGCTGGTCCGTGGCGCGGGGGAGCGCGCCTTCTCCGCCGGGGCCGACATCTCCGAATTCGGCACCGTCCGCGCCGATGCCGCCCAGGCCGCCGCCTATGAAGAGGCGGTGTCGGCCGCGACCGAGGCGCTTCTCGAAGCCCCGGTGCCAACGGTGGCCGCCATCCGCGGCATCTGCTTCGGCGGCGGGCTGGAACTGGCGCTGTGCTGCGACCTGCGGCTCAGCGACGACGGCGCGCGGTTCCGCATGCCGGGCGCCCGGCTCGGGCTCGGCTATGGCTTTCCCCTGGTGCGCCTCGTCGTGCAGCGGATGGGTGCGGCCGCCGCCGCCGACCTGCTGTTCAGCGCGCGCATCGTGACGGCGGACGAGGCGGCGAGCCTCGGCATCGTCCAGCGCGTGGCCGCCGCGTCCGCCTTCGACGGCGCGGTGGAGGACTATATCGGTCTGATCGCCGGAAACGCGCCGCTGACCCTGCGCGCGGCGAAACGGGCCATGCTGGAAGCGCTGCGGACCGACGGCCCGGCCGACACCGAAGCGGTGGACACCCTCGTCGCCCGCTGCTTCGTCAGCGCCGATTACGCGGAGGGGCGTGCCGCCTTCGCGCAAAAAAGAGAACCCGATTTCAAGGGAAAGTAAGGCGGAGGATCGGCCCCACGGGGCGGCGAACCATAAACAGGGAGACAAGTCATGAACTGGAAGCATCTGGGTCTCAACACCATCGGCGCGGTTATCGCCGGATGTCTGGCCTTGTCGCCCGCCGCGCGCGCGGCGGAACCCGCTCCCCTGCCGAAGCCGGTCGAGCTGACGGTGGGTTATCAGAAGGTGGGCCATCTCGCCCCGGTGGTGATGATCACCGACGACCTCAAGAAGCTCGGGGTCGAGCTGAAGACGGTCGAGTTCGCCCGCTACGCCGACGCGCGCACGGCGCTCCTCGCCGGCTCCCTCGACATGGCCACGGTCGGGCCGGCCGACCTCGCGATCTCGCTGGCCCAGGGCGCCACCGACATGGTCGGCGTGATGGGCGTCGGCAGCTCCCCGAAATACGTGATCGGCCGCAAGGGCGTCAAACTCGACAGCTGGGACGACCTGAAGGGCAAGAAGGTCGCCATCGCCCCCGGTTCGGCGGTGTGGTTCCAGTTCGCCGCGACCCTGACCGAGAAGAACATTCCCTACAACAGCTTCCAGGCCGTAAACATCCAGGGCGGCGGCGCCAACTTCGACCAGGCCCTGCAACGCGGCGAGGTCGACGCCATCGTCACCTGGGAGCCCTTCGAATCCATCCCGGTGATGGAAGGCTACGGCTTCTTCGCCAAGAATCTCGAATACAGCCAGTCCAAATCGGTCGGCGCGGAGCTCGGCATGCTGGCCGCCAACCGCAAGTCGATGGCCGAGAAGCGCCCCGCCATGGAGCGGTTCGTCTGGGCCTATCTGCAGGCGCAGAAGAAGCTCGCCGCCTCGCCGGACGAGTTCACCAAGGCCTACGCGTCGCTGACCGGCCTCGACACCAAGCTCGCCGCCGAGGCGTCCAAGGTGATCGAGCTTGGCTCCGTCACCACGGTCGACCAGATCAAGCGTCAGGCCAAGGCCTTCAACGAGCTGGGCGTGATCCCGAAGGACGTGTCGGGCGACATCGAGAAGTACTGGGACGCCTCCTTCGTCGAGAAGGCTCAGTGACACGGCAAGCCGCCGCCCGCTTCGGCGGGCGGCCTTCCGACAGCGTGGCGGCCGACAAGAATGGCGGAGGACTGGAGTGATGAATGACGCGCCCGCAAGAGCCCTGGACGCGGCCCCCGTGCCGGCGGCTCCCAAGGTGAAGAGCCGGGGCCTGTTCCCGGCGGGACGCACCGGGGCGGCGATGCGCGCGGCGCTGCTGCCCGTCCTGGTGATCGCGGCGTGGCAGCTCGCCGGATCGGGCGGCTCGCTGGCCGGGGGTGTGCTGCCGACACCCGACCGGGTGTGGGACGCCTGGGTCGTCTGGGCCTTCGGCCCGCAGGGCATGGGCCTCAACCCCTACAGCGGCACTTGGCTCAGCAACGTGCTGTTCTCGTCCATGCGCGTCGCGCAGGGCTTCGTGCTCGCCATGGCCATCGGCATCCCGGCGGGCGTCATGATCGGCTGGAGCCGCGCCGTGTCCGGCACGGTGGACCCGACGATCCAGCTTCTGCGCCCCATCCCCATCACCGCGTGGCTGCCCTTCTCCATCGCCGTGTTCGGCATCCAGGACATGGGCGCGATCTTCCTGATCGCTCTCGGCGGCTTCTACCCGATCGTGGTGAACGCCACGCACGGCGCCCGCGACGTCGACCGCAACTGGATCCGGGCGGCCGAGATGATGGGGGCCAGCCGGTTCGACGTGCTGCGGCGCGTGGTCCTGCCGGCGGCGCTGCCGGCGATCTTCACGGGGCTGCGCATCGGTCTGGGCATCGCCTGGACGGCGGTCATCGTCTCCGAGATGGTCGCGGTCAAGTCGGGGCTCGGCTACGTGCTGTGGGATGCCTACTACGTCGGCCGCATGGACGTGGTCATCGCCGACATGCTGTCGATCGGGGCCATGGGCCTGCTGAGCGACCGCCTGATCGTCACCGTCGAGCACTGGGCCCTGCGCTGGCGCCGGCTCCAATCCGCCTCGCACTTGCATCGCCTCATTCGCCGGCGGGCTTCGGCCGCACAGGCGGCCGGGACCGCCGTCGCGGTCCAAAGCGGATCACGATCCGCTTTAAAGGACGGAGACACACATGGGCACCATACGTTTCCGCGAGGTCGTGAAGACCTACCCCGGCAAGCAGCCGGTCATCGCGCTCGACCGCGTCAACCTCGACATCGGCGAGGGCGAGTTCGTCGCCCTGCTCGGCCCCTCGGGCTGCGGCAAGTCCACCCTGCTCAACCTGATCGCCGGCTTCGAGGAGATGACCTCCGGCGCGCTGTCCTTCAACGGCGGCACGGTCGACAGCCCCGGCCCGGAGCGCGCCGTCGTCTTCCAGGAGGCGGCCCTGCTGCCCTGGCTGACGGTGGAGCAGAACATCGCCTTCGGGCCGAGCGTCCAGAAGCGCCCGCGCGCCGAATACGAGCCGAAGATCCGCGAACTGCTCCGCCTCGTCGGGCTGGAGCGCTTCGCCCACTCCCTGCCCTCGCAGCTGTCCGGCGGCATGCGCCAGCGCGTCGGCATCGCCCGCGCCCTGGTCATGGACCCCAAGGCGCTGCTGATGGACGAGCCGTTCGGCGCGCTCGACGCCCAGACGCGCATGAGCATGCAGCAGCTTCTGCTCGACGTCTGGCAGTCGCTCGGCACCACGGTGCTGTTCGTCACGCACGACATCGACGAGGCGATCCTGCTCGCCGACCGGATCTGCATCATGTCGGCCCGGCCGGGACGGATCACCCGCGAGATCACCGTGGACCTGCCGCGGCCCCGCTCGGTGGACCAGCTCACCGACCCGGCCTTCATCCGGCACAAGGCCGCCATCATGGCCGAGATGCGCGAAGCCCAGAAGGAACACGCATGACCAACCCCCGGATCAGCTACCGCCTGTCCGACGCGCGGCCGGCGCTGCCCGACTTCCAGAGGCGGCGGATCATCGCCCATCTGGTCGTCAACGTGGAGAACTGGCGCTTCGACGAGGCGATGCCGCGCACCATCATCACCCCGCCCCACGGGCGGGAGACGGTGCCGGACGTGCCGAACTTCAGCTGGGCCGACTACGGCATGCGCAGCGGCCTGCCGCGCATCCTGAAGCTGTTCCGCGACCGCGGCCTGCCCGCCTCGACCAGCCTCAACGCCGGCGTCATCGACGCCTACCCGCAGGCCGCCGAGGCCATGCTCGCCGCCGGCTGGGAGTTCATCGGCCACGGCATGCACCAGAAGGCGATCAACCACGCCGGAGACGGCGAGGAGGCGTTGATCGAGGCGGCGCTGGACCGCATCGAGCGCTTCACCGGCACGCGTCCGCGCGGCTGGCTGAGCCCCGGCCTGCGCGAGACGGTGCAGACGCCCGACCTGCTGCGCCGCCAGGGCATCGACCATGTGTTCGACTGGGTGGTCGACGACCTGCCGAGCTGGATGCGCACCGCGCACGGCCCGCTGCTCGCCATGCCCTACAACCTGGAGATCAACGACTCCATCGTCTACGCCATCGAGAAGCACGCGACGGGGGAGATGCTGAGCCGGCTCGGCCACACCCTGCGGCTGTTCGAGCGGGAATGCGTGGAGAACCCGCGCGTCCTGGCCATCGGCCTGCACCCGCACCTGATTGCGGTGCCGCACCGGCTGCACGAGCTGGAAGCCATGCTGGACCTGTTGCAGGCCTCGCCGCACGTCGCCTTCGCCACCGGCCCCCAGATCGCCGACTGGTACGCGGCGGCGGAGCCGGCAGCGGAACAGGCGGAGGGCTGAGCGATGGACTTGAACCTGTCCGGCAAGCGGGTCCTCGTCACCGGGGGCTCCAAGGGAATCGGGCTCGCCTGCGCCGAGGCCTTCGCCGCCGAGGGCGCCCTGCCCGTCCTGGTCGCCCGCGACGCGGCAGCGCTGGAGACGGCGGCGGCGGGCATCCGCGCGCGTCACGGCGTGGCGGTCGAGACGATGGCTGCCGACCTCGCCGACGGGGCGGCGCGCGAACGCCTCGCCGCGGCGCTTCCCGACATCGACGTGCTGGTCAACAACGCCGGGGCGATCCCCGGCGGCAGCGTCCTCGACCTCGGCATGGCCGAATGGGAAGCGGCGTGGCAGCTGAAGGTCTTCGGATACATCCACATGACGAAGCTCTTCGTCGAGGCGATGCGGGAGCGCGGCGGCGGGACCATCGTCAACGTCATCGGCATGATGGGCATGACGCCGCGCTGGGACTACGCCTGCGGCTCGGCGGGCAACGCCGCCCTGATCGCCTTCACCCAGGCGGTGGGCGCCCGCAGCACCGACTGGAACGTCCGCGTCTTCGGGGTGAACCCCTCGGCGACGCGCACCGACCGGGTCGCGGCGGTCTACCGCAAGCGCGCCAAGACGCGCTTCGACGACGAGGAGCGCTGGACCGAAGCCCTGGGCGATCTTCCCTTCGGGCGCCTCGCCGAGCCGTCGGAGATCGCCTCCCTCGTCACGCTCCTCAGCTCGCCGCGCGTCGCCTACCTGTCGGGCTCCGTGGTGGACATGGACGGCGGCGGGCGGTTCCGCTGACTGGATGGAGGGCGGGTTGGCGAAAGAGCGGGCCTTGAGCGGCCCGCCGCGAAACGTCCGAAGCCGACCATCTTGCCGTCATGCGCGTGCGGGGCGCTCCCAAGCGGTAGCGCCTCGCCCGAAGTTTCAGGCGGCAGGCAACCGCTGAGAACCCTGCAGGATTTGCCGGGGGTCCCGGAAAAATCGTCCCCCGGCCGATGCCGTGCGCCGGAAAACCTGCCGGAACACCCGATCCGGCGATGCGGCATGCGAATTGCTTGTGTCAACACAACCTAAACCTGTGGGTCGGGCGCCGAGACCGCGAGCCGGACGTCGGCATCCCCGCCCCGACACAACGCAATGACGGCATCGACACGACGGCGTGAACCGGTCCGGGGTCGTCGACGCCAGGAGCCTTTGCCGGCAGGAGAACACGCATGATCGGCGTAAACGGACCGTTTCCCATCACTCAGCCTTCCCCGTCTCTTGTGGAGCGTGGACAGGCCGCCGGGCGCACCGCGGCGCCGGACGGCGGCTTCGCCGGCCTGCTGTCCGATGCGGAAGCCCCGCCCTCACCCCGGCCGACATCTCTGCCCGGCGCGGCGGCGCCGACACGGCCCGACACGGAAGAAACCGCCCGCCTGCGCAAGGAGCGCGCCGACTATCAGGCGGCGCGCGACGCCGAGGTGCGAAGCCGCCCCCAGGCCCCCTATCCGGCCATCCAGATCGCCCTGCCGGTGAACGAGGCCGGGTACCAACCTTTCGTCACCGCCGATCAACAAAAGCTGATCGACCGCATCACCGACGGCTACATCGGCAAGCCGGCGGCCGAATTCCTCAAGATGTGGGACGAGCTGCACGCCAACGGCGTCTCGCCGGAGCAGCTCGTCCAGACCGCGACGCATTTCATCAACGACCGGGGCGACATCGTTCCTCGCGACGAAGCCACCAGGAGCACTGCGCGGTCGACCGTCGCCAGCACCCTCTGGACGCTGTCCGAAGCCTGAAGTCTTTCGGCAAAGGTCTTTCGGCAAGGGGGCGGGGAGCAACCGCCCCCGGTCACGCCGGATGGGTCCCGTGCGATCGCACCCGCTCCGCCAGCGCCTCCGCCAGTTGGGCGACCGCCGGCTCCCAATCGCCGGGACTGGGCTGGTGGAACAGCCGAAGCGTCGGGTACCAGGGGCTGTCCGTCCGCCGGGTGAGCCACCGCCAGCAGCCGGAATGCCGCGACAGCACCCAGACGGGCAGGCCCAGCCCGCCCGCCAGATGCGCCACCGACGTGTCCACGGTGACGATCAGGTCCAGGCAACGCATCAGCGCCGCCGTGTCCGCGAAATCCGTCACCGCGTCCATCGGGTCGATCAGGTCCATGCCGGGGGGCGGCTCCTTGATCTGGACGGCGGGGCTGCCCTTCTGCAGGCTGACGAACAGGACGTCCCCGGCGGCGGCCAGCGGGGCCAGGGCGGCCAGGGTCAGGCTGCGCCGCCGGTCCACCGCGTTGGCCTTGGGGCTGTGCGGGCGCGGGTCGCCGGACCACACGAGCCCGACCTTGAGCCGCCCGTCCGCGGGCAGGCGCGCGCGCCACCGCTCCACTTCCGCGGCATCGGCGGACAGATAGGGCACCGCCGCGGGAACGCTGCCAAGCTCCGTTCCGAAGGCCCGCGGCAGGCTGAGCAGCGGGCAATGCAATTCCGTCGCCGGCAGGCCGCCATACAGGTCGTACACGCCCTCCAGTCCGGGAATGCGCTCCATCAGGCGCCGCAGGCCGGCATGGACGGCCAGATGGACCCGGCCGCCCCGCTCCGCCACCAGCGGGGCGTAGCGCACGAACTGGAGCGTGTCGCCATGGCCCTGCTCGGCGTGCAGCAGGATGCTGCGGCCCTCCAGCGGCTCGCCGGTCCACAGCCGGCCGGGCGCCTTGGGAACGGGAATCTCCCCGATCCGCCAGCGCTCCTCGTAATGCTCCCACCCTTCCCGCAGGCGCCCGCTGGTCAGGAGGACCAGCGACAGGTTGAAATGGGCCTGGGCGCTCCGCGGATCGCGCTCGATGAGCGCACGGAACCCGGCCTCCGCCTCCTCCAGGCGCCGCAGGTCGAGGCACAGCACCGACAGGGCGTTGAGGGCGGCGCCGTGACCCGGCACCAGAGTCAGGGCGCGGCGACACTGCACCTCCGCCGTCCGGAAATCCGTCGCCCCGCCCGCCGAGGAGCGGATCGTTTCACCCATGTTCGCGTAGGCCACGGGATGGTCGGGGGACAGCGCCACCGCGCGCCGGTAATGGGACAGCGCCTGGGTGGTGTCGCCGCGCTCCTGGAAAGCGCTGCCGGCGTTGTTCCAGGGGTCGGGGTAGCCGGGGCGGAGCTGGATGGCCCGGCGGTAATGGCGCCCCGCCTCCTCCTGCCGCCGCAGCCCGAGCAGCGCACCGCCGAGGTTGTTGAGCGCCTCCGGAACGTCGGGGGCGAGGGCGAGCGCCCGCTGCAGCATCGGCAGGGCGGCGGCGTGCCCGCCCCCCTTCAGGCGCAGGTCGGCCCGCTCACGCCACACCGCCGCCGAATCCGGGGTGAGGCGCAGGACATGCCCAAGCAGCCGCTCCGCCGGCTCCCGGTCGCCCTGTCGGCCGGCCAGACGCGCGGCGTGGCCCAGCGCCTCCCCGTCGGCGGGGGCCAGCGCCAGCGCCCGGCGGACGGCCCGTTCGGCCACCGCGGCCTCGCCCTGCTCCATCGCCGCATGGGCAAGGCCGCGCCAGGCGTCGGACAGGCCGGGCGACAACCGCACCGCCCGCCGGGCCTGCCACAGTCCGTCCCCCGGCCGGCCGGCGGCGACCGACAGTTTGGCGAGGTTGACCCACGGCTCGGCATAGCCGGGATCGAGCACGGTGGCCTGACGGTAGGCGTAGCCGGCGGCCTCCACCCGGTCGGCGGAACGGCGGCACTCGCCCAGCGAATTGCGGAAGACCGCCCGCCCCGGCTCGATGGCGACGGCGCGGACGAGCCAGCGCCCGGCCCCGTCCTGAACACCCTCGGCCAGACGGACCAGTCCGAGAAGATGCAGCGCGTCGCCCTTCGCCGGGTCGGCGGTGAGCGCACGGCGGTAGCCGGCGGCGGCCTCGGTCAGGCGTCCGGAGCGATGGGCGGCGAGCGCCGCCGCCAGCCCCGCGCCCAGCGGGTCGATGCCCCGCTCCGCAACCGGCCGGGCCTTCGATCCGGCGGTGCGACCGCCGGCCAGCGTCGCCAGCGCAGTGGCCAGCCGCGCGATGGGAGGCTCCCAGACGCCCGGCTCGTCCTGGTAGAACAGACGCATCGTCGGGTACCAGGGGCTGTCCTCGCGGTGGCCGAGCCAGCGCCAGCAGGCGTCGAACCGCGACAGCACCCAGACCGGCTTGCCCAGACCGCCGGCCAGATGGCAGACCGACGTGTCCACCGTCACCACGAGGTCGAGTTCGTCGATGAAGGCCGCCGTGTCGGCGAAATCGCGGATGTGGCCGGTCCAGTCGACGACCTCCATCCCCGCTGGCGGCGCCTTCGCCTGGATGCCCGCCTCGCCGATCTGCAGACTGTAGAAAACCACGCCCGGAATGCCGGCCAGAGGCGCCAGGGCGCTCAGCGTCAGGCTGCGCCGCCGGTCGACGGAGTTGGCCTTGAAGTCCCCCTTGCGCGGCTCGCCCGCCCAGACGAGGCCGACCTTCAGCCGCCGCTCGCCGGCCAGCCGGCTCCGCCACGCCGGGCGGTCGGCCTCGCTGGCGCGCAGGTAGGGCATGGCGGCGGGAATGCTCTCCAGCCGGGTGCCGACCAGCCGGGGGAGGCTGAGCAGCGGCGCGCACAGGTCGCAGGCCGGCGGCTCCTCGTCCATCCCGTGCACGGCGGTGACACCGGGGGAGTTGGCGAGCAGCCGCTTCAGCAGCGGCTGGACATGCAGGACGACCCGCCCGCCGCGTTCGGCCAGCAGGGTGGCGTAGCGGGCGAAATGCAGCGTGTCGCCGTGCCCCTGCTCGGCGGTCAGCAGGATGCTGCGGCCGTTCAGGGGGCTGCCGTCCCACGCCGGAGCGTGGTTCGGATAACCCGCCCCTCCCATCGACCAGCGCGCCTCGTACAGCGCCCAGCCGCGGGAGAAGTCGCCCCGCTGCAACAGCGACATCGACAGGTTGAAGCGGGCCACCGTGCTCGCGGGGTCCAGGCGCAGGGCGCGCTTGCTCCAGCGGATGCTCTCGTCGTTCGCGTTCCGGGTGTGCAGGAGGAGGGCGACGTTGATCAGGACACCCGGGTTGCCCGGGTCCAGGGTCAGGGCGCGCCGGATCGCGGCGGCGCCGCGGCGGAAGTCGCCCATCATCATCCAGGTCAGGGAATCCTGGACGTCCGCCGCCGCCGCCATCGGGTCGATGCGACGGCACCGCGACGCCGCCAGCAGGGCTCCGTCACTATCGCCGGCATGCATCAGTCCGGAGGCCAGTTGGCCCAAAACCTCGGCCTCGCCGGGAGCCAGCGCGACGGCGCAGCGCAGCGCCTCCAGGGCGCGGCTGGTTTCCCTGGTCTCGCACAGGGCGACGCCGTAGGCGGCCTGGACGCCGGCGTTGCCGGGATCGGACAGCACCGCCCGGCGCAGCAGCCGGACCATCGCCTCCGGCTGGTTCAGGGATTGGAACAGCATCGCCAGATTGCGCCATCCCGTCGCGAAGGACGGGTCGGCGATCAGGGCACGGGCGGCCAGATGGCGCGCCTCGCGCCCCGTGCCCTGATCCCGCATCATCATGGCGAAGGCCGTCAGCGCCTTGGGATAGTCCGGACGCAACCGCAAGGCCCGCGTGAAGGCGATGGACGCCCGCCCCTTCCGCCCGGTCAGGCGCAGCGCCTCGGCCAGATTGTGCATGGCCTGCGCCCGATCCGGGGCGAGCAGCATGACGCGCGCGAAGCAGCGCGCCGCACGGCTGTGACGCCCCTCCGTGAGCGCGAGGCCACCCAACCGGAGCCACGCCTCCTCGTTGCTCCCGTCGGCGGCCAGGATGCCGCGCAGCACCGCCTCCGCGGCGTCGCGACGGCCGGAGCGCTCAAGCCGGGTCGCATCGGCATGATGACCGGCGAGAGCGGCGGCTTGGAGGGCGGAAGAGCGTCCGGGATTCACGGAATGGGGCATGGCGGCGGGTCGGTGCTGGAGGGTCGCGATCGGTGGATGGAGTACAGCACATCCTCCACCACCAACGCACGCGGCTTCGGGTCCGCGCCGCCCTCCAAATCCGCTCCGCCGCCGTTGTCGCGGTCAGCCGCGGGAGCGGCGTTCCCGCCACAGCAGGGCCAGCGTCACCACCAGACCAGTGAACAGCACGGCCACCGCCGGCGACGGCGCCCACCCGAACAGCCCGGCAAGCCCGCGAATGCCGGCGGACACGCCCTGCGCCTGGGCCGCCACGCCCTGCGCCTGCTCGGCAAGGTCCTGCATCTGCTGGGTCACCTGCAGCACCGGCGCCAGCACCTCGGCGACCACGCCGAGGGACCCGCCGATCGCCAGCGTCCCTGCGGCGGCACGGACGGCGCCGGCAGGCACGGACGGCGTCGCCGGCTCCACCGTCTGGGCCATCGGACCATCGTCGAGCGCGCGCCGCCAGTCTGCACCGCGGAACAGCAGTTCCTCGGCCCTCCGGCGCCGCACCAGACCGGGCAGCACCCGGCCGCCGCCATAGACCCACGCGCCGAACGCGGCGGCGGCCCCGTCGGTGTCGCCGGCGTTCAGCTTGCGCAGCAGGGTGGAGGGCTTTCCGCTGCGCAGGCGGACGAAGCCGTCCTTTCCCGGGTCCTTGCCCTTCCTGGACCGCCCCGGCCCGATGTTGAAGACGAAATCGATCAGCGCGGCCCGCTGCCCGTCGGTCAGGGGCACGGTCACGGCGCCGTCCACCACCGCGGCGGCCTCGGCCAGATCGTCGGCGAGCAGGCGCTCGGCCTGTTCGGTCGTGATGGCGTCGCCGGGAGTCACCGCCCGGGTGTGGCCGTAACCGATGGTCCAGACACCGGCGGGGCAGCGGTAGGCGGTTCGGGACAACCCCTCGAAATGGCGGGCCAGATCGAGGGCGACAGGCGGCGGAGCCGCCCGGAGGGTGGTGGTCATGGTCGCTCCTGCGGAGGGTCGGGACGGGTGTCGTTCGCGGCCGGCGGGACCAGAGGGTTCCGCACCGGTGACGGAATGCGCGGCCGAAACGACAACGCCCGCCACGGCGAAGCCGGGCGGGCGCAGTTCGAGTGCTGACGTCCCCACTAAGGATTATTTTCCTCGATTTGTAAAGCGCTTTCTGCGCCCCGCCCGTGGCGGTCGGGCCACGCTGCGCGGACGGGCTATCCGAACACCATGTCCGGCACGGCCAGCGCCGTCAGTTCCGGCAGTTCGCGGGAGCGGGCGTCGGTGACCAGCGTGTCGATGCCGTCCACCGGGCAGAAGCTGACCCGGCTGGCCTGCCCGATCTTGCTGTGGTCGGCCAGGATCACCGTGCGGCCGGCGTTGCCGACCATGGCGCGGGCGACCTCCGCCTCGCGCGGGTCGAAGCTGGTAGCGCCGTAGCGGGGGTGCAGCGCCACCGGCGACAGCAGCGCCACGTCGGCGCGGTAGCGGTGGATCTCCGCCACCGTGCCCTCGCCGAAGGTGGCGGGCAGCCCCTCGTCCACCCGGCCGCCCAACAGCACCACCCGGCTGCGGTTCTGGTTGGCGACGGTCTGCGCCACGTCGAAGGAGTTGGTGACGATGGTCAGGCCGGGCAGGCTCGCCAGCTCCTCCGCCAGGGCCGACACCGTGCTGCCGAAGTCGAGGAACAGCGTCTGGCCGGGCGAGACCAGCCGCGCAGCCGCCTTGGCGATGGCCCGCTTCTCCTTCAGGCGGACCTGGCTGCGCACGGCGATCGGGGGCTCCGGCTCCGGCCCGACGGCGACGACGCCGCCATGGACGCGGCGCAGCTCGCCGCGCGATTCCAGCTCCACGATGTCGCGCCGCACCGTCTCGCGCGACACGCCCAGGTCCCCGGCGATGCGGTCGGTGGACACACGGTGCAGCGCCGTCAGCAGGGCGCGGATGCGCTGGTGGCGTTCCTCCTGAAGCATCGTTCAGGCCGCCTTGCGCCGGGTCGCCAGCGACAGGGCGCCGCGCATCGCCAGCGCCGCCGCCGCGACCGCCGCCATGATGCAGGTGGAGAAGGCCGCCGCCTGCGACACGAAGCCGGCCTCGTCCAGCCGCATCACCGTCACCGCGGCGAGGTTGGTCGAGGGGGTGACCAGGAAGATGATCGCCGACAGCGTGACCATGGAGCGCATGAACAGGAAGAAGAAGACCGACAGCAGCGTCGGCACCATCACCGGCACCACCACGTCGCCGAGCACCCGCAGGACGCCGCCGCCGAGGCAGCTCGCCGCCTCCTCCAGCGCCGGCGGCACGGCGCGCATTCCGGTGACCATCGTGAGGAAACCCTGCGTGTGGTAGTGGTAGAAGTTGCACAGCGCCAGCAGAAGCACCGTGCCATACAGCATGTGCAGCGGCGTTCCCGCAAGGTTGAAGGCGAAGATGTAGGACAGGCCGAGCACCAGTCCGGGCACGCCGACCGGCAGGACGGCCAGCAGATAGACCGCCTTCGCCACCCCCGGCGGCATCCGCCGCAGCCCCAGGACCAGGGCGAAGAGCAACGCCGTTCCGATCGCCGCCGCCCCCGCCGACACGGCGAGCGAGGTCCACAGCGGGTCGTAGCCGCCGCTGAGAGTGATTGAATAGTGCTTGAGCGTGAGGTCCAGCCGGTAGGGCCACAGCCGGACGAAGCTGGCGAAGACCACCGTCGCCACCACCGCCACGATGGACAGGGCCAGGGTCATGGTGGCGAGGAACAGCGGGATGTCGCGCGCCGGCACATAGTCGGGGACCGGCGGCAGGGCGCTTTCCGAGGCGGTGCCGAACTGGCGCTGGGCGGCCACCCGCTCGATGTAGACGGCGATGCCCGTGGGCAGCAGCAGCAGGATGCCCACCGCGGCGCCGATGCCGAACTTCATCTGGCCGGTGACCTGATTGTAGATCTCGGTCGCCAGGACGGAGAAGTCGCCGCCGATGGTCACCGCGTTGCCGAAATCGGTGATCGTCACGGTGAAGACCACGAAGCCGGCGCTGAGCAGGCCGAACTTCACGTTGGGCAGGGTGATGCCGAAGAACTGCTGGAGCCGGCTCGCCCCCATCACCTCCGCCGCGTCGTAGTAGCGGGCGTCGGACTGGCGCAGCGCCGCCTGGATGATCAGCACCGCCTGGGGCAGCGCGTAGAGCACGTTGGCGATCAGCAGCCCGGGAAAGCCGTAGATGTTCAGCCGCGTTCCGATCAGGTTGCTGACCAGCCCGTTGCGGCCCAAGAGGAAGATCAGGCCGAGGCCGAGCACCAGCGAGGGCGCCAGCAGCGGCAGCGACAGGGCCGCCGCGACGAAGCGCTTCCCCGGAATGCGCGTGCGCTGCACGGCGTAAGCGACCATGAAGCCGAGCAGCAGGCAGACCACCGTGGTGGCGGCGCCGACCAGCAGGCTGTTGCCCACCGCGCGCAGGATGCCCGGCGTCTGGAAGAGGGCCAGATAGTTGGCGACGCCGACGCCGCCCTCCTCCTCCAGGACGCTGCGCCAGACGATGGTGCCCAGCGGCAGCAGGAAGAACAGGACCAGTGCCACCACCGGCACCAGCACGCAGGCGCCGTAGAGCAGCCGCTCGTCCATCGGGCGGTGCAGGCGGCGGGGCCGGGCGGTGTTGGGCGTCTTGCCGGGAAGGGTCAGGGCGGGCATGGTCATGCGCGCACCCAGGCGCAGGCCTCCGCCGCCACCGACACGTCCACCGCGGCCCCCGGCCCGACGCCAGGGTCCTGGTGGGTTTCGGCCAGCAGCTCCCGACCCCGCCAGGACAGGCGCAGCCGGCGGATGTTGCCGAGGAAGGTCAGGTCGATCACCCGTCCCTCCCCGTCCGCCGCCGGGGCGACGGCGATCCGCTCCGGACGGACGCAAGCCTCGTAGGCGTTCTCCGCCCCGTCCGGACGGCCGGGCAGCAGGTGGGGCATGGCGTCGCGCACCCAGCCGGTCGGCAGCAGGTTGCTGCTGCCCATGAAGTCGGCGACGAAGCGGGTGCGCGGGCGCAGGTAGAGGTCCTGCGGCGTGCCGACCTGCTCGATCAGCCCGTGATTCATGCAGACGACCTTGTCGGCCAGGGTCAGCGCTTCCTCCTGGTCGTGGGTGACCATGATGGTGGGGATGCCAAGCCGGCGCTGCACGTCGCGGATCTCCGCCCGCAGGTCGGCGCGCACACGGGCGTCGAGCGCCGACAGCGGTTCGTCCAGCAGGATCAGCGACGGATCGACGGCCAGCGCGCGGGCCAGCGCCACGCGCTGCTGCTGCCCGCCGGAGAGCTGCCAGGGGTAGCGGTCGGCGAGTTGCGGCAGCTTGATGAGGTCGAGAAGCTCCTTCACCCGCGCCGCGATGCGGTCGCCGGGCGCCTTGCGGATCTTCAGGCCGTAGCCGATGTTCTCGGCCACCGTCATGTTGGGAAAGAGCGAATAGGACTGGAAGACGATGCCGAAGCCGCGGTCGCGCGCCGGCACGGCGCCGAGGTCCCGCCCGCCCATCAGCAGCTCGCCCGTGTCGTAGGGCATCAGCCCGGCGACGATGCGCAGCAGCGTGGTCTTGCCGCAGCCGCTCGGCCCCAGCAGGCAGACGAATTCCCGCTCCTCCACGGTCAGGTTGATGCGGTCGAGGGCGACGAAGCCGTCGAAGGTCTTCAGGAGGTTCTTGATCTGCAAATCCATGGCGTGGCCATCTGGAGCGGGGGATGACTCCCTCTCCCGCCTCGGGAGAAGGAAGGGGCCCGCGCGAAAGCGCGGGAAGGGTGAGGGTGCCGCCAAGACTGCGTGCCTTGATTCTCGCGCGACCCTCACCCGCCCGCGTTCGCGGGCACCCTCTCCCGGGACGGGAGAGGGGAACAGGACTCAGCGGCCGATGCTGCCCTGCCAGGTCTTCAGGATAGCGTCGCGCTCCGCCGCGGACTTGGCGAAGTCCATCGGGTAGAGAACCTTCTGCACATCCGCCGGCAGGCCGGCCTCCTCCGCCGCCTTGGCGACCGGGGCGCCGGGGATCGTCACGATCTCCTTGTACTTGGTGTAGAGCGCGGCGGCCTTGGGCGACAGGGTCCAGTCGAGGAAGCGCTTGGCGTCCTCCTTGTTCTTCGACGTCTTCATCAGCGCCGACGCCTCCAGCTCGTAGCCGGCGCCGTCGGTCGGGATGACCATCTTGAGCGGGAAGCCCTCCTCGACCGACTTGATGGCCGCGAAGGCCAGCGAGGCGCCGATGGCGAACTCGCCCGAGCGGGCCGACTTGCAGGGCTTGGAGCCGGACTTGATGTACTGGGCGATGTTGCCGTCCAGCGTCTTCAGGAACTGCCAGCCCTTCTCGTTGCCCTGGCTCTGCAGGATGGCGGCGATCTGGAGATAGCCGGTGCCCGAGGAGACGGGGTTCGGCATCACCACCTCGCCCTTGTAGACCGGGTTGGTCAGATCCTTCCAGGAGGTCGGGACCGGCAGGTTCTTGGCCTTCAGAAGCTCCGTGTTCACGCAGAAGGCGGCCATGTAGCCGGTGGCGGCGAACCAGCTCGCGTCCGCCCCCTTGTAGGCGGCCGGCAGAACGTCGGAGCCCTTGGCGGCGTAGGGCTCGACCAGCGCCATGACGCGCGGGTCCAGCATGTTGGTGACGGCCCAGCCCCAGATCACGTCGTGCTGCGGGTTGGACGCCTCGGCCAGCATGCGAGCGCCGAGGTCGCCGGTGGACAGGCGCAGCACCTTCAGATCGATGTCCGGCAGGTCCTTCTTCGCCGCCGCCACATAGTCGGCGATCTCGTCCTCCTCCAGCGCCGTGTAGACGGTCAGCGTCCCCGCCTGCGCGACGGCCGGCAGCACCGCCGCGCCCATCAGGACCACACCAGCCAGCAGCGACTTCCCAGCAAACTCCACCATCGCCAACCCCTCTGTTCCGCATGCCCTTTCCCGGCGCCCCGGCCGGTGGCGAGCCCGTGCCCGCCGTGGATTTAAGTGGAGGTTTGCACTTCTGTGCGTTTGTGTCTACCATGATTGCACAGTTGGCGTGCATTTGCGCAGCCGCACAAAAACAAGGCAAATCATGAGCCCCATCACCAAGGACGCGACCATCGACCGTGCGGCGTTGACCGGGGAACTGGCCGGCGAATTGGCCAGCTTCGCCGCCGCCCTGGCGGACGAGGCGCGCGGCCTGTCCCGCCGCTGGTTCCGCACGCCGGTCGCCATCGACACCAAAGCCGACGACAGCCCGGTGACCATCGCCGACCGCGAGGTGGAAGCCGCCTTGCGCCGCCGCATCGCCAAGCGCTTCCCGGACCACGGAATCTTCGGGGAGGAGCATGGCCGCGACCGGCTCGATTCGGAGATCGTCTGGGTGATCGACCCCATCGACGGCACGCGCAGCTTCATCAGCGGCTGGCCGGTCTACGGCACGCTGCTGGCGGTGCTGGAGCGCGGGGTCCCCGTGGTCGGGGTGATCGACATGCCGGTGCTGGGCGAACGCTGGACGGGACGCGCCGGCGCCCCCACACTCTACAGCGACGGAACGGGAGCGGAGCGGCCCTGCCGCACGCGCGACTGCCGCCGGCTGGCCGACGCCACGGTCTACACCACCTCGCCCGACGCCTTCGACGCGGCGGGCCTGCGGGTGTTCGAGACGGTCAGCCGGCAGGCGCGGACGCGGCGTTTCGGCGGCGACTGCTACATCTACGGGCTGGTCGCCTCCGGCCACATCGATCTGGTGATCGAGGCCGGGCTCCAGCCCTACGATTACCTGGCCATGCAGCCGGTGATCGAGGGGGCCGGCGGGGTCATCACGGATTGGGAGGGCAAGCCGCTGACCATGGACTCCGACGGGCGCGTGGTCGCCGCCGCCACCGCCGACCTGCATGCCGAGACCATCGCCGCCATCGCGCGGGCGGCGGGTTGAGCGGACGAACCGAGGAGGAGGAGAGGGGACGCCATGGCATTCGCCCACACTCTGGCCGGGACGCGGTACGGGTTTCCCGATCTGAAGACGCTGCTCGCCCGCGCCTCGCCGCCGCGCTCGGGCGACGCGCTGGCCGGGCTGATCGCCGCCAGCGCGGCGGAGCGGGTGGCCGCGCAGATGGCCCTGGCCGACCTGCCTCTGCGCCATTTCCTGAGCGAGGCGGTCGTCCCCTACGAGACGGACGAGGTGACCCGGCTGATCGTCGACAGCCATGACGGCGCCGCCTTCGCCCCGGTCGCCCACCTGACCGTCGGAGGATTCCGCGACTGGCTGCTGTCGGAGGCCGCGGACGCGGCGGCCCTGACGGCGCTCGCCCCCGGCCTGACGCCGGAGATGGTCGCGGCGGTGTCGAAGATCATGCGCCTGCAAGACCTGATCGCCGTCGCCGCCAAGACCCGCGTCGTCACGCGCTTCCGCAACACCATCGGCCTGCCGGGGCGCCTCTCCACCCGCCTGCAGCCCAACCACCCGGTGGACGACCCGCGCGGCATCGCCGCCAGCGTCCTCGACGGGCTGATGTACGGCAGCGGCGACGCGGTGATCGGCATCAACCCGGCCACCGACAGCGTGGAAGCGATGACCTCCCTGCTGGAGATGCTGGAGGAACTTCGCCTGCGCACCGGCGCGCCGATCCAGTCCTGCGTGCTGGCCCATGTGACCACGGCGCTGCGGGCCATGGAGCGCGGGGCGCCGGTCGATCTGGTCTTCCAGTCCATCGCCGGGACGGAGGCCGCCAACCGCGCCTTCGGCGTCTCGCTGGCCCTGCTGGACGAGGCGTGGGAAGCCGGACGGGCGCTGAACCGCGGCACGGTCGGCGACAACCTGATGTATTTCGAGACCGGCCAGGGTAGCGAGCTGTCGTCCGGCGCGCATGAGGGGGTGGACCAGCAGACGGTGGAGGCGCGCTGCTACGCCGTCGCCCGCCGCTACCGGCCGCTTCTGGTCAACACGGTGGTCGGCTTCATCGGGCCGGAATACCTCTATGACGGCAAGCAGATCACGCGGGCCGGGCTGGAGGACCATTTCTGCGCCAAGCTGCTCGGCCTGCCGATGGGCTGCGACGTCTGCTACACCAACCACGCGGAGGCTGACCAGGACGACATGGACGCCCTGCTGACCCTGCTCGGCGTGGCCGGCTGCACCTTCATCATGGGGGTGCCGGGGGCCGACGACATCATGCTGAATTACCAGAGCACCTCCTTCCACGACGCGCTCTATGTGCGTCAGGTGCTGGGCCGCCGCCCGGCGCCGGAGTTCGAAGCGTGGCAGCAGGCCGCCGGCATCGCCGATTCCGCCGGGCGCCTGCGCTTCGACCCCGCCGCGTCCTGTCTTCTGCCCGCCTTGCCCCTGCCGGAGGAACAGCCATGACCGAGTCCGAACCGGTGCCCCTTCCCTCCCCGGCCCAGCCCGACCCGGCCCAGCCCGACCGCTGGGCGCATCTGCGCCGCCACACCGACGCGCGGATCGCGCTGGGCCACGCCGGGAGCGGCCTGCCCACCGCCGCCCACCTCGCCTTCCAGGCCGCCCACGCCCAGGCGCGCGACGCCGTGCACACGCCGCTCGACGCCGCGGCGCTGCTGGCGGCGCTGGCGGAGCGCGGCTGGCCGGCGGTCCCGGTGACCAGCGCCGCGCCCGACCGCGCCGCCTACCTGAAGCGCCCGGACCTCGGCCGTCAATTGTCGGAGGAGTCGCAGCGCCGCCTGTCGGAGCCGGTCCGCGCCCCCGACGTGGTTCTGGTGGTCGGCGACGGGCTGAGCGGCACCGCCGTGCAGGCCAACGCCGTCGCGGTGCTGGACTCCCTGATCCCGAAACTCCAGGCGGCCGGGCTGCGGGTCGGGCCGGTGGTGGTGGCGGAGCAGGCGCGGGTGGCGCTGGGCGACCCGGTCGGCGCGCTGCTCCAGGCGCGGGCGAGCGTCGTCCTGATCGGCGAGCGGCCGGGGCTGAGCGCCGCCGATTCATTGGGCCTCTATCTGACCTGGGAACCGCGACCCGGCCGGGTGGACAGCGAGCGCAACTGCATCTCCAACGTCCGAGTCGGCGGCCTCGCCACCACCGCCGCCGCCGCCCAGGCGGCCGCCCTGCTCACCGCCATGTTCGCCCAGCGGCGGTCGGGTATACTGCTCGACAGCGCGGTACCCGCCACCTCGCCGGCCCTGCCAAGCGACGGCGTTCCGTAACCGATCCGCATCGGTGCGGCGACGGAATGTTCGCATTCGTCTTAATCCCATTGCGACAAGCGGCGATGCCAAGCACAATCCCCCGGCAAAACAACCGGGGGCTCGGGGTGGCTGCGATGGGAAAGACGCGTGTGCTGGTGCTGGGCGGCGGGCTTGGGGGCGTGTCCGCCGCGCTGACTCTCACGGCGACTGAGGCGTTGCGCGAGAAGTTCGACGTGACGCTGGTCAGCCACGGCTGGCGGCTGGGCGGCAAGGGGGCCAGCGGCCGCAACGCCAAGCAGGGCCAGCGCATCGAGGAGCACGGGCTGCACATCTTCCTGGGCTTCTACGACAACGCCTTCCGGATGGTGCGCGGCGCCTACGCGGAGTGGGACGAGCCCGCCGACTATGCCTTCCAGACCTGGCAGGACGCCTTCCGCCCGCTGTATCAGGTGACGCTGATGCAGGACATCCCGCGCTTCGGCAAGACCCGCTGGCACTCCTGGAACCTTGATTTCCCCAAGCGCTCCGGCACGCCCGGCGATCCGCGGTCGCTCGGCCCGAACGGCTTTGAGGCCTTCCTGATCGGTGCGCTGCAGAACTTGGTCGCCAAGCACGACCATTTGCCCGGCCACCTCACCGCGAAGCTCGGGCTGGACGCCCTTGAGAAGGCGCGCGCCCACATCGAGGAGGCGGGCGACGGCGCCCTGGACCACGGGCTGATCGTCGATCTGCTCAAGCTCGTCCAGAAGGGTTTCCAGGCGGTCCTGGAACCGCTGCTGAAGCTGTCCGACGAAGGCTGGGAATTCGCCTGCTTCGCCGATTTCGGCCTCGCCTTCGCCATCGGCTGCTTCGCCGACGTGCTGCCCTACGGCAAGGACGGCTTCGACCGCATCAACGGCGAGGACTTCCGCGAATGGCTGCAGAAGAACGGCATCTCCGACACCTTCGCGTGGTCGGCGCCGGTGCGCCTGCTCTACGACATGTGCTTCTCCTACAAGAACGGCGAAGCGACCGACGGGCCGGAGAACGCGCGCTTCGCCGCCGGCGCCGCGGCGGAGATCCTCCTGCTGATGGGCTTCGCCTACAAGGGCGCGCCGCTGTGGAAGATGAACGCCGGCATGGGCGACACCGTCTTCACCCCCGCCTGGTTCGTGCTGAAGCAGCGCGGGGTGGACATCAAGCTGTTCCACCGCCTGACCAAGCTGGAAACCTCGGAAAACGGCGCCTGGGTGGAGCGGGTGCGCCTGAACCGGCAGGTCGATCTCGTCAACGGCGCCTATGACCCGTTCGTCAAGGTCGGCTACGGCGACGACGGGAAATGGCTCTACTGCTGGCCGTCCGAGCCGGACTGGAGCCAGATCGTCGACGGCGACAAGATCCGCGACGCCGGCATCAATCTGGAATCGGTGTTCTGCCACTGCACCGCCGGGGAATCGGTGCTGGAGGTCGGCAAGGATTTCGATCTCGTCGTGCTGGCCATGCCGCCCGCCGCGCTGGCCGACCCGGCGGCCGAGTTGATGGGCGCCAATCTGCGCTTCAAGCAGATGGTCGAGGTCACCCCGGCGGTGCCGACCCAGGCGGTCCAGCTCTGGATGACGCCGAGCATCGAGGAGATGGGCTGGAAGGCCGGCCCGACCGCCATGACCAGCTATGTCGAGGAACTCGACAGCTGGGGCGAGATGAGCCACCTCATCCCCGCCGAATCCTGGCCGCCCGGCACCGTCAAGGCCGTGGAGTATTTCTGCGGCACCGCCCGCTGGCCGGCCGGGGCCCCGCCCTACGCCTGCGGCCTGCCGCAGCGGATGGCCGCGGACGTCCGCCGCGACGCAACGGAGTGGCTTAACACCAACATCGGGGTGCTGTGGCCCAACACCGTCAAGGACGGCGTGTTCGACCAGAGTCAGGTCTATTCCTCCTACTACCGCTACAACCTCGACCCGTCGGAGCTCTACGTGCAGTGCTTCCCGGCGACGGTGGAGACCCGGCTGACGCCGGGCGACAGCGGCTTCGTCAACGCCTTCCTGGCGGGGGACTGGACGCGGACCTGGTTCAGCGCGGGCAGCGCCGAGATCGCCGTCCTCTCCGGAAAGCAGGCCGCCGAGGCCATCGCCCGCCAGACCATCGACCTCACCCCGTCCGATTGAGAACCCTGATTCAATGCGCGTAATTGCAGCGTTTGCCGCGGCGGCCACTCTGGCCGCCGCGTTTCCGTCCCATGCCACCGACGTCTACACCTTCGAAGGATTCGGGGCCGTGTCCATGGGCATGGGCGGCACCGGGGCGGCGTCCGACATCGGCGGCGCCGCCATGATCTTCAACCCGGCGACCCTGACGCAGCGCTCTTCCTCCTACCTGGAGGGCGGGCTGGTGGTTGCCGCCCCGACCGGGCTGCGCGCCACCCAGACGCAAACCGGCGAGGTGGCGCACGGGAAGGACACCTTCCCTTTCCAGGGCTACTACATCCCCCAGGGCGGCTTCGTCTGGCGGCATGAGACTCTCGCCCTCGGGCTGGGCGCCTACGCCCAGGGCGGTTTCGGCACCGAGTACGGCGAGGGCAGCTTCATGGCCCGCCTGCCGTCCGGCGTCGACAGCGGGCTGCGCACTGGCAGCGAGGCGATGTTCATGCGCGTCCCGCTGGCCGCCGCCTGGGACGTGACGCCGAAGGTCACGGTGGCGGGCGCCATCGACTATGTGCGGGCAGGGCTCGGCTTCCGGGTCCTTCAGGGGGCCGACCAGCTCGGCGCGCTCGCCGCCACCGGGCGACTGACCGGACAGGGGCCGATGCTGGGCGCGGCCGGCGCCATGGTCGGGATGGGCGGCGGCGTCTATTTCGACATCTTCGACCCGTCGATCGCCCGCGCCGGGGTGGAGGGCGACGGGGTGAGCGGCCGGCTCGGCCTGACCTGGAAGCCGCAGGCCGACACCACCATCGGCAGCTTTTATCAACTCCGCACGGCGCTCAACAACCTGACCGGCGACGGCTCGGTGATCGTGCTGGGGGCCGACGGCTCACGGCTGACACAGCCCGCCAAGTACACGCTGGGGAATTTCCAGCTCCCCGCCGAGTTCGGCATCGGCATCAGCCACCGGCTGCGGCCCGACCTGACCGTCGCCTTCGACTACCGGCGGGCCTTCTGGGCGCAGGCGCTGCGCCAGTACAACATCCGCGTCGACGTGCCGGGCCTCGGCACGGTGTGGGAGACGCTGCCGCAACGCTACCGCGACATCAACATCTTTGCCATCGGCGGCGCCTATCGGGTGACCGACGCGCTGACCCTGCGCACCGGCTTCCGCTGGGCCGACAAAATCGCCCCGGCGGAGGACATCGTCTCGGTCATCCCGGTGGTCATCACCAAGCACGCCAGTTTCGGCGTCGGCTACGCCTTCTCCGACACGCTGCGCCTGGACGGCGCCTATTCCCACGGCTTCCAGGAATGCGTGAGCAACAGCACGCCGCCCAACGGCTCCGCCGTCAATCCGGGGAAGTTCTGCAACGGCACCGACATCGTGGCGCTGAGCCTCAGCGCCTCGTTCTGACGGTCTTTCATGACAAGAACGGCGCCGGCCCTTTCCGAGGCCGGCGCCCGCTCCCTCACTCCGCCTGCCAGACCACCCGGCCGGGGTTGGCGCGGAAGTCCATGTGGATCTGCATGGCGAAATCCACATGGACGGTGGCGCTGCCATCCGGCCCGGCCGCGAAACCGAAGTCCGAGATGACCTGATGGCTGGCGTAGTCGGCCACCCGCAGCGTCCAGTCGCCCCGCATCGGCCAAGCGCCGCGGAAGCGGTCTACGTGCATCGGGCAGTCAATCAGCGCCTGATAGCAGGCCAGCTCGCTGTCCGGGGCGTCGCGGAACTGCTTCAGGTTGATGACCGGCACCGTGCCGGCCAGCAGAGATTCCACCGCCTTGACGGCGACCTCCACCCCCTCGACCAGGCCGCCGGGGCGCAGCAGGGCCTTCAGCGCGTCGCCAAGGTCGGCGGCGAGATCCTCAAGGCTCCGCCACGCCGAGCCGGGGGTCCACGGCCCGCCCTCCACGGTCAGCAGGGGAGCGAACACGCCCTCGCAGTCGGAGGACAGGGTACGGAACAGCGTCGTCTCGCAGACGAAGCGCGGCGCCTCGGCCCCCTCCTCCGGCAGCGTGATGCGGCCGAGCGACTTGGCGAAGCCCCAACCCTCGCGCCCGCAGACCAGCGGAATGGTCGCGTCCGGGAAGACGTACGGCATCCACAGCACCAGCTGCGGCCAGTGGCCGGGCCGATGCTCGATCAGCGGCAGCCACAGCGAGGCCTCCCGGTAGGGAATCCAGCCGAACGGCTCGGTCGGGCTGGTGCAGCGCCCCACCGACAGGAAGGTGCACAGCGCCACCGGCCCGGCCACCGTGTAGCGCACCGCCCCGGCGGGCGCCGCGTTCAGCAGCTTGTCGACCAGCGCCTGGGTGTTCTTCGGGTTGCTGCGCACGACGAAGGCGGTGGCAAGGCTGTCGGTGAAGACGCCGGGTGCGGCGATTGACACCTCGCCGTGCCCGGCGAAGGAGACGTAGCGGGGGGCGGTCACGACGGGGCCCCGTTCAGGAAGTTCTCACCGGAGATGAACAGCGGCGTTCCGGAGATGGCCCGCGCCGCCTGCATGCCGGACATCACCGTCGCCTCGATGCAGGAGGTGTTGAAGCCGGTGCGGACCCAGCAGCCGGCCAGGAACAGGTTGTAGAACCCGCTCGCGTCGGTGCGCAGCCGGAACTTGGTGGAGCCGGCGGCGCTGCCCGGCAGCGTTTCGGTCGGATCGACGTTGGCGCGGATGATCTGGTGCGACAGCCGCTCCCGCCCGGTGCCGTTCCACGGATCGTAGAGGACGTTCCAGTTGAAGCCGACGCCGCCCTGGCCGGAGACCGTCGCCTTCGGCCAGAAATTGCCCATATAGGCGTCCAGCCACTCCGCCGCGCTGTTCGTCACATTGTCCAGCGCCTCCTTCGGCACCGCGAGGTCGGTGGTCGGACGGGCGACCAGACCGGTCTGCCAGACGCCGCAGATGTAATGCACCGACTTTGGCGTTTCAGACTGGGGCGCACCGGTCCCGCCAGGGCGGAACTCGTAGGGCAGCGTCTGCCCCATCTCCGCCCAGATCGACCACGGCTCCGGCCCGGCGACGGCGGCCGGCTGGCCCGGCTCCCAGCCCAGCCCCTGGAGGTCGGGGCCGCACCACAGCTGCATGGACAGCGTCGGGATGATGCCGATGTTGCTGGTCATCGCGTTGAAGGCCGGCGAGGCCGCCTGCAGCTCCGCCGCCAGGGTCGGCTGGTCGTTCATCGCCTTGAAGCCGCCCATGGAGATGCCAAGGACGGCGACGTCGAAGTCGCGGCCGCGCTGCAGCGTCTCCGACCCGACCGGCTCCCACGCGCACCAGTGCGACTCCAGCGAGGAGTTGTTGGTGGCGAGCGCCGCCTGGACCTTGTCGGCGTCCTTGATCTGGTCCCACAGCGGTTCCAGCGGCCAGGCCAGCAGGAACTTCTTGTCCTCCAGCGGCACGGTGATCAGCGGCTGGTAGTCGTCCCCGCCGTCGGCCAGATCGACCTGCCGGGCGAGACGCACCGTCTCGACCAGCGCGCGGTCGTCGGACAGGCCGATGTCCTCGACGCGGCGGAAGAACTTCACCTTCACGCCGTTCTGGAGCAGGGTCTGGTAGATGGGCGCGATGATGACCTCGCCCATGCCCGCTTCCATGTTCCACATCACCGATTCGCGGCAGGTGGCGAACATGCGCACGCAGGACTGCGCCGCGACGCCGGCGCCCCAGTTGGGCTGACGGTAGTCGCCGTCCTTGTACTGCATGAAGGTGTCGTAGCAGGTGCGCAGCGAGCAGCTCTGCTTCAGCGCCTTGGCATCGCCGCCATGACGGATCAGCCAGTCGGTGAATTCCAGCTCGTCCAGCGAATCGGCGGTGCGCTTCTCGATCCCGAAATCGGCGATGATGCCGACGGTGAAGGGAAGCACGAAGGCCAGCAGGTCGCGGGCCACATGGTTGCTGGGCAGGGTGGCCGCCGCGGCCTCGATCAGCCGCAGCAGCTTCATCAGGTCGTGGAAATGCTCGACCGGCGGAGCCGCCGAAGGGTTGGACCCAGGCCCATTTTGCGCCCCGTCCGCCAGCGCCCGGATCAGCCGGTGGGCGGCGATGGCGGCGTCCTTCGCGGTGGTCACGGCGGCGCCCTTCACCAGCGCCTCGGCCTGCGCCAGATGGCGGACCTCCCGGTCCTTCCAGCCGCGGATCGCGTCGGCGAAGCGGGTGGCCAGCGGCGCCGGAAGAACCTGCTGATCGGCCGGCAGGACGGGCATCGGCGCGACGGTGCGGCCGTCGATGTGGACCAGCTTGCCGTCGACGATCAGGCCGCTCAGCTCGTCCCAGTTCTCGAACACGTCGCGCACCACGCCGACCAGCGACGCGATGGCCTGCGGCAGGGTCGGCATGACGTTGGCCGAGCCCGGTTCGCCGCCCAGCACCGGCCAAGTCAGCGGCCAATAGGCCGGCTTGCCGCCGTCCAGCACCATGCCGATGGGGGTGAAGCGCTGCGGCTTCAGAACGTCCCGCCAGGACTGGAAGGTGTTGTCCGGCGAGCGCTTCCAGACGTCGAAAACGTCCTGGAGCATCTTGAAGGCGTTGTTGTAGAAGCCGAACCAGACGTGCAGGCCGTGTTCCTGGATGCGGTTCCACTGGTCGCGCCCGGTGGCGCCCTTGCCGCCCAGCCGCCAGCCCATCTGATAGATGGTGACGTCGTAGCGCGCCCGCTTCTCGTCCGTGTCGGACAGGAAATGCGCCGTGGTGAGGGCGCCGACGCCACCACCTAGAATTGCAATCCTCGTCTTCGCCATGCTCTCCCCCCGACCGATCCGGCATCCTCACGACAGCGCCGCGGAATTTCGTGGCACTCGTCGGAAATTGCGGGGGAGATTAGCATAAATTGTCTTACCGCAATTGAACTATTACGCCGTTTCGCCGATGCTACAGGTCTATGACCCGTGCGATCGCCAAGCAAAAATCGTGCAAAACCCCGGCCAGCACGCCCTGCGCTTGCTCCACCGTGGCGCGACCTTCTATAACGGATACCGCAACCACGCGACATAAGGATGCTGCGTCGTGATCGGGGCCATCCCCACCGCAACCGTGCCGGCGTTACCGGGCTTCCGCGTTGTCGAAACGCTGCATGTGGGGTCGCGCTCCACCGTGCTGCGCGCCGTCCGGCGCGACGACGGCCTGCCCGTCATCTGCAAATTCCTGTCCGGAGCGGACATCGGCGGCGAGGACAAGGCGGCGTTCCAGCGTGAATTCGCCATCACCCGCCGGTTGCGCCACGCCGGGATCGTGGAGGCTCTGGACTGCGTCCCCCACGGCAACGGGCTGATGATGGTGTTCCGCGACATCGGCGGCGCCGCGCTGGACAGCCTTCCGGACGTGCGGACGGAGGACGTCGCGGTCTTCCTGCGGATGGCGCTCCAGGCGGTCGACGCGCTGGCCGCCGTGCACGACGCCGGAGTCGTCCACAAGGACATCAGCCCCGGCAACCTGATCTGGAACCCGGCGACCGGCCAGTTCAACCTGATCGACTTCGGCATCGCGTCGGAATTATCGCGGGAAGAGGCGGGCGACCCGGACGTCGGCACCATGGAGGGCACGCTCGCCTACATGGCGCCGGAGCAGACCGGCCGCATGAACCGGTCGGTGGATTACCGCGCCGACTTCTACGCGCTGGGCGCCACCTTCCACGACTTCCTGACCGGCCAGCCCCCCTTCCCGTCCGGCGACCCGCTGGAGCTGGTGCATTGCCACATCGCGCGGACGCCCGTTCCGGCGCACAAGCTCAACCCGCTGGTGCCCGAGCCGCTGGCCGCCATCGTGGCCCGGCTGATGGCAAAGAATCCGGAGGAGCGCTACCAGAGCACCTTCGGCCTGCGCGCCGACCTCGAACGCTGCCTGACCGAATGGCGCAGCCACGGCCGCATCGAGCCCTTCGCGCTGGCCAGCCGGGACGTCCGTCCGGTGCTGCGCATCCCGCAGAAGCTCTACGGCCGCACCGGCCAGTTCCGCGTGCTTCTCGACGCCTTCGGGCGGGCCGCCGCGGGCGGGTTCGAGGTCCTGCTGATCTCCGGCTATTCGGGTGTGGGCAAATCGGCGCTGGTCCGGGAACTGCACAAGCCGGTGATCGCCCGCCACGGCTTCTTCATCACCGGCAAGTTCGAGCCGCTGAAGCGCGACATCCCCTACGCGCCGGTGATCGAGGCCTTCAAGACCCTGGTGCGGCAGACCTTCGCCACCGGCCCGGAGTCGCTGGCGCTGTGGCGCGCCCGCCTTCTCGCCGCGCTCGGTCCCAACGGGCGGATCATCACCGACGTCATTCCCCACGTCGAGCGGCTGATCGGTCCCCAGCCGCCGCTGCCGGAGCTGGGTCCGGTGGAGGCGCACGAGCGCTTCATCTACGTCTTCCGCAATTTCGTCCGCGTCTTCGCCGGGGCGGGGCACCCGCTGGTGCTGTTCCTGGACGACCTGCAATGGGCCGACCTCGCCACGCTGAAACTTCTGGAGGGGCTGGCCGGCGATCCGGACCTCGGCCACTTCCTGCTGGTCGGCACCTGCCGCGACACCGAGGTCGATGCCGCCCACCCGCTGCGCCACACGATCCAGACCTTCGGCGAGCGCGGCGTTCCCGTCCGCGACGTCTCTCTCGGCGGGCTCGACGCCGACGCGGTGGTGGCCCTGCTGTCCGACACGCTGCACGCGGCCCCCGACGACGTGCGCCCCCTGGCCGAACGGCTGATCGCCAACACGCTGGGCAACCCCTTCTTCCTCGGGCAATTCCTGGAGTCGCTGGAGCAGAGCGGGCTGATCGCCTATGACGGCCTCGCCGGGGTGTGGAACTGGAACCTGGAGGCCATCGAGTCCCAGCGGATGGAGCGGATGGTCGACGACGTCGTCACCTTCGTGGTCCGCCGCATCCGCGAGCTGCCCGCCGAGACGCTGACCGTCATCCAGACCGCCGCCTGCATCGGCAGCGCCTTCGATCTCGCCACCCTGGCCGACGCGAGCCGGCGGACCTCCGCGGCGGCGGCGGCGGCGCTGTGGCCGGCCCTGCGCAGCGGGCTGGTGGTCCCGGTGGGCGACGCCTACCGCTACGCCGACATGGACAGCGTGTCGCCGCGCGCCACCTACCGTTTCGTCCATGACCGGGTGCAGCAGGCGGCCTACAGCATGCTGCCGGACGCCGACGCCCTGGCCTGCCATCTCGCCGTCGGCCTCGTGCTGGAACGCAGCCAGGGCCTGACGGGCGATCGGACGACCGATCGGCTGTTCGCGATCACCAACCAGCTGAACCGCGCCCTGCCCCTGCTGTCGCCGGAGCAGAGAGAGCGGCTGGCCCGTTACAACCTTCTGGCCGGGCAGGCGGCGCGCGCCTCGGCGGCGCTGGGGCCGGCCTTCGACTATCTCATCACCGGGGTCGGGCTGCTTCCCGCGGACGGTTGGTCGCGCCTGTACGAGTTGGCGCTCAGCCTGCACGCCGAAGCGGCGGAGATCGCGGCGGTGAACGGCGACGTCGCCGCGGCGACCCCGCTGGCCGAGGCCATCGAGGCCAACGCCCGCACCGTCCTCGACCGTGCCCTGGCCTACGAGACGCAGATCCAGATGCACGTGTCGCGGCAGAACCTGCCGGCGGCGCTCGATGCCTGCCGCACCGCCCTGGGCCAGCTCGGCAGTCCGATCCCGGAGCGGGCGGACACCCGGCATGTGCTCAAGGAACTCGCCACGACCAAGCTGGCGCTGCGCGGCAAGGGCGAGGAGGATCTCGTCAACCGCCCGCCCCTCACCGACCCGCGCCTGCTGACGATCGGGCGCATCGTGTCGCGCGTGCTGGCCAGCGCCTATCTGCACGACACCAACCTCTACACGGTGCTGCTGCTGCGCATGGTCCGGCTGTCGGCGACCGAGGGAATCCTGCCGGCCTCCGGCATCACCTACGCCACCTACGGGCTGCTGCACTGCGCGATGCTCGGCGACGTTCCGGCGGGCGCCATGTACGGGCGGGTGGCGCTGCGCGTGCTCGACCGGCTGAACGCCAACCAGGGCCGCGCACAGACGCTGTTCGTCGTCCATCTGTTCATCGAGGTGTGGCACCAGCCTGTGGCGAAGTCACTGGCCGGCCTTCTCGACGCCCACCGGATCGGCCTGGAAACTGGCGACATCGAATACGCCGCCTATTGCCTGAACAACGCGGTCGCCCAGGGTCTGTTTCTCGGACATCCCCTGCGGCAGCTCCAGCAGACCGCGGCGGGCCACGCCGCCGCCATCGCGCGTCTGAACCAGCAGACCGCGGCCGGTGTCTTGCGACCCCACCAGCAGCTCATCGCCAACCTGCTGGGCGAGTCCGAGGACCCCACCGTCTTCGCCGGCCCCCACGTCGCGGAGGCGAGCGACGTCCCGGCCCTGGCCGCCAGCGGCAACCGCCTCGCCCTGGACACGATGCACAGCCATCTGGCCTATCTGAACCTGCTGTTCGGCCGGATCGACGAGGCGCGGCGCTGCATGGCGAAGCGCCGTCCCTTCGCCGACGCCTCCATGGGCATGGTGATGAACCTGCGCATGCGGGTGGTCGCCGCCCTGATCGACTTCGCCGCCTGGGACCGCCTCCGCCCCGCCGAGCGGCTGCGGGCGCGGGCCGCGGCGCTCGGGCTGGAGCGCCGGCTCCGCAGCGCGGTCCGCCACGCGCCGACCAACTTCCGCCACCTGCTGGCGCTCGTGGTGGCCGAACGGCTGCGCGCCACCGGGCGGCTGGACAAGGCGCACCGTCATTACCAGACCGCCGCGGAGAGCGCCCGCGAACAGGGCTTCACCCACGACGAGGCCTTCGCCTGCGAGCGGGCCGGCGAGGCCGCGTTGGCGCGTGGCGACCGCTTCACGGCGAAGGCGATGCTGTTCCAGGCCCGCCACGCCTACCGACGCTGGGACGCGCTGGCGAAGGTCAGGGCGCTGGACGCCCGGCTGGCCGAGCTGTTCGGCGAGACGGCGGCGGACCAGAGGCCCGCCGACGACGGCTTCCCGCCGCAACGCCCGGTCACCGCCTCGTCGCGGCGGCGCTCCTCCTCCGGATCCAGCTCCCACATGGTGGATGTGGAGACGGTGATCCGCACCTCGCGGGCGCTGGCGCAGGACATCCGCCTGGGCGACCTGCTGTGGACGCTGATGAAGCTAGTCATCACCAACGCCGGGGCGACGCGGGGCTGCCTGCTCCTGCCGACCGACGGCGCGTGGCGGATCGAGGCCGACGCCACGAGCGAGGGCGACGCCGCGGAGGTCCTGCAATCCCGCCCGCTCGACGACGCGGCGCCCGTCCTGGTGCGCGGCGTCGTTGACGCGGTCATCCAGACCGGGGAGCCGGTGGTTCTGGCCGACGCCGCGAACGACGGCGATTTCCAGTACGACGCCTACACGCGGATGGCGCAGCCGCGCTCCGTGCTGTGCCTGCCCTTGCGCAACCGCAACCAGATGGTCGGCATCCTCTATCTGGAGAACAACCTCGCCGCCGACATCTTCAGCCCGGAGCGGCTGGAGCTGCTCAACCTCCTGTCGGTGCAGATCGCCATCTCCATCGAGAACGCCCGCCTCTACGACGGGCTGGAGCGGCTGAACCGCACGCTGGAAGCCCAGGTGGCCGAGCGGACGCGCGAGGTGGCCGAGCAGTCGCAGCTGCTGCGCGCCACCCTGGCCAGCATGTACGACGGCCTGGCGGCCTTCGACGCCGAGGAACGGCTGCGCGTCTGGAACGAGCGGGCCATGGCACTTTTCAGCCTGCCGGACACGCTGCGCCGGGTCGGCGTTCCGTATCGGGAGCTGAGCGCCGCGGTGAACGCCTCCGGGCAGCTTCTGACGGCGCTGGTGCCCTCGCCCCTGGTCAGCAGCCCCAGCGAGATCGAGTTCGCCGACGGCCGGGTCATCCAGGTCCGCAGCAATCCCATGCCCGACGGCGGCATGGTGCAGGTCTATGTGGACGTGACGGTGGACCGCAGCCGCGAAAGCGAGCTGCGCGACGCCCACGAGCAGCTCCACGCCGCCCATGCCCAGCTCAAGGCCGCCCAGCAGCAGCTCGTCCAAGCGGAGAAGATGGCCTCGCTGGGGCAGCTCGTCGCCGGGGTGGCGCACGAGATCAACACGCCCATCGGCATCGTGATGACCAGCGCCTCCTATCTCGGCGAGAAGATCAGCGCGCTCGAAACGCTGTCCGACACCGGCAAGATGCGCCGGGCCGACTTCCAGGACTTCATGCAGGCCGCGCGCGACGCCGCCACGCTGATGATCAGCAACGCCACCCGCGCCGCCGATCTGGTGCAGAGCTTCAAGCAGGTCGCCTCCGACCAGACGCGCAGCGACCGCCGCCGGTTCGACCTGCGCGGCTATCTGGAGGAGGTTCTGGTCAGCCTGCGCCCGACCTGGCACCGCCCGGGCCACGAGGTGAGCCTGGAGTGCCCCAAGGGCATCGAGCTGGACAGCTACCCAGGCGTGATCGCCCAGATCGTGACGAATCTCATCACCAACTCGGTCAACCACGCCTACCGGGAGAGCGAGAAGGGCCGGATCGCCATCACGGCGCAGACGCTGGAGAACGACGGGGTGCGGCTGGTCTACCGGGACGACGGCTGCGGCATCCCGGCGGAAAACCACGGCAAGGTGTTCGAGCCCTTCTTCACGACGCGGCGGGGCACGGGCTCGACCGGGCTCGGCCTGCACATCGTCTTCAACCTGATCACCGGCCAGCTCGGCGGCACCATCCAACTGGACAGCCAGCCCGGCGAGGGGACGCGATTCACCGTCGAGTTCCCCTGCCGTGCCCCCGGAAAAACGCCGCCGAGCTGAGATGGCGAGCGGTTACTCCGTCTCAGGGTGGCGCTTCTCGAACTCCCAGACGCGCTCGAAGCCCATCAGGCGGGTGAAGTCGGGGAAGGGGTAAAGCTCTCCCCGATACTCGGCGCTCGATCCCTTGGCGAGGATTTCGCCGTAGGCGCTGCGCAGCGCCGCGGCCATCGCCAGGAAGCCGGTCGCCGGGAAAATGGCGATGCGGTAGCCGAGCGATTCCAGCTGCGCCCCGGTCATCACCGGCGTGCGGCCGCCCTCCACCATGTTGGCGATCAGCGGCTTGCCGATGGTCCGGCAGATCCGCTCCATCTCCGCCTCGCTCTCCGGGCTTTCCACGAAGATGATGTCCGCGCCGGCCTCGGCGTAGGCGTCGGCGCGGCGCAGCGCCTCGTCGAGGCCGAGCGTCGTGCGGGCGTCGGTGCGGGCGATGATCAGGAAGTCGCTCGACGACCGCGCCTCGCAGGCGACGCGGATCTTGCGCACCATGTCCGCCATGGGGATGACCCGGCGGCCCGGCGTGTGGCCGCACTTCTTCGGGAATTCCTGGTCTTCGAGCTGGATGGCGGCGGCCCCGGCCTCCTCATAGCCGCGGATGGTGAAATCGACGTTCAGCAGCCCGCCATAGCCGGTGTCGCCGTCGGCGATCAGCGGCGTCGCGGTGCCGCGCGCGATCGCCCGCACCCGGCCGACCATGTCGCTGAAGGTGGCGAGCCCGGCGTCCGGCAGGCCGAGATGGCTGGCGACGGTGCCGTAGCCGGTCATGTACAGCGCGTCGAATCCCATGCCGTCCGCCACGTTGGCCGAGATCATGTCGAACACGCCGGGGGCCGAGATCAGGCCCGGCTGCGACAGGCGCTGTTTGAGGGACCGGGGCTTGAGGGATGTGGTCATGTTGTTGGAATCTCCGGAAGTCTTTACGAGGCCCGCCGGTGCATGCGCCGGTCGATGTGCAGCAGGCCGGCGCTGATGAGCACGGCGGTGGTGGCGAGGATCAGCACCACGGCCATCATGGTGCGCACGTCGTGCCCGCCGATGGCGTTCATGACGAGGTAGCCGAGGCCGCGCTGCGAGGCGAACATCTCGCCGATCAGCACGCCCAGCAGGGTCAGCGAGAAGCCCACCCGCAGGCCGGACACCAGTTCCGGCAAGGCGGCGGGCAGAATGATGGTGGAGACGAGCTGGGGCGGCGACAGGCGCATCACCCGCGCGCTGCGCAGCATCACCGGCGGGATGGTGCGGACCGCGTTCATCGTGAAGATGATCACCGGAATGATGCCGTGGATCGTCCCGAAGGCCACCTTGGCCGACAGGCCCAGCCCGAAGGCGAGCAGGATCACCGGGTAGAGGGTGATCTTGGGCAGCGAGTAGAGCGACACCAGGATCGGCTCCGCCACCTCCCCGGCCAGCCGGTTGATGCCGAGAGCGATGCCGATGGTCAGCCCGCCGAACACCGCCAGCAGCAGCGAATAGAGCAGCGCCACACCGGTCTCCGCGACGTGCGGCCAGAAGGTGGCGGAGCCCAGCAACTCCACCGCGCGGGCCAGCGTGTCGGCGGGCGAGGTCAGGGCGACGCTGCCGACGATCCAGTGCAGGACCTGCCACAGGGCCACCAGCGCGACGATGACGAGAAGCGTATCGGTCTTTTTGTGCATGGCCGTCAGCGCCTCCGCCGCTGCATGATCCGGCGCTCCCAGGTGAAGAGCACAGCGTTGAGCACCGTCACCAGGACGATGATGAACAGCATCAGCGCGTACATCCGCGAATTGTCGAAGTTGTTGAAGGCATAGGCGATGCTGTAGCCGATGCCCGAGGAGGACATGATGAACTCCGCCGCGATGACGCCGATGAAGCAGTAGGCGATGGCCAGCTTGGCCCCGGTGAACAGGAAGGGTGCCGCGCTGGGCAGCTTGACCATCAGCGCCGTGCGCACCGGGTCCATGCCGTGGACGCGCGCGGTCTTCAGCAGAACGCGGGGAATCCGGTCCAGCCCGTTCAGCGTGTTGATCAGCATCGCCACCACGCCGAACAGCGTGCCGATCACCACGATGGGCGCCGCCCCCAGCCCGAAGATGACGATCAGCACCGGGTAGAAGACGAAGAACGGCACCGCGTAGTAGGTCGCCAGGAAGGGGTCGAGCGCCCGGCGCACCCGCGGCATGGCGTGGATCGCCACGCCGGCGACGAAGCCGAGCAGGATCGAGGCGATCACCGCCATGGCGACGTTGCCCAGCGTCTCGCCGATGTCGGCGCTGGCCGCCCCCGAGGCGAGAAGGCGGTAGAGATCGCCGGCCATGACGCTGGGCGCCGGCAGGACCGTCTTGGCGATGACGCCGGCCCGGCACAGAACCTCCAGCAGCAGGACGGCGCCGGTCACCACGATCAGCCGGAGCCAGCCCGCCCAGCTCATGACCCACCCCCGGCGAGGCCGGCCGCCTTCAGGCTCTCCTCGCGCAGCAGGCGCCACAGCCGGGCGGTGATCTGGCCGAAGCCGTCCTCGCTGGCGATGCGGGAATCGCGCTCGCGCGGCCAGCCGGTCTCGATCTCCTCGATGATCCGTCCGGGCCGGGACGACATGACGCCGATGCGGTCCGACAGCATGGCCGCCTCGTCCAGCGCGTGGGTGATCAGCATCACCGTGGCGCCGGTCTCGCGCCACAGCTTCAGCAGCTCGTCGCCCATGATCAGGCGGGTCTGGGCGTCGAGCGCGCCGAACGGCTCGTCCAGCAGGATCAGGCGCGGGCGCATCACCAGCGTGCGGGCGATGCAGACGCGCTGGCGCATGCCGCCGGACAGTTGCACCGGATAGGCCTTGGCAAAATCCTTCAGCCCGACGAAGCCGACGGCGTAATCGACACGCCGCTCGATCTCCGCCGGATCGACGCCCGCCCGGCGCAGGCCGAAGGCGATGTTGTCCCACACGGTCAGCCAGGGGAAGGTGGCGTCCTCCTGGAACACCACCCCGACGCCATCCGGGACCTTGCCGGCCACCGGCTTGCCTTCGAAACTCACCGATCCCTCGGTCGGCACGGACAGGCCGGACAACACGTCGAGCAGCGTGGACTTGCCGCAGCCCGACGGTCCGACGACGGAGAAGAACTCCCCCTGCCGCAAGGTCAGGTCGACGGGGCCCAGCGCGTGCACCCCGCCGTGGCCGGGAACGCCGTAGATGCGGCTCACCCCCTTCAGTTCGGCGTGGACGGCCGGAGCGGGGTTGGCCCCCGCCTCCTCGTGCAGGTCGCGCTTGGCGGCGACGTTGGCTTTCATCGGGGGCTTCCTCCCGGTCATCGTGATGCGTCAGGCGGATGTTCTTCGGAGCGGTTATTTCAGAAACGAGGCGTCAGAGTGCTTCGACCAGTCGACCTCGCCCTTGACCTCGCCGATGATCTGCAACCCCTTGATCAGGTTGTTCATCCCGTCATATTCGAAGTCACCGGCGCTCCAGTATTTGATGGTCGCCAGATTCTTCAGCGCCTGCAGCGCCACCGCCTCGTCGATGTCGTAGTATTTGGTCATGATCTTGGCGGTCTCTTCGGGGTTGGCGTAGACGAAGTCCACCCCCTTGCGCCGCGCCTCGATCAGCTTCCGTAGCTTGTCGCCGTTCTTCGCGGCGAAGTCCGAGGTGGTGACGCCCACGGTCTGCACCATGGTCGGCAACTCGGTCTCGACCGCGAAGACCATGCGGTACTTGTTCTGCACGCGCGCCCAGATCGGGTCCATCACCGGGGCGGCGGCCACCGCGCCCTGCTCCAGCATGGTCAGGCCGCCGCCGATGCCACCCGCGGACACGCCGTCCACGGTGATGCCGTGCTTGTCCTTCACCATGGTCAGCAGCATGTCGGTGACCGACTTCGGGCTGGTGAAGGCGACCTTCTTGCCGTCCAGGTCCTTGGCGGTCTTGACCGGGGAGTCCGGCTTGGTCACCCACAGGATCTCGCCCGCCGTGCGGACGCCGGTGTGGATGATCTTCACGTCCAGGCCCTGGTTGATCGCCGCCACCGCCGCCGACAGGGCGACCTCGCCGTAGGGCATCGGCGCCGCCATGACGTTGCGCATGGTCGTGCCGCCGCCCTTGGAGGTCAGGACGCCGGTGATGTCCAGCCCCTGCTCCTTGTAGTAGCCCTTCTCCATGGCGACGGCGTAGGGAGCGCCGTACATCAGGACGCCCCAGTGGGTGACCGTGATCTCCTCGGCCTGCGCCGGGACCGCCGGGACCAGGGTGGCGAGCGCCACTCCCATGGCCGCCGCCCCCAGTGCCGCCTTGCGCTTCATCGTGGTCATGAACGACATCGCTGTTCCTCCCAATTGCCGCTGGCCTTTCTGGCCATGCGCGTTGACCCGGACCCGTCAGGCGGTGGGCAGGGCGTGAATCCACGGGCGCTGCGCCCGGTCGCGCGCCTCGAACGCCGCCATGGCGGCGTCGTGGCGCAGGCTGGCCCCGATCTCGTCGAGCCCCTCCAGAAGCGCCTGCCGCCGCGCCGCCTCCATCGTGAAGGGGAACTCCCGTCCGTCCGGGGCGGTGACGCGGCAAGCCTCGATGTCCACCGTCGTGGCGGCGGCCGGCGTTTCCTGGGTGCCGGCGACGAGATGGGCGAGCGCGGCCTCGTCCAGAGTCACCGCGGCCAAACCGTTCTTCTGGCAGTTCTCGTGGAAGATGCTGGCGAAGCTCGGCGCGATCACGCAGCGGATGCCGAAGTCCATCAGGCTCCACACCGCGTGCTCGCGCGACGAGCCGCAGCCGAAATTCTCGCCGGCCAGCAGGATCTTCGCCTCCCGCCAGGGCGCCTGGTTCAGGACGAAGTCCGGCCGTTCCCGGCCGTCGTCGTCGAACCGCCATTCGGAGAAGAGGCCGGCGCCCAGCCCGCTGCGGTGGATGGTCAGCAGATGCGCCTTGGGGATGATCGCGTCGGTGTCGACGTTGGCGCGCGGCAGTGGTGCGGCGATCCCGGTGATGCGATTGACGGGTTCCGGCATGTCAGGCGCTCCCCTCCAGGCTGCGGACATCGACGATGCGGCCGGCCACGGCCGCCGCCGCCGCGGTCGCCGGGCTGGCAAGATGGGTGCGCGCCCCCGGCCCCTGGCGACCTTCGAAGTTGCGGTTCGAGGTGGCGACGCAGCGCTTGCCCGGCGGCACCCGGTCGGCGTTCATTCCGGCGCACATGGAACAGCCCGGCTCCCGCCATTCGAAGCCGGCGGCGGTGAACACATGGTCCAGCCCCTCCGCCTCGGCCTGCCGGCGCACCTGGCCCGAGCCCGGCACGACCAGCGCGCGCAAGCCGGCGGCGACCCGACGGCCCTTCAGCACGGCGGCGGCGGCCCGCAAATCCTCGATGCGGCTGTTGGTGCAGGAGCCGATGAAGACCATGTCCACCGGCAGGTCGCGGATCGGCGTCCCCGGCTCCAGCCCGATGTAGTCCAGCGCCCGGCGCATCGCCTGCCGGCGCTTGGGGTCGGCCTCGCGCTCCGGATCGGGAATGGTCTCGCCGACGCCGATGCAGTCCTGCGGGCTGGTGCCCCAGGACACCTGCGGCGTGAGAGTGGAGACGTCCAGTTCGATCTCGGCGTCGAAGCGGGCGCCGGGATCGCTCGCCAGGGCGCGCCACGCCTCAACCGCCTGCTCCCACAGGTCACCCGCCGGGGCGAAGGGCCGCCCCTGGAGATAGGCGAAGGTCACCTCGTCGGGGGCGATCAGGCCGAAGCGCGCGCCCAGCTCCACCGACATGTTGCAGACGGTCATCCGCTCTTCCATGGAAAGCGCGCGGATGGCCGGGCCGGCGTATTCGACGCCGTAGCCGGTCGCCCCGGCGGTGCCGATGGTGGCGATCAGCTTCAGCACCATGTCCTTGGCCGACACGCCGGCCGGCCGGGTGCCTCTGACGGTGATGCGCATGGTCGGCGGGCGGCGCAGGATGGCGGTCTGCGTCGCCATGACATGCTCGACCTCCGACGTGCCGATGCCCCAGGCCATGGCGCCCAGCGCGCCCACCGTGCTGGTGTGGCTGTCGCCGCAGACCAGGGTGGCGCCCGGCAGGGCGATCCCCAGTTCCGGCGCGATCACATGCACGATGCCCTGGCGCACGTCACCCAGGTCGAACAGCGCGACACCGGTGGCTTCGGCGTTGGCGCGCAGGGCGCGGATCATCTCCGGCCCGCCGGGCACCGTGTCGTCGGTGCGGCCGTTCTCGGTGGAGACGATGTGGTCCGCCGTCGCGAAGGTCAGGTCGGGGCGGCGCAACCGGCGCCCGGCGGCGGCCAGCCCGGCGTAGGCCTGCGGGCTGGTGACCTCGTGCAGCATGTGGCGGTCGATGTGGAGCAGCACCCGCCCGTCGCCGAGATCGGCGACGACGTGCTGATCCCAAATCTTGTCGATGATGGAACGCGGCGTGGTCATGGCGTTGCCTCCCCTTATTCGGCCCGTCATTCGGCGGCTCGGTAGGCCTGTTCCCGCTCGTAATAGTCGGGGAAGCCGACAAGGGACTTCAGCGCCTCGAAATCGGCCTGGGCCACCCGGCTTTCCTGCCCGTCCGCCACCGCGGCCAGGGCGGTGCGCATGGCGTCGATGGCCGCCGACATCAGGGTCAGCGGATAGGCGGCGAGCTTGAAGCCCAGCGCCTCCAGCTCGCGCGGCGGCAGAATCGGTGTCTGGCCGCCGCGCACCATGTTCGCCATGGCCGGCCGGTCGATCCCGGCGCAGAAGGCGGCCATTTCCGTCTCGTTGTGCGGAGCCTCCATGAAGATGATGTCGGCGCCCTCCTCCACGAAATCCTGGCAGCGCTCCAGCGCCGCGTCGAAGCCGTGCGTGGCGCGCGCGTCGGTCCGCGCCAGGATCAGGATGTCGTCGGAACCCGACCGGGCGGCGTCGACGGCGGCGCGGATCTTCATGCGCGCCTCGGCCCGCCCGACGACCTGCTTGCCCTTGGTGTGGCCACAGCGCTTGGGGCTGACCTGATCCTCGATCAGGACGGCGGCGGCCCCGGCGCGGGCGTAGTCGCGCACGGTGCGCTGCACGTTCATGGCGTTGCCGTAGCCGGTGTCGCCGTCGCCGATCACCAGCAGGGCGGGGGCCGCCTGACAGACGTTGCGGAGCTGGTCGAGCATCTCGGCGAAGGAAATCAGCCCGGTGTCGGGCATCCCCAACCGGGTGGCCGAGACGGCGAAGCCGCTCATCAGGCTGACGCGGAAACCGGCCTGCTCGATCAGCCGCGCCGACAGCGCGTCGAAGCAGCAGGGCATCAGGTGAAGGCCGGGAGCCTCCAGCGCCGTTTTCAGGCGTTGTGCGGGTGTCGTCACCGGTTGTATCCCTCCCTTGTCGCCGCTTCCGCTGTTGGCTTCCGCTAGAGCGCACCGGAACCGGGCGTTTAATTTGTTGTGCCTACGAACATAGTGCGCCATTGTATACAACGCAACCCGAAAAAATCGGATTGCCGAACAGAAGGGCAAGGGAGGTCAGCATGTCGGACAGCGCCGGGGCTCTGGCACCCCAATGGGACAACGGCTTCAGCGGCGGCTCCAACCGCGCCGCCGACCGCGCCTATCGCTTCATCCGGGAAGGCATCCTGGCCAGCCGCTGGCCGCCGGGCGCCCATCTGCGCGAGCAGGAGCTGGCCGAACTGACCGGGGTCAGCCGCACCCCGGTGCGCGAGGCGCTGCGCCGGCTGTCCGCCGACGGGCTGCTGCAGCTCGTGCCCAACCTCGGCGCCAAGGTGAACGCCTGGACGATCCAGGACCTCGACGAGATTTTCGGGCTGCGCGCGACGCTGGAAAGTCAGGCGGCCGGCCTCGCCGCCACCCGCGCTGAGCCGCGGCACCTTGCCGAGCTGGAGGCGCTGTGCGACGCGATGGAGGCGGTGGTGGGGGACGGCAACGCGGTGGACTTCTCGCGCATCACGCCGCTGAACGACCGCTTCCACGGCCTGCTGATCGACATCGCCGGGGACCGGCGCTTGGGCCAGATGATCCGGCAGGTGGTGGAGATGCCGCTGGTGCTGCGGACCTTCGCCCGCTACAGCCGGCGCGACCTCGCCCGCAGCATGAACCACCACCGCGAGATCGTCGAAGCCCTGACCGCCCGCGATGGGGAATGGGCGTCGTCGGTGATGCGCGCGCATGTGCGTGCCGGGCGGGCCGTCTTCACCGTCCCAAAACCCGAGTGAGCTTCATTGTATACAACGACGGCGCGCCGATACGGGCAGGTGGATCGCCCATCGGCGCAGCACAAAGGTCCCGGCGCCCTGAGGGGACGCCGGGACGAAGTTCAGGACGCTGCCGCTAAGGACCGATCAGGCGACCAGGAAGCCGGCGCCGACCGGATCGTTGCGGTCGATGACCCAGCGGGCGGTGCCGAGGATGCTGGCCGTGCCCTTGACGGTCGGGCGCACGGCGCGCACGCCGTTCAGGCGGGTCTCGCCGAGCAGGCTGCCCTCGAAGGTGCCGGTGCCGAGCAGGCCTTCGGAGCGGATGGTGTCGCCGATCGCCATCTTCCCGCGCGCCTCGAACATCGCCATCATCGCGCTGGTGCCGGTGCCGCCCGGCGAGCGGTCGAGCTGGCCGGCGCTGAAGACGTGGACATTCTTGTAGAAGGCGCCCTCGATGGTCGGCTCGTGCCAGAAGGTCACGAAGTTGAAGTTGTTGATGTGCGCCGACGCCGGGTGCTGGATCGCCACCTTCTGGCGGAGCTGCTCACGCGCCAGGATGCCGTAATGCGACAGGGCGGTGCCGTTCTCCGCCCCGATGCGCAGCGAGGTGCCGGTCAGGTCGATGATGCCGAAGTAGTTGCCGCCCCACACGATGTCGGCCTTCAGCGGGCCGATCTCCGGCAGCTCGAATTCCACGTCCTGCGCGGCGACGTAGGCCGGGACGTTCTCGAACTTCGTCCACAGCACCCGGTCGCCCTCATGGGCCACCTCGGCGACGACGAGGCCGGCGGTGGTCTCGAAGCGGATGGTGGTGCGCCCGTTCTCGCCGCGGCGGACGAGGCCGTTGGCGACCATCGCCATGGCGACGGCGATCGTGCCGTGGCCGCACATGTGAGAATACTGGGTGCCGTCGATGTAGATCAGGCCGGCGTCGTAGTCCGGGCCGGACGGCGGGGTCAGGAAGACGCCGAACATGTCCTTGTGGCCGCGCGGCTCGCGCATCAGGGCTTCGCGCAGCCAGTCGTAATGCGTCTCCAGGAACTGGCGCTTCTCCAGGATGCTGGAACCGGCCGGATAGGGGATGCCGCTGTGGATGATGCAGAGCGGCTCGCCCTCGGTGTGGGTGTACAGGACATCGAATGCGTCTTGCATGCGCATGGAAGGACCCTTTCGTGGATCGGATTCAGTGTTGGATCGGGGGATGAAGCGGGGGGTGTCGGGACCGGTCAGCGCCGGTCCGACAGAAGGTGCAGCCCGACGGTGAGGTCGAGGATGATGATCGCCAGGGCCGCCACGCCGATGGTGATGGAGGACACCGCGGCGATGACCGGGTCGATCGTGTACTGGACGTAGTTGAAGAGTTTGACCGGGATGGTCGTCATCTCCGCCGTGGTGTTGAAGATGCTCAGCTCGACGTTGATCCAGGAGGAAATGAAGGCGAAGATCGCGCCGCTCGCCAAGCCACTGCGGATCTGCGGCAGCGTGACGAGGAAGAAGGTTTCCATCGGGCGGGCGCCCAGGTCGGCGGAGGCCTCCTCCAGCGCCCGCTGCTCCGGCGTCAGCTGCGGCAGGACGGAGCGCAGGACGAAGGGCATGATGATGACGATGTGCCCGACCAGCAGCGCCGTGAAGCTGCGCATCAGGCCCAGCGCCGCGCAATATTGCAGCAGGGCGGCGCCCAGCACGACGTGCGGCAGGACCAGCGGCGACATCAGCAGCGACAGCAGGAACTTCTTGCCCGGAAACTCACAGCGGGCGATGGCCAGCGCCGCCGGAACGCCGAGCAGCAGGGCCGCCGCCGTGGCGACCAGGGCCAGCAGGGTGCTGGTGCCGAAGGCCGCCAGATAGGAGGTGTCGCCGAGCATCCGCCCGTACCAGTCGAGGGTCAGCCCCTGCGGCGGGAAGGCAAGGTAGCTGGTGGCGGTGAAGGAGGAGCCGACGATGACCAGGAGCGGCAGGATCAGGTAGGCCATGACCGACCAGGACACCACCCGCAGAAGAAGCCGTGCGATCATTGGGCTTTCCTCCCCGTTGCGCTGGCCCCGGCGTTGCCGATCCAGCCGGCCAGACCGACCAGGACCAAAGTCATCACCAGCAGCGTCATGCTGAGCGCGCCGCCGTAGTTCACGTCGAAGACCGTGCTGTACTGCTGGAAGATCAGCATAGGGAAGACCGTGATCTTGCCGCCGCTCAGCAGGGCCGGCGTGACGTAGGCGCTGACCGCCAGGGTGAAGACCATGATGATCCCCGACATCAGCCCCGGCAGGCAGAGCGGAAAGGTGACCGTCCGGAAGGTGTCGAAGGGCGTGGCGCCGAGGTCGGAGGAGGCATCTTCCAGCGCCGGGTCCACCGCGGCCAGCGCGTTGCCGACAGCCAGCACGATGAAGGGCAGCAGGATGTAGACCAGCCCGATCACGATGCCCAGCTCGGTGCCGAGGAAGCGCATCGGGCGGTCCAGGATGCCCACCCCGACCAGCGCGTCGTTGACGAGGCCGTTGCGTCCCAGCAGCACCATCCAGCCGAAGGAGCGGACGATGTTGCTGGTGAACAGCGGCAGCACCAGCAGGATGACGCAGGTCCGCCGCAACGCCCGCGACTTGACCACCCGCACCAGATAATAGGCCAGCGGGTAGCCGAGCAGCGCGCAGGCCACCGTGGTCAGCCCGGCGATGCGGAAGGTCGCCGCCAGCACGTCCCAGTGATACTGGTCGAACAGCACCCGCGCGTAGTTGCCGAGGGACGGCACGCCGCCCGCCATCAGGCTAGACGACACGACCACGATCATCGGGACGGCGAAGAAGGCCACGAAGAAGGCGACCGGGGCCGCCAGCAGGGGCAAGGCTCGGTTCATGGCGGCGCTCATGGTCGTGCTCATGGTCCGGACCGGTGGGTGGCCGGCTCGGCGATGATGTGGACGTGCCCCGGACGGAAGCCGACGAAGACCGGCGCCCCCGGATTGAGCCCCTCCCCCGCCATGCCCAGCCGGCGGCTGGCCAGCAGATGCTCGCCGACGCGCACCGTCACGACGGTCTGCCCGCCGGTGTCGATGACGTCTTCGACGAAGCCCTGGTCGGTGATCAGGCCCGGCGCCTCGGGCTGGTTCAGCAGCTCGACATGCTCGGGCCGCAGCACCGCGGTGTAGCGCTGCCGCGTGTCGGCGCCGAGATGGGGCAGCAGCGCCGACCCCACCGCCAGCCGCACCCCGGCGTCGCCCTCCGCCGTTCCCGGCAGCAGGTTGGCCTCGCCGATGAAGTCGGCGACGAAGCGGCTGGCCGGGCGGGTGTAGATGGCCCGCCCGTCGCCCACCTGCTCGATCACCCCGCGGTTCATGACGACGATGCGGTTCGCCATGCTCATCGCCTCCTCCTGGTCGTGGGTCACGAACACGAAGGCGATGCCGAGCTTCTCCTGGAGATGCTTCAGCTCGATCTGCATCCGCTTGCGCAGCTTCAGGTCGAGAGCGCTCAGCGGCTCGTCGAGCAGGAGGAGCTTCGGGCGGTTGACAAAGGCCCGCGCCAGGGCGACGCGCTGCTGCTGGCCGCCCGACAGCTCCCGCGGGTAGCGGCCCGCCGCGGAGTCCAGCCCAACCAGTTCCAGCGCCTCGCGGGCGCGCTCCACCGCCTCGCCCCGCGGCACCCCGTGACGGCGCGGCCCGTAGGCCACGTTGTCGAGGATGCTCAGATGCGGGAACAGGGCGTAATGCTGGAACACCGTGTTCAGCGGGCGCCGGTGCGGCGGCAGCCGCGTCACGTCCTCCCCGCCGATCCGGATGGTCCCGGAATCAGGGGAGAGGAAGCCGGCGATGCAGCGCAGCAGGGTCGTCTTGCCGCAGCCGCTCGGCCCCAGCAGGGCGACGAACTCGCCATGGGCCACATCCAGCGACACGTCCCTCAGCGCATGGTATGTGCCGAAATGCTTGTCGATGGAGCGGATGGAGAGCAGGGCGTCGGGCTTGGGCGTCGCGGGCATGGAGGGGCTCCCCGGCTGGCTGCGGTTCACTGGCGGGCGAGTTCGCGGTTCCAGGCGTCGGTGATCGCCGCGCGGTCACGGTTGATGTCCGCCCAGTTGAAGAGCTTGAGGTTCTTGACCGACCCGCCGACGCCCCAGGGCAGCTTGCGCTCGACGTCCGGCGACACCGACACGTTCTGCACCGCCGGGCCGAGATAGAGCTTCTCCGCCAGACAGGCCGACGCTTCCGGGGTCAGCGCGGTGTCGATGAAGCGCTGGGCATCGGCCTTGTGCGGGGCGTTCTTGACCAGATGCAGACGGGCGTCGGTGGCCCACACGCCTTCCTTCGGAACGACGAAGCCGATGGGCAGGCCCTTGTCGGCCAGATCCCAGGCGCCGACGTTGAAATGCGCGCCGATGATCGCCTCGCCGCTCTGGTAGGCGTTGCTCGCCGCCCCCGAGCTGTCGAAGTAGAGCGCGGTCTTCAGCGTCTTAAGCTTTTCGAAGGTCTTGGACAGGTCGCCCGGCGGGTTGCCCCACATGCGGTTCAGGAACATGACGAAGGGCACGCCGGAGGAGTTGGCCGGCGACGGGATCGTCACCGTGTCCGCGAACTCCGGCTTCCACAGGTCGTTCCACGAGGTCGGCGGGGTCTTGATCTCCTTGGTGTTGTAGGTCAGGCCCAGTGAGTAGTAGCCGGAACCGGCGGCGAAGATCGACCCGTCCGCCTTGTAGATCGCCTCCGGCAACGCCTTCGCCAGGTTCGGCACGCCCGTCGGGTCGATGGCGTCCAGCACGCCCGCCGCCTGCGCCATCTCGCTGATGCCGCCGTCCATGTAGGCGACGTCGAGCGTCGGCGCGTCCTTCTGCTGCTGCAGCTTGGCGAAGGTCACGGTCGAGGTGCCGATCTCCGGCACGACGCGGACGCCAGTCGCCTTGGTGAAGGGCTCCGCGACGCAGGTGCGGAAGGCCTCGCCCCAGTTGCCGCCGTACCAGGCGACGCGGATTTCGCCCTGGGCCGCGGCCGGCAGGGCGTACAGGGACACCCCGGCCGCCAGGACGGCGGTCAGGGCGGCGAGGCGGGAAGCGTTGCGGGTGGCGGCGCGCGTATGGGTCATGACCGGTTCCTTCGTGGTGTCGGTCCAGCGGGCGTCAGAGCCGTGGTTCGTTCGAAAGCTAATTGTTCCGACGTATTTTCCGATAGAAGAATGCTGCCGAATCCTTGAATATTTCCGACATGCCGACCCCCAGACCCGACATGCCGGACGCCCCCGACCGCGACGCCCCGTCCCCCGCCGATCCCCGGTTGCGCATCGGCTTCGTGCTGCTCGACCAGTTCACGCTGACCGCCTTCTCCGGTTTGATCGACGCCCTCCGGCTCGCCGCCGACCCCGGAGGGCGCAGCCGGCAGATCGACGCGAGCTGGACGGTGATGAGCGTCGGCGGGCAGCCGCGCCGGTCGAGCTGCGGCGTGCTGGTGACGCCCAACAGCGACCTGCTCGCCCCGGCGCCCTTCGACTACGTGGCGGTGTGCGGCGGCAACGATTACCGGAACGAGGTGCCGGGGGCGGTGACCGCCTATCTGCGCGCGGTGGCGGCGCAGCGGGTGCGGCTTCTCGGCATCTGCACGGGCACCTTCGCCATCGCGCGCGCCGGCCTCGTCGGCACGCGCCGCGTCTGTGTCCATTGGAACGTGCTGGACACCTTCCGCGAGCGCTTCCCGACCGCCAACGCCTCGGTGGACCATCTCTTCATCGACGAGGGCGACCTGATCACCTGCGCCGGATCGACGGCGGCCATCGACCTCGGCCTCTACCTCGTCGGGCGGCATTGCGGCGGGCAGAAGGCGCGGCAGGCCGTCCGCCACATGATGCTCCAGGACATCCGCCCCGGCGCGCTGCCGCAGGCCCATTTCTACGCGAACCTCGACGGCGTGACCGACGCCCGCGTCCGTCAGGCGACGCATTTCATCGAACAGCGGCTCGACTCCCCGCCCTCCGTCGAAGCCATCGCCCGCTACGTCGGGGTCAGCGCCCGGCAGCTCGAACGGTCCTTCCAGGCGGCGCTGGGCATCTCGCCGTCGGCCTTCCAGCGCCGGTTGCGGCTGGATTACGGACGCTGGCTGCTGGAGCACACGCGCCGGACGATCACCGAGATCGCCTTCGACTGCGGCTTCGCCGACGCCGCCCATTTCTCGCGCGATTTCAAGACCCAGTTCGGCGAGATGCCCAGCCGGGCGCGCAAGGGCAAGGGCGCCACGGAAAGCTCCCCTTCTCCCGTGGAAGAGACGCCGCCCCTCTGACGCGGGGGAGCCAACCAGGACACACCCGATCCGGACGCCGCCCGCCCGCCCGGCCTGCGCCGACGCCGAATTAGCCACTTGCAAAATCACGCAGTAAGCGCTAACTTATCTTCGGTAAGACGCTGCGCTCAGCCACGACGCGGCGCGACTTGATGAAGGAGAATGTGTATGGCCATTGCTGCTGAAAACATCGCGCTCGGCGTCTGCGACGTGACCTTTGCGACGCTCGACCTGGGCGCCACCAAGGGCGGCGTCGAGGTGGCGATCGAAACCTCGACCTACGAGGTGACCGCCGACCAGACCGGCGAGACGCCGATCAAGGAGGTCATCACCGGCACCACGGTCACCGTCACGGTGCCGATGCTGGAAACCAACCTGACCAAGCTGCTCAAGGTCATGCCGCAGGCCGTCGGCATCGGCGCGGCGGGTTCGGAGGTCGGCGTCGAGATCCGTTCGGGCGTCAACACCGACCTGCTCGAAGCCGCCGGCGAGCTGAAGCTGCACCCGACCGGCCTGCCGGCGTCCGACACCACTCAGGATTTCCTGGCCTTCAAGGCGGCGCCGGTGCCGAAGTTCGCCGTCCGCTACGCGACCGGCGAGGAGCGGGTCTACGAGGTGACCTTCAAATGTTACCCGGACACCACCGCCAACAACAAGATCGCGGTCTTCGGCAAGCCGACCGCGGCCTGACGATCCGGCGCCCGGCTTTTTGCCGGGCGTCCAACCCGCGCCCTTCCCAATCCATTCCTTCCGAGGAAAGCCGTTCCCCATGACCGACATTCTCAACCTCGACGCCCTCAAGGTCACCCGTCTGGTCGTCCTCGACGGCCGGGAGCGCACGCTGCGCTCGATGACCGTGGAGCAGTTCATCGAGGCCGACGATTTCGACGCCAGGCTCGCCAACGCCACGGGCAAGGAGAAGCTGACGCTGCTGATCGGCAAGCTGCTGGAGTTCCTCGACGGCACCACCCACGCCGATCTGCTCAAGCTCGACATGACGCAGCTGATGGCGCTGCTGGCCTTCGCCCGCGGCTCCGACCTGTCCAAGCTGACCGACGCTGGCGAGGACGCGGACGGGGGCGCGGTGGGAAACGCGCTGGCCGGGCCGAAGTAGTCCAACTCGATTTTGGATTCTACTTCGCTCGGGTGATGCGTTTCTACGGCATGAGCTTCGCCGCCGTGCGCCGGATGCCCATCCGGGCCTTCTGGCTGCTGAACGACATGATCGACCGGGTCCGCGCCGAAGAGGTTCTGGAGATCCTGCCGGCGCACAGCGTCGCGATGGGCGGCGAGCATGTGAAGCGGATCGTCAAAGGTCTGCACAGCCGCCTCGGCCGCCCGCAGATTGTGGAGAAGGTGACGATGTCCGACGAGGACATCAGGAAGGCCCGGCGCCTTTTCGGTGCGCACGGAACTGAGTAAGCGCGTACTTACTGGAAGGATTCGTCATGGCTTCGAACGCCAACACTCTGACCGTCGGGCTCGATTTCGACACCGCGTCTTTCACCAGGGACCTCAGGGCAGCGACCGCGGCCATGACAAAATTCCAGAAGGCCGCCAGCCGGACGGACGCGCTGCTGTCCAGCCTGGCGCAGGGCTTCTCCAGCGTCGGGGATATGGCCAACCGGATGGTCAAGGCCAGCGGGAAGACGACCGACCTGAAGCGCAAGTTGGCGGCCGTCACCGGCTCGGCCAACGAGATGAACAGGGCTCTTCACGCCGGCGCGGCACGCGCTGGAAACTACGGCAAGACCGTCGACGACCTGCGCGGAGCGGCGCTGCGCACGGGGTCGGGTCTCGACGCGCTGACGAAGTCGTACGCCGCGGTCACTTCGGCCGCCAGCTCGGCCAGCATCGCCGTGGAGGACGTGCGCCGGGCGATCGAAGGCACGATCGGGACCGGCCAGCGCATGGGCGCCAGCAACGGAGACAAGCAACGCGTCTTCAGCGCCATCCGTCAGGTGGTCGGCAAGAACACGCCGCAAATAATGAAGACTGCGGCCGGTCCGATCGGCAAGGCCAACACCACCACGTTCGGCGCGGCCCCGGCGGCGGGCGGCGCCCCGGCTCTCGCGTCGCCCGGCAAGGACAAGCCGGGCGCGGTCGGTGGCCAAGGGAATGCGGGCTCCGCCACCGCTGGGCAGCCCGCCGCGAACGGGTCGTCTCCGTTGGGTCAGGACGATCCCGCGTATCTTAAAAGCCAGACCCTTCAGAACAAGCAGATGGTTGGAGTGCTGAACACCGATCAATGGCGCAATGACAAATACGAATTCCAAAAATCAAGCGTCGATCTTGAGATGGCTCAGCTCTACTACGAATACAGCCTGGACGCCGAGCAGCGCCTGCAGCTCATCCGTGCCGACGGGATCAAAAATTTCACGGAGAAATTTTCCGGCTTGATCACCGGTGTGCTGAGCGGACAAACGGGCATCGTCACCGGCGTGCGCTCGATGTTCGCAAGCATGGGCAAGTACATGCTTGATTTCTTCGCCAAGTGGGCTTCCCAGAAGCTCATGATGAAGGCGATCGACACCATCGGCGATCTTTTCGGCTTCGACTTCGGCGTCGGCGTCGGCGCCGGCGCAGGGAATGCCAAAGGCTCCGCGTCAGGTCCCGCCCCCGGAAGCGCCGGCCCCGGTGCATCGGGCGGCGTGCTCGGCCAAGCCAAGCCGGGTGGGGTGAGCGGTCCGGCCAACGCGGGCTCCGCCCCCGCTGGGCAGTCCGCCGCGAACGGCTCGTCTCCGTTGGGCAAGGACGATCCCAAGTACCTTCACGACCAGACGCTTCAGAACAAACAGATGTTTGGTGTGTTGAACACCGATCAATGGCGCAATGACAAATACGAATTCCAGAAATCGGCCGTCGATCTTGAATTGAGCAAGATCTACTACGATTACAGCCTGGACGCCGAGCAACGCCTGCAGCTCCTCCGCGCCGAAGGAGCAAAGAGTTTCACCACGCAATTCTCCGGCGTCATCACCGGCGTTCTGAGTGGGCAGATGACCCTCATCGAGGGCGCGCGCTCAATGTTCGCAAGCATGACCACGTTTATGATCGACTTCTTTGCCAAGTGGATTTCCCAGCAACTGCTGATGAAGGCGATCACCGGCATCGGCTCGCTGCTTGGCTTCGGCATCAGCAGGCCGTCCGACGCCGGCATGGCCGCACTCTCCAACACGGGCTCCAAGTTCCACGTCGGTGGCATCGTCGGCTACGACGGCACTGACCACGGCCATTATCCGTCATCACTATGGGCTGGTGCGCCGAAGCTCCACTCCGGCGGCTTGCTGCGCGGCGAGGTGCCGATCATCGCCAAGCGTGGCGAGGGCGTCTTCACCCCGGAGCAGATGGACAACGCTGACAATCTTCTGACGTCAGCGCTTACTTCTGGAAACACTTCACCATCCATTCATCAGGAGGTCACCGTGAACGTGAGCGGTGGGGCCGGCACGAGCGAACAGAACACTGATCTGGCCGACAAGATCGGCCGGCAGGTGAAGGCGGAACTGCGCGGTCTGATGACCGAGGAGATGCGCCAGCAAATGCGCCCCGGCGGTCTGCTGCGGGGAGGCTACTGACATGGCGTTCCCCATCTTCGCTCCGGCCATCCCGCCGAGCCCCGGCACGGAAATCGCTCCGGAGGTCAAGGTGCTCGCCGCCGACTTCGGCGACGGCTACCGCCAGCGCGCCGCCGATGGCCTGAACAACGTCCGCGACACCTTCGCCTTCGCCTGGGAGGCTCTGCCGGCCGCCGACGCCGACGCCATCGTCGCCTTCCTCAAGGCGCGCCTCGGCGCCGAGGCGTTCCTCTACACGCCACCCGGCGAGAGCGCGCCGCGCAAGTTCACCTGCACGAAGTGGGCGCGCAAGCGCGTGCGCTTCTCCTATCACCAGATCACCGCCACCTTCGTCGAGGTTTTCGACCTATGACCACGGCGACCACACCCCGCAGCGCCGCCCAGGCGAAGATCGCCAGCGAGGCGCAGAAGGCGGCGACCAGCCCCTACGTCGTGCTTTACCAGCTCGACGCCCGCGTCCTCGGCGGCGACGTCTACTGCTTCACGCAGTCGACCCGGGAATCGGCGCCGATCACCTACGGCGGCGTCGAGTACACGCCGATCGATCTGGAGGCCGACGGCTTCGAATGGACCGGCGCGGGCACGCTGCCGACGCCGCGCGTCCGCATCGCCAACGCCAACCGCGCGATGAGCGCGCTCGTCGGCACCTACGACGACCTGCTCGGCGCCACGCTGACGCGCATCCGCACCTTCCGGCGCTTTCTCGACGGCGAGCCCGACGCCGATCCCGGCGCCCACTTCCCGCTCGACATCTACCGCGTCGAGCGCAAGGTCGCGCTGACCAAGACGCACATCGAGTGGGAACTGTCGGCGGCGATGGACCAGGAGGGCAAGATGCTCCCCGGCCGGCAGGTGCTGCGCGACGCCTGCACGCACACCTACCGGCGCTGGACCGGCGCCGGCTTCGACTATTCCCAAGCCACCTGCCCCTACACCGGCTCCGCCTGTTTCAAGGCCAGCGGCGATCCCACCGGCAACAGCGCCGAGGACGACTGCGGGCGCAAGGATTCCGACTGCAAGAAGCGCTTCGGCGAGACCGCGGTGCTGCCCACGCGCGCCTTCCCCGGCGTCGCCCGAGTGAGGATCTGATCCCATGTTCACGCCCGATGCCGTCGCGGCCATGCAGGCCCACGCCATCGCCGCCTTCCCCGAGGAAAGCTGCGGCTTGGTGGTCGACAACGCTTACAGGCCGCTCGCCAACACGCACCCCGACCCGACCCGCCACTTCCACATCGCCGACGCCGATTACCTGACCCACGCGGACGGGCTTCAGGCGGTGGTCCATTCCCACCCGATGGGGCCGCTGCACCCGTCGGGCGACGACATGCGCGGCCAACTGGCGACCGGCGTGCCGTGGGCGATCATCCCCACCGACGGCGAGGCCGCCGGCGCCCCGATCGTCTGGGGCGCCGGTGCGCCGGTGCCGCCGCTGATCGGCCGGCCGTTCGTGCACGGCGTCACCGACTGCTACGCGCTGTGCCGCGACTACTACCGCGACACCCTCGGCATCGCCGTGACCGATCAGGCGCGCGACGACGAATGGTGGGACCATGGCGAGAATCTCTACCTCGACGGCTTCCAGGAACGCGGCTTCGTCACCGTCGACCGCGCCATGATGCGCCCCGACGACGTGGTGCTGATGGCCATCCGCTCCAAGGTGCCCAACCACGCCGGCATCGTCATGCCGAACGGTCTGATTCTGCACCATCTGCAAAAGCGCCTGTCGCGCCGCGAGCCGCTCGGCCCGTGGATGCGCTATGTGACGCACGTCCTTCGTCACAGGAGTGTCGCGCCATGATGCGCCGCGTCCATCTCTACGGCGCGCTGCGCAAGGAGTTCGGCAAGGGCTTCACGCTCGACGTGGACTCGGTTGCCGAGGTCGCCCGCGCGCTCGAAGCCAACTTCCCCGGCCGCTTCTTCAAGGCCTTGCGCGACGGCGCGTTCAAGCTGGTGCGCGGCGACAGGCGCAGCGGCCTGGTGCTGAACGAGCAGGAGCTGACCTTCCGACTCGGCAGCGGCGACCTGCACATCATCCCGGTGCCGAAGGGGGCGGCGGCCAGCCAGAGATCCAAGGGCGGCGCCAAGGCGGTGATCGGCGTCGCCATCATGGCGGTGGCGATCATCGCCGCCCCAGCCTCCGCAGGCACTTCGCTCGGCGGCTTGGTCGTTACACAAACCGGCGCGCTGACCGCCTACGGCACCGCCGCCATGTTCGGCCTGTCGATGGCGCTGTCCGGCGTCTCGATGATGCTCAGCCCACAGGCCAAAATGGGCGACCTGGAGCAGGTCGAGAACCGCAAGTCGTTCCTCTTCAACGGGCCGGTCAACTCCATCGAGCAGGGCGGCCCGGTGCCGCTCATCTACGGCCGCCTGCGCGTCGGGTCGACTGTCGTCTCCGCCGGCATGGCCCCGGAACAGATCATGTCCGGCGGCCCCACCGGTGGCAACGGGTCGGAGATGACCACGGTGGTGCTGGCGGGCTCGCTGTGGATCGTCACTACGACGTACCCCGACATCAGCCACTTCCATGTCGGCACGGTCCGGGGCGGCACGCTGCATCTGGCCGACCACACGCCGGTCGAGGCCGACAGCCTGCTCACCGTCGCCCAGGTGGCCGGCGGCCTGCGCTTCATCCCCGACGACGACGAATTCACCCGCGGCGTCTTCGCGATCCAGGCGGCCCGCCGGGTCGGCAACGACTACAACTTCGTCGGCGCGCTCGTCGAGACCGAGGCCGGCGGCTACACCGATCCCTGGGGGCGCTCCGGCTTCAATGGCCCCGTCGCCGATGGCGGCATCTCGGGCTCGGGCGGCGGCAAGGGCGGCGGCGGCGGTTCGGGTGGTGCCCGCGAGGACGCCGACAGCCTGCAATCCCGCTCGACCGCGCGCGTCGTCGACCTGATCGGCGAGGGCGAGCTGGAGGAACTGCCCGTCGGCAAGTCCAAAGGTGTCTACTTCGACGGAACGCCGCTCGAGAACGCCGACGGCACGTTGAATTTCAAGGGCGTGAGCTGGCAAAGCCGGGTCGGTCTGCCGAGCCAGGACCACATCGCCGGCTTCGCCGCCGCCGAGAACGAAATCGCCGTCTCCACCCGCGTGCGCGCCGACACGCCGGTGATCCGCACCATCACCGACACCGACGCGCTGCGCGTCACGCTGCGCTTCCCGATGATGACCCAGCAGGACGCCGACGACGGCGATCTGCACGGTTCGAAGGTGCAGATCGCCATCGACGTGCGGCCCTACGGCGGCGGCTGGCGCGAGACCATCACCGACACCATCGAGGGCAAGGCCACCGCCGCCTACGAGCGCGCCTACCGCATCGAACTTCCGGAAGGCGGCGCGCCGTGGGACGTGCGGGTGCGCCGCCTCACCCCGGACAGCACCAGCGCGACCGTCCAGAACGAGAGCTGGTGGTCGAGCTACACGCAGATCGTCGACGGCAAATACAGCTACCCGGACAGCGCGCTGATCGCGCTGACCGTCGACAGCGAGCAGTTCGGCTCGTCGATCCCGGCGCGTGCCTACGACGTCAAAGGCCTGCGCGTCAGCGTGCCCGACATCTACGATCCGGAAAACCACAGCTACGCCAACGGCGGCATCTGGCAGGGCGGCTTCAAGACGGCGTGGACCGACAACCCGGCCTGGGTGCTCTACGACCTGATCACCAACACGCGCTACGGCCTGGGCCGGGTGATCGACGCCAGCCAGATCGACAAATGGAGCCTCTACCAGATCGCGCAATACTGCGATCAACCGGTGCCCAACGGCGCCGGCGGCTGGGAGCCGCGCTTCACCTTCAACGGCATCATCCAGACCCGCGAGGACGCCTACAAGGTCATCCAGTCGATCTGTTCGGCGTTCCGCGGCATGGCCTATTGGGCGGCCGGCCAGGTCTTCGCCAGCGCCGACATGCCGGGCGACGACAGCGTGATCGTCGCGCCGGCTAACGTCCTCGACGGCGTCTTCTCCTACGCGGGAACGGCGCTGAAGGCCCGGCACACCGTCGCCAAGGTGGCGTGGAACGACCCCGCCGACGAGTACCGCGGCGCGATCGAGGTCATCGAGAACACCCGGCTGATCGAGCGCCACGGCCACCGCGAGATCGAAGTGTCGGCGTTCGGCTGCACGAGCCGCAGCCAGGCCCGCCGTCTCGGCCTGTGGATTCTCGACAGCGAGCAGCACGAGACCGAGACCGTCACCTACCGCTGCTCCTTCGACCACCTGGAGGTGACACCCGGACAGATCATCCAGGTCGCCGATCCGGCCTACGCGCTGGTGCGCCTGGGCGGGCGGGTGGCCGCGGCGACGGTGGGCCGGGTGACGCTCGACGCCCCGGTGACGCTTGAGGCCGGACACGCCTACACGCTGTCCGTGACGCTCCCCGACGGCCGCGTCCTCGACCGCGCGGTGGCCGGTGGGATCGGCGAGCACAGCGCGTTGACGCTGGTCGACCCGTTGCCGGTGGCTCCCGACGCCGGGGCGATGTGGTCGCTGTCGAGCGCCAGCCTGACCCCACGCCGCTTCCGTGTCCGCAGCATCCGCGAGCTGGAGCCCAACGTCTTCGAGGTGACGGCGCTCCTGCACGACCCGACCAAGTACGCGCGGGTCGAACAGGGTCTCAACCTGCCGGCACCGGCCTACCAGGGCGGCGTCACCCCGCTGCCGGCGCCAGCCAACCTGCGGGCGGTGGAAAGCGTCTATTGGGTCAACGGGCTGCCGCAGGCCCGCGTCTCGGTGAGCTGGACGACGAGCAACCTGCCCGAGATCGCCGGCTACCGCGCCGACGTGATGACGCCGGGCGGCCAGTGGCAGGAATGGGCGACGACGCGCGTCGGCGGCTTCGACATCGAGCCGGCGGCCGAGGGCCGCTACACCATCCGCGTCACCACGCTCGGCCACGACAACCGTCGCGCCAGCGCCGAAATCGGCCTGATCGTGCGGGGCAAGGGAACGCCGCCCGGCCAGCCGACCGGGCTGGCGGCGTCCGGCGGCATCCGCCAGATCGCCCTGCGCTGGTCCAACCCGACCGACACCGATCTCGCGCACATCGAGGTGTGGGAAAGCGCGACGAACGACCTGACGACCGCGGAGAAGATCGCCGAGGTCAAGGGCAGCAACTTCATCCGCGCCGGACTCCCCGGTCTCGCGGTGCGTTACTACTGGGTGCGCGCGGTCGATCTCGGCGGCAACATCGGCGACTTCAACTCCAACCTCGGCACCGCCGGCGAAGCCCGCCCGGCCGGCGTGGAGGACATGGCGCAGGCGGTGTGGGACCGCGTCAAGGACGACATCGTCCACAACGTCCCGGACATCGACTTCTCCTTCCTCGACACCCATGTCGAACGCCTGATCCAGCGTCAGGACTTCGCCTTCCTCGACGCCCGCGTCGAGGCGGTGATGGCGCGATCGGGGTTCGACAACGCGCTCGCCGAGACGCTGGCCGAGTCGGTGCGCCTCGGCTACGAACGCTTCGAGGCGTTGCAGCAGACGCGCGGCGACAGCCGCCGCCGCTTCGCCGCCGTCGACCAGCGCATCACCCAAGAGGTCTCCGACCGGCAGGCGCTCGCCGAGACGGTCACCGAGATGGGCGCCGCCTGGGAGCACAACCGGGCCATCATCACCGGCCGCCTCACCGCGCAGGCCGACGACCTCGGCGCGCTCGCCGAGGAGGTGACCCTGCTCGCCGCCAAGACCGGCGAGGACATCGCGGCGGCGGCTCTGACCGAATCCCGCGCCCGCACCGATGCCGACACCGCCCTGGCCGAAAGCATCCACGACCTGACCGCAACGGTCGGCGACAACCGCGCGCTCGCCGAGGAGCGTTGGCGCACCCTCGCCGACGCCGATTCCGCCGAAGCGGCCAGCCGCACCGTCCTGGAGGGCAAGGTGGACGGCAACTGGGCGCGCTTCGTCGCCGAGCAGACCGCCCGCGCCGACGCCGAACGGGCGCTCGCCGAGGACATCCGGACGCTGCGCAGCGACGTCGATGGCAACGTCGCGGCGATCGGGCGCGATCTGCAGACGCTCGCGCAGACCGACGAGGTGCAGGCCAAGGACATCACGACGCTGTTCGGTCGGGTTGGAGACAGCATGGCGGCGCTGTCCAACGAAACGATGATACGCGTCCATGAAGATGGCGCACTGGCCCAGCGCATCACCCAGCAGCGTGTGCAGATAAACAGCGATCTCGCGACGCTTGGCGGCGAACTGCGCTCCTGGGTCGACCATGACTCCGCCGTCGCCACCAACCTGCGCACGCTGAACGCCGAGTTTTCCGGCAATCAGGCGGCGGTGGCCGGGGAGATCAAGGCGGTCAGCGACAGCCTCTCGGCGACGGCCACTGACGTCCGGGCGCTCGCCACGCGGGTCGGCGACACCGAGGCGGGCATCGCCAGCGAGAGCCGGGCGCGGGCCGATCTCGACCAGGCGTTGACCGAGACGATCACGCAGCAACGCTCGCAGATCGACAAGAACATCGCCGGTCTGGAGACCTCGCTCAAGACCTGGGTCACCGCCGAGTCCACGGTAGCCCGCAACGTCTCGACACTGCAAACCACGGTCAACGACAACACCACCAAGATCAGCACCCAGCAGAGCAGCATCGACGGATTGCAGGGACGTTACTCAATTACCGTGGACAACAACGGGTACGTCTCGGGCATGGATTTGCTGTCGAACACCAACGACGGCGTGACGCGGTCCAGTTTGATCTTCCGTGTCGACGACTTCATGGTCACCAGGGCCGGCTACGCCAACGTCACGCCGTTCGTCATCACCGCTGTCAACGGCGTCCAAAAGGTCGGCATCAACAGCGCGATCATCGGTGACGCCGTGATCGGGCGGGCGCACATCGGCGACCTCGTCGTCAACGGCGAGAAGATCGATAACTGGGCGACCAGCTACATGGCCGCCGGGGCAGGCACATGGTCGGCAGCGGTGTCGATGACCACCACCGGCAGGAACATCCTGATCCTGCGGCAGGCAACCATCCACCGGATGACGTGGGTGGCGAGCGGCAACGAGGCGGGCGGGGCATGGGCATGGGTGCCCGACCGCCAGTTCTGGATGTCCATGGAGGGACGCGCGGCGGGCACCCACACCTTCACCGTGGAGGCCCCCGCGCAAGGCGGGGGAAGCCCCGCAAACGCCTGCTATGTTTCCGTGATTGAACTTCGCAAGTGAGGACCCCGCCATGCCCCCCGTAACCGGCACCTTCCGCCACGCCGCCGCTTCTCCGTTCTACATGTCGTTCCTGTTCTACGACCAGACCGGATGTATTCTGCAAACAGGCGAATGCCCCGCCCCTGAGTTCGAGCACCAGAGACCGGGACCAGGCTGCAAGCGTTTGCAAGGCCAAGCCGACCTCACCCGCGATTACGTGGACCTGTCCGGCAATGAGCCGGTGATCCGCGAGCGCCCAGCACTGCTCGGGTTCGACAAAACCCGGATCCTCGCCGACGACACCGACACGGCAACGCTGCGCGGCCTGCCATCGCCCTGTACGGTGTTGGTCAACGGCGTCGCCCACACCGTCGACGGCGGCGAGCTTGCGCTGTCCTGCCACCTGCCGATCCGCCTCACCGTCGTCATCGACGCGTTCCCCTATCTGCCCTTCCAGGAGGTCGTCACATGCGTCTCTCCATCCGCCTGAGCGCCGAGCAGATCGCCGAGGAGCGCCGACGGCGCTACCTCGCCGCCTGGCCGATGCACGCCCAGCTCGAAGCCCAGCACGACGCGGCCAACGGGCGCCCCGAAAAGCTGGAGCGCATGACCATCGATTTCACACGCATCAAGGCCGAATTGCCCTTCCCGGATTGAAATTTGCCGGCCCCGATGATACAGTAAGCGCTTAGATATACTGAGGCCACACCCCATGCTGGCCCAACGGCGACGGAAAGACAGCAATGCCACAAACTTGGTATCGTGACGGCTCCGTCACTCTGATCAACGGCTCCACGGCGGTGACCGGATTCGGTACGCTGTGGGCCTCGCAGGTGTTTCCAGGTGACGTCTTCTCGCCCGACGGCGATCGCTTCTACGAGGTGGCGGCCGTCGCCTCGAACACCGCGCTGACTCTGCGCACGCCCTACACCGGCACGAGCCGCCCGCCGCTTGCCCAGGTCAACACGATCACGCCACGCGTCGTCAGCGCCAACACCGCGCAGACCGACGAGATCTCCATCAATGACTTCGTCTACCAGTTCACCAGCGACGCCTCGCCGACCGTGGCCGAGATCTGCGCCGGCCTGGCCGCCCGCATCAACGCCTCGCCAACCTGCCCGATGACCGCCGTGGCGACGGGCGGCACCCTCGTCCTGACCGCCAAGACTCCGGGCCAACCGCTCACCGTCATCGTCTCGGTCAATCTGACCAGCGGCCTGACCGCCCCGGCCAGCGCCGGTTCCGGCTACATGGTGATCCGGAACTTCGCCGGCACCATGGCCGCCGATATCGCCAACCGCATGGCTGATCTGGTCCGCAAATGGCAGCTGCGCGAGGACGAGTTCGTCGCCTGGATGGCTGGCGACCCGCGTGGCGGGCCGAACGGCGACGGCAAATATCCGCTGACCGACACGCAGGGCAATGTGCGCCTCGTCGAGACACCATCGGCGTTGCTGGAGATGATTGACGGTGGCCTGATGGACAATGTCCAGCTGGTGATCGACGCGGTCGAGGACGATGTCGTGGCGGCCCAGTTGGCGGCGACCGAAGCGTCCGAAGCGGCGGTGGCCACGGCGGCGGCGCGCAACGCCGCTCAGGCCAGCCAGGCGGCGGCCCTGGCCAGCGAAACCAGCGCAAAGGCCAGCGAAACCGCTGCCAAGGCGAGCGCCCAGGCCGGATCGGCAAGCGCCGGGGCTGCGGCGCAGTCGGCTCTGACGGCGGCCCGGGCCGAGACGTCGGCCCTGGCTGCGAAGACCGCGGCCGAGACGGCGAACGCCGGCGCCCAAGCGGCGAAGACGGCGGCGGAGGGGGCGTCCGCCGCCGCCAAGGCCAGCGAGACCGCGGCGAAGGGCAGCGAAACGGCCACCAAGACGAGCGAGACCGGAGCCGCGGCGAGCGCCCAGACGGCGACGACCCGCGCCACGGCCAGCGCCACCTCGGCCTCCCAGGCCGCGAGCAGCGCGACCGCCGCCGCCGGTTCGGCGTCCGCAGCCGCGACCAGCGCGCAGACGGCAACGACCAAGGCGAGCGAGGCGGCGGCCAGCGCGGCGGCGGCCAAGACCAGCGAAACCAACGCCAAGACCAGCGAAACCAACGCCGCCGGCTCCGCCTCGGCGGCGGCCGGATCGGCCTCCAACGCCGCGACCAGCGCCCAGGCGGCGGCCGGGTCGGCGACGCAGACCAGCGCGGGCGCCGCCAAGGCATCGGAAACCGCGGCGGCCACCGCGGCCGCCCAGGGACAGGGCAGCGCTTCGGCATCGGCGGCATCGGCAACCCAGGCGGCGGCCTCGGCGACCACCGCCGCGACCAAGGCCGGCGACGCTTCCACCAGCGCCAACGCCGCTGCGAACAGCGCCAACGCCGCGCAAGGCAGCGCCAACACCGCCGCCACCCACCTGTCGGGCGTGCAGGCCAACGCCACCGCCGCGGCGAACGCCCGCACGGCGGCCGAAGGGGCACGCGACCAGGCCGCGGCGAGCGCGGCGACCGCGGCCTCCAGCGCCCAGGCCGCCGACGCCAGCGCGCAGTCGGCTTCGGCCGGCGCCACCAACGCCAACACCGCTGCCGCGGTGGCCGGCACCTCGGCGACCGATGCCGTCAACGCCAAGGTCGACGCCGTGTCGGCGCGCGACAGCGCGCAGCAGCTGCGCGATCAGGCGTCGGCGCAGCGCGAGCTGGCGGCGGCCTGGGCGTCAAACGGCTTCAACGTGCCGGTGCAGTCCGGCGCCTACTCGGCGCTGCACTGGGCGGCGATGGCCAAGGAGTATGCGGACACCGCTGGAACCATCGTCGGCGGCTTCAGCTTCTCCGCCATCGGCGACGGCAACCAGCAGAAATTCACCGCCTCGATGCCCGGCGACACGATGCACTTCGTGCAGGGCTCGAACATCAACATCAACTACGACGCAGCGCTCAAGCGCCTGACCTTTTCGGCCACCTCGAAACCGGTGGACACCGAGCATGCGGGCCTCGCCGTGCGCGACGACAACACGGCGGGCAAGACCTTCCTGTCGCTCGTCCCGGCCAACATCGCCCACCAGTCGCTCGGCGGCGCCGGGACCAACACGCACGCGCAGATCGACGCCCATCTTGGCAGCGTCGGCAACCCGCACGGCACCACGGCCGCCCAGGTCGCCATCACGGCAATTTCCGGCTTGGCGGGATCGCAGGTGCAGGCGGCTCTGGCCGACTTGCAGGACAAGAAGGCCACAAAGGACAGCCCCACCTTTTCCGGCGTGGTGACGCTCGCGCAGGACCCGACGAACGACCTGCACGCCGCCACCCGCCGGTACGTGGAGAGCCGTCCGGCCAAGCTGTCCGCGCGCTTCGCCACGACGGGCGACCTCGGCACGGTTCTGGCGACCACCCAGACGCTGACCGGACCGTCCGCCAGCTACGCGACGACCGGCACCACGATCAACGGTTCGAACAGCGTGACCGGGGTTGCCGATGCGGTGAGCCGCATCAAGATCGGCGCGACGGTCACCGGCACCGGCATTCCGGCGTCCACGACGGTGTCCGCCGTGTCCGGGACGACGGTAACGCTGTCGGCCAACGCCACGGTGTCCGGCACGCCGTCTCTGACCTTCACCCAGACCATCGGCGCTCTGACCGTTGATGGCGGCACTCCCGGGCTGCTCGACCGTGTTCTCGTCAAGGACCAGACGACGGGCGGCCAGCGCGGGTTGTACGTCGTGTCGACGGTCGGCACCACCTCGGTGCCCTGGGTGCTGACGCGGACGACCGACACGGACAGCTGGGCGGACCTCGTCGGGGCGATGGTCAGCGTCAACGAAGGGGCAACGAACGCCGGAACGTTGTGGCTTTCCAACGCCACACCCTACGACGGCGTGCTCGGCACGACGGTGCTGACATGGAGCGCCGTGCACAACGCACAAAGCAAGGCGCTCAACACCCTGGCGACGAACGGGCTGATCGCCCGCACGTCGGCTGGGACGGTGACGGCCCGCACCATCACCGGCACGAGCAGCGAAGTCCTGGTTACCAACGGCGACGGTGTGTCCGGCAACCCGACGCTCAGCCTGCCCGCCACGCTGGCCCTCGGTGGCAAGGCGGTGACGGTCGGCGACGCCAACTTCACCATCCAGGACACCGCCGACCCCACCAAGCTGGTCAAGTTCGAACTCGGCAACCTGTCTGCCGGAACGACGCGCACGCTGACGGTGCCCAACGCTTCGGGCACGCTGAGCCTGGACGGTCACACCCACGACTGGAGCGCCATCGTCAGTGGCAAGCCGGACAGCGCCCGCGGCTACGGCATCCTCGACACCTTGTCCAACGGGCCGGTGCAGCAGGTCGGCCACTTCGCCGGATTGAAGCTGTGGGACACCGATGGCTCGCACATTGTCAACGTCGCCATCGGTTCCGACGTGTCGGCGGAACGGTCGCTGACGGTCTACACGGGCGACGCCAACCGCGCACTGACGCTGAATGGCGATGCCACGATCAGCGGCACCAACACCGGCGACCAGACGATCACCCTGACCGGTGACGTGACGGGCTCAGGCACCGGCGGCTTCGCCACGTCCATTGCCAACAACGCTGTGAGCAACGCCAAGCTGCGGCAGGGCGCCGCGACTTCGGTGATCGGACGGGCCGCCAACAGCGCGGGCAACGTCGCCGACATCGCCGCGACCGCCGACAACACCTTCCTGGCGCGGCGCGGCGGCTTGCTCACATTCACCAGCCCGACCTGGGGCGACATCACCAACGCCAGCAAGCCCACCAGCCTGTCCGGGTACGGCATCACCGACGCGCAGCCGCTCAACGCCATGCTCACCACATTGGCGGGCCTCGACGGCAACGCTGGCGTGCTGGTGCAGACGGCGTCGAACGCCGTGTCCAAGCGCGGCATCGGCACCATCAACGCCAGCGACATTCTCGACCGCACAGCGGGCGACAGCCGCTACGCCCAGGTGACCGGCAACGTAACCTTCGGCGGAAACCTCTACGTCAGCAACGGACACCCCTCGGTAAACTTCCGGGAGAGCGATGCCGCCGCCGACACCAAAGCGTGGACTCTGGACGTCGAGAACGGGCGTTTCCTCGGCATGCTGGCAAATGACAGCAACACGGCCTGGACGACTTGGCTGAACGTGCAGCGGTCAGGGATGACGGTGTCCGACATCGCCCTGTCCGGCAGCGCCCTGACCTTCAACGGCAGCAACATCCTGACCACGGCGACCGGCGCTCAGCTGTCTGGGGCGGCGTTCACCGGCAACGTCACGATGCGCACCGCTGGGGGCGGAAACCTCAAGGTGCTCGGCACCGGCAACGCGGGGGTGGAACTCGGGCGCGACGACGGCGTTGCCAGCACGCCGTTCCTGTACTTCCATTCCGGGGCGACCTACACGACCTATGACGTGTCGCTGATGGCGTCGGGCGGGAACGGGACCAACGGGCAGGGCACGCTCAACATCCAATCGGCCCTGCTCCAACACAACGGCAGCAACGTCCTGACCACCGCGCACTGGTCCACCCAGGCGACGCCGAACACGGCGATGCTGCGCGATGGCGCAGCGAACGTGGCGGCAGCGGCCTACACGGCGTCCGGCACCTACCCGGCGCTGTTCTTCCACGACACCGACGCCACCACCAACAGCAAGCGGTGGCGTCTGGCGGCGAACACCGCGCAGATGGACATTGCCATCGACTCCGACGACTTTTCGTCGTCGGTCGGCGTGATGTCGTTCTACCGCAACACCACCACGCCGACCGGAATCAGCGCGTGGGCTCCTTTCACGGTCAACGCGAATGTTGCGGCCAACGGAGCGCATCTGCACCTGCAAACCGGCGGCGGCTCGCTGGGCCGGAAGTCGGTGATCCGACACTACGGCACGTTCGCCGGGGGCACCGCCGATACCGGGCAACGGGTGGTCGGGCGCACCGAGGCCGGATTCAGCACCGCCAACTGGGGGACTGAGTACTACGCGATCTGCCTGAACTCAGCGACCAACGACGCGGCCTCCGACGCCAACATGACCGCCTACCTGACACTGACCAAGGACACGGCGCAGTTCAAGGCGAAGACGGAAACCTACCTCGCCCAGCTCGGCACGACAGTCGGCAACTCCGTCCTGCATAATCAGGCGGTCTCTGGCTCCGGTACGTCCAACACCGACTCTCTGCGTACATCCATCCAGCGGTTTTCCGGTGGCCCTAGCAACGCATGGAACTCGGCGGGGTGGCGTATCCAGCGACAGGTGGACACCACACCGCAGGGGTTCATCCAGTTCGGCGGCGAGGGGGATGGCTACGGCGTCTCCATCGGCTCCGGTGCGGGGATGCCCTCCCGGCTGTACGTCCCGTCCTCGGGCGATGTCGTCGTCAACGGCGCCGGCCTGACCGTCAGCCCAGAGGCGGCGGGTGACGTGACGGTGGGAAAATGGTCGGAGCTCTCCGCCGCGCCGAACGGCAGCGCTGCCGTCGGCTCGAACCTGTACCTCGACAACAGCAACATCTTGCGCGCCAAGTGGGCGCATGGCTCCATCGGTTCACGCGGCATTCTGTTCAACTACCCGTCTTGGGGGGACGTGCGCGTTGTCAGCTACTCCGGGGCGACGACGGCCAATCAGGACCTCTCGGCCCAGCCGACCTACCGGCTCTATCACGAAGGGAACCTCACCGGGGCGTGGCTGGGCCAAGACCTGCGCACCTCCGCAGCGCCGACGTTCAATGGGGTCGCGTCCAACGGCTCCATCCTCGCGCTGGCCTCCAATGGCATCCGCCACAAGCAGAGCAGCGGCGCCACGGGGGTTGGCGTCATCCACCGTAACGACGGCGGCAATTTTTGGCTCTTGCTGACCAATAACGGCGACGCCAACGGCGACTGGAACACCCTGCGCCCGTTCCAGATGAACCTTACCTCGGGCCAGATGACATTTGGTCACGGCGCCATCGTCCGGTCCGGGCTTTTGACGGACGCTCTGCGTATTGGCTCCCTCAATTCGTCCATCGATGGTGAGACCCTGTCGGTGTCCCCAGGCTCTGGAACGACCGGGCAGAACGTCCGCATCGGCATCCGCAACTCCGGTAATGGTGACGGCTCCCCCAACGCCGTGTTCCTCGGCGTCGACGGCAACGCCTTGGCGGGGCGAGCCTTCATCGACACCCGCGCTTATGGCGTGGCGTCGGCGACCCCGTTGGATCTCCGGATCGGCGGCACGACCAACGTGACGCTCGCCGCCGATGGCATGCTGACGGTCGGCCGGAACCTGTCGACACAGTACCCAGCGGCGCTCGCCATTGCGGAGAGCACCCACGCCACCAGCCGTCGCGCCGCCATGGTGGTCGGTAGCTGGGTAATCGGCCAGGACTCGCCAGCCAATGGCACCCGCGACCTCTTCATCTACGGGATCGACCCCGACCTCCATGTTCTCAAGGCGGGCCTGAACGGTGTCGTTGATTTCGCCAAGACCCCGACCGTTGCCGGCAGAACGATGCTGAACTCGGCGAACTTCAGCCCGTTCAAGAACAAACTGCACAACGCCAATATGCAGGTACGGCAGCGCGGGATCGGCCCCATCGTCACGCCGGGCTTTCTGGCTGACCGCTGGACGACCATCGCCAACACAGCAACCTTCACGGACAAGGTCTATACCCAGATCGTGTATGACATCAACAGCGGCAGCAACTGGCTGGAGCTCCGGATGTCGAACGCGGTGACCAGTGGGGGATCGTCGGTGGACGCCCTGCTTCTCCAGCAATCCGTCCCAGCCGAAGATGCGAGCGATCTGCGCTGGGGGACGCCCTGGGCGAAGCCCGCAACCCTATCGTTCCGCTACCAGACCAACGCGCCAGGCGTCTACACCGTTGTCATCCGTTCTGGCGACGCCGGACGGTCGTGGGTCGGCACTTTCGCGGCCATCGCGGGCGAGGGCACCGTCACCCTTTCAATCCCCGCCCCCACCTCCGGAAACTTCATGTCGGTGGCTGGATTCAGCTTCGCCGTGTGCTTGGCAGCAGGCGGCGATTACCGGACGAACACCTCCGGGCAGTGGGTGACGGGCAACCGCATCGGCGTCAGTGGCATGGGAAACTTCACCGGCACCGCTGGAAACTACTTCCGGATCACCGAGGCGGTTGTCGCTGAGGGCACCGACACCCTGCCCTACGCCGCCCTGGCCGTGCCCTACGCCCTCGACCTCGCCCGCTGTCAGCGTTTCTATCAGGTGTTGCCCGACGCCATGGTGTCGGGCTGGGCGGCGCTCGACTGGAGCTACTACACCGAATTCGTCTACCCCGTCCCCATGCGGGCACCGCCCACAGTCACCCTGAACCAAGTCGGGCTGTACAACGCAAAAAATCTCGGAGTCAACTCGGTCAGCGCCACGCGCATCCGCCTCCAGGCGCAGTCCGCCTCGGAAGCCACCTCATACTTCGTTACCCACGTTTACCTCTCTGCGGAGATTTGACATGTATCAACTCACCGCCATGGACGGCCACGTCCGTCGCCTCACCGACAACGCCATCATCCCCGCCGACGAGGGCAACCTCGACTACCGCGCCTACCAGGAATGGCTGGAGGCGGGCAATGCGCCCGCTCCGGCCCCACTGCCCGACGACCCCACCACGGTGCCCGTCACCGTCACACCGCTCCAGGCGCGCAAAGCGTTGCGGGCGGCGGGCCTAAAGGCGGCGGCGGACGCCTTCATCGCCACCCTGCCCGAGGAGGAGCAGGAGGAGTGGGACTACGCGATTGAGGTCCGCCGCGACAACGCGATCATCGCCAAAGCGGCGGCGCATCTCGGGCTTGATGACGACCGGATCGACGCCTTGTTCCGCCGGGCGTCGACCTTTGCCTGATGCGTTCTCTCACCGCCGGCCGGTCGTGGTGCTGGCCGGCGCCATCGGCAACGTTGGGTGATCACTTTTCGCTTGATCGCGCCGACGCCTTCACCGCATAATAAGTAACCGCTTACTCATGGAGAAAGAGGACGCCGATTTGAGCCATGTCAACAAAGTGCATGGCTCCGCGACCAGCACCGTCGGCCTGTCCAGCCGCCACTCCATGGGCACGGAAACAGCGTAGGGCCGTCGCCATGATGCACAGCCGCACCGGACGGCACCTCGTCCAGACGCTCGACGGGGGCGGCCTCCCGTCGAGCGCTTCTGCCACCAACCACAACCCATCAGAAGAAAGACCATCATGTCCGACACCACCACCGCCCCGACCACCGCTCCGGCCGCGTCCGCTCCGGAATCCCGTCCGGCAACGCACATCGCGCTTCCTGTCGAGCTGGCCAACGGCATCCTCGGCTATCTGGCCCAGCGCCCCTACGGCGAGGTTGCCGACCTGATCAAGGGCATGGAGACGACCAGCGTCGGCGTCGCCCCCTGATCGCAATCCGCCGGCATCACAAGCCTGCGGTTGAAGACCCCGGCGGCAATGGCGATCCCGGTCGCCAGCGTCGGGTTCGAAATGGAAGCGCAGCGCCGGTCCATGGACCCGCGTCCATCGGCCGGCCTGCCCTCCCACCTTGGCGCGCTCGTCATCGCCAGCGAGCGCGGCCACCGGGCCGGCGGCTTGGTCCGGATCACAGCGTTTCGCGGTCCCAGACTCCGTCGTTCGGCATCGCGCGCAGCTTGTGACGCTCCACTTCGCGCTTCGTCACGGAGCGGGGGAAGCTCTCCACGAAGGCGATGAAGCGCGGGATTTTGAAGGCGGCCATGCGGCCCTCGCACCACGCGGCGATGGCGGCCGGCTCCACGCCGCTGCCCGGTTCGCGGATGACGAAGGCCTTCACCTCCTCCTCCCCCTTTTCGGACGGCGTTCCGACCACCACGACCTCGCGCACGCCCGGACACTGGCTGAGCACGCTTTCCACCTCATAGGCCGAGACGTTCTCGCCGCGGCGGCGCAGCCAATGGGCCTGACGGCCCGTGAAGTGCAGATAGCCGTCCGCGTCCAGATGGCCGAGATCGCCGGTGTGCAGCCACAAATTCGACAGGCATTCCAGCGTGCGCTCCGGCGCGTTGAAATAGCCCGACATGAAGATGTGCGGGTAGCGGGGGCGCAGGGCGATCTGGCCGGTGACGCCCGGCGGCATCGGCTGGTCGTCCTCGTCCAGGATGGTCACCTCCGCCCAGCCGTGGGTCAGGCCGTTGGCGCGTGGCTTGGGCGAGTCGATCCGGTTGTTGACGATCAGCACGCCGCCGGTCTCGGTCAGCGAATAGACGTTGACGAAGCCGATGCCGAAGCGCTCCACGAAGCGGTCGGAGACGGCGGGCGGGATCTGCCCCGTCACCCCCAGCGAGACGCGCACCCGGTGGTCGCGGTCGGCCGGGCTCTCCGGCTGTTCGGTCAGCACGGTGATCATGGTGCCGATGAGATCGACGATGGTCGCCCCGGTCTCCCTCACCCGCGCCCAGAAATTGCTGCCGCTGAAGCGGCGGTCGATCACCGCGGGGATGTCGGCGACCATCGGTCCCATCACCCCCAGCATCAGCCCTCCGACGTGGAACAGCGTCAGGATCGAATAATGCACATCGTCCGGCCGCGTCTCGAACGCCTCCACATAGCGCATTCCCGCCGCGATCCAGGCGAAATGCGGCAGCAGGGCACCCTTGGGCAGGCCGGTGGTGCCGCCGGTGTAGATGATGACCGCGGGATCGCCACCGGACACCGCCACCACCGGCAGCGGATGCCCCGGCTCCAGAAGCTCGGCGAAGGGCGGGAAATGACCGCCTCCCCTCCCCTCGCCGTCCTCCACGGCGTAGACGCGCATGCGGGGCAATCGGTCCGCGACCGCCTCCACCCGCTCCGCCAATTCCCCGTCCACCACCAGGACGGCGGGCGTGGCGTTGGTCAGGGTGTGGACGAGATCCTCCCCCACCAGACCGGCGTTCAGCGGTACCCAGATCGCCCCCAGCTTGCCGGCGGCGACCCAGGTCAGCAGATGCTCCGGCGCGTTGCGCAGGAAGCAGGCGACCCGGTCGCCCCGGCGCACCCCCAGCCGGTGCAGGTTGGCGGCCACGCGGCTGGACTCCCCTTCCAGCTCGCGATAGCTCATCGCCCGCCCGGCGACGGTCAGCCGCGGGGCGTCCCCGTGCTGCGCCGCGCGGGCGGCGACCAGAGCCGGCAGGGTTTCCCATTGCACCGGAACGCCGTGGATGCTGCGCGTGATGGTCATGCGGTGGGCCTCTTTCATTCCGGCAGGATGCGGCGCTTCTGAAGTTCCTGGAGGAGATCGACGAACATCTCCTCGCTGTCCACGCAGTCGTGGAAGCCCAGCTTGCGCGCCTTGATCGTGCTCATGTGGTGCGGGTTGGGGCGCTGGCCGTAGCCGAACAGGAAGTCGGCGAACTGCCAGGACGGAACCACCTCGGTGTATTTGTAGGGCTTGAGGCCGTGCTTCGCGACGACGCGGTCCCAGATCGGCTCGTTCTGCGGCATGATGCGGGCCAGCGAGAAGGGCTGCGCCGGTTCCAGTTCCATGCGGAACAGCTCCGCCACCTTGGGAAAGACGTTCTCCCAGACATAGACGTCGCCGTTGGCGATGTTGAAGACCTGGTTGGCGCATTGCGGGCTGGTGCCGGTCCATTCGGCGGCCTTGGCGATCAGCCGGGCGTCGGTCGCCTCGCCGATGCGCGACGCCCCGCCGGGGAAGCGCAGCGGCAGGCCGTATTCGCGCGACACCGCGGCAAAGACGCCGATGGCGGTGATGATGTTCAACGGGCTGCCCACCGCGAGACCGCAGACGATCTGCGGGCGCAGCACGCTCCAGCTCCACTCCTTGCCCTGCTGGCGTTCGCTGATCCAGTCCTGTTGATCGTAGTAGAAGTTGGGGCGCATGTAGCGCGGATCGCTCTCCCGCGCCGGCTGGCGGAAGGGGCCGAGATGGCCGCCGTACGCCTTGGTGCCCTGGAGCAGCGTGATGTGGCGCAGGTTGGGCGACACCGCCTCGACATTCTCGACCACGTTCTTCAGCATGGCGAGGTTGGTCTCGACATGGTCCCATTCCGACCAGCCGCGCGTCACGTCCGGCTTCTCGTAGACGGCGGTGTAGCAGATGTTGGTGACGCCCTTGATCTCGCGCAGCTTGCGGCAGTCGTCGGGGTCGCGCAGATCGACGGCCGCCCATTCGGCGGTGGTCTCGAAATCCGGAGTGCGGCGCGACACGCCGCAGACGTCCCAGTCCGGGGAGGCTTCGAAATGCTCCAGCATCGGGCGGCCGACGGTCCCCAGCGCACCCACGATCAGCATCTTCTGACGGGCCATGAACACGATCCTTCTGTGCGGATTTCTTCAGAAAAGGGTCATCAGGTATTGGCGGTCGCCCAGCGGCTCGGGCGGGCCCTCGTAAATCTTGCGGCCGGTGCGCAGCACGGTGACGCTCTGCGCGATGGGCAGGGCGTGGACGACGTTCTGCTCGACCATCAGCACGGCCATGCGCAGCGCCCGGTTCACCTCGGCGATGGCCTCCATGACGCGCTGGACGAGGTTGGGGGCGAGGCCGATGGACGGTTCGTCGAGGATCATCACGTCGGGCCGGTGCATCAGCGCCATGCCCATCGCCAGCATCTGCTGCTGGCCGCCGGACATGGTGCCGGCGATCTGGCCGGCGCGTTCGCGCAGGATCGGGAACAGGTCCATCACCGCGTCGCGGTTCGCCCGGATTTCCGCCGGGTCCTGCGCCGTGTAGGCGCCAAGCTCCAGATTCTCGCGCACGGTCAGACTGCGGAAGATGCCGTGCCCCTGGGGAACCAGCGCGATCCCCGCCTTCACGTTGTCGGCGCAGCGCCGCCGGGTGATGTCCTCCCCCCGGTAGCGGACGGTCCCGGCGGAGGGCCGCAGCAGCCCGAAGACGGAGCGCACCAGCGTCGTCTTGCCGGCCCCGTTGTGGCCCAGCAGCACGCGGATTTCGCCGGCCCGCACCGTCAGGTCCACCTCGTGAACCACCGCCCGCTTGCCGTAGCCGGCGCTGAGGCCGCGCACCTCCAGAACGGGTTCGGCGATCGGCATGGTGTGAATCTCGGTCATCCGAAATACCTCTCGGCCAGTTCGCGGTCGCGCATCAGCGTGTCCGGCGGTCCCTTGGTCAGCACGCGGCCCTCGTCGATGAAGACGATCTCGTCGCAGACGCCACGGATGACCTCCAGATTGTGCTCGATGATGCAGACCGCCTTGTTGGCGCGGGCGAGGTCGCGGATCACCCCGCAAATGCGCTCAACCGTCACGGTGTCGAGGCCCGACAGCGGCTCGTCGAGCAGCAGCACGTCGGCCCCGGTCGCCAGCAGCCGGGCGATGACCAGCAGCTTCTCCTCGGCGTAGGAGAGGTTGGCGGCGGTCTCGTCGGCCTTGGCGAGCAGCCCGACGAACGAGGCGATCTCCAGCGCGCGGGCGACGTTCTCGCGGTCGACCCGGCGAACCAGGCCGGGGCGGAAATAGACGTCCAGCGGGCGGTCGCCCGGCTGTGCGGGCAGCGAAACCAGGATGTTCTCCACCACCGTCAGCTTGGTGAAGAGCTTCAGGTCCTGGAAGGAGCGGGCCAGCCCGGCGGCCACCACCTCGTGCGGCTTCAGGGTCGTCACGTCGCGGCCCCGGTAGAGGATGGTGCCGCCGGTCGGGCGCAGGAAACCGGACAGCAGGTTGAAGGCGGTCGTCTTGCCGGCGCCGTTGGGACCGATCAGCCCGACGATCTCGCCGCGCTTCAGGTCGATGGTCAGGTCCTTCACCGCCTGGATGCCGCCGAAATGCTTGGACAGCGAGGTCGCGGAGACCACCACCTCCCCCGGCGTGCCGCCTGCGCGCTCCAGCGCACCCACGAGCGGGCCATTGGCGGGAACGCTGGACCGCGCGGCCCCGGTCGGGGTGCGGAACACCGTCTCGGGGAACAGCCCTTCCGGGCGCAGCCGCAGGATGACGATCAGCACGACGCCGTAGATCACCTGCCGCACCATGTCGGCGATGTCGCCCGGCACATGGACGAACTTCAGCCCCTCCGGCAGCAGGACCAGGATCGCCGCCCCGGCCAGAGAGCCCCACAAATTGCCCATGCCGCCCAGGATCACCATGGCGAGGATGAGAATGGTCTCCTCGATGGTGAAGGATTCCGGATTGACGAAGGCGATGTAGTGGGCGACCAGCGTCCCAGCGACCGAGGCCAGCCCCGCCGACATCGCGAAGACCACCAGCTTCATGCGGACGAGGTTCTTGCCGACCGCCTGGGCCGCCGCCTCGTTCTCCCGCATGGCGCGCAGCGAGCGTCCGAAGGGCGAGGCGCCGAGCCTCCAGGCGACGGCGCAGCACAATGCCGCCATCACCGCGGCCAGCGGCAGGAAGGTCACCGGGCTGGTCAGCGCCGTGCCGAACAGCGACACCGGGGGAATGCCGGCGATGCCGTCCGGCCCGCCGGTCAGCGGCTTGCTGTTCATCAGCACGTCGATGGTGATGGCCTGCAGCGCCAGCGTGATGACGACCAGATAGTGGCTGCCCACCCGCATGGCGGGAAAGGCGACCAGCAGGCCGATGCCGGCGGTCACCACCACCCCGGCCAGCAGGGTGAGAGGAAAGCCGATGCCGAGCTTCGTCGCCAGGATGCCGGCGGCGTAGGCGCCGCTGGCGTAGAAGGTGGCGTGCGCCAAGGCGAAGATGCCGCCGAAGCCGATCAGCAGGTTGAAGGAAGTCGCCAGGATGCCGTACAGGCAGACCATGACGAGGATGTGAGCGAGATACTCCATGGCCGTGCTCCCCCCCTCACGCTCGGCGGACGATGCCGGAGGGGCGGGCGAGCAGGAACCCGAACAGCACCACGAAGACGATGGTGTTCTGCCACTCGGTGGGGATCTGCCACATGCCCAGGCTCTGCACGAAGGCCAGCAGGAAGGCCGCGATGACCGCCCCGCGCAGCGATCCCACCCCGCCGACGATCACCGCGACGAAGGCGACGAACACCGCGCCGAAGCCCATGTTGGGGTTCAGCCCGTCGCGCAGCAGGACCAGCGCCCCGGCCACCGCCGACACCGCCGAGCCCAGCGCGAAGACCAGGATGGACAGCCGCGTGGTGTCGATGCCGATGACGGTGGCCATCTCGCGGTTGTCGGCCATAGCGCGGATGGCCTTGCCGTAACGGCTGGCCCGCAGGAACAGCGCGATGCCGCAGCCGACCAGCAGCGCCGCCGCCACCTGCCCCACCTGCACGGTGGTGAAGAAGGCGTCGCCGACGAAATGCACGTCGTAGGCGACGCTGTCGACCGTCTTGACCCCGGTGCCGAAGACGATGCCGATCAGGTTCTTTATGACGATGAACAGGCCGAGCGAGGCGACCAGAACGACGAAGGGCGGGCTGCCGCTGATCTCGAACGGGCGGTAGATGAACAGGTAGCAGCCGACGCCGAGCGCCGCGGTGAAGGCGATCCCCAGCAGCACCGCCGCCCAGAAGGGCAGCCCGACCAGCACCGCCAGCGCCCAGATGGCGTAGGCGCCGACCGCATAGACCGGCCCGTATGCGAAATGCACGACGCCGGTCGTCCCGAAGATCAACGCGAAGCCCATCGCCAGCAGGGCGAAATGCGCGCCGTTGAACAGACCGTTCAGGGTCAGTTGGATGAGCAAGTCCATGGAATGGCGCTCCTGTCTCTTTCCCTCTCCCCCCTGGGGAGAGGGTTGGGGTGAGGGGGTTGCGCGTGTCGGAGCGTCCGGCAAAAGCGCGCGCGTGTCGGAGCGTCCGGCAAAAGCGCAACCCCCTCACCGGCCCTCCGGGCCACCCTCTCCCCAGAGGGGAGAGGGTTGAAAATGAGGATGCTTCGAACCGGCGTTCATTCGCCCGTGGTGAACTTCACGAATTTCTGTTCGCCGTTCTCCAGGCGGAACACCGCGACCGGTTTCTGCGCCACACCGTTCTTGCGGAAGGTCAGAGTCTTGCCGTAGACGCTGTCGAAGGTCGGATTCTCCCACAGCGCCTGCACCAGACGCTCCCCGCTGTAGTAATCGCCGCCCTTGGCCTTCGCCCGCCGGATCAGCTCGGCGATGACGTAGACGCCCTCGTAGTAGTTGGCGGCGTAGAAGTCGGGCATCTCGCCGAACTTCGCCTTGTAGGCGTCGGCGAAGCGCTTGGACCAGGGATTCTCGTCGGTGGCGGCGAAATAGTCGGTGACGACCTCAACCCCCTCGGCGTGCTTGCCGGCGACCTTGGTGTCCTCGGCGGTCCATTCCATGCAGTAGACCGGCTGCTTCATGCCCAACTCGCGCATGCGCTTCACCGCCAAACCGGCCTGCGGCGTGGTCGGCCAGTTGGCGATGGCGTCGGGCTGGGAGGCGCGCAGCTTGGCGACCTGGGTGTCGATGTTGGCGGCGTCGGCCTGGAACTGCTCGGCGGCGACCATCTTCAGCCCCATGCCCTCCCACGCCTTGGTGGTGGCGGCGATGGTGGCGTCGCCGAACTCCGACTTGATGGCGATCTGGGCGAGCTTCCTGGCCCCCTGCTCGGCCGCGCGGTGGGCGATGCCGGCGGCGAGGTCCGACGCCATGGAGCGGATGTTGAACATGTAGGGGGAGGTGCCGACCGTCTGGGCGCTGACCCCGCCGCCGTTGATCATCATCACCTTCTTCTGGTCGCCGATGGGCATGGTGGCCAGCGTCACCGTGGAGAAGGAGGGCAGCACCGCCTTCACCCCCTCGACGTCGATCAGCCGGTTCATGCCGGCGACCGCCGCCTGGGCGCTGCCGCTCTTGTGGTCCTCGATGACCAGCTGCAGCTTGATGCCGTCGATGCCCCCCTGGGCGTTGATCTCGTCCACCGCAAGCTGCGCCCCGGCGCTCATCACCTTGCCGTAATGGGGCGAGGCGCCGGTCATCGCGAAGATGCCGCCGATCTTGTAGACCGCCGGGTCGGCGGCCAGCGCGGCGCCGCTGGTGAGCGCGCTGCTCAGCACGAGCGCGGCGAACAGGGTGCGTTTCGACATCGTTCCCTCCCAGGAATCCGTTGTTCGGGGGTGACGCGGTCCCGTTGGCGGGACTCGTTGCCGTTTCGAAAGAAATCAGCGGGCAAAAGACAGCCCGGACAGCAGCCGCCGGACGGACGGCGCCGCGTGGTTCTCGGCCAGCAGCGGGGCCAGCCGCGCGGTCTTTTCCGCCATCGATGGGCGGTCCTCCATCCGCAGGATGCGCCGGCCCGCAGCCAGGGCGTCCAGTCGGTCGCGGTAGTAGGCGATGCGCGCCTCCGCCGTCTCGGTGAAGCCGTCTGCGGGCAGGATCTCCGTCAGGAAGCCGAAGCCGTAGGCCTGCGCCGCGTCCATCATCCGACCCCCCGCCAGGATCTGGAAGGCCAGCGCCGCCGGCAGCCGTTCCGTCAGGGCAGCGTGGACGAAGGCCGGGTAGAGGCCGAAGCGCATCTCCGGAAAGCCGAACTGCACATCGTCGGCGCCCAGCACGAGGTCGCTGAGGCACGCCACGATGCAGCCGGCGCCCAGCGTCCGGCCGTGGACCACGCTGATCACCGGCACCGCCGATCCATGCAGCGCCTGCATCGCCGCCCGCAACGCCTCCTCCTGGGCGGCGAAGGCCTCGGCGCCGCGGCTCATCTCGGCGACGTCGCCGCCGGCGCAGAAACCGCGCGGCCCGGCCCCGTCGATCGCCACCAAAGCCGCCCCGGCGGCGGGCGCACTTTCCACGGCCTCGGCCAACGCCCGCAGGGTCGCGGTGTCGAGCGCGTTGATCTTCGCGGGGCGGTTCAGGGTGATGCGTCGCAGGTCGCCGTCGTCGCGGACGAGAAGCGTACCGGTCATGACGCCACCCTCCCCGCCCCGTGCAGGATGCGTCCGGCGATCACCGTTTCCCCATGCTGGTTGTCGATCCAGACGTCGTAGCCGTCACCGTCGGCGCGGCGCTGGCCGCCCGCGGTCACCACGTCGTCCTCGCGCACCGGGCGCAGGAAGCGGATGTCCAGCGTCGCGCCGGACACCGCCGCTTCGCCCAGGCTGCGGCGGACCGACTGCCAGAGCAGGTTCACCGACAGCAGGCCGTGGGCGATGATGCCCTTCATCGGCGTCGTCGCCGCGAAGTCGGGATCGACGTGAATCGGGTTGAAATCGTCGGTCAGCTCGGCGTAGAGCCGGATCGCCGCGCGGTCGATCCGCTTGGTGACCGGGGTCAGGCGGTCGATGGTGGTCGTCCCGTCCGCCATGGTCAGGCCGCCCACAGGATGGTCATGCGGCCGCGGAAGCAGGGGGTGCCGTCCTCCCCCACCGTCTCGGTGTCGAAATGGACCCAGCGACGGTCGCGCTTCAGCTCCTTTCCGGCGCAGGCGATGCGGGTGGTCAAGCGCTCCCCGACCGCCGGGCGGCGCAGCATCTCGTACCGCTGGGAGCCGTGGATGTTCCCTGGCGGGCGCGGCACGACGAGGCTGGAATAGGCCCGCATGGTGGCCACCGCGATCATCCCGGCGGGCATCCGCCCGTCCGGCGGGTCGTCGGGGTAGAGGCTGGTCCAGCGCTCCATCAGCGCGTCGGACAGGTGAAGCTCCTCGGCGCCGAAGGCGGCGCCCTCCCGGAGCGTGTCGAACAGATGCATGGATGGTCCCTCCCGAAGGGTTGGGTTCATTCCACCAGAAGCCGGACCTGCGGCAGCGCGCCGCCGCCGGCCAGCGGCTCGAACAGGACGCAGACGCGCAGGCCGATGCGGGCGTCCGAGGGTGGGCAACCGCGCAGATTGACCATCAGGCGGAAGCCCTCGTCGAAATCGACCAGCGCCAGGACGTAGGGCGTGTCCGCCTTGAAGGCCGCGGTCGGCGCCCGGTGGACGATGGTGTAGCTGTGGATGGTGCCGAGCCCGGCGGACCGCTCCGTCCCCGGCCCTGCGGCCCGGCATTCGGTGCAGAAGGGCCGCGGCGGAAACTGGACGTGGCCGCAGGCGGCGCAGCGCTGAAAGGTCAGCGCCCCCTCCGCGCAGGCGTTCCAGAAGGCGCGGGTGTCGGCGGTGACCAGCGGAACGGGCTTCATGGGGGATGGATCGGTCGCAGTCATCGTCAGGCCCTCCCCAGGATCAGCGAGCAATGAGCCGACAGGATGCCGCCGTCGCCGTGAACGAAGGCGGTTTCCGCCCCCGCCACCTGCCGGGCCTCGGCCTCGCCGCGCAGTTGCCGCACCGCCTCGACGATGTGGAACATGCCGCCCGCCGCCCCCGAATGGCCGTAGGACAGCAGCCCGCCGTGGGTGTTGCAGGGCAGGACCCCGTCCAGCTCCAGCGCGCCGTCGAGGATCGCCGGACCGGCCTCCCCCTTCGCGAAGAAGCCGATGGATTCCAGCTCGGCCAGCAGGGTGATGGTGAAGCTGTCGTAGATCTCGGCCACGTCGATGTCCGCCGGGGTCAGCCCGGCCATGGCGAAGGCCTGCGCCGCCGATTGCCGGCAGCCGAAATCGGTCAGCGACGGCATGGCGAAGGCGTGTTCGTGCGTGTTCATCTGGCCGTAGCCGAGGATCGACACCGCGCGGTCCGTATGATCGGCCGCCGCGTCGGCGGCGCTGATCACCAGGGCGGCGCCACCATCCGAGACGAGGCAGCAATCGAACAGCCGCAGCGGATCGGCGATCATGCGGGCGGACAGCGCCTGCTCCATGGTCAGCGGGTCGCGCGCCTGGGCCTTGGGGTGGCGGCGGGCGTGGCCGCGCTGGGTGACGGAGATGGCGGCGAGATGCTCCGCCGTGACGCCGCGTTCATACATGCAGCGCCGGGCGACCAGCGCGTAGGCTGCGGGGATCGACATGCCGTAGGGGCGTTCGAACTGCGGATGCCCGACCTCGGCCAATGCAGCGACGGCGCCGCTGCGCCCCAGCCCGGTCAGCCGGTTGTCGGCGCAGACGGCCAGGACGTTGCGGCAGATGCCCGCCCGCACCAGCGCCGCCGCCTGCATCACCAGCGCGCAGGCGGTCGCCCCGCCGGCTTGGACGGCGGCGCTGTAGGACGGCGCGATGCCGAAATACTCGTTGAAGACCGACGACAGCATCAGATGCGGCTCGGCCAGCGAATAGGCGCAGAGCACGCCGTCCACCTCGTCCGCCCGCAGGCCGGCGTCGGCCAGCGCCGCGGACGCCGCTTCGGCGTGAAGCGCCATGCAGCCGCTGCCGTCCAGCCGTCCGATGGCGGTGTCGGCGGCTCCGGAGATCACCGGGGTCATCGCGTGGTCTCCCGTGGGGAAAGTGGGGCGGCCGCCCGGCCCGGCCCGGCGAGCAGCCGCCCGATGCGCCGCGTGGTGTCGCGCAGGTCGGCGGCCATCGCCGCGGTCCGCTCGTCGGAGAACTGCGCGGTCAGCCCGACCGCGGACAGGGCCAGAAAGGGCCGGCCCTCGTCGTCGAGGATCGGGCTGGACACCGTCGTCACGCCGCGCGTGAAGCCATCGCGGTCCACCGCGTAGCCGGCAGTCCGCGCCTCCTCCACCTCGGCCAGGAATTGCTCGAAGGGCGGCGGGTTGTCCTGGCGGACGGCGGCGTACTGGCGGCGCATCTCCTCCACCGGCAGGCCAGCGTGCGCCGCCATGCAGCGGCCGAGCGCGCCGACCAGCAGCGGCAGCCGGTGGCCGATCCGCATGTGGATCTGGATGGCCGAGCTGGACACCGCCTGATCCACCAGCATGACGCGGTGGTCGCTGACCCGCAGCCACGCCGTCATCGGCGTCTGCCACACGGCGGCCAGCCGCTCCAGCTCCGGATGGAGCAGCCGGGTGTAGCCGACCTGATCGAGCGCGCTGCCCGCCAGCTCCAGCAGTCCGGCGCCCAGCCGGTAGGCCTTGCCGACCTCCTCGAACTGGACCACCCGCTCCGCGGCCAGGGTCTTCAGGATGTTGAAGCAGGTGCTCGGGTTGAGGCCGAGCGCGCGGGCGACCTGCGCGCTCGACACCGCCCCGTCCTGCGCCGCCAGATGGCGCAGGATCGCGAAGGCGCTGACCACCGCGCCGACCGGCTTGCCGGCGTTGAAGGTCGTCGAAAGGGTGAAGGACTCCCGGTCCTGGTCGTCGGTGAGCATGGCGCGCTCTCCGTTCTCTATTGAGAATTTTATTTTCTATAAAGATTATGAGGACGCAAATATTGTTGGTCAAACGAATTGTCGGTCCTTGGCATTGTTTGAAATGCATACCCCCATAGTCATTTTGCACGGCTGCTCCCCTCCGCATCCCGAACGCAAAACGGCCCCGCCGGGAGGGGCGGGGCCGTTCGGGCCGCAAAGTGGCGGCGCAGAGTGGCGGCGCAGAGAGTGGTAGCGCCTGCGGATCACCAAGCCAGTTCGAGGATCTCCCGGACGTCGTCCTCCTTGGTGACCGGGCGCGGGTTGCTGCGGACCATCATGTTCTGCATGGCCCCGGCGGCGATGGCGGCGAAGTGGTCGCGCGTCACGCCGACCGCCCGCAGACTGTCGGGCTGCCCCAGGGCGCGCACCAGATCGGCGACCGCCGCCGCCGCGTCGCCGTCCTCCCGCCCCAGCGCCTGCGCCACCAGCCGTTGGCGGTCGGCGTTCACCGGGTGGTTCCAGCGCAGCACGCTGGGCAGCATGACGCAGGAGCAATGGCCGTGCGGCACGTTGGCGACGGCGCCGAGCTGGTGGCCGATGCCATGGCTGGCCCCCCACTCCACCCGGCCCAGCCCGGTCGAGGCCAGCCAGACGCCGAGCTGGCTGTCCAGCCGCGCGTCGAGATCGTCCGGCCTCTCCCGGTTGGCGGGGAGGGAGCGCGCCAGCATCGCCAGCCCGTGCAGGCAGGTCGCGTCGGTGAAGGGCTGGGGCTTGCGGGAACAGACCGTCTCCACCGCGTGGTCGACGGCGCGGATGCCGGTGGACAGCCACAGCCGCTCCGGCGTGTGGACGGTCACGGCGGGGTCGAGAATGACCACCTGCCCGCCAATGTACCGTCCGGTGTAGAGGTCCTTGACCTGGCGGTCCGGATCGGTCGCCCCGCCGAGGTTGGAGAATTCGGCGCCCGACAGAGTGGTCGGCACGATGATCTGGCGCAGCGGCGGGTCCTTCACCGCCGGGACGATGCGGGTCCCGTCCTCGGCGACGCGGATGCGCACGGCGTCGAATCCGGCGGTGTCGGTGATGCCCTCGGCCAAGGCGACCAGGGCGACCTTCACCGTGTCCATGGGCGTGCCGCCGCCGACCGTGACGATCAGGTCCGGCTCCAGCCGCCGCACCTCCTCGGCCAGCGCCAGGACGGAGGCGCGCGGCACATGCTCGACGCAGGAATCGAAGACCCCGGCGCAACGCGCACCCAGCGCGTCGCGGATGGCGGCGACGACGCCCGTGGCTCGGCTCAGCGTCCGGCTCGCCACGATCAGCGCGCGCTGTTTTCCCAGCTTGGCGACGGTTTCCGCCACCGCCTCCGCCGCCGGGCGGCCGTAGATGACGCGGTCCTGCGCCAGGAACTCGTAGACACCCGATTGCATGGTGGTTTCCTCCCGTCGTTGATTGGTCCGGCATGGGCACACTTGCCCCCACCCTAACCCTCCCCCGCTGCGCAGGGCAGGGGACTGCCGCCGCTTCGCAGAAGGCACCCTCCCCTGCGTCAGCGGGGGAGGGTCGGGGTGGGGGCACGCGGCTGCCGCACCCTCACCCGCCCAGATACGCCGCCGACAGCGCCGGGTCGGCGGCCAGCTCCGCCGCCGGACCGCCGCGCACCACCTGCCCGCGCCGCAGCACGCAGCCGGAATGGGCGACGCGCAGGGCGATGGCCGCCACCTGCTCGCACAGCAGGATGGTGGTGCCGCGCTCGCGGCAGACGGACTCGATGAAGCCGAAGATCTGCTGCACGATCACCGGGGCCAACCCCAGCGACGGCTCGTCGAGCAGCAGGTAGCGCGGCTCGTGGATCAGCGCCGCCGACAGGATGACCATCTGCTGCTGGCCGCCCGACAGCATGCCCGCCGGGGTCTGCCGCCGCGGCGCCAGCATGGGGAACTGCTCGTAGACGCGGTCGGCCACCGCGCGGAAGTTGCCGCCGCGGTTGCGGAAATCCCAGGCGACCTTCAGGTTTTCCTCGACCGTCATGCGGTGGAACAGCCGGCGCCCCTCCAGCGCGTGCGACAGGCCGCGGCGCGCCCGCTCGTGCGGAGGAAGCCGCGTGATGTCGTCGCCGTCCAGCGTGATGCGCCCCGCCGTCGCCGGGACCAAGCCGGAGATCGCCTTCATCAGCGAGGATTTGCCGGCCCCGTTGGCGCCCAGGATGGCGGTGATGGTTCCCGGCTCGGCCCGCAGCGTGACGCCGCGCACCGCCTCCACCGGTCCGTAGCGGACCTCCAGCCCGTGGATCTCAAGTCCCGTGATGTCAGGCATGGACGGCCTCCCCTGGGTGGGTTTCGGTGCCGAGATAAGCGGCGACCACCGCCGGGTCGCGGTACATGCCGGCCATGCCGCCCTGGTAGATGACCCGACCGCTGTCCAGCACGACCACGCGGTCGACCAGCTCGTTGAGGAAATCCATGTGGTGCTCGATCAGGATCACGCCGACACCCCGTTCCTTCAGATGGCGGACCAGCCCGCCCAGCCGTTGCAGTTCGACCTCCGACAGGCCCGCCGCCGGCTCGTCGAGCATGACGAGGCGCGGGTCGGCGAGGATGACGCGCGACAGCTCGGTCATCCGCTGGTCGCCGTAGGGCAGGTCGCGCACCGGCGTGTCGGCCAGATGCGACAGGCCGGCCATGGCGATGATGGCGTCGGCGCGGCCGAGCATCGTTGCATCCTCGCGCAGGGCGCCCGGCAGGTTCAGCGCCGCCGCCAGCGGGTTCTGCCGGTAGAGCCGGTGCCCGCCGAGCAGCACGTTCTCGCGCACCGTGAAGGCGGGGACGAGCCGCGGGTCCTGGAAGGTGCGCAGCGCGCCCCGCCGGGCCACCGCGTGGTCGGGCAGGCCGGTGATGGCGGCGCCGTCGAAGGTCACGCGCCCGTCGCCCGGCCGGTAGATGCCGCTGATGATGTTGACCAGCGTGCTCTTGCCCGAGCCGTTCGGCCCGACGAGGCCGAGGATTTCCCCCGTCCCCACGGTGACCGACGCGTTGTCGAGCGCCCGCAGCCCGAGGAAGCTGATGGACACCCCCTCCGCGCTCAGCAACGGCCCGCTTCCCGATGTTTTCGGCGCGGCCGGCGGCGCGGCCGGCAGCGGCGCCACGTCCTTGGCGAAGCGCGGGCGCGGCAGCAGCAGCCCAGCCAGCCCGCGCGGCAGCAGGACGAAGGACAGCAGCAGGATCAGGCCGTAGACCATGAACTGGTACTCGGCGAAGATCTGGAGCTTCTCCGGCAGGTAGGTGAAAACGACGGCGCCCAGCACCGGCCCGGCCAGCGTGCCCAGCCCGCCGACCACCGCCATCACCAGCACCTCCACCGAGCGGTGCAGCCCGAAGGTCTCCGGCCCGAGATAGCCGACGAGATGGGCGTAGAAGCCCCCTGCCAGCCCGGCCAGCGCGGCGCTGAGCATGTAGGCGTTGCGCTTGGTACGGGCGCGCGGCACCCCGATGCTGCCGGCAGCGACCTCGCTGACATGGATGGCGAAGAAGGCGCGGCCGAAGGGGCTGGTGACGAAGTTCCGCAGCAGCCACACCACGCCCGCGACCACCGCCAGCATGATCTGGAAGTAGGCGGTCGGGCCGACGGACCAGCCGAACAGGGTCAGGGTGCGCAGGCCGGGCGACGGCACGCCGCTCAGCCCCATCATGCCGCCGGTGACCGAGGTCCACTCGCGCACCACCTCGTAGAAGATCATGCCGAAGCCGAGCGTCATCATGGCGAGGTAGAACTCGCGCACCCGCCCGGCGGCGAAGGACAGCAGCCAGCCGCTCACCGCTCCCATCGCCGCCCCGGCCAGCAGGGTCAGCGGCAGCGGAAGGCCGAAGTTCTTCATCAGCAGGGCGGAGCCGTAGGCGCCGATGCCGAGAAAGCCGGCGTGGCCCAGCGAGATCTGGCCGGCGACACCGGTCAGCAGGTTGATGCTCTGGGCCAGCAGGACGTTGACGAGGAGGAAGGACCAGATCTGCACGGTGGCGCCGCTGACGAACTCCGCCGCGACGCCCAGCGCCACCAGCAGGGCCGCGACCACCGGGGTCCGGGTGAGGAAGGAGAGGAGATTCCGCATCGCTGGCCCTTACACCTTCGTGAATTCCTTGCGGCCGAACAGGCCCTGCGGGCGGATGGCGAGGATCACCATCAGAATGGCGAAAGCCATGCCGTGTTCGGCGGCGGTGGAGACGTAGCCGCCGACCAGCTTCTCGATGACGCCGAGAGCGATGCCGCCGACCAGGGCGCCGGCGGTGTTGCCCATGCCGCCGAAGACCGCGGCGACGAAGCCCAGCACCATCAGGTTGAAGCCGAAGCTGGGATCGACGGTGCCGGTGATCTGCGCCACCATCACCCCGGCGATGCCGGCCAGCACGCCGCTGGCGACGAAGGACAGCACGATCACCCGGCGCACCGGGATGCCGGCCAGCGCCGCCGCGTCGGCGTCGTGCGACACCGCCCGCACCGCGCGGCCCCAGGCGGAGCGGCGCAGGAACAGCTCCATCGCCACCATCAGGGAGAGCGACAGGGCGAGCACGGCGAGATACTGCGACGACACCTGGACCCCGGCGACGTCCACCGAATCCAGGCTGTCGAAGACCAGCGACGGGAAGGCGATGGCCTGCGACCCGAAGACGGAGGAGACGAAGCCCTGGAGGAAGATGCCGAGCCCCAGCGTGGACACCACCCAGCCCATGCTGTCGCCGGATTTCAGCAGCGGCCGGATGGCGATCCGCTCCGCCACCACCATCAGCCCGCCGGCCAGCAGGATGCCCAGCGGCACGGCGAGGGCCGCGGGCATCCCGGCCGCCAGCATCGCCACCGTCGCGACCGAGGCGGTCATCAGCAGCGAGCCCTGGCCGAAATTCAGCGTCCGCGTGGTCCAGAAGGTCAGCGACAGCCCCATGGCGATGAGCGCGTAGACCGCGCCGACGCAGACGCCGGCGAAAACGAGTTGCAACACGAAATGCATGGCGTCGTCCTTTTTCTTCCCTCTCCCCCGTCGCAGCACCCGCCTTTGAGTCCCCTCTCCCCTCTGGGGAGAGGGTTAGGGTGAGGGGGTCCCGCATCGCCTGCGCTTTCCGTCCCCCGACAAAATGCATGGCGTCGTCCTTTTTCTTCCCTCTCCCCCGTCGCAGCACCCGCCTTTGAGTCCCCTCTCCCCTCTGGGGAGAGGGTTAGGGTGAGGGGGTCCCGCATCGCCTGCGCTTTCCGTCCCCCGACATCCCCCTCACCCCGACCCTCTCCCCAGAGGGGAGAGGGGGATCGCTCCGGAGACGAAAGAAGGAGAGATCCCCCTCACCCCGACCCTCTCCCCAGAGGGGAGAGGGGGATCGCTCCGGAGACGAAAGAAGGAGAGAGGGGAACCCAATCAGTTCTTGACGATCGTCAGCCCGATCTTGTCGCCGGTCTTCACGTACTCGAAGATCGCCACATCCTCCGGCGCGATGGCGTGGTGCTTGGTGGCGGAGAAGGAATAGGTCGCGTTCACGCCGCGCAGGCCCTGGATGCCCTCGATGGCCGTCGCGATGGCCTTGGGATCGGTGGAGTTGGCGCGCTTGATGCCCTCGAACAGCACGTCGGCGGCGTCGTAGGCGTTGCTGACCGACAGCGACATGAAGATCTGCGGGCGCTGCGGGTCGTTGCCCCACCAGCGGTCGGTGCCGTACTTGGCCTTGTAGGCGTCGGCAAAGCCTTGGGCCGCGGGGTTCAGCGTCTCCTCGCCGAAGACGTAGACCATGGAGCCGCGCGTGCCGGTCACCAGATCCCCGGCGGCCTCCTGGTAGGGGATCGACAGGGCGCCGTTGGAAGCGACCAGCGGCACGTTGAAGTTCAGCCGCGCCATGGTGCGGCGGATCACCGCCAGATCGGCGCCCAGCCCGACGCAGACCACCACGTCGGCTCCGGCCCGCTGGAGGCGGGCGATCTGCGCCGTCACGTCCTGGGCGCGCTGGTTGTAGGTCTCCGTCGCCACAGCCGCACCGCCCGCCGCCTTCAGCTCCTTGGCGATCATGTCGGCGCCGGACACGCCGTAGGCCGTGCTCTCGTGCACCAGCCCCGGCTTCTTGAACTGGGTGGCGACGTAGCGGCCGAGCACCATCGATTCGACGTCGTTCTGAAGCGCGAAGGAAAAGACGTTCGGGCGCGGCTTGCCGCCGTCCGGGTAGGTGACGGTCGGGGTCTGCGCCACCGGGTTCATGTAGGGGCGCCCGTCGGCGGCGGCCATCTCGATCACCGCCAGCGTCGGGCCGCTGCCCGCCGGGCCGATGATGGCGACCAGCTCCTTGTTGTCGAGCAGCCGCCGCATGTTCTGCACCGCACGGTCGGGCACGAGCTGGTCGTCGAGCAGCATCGCCAGCTCGACCTTCTTCCCGTTGATGCCGCCCTTGGCGTTCCACTTCTCGATGGCGAGTTCGACGCCGCGCCGCCCACCCTCGCCATACTCGTTGTAAGGGCCGGTGAGGGCCGAGGTCATGCCGATCTTGATGGCGTCCTGCGCGACGGCGGACCCGGCGGACAGGGCGAGCGCCGAGGTCAGCGTGACGGCGGCCCCGAGCAAGCGAATGACGGAACGACGGTGCATGGCGCTTTTCCCTCCCTTATACGGCGGGGCCTGCGACCCAGCCTTTTTGAATGAACCATGAGTCATTTTTCATCGAGAATGTAACGCGCGCCAACTGTCAGCGCAACGGTGTATTTGAGTGGGATGCGCTTAAGACAGAACCCGCACCAAACCTCCCCGCCAAGTAATCGCATCTGACCCTCATAGCCCTCTCCCCTCTGGGGAGAGGGTGGCCCGAAGGGCCGGTGAGGGGGTTGCGCATGGCGATATGTCCGGCAAAAGCGCATGCGCATGGCGATATGTCCGGCAAAAGCGCATCCCCCTCACCCTAACCCTCTCCCCAGAGGGGAGAGGGAGCTTGTGATAGCTCCACCCAGCAGGAGGGAGCCGGCGTGGGGGCAAACAGACCGCTTGACTGAAACATGAATCATCATTCATTGTTTGGTCGACCAACGGAGCATCGACTCCGCACCGCGCTTTCCCACACACACCGGCGGGGCGCGGAAGAAACGCGAAGGGAGGCATCCATGCCGTCATCCGCCGCTCAGGCAGATCCGATTCCGGCCAACCCAATCCCAACCGACCGGCGGCTGGCGCTCCACCGCACCATGCAGACGATCCGGGCGACCGAAACCACCCTGTCCCGGTTGTTCGCCGACGGCGAGATCCCCGGCTTCATCCATCTCAGCGTCGGGCAGGAGGCGGTCGCCGCCGGGGTCGTCGGCGCCCTGGGGCCGCAGGACAGCTTCGCCACCACCCACCGCGGCCACGGCCATGTGCTGGCCCGCGGCGTGAGGCTCGACCTCTTCTTCAAGGAGATCATGGGGCGGGCCGGCGGCATCTGCGGCGGGCGCGGCGGCTCGATGCACGTCGCCGACCTGTCGCTCGGCGTGCTGGGGGCCAACGGCATTGTCGGGGCCGGGCTGCCGCTCGCCACCGGAAGCGCGCTCGCCCACCAGACGCGGCGCACCGGCGGGGTGGCGGTCGCCTTCTTCGGCGACGGCGCCATGGCCGAGGGCGCCCTGCACGAGTGCCTGAACATGGCGGCGCTGTGGAAGCTGCCGATGGTCTTCGTCTGCGAGAACAACGGCTGGTCGGAATTCTCGCCAACCTCCACCCAGTTCGCCGCGACTCTCGACAAGCTGGGCGCGGCCTTCGGCGTGCCGCACCGCCGGGTGGACGGAAACGACGTCGCCGCCGTGGCCGAGGCCGCCGCGGAGGTGGTGGAGGCCGCCCGCAACGGCGGCCCGCGCATCCTGGAATGCCTGACCACCCGCTGGCACGGCCATTTCGAGGGCGACCCGCAGCGCTACCGCAACGCCGACGAAATCGCCAGCCTGCCGCAGAACGACCCACTCCGCCGCTCCGCCGAGGCGCTGCTCGCCGCCGGGGTCGAGGAATCGGCGCTCACCGCCCTGGTCGACTCGGTGGACGCCGAGATCCGGGAGGCGCTGGAGGCTGCCCGCGCCGACGCCCTGCCCGACGTGGACGCCGCCTTCCGCGACGTCTACACGCCGACCGCCACCCTCACCGCCGGGGCCTGACCGCCGATGCCGAAGCCTTTGCGCTATGTGAACGCCGTCGCCCAGGCCCTCAACGACGCGATGGCCGCCGACCCCGCCGTGATGCTGATGGGCGAGGACGTGGCCGCCGCCGGGGGGCCGTTCAAGGCGACCCGCGGCCTGCTCGATACCCACGGGCCGGAGCGGGTGCGCGACACCCCGATCTCCGAAGCCTCCCTGGTCGGCGCCGCCGTCGGCGCCGCACTGACCGGCATGAAGCCGGTGGTCGAAATCATGTTCATGGATTTCGTGACGCTCGCCATGGACGCCGTGGTCAATCAGGCCGCCAAGGCCCGCTTCATGTTCGGCGGACAATGCAGCGTGCCGATGGTGCTGCGCACGCCGCACGGCGGCGGCCTCAACGCCGGGCCGCAGCATTCGCAGTGCCTGGAGGCGTGGTTCGCCCACATCCCCGGCCTGCGCGTCGTCTGCCCGGCCACCGTCGCCGACGCCTACAGCCTGCTGCGCGCGGCCATCGAGGCGCCGGACCCGGTGGTCGTCGTCGAGAACAAGGCGCTCTACGCGCTCCAGGGCGACATCGACGTGAACGCCCCGCGCGAGGTCGGCAAGGCGCGAATCGACCGGGCGGGCCGCGATGCCACCATCGTCACCTACGGCGCCACCCTCTACGCCGCCCGCGCCGCCGCCGACCGGCTGGCCGCCGAGGGCATCGAAGCGGAAATCGTCGATCTGCGCTGGATTCAGCCCTGGGACGAGGAGGCCGTCTTCGCCTCCGTCGCCAAGACCCACCGGGTGGTGATCGCGCACGAGGCGGTGCAGGCCTTCGGCGTCGGGGCGGAGATCGCCGCGCGCATCGCCGCGGACGCCTTCGATGACCTCGACGCCCCGGTGCTGCGGGTCGGCGCGCCCTTCATGCCCATCGCCTTCGCCAAGACCCTCGAAGCGGCCTATCTGCCCGACGCCGACCGGATCGTCGCGGCGGTCAAGAGCACGCTCGCCTGAACGCCCCACGGGAGGACAAACACCATGACGGAAGAAAGCCCCATCCTCACCAGCCGCGACGGCGCCGTGGGCCTGATCACCATCAACCGCCCGGCGACTCTCAACGCCCTCGACGTGCCGACCCTGCTGGAGCTGGAGCGGGCACTGGGCGAGCTGGAGACCGACGACGGCGTGCACGTCATCGTCGTCACCGGAGCCGGCGAGCGCGCCTTCGTGGCCGGCGGCGACATCGCCGACCTCGACAGCCGCCAGGGCCTCGCCCACTATCTCGACTTCGCGGAGGTCGTGCACCGGGTGTTCCGCCGCTTCGAAACCTGCGACAAGCCGACCATCGCCGCCGTCAACGGCTGGGCGCTCGGCGGCGGGACCGAACTGGTGCTGTCGCTCGACATCCGCATCGCCGCCGACAGCGCGAAGTTCGGCCTGCCGGAAATCAACCTCGGCCTGTTCCCCGGCGCCGGCGGCACCCAGCGCATCCTGCGCCAGATTCCCGCCTGCCGGGCGCGCGAGCTGGTCTTCACCGGCGACCAGTTCACCGCCGCGGAGGCCGTCGCCTGGGGGCTGGTCAACCGCGCCGTGCCCAAGGCCGACCTGATGGCCGAGGCGATGGCCACCGCCCACAAGATCGCCGCCAAGTCGCCGCTGATCCTGAAGCTGACCAAGCGCACGCTGCGCCATGGCGCGGAGATGCCGCTCGGCGCCTCGCTGGCCTACGAGCAGGCGATGATCGGGCTGGTGCTCGACAGCCAGGACGCGCACGAGGGCTGCCGCGCCTTCCTGGAGAAGCGCAAGGCCGCCTTCACGGGGCAATGACCATGGTCCGCGAACTGGTGATGCCCAAGCTGGGGCTGACAATGACCGAGGGGGTGCTCGCCGAATGGCGGGTGTCTCCCGGCCAGCCCTTCCGCAGTGGCGACGTGCTGCTCGTCGTCGAAACCGACAAGATCGCCTCGGAGGTCGAGGCCGACAGCGACGGCGTGCTGATCGAGACGACCATCCCGGCCGGCGAGACGGTGGCCGTCGGCACCCCGATCGCCCGCTGGTCCGCCGATGGCGCGGGCGCCGCCCCCGCTCCGGAACCGGCGGAGGCCCCCGCCGCGAAGGCCGCCCCGACACCCGTCGCTGCCAACACCCGCCCCCTGCCCGCCCCGGTCCGCGCCAACGGGGAGCGCATCCTGTCGACGCCGCTTGCCCGCCGCCGCGCCGAGGGTTTGGGCGTCGATCTCGGGATGGTGACCGGCAGCGGCCCGCGTGGCCGCATCAAGGTGGCCGATGTCGAGGCGGCGGCTCAAACGCGGCCAGCGCCTCAGCCTGCACCCCAGGTGCCAAAGGTCGAGGCTTCCGCCGGGGAACGGTCGAAGCCCACCACCCTGCAGGCGACCGCCGCCCGCCGCCTGACCGCCGCCAAGCGCGACGTGCCGCACTTCTACCTCGCCGCCGAGGCCGAGGTGACGGAGCTCGCGGCCCTGCGCGACCGGCTGAACGCCGACACCGAATCCGGGCTCCCGCGGATTTCGATGACCCATCTGGTGCTGGCCGCGGTCGGGCGGGCGCTCGCCGCCATGCCGGAGATGGACCGGGTGTGGGATGACGAGCCTCCCGGCGGCGCGATCCTCGCCCTTGGCCGGGGCGACGTCGGCATGGCGGTGGATACCCCGCGCGGGCTGGTCGCCCCGGTGCTGCGCGGGGCGGCCGGCCTGCCGCTCGACCGGCTGGCGGCGGAGGCCGCGTCCCTGACCCGCCGCGCCCGCGACGGCCGCCTGACCGAGGAGGACTTCCAGGGCGGCGCCGTCACCGTGTCGAACGCCGGCATGCACAACGTCACCTACATGACCTCGATCATCAATCCCGGCCAGTCGAGCATCCTCGGCGTCGGCAGCGTCCGCTCCGTCTTCCGTCCCGACGAGGCGGGCGCACCGGTGCTGAAGCGCGAACTCGGCCTCGTCCTGTCGGCGGACCACCGGCTGTTCGACGGCGTGACCGCCCTGGCCTTCCTCAACCGCATCATCGCCGGGCTGGAGCGGCCGTTGCGCCTGCTTCGCGCACCCTGAACCAAAGCCGCCTGACCCAAGGAACGATTCCCCATGGACTTTCAGCTTTCCGAAGAACAGCGCCTGATGATCGAGACGGCGTCGCGCGTCGGCGCCGAGTTCGGTCCCGATTATTGGCGCGAGCAGGACGCGAAGAAGAGTTTCCCGACCGAAGCCTGGGCCGGCATCTGCGAATCCGGCCTCGGCGGTGTCTCCCTGCCGGAGGAGTATGGCGGCTCCGGCCTCGGCATGCTCGACATGGCGCTGGTGGTGGAGGCGCTGTCGGCGGCCGGCGGCGGCGCGACTCTGGCCCAGCTCTTCATGATCAACCCGATCTTCGGCGGCGTGGCGCTGGCGAAGTTCGGCACCAAGGCGCAGAAGGACGCCATGCTGCCCGCCCTGATCCAGGGCAAGCTGAATTTCTGCATGGCGCTGACCGAGCCGAACGCCGGCTCCAACAGCCTGGAGATCCGCACCTTCGCCCACGCCGACGGCCAGGGCTGGCGGCTGAAGGGCCAGAAGATTTGGATCACCGGCGTGCCCGACGCGCAGAAGATGCTGGTGGTCGCCCGCACCACCCGGCTGGAGGAGGCCGGCCGCCGCACCGCCGGCATCAGCCTGTTCCTGATCGACGTCGACCGCGAAGGGCTCAGCCACCAGCCGATCGAGAAGGTCGGCACCAACACACTGGCCTCCAGCACCGTCTATTTCGACGACGTGCGGATCGAGCCGGACGAGTTGATCGGCACGCTCGACGGCGGCTGGCACCAGCTTCTCGACGTGCTGAACACCGAGCGCATCGTCACCACCGCCGGACTGGTCGGCGCCGGCAGCCTCGCCATCCGGCTGGCGGTGGATTACGCCAAGGACCGCAAGGTCTTCGGCGACAAGCCGGTGGCCGCCTACCAGGGCGTCCAGTTCCCGCTCGCCCAGGCCCACGCCGAGCTGCAATGCGCCCGGCTGATGAACCTGAAGGCGGCGTCCCTGTGCGACACGGGCCTGCCCTACGGCAGCGAGGCCAACATCGCCAAGCTGATCGCGGCGCAGGCGGCGTCCCACGCCATCGAACGGTCGATGCAGGCGATGGGCGGGATGGGCTACGCCAAGGAATACCATGTCGAGCGGCTGTGGCGCGACGCAAGGCTGTTCCGCTTCGCCCCGGTGTCGGAAGAGATGGTGTTGAACTTCATCGCCATGCACGATCTCGGCATGCCGAAATCCTACTGAGCGAAGCCGGCAGATAAGCCGGCCGCACATCCCGAGGGAGGGGACACCCGTGGTCAATCTGAGCGCCTTCATCCGGTTCCACGCGCTGCGCACGCCGGACCGGCTGGCGCTGGTCTATGGCGACCAGCGCATCAGCTACGCCGACTTCCTCGACCGCATCGGGCGCATGGCCGCCTTCCTCCACCGGCGCGGCGTGCGCGAGGGCGACGTGGTGGCGGTGGTGATGAAGAACAGCGCCGCCTTCCTGGAGATCGCCTTCGCCGCCAGCCACCTCGGCGCGGTGTTTCTGCCGATCAACTACCGGCTAGCCGCTCCCGAGGTCTCCTTCATCACCGGCAACGCCGGGGCGGTGCTGGTCTTCGCCGACACCGAGCTGGCCGCGGCGGTGGAGGGCGACCCGCGCGCCGTTCTGGTGGACGCGGCGGCGCAGGCGGACGGACGGGCGCTGGCGGGGAGCGAGGGGCCGGTGCCGCCGATGCGGGTGCGCGGCTCGCAGGACCTGTTCCGGCTGATGTACACATCGGGCACCACCGACCACCCCAAGGGGGTCATGCATTCCTATGAGAACTTCTATTGGAAATGCATGGACCATGTGACCGCGCTCGGGCTGACGGCGGAGGACCGGCTGCTGGCGGTCGGGCCGCTGTACCATGTCGGCGCCTTCGACCTGCCGGGCCTCGCGGTGCTGTGGCTGGGCGGAACGATCTGCCTGCTGCGCGACTTCGACCCGGACACCGCCCTCGCCGCCATCGAGCGCGAGCAACTGACCGGCGCCTGGTTCGCCCCGGTGATGGTCGGGCGCATCCTGTCCCATCCGGAACGCGGGCGCTACGACGTCTCCAGCCTGAAATGGGCGATCGGCGGCGGCGAGCGCACGCCGGAGCAGCGCATCCGCGACTTCACCGGCCTGTTCGCCAACGCCCGCTACATCGACGGCTACGGCCTGACGGAGAGCTGTTCGGGCGACACGCTGATGGAGGCCGGGCGCGAGATCGAGAAGATCGGCTCGACGGGTCGGGCGCTCGCCCATGTGGAGATCGACATCCGCGACGATGCCGGCACCTCCCTGCCCGCCGGGGACATCGGCGAGATCTGCCTGCGCGGCCCGAAAGTCACGAAGGGCTACTGGAAGGACCCGGAGAAAACGGCGCGCAGCTTCTACGGCGACTGGTTCCGCACCGGCGACGTCGGCTATCTCGACGCCGACGGCTTCCTGTTCCTGACCGACCGCAAGAAGGACATGATCATCAGCGGCGGCGAGAACATCGCCTCCTCGGAGATCGAACGGGTCGTCTTCCTGCTGCCCCAGGTCGTCGAGGTCGCCGTCATCGCCGTCCCCGACGAGCGCTGGGGCGAGGTGCCGGCGGCGGTCGTGGTGCTGAAGGAGGGCGAGAGCCTCGACGCCGAGACGCTGGAGCAGCACTGCCGCCGGCACCTTGCCGGTTTCAAGATTCCCAAGCGCCTGCTGCTGCGTGAGGCGCTGCCGCGCAACCCGTCCGGCAAGGTGCTGAAGCGCGTGCTGCGCGACGAACTGGCCCCCGCCCATTCGGAGGACACCCCGTGACCGCTCCCGACCTGACCGCTCCCGACACCCTGGCGACGGCCATCGCCCGCTTCGTCGCCGGCCTGACCCTGGACAGCCTGCCGCCCGACGTGGTGGAGAAGGCGCGGGTCTGCCTGCTGAACGGCTACGGAATCGCCCTCGGCGGCCACGGCACCCCCTACGCCCCGGTGGCGCGGGCGGCGGCGCTGGCCCTGCATGGGGAACATTCCGGCGGCGTCACCATGCTAGGGGATGGGCGGCGGACCAGCATCCCCGGCGCCGCGCTCGCCGGCTCCGCCCTGTTCCATGGCCGGGCGCAGGAGGACACCTGCGGCGCCGCCCACATCGGCGCCGTGCTGATCCCGCTGCTGACCGCGCTGGTCGAGGCCGGAGACGGCCCGGTGGAACGGCTGCTGCCGGCCTTGGTCGCCGGCTACGAGGCGGGCGGGCTGCTGGAGAACGCCTTCTCGCCGCTGACCACGCCCGCCGGCCTGCGCGCCTCGCCGCTCTACGGCACAGTGGCCGCCGCCGCCGGGGCGGCGCACCTTCTCGGCCTGCCGGAGGAGCGCATCGCGGCGGCGCTCGCCAACGCCGCGTCCTTCACCGGCGGCATCCTGCAATCCTTCGACGACGGCACCGACGAGTGGCGCTATCAGGTCGGCGTCGCCGCGGTGAACGGGTTGACGGCGGTGCGGCTGGCGGCGGCGGGCTCCGTCTCAGCGCCCTGTGCCTTCGAGGGACGGACCGGCTTCGTCCGCGCCTTCGCCCGCACCGGCTGCGACCCCGTGGAATTGGCGGCGCGGCTGGGCCATGACTGGTCGATTCACCGCGTCACCTTCAAGCCCTACCCGGTCTGCGCCTTCAACCAGACCCCGGTCACCGCGGCGCTCGCCCTGCGCGAGGAGGTGGCGGGGCGGGCCATTCGCTCGGTGACCGTGCGCATGAACCCGTTCGAGACCGGCTACGCCGGCATGGATTCGAAGGGACCCTTCGCCAGCATCTCCGGCACACTGATGAGCATCCCCTTCTGCATCGCGCTGACCCTGCTGCGCGGCGTGCCGACCATGGAGACGATGACCCGCTACGACGACGGCGCGGTCAACGCCCTGGTCGAACGGGTCGCCCTCGTCCCCGACGAGGGCGTGCGGCGGCTGTGCTGCGCCATCGAGGTGGTGTTGGAGGACGGCACGGCGCTGACCCGCCGCCAGGACATGACGACCGACGACTTCTCCCTGCCCTGGGAGGCGGTGAGTGCGCTGGTCCGCCGCATCGGCGACGAAACCGGGGTGCCCGCCGACGCCTATGACCGGATCGAGCGTTTCGCCCGCGCCCTGCCCGGCGCGGCAATCGACGACGCGCTGGAGGCGTTCGGGCGGCTTCCCGATCACCCGCATCAGGCGTCGGTTTCTCTCGTCAAAGGCGTGGGGAACGGCTAAATCCGGGACGCAGAGGGAGATTTCAGGCGATGGCGGCGATGGGGCGAACGGCGGGAAAGAAGACGCGGGTGCAGCGGTCGGAGGAAGTCCGCGACGCCCTGTTCCAGGCCGCTGCCGAGGTGGTGGGGGAATATGGCTACATCGACGCGTCGATCACCCGCATTACCCAGCGGGCGAACCTGGCGCAGGGCACCTTCTACAACTACTTCGCCTCGCGGCAGGAAATCTTCGACGAGCTGCTTCCGGTGCTAGGCGCCAAGATGCTGGCCCACATCCGCCAGCAGGCCAGCGGCGCCAAAACCTTTCTGGAAAAGGAGGAACAGTCGTTCCGCGCCTTCTTCTCCTTCCTCAAGCGCATGCCCTACTTCCTGCGCATCCTCAACGAGGCGGAGATTTTCGCACCCAAGGCCCACCGCCAGCACTTCCACAACATCACCGGCGGCTACATGCGCTTCCTGCGCAACGCCCGCAAGAACGGCGAGATCGCCAACCTCGGCGACGAGGCGCTGGAGCCGCTGGTTTACATGCTGATCGCCACGCGGGGCTATCTCGCCTTGCGCTACACCGATGAGAACGGTGTCGTCAATCTGCCGGAAGAGGCCGTCCAGATGTACCTCCAGCTTCTCGCCAAGGGCCTTCTCAGCAAAGAGCCGGAGGTCCGGTAGCGGATGCGCCGCAACGGAAGCGGCTGCCGCGTCAGCCCACCGTCTCGGTTCGGAGCGGCTGGAGCGAGTCCTGAAGGAGCCCTTTCGGCGGTGAGGCAACCTGGGGCAGCCACACGGTGAACGCGGTTCCGGCGCCGTCGCGGCTGTCGACCTCGATGCGCCCGGCATGGGCCTCCATGATGCGGCTGACGAGATTGAGACCGAGGCCGGCCCCGGCGCGCGTCCGGTTCCGCCGTGAGTTGGTGAAGCGTGGCCTGGACCGCGTTCTCCTCGACGCGGTCGGCGACCAGCCTGCCGCGCGTGGCGTCGTTGTCCGGACCGGCACACTCATTGACGCCACGGTCGTCGCCTCAACGAGCGTCTGCGATCCCGAAGCCAAGTGGGTGGGGCACCCGTCCAAGGCGCCGGTCCATGGCTTCAAGGCGCATGTCGCCGCCGATGGTGAGGGCATCGCCTACAACCTGCACCGGGCGGCGACCATCCTGAAGCCCGCTCCGGCATGATCAGGGGAGGAGTGTGTCTGCGGCGCGCTTGGCGCTGTCTTCAGCGCCCACGGCTGCCGACAAATCAGGTCGTTGGCGCTCAACTCCTGGATTTTCCGCCGGCAACTCCCAGCCGCACACAGGTCTCATCACCGGTTGCCAGCAAGCCGCAGGGTCATCGCGTTTGGCCGAGGATGGATCGGGCAAAGTCGTCGGACCATCCTGGGCGTTTATGTTCGCGGTGGACGGTGCCGCCCCGACATGATCGGGATCACCACGTCCATTGACGACGGCATCCGGTTCGGCACCGACCCGGCGCACTCAATGGACGCGTGCCGGCACCTTCGGCAACCGGACCGCCCGCACAACGTGCAGGGTGAAATCACCGCCGCGTCGTGATCCCGGAATCATTGCGCGCTGCATGAATGCCGGCGAGTCTGCCCGACGTGAAGGCCCAGGCCAGATGATGGCCGTGCCCTTCCAGCAGCAGACCGCCCTGCCCGACCGACCCGACGGCGTAGAGGCCCGGAATCGCCTGCCCATCACCGCGCGTCACCTGATGGCGGCGGTTCACCGTCAGGCCGCCGTCGGTCAGGATGATCCAGCTTTTGACCGGTCCCAGCGCATGGAACGGCCCCTTGCCGATGGGAGGCCGCTCGCCGGGAGCGGCATTGTGCGCGCGGACCGCCTTGCCGAGTGCCGCAGCGGGCACCCCCATGGAAGCCGCCAGCTCCTCGATCGACCGGCCGCGATGGTAGAGGTCCGGCCGTGTCCGCTTGTAGTCCTGGAGGTAGGCGTAGGCGACGCCGGGGGCGGTCGAAATGAAGTGCGGCCATTTGCCGAACCGGCGCGCCACCTCGTCGTCGAAGACGATATAGCCCACCTTGTCGGGCTGTTCGGCCAGGGCGTAATTCGGGCGGTCCAGTTCGTCGGTGAAGCGCTCGCCGCGTTTGTTGACCAGGATCGCCCCCTCGCGGAACAGCGAGGGCTCAGGGCTGAGATAGGTGGTCACGAAGGACAGGATGAAGGGGCGCAGGCTCCAGGTCGGCAGCCTTTCCAGGGCCAGACGCATGGCGCCGGTCAGCAGCCGGTGCGGCGGCAGCCGCAGGAGGGCGCTGGGCTTGGCCGGCGGCATGAAGCGCAGGTTCGGGCCGTAGACGACCTCCCCGAACTTCACCTCGGCGCCGAGTTCCTCGCCGAACCGGTGTCCGTCGCCGACATTCGTCGTGTTCACGCCGTCCACCTCGGCGACCGCCGGGTTGAAGCGCCGCTTCCAGTCCGGGCTGGACGAGTAATCGCCGGTCGCCAGAACGACCGCGCGGCGGGCGCGCAATTCGTGCGGCCGCCCGTCGATCCGGGCCGCCACGCCGACCACGCGGCCATCCTCCACCAGCAGCCGCTCCACCGTCGCGTTGACCCGCGCGTCGACGCCGACGCGGCGCGCCTCGCGCGCCACGAAATAGATGTAGGCCCGTGAGTTGGGCAGCACGTTGTGCATGCGCGGCTGCCGGTGCGGCGGTTCCGGCATCGGACCGTAGAAGGTCACCCCCAGCGACATCAGCCATTCCACGCTGGCCGGAACATTCTCCACCAGGATGCGCCGCAGTTCCTCGTTGTCGGCCGCCGCCGCCCGCTCGCCGGCGAGCTTGACGGCGAATTTCCCCATATCCTCGAAATGGGCCTGCGGATCGTCGACGATGCCCGCCTGGCGCTGATGGGGGGTGCCGGTGGCGGTGATCGACCCGATCGACAGGCCGGTGCTGCCGCGCAGCTCCGTGTGCTTCTCCAGCAGAATGACCTGCGCGCCTTCCCGGCGGGCGAAGATGGCGGCGGTCAGGCCGGAGCCGCCGCCGCCCACCACCACGATGTCCGTCTCTTCGCGAACAACATCCGCGTTCATTTCGGTCCCTTTTTCCAGTGGGCAGGCCTCCGGCGCCGCGCCACGAGGAGCACGCCGGTCCGCCGCCTGTCGTTGTCTGATACCGGCGTCGTCAGTTCCGCTGGCGTCAGTCCTGCTTGCGGTCGAGCGTCCGCGCCCGGCGGGCCAGCCACCAGCCGGACTGTTCCGGCCAGCCATCGAAGCGTCCGTCGCACAGCTGCTGCCGGGCGTGCAGCGGCCAGTTGGGATCGGCCAACGCCTCCCGCCCGATGGCGACGAGGTCGGCCTCCCCATCGCGCAGGATCGCTTCCGCCTGCCGGCCGTCGAGGATCAGGCCGACCGCCATGGTCGCGATCCCGGCCTCACGCCGAATCCGCCCGGCGAACGGCACCTGGAAGCCGGGATGGCGCGGCACCGCCGCCGCGGTGGCCGAAACCCCGGTCATGCCGCCGGAGGAGCAGTCGATCACGTCGATCCCGAGGTCCCGCAGGTCGCGGCTGAAGGCCACGCTGTCCTCGATCGTCCAGCCGCCCTCGATCCAGTCGGTCGCCGAGATGCGGACGAACATCGGCCGGTCGGACGGCCAGACCGCCCGCACCGCCATCGCCACCTCCAGCGGGAAGCGGCAGCGCCCTGCCGGATCGCCGCCATAGCCGTCGGTCCGCCGGTTGCTGAGCGGCGAGAGGAACTGATGCAGCAGGTAGCCGTGGGCGCAATGCAGCTCCACCGCCTCGAACCCCGCCTCCAGCGCCCGCGCCGCCGCGGTCCGCCAAGCCTCGACGAGAGCGCCGAGACCGGCGCGGTCCAGCTCCGCCGGCACCGGCCAGCCATCGGCGACGGGCAGCGGACTCGGACCGATCACCGGCCAGGGCGGTTCCCCGCGCGCTGCGTCGGCGGCGGCGAGCGGGCCATGCCCCTGCCAGGGCCGCTGGGTGGCCGCCTTGCGCCCGGCATGGCCGAGTTGGATGCCGGGAACCGCGCCGAGCGCCTTCAGCGTTCCGGCGATGCCGCGCAGACCGGGAATCTGCCGGTCGTCCCACAGGCCGAGATCGCCGGGCGTGATCCGCCCCTGCTCGGTCACCGCCGTCGCCTCGACCATCACCATGCCGGCGCCGCCCATGGCGAAGCGGCCGAGATGCACCCGGTGCCAGTCGCCGGCCTCGCCGTCCACCGCCGAATACTGGCACATCGGCGAGATGACGATGGGGTTGCGCAGCGTCGTCCCGCGCAGGGCGACCGGCCGGCACAGCCGCGGCAACGCGGCCGGGGTTTCGCCGGTGGGCGGCCTCTCCATCTCCGGCCTCACCGCCCCACCCCGCTCCCGTCAAGCCCATTATGCCCTAGCTCGGCGGCGGCGGCCTCGGCCGCGCGCAGCCCGGTGACCGATGATTTGGTCAGGCCGCCGACATAGCCGATGGCGTCGCCGCCCTCCAGCCCGCCGGTCGTCGCCCCGGCGGCGAACAGGCCGCCGATCGGCGTGCCGTCCTCGCGCCTGACCCGGCTGTGGTCGTCGATGGCGATGCCGCCCATGGTGTAGGTCATGCCGGCAACCAGGCGGATCGCCTGGAACGGCGCCTTGCGGATCGGGAAAGGACGCGCGCGGCTGGTGCTGCGCGGCGGCGTCAGGCCAGCGGTGTCGCCGCCATCCACCGCCGCGTTATGGGCAGCGACCGTCGCCACCAGCCGGTCGGCCGGGATGTCGAGCTTTTCCGCCAGCCCCTCCAGCGTGTCGGCCTCGATGATGGTTCCGCCGACGCGGGGCAGATGCGGGTTGGCCGGGATGATCGATTCGGTCCCCGGCCCGTCCCAGATCGGGCGGTCGAAGATCACCGTCGCCCCCAACGGGTCGTCGAGCTTGGCGATCCGGTTGGTGACATAGACGCCGCCGCGGCCTTCGTCGACGAACCGGGCCCCGGTCCTGTCCACCACCAGCCCGGCCATGACGAGTTCGTCGAGCCACGGATAGGGCCACAGCTTGTCGTTGGTCAACGCGTCCTGGCACAGGATGTGGCCGTAGACATAGGGCGTGCCGCGCAGCGCGGCCCCGGCAGCGGCGGCCATCCGCAACCCGTCGCCGCCGCCGGTGCCGGCGCCGCGCTGGCGCACCGCCTCGGGAACCGGCGAGACATGGGCGCGCACGAGGTCCGGGTCGCCCTGGAAGCCGCCGTCGGCGATGACCACGGCCCGGGCCTCGACCGTCAGCGTCTCGCCGTTGCGTTCGGCCCGCAGCCCGACGCAGCGGCCCCCCTCCATCATCAGGTCGCGGGCGCGCACCCCGCGGTGGATGCTGCCGCCGCGCTTCTCCAACGCGCCGCCCAACGTGCGAAGCAGAGTGTCGCCGCCCCGCCCCTCCCAGTTCAATCCCGGCTGCGGCAGGGCCGGTGGGGCCAGCACGGTATCCTGCCAGTCGCGCGGGCCCGCCTTCATGAAGCGTATCCCCTGGCGGCGCAGCCAGTCGACGGCGCGCGGCGCCTCGGTCGCCAGCATCGTCACCAGGGCTTCGTCGACGAAGCCGTCCGTTTCGCTGCGGATGGTGTCCTTCACCTCCTCCACCGGGCGGTTCAGGCTGCGCATGCCGATGTGGAAAGCGCCGCCCGTGTAGCGGGAGTTGCAAAGGTAGCGGTCGTCGCTGCCCTTTTCCAAGACGACGACGCCCAGTCCGAGCTCGGCGGCGCGGTTCGCGGTGACCAGCCCGGCAATGCCGGCGCCGATGACGACCAGATCGGTTTTCATGCGGTCTCTTCCCTCCCGGAATGTGCGTCGCGGGCGTTTTGCCCGTCGGTTGCGTGTGATCCTGCCGCCCGGCGCTTACTTCGGCAGCAGCATGTCGGAGATGATGGCGACCAGCTCCGCGAACGCCTTCATCACCAGGAACAGCAGCGGAGCGCTCAGCGCCAGGACCAGCGCGGCGCCACCGCCCCAGCCGGACAGCAGAGCCACCGCCGCCACGAAGAGCGGGGCCAGCCCAGCGACGACGGCCAGCCAAAAGCCGTATTGGACGACGAAGCGAACCGCCGGATAGTTCTGTTCTGGCGACATGGTCCCTGATCCCAAGTTTGCGGGGGTGGTGCGGAGGCGTTGGGCCTGCGGCTGCGGGCCGGAAGCCGGACCCACCGGTCGGGGCTCCCTGTCCGGCTCCCGAGCCGGTCCCCATTCCGGCCGGGCCGATGGAGCGGCAGGAAACGCCGCACAGCTGATTATTGACAGCACGCAATCGTGATGTACACTGATTATACGCATACTGTCAATATGCGGCGGTTGTTGAGTGGTGTGCGATCAGGTGGCGTGCGTTCCTGATCCGACCCGGTTCGACCGGGCCGGCGGAACCGTCCGGCCTCACGCCCACCGCCATCAAAAAACAAGCAATCCGTGGGAGGGACATCATGAACACGCGCGCTCCGGCACTGGCGCTGGGCTTGGCCCTGGGCCTGACCCTGGGTCCACCGGCCAGCGGAACCGCATCGGCCGCCTTTACCGGCAACGTCGTCCGCATCGGCGTCCTCAACGATCAGTCCGGCCTCTATGCCGACATCATGGGCCAGGGATCGGTGACGGCCGCCCGCATGGCGGTCGAGGATTTCGGCGGCCGCATCGGCGACACGCCGATCGAGGTGATCGCCGCCGACAACCAGAACAAGCCCGACATCGGCGCCGCCATCGCGCGGCAATGGTACGACGTCCAGGGCGTCGACATGGTTGCGGAGATCGCCAATTCTTCGGTCGCGCTGGCGGTGGTCGAGATCGCCCGTGACAAGAACAAGGTCGCCATCGTGTCCGGCTCCAACACCAACCGGCTGACCGGCGATTCCTGCTCGCCCAACCATGTGCATTGGGCGTTCGACAATTACGCGCTGGCCAACGCCACGGCGCGGGCGGTCGTCAAGCAGGGGGGAACCTCCTGGTTCTTCATCACCTCCGACTACGCCTTCGGCCACGACATGGAGAAGCAGGCCGGAGAGATCGTGAAGCAGTCCGGCGGCACGGTGGTCGGTTCGGTGCGGGCACCGCTGAATTCGGCCGACTTCGCCTCCTACCTGCTGCAGGCGCAGGCATCGGGCGCGAAGGTGATCGGACTGGCCAACGCCACCGCCGACTTCACCAGCACGGTGAAGCAGGGCCGGGAGTTCGGCATCCTCGACGGCGGCCAGAGATTCGCCGGCCTGACCGTGTATCTGACCGACATCGATGCGCTCGGGCTGGATGCGGCACAGGGAACCCTGCTCAGCGTTCCGTTCTACTGGGACCTGAACGACAGGACGCGCGCCTTCTCCAAGCGCTTCTTCGAACGCCACGGCAAGATGCCGACCGCCTACCAAGCCTCGGTCTATTCGCAGGTGACGCATTACCTGAAGGCGGTCAAGTCGCTGGGCAGCGACGCCGACGGCCGCGCGGTCGTCGCCCGGATGAAGGAGCTGCCGACCGACGACGACGCCTACGGCCAGGGCTCGGTCCGCATCGACGGGCGCAAGCTGCACCCGATGTATCTGTTCCAGGTCAAGGCTCCGCAGGAATCGAAGGGGCGCTGGGACTATTACAAGCTGGTCTCGACCATTCCGACGGAAGAGGCCTGGAAGGCGCCCGACTTGGCCTGCAGCCTCGTCGCCAAGCAATGACGCCGGAACCGGCCGGCCATCCCCGACAACGGCACAGCATCGACAGGGAGTTTCCAGTGGTCGTCGAAGAACGCACGTATGTCCTGCACACCAGCGTCAGCCTCACCGAGTATCTGCGAATCTACGAGACGGAGGGGTTGCCGGCGCAGAAGCCGATCCTGGGCGGCTTCCTCGGCTATTTCGTGACCGAGTTCGGCACCCAGAACCAGCTCGTCCATCTCTGGGCCTACGCCGATCTGGAGGACCGGCGGGCAAGGCGGGCGCGGCTGGCCGGAAACGCGCAATGGCAGGGCTGTCTGGCCAAGATCCGGCCGATGATCATGACCATGGAGAACCGGATCCTGTATCCGACCTCCTTCTCCCCCATCCGTGAACTGCCGATCACGACCGGGCAGCCGGACACCGCGTTGGCCTGATCCGGGGGAGAGGGGCGGAGCTGCGCAGCGGCGCGCAGCTCCGCCGGGTCAGGCGGCCCGGTCAGGCATCCAGCAGCCGGACCGGCTGGCCGGTGGCCGCGGCCTCCTTCACCGCCAGGGTCGCGCGCAGGGTCTCGGTGGCGTCGGAGCCGCTGGCCAGCGGTGCCTCCTCGCAACGGATCACCCGGGCGAAATGGTCCAGTTGCAGGGCGTAGGGATTGCCGGGCTTGAGCGGCAGCGCCGTCCGGGTGAAGGGATCGAGCCAGCCGCGCCCGCCCTCGTAGCGCCAGAGTTCGAGGGTCGGCACCGTCAACGAGCCATGGGTGCCCGAGAAGAAATGGGTGGGGACATGCTGGCGGGCGAATTGCGGGCTTTCGCCGGTGGTCATGTCCCAGCTCCAGGGGGTCGCGGCGGCGTCGGACAGGCTGACGGTCGCCAGCGCCCCGCTGCGCAGCCGCAGCAGCACCGCCGCGGTGTCCTCCACCGCGAAGCCGCGGGTCCGGTTGGAGCTTGAGGCCTGCAGGCTCTCGATGTCGCCGCACAGGAAGCGCAGGGTGTCGATCTCGTGGATCAGGTTGATCAGGATCGGGCCGCCGCCCTCCTCCCGCCGCCAGACGGCGTCGAAATAGCCGTCGGGCTTGAGGAAGGTGTAGAGGATCGTCGCCGTCACCAACGCGCCGAGATCGCCGCGCCCGATCACCTCACGCGCCATCCGCAGGATCGGGTTGTGGCGACGGTGATGGCCGACCAGCAGCGGCACGCCGGCACGCTCGGCGGCATCCGTCAGCCGCCGTGCCGCCTCCACCGTGTCGGCGATCGGCTTTTCCACCAGCACCGGGATGCCGCGCTCGATGCAGGCGATGCCGATCGGCGTGTGGGTGGCGTTCGGGGTGGCGACGATGACGCCGTCCGGCAATTCACCGGACTCCAGCAGCGCCCCGATGTCGGCATGGTGCGGCACGCCGTGCCGCTCGGCGAGCGCGCGGGCACCCTCGCCCGGATCGACGATGGCGGCCAGCCGGCATGGATGCGCGTCCTGCCGGGGGTCGGACATGGCGTCGATGTGAGTCTTGCCGATGACGCCGGCACCGGCGACGGCGATGCGAAGGGGGGACATGCGCGTATCCTCGATTGGGAGCCCGATGGCGGGCGGAGCGGCGATGCTCCGGCCCCATTGGTCCAGCGGGGACGCCGGATGCGGGCATCGCGATATTGACAGCATACGTAATATCAGCTTACATACTGATTGCATCCTGTCAATATCGTGGGAGGGACGAACGGTTCCGCACCCAAGGGACGGGGCGCCCGTCGACCACCGGGCCAACCACCGCGGGGCGTGGACGGTGTGGCGAAGAAACACGGGGCACAGGTCATGCGGGTTGTGCTGCCAACGGCTTCCGTATGGGAGTATCACCGCAACATGAACAGGATCGACAGGTGCGCGCATGGCCATGGATGAACTTTACGCCAAGCCCGGACATCTTCTCCGGCGGGCACAGCAGATTTCGACAGCCCTCTTCACCGAAGAGTGCACGGTCCACGATCTGACCTCGGTGCAATATGCGGCCCTGGTCGCCATCGACGAGAATCCGGGGGTGGACGCCACCCGGCTGTCGGGGCTGATCGCCTTCGACCGCTCGACGCTGGGCGGCGTCATCGAGCGGCTGGAGGCCAAGGACCTCATCTATCGCCGCCCGAGCGAGGGGGACAAGCGGATCAAGCTTCTGTACCTGTCGCCGGCCGGCCGGGACATGCTGGTCACCGTCACCGCGGCGGTCGAGCGGGTGCAGGAGCGCATCCTGGAACCCCTGCGGCCGGCCGACCGCAAGACGTTCATCCAGCTCCTGACGCAGCTGGTCAACCTGCACAACGACACCCTGCCATCGTCGCTGCGGCTGGTCGTCGACCGCGAGACGGCCGAGGACACCGGCGCACCGCCCGCCGTCACCGATGGAAACACGAAACGCGGCAAGGCCGCAGCCGGTCGAAAGGTCAAGCGACGATAAGAACCTTCGACCGCGCGGGAGGAAACGGAGAACACAAGGAATGGCACAAGTTACCGCGTGGGACGCCGAGGTCGATCTTCTGGTGGCCGGCGCCGGGCCGGGCGGCATGGCCGCCGCATTGGTCGGCGCCCTGGAAGGGCTGGAGGTGATGGTCTGCGAGAAGTCCGGACAGATCGGCGGCACCGCCTCCACCTCCGCCGGGACTCTCTGGATACCCGGCAACACGCAGAGCCGGCGGGCCGGCTACGACGACAGCCCGGAGCAGGCGGAGATCTACATGGACCGGCTGGTCGGCGGCACCAAGGGCCGCGACCTGCGCAGCGTCTATCTGGAGACCGGACCGGCGGCGATCGACTATTACGACACCCGCACCGACGTCCAGTTCCTGCCCTGCGGACGCCACCCGGACTATCAGCAGAACATGGCGGGGGCGGCGGTGACCGGACGGGCGATCGTCCCGAAGCCGTTCGACGGCCGCCTGCTCGGCGAGGATTTCCGGCTGGTCCGGCCGCCCATCGGCGAGTTCATGATCTTCGGCGGCATGATGGTCGGCAAGGACGACATCCCCCGCCTGATCGGCCGCTTCAAATCGGCGGCCAACTTCACCTATTCGGCCAAGCTGTTCCTGCGCTACCTGTCGGACCGGCTGAAATATCCGCGCGGCACGCGCATCACCATGGGCAACGCGCTGGTGGCCCGCCTGTTCTACAGCCTGCGCAAGCGCAAGGTGCCCATCCGGCTCGACACCGCCATCCGCGAGCTTGTGCGGGAGGATGGCCGCCAGGACGGCCGCCAAGACGGTCGCGTGATCGGCGCCGTGGTGGACAGCGGCGGCCGGACGCTGCGGGTGCGGACGCGCAAGGGGGTGGTGCTGGCGACCGGCGGCTTCGCCCACAACCGCGCGTTCCGCCAAGCCTTCATGCCGCAGCCGGTTCCGGTCCATTCGCTGGCCTGCGAGACCGACACCGGCGACGGGCTGACCCTGGCCCAGGCGGCCGGCGCGAGGATCGACGGCGACCAGCACCGCGGCGGCGCCTTCTGGACGCCGGTGTCGGTGACGCGCCGGGCGGGGAACTGGAGGGGCCTGTTCCCCCATCTGGCGCTGGACCGCGCCAAGCCCGGCCTGATCGCGGTGAACGCCGCCGGCCGGCGTTTCGTGAACGAGGGCGCGTCCTACCACGACTTCGTCGAGGCGATGTTCGACTCGCACAAGCTGGTGCCGACCATGCCGGCCTGGCTGATCTGCGACTCCGCCTTCGTCGCCAAGTACGGTCTCGGTGTGGTGCATCCCGGCACCCGAAATCTGGCGCCGCACGAGAAGAGCGGCTATCTGACCACCGCCCCGACGCTGGAGGAACTCGCTCGCAAGATCGGCGTCGATCCGGCCGGGCTGGCGGACAGCGTGCGCCGGCACAACGGCTTCGCGCGGACCGGCAGCGACCTCGATTTCGGCAAGGGCGACAGCGAGCTGAACCGCTTCAACGGCGATCCGGAGAACAAGCCGAACCCGTGCCTCAAGCCGATCGAGGCGGCTCCCTTCGTCGCCGTCGCGGTCTGGCCGGCGGAGATCGCCTGCAGCGCCGGGCTGGCGACGGATGCCGACGGTCAGGTGCTCGGCGAGTCCGGCGACCCGATCCAGGGGCTGTACGCCTGCGGCAACGACATGGCCTCGATCATGGCCGGCACCTATCCCGGTCCGGGGACGACACTCGGTCCGGCTCTGGTCTTCGCCTACCGGGTGGCCATGCACGCGGCGGGCAAGAGCGATGCCGCCGGCAAAGCCATGGCCGGTCGGGAGGAGCGGGCGGCGGCGCGCTGACGCCGCCCACACCTGTCCCGTAGCGCATCACCGCAGAGCGGGTATCAGTCCGGTGCCCGCTCTCCGCCCGGAAGCCGGGCCGAGAGCGGACCCGGCGCGCGCAACACGGCAAGCAGCGCCTCGTTGCGCTGGCGGATCAGCGCGTCGCGCCCGCCCACCGACGCCTCCAGCGCCTCGGCCCCGGCGACCAGCGCCCGCTTGCTGTCGTCATCGAATGCCGGGGTGCCGAGATCGTCCCACCAGGAGCGGATCGGCGCGTCGAACACCTCCAGGAAGCGGGCCAATCCGCCGGCCCCGCCCCCCAGATGATAGGACAGCCCCTGCCCCAGCACCGCCCAGCGCGGTCCCGGCCCGGCGGCGATGGCGCGGTCGATGTCGTCGAGATCGCAGACCCCCTGCTCCACCAGATAGACCGCCTCGCGCCACAGCGCCGCCACGAGGCGGGTCGCCAGATGGCCGGCGATTTCCCGGCGCAGCACCACCGGCACCTTGCCGACGGCGCGATAGACCGCTTCCGCCGCCACCACCGCCTCGGGCGCCGTCTGCCGGCCCGGCACCAGCTCGACCAGCGGCAGCAAGTGCGGCGGGTTGAAGGGATGGCCGATCAGGATCCGGTCGGGATGGCGGGCCCCGTCCTGCAAATCGCTCGGCATCAGGCCGGAGGTGCTCGACGCGATCAGGGTCTCGGGCCGCACCACCGCCTCGACGGCGGCGTGGATCGCGCGCTTGGCGGCCAGGGATTCCGGCCCGTTCTCCTGGACCAGATCGACGCCGGCCAGCGAACTCCAGTCGCCGCCGGCCGCGGTCAGCCGGTCCCAATGGGCGCGCGGATCGCCGACGCCGAGCGCCACCAGATCGCCGGCCACCGCCTCGATGGCGGGTCGCAGACGGGCCATCGCCTGCGGGTCGGAATCGACCACCGTCACTTGCCGTCCGGTGGCGAGGAAAAGCGCGGCCCAACTGCTTCCGATGGTGCCCGCCCCGACGATGCCGATCGACGCGGCGTCATGGCTGAACGCGCGGTGCATGGAGGCCTCCTGCCTTGTGTGGGGAATGGCGCGATCCTAAACCCCCCGGCTTCGATCCGTCGCATTGACAATCCGCGGTTCCGATCTTCGGAAAAACTGATTGACAGTATACATACTGACAGTTAGCTTTCTGACAGCATACTTATGAATTGGCCCGCGAGACGCGTCGGCCGGTGCATCGCCGAAGGAATCGGCGGTCGTCCAGCGGACGGTCTTTCAAAAGCGATCTTCCAGAAGAAGCGGTCTTTCAGAAAACAAGCGGACAGCCAAGGCACGGCCGGGGGCGACGAATTCCCCGGCGGGCAAGGCCCACAGGCGCGGCGACAGGCCGGATGCCGGATGCCTCCTGCCCTGCCCCCTTGCGCGAAGCTCCGCGAGAAAACAGAGGGAAAGGGACGCCATGACGTTTCCATGCGGTTCGACGCCCTTCGCGTTGAAGGGCAAGCGCGTGCTCATCACCGGGGCGGCCGGCGGCATCGGCTCGGCCACGGCAAGGGCCTGCGCACGGCTGGGCGCCGAACTGGTGCTGACCGACATCCGCGACTGCTCGGCCCTGGCGGAGGAGCTGGCGCCGGTCGGTGCCGGAGCCACCGCCCATGTCTGCGACGTCCGCGACCGTGCCGCCATCGACGCGCTGGCCGACGCCGTCGGCGGCGTCGACGGGCTGGTGCTGAACGCCGGAGCCATCGCCTTCGACGATTGGGACTCGCTGGAGTGGGAGGACTCCTTCCACGAGATCATCCACGTCAATCTGCTGGCCCCGATGCAGTTCGCCCGCGCCTTCCTGCCCGGCATGCGGACGCGCGGCGGCGCGCGGATCGTGCTGGTCGGATCGGTCGCCGGCTGGACCGGCGGCACCATGTCGACCACGGGCGCGCATTACGTCGTCTCCAAGGGCGGCGTCCACGCCTTCACCCGCTGGCTGGCCCGCCGCGCGGCGCCCGACGTCGGCGTCAACGCGGTCGCCCCCAGCGCCACGGCGACGGCGATGATCGCCGGCCAGCCCTCCCCGGCGGTGGCGGCGCAGCTGGTGCCGCGCGTGGCCTCGGCGGACGAGATCGCTTGGCCGATCGCCTTCCTCTGTTCGCCCGCCGCCTCCTTCCTCAGCGGGGTCGTGCTCGACATCAACGGCGGCGCCTATCTGCGCTGACCGGCATCGGAGGGGTTCCCCAAGATGGCGAACGCATTGCTGATCCAAGTTCTCAACGGCCTCGTCTACGGGGGCCTGCTCTTCATCGTGTCGGTCGGGCTGGTGCTGATCTTCGGGCTGCGGCGGGTGGTGAACTTCGCCCATGGCAGCCTGTTCATGATCGGCGCCTATGTCGGCTTCAGCATCGCCACCGTCGCCGGCTTCTGGGCGGGCGTCCTGGGCGCCGCCGTGGTGTTGGCGGTGGCCGGCGTCCTGCTCGACGTGTCGGTGTTCCGGCCGCTGCGCCGCCAGGACCCGATCGCCACGGTGCTGGTCACCTTCGGGCTGCTGCTGATCCTGGAGGATCTCGCCCACTCCGTCTGGGGCAAGGACACCCACACCCTGCCGCTGCCGGAGATGCTGGCGGGCAGCGTCGACATCCTGGGCCAGCCCTTCCCGGCCTACCGGCTGATGGTGATCGCCGTCGCGGCGGCGGTCGGCGTCGGGCTCGCCCTGTGGCTGCGCTTCAGCCGCGTCGGCCTGTTCGTCCGCGCCTCCAGCATCGATCCGGTGACGACGGCGGTGCAGGGGGTGAACACCGACCGGGTCAGCGCGCTGGTCGTCGCCGTCGGCACCGGGCTGGCCGGGCTGTCGGGCACCATCGCCGCCCCGCTGCTGGCGCTGTCGCCGTCGATGGGCGGGTCGATCCTGATCGAGTCCTTCATCGTCGTGGTGGTCGGCGGGCTCGGCAGCTTCTCCGGCGCGCTGATCGCAGCGCTCGCCATCGGCCAGATCCACAATCTCGGCATCATCTACGTCCCCTGGGCGGCGACGATGGTGCCCTTCCTCCTGATGGTCGCGGTCCTGGTGTGGCGGCCGACCGGATTCGCAGGGAGCCACGTATGAGCCGCGCAACCATGAACCTCACCGGCGCCCGCGTGGTCGCCCCCCGCCTGTCGCATCGGTCCTGGCTGCTGCTCGCCGTGGCGCTGGCCGCCGGCTTCGGCCTTCCGGGCGTGGTCGCCTCGGTGCTCGTGCTGACGCTGCTGACCCAGGCGGTGATCGGCGGGATGCTGGCGGTCGGCGTCGGTTTCCTGATCCGCCAGAACGGCGTCGTCAGCTTCGGCCACGCCGCCTGGTACGGGGTGTCGGCCTACTGCTTCGGCCTGCTGCTGCGCCACGAGGTGCTGCCGGCGGAACTGGCGCTGGTGCTGGCGCTCGCCGTGCCGACGCTGACGGCCTTCCTGCTCGGGCTGGTGATCGTGCGGGTTCCCGGCGTCGCCTTCTCGATGCTGACTCTGGCGGTGGGGCAGGCCTTCCACGAATTCTCGATGAAGGCGCAAGGTCTGACCAACGGCGACGACGGCTTCGCCATCCCGTTGCCCGACACCCTGTTCGGCCTGCCGATCTCCGCCGTGCAGCAGCCCGAGACGATGTTCGTCCTGTGCTGGAGCCTGCTGGCGCTGGTGATCTTCGGCCTCTACGTCACCGTGCGCAGCCCCTTCGGCCGGCTGACCGAGGCGATCCGCGAGAACGAGGAGCGCGCCCGCTTCATCGGCTATCGCACGGTGCTGCCGCGCGCCGCGACCTATGCCATTTCCGCCTTCGTGGCGGCGCTGGCCGGGCTTCTCTTCGCGCTCTACAACGGCTTCGTCTCGCCCGAGGTGCTGCACTGGAGCCTGTCCGGCTCGGCGTTGATCATGGCGGTCATCGGCGGCTCGCGGCTGCTGTGGGGGCCGGCGCTGGGCGCGGTGATCTTCTTCTTCCTCAAGGATCTGGCCGGGAACCTGACTGAGCATTGGCCGGCGATGATCGGCGTCACCGTGATCGTCGTCACCGTGCTGATGCCGGCCGGCATCGCCGGCACCCTGGCGGAACTGGCCGGGCGCCTGCGCAGGACGGGAGGACGGGCATGAGCGGGCCGATGAATGGATCGATGAACGGCGCCTACGCCATCGAGGGAACGGCCCTGACCCGTCCCTATGGCGGTTTCTTCGCGGTGAACAAGGTGGACATCGCGGTTCCCCACGGCGAAATCCGCGGCCTGATCGGCCCGAACGGGGCCGGCAAGTCGACGCTGATCGACGTGCTGTCCGGCCGGGCCGCCGTCTGGTCCGGACAGGTGAGGATGGACGGCCGCGACATCGGCGCGATGGGCGTGCAGGAGCGCCGCCGCCACGGCATGGCCCGCTCCTTCCAGAAGACCAACATCTTCCCCGAGCTGTCGGTGCGCGAGCAGCTCGACATCGCCGCCCGGCAGGCCGAGAAGCCCAACGTCCACGAGGTGATGGACGAGCTGGGGCTGACCGGTCTGGGCGATGCGCGGGCGCGCGACATCGCCTATGGCGAACAGCGCCGGCTCGACCTGGCGCTGGCGCTGATCGGACGGCCGCGCGTGCTGCTGCTCGACGAGCCGGCGGCCGGGCTGTCGATGCGGGAATCGCTGGGGCTCGCCACCCTGCTGCGCGATCTGGCGCAGCGCTGGAAGGTCACCGTCCTGATCGTCGAGCACGACATGGAGGTGGTCTTCTCCATCTGCGACCGCATCACCGTCCTGCAACTGGGCCGCGTCCTGGCCGAAGGCACGCCGGATGAGATCCGGCGCTCGCCCGAGGTCGTCACCGCCTATCTCGGGAGTGCGGCATGAGCGAACTTCTGGCGTTCAGCAACGTCGTCGCCGGCTATGGCGGCGCCCGCATCCTGCACGACCTGGATTTGCGCATCGACGCCGGCGAGCGGGTCGCCGTGCTGGGCCGCAACGGGGTCGGCAAGACGACCATCGTCAACGCCTTCCTCGGCATCGCCCGGCGCATGCAGGGGGAAATCCGGCTGGCCGGCAAGGCGGTGGGAGACATCCGCCACTTCATGGCCGCGCGCGCCGGCATCTCGGTCGTGCCGCAGGGACGCTGCATCATCCCCAACCTGACGGTTCGCGAGAACCTGATCCTGGGCGCCGCCGTCCGCCGCAAGGGCGCCTGGACCGTCGAGCGGGTCTTCGCAATGTTCCCGATCCTTAAGGAGCGGGCCGACACGCCGGGGACGGCGCTGTCGGGCGGGCAGCAGCAGATGCTGGCGATCGGCCGCGCCCTGATGGCCAACCCGCATCTGCTGGTGCTCGACGAACCGAGCGAGGGGCTGGCCCCAGTGATCGTCGACGAGCTGGCCGACAACCTGCGCCACGTCGCCGACGGCGGCACGGGCCTGCTGATCATCGAGCAGAACTACAGCCTCGTCCGCCGGGTGGCCGAACGCTACTACGTGCTGTCCAAGGGCGAGGTGGCGGAACAGGGCGCCATGGCCGGCCTGACCAAGGAAAGCCTGAAGAAGCACATCGCGGTTTGAATGCCCTCTCCCGAAGCGGGAGACGGAAGAAAAAACAAAACCATGGAGGAAACAGTGACCAGGACGAACAGCCTCAAGCTTCGCGCCCTCGGCGCCGCCAGCATGCTCGCCCTCGCCCTTTCCGGCACCGCCCTTTCCGGCACCGCATATGCCCAGGACATGCTGAAGATCGGCGTGCCGACCGCCATGTCCGGCACCTACGCCGACCTCGGCAACCAGGCCAAGCGTGCCGTCGAGTTCGCCATCGCCGAGGCCAACGCCCGGGGCGGCGTCGCCGGCCACAAGGTCGAGGCCAAGATCCTCGACACCGAGGCCAAGCCCGACCTTGCCCGCAAGCAGTCCGAACGGCTGGCGCTGGAAGGCTACAAGGTGCTGACCGGGGTCATCGCGTCCGGCGAGGCACTGGCCATCGCGCCGATGCTCGACCGCTGGGACGCGCTCTATGTCGCCACCGTGACCAAGAGCGACAAGATCACCGGCGATTCCTGTGTCCGCCGCGCCTTCCGGGTCAACCACCAGGACGCGCAGGACGCGGCGGTGGTCAATCCCTGGCTTGCCGGCCGCAAGGAACAGAAATGGGCGATCATCGGCATGGACGGCGCCTGGGGCCGCGGTTCCGGCGCCGGCTTCAAGGAGGCCGCCACCGCCAACGGCAAATCGGTGGTCGCCGAACTCTACCCGCCGCTCGGCGCCACCGATTACGCCGCCTACATCCAGCAGATCAAGGCGTCGGGCGCCGAAGGGCTGTGGGTGGCGCTGGCCGGGCGCGACGCCGTCAGCTTCGCCACCCAGGCCCGCCAGTTCGGCCTGCTCGACAGCGTCTTCACCGCCGGGGTCAGCTTCGTCACCGACAACACGGTGCAGGCGATGGGCGAAACCGCCAAGGGCATCCACGGCATCATCAACTACAGCGCGACCCTCGACACGCCAGAGAACAAGAGCTTCGTCGCCGCCTGGGCCAAGCACTACAACGGCGACCAGCCCTCCAACTTCGAGGGCGAGACCTATCTCGGCATGCAGGTCATCTTCCAGGCGGTCGAGAAGGCCAAGAGCGTCAAGCCGATCGACATCGCCCGGGCGATGAGCGGCGGCAGCTTCGACACCATCCTCGGCCGGGTCGCCTTCCGGCCCGAGGACAACCAGCTGATCCTGCCCAACTATTTCGGCCATGTCGCCGAGACAGACGGCAAGCTGCGCCCGGTGGTGACGATGTCCTTCCCGGCCGAGCAGGCGACCCCGGCCCCGTCGGGCGCCTGCAAGCTGCAGAAGCTCTGATCCCTCCTTCCCTCCCCTCTCCACCGACAGGAGCCGGCGCATGTCCGCTCAGGCCTTTCTGGAAAGCCGCTTCGGGCTCGGCGGCTCCGTCTTCCTCGTCACCGGCGGGGCCAGCGGCATCGGCTTCGCCGCCGCCCGCGCCGCCGCGCAGGCCGGTGCCCGCGTCGCCGTCAACGACCTCGACGCGGACCGCGCGGAGCAGGCCGCCGCGAGCCTGCGCGATGACGGGCTGGAGGCGATGGCCGTGCCCTTCAGCGTCACCGACCCGGCGGCGGTGCGGGCCGGCGTCGCCGCGGTGCTCGACCGCTGGGGCCGCGTCGACAGCCTGTTCAGCAACGCCGGCAACCAGATCCGCAAGCCGTTCCTGGACTACCGGCCGGAGGAATGGGCGTCGCTGTGGCAGACCCATGTCGACGGCGCCTTCAACCTCTGCCAGGCGGTGCTGCCGTCGATGGTGGAGCGGCGCGGCGGGCGCATCGTGCTGATGTCGTCGGTCGCGGCCTTCGGCGCGCGCGGCACGATCGGCCCCTACGCCACCGCCAAGGGCGGGCTGGCCGCCATGACGCGGGCGCTGGCGGTGGAATACGGGCCGCTCGGCATCGCCTGCAACGCCATCGCCCCCGGCTTCGTCGCCACCGGCTTCACCGTGGCGATGCAGGAGAACGCGGCTTTCCAGAGCTACATCGAGAGCGATGTGCCGGCCCGCCGCTGGGGAACGCCCGACGACATCGCCGGGGTGGCGGTCTTCCTCGCCGGCCCGGCCAGCGGCTTCATCAACGGACAGGTCATCCCCGTGGACGGCGGGCTGCTCGCCACGCTGTGAAAGACCAGAGATCACGCAGAGGAACACACACATGCCTGACCGTCCCATCCTGATCGCCGGAGGCGGCATCGGCGGTTTGGCCGCCGCGCTGGGGCTGGCCCGCAAGGGCTTCCGCTCGATCGTGCTCGAACAGGCCCCCGCGCTGGGGGAGATCGGCGCCGGCATCCAGATCGGCCCGAACGCCTTCCACGCCTTCGACTGGCTCGGCGTCGGCGACGCCGCACGGGCCAAGGCCGTCTACATCGACCATCTGGTGCTGATGGACGCCGTCCGCGACGAGCGCATCGCCGCCATCCCGCTCGACGAGCCGTTCCGCCGGCGCTTCAAGAATCCCTACGCCGTCGTCCATCGCGCCGACCTGCACATGGTGCTGCTCGACGCCTGCCGGAACAGCGACCTGATCGAGCTGCGCACCCGTTCGTCAGTGGAGCGCTACGAACAGGACGGTGAGTCGGTCACCGTGACGCTCGGCGACGGCGGGCGGCTGACCGGCTCGGCGCTGGTCGGCGCCGACGGGCTGCGCTCCAAGGTGCGGGCGCAGGTGGTCGGCGACGCCCAGCCGCGCGTGTCGGGACACACCACCTTCCGTTCGGTCATCCCGACCGAGCAGATGCCGGAAGATCTGCGCTGGAACGCGGCGACGCTGTGGGCCGGCCCGAAATGCCACATCGTCCATTACCCGCTGAAAGGCGGCAAGGTCTTCAACCTCGTCGTCACCTGCCACAACGACGCCGCCGAGGCGGTGGCCGGCGTGCCGGTGACCAAGGAGGTGGTGTACGAGGGCTTCGCCCACATCGCCGACCGGCCCAAACAGATCATCGAGCGCGGCGAGAACTGGAAGCTCTGGGTGCTGTGCGACCGCGATCCGACGCCCGACTGGGTGGACGGCCGTGTCGTTCTGCTGGGCGACGCCGCCCACCCGATGCTGCAATATCTGGCGCAGGGCGCCTGCATGGCGCTGGAGGACGCGGTCAACCTGTCGCACCACATGGCGGAGACGGACGGCAAGCTGGACGCCGCCTTCGCCGCCTACAACCGCGACCGCTTCGCCCGCACCGGCCGGGTCCAGCTCAATTCCCGCCTGATGGGCGAGTACGTCTACCACCCGGCGGGCGGCCAGGCGGCGCTGCGCAACGCCGTTCTCGGCAATTCGAGCCGCGAGCAGCATTACGACCGCGTCGCGTGGCTCTATGGCGTGACCGGCCTCGGCGATGCCATCTGACAGAAAGGAACAGAGGACATGTCCATCTCCGGACCGCCCGCCGACACGCCCGAGCGGCAGGCCTATTACGACAAGATCAGCAAACGCAACCTGAACCCGCTGTGGTCGGTGATGGGCGCCATCATCACCCGCGAGCCGCGCAGCGCCTGCGTGCCCCATCTGTGGCACTTCGCCGAGATGAAGGAGCTGCTGCTGGAAGCGGGCTTCCTCATCACCGCCAAGGAGGCGGAGCGCCGCGTGCTGATGCTGGAGAATCCCGGCATGCCCGGCCAAAACCGCATCACCACCTCGCTCTATGCCGGGCTTCAGCTGGTGCTGCCGGGCGAGGTGGCGCCGGCCCACCGCCACAGCCAGTCGGCGGTGCGCTTCGTGCTGGACGGCGCCGGGGCCCACACCTCGGTGGACGGCGAGCGCACCATCATGCAGGTCGGCGATTTCGTCATCACCCCGCCGCGCGCCTGGCACGATCACGGCAACCACAGCGACGAGCCGATGATCTGGCTCGACGGGCTCGACATCCCGACCGTGTCCTTCTACGACGCCTCCTTCGCGGAATCCTCGCCGGAGGACGAGCGGCCGGTGACCCGCCCGGTCGGCCACTCGATGGCGCAATTCGGCGCCAACATGCTGCCGGTGGATTACGAGGCAACGCAACCCTCCTCTCCCATCTTCAATTATCCTTATGACCGCACCCGCGAGGCGCTGGAGACGATGCGCCGCCAGCAGGACTGGGACCCGTGCCACGGGCTGAAGATGCGGTTCGTCAATCCGGTGGACGGCGGCTCGCCGATGCCGACCATGTCGGCCTTCATGCAGCTCCTGCCCAAGGACTTCGCAACCAGCGCCTACCGGAGCACAGACGCCACCATCTTCGCGGTGGTCGAGGGCCGCGGCACCACGACGATCGACGGGCAGCCCTTCACCTGGGGGCCCAAGGATGTGTTCGTCGTGCCGAGCTGGAAATGGGTGAGCCATCACGCCGACGAGGATGCGGTGATCTTCAGCTATTCCGACCGCATCGCCCAACAGAAGCTCGGCCTGTGGCGCGAAGACCGCGGCAACCGGGTGAAGGACTGAGGAGCATGCCGATGGAGGTCTACGGCTATTTCCGGTCGTCCGCGGCCTACCGGCTGCGCATCGCGCTCAACCTGAAGGGACTGAAGGCGGAGCAGCACTTCATCCACCTGCGCCGGAAGGAGCAACGCTCGCCCGGCTATCTCGCCGTCAATCCGATGGGGCTGGTGCCGGCGCTGGTCGAGGACGGCCGGGCGCTGACCCAGTCGCTCGCCATCATCGACTATCTGGATGAGACCCATCCCACCCCGGCCCTGCTGCCGCGCGACCCGTTCGGCCGCGCCTGGGTGCGGTCGGTGGCGCTGGCCATCGCCTGCGACATCCACCCGGTCAACAACCTGCGCATCCTGAACCACCTGCGCGACGATCTCGGCCTGGACGAACAGGCGCGCAACGCCTGGTACGCCCATTGGGTGGCGGAGGGCTTCCGCGGGTTGGAGGCGATGCTGGCGGCCAGCCCGCAGCCCGGCGCCTTCTGCTTCGGCGACGAGCCGACGCTGGCCGACGTCTGCCTGGTCCCGCAGGTCTTCAACGCGGAGCGGATGAACTGCCCGCTCGACGCCTATCCCACCATCCGCCGCATCGCCGCGGCGGCGCGCGCCCTGCCCGCCTTCCAGGCCGCGGAGCCCGGCCGCCAGCCCGATGCCGAGTAACTTGAACCCCATCCAAGGACGAACCGACTTGACCCGCTATGTCATCGATCCGGCGCCGCTTCCCGCCGCCCCGGTCCGCGGCACCGATGCCCGCTTCCCGATCAACCGCATCTTCTGCGTCGGCCGGAATTACGAGGCCCATGCCCGCGAGATGGGCGTGCCGGTCGACCGCGAGGCGCCCTTCTACTTCACCAAATCCCCCGGCACCTACGTCCCGAGCGGGGCGGCCATCGCCTACCCGCCGGCCACCGAGAACTACCATTACGAGATGGAGCTGGTCGTCGCCATCGGGAAGCCGGCCTTCCGCGTCGCGCGGGAACAGGCGCTGGAGGTGGTCTACGGCTATGCCTGCGGCCTCGACATGACCCGGCGCGACCTGCAGCTCGCCGCCCGCGCCAAGCAGCGGCCCTGGGACATCGGCAAGGATTTCGAAGACTCGGCCGTGCTGTCGGAGATCGTCCCGGTGGCGGAGTGTGGCCACCCGACGAGCGGCACGCTCGAATTGCGGGTCGATGGCGAGACGAAGCAGTCCTCCGACCTGACTCTGTTGATCTGGTCGATCCCAGAGCTGATCGCCCACCTGTCCACCCTCTACCACCTGCAACCGGGCGACCTGATCTACACGGGCACCCCGGAGGGCGTCGGCCCGGTCAAGCCCGGCAACCGGATCGAAGGCTCGATTGCTCAAGTCGGCACCATCGCGCTGACCATCGGAGAGCCTGCCTGAGGCTGGACAAGGGGGCTCCGTCAGCTGTCCCGCCTTTTTCCTTTCGGGCGGCGGGACAGCGTCCGTCTCAGGCCGCCAGTCCGTGATCGATGGCGAAGCGGATCAGGGCGCGCGTGCTGTCGGCCCCCAGCTTGTCCTTGATCTGGGTGCAGGCGTTGGCGACGGTCTTCTGGCTGATGCCCAGCGCCTCGGCGACGGCCGCCGCGGTCAGGCCACGCCCCACCAGCGCCAGGATTTCCCGCTCGCGCTGGGTCAGCACCGCCAGCGGGTCGTCGGTCGGGGCCAGCGCCATCAGCGCCAGTTCGCGCGCCAGCGCGTGGTCGAGATGGACCCGCCCCGCCAGCACGCAGCGCACCGCCGTCACCAGCGTCTCCGGCGCGTCGTTCTTGGTGACGTAGCCCTTGGCGCCGGCCTTCAGCGCCCGCGCGGCGATGGCCGGGTCCTCGTGCATGCTGAAGATCAGAACCGGCACCGCCGGGTTTTCAGCCCGCATCACGCGCAGCACCTCCATCCCGCCGCCGTCCCTCCCGCCGATGCCACCCGGAAGGTTGAGGTCGAGGATGACCACGTCCGGCCGTTCCGAACGCCACAGCGCCAGCGCCGCCGCCACGTCGGCGGCCTCGACGACGCGGCCGAGCCCGGCTTCGGCGAGCAGGCTCTGGCAACCGGCGCGCACCACCGGATGATCGTCCACCAGGAGGATGGTCGGGGTCATGCCACGCCTTCCAGCCCGGCCGGGACACAGGGAAGGCAGGCGGCCACGCGGGTGCCCTGCCCGCCGTCCGATCCGATGCGCAGCGTGCCGCCCAGCGCCCTCACCCGCTCCGCCATTCCGGCGATGCCCAATCCACCCTGCTCCGCCGCGCCCGGCCCTTCCCTGAACCCCGGCCCGAACCCCGGCCCATCGTCGGTCACCAGAACCTCCACCCGGTCGGGAAGACGCCGCACCGTCACCGACACGTTGGTCGGCCGGGCGTGGCGGAGGGCGTTGACCAGCGATTCCTGCGCCAGCCGGAAGACCGTCAGGCGCAGCACCTCGTCCAGTCCGTCGATGCCGTCCGGCGTGCCGTCCTCGGCCATGTCCAGCGACCAGCGCACCTCCGGTTCCCGCCGCGCCCACTCGTCGATCAGCCCGGACAGCGCCTCGCCCAGCGGCAACTGGTCGAGCAGGGCCGGGCGCAGGCGGACCAGAATGCGCCGGCTCAACCGGTGCACGTCCGCGGCCATGGACAGCACGGCGCGGGCGCGTCCGGCGATCTCCACCCGCTCGCTGATGGTCGCCTCCGGCTTCGGCTCCTCGCTCAGGCGCAGGATGCGCCCGGCGTCCACCTTGATGGCGAACAGCGCCGCCCCCAGCTCGTCGTGGATTTCGCGGGCGATGTCCCGGCGCTCGCGGTCCTGCGCCTCGATCAGCCTCTGGCCGAGCCGGCGGTTCTCCCGACCGGCCGCGGCCAGCTCCTCGGCCAGGGCGGCGATGCCGGTGCCCAGCCGGACCAGCTCCGGCACGCCGCCTCCAGCAAGGCCGCCCCGCGGTCCGGGTTCGTAAACGCCTTCGCGCAGCCGCCGCACCGCCGCCTCGATGCGGGCGAGCGGGGCGAGCGCCCCGCCCACCGCCATCCAGGCGGCGCCCAGCAGCAGCAGACCCGCCACCAGCATCGCCAGGGCGAGATCCCGCATGTCCTCCCAGACCTCGGCCACCTCGTCCTGCGGTTCGGCGACCACGGTCAGCAGGACGCGCCCATCGCTTCCGGTCAGCGCATGGGCCTGCGGCGCCACGCCGACCAGCGCCGCGAACCAGCCGGGAACGGCCCCATGGCCGTCATCCCCCTCGCCCAAGGAGTCGGGCGGCGCCTTGCCCGCGATGAAGCGCAGGTGGCGCAGGCCCAGACGGTCGAGCGTCACGACGGCATCGGGAATGGCCCCCCGCCCGGCCTCCGCCCGCCCGATGGCGATGCCGAGATCGAGGGCGGAGGCCATTTCCGCGCGGACGGCGTCGCGCGCGTTGGCGATCATCACAGCCGCGCCGGCCACCGCCAGCAGCGCCAGGAACAGCCCGATCAGGGCCAGCATGCGCATTCGCAACGACATCGCCGTCTGATCCTTCCGACACGCCCCATAGGACCATCGGCGGAATGTTAACCAAGCAACCGGTCTCCGCGCTATGCGTCCTTCGACCAAGAGGCGGCGGGCGGACGGGCCTTTTGCCGCGGCACCGGGATTTTTTCCCGCCCCCTCCGGGACGCCGTCATACGCGCGTTGCAAGAATTTCGTCCCCGTATCGTCCAATGGAACCGAAGAACCGCCAAGACGAACATTGGGGGCGCAAGACGCGGTGCCGGAGCCGGGGCGGATCGGGCGGACGATCCGCCCCGGTAAAAACGGCCTTTCATGGGGGAAACGCATGACTTTATCCTTGCACACCAAGCCGGGAACGAAAGCCGGACGGGTTCGGCGCCGAATCATCACCGCGGTGGTGGCTGGATTCCTTGCCTCCGCCGCTCCGGCGGCCTGGGGAAGCGCTCAGGCCGCCAATGTCACCTGGGACGACATCGCCAACGACGCCAAGTCGGCCGGCGACGTGCTGATGTACGGCATGGGGGTGGAGGGCAAGCGCTTCAGCCCGCTGAAGCAAATCGACACCACCAGCGTGTCGCGGCTGGTCCCCGCATGGTCCTTCTCCTTCGGCGACGAGAAGCAGCGCGGGCAGGAGACGCAGGCGCTGGTCCATGACGGGGTGATCTACGTCACCGCCTCCTACTCGCGGATGTTCGCCCTGGACGCGCGCACCGGCAAGCGGCTGTGGACCTACGCCCACCGCCTGCCCGACGACATCCGGCCCTGCTGCGACGTGGTCAACCGCGGGGCGGCGATCTACGGCGACAAGGTGTTCTTCGGCACGCTCGACGCCTCCATCGTCGCGCTGAACAAGGACACCGGCAAGGTCGTCTGGCGCAAGAAGTTCGCCGACCACAAGGTCGGCTACACCATGACCGGCGCGCCGACCGTCGTGAAGGACCAGAAGACCGGGCGCATGCTGCTGATCCACGGCTCGTCGGGCGACGAGTTCGGCGTGGTCGGCCGGCTGTTCGCCCGCGACCCCGACACCGGCGAGGAAATCTGGATGCGCCCGCTGGTCGAGGGGCACATGGGCCGGCTCGACGGCAAGGACAGCACCCCGACCGGCAACGCCAAGGCGCCGTCCTGGCCGCGCGACAAGGACGGGCAGCTCGTCGAGGCGTGGAACCACGGCGGCGGAGCGCCCTGGCAGAGCGCCACCTTCGACGTGGAGACCAACACCATCGTCATCGGCACCGGCAACCCGGCGCCGTGGAACGGCTGGGCGCGCTGGCCCGGCGACAGCCTCTACACCTCCGGCCAGGCCTACGTCGATCCGACCACGGGGGAGCTGAAGGGCTTCTACCAGCACACCCCCAACGACACCTGGGACTTCTCCGGCAACAACGAGCTGGTGCTGTTCGACTACAAGGACGCGTCGGGCAAGACGGTGAAGGCGACCGCCCACGCCGACCGCAACGGCTTCTTCTACGTCACCGACCGGACGAAGCTGGCGACGGCGGGCGGCGAGGCGAACAAGCCGAACAGCGTATTGGCGGCCTTCCCCTTCGTGGACGGCATCACCTGGGCCAAGGGCATCGACCTGAAGACCGGCCGCCCCATCGAGGTGGAGGGCCAGCGCCCGCCGCCCCCCGCCGAGGGCGAGAAGCGCGGCAAGGCGGTCGAGGTCTCCCCGCCCTTCCTCGGCGGCAAGAACTGGAACCCGATGTCCTACAGCGAGGACACCGGCCTGTTCTACATCGCCGCCAACCACTGGAAGGAGGACTACTGGACGGAGCATGTCGGCTACAACCCCGGCTCCGCCTATCTCGGCATGGGCTTCCGCATCCACAAGATGTTCGAGGACCATGTCGGTATCCTGCGCGCCATCGACCCGACGACCGGCAAGGTCGCCTGGGAGCACAAGGAGGAGCTGCCGCTGTGGTCCGGCACGCTGGCGACCGCCGGCGGGCTGGTCTTCACCGGGACCGGCGACGGCTACGTCAAGGCGTTCGACGCCAAGTCCGGGGCGGAGCTTTGGAAGTTCCAGACCGGCTCCGGCATCATCTCCTCCCCGGTCACCTGGGAGCTGGACGGGGTGCAGTATGTCGGCATCACCACCGGCTACGGCGGCGCCGTGCCGCTGTGGGGCGGCGATCTCGCCGACCTGACCACCCGCGTGACCCAGGGCGGCTCCTTCTGGGTGTTCAAGCTGGCCGACGTGAAGGTCTCCAGCGCCAAGTGACCACCGCCGGGGCGGGGAACGGATAGCCCGTTTCCCCGCCCCGGTCTCCATGCATCGCAGCGATGGGAGTTCTCCCCCATGAACCGCCTCTTCCGGCCCGCCTTCGCCCTGTGCGCCCTGCTGTCCCTGTCCGGCCCGCTCACCGCCCCGCTGGCGGCCGAGGTCGAAACCGCCAGCCTCGGCGGCGGCGAGGAGGAGCGCGTCACCGAGGTCGCCGGCTGCGTCCTGACGGCCAAGGCGGTCTGCCCCGGCATCGACCTGCGCCACCGCAACCTGCGCGGCCTGTCGCTGGCCGGCGCCGACCTGCGCGGCGCCAACCTGATGCGGGCCGACCTGCGCCACGCCGACCTGCGCGGGGCCGACCTCAGCGGGGCGATCCTCGACGGCGCCGATCTGCGCACCGCCTTCCTTCAGGGCACGCGCCTGTCCGGCGCCCGCCTGCGCGGCGCCAACCTGGAATTCGCCCGCGCCAACGGCGCCGACCTGCGGCAGGCCGACCTGACCGCCGCCAATCTGGAGGCGCTGCGCGCCGACAAGGCCGACCTCACCGGCGCCAACCTGGAGGGCGCCAACCTTCAGGAGGCCAAGCTGTCCCTGACCAACCTGTCGCAGGCCAACTTGGAAGGCGCGAAGATCCGCTTCGCCATCTTCCAGGACGCGCTGATGACCGACTGCCGCTCCTGCCCCACCGACTGGTGACGGCAAGGCCGGCGGGCGGAGCTTCGCCTGTTCGGGCGACGTCCGCCCGAGGGAGGAAGCCGAGGCCCCTTACCGGGCGGACACCGCTCGGCTGAAGGGGCTCAGCGGGGCGGCGCGGCTTAAAGCGCCGTCAGCACGTCGTCCAGCGTGGCGAGGAACAGCTTGGCGTCCTCGGACGAGAAGACCAGCGGCGGGCGGATCTTCAGGATGTGCCCCTCCTGTCCGGTCGCGCTGATCAACACCCGGCGCTGGCGCATCCCGTTCACCACGCGGGTGGTCTCCTCCGACGCCGGGGTCTTCAGCTTGCGGTCGCGCACCATCTCGACGCCGATGAACAGCCCGCTGCCGCGCACGTCGCCGATCAGCTCGTGCTTGGCGGCAAGCGCGCGCAGGCCGTCGATCATCTCGGTGCCGACCCTCAGGGCGTTCTCCTGCAGGCGGTCCGCCTTGATCACGCGAAGCACCGCCAGCGCCACCGCGCAGGACACCGGGTTGCCGCCGAAGGTGTTGAAATAGCGCTGGCTCTTGCCGAACGCCTCGATCACCTCCGGCCGGAACACCGCGCCGGCCACCGGGTGGCCGTTGCCCATCGGCTTGCCGACCGTCACGATGTCGGGCACCAGCCCGTGGCGCGCGAAGCCCCACATGTGCGTGCCGAGCCGCCCGAAGCCCGGCTGCACCTCGTCGGCGATGAAGATGCCGCCGGCCTTGCGCATCACCTCGACCGCCGGGGCGAGGAAGCCGGCCGGGTCGGTGAAGACGCCGCTGCTGGAGAAGATGGTGTCGACCAGCAGCGCCGCCGGGGCAATCCCCTTTTCCCGCAGGTCGGCGATGGCCACCTCCACGGAGCGGGCGAAGGCGGCGCCGACCTCGGCCTCCGGCATGCGGTAGCCGTCGGGCGCCGGCACCACGCGGACATGGTCGCCCAGCTTCACCGCGGCACCCAGCGAGGGCGACATCTCGGCCAGCGCCGAGGTCACGCCGTGGTAGGCGTTGTGCGCGATGACGACGCCGGTGCCGCCGGTGTGGACGCGGGCGACGCGCAGGGCCAGATCGTTGGCCTCGCTGCCGGTGCAGGTCAGCATCAGGTGCGACAGCTCCGCCGGGAACTCCGCCAGGAAGGCTTCGGCGAAGTCGAGGATGCCGTCGGTCAGGTAGCGCGTGTGGGTGTTCAGCACGGCCGCCTGCCGGGCCATTGCCTCCACCACCTCCGGCCGCGAATGCCCGACCGAGGCGACGTTGTTGTAGGCGTCCAGATAGCGGTTGCCCTCGGCGTCATAGAGGGACGAGCCCTCCCCGCGCACGACATGGATCGGGTCGGCGTAGAACAGCCGGTAGGCCGGGCCGAGCAGCTTCTCGCGGCGGGCGATCAGGGCGCGCTCGCGCTCCGGCAGGGACCCGGCGGAGTCGGGCGCGTAGGCGTTGATCATGGTCATGGCGGTTCACACTTTCTGGCAGGCGAGATGGAGCAGGCGGCGCGCGGTGGCGGCCTCGTCGCCGGTCAGCCGGTCCAGGCCGGCGAAGGCGCGTTCGGCGTTGCGCAGGATGTAGGCGGCGTTGGCGGGGTACTCGGCCGCCCGCCAGCCGGTGATGCCAATGGTCAGGGCGAGGCGGCCCGCCACCAGATCAGGCAGTAGGTCCACCTCGTCCGCCGTCAGCGGCAGCACGGCGTTGTAGGCGCGGGTCATCTCGACCACGGAGCCGAAGGGCGTCTCGCCGCTGGTGACGTGGTAGGCGAGCGCCGTCGCCAGATCGTTGGCCAGCGGCGCCCGCAGCGCGTCGCCGAAGTCGATGATCCCGGTGATCGTCTCGTGCCCGACCGGATCGACCACCGCGTTGTGTGGGTTGAGGTCGTTGTGGATCACCTGATGGCGCAGGGCGGGCAGCCGGGGGGCGATCTCGTCGGCGAAGCGGGCGACGAAGCGCTCGACCATCCCGCGGCGCCGGTCGTCCGCCACATAGTGCAGCCGGTCGGCGACGCTGGCGGTGCGGGTGATGTCCCACAGCAGGTCACGCTCCGAGCCGGGATGCTCGTAGTCGGCCAGCGCCCGATCCAGCCGGGCCAGCGTCGTTCCCAACGCCCGCATCAGCCCCGGCGAGGACGGTGCGGCGTGGAGCGGCGTTCCTTCGAGATAGGTGAGCAGCCGCAGCACCATGGCGTTGCCGTCGATGTGGACGATCGCCTGGGCCTCCCCGTCCAGCGTCGGCACGACCCGCGGCACCGGCAAGGTCGGGTCGCGGTCGGCCACATGCTGCATGGCCCCGGTCTGGAAGCTTGTGACGGGTTGCGGCTCCGCCGGGTTGGTGAACTTCAACACATAGCCCTGACCCTCGGGCGTGGCGATGTGGAAGTTGCGGTCGCGCTCGCTGCTCAGTTCGCGGACGGTGCCGGCCACGCCGAACCACCGTTGCAGGATGGCGCCGGCCTCCTCCGTGGAGATTGCCGGCGCGGCGGTGGTCAGAACGTCACCCTGGGTCGGGGCCGGTGTCATCGCCGGTGTCTCCTTGTGGTGCGAAGCGGTCAATGTTTGATGCATCATAATGGCGGGTGGATCGGCTGAGGAAGCGGATGGGATCGCCGGGGAATCAGACGGCGAGCGCCTCGGGATGCACGCCGTCGATCCTCTCCAGGATCGGGCCGCTGGCCAGCAGGATGTCGGCCTGGATGGCGCGGGCGGCGGCGGGGCCGTCGTGGCTGCGGATGGCGTCCATCAGCGGGTAGTGATGGTCGATCATCGTGCGCCCGGCGCCGCCGTAGACGTCGGCGATCAACGGCCCCATCTGCAGCCAGAGCCGCCGCAGAATGTCGCCGAGCACCGGCATGTCCGCGATCTCGGACACCGTGAAATGGAAGATCTGGTTGAGTTCGGTGGCCAGCGCGGTGTTGCCGGCGGCCATTGCCTCCTCGTTGCGCTTGAGCAGGCCGTCCAAAGCCGCGATCTGGGCGGGCGTGGCCTGTACGGCGGCCCGCGCGGCGGCCAGCCCCTCCAGATTGACGCGGATGTCGCGGATCTCCAGATACGTGGCCCGGGTCAGCATCGGAACCCGGATGTCGCGCGGCGAGCGCAGCACCAGGGCCTGATCCTGCACCAGCCGCAGGATGGCGTCGCGCACCGGCGTGACGCTCGTCCCCAGCCGGTCGGCCAGATCGCGAATCTTGAGGCGGTCGTTCGGCTTGAAGGCGCCCTTCATCAGGGCCTCGCACAATTTCTGGTAAATCGTGCCGCCGAGATTGTCGTGTTCGAGAAGGGTGAGATCGAACCCGCTCATCCTTCGCCCTTCCCGCCGTTGCCGACCATCCGATGTATGATGCATCATAATGCCGTGGAAGCGGCCGAAGGTCAAGCCGGTCTGAGCGATCAAACGGAACTGTTGCAATTGGCTTTCTCATAACCCTCTCCCCTCTGGGGAGAGGGTGGCCCGAAGGGCCGGTGAGGGGGTTGCGCTTTTGCCGAGCGTACCGACACGCACAACCCCCTCACCCTAACCCTCTCCCCAGGGGGAGAGGGAACGCCGAACGCACTCCCCCCAAACGCCCCTTCCCACCCAGCATTATTGCAATGGCTGTAATGATGAACTGCCAAACCGGGTCATTCTCGTGATCTGCTGACGGGCGCACTCTCGGTGTGCGGATCGGGATGGTCCCGGCCAGCACTGCAGGAGTCAGTCATGAAGCTCTATCATCACCCGCTGTCGGGCCACGCGCACCGCGCCCGCCTGTTCGTCTCCCTGCTCGGACTGCCGCACGAGCTGGTCGAGGTCGACCTGAAGGCGGGGGCGCACAAGACCCCCGAATTCCTGGCGCTGAACCCGTTCGGTCAGGTCCCCGTGCTGGAGGACGACGGCGTGGTCGTCTCAGACTCGAACGCCATCCTGGTCTATCTGGCGAAGAAGGCCGGCCGCAGCGACTGGCTGCCCGAGGACGCCCGGAACGCGGCGGCCGTCCAGCGCTGGCTGTCGGTCGCGGCCGGCGAGGTCGCCTACGGCCCGGCGGCGGCGCGGCTGGTCACGGTGTTCGGCGCCGGCTTCAACCCCGACGAGGTCATCGGCCGCGCCCACACCCTGCTGAAGCGGCTCGACAGCCATCTGTCCGGCCGCGACTGGCTGGTCGGCGTCCAGCCGACGATCGCCGACGTCGCCATCTACAGCTACGTCGCCCGCGCCCCGGAAGGCAACGTCGATCTGTCGGGCTATCCGGCCGTCAACGCCTTCCTCCGCCGGGTCGAGGCGCTGCCGGACTTCGTCCCCTTCGCCCAGACGCCGGCGGGGCTCACCGCCGCGTGACGCGCTGCCTGGGCGCGCGATCCGGCGCGCGCGCTTCTTTCACCGGGGAGACGGGTACCGAGGAGACGGAATATGGGCGAGACCGCGAAGACGCTGCCGATCTGGCATGAGGGCGAGACGTTCCTGCAGAAGAAGGTTGGCGCCGACGTCGCCGAGCGGATGGCGATGGTGGGGCAGAGGGTCATCCGCGACTTCATGCCCGACCAGCACCGCGACTTCTACGCCCAGCTCCCCTTCCTTTTGATCGGCAGCGCCGACCCGGACGGCGACGCCTGGGCGACCGTGCTGGAAGGCCGGCCCGGCTTCCTGTCCTCGCCGTCGCCGACCCTTCTCGACATCGCCGCGCGCCCAAGCACCGGCGATCCCGCAGCGGCCGGCCTGACCGACGGGACGCCGGTCGGCCTCCTCGGCATCGAGATGAACACACGGCGGCGCAACCGCATGAACGGCGTCGTCACGGCAACGCCCGAGGGCTTCCGCGTCGCGGTCGACCAGAGTTTCGGCAATTGCCCCCGCTACATCCAGCTGCGCGACGCCACGCTGGCCCGCGACCCCGCCCAGCCCTTCGCCGGCGCCGTCGAGAAGCTGACGGCCCTCGATCCGGCGGCGCGGGCGGTGATCGAAGCGGCAGACGCCTTCTTCGTCGCCTCCTACGCCGACCGTGGCGACCATCGTCAGGTCGACGTGTCGCATCGCGGCGGCAAGGCCGGATTCGTCCGCGTGGCTGGGGACGGCACGCTCACCATTCCCGACTTCGACGGGAACCTCTTCTTCGCCACGCTCGGCAACATCCTGCTCAACGGAAAGGCGGGTTTGCTCTTCGTCGATTTCGCCAGCGGTGAACTGCTGCAGATGACCGGCGACGCCGCTTTGATCCTGGACTCGCCGGAGATCGCCGCCTTCCAGGGGGCCGAGCGGCTGTGGACGTTCAAGGCGCGCAAGATCGTCCGGCGACGCGGCGCCCTGGCCCTGCGCTGGACGCTGCGGGCAGACGGCTGGTCCCCCAGCTCCCTGATGACGGGCGACTGGGGCCAAGCCGCCGACCGGCTGCGCGCGGAGGAAACGGCGACGCGCTGGCGGCCGATGACGGTGACGGACATCATGGAGGAAAGCGCCTCCATCCGCTCCTTCCATCTGCGGCCGACCGACGGCGCGGGGCTGTTGCCGCATCTGGCCGGCCAGCATCTGCCCATCCGCGTCACCCCGGCGGGCGCCGACACGCCGGTCGTCCGGACCTACACGCTGTCCGTCGCCCCGTCGGACGGGATCTACCGCATCAGCGTCAAGCGCGAGGGCCTGGTGTCGCGGCATCTGCACGACCACGTCCGGGTCGGCGACGTCATCGAGGCGCGCGGGCCGGCCGGCGGCTTCACCATCGACGCCCGCGCGACGCGGCCGGCGGTGCTGCTGGCCGGCGGCGTCGGCATCACGCCGCTGCTCGCCATGCTGCGACACGTGGTCTATGAGGGTCTGCGCACGCAGCGCATCCGCCCGACGATCCTGGTCCACGCGGCGCGCTCCAAGGCGGAGCGCCCCTTCGACCGGGAAATCGCCGACCTCGTCACTGCGGCGAACGGCACCGTCCGGCTCGTCCGCGTCCTCAGCGATCCCGGCGAGGCCGTGCCGGGCGCCGATTACGACGCGGTGGGCCGAATCGACATGACGCTGCTGACGCGCATCCTCGGCTTCAACGATTACGACTTCTACATCTGCGGGCCGCCCGCTCTCACCCAGGCGCTCTACGACGGCTTGCGCGGCCTCAACATCGCCGACGACCGGATTCACGCCGAAGCGTTCGGACCGTCGTCCCTGAAGCGGACGGGAGCGGAGACAGTGGCCGCCGCACCGGCGCGCCGGCCGCCCTCGACCAAGCCGGTGCCGGTCGCCTTCATGAACACGCTCAAGGAGGCGCGCTGGACACCCGGCTCCGGCACGCTGCTCGAACTGGCCGAAGCGCGCGGCCTCGATCCCGCCTTCAGTTGCCGCGAGGGCACCTGCGGGACCTGCCGCACCAAGCTGCTCAAGGGCGCCGTCACCTACGTCAAGGAGCCGAGCGCGGCGGTCGCCGCCGACGAGGTGCTGCTGTGCTGCGCCGTCCCCGCCGAAGCGGAGACGGACGAGGATGACCGCCTGCAACTCGCGCTTTGAGAGACTGTCATCGCAAAGGTCCGACCGGCTGCACGCAGACGGTTGATATCCGGACCTGGTTCGGCCACAGACTGTGACGGGGACGCCGTGAAGCGGTACATCCGCATTGTCCCCGAGGTCCCGATGGGACTCCCGCAGTGGCACGAAACAGGGGCGCGCATGGACCGGCTGCAGGCGATGCGGATCTTCGTGAAGGTCGCGGAAACAGAAAGCTTCGCCGAAACCGCCCGCCACCTGCATCTGAGCGCGCCCGCGGTGACGCGCGCCGTGGCGGCCCTTGAAGAACTCATCGGCGCCCGCCTGTTCGTCCGCACCACGCGCTCGGTCAAGGTGACCGAAGCCGGGGCGCGCTACCTCGAGGACTGCCGCCGCATCCTGTCGGACATCACGGAGGCGGAGGCCGCCGCGGGCGGCGTCTACGCCACCCCGACCGGGACGCTCGCCGTCACCGCCTCCGCTCTCTTCGGGCCGATGCATGTGCTGCCGATCGTGACCGAGTATCTGGATCGCTATCCCGGCATGCGCGCGCAGACCTTCTTCGTCGACCGCCCGGTGAACATCGTGGAGGAGGGCATCGACGTCGCCGTGCGCATTGGGCACCTGCCGGATTCCGGGTTCACGGCGATCCGGGTCGGCACGGTCCGGCGCGTGGTCTGCGGCGCCCCGGCTTATTTCGAGCGCCACGGCGTCCCGGCGGCGCCGGCCGACCTCAAGCACCACCGCATCGCCGTGTCGACCGGCGCCTGGGCCTCGCCGGAGTGGCGGTTCGCCCGGGACCAGCGGGTGACCATCGACCCGGTCCTGCAATGCAACACCAACGAGGCGGTGATCGCGACCGCCAAGGCGGGCTGGGGCCTCACCCGGGTTCTTCATTACCAGATCGGCCCGGCCCTGCTGGCCGGGGAGCTTCGCATCGTGCTCGCCGACCATGAGGAACCACCCCTGCCCATCCACGTCCTCCACCCCGAGGGGCGCCACGCGCCGGCCAAGGTGAGGGCCTTCGTGGACCTCGCCGTGGCCCGCCTGCGCGAGAACCACCTCCTCAATTAGGCGCATGGCCGAAGGGTCAGGGGATGGTCGGCGCCGGTGTGCTCAGGCTCCACATGGCATCGAACATGGACGCCTGGAAGGCCGCGAAATCGGCGCTGTCGAGGATCAGGCCGTAGCTCTCGCGCGCCGACGAGATGACCGAAACCTTGCTGCCGTGGATGAAGCAGGTCATCGCGAGGTTGTAGGTGGCGGGCGCGTAGCGCAGTTCGCGCCGCTCCTCCTGGCTCGACGGCCAGATCGGCGCGATGTCGCGCTCCTCGGAGCGGATCACCCGCAGCCATATGCCGCGCCGCGCCCGCTCCTTCAAATAGCGCTCCATCTCCTCCAAACCCGGCTCGACCATCAGCTCCCGCATGGAGAGGGTGGCGCGCAGATCCTTCTCGTCGCCGCTCAGCGTCTCCCACAGGACGGTGCGGATGCCTTCGGGGCCGGGGTGGAAGCGGACGTTCGGCTGGCCGTTCTCGTGATGGTACATCGACCGCAGGACCGGCATCACGTCCTCGAGCATCTGCCGCCGGGCCTCGCTGCGCTCCAGCAGGATGCCCGGGTCCTGGGCGACCACGAAGCGGCGCTTCCCGTGATCGACGAAGCGGACGAGCCCCTCCGCCTCCAGCTTGGCGAGAGCGTCGTGCGCCGTGGTGCGGGCCATGCCGGCGCCCGCGGCCACCTCCGTGACGGAGCCGCCGCCAAGGCGGATCGTCGTCAGATAGAGCTTGTAGAGCGTCCCCGATATGCCGATCCGGGACAGCTTCTCCTCGAGATTCACCCACGTGCTCCCTTTTGAATCGCGTCGCAACATGCCCGATTCCGCGCCACCCGTCCATCGTCGGTTTTTGCCGATAAATTCCCGACTCTTTGCGGGGCTGCCTTGGCGGAAAGACGCTTAAATGGGCTTTCATCCCGCCGTATGCCCGTTAAAACGGCAAGTTTAGGGCTGCCAAGCGTCATTCATTTGTATTTTTCGAATTGACGGATTTTTCCGACACTGTCATCGTTTTGTCGTCGTCCAAGGACGCTGACGTCCCGCGAGACGGCGCCGAACGGTGGAACGAGGGAAGGTGATGGAAGCGAACACGAAAGCGCATGCGGCGCCGCCGCCTTTCATGCAGAGGGCGCCGCGCCGCGCCGTGAGTCCCCGCATTCTGACGGACCGGTCCTTCCGCGCGGCGATGGGCCTCACGGCCTTCTTCGCCGTCTGGCAGGCGCTGACCTCGCTCGGCATCATCGACGCCTTCCTTCTGCCCTCGCCGGTCGCTGTGGCCGGGGCATTGTGGGACATGGCGCTCGACGGCTCGCTGTGGGTCCATCTCGGCGCCAGCCTGCAGCGGGTAGCGGTCGGCTTCGCGCTCGCCTGCGTCGTCGGCATGGCGCTCGGGCTGATGTGCGGCTGGTGGCGCAGCGTCGCGGATTTCGTGCGGCCGGTGGTCGAGGCGCTTCGCCCCATCCCGCCGCTCGCCTGGATTCCGATCACCATCCTGTGGTTCGGGCTCGGCGACGCCGCCTCCTACTTCCTGGTCTTCCTCGGCGCCGTCTTCCCGGCCTTCGTCGCCACCTACACGGCGGTGCGCGGTCTCGACCGGAACCAGATGAACGCGGCGCTCTGCCTCGGCGCGACGCCCTGGCAGCTCTTCACCGACGTGCTGATCCCGGCCTCGCTGCCGATCATCCTGCCGGGGCTGCGGATCGCGCTGGGCGTTGGCTGGATGTGCGTGGTGACCGCCGAGCTGATCGCCGCGCAGACCGGCCTCGGCTACCTGATCCAGCAGTCGCGCATGCTTTTCCAGATCAACAACGTCGTTGCGGGCATGGTGGCCATCGGTCTCGTCGGCTTCGCCATGTCCGCCGTCCTCGAGCGGATCGAGCGTCGGGTGAACGCCTGGGCGCCTTCCGAGCGCAATTGAGCAGGAGGCGAAGGAACATGGCCGCCAACACCGCACTCAAGACCCCCGCCCCGCCCTCCGGCACGCCGCAGGCCCAGCCGGCCGACATCCAGATCGACATCCGGAATCTGGGCAAGGTCTATGGCGGAACCTCGTCCGACAACATGGTGGTCGCGCTCGACGGGGTCGATCTGCGCATCCGCCGCGGCGAGTTCATCTCGCTGCTCGGCCCCTCGGGCTGCGGGAAATCGACCCTGCTCGGCATCGTCGCCGGTTTCCAGTCGGCGTCGAGCGGGACGCTCCTGCAGAACGGGCGCCCCATCGTCAAGCCGGACCCGTCGCGCACGGTCGTCTTCCAGGACTACGCGCTGTTCGGCTGGATGACCGTGCAGCAGAACGTGGAGTTCGGCCTGAAGGCCAAGGGCATGGCGAAGAAGCAGCGCGCGGAGATCGCCCGCTCGCTGATCGACATGGTCCGGCTGACCGGCTTCGAGGAGAAGTACCCGCACCAGATCTCCGGCGGCATGAAGCAGCGGGCGGCCATCGCCCGCGCGCTCGCCCCGGACCCCGACATCCTGCTGATGGACGAGCCGTTCGGCGCGCTGGACGCGCAGACCCGCGTGCTTCTGCAGGAGGAGATCGCCCGCATTTCGTCCGAGGCCGGCAAGACGGTGATCTTCGTCACCCACGGCATCGACGAGGCGGTGTTCCTGGCCGACCGCGTGGTGGTGATGAGCCCGCGGCCCGGCCGGGTGCGCGAGGAGGTCACCGTGCCGCTGCCGCGGCCCCGCACGGCCGAGATGCGCTCCGATCCCTGGTTCGTCTCCACGGTCAACGACCTGTGGGAGACCCTGAAACCCGAATGGCAAAAAGGGGAATGAACGTGACCTCGACACTCTCGCGCCGTCGTTTCGGCCAGCTCGCCGCCGGCATCGCCGCCGCCGCAACCCTCGCCAAGCCGGCGATCCTCCGCGCGCAGGGCGCGGACGTCGTCAAGATGGGCTGGTTCAACACCACCACCGTGTCGGCCCAGATCGCCCATGTGCTGATGCGCACCGACATCGCGGCCCGCAACGGCCTGCGCATGAACATGATCCAGCTCAACGCCTCGCCGGCGGTGAACGAGGCGATCGTGTCGAACGCGGCCGACGTCGGCACGCTGTCCGACTTCGCCGCCGTCACCACCATGGCCGTCGGGGCGCCGGTCACCACCATCGCCTCGCAGGCGCGCTTCCGCTCGGCGGTGCTGGTGACCAAGAAGTCGGGGATCACCGACGTCGCCGGGCTGAAGGGCAAGCAGGTCTACGGCACCTTCGGCATCACCGCCTTCCAGAACGCCCAGGAGGCGATGATCAAGGCCGGCCTCACCCCCGGCCGCGACATGACCTTCGTCAATGTCGGCCCGGCGGAGCTGGCCGACGCGGTGGGCGCGCAGCGGATCGACGCCTTCTTCACCTACGACCCGTTCGTGAGCTTCTTCGAGAACGCGGGCTTCGCCCAGGTCGTTTCGGAGAATCTGACCCCGGTCATCGTGCTGACCGCGAACAACCGCTTCTTCAAGGACCGGCCCGAGGTGGCGGAGCGCTTTCTGCTCGCCAACTCCCAGGCGCTGTACTTCGCCAGCCAGAACCACGACCTCGTCAACGGCTGGTTCCGCTCGCTGGAGCCGGCGAAGAACATCCCGGAGGCCGTGCTGGAAAAGGCGTCGGGCTACGACCCCGCCTGGAACGCCAAGGCGCCCACCGACATCAAGGCGGCGCTCTCCGACGAGCAGATCAAAAAGCTGAACCAGCTTGCCGAATGGGGCGTCGAGGCGAAGCTTCTGCCGCGCCTGCCGGACGTTTCGAAGTTCGTCGACACGACCATCGCCGGCAAGGTCGACGCCGCCTTCGCGACCCAGAGCTTCGATCCGAAGACGGTCAAGATCGTCGGCTGATCGACCGGCGATCCCGACGCATCGCGCAGGACGGGGCGGCGGCCGTGCCGGGCCGCGCCGAAGGAGACTTCATGACCCTACGACTTGACGACGCCCCCGCCCCTCCAACGCGCCATTTCGACTTCGCCACGTTGCCAGCGCCCGACCGCTACCGCCTTCTGACCGCCGCGGTCCTGCCGCGGCCGATCGCCTGGGCGGTCACCCGCTCGGCCGAGGGCCGGGTGAACGCGGCCCCCTATTCCTTCTTCAACGTCTTCGGCTCCGACCGGCCGGTGGTCTGTCTCGGCGTGCTGGCGCGCCCGGACCGGCCGAAGGACACGGCGGTCAACATCCGGGCGACGCGGGAATTCGTGATCAACCTCGTCCCCTTCGAACTCGCGGAGGCGATGAACCTCACCTGCGTCGAGGCGCCGCCCGAAGTGGACGAGACCCGGCTCGCCGGCCTCGCCACCCTGCCGAGCGTCGCGGTCCGGCCGCCGCGCATCGCCGCATCGCCGGTCGCCTTCGAATGCCGTCTGATCCACGAGTTCGAAAGCGGTCCCGGACAGTGGCTGTTCGTGGGCGAGGTGCTGCACGCCCATGTCGCGACGCGCGTCCTGACCGGCAACCCCGACCGCCCCCGCATCGACCATGAGGCGCTCGACCTCGTCGCCCGCATGCACGGCCCCTCGGCCTATCTGCGCACCCGCGACGTCTTCGATCTGGTCCGGCCGGTCTGGGCCGACACCGCGCCTCAACCCACCGAAACACACTGCAAGGAACGACAAGCATGACCAAGGTTAAAGTGGCCGCGGTGCAGGCGGCGACGGTGCCGTTCGACGCCGCCGCGGCGACCGCCCGCACGGTCGACCTGATCGCCGAGGCGGCGTCCACCGGCGCGTCGCTCGCCGTCTTCCCGGAGGCCTTCATCGGCGGCTACCCGAAGGGGCTCGACTTCGGCTGCTCGATCGGCCGGCGCACGCCGGAGGGGCGCGCCGACTTCGCCCGCTACGTCCGCGGCGCGATCACGGTGCCGGGACCGGAGACCGAGACGCTGTCGGCGGCCTGCGCGCGGCACGGCATCCACGCGGTCGTCGGCGTCATCGAGCGTGACGGCGGGACGCTCTACTGCACGGTGCTCTACCTGTCGCCGGACGGCCAGATGGGCAAGCACCGCAAGGTGATGCCGACCGGGTCGGAGCGGCTGGTCTGGGGGTTCGGCGACGGCTCGACCCTCACCGTCATGGACACGCCGTTCGGCCGTGTCGGCGGCGCCATCTGCTGGGAGCATTACATGCCGCTGATGCGCGCGGCCTACTACGCCAAGGGCGTCCAGCTCTGGGCGGCGCCGACGGCGGACGACCGTGAAAGCTGGATCGCCACCATGCGCCACGTCGCCATGGAGGGGCGCTGCTTCGTGATCGGCGCCTGCCAGGTGATGCGCCGCTCCGACTTCCCGGCGGACTACGCGAGCCGCATCGACGCCGGGCCGGACGAGTGGATGATGCACGGCCGCTCGGTCATCGTCGGGCCGCTCGGCGAGATCCTCGCCGGCCCGCTGGTCGACGCGGAGGGCATCCTGACCGCCGAGGTAGACGTCGAGGATCTGGTCGGCGCCAAGCTCGATTTCGATCCGGTGGGCCATTACGCGCGGCCGGACCTGTTCAGCATGCGCGTCGACGAGACCCCGCGCGCGCCGGTCGCCACGGTGCGCGAGACCGCCCTTCCTGACCGCAACGAGACGGTCGAAGAGGCGGCCTGACGGGCTGGGTGATCGTATTTAAAATTCCCTCTCCCCTCTGGGGAGAGGGTTAGGGTGAGGGGGTTGCGCTTGTGCCGAACGTACCGCCACGCGCAACCCCCTCACCGGCCCTGCGGGCCACCCTCTCCCCAGAGGGGCGAGGGCTATAAAGGTCAAATGCGATTGCCCTGGCCCGCGCGGCGATTAATGCCGGTTAATGATCGGCGCCTTGTAACTGATAATGCTTCTCATGATCATTTGCGGGAAATTTGGCCCTGTCCGGACGGGCCGACCACACCGCATCTTGTCAAGGGAAGCCCCCAATGCCCGACACCCGTCTGCCCACCGTCCTTCCGATTGCCGATCCCATCCTGTCCGTCTTCCCCGGCTGGGAAAACGGCGCCGCCCGCCCGACGCGGCTGGAGGTGGACTGGACCGATGCCCTGAGGAAGCTGGACGTCCTGGGGACGGTCCGGGTCGTCACCGGAAACCGCAGCATCACCCATGAGAAGACCGGGCGCTTCGGCAACGTCGACGGCAACGGCCCGGCCCTGATCGTGCTGAACCGCGAAGTCGACCTGCGCGTCTTCCCGCGCCACTGGGCCATCACCGTCCACACGCCGGAGACGGACGGCGAGGCCGAGGCCATCCGCGCCTTCGACCGCCACGGCCGCGCCATCCACGCCATCCACCGCACCGCGGAGACCAACGCCGCCGCCTGGGACGCCTTCCTGATCCTGCACCGCGCCGCCGACCAGGACGCGCCGGCCCTGGAGCCGCTGCCCGCCCCCGCCGCCGAGCGGCCCGACGCCGAGATCGACGTGGAGGGGCTGCGCGCCGCCTGGAGCGCGATGACCGACGTGCACGAGTTCTTCGGCATGTTGAGGACCTTCGGGGTCGGGCGCCGGCAGGCGCTGCGCCTCGCCGGGCCGGGCTTCGCACGGGAGCTGCCCGCCGCCACCCTCCTGCCGCTGCTGGAGGCGGCGCGCGACCGCCGCCTCGACATCATGATCTTCGTCGGCAACGCCGGCTGCATCCAGATCCACACCGGCACGGTAGACCACCCGGCCGCCGCCGACGGGCTGCTGCGCATCGACGACGCCGGCTTCACCCTGCGCGCCATCCAGGCGCGGCTGTCCAGCGCCTGGGTCGTCCACAAGCCGACCGACAAGGGCGGCATCACCACCGTCGAGCTGTACGACGACCAGGGCGACAACGCGGCGATCCTCTGCGGCCAGCGCGACGAGGACAAGCCGGAGCGGGCGGAGTGGCGCGCGCTCGCCGCATCCCTGTGACGAACGGAGGCCGGCCGATGAGGAGCCTGCGCTTTCTCCCCGCGGCGATCGCCGCCACCCTTGCGCTCACCGCCACCACCCTGGCCGGGGCGGCGGAGCGGCGGATCGTCACCGTCGGCCCGCCGGTGACCGAGCTGGTCTTCGCGCTCGGCGACGGCGGCTCGGTCGTCGGGCGCGACACCAGCAGCCATTATCCGCAGCCGGTGAACGGCCTGCCCGATGTCGGCTACATGCGCGCCCTCTCGGCGGAGGGCGTGATGTCGCTGGCCCCGACGCACGTCCTGGCGATCCAGGGCGCCGGCCCCGAGACGACGCTCGACCAGTTGCGGGCGCTTGGCGTCACGGTGGAGGTCGTGCCGGAAACGCCGACGCTGGCCGGTCTGCTCGACAAGGTGGAGCGGGTCGCCCGCCTGCTCGGCCGGGAGGCGGAGGGGCGGCGGCTGGCGGACTCGCTGAACCGCGACCTCGCCGCTCTGGCCGCCGTCGCCGCCCAAGCCGGAACGAAGGACGGCGCGCCGGTCGTGCTCGGCGTGGTCGGCGGCGGGCCCGGCGGTCTGATGGCGGCGGGCAGCCGCTCCGTCCCCGCGGCGCTGATCGCCATGGCCGGCGCGCGCAACGCCCTGGAGGTGGAGCGCGACTATGTGCCGATGTCGTCGGAAGCCGTCCTGGCCGCAGCGCCCGATATCCTGCTGGTCAGCCGGTCGCTGATCGATCGGTCGGGCGGGCTCGACCCGTTCCTGGCGACGCCGCAGCTTGCCCTGACCCCGGCGGCCAAGACCCGGCGGGTGGCAGTGGTGGACGGGGCGCTGCTGATGGGGCTCGGCCCCCGCACGGCCGAGGCGGTCGCCGAACTCACCCGCGTCCAGGGCACCTCTCCTCAAGGGCAACCATGAGCCTGACCTTGTCCATGCCGTCCTCCCGGAAAGGAGACCGGGCGGCGCCGTCTTTCCGGCGCCCACCCCTCGTCCCGGTGCTGGCGGCGCTGGCCGTGGCGCTGGCGCTGGCCGTGCTGATTGCCGTCGCGACGGGCGGCGTGTCCGTCCCGCTCGACCGCAGCCTGTCCCACCTCGCCGCCCTGCTCGGCCTGCCCGGAACGCCGCTGTCCGAACGCGACTGGATGGTGCTGACCATGCTGCGCCTGCCGCGCATCGTCCTGGCCGCCGCGGTCGGGGTGACGCTGGGCGTGGCGGGGGTGGCGCTCCAGGCCGTCTTCCGCAACCCGCTGGCCGATCCCGGGCTGGTCGGGGTGTCGAGCGGCGCGGCGCTGGCCGGCTCCGCCGCCATGGTGCTGGGGGTGTCGGGGCTGGGGCTGGCGCGCAGCGGCCTGTCCCTCGCCACCGTGCTGCCGCTGGCCGCCTTCCTCGGCGCGCTGGCCGCCATCGCGCTGATCCTGGCGATCTCCCGCAGCGACGGGCGCAATTCTCCCGCCACCATGCTGCTGGCCGGCATCGCGGTGAACGCCATGGGCGGGGCCGGCATCGGGCTGTTCAGCTACCTCGGCGACGATCTCGCGCTGCGCCAGATGACCTTCTGGATGATGGGCGGCTTCGGCGGGTCGAGCTGGGCGCAGATCGGACCGGCGATGGTCCTGATGGGGCTGGCGACCGCCGGGCTGCTGGCCGGGGCGCGGCGGCTCGACCTGTTCGCCATGGGCGAGCGGGAGGCCTTCCTCCAGGGCCTCGACCCGCACCGCTTCGCCGTGCGCACGGTGCTTCTGGTGGCGCTGGGCGTCGGCGCGGCGGTGGCGGTGTCCGGCCTGATCGGCTTCGTCGGGCTGATCGTGCCGCACGTCATGCGGATTCTTCTGGGGCCGGTGCACCGCCGGCTGATGCCGGCGACGGCGCTGGCGGCGGCGGTCCTGCTGGTCCTGGCCGACACGGTGGCCCGCACCATCGCCGCCCCGGCCGACGTGCCGGCCGGCCTGCTGCTGGGCGCCGTCGGCGGTCCCTTCTTCCTGTGGCTTCTGCGCCGCCGCGCCGGCGCACTGGGAGGGACCTGACCATGCTGGAAGCGATCGACGCCGGCCTGACCATCGGCCGCGCCCGCCTGCTCGACGGCGTGACCGCCGCGGTGCGGCCCGGCCGGGTGCTGGCCATCCTGGGTCCCAACGGGGCCGGCAAATCCACCCTGCTCTCCCTCCTCTCCGGGGAGCGGCGGCCGACCGCCGGCCACGCCCTGCTGGACGGGGTGGAAATGGCGGCCATCCCGGCGCCGCGGCTGGCCGTCCGCCGCGCCCTGGTGGCGCAGCACCAGCAAGTCGCCTTCGCCTTCTCGGTGGAGGAGGTGATGGAGCTGGCGACCGAGCCCTGGCTGATCCGTCCCGGCGACCGGCGGGCGCTGATCGCCGATTGCCTGATCCGGGCCGGGGCCGGCGGCCTGGCCGGCCGGCTGATGCCCCAGCTCTCCGGCGGCGAACGCCAACGCGTCGCCTTCGCTCGCGCGCTCGCCCAGCTGGCCGCGGGCCGGCACGGGCGCGACGTGGCAGGACCGTCCTACCTGCTGCTGGACGAACCGACGGCCAGCCTCGACCCCGCCCACCAGCACCATCTGCTGCGGGCGGCGCGCGACTGGGTGGAGCGGACCGGCGGCGGCTGCGCGGTGATCCTGCACGACCTGACGCTGGCCGCGCGCTACGCCGACGACGGGCTGCTGCTGGCCGGCGGGCGCGTCGCCTGGGCCGGGTCCATGGCCGGCCTGCCGGTGCCGGTGCTGGAGCGCGTCTTCGGCACGGCCTTCGTCCGGCTCGACCTGCCCGAGGAGGAGGGCGTGGTCTACGCCGCCACCGGACGCGCCGCGGCGTCTGGAAAAATCAATTGCGAATGATTATTAATAGCAAGCTGAGGACGAGACGGGGCGCCCGAAAGAGGCGTCGGAGGGAGGGGACGGTGCGTGTTCTGATCGTTGAGGACGACGCGGCGGTCAGCTACTGGATCGGAGCGAAGCTCGGCGGCTCCGGCCATTCCTGCCGCTTCGCCGGCGATGGCGAGGACGCGCTGCGCCTGCTGCGCGAGGAGGCGTTCGACGTGGTGGTGCTGGACCGCATGCTGCCCAAGCTGGACGGCATGGAGGTGCTGAGGCGCCTGCAGGGCACCCGTCACCCGCCGGTCCTGGTGCTGTCCGCCCTGGACGAGACGACGGAACGGGTGGCCGGGCTGCGCGCCGGGGCCGACGACTATCTGGGCAAGCCCTTCGACTTCGCCGAGTTGCTGGTCCGGCTGGAGCATCTGGCGACCCGCCGCGCCGTCCTGGCCGGGGCCGGCGACGTGCTGGAGGTCGCCGATCTGGTGATGGACGTCACCCGCCGGCAAGTGACCCGGCGCGGCGTGCCCATCGAGCTGACCGACAAGGAGTTCAAGCTCCTGCACATCCTGATGAGCAACCCCGGCCGCACCGTGACCCGCAGCATGCTGCTGGAGAAGGCCTGGGGCTACGGCTTCAACCCGCCGACCAATCTGGTGGAGGTCCATGTCTTCAAGCTGCGGGCGAAGATCGACAAGGATTTCGACCCGCCCCTGCTGAAGACCGTGCGGGCCATCGGCTATGTCCTGGGCTAAGCCGCGCGGCGTTGGCCCGGCCTGGGTCCGGAGGTTCCGCCGCCATCTCGACACGCGCAGCTTCCGTCAAGCCATGGCCATCGGCGCGGTCTTCCTCGTGGTGGCCGGCGCCGCCGTGCTGTGGAGCCGCGCCCTGCTGGTGGAGCTGGTCAACGAGCATGTCGTCGACCTGCTGGAGCGCGATCAGGAAACGCAGCGCCTGCACGGCGGCTTCGGCGATGCCGCCGCCTTGGTCGCGGAGCTGCGCCGCCGCGAACGCTTCGCGCCGGAGGGCACGCGGCGGCGCATGGTGATCGACCGCGACGGCCATGTGCTCTACGGCGACGAGGCGATGGCCCGGCGGCTGCTCGCCGTCATCGCCTGCGGCGGCCCGGCCCCCTGCGAGACCGGCCGCATCGACCAGCGCGGCGACGGTTGGAAGGTGCGCGGGATGGTGGTGAGGCTGAGCGACGGCGGGCGCTACGTCAACGCCTACGACCTCCAGCCCATGCTCGACCAGCTCCGCGCCGTGCCGCTGGCGGCGGGCTGCGGCGTGCTGGTGTTCCTGCTGACCAGCGTGGCCTTCGGCCTCCGCTTCAGCGCCGGCACGCTGCGCCGGGTGTCGGCCATCACCATGGCGCTGACCGCCTACGCGGCGGGCGACCGCGACCGCCGCGTCGCCATCACCGGTCCGGACGACGAGTTCGCGCGGCTCGGCCACGAGATCAACCGCACGCTCGACCGCGTGACCCGGCTGGTCGAGGAGGTGTCCAGCGTGTCGAGCAGCATCGCGCACGAGATGCGCACGCCGCTGACCCACCTGCACAACCGGCTGGCCACCATCGCCGAGAACTGCCCCGACGACGCGCTGCGCCGCGAGCTGGAGGAGGGGATCGAGGAGACGCGGCGCATCCAGCACCTGTTCCGCGCCATCATGCGGCTGGGCGAGATCGAGACCGGGCGCTGCACCCTGGCGGTGGAGCCGCTGGACGCGAAGGCGCTACTGGACGAGGTGGTCGAATCCTACCTGCCGCTGGCCGAGGGCACCGGCACCGTCATCACCGTCGCCGTGGAACGCGACCTCGATCTGCGCGGCGACCGCACGCTGCTGTTCCAGACCATCGCCAATCTGGTGGACAACGCCCTGAAATACGCGCCGGGCGTACCTCTGCACCTGTCCGCCGGGCGGCGCGACGGCTGGAATGAGATCACCGTCGCCGACCGCGGCCGGGGGTTGGCGCCCGGTCAGCGCGCGCTCGCGGTGCAGCGCTTCTGCCGGCTCGACCCATCGGACCGGGTGCCCGGCCATGGGCTCGGCCTCGCCATCGTGGACGCCATCGCCCGGCTGCACGGCGGCGCCCTGCGGCTGGAGGACAACGGGCCGGGCCTGCGCGCCGTGGTCCGGCTGGAACGCCGGGGCCGCCCGGTGACGGCCCCCGCCGTTCCCGGCGCCATCACCGGCATTCTCCATTAAGCGAAATTAAGCGAAGCGCCGTTGAGTAAATTTGCGAATGCGAACTATTCTCAATTTTGTTTGCAACCGACGCTCCGGACTGCTTCCATGCCGCACAGCACCCCCACCGCCCCGCCCCCCGACACGCTCGCCGCCCTGCGCGAACGCCTCGCCGCCGCGCCGAACGGCGTGCTGGAGGCAGTCGCAGCGGAGAGCAATGTCAGCCTGCTCACCGTCACCGAATGCCTGCCGGACGGCTTGCGCGCCTTCGCGTCGGGGGAAACGGCCGAGGCGGCGATGCTGGACATGGCCGACTGGGGCACGGTCACCGTGCTGGTGCACAGCGCCGACCTCGTTCTGGAGTGCAAGGGGCCGCTGCCGCGCGGGCAGTTCGGGCGCGGCTTCTACAACCTCGCCGGCGGCAGCCCGATCGGCGGCCACATCCGGCTGGACCGCTGCCGCACCGTCGGCTTCGTCCGCCGGCCCTTCATGGGCAGCGCCGACAGCGCCTCCGTCGTCTTCTTCAACGGCGACGGGGAGGCGATGTTCAAGGTCTTCGTTGGCCGCGACGACGCCCGCCAGCTTCTACCCGATCAGGTGGAGCGGTTCGAAGCGCTGAAGGCCCGCCTGTGCGGGGCGCCGGGCCAGACCGCCTGAGTCAGCCCCGGCAGCGGAGCAGCTTCAGCCCATCAATTGCGAATAAGACGCAATCTCATTTCTACAAAAACAACACGCCAGAAAAACCTCGTGCAGAGAGACAGAGATGATCGTGCCACCCGTGTCCCACCCCCCTGCCCTCCCACCGTCCCGCTCCCGTCTGCGCGCGGCGCTGTGGCTGTCGGCCTCCGCCCTGACGCTGCTGGCCCCTGCCGCCCAGGCGCAGCAGAATCAGCAGGCCACCACCCAGACCGCGCAGGCGACCACCCCGCCGCCCCCGACCATCCTCGACGCGGTGACGGTCTATGGCGAGCGCGGCCTGCGCAGCGTGGGCGAGAACACGGGCACGGTGTCGGTCATCCCCGATTACGAGCTTGAGAAGCGCGGCGTCCACCGCCTCCAGGACCTGCCGCGCTACGAGCCCGGCGTGACGGTCAGCAACTCCCCGTCCCGCGCCGGGGCCGGCGGCTTCACCATCCGCGGCATCAGCAACAACCGCATCCTGATGCAGGTCGACGGCACGCGGCTTCCGGAATCGCCGGCCTCCGCCGCGCCGTCCGCCGGCTACAACCGCGACGTGGTCGATCTGGACTCGGTCAAGCAGGTGGAGATCGTGCGCGGGCCGGCCTCGGCGCTCTACGGGTCGGACGCGCTGGGCGGCGTGGTGACCTATGTGACCAAGGACCCGGCCGACTATCTGCGGCCCGGCCGCGACAGCTTCGTGTCGCTGAAGACGACCTACGACAGCGTCGATTCCAGCCTGTCGGAGACCGGCACGGGGGTGCTGCGCTCCGGCAACTTCTCCCTGCTCGGCATCTACACGCGCCGCGACGGGGAGGAGTACAAGTCCAAGGACAAGGCCTACCGCAACCCGCAGGACTATGAGGGCAACAACGGCCTCGCCAAGCTGGTCTGGGACCACGGGCCGGACAAGGTGACGCTGACCGGCGAGTATTTCCACCGCAGCACCGACACGACGCTGCGCAACGACGTCGGCGGCAGCGCCAGCTACATCTTCTCCATGGTGCCGATGCGGATGACCCGCGGCGCCTTCACCGGCTCCACGGCCGACGATACGGCGACCCGCTGGCGGGTCAGCCTGGAGCACGCGCACGACGCGCCCATCGGCTTCATCGACCACATCGACTGGCGCCTCTACGGCACCCAGTTCGACCGCGAGGAGAAGCGCACCCGCAACGCCCGCGTCGCCAGCTCCACCAGTCCGCTGTTCGCCGCCGGCACCGCCCTGCGGGAATCCACCAGCAACGAATCCAAGCAGACGATCGTCGGCGCCGCCGTCAACCTGCGCTCCGACACCCAACTCTTCGGGCTGCGCAACAGCATCTCCTACGGTTTCGGCGTTGATTCCATCCGCACCGAGCGCATGCGCGACGTGACGCTGACCAACCTCGCGACCGGGGCCACCGCGAAGAGCTACAACGGCGACACCTACCCCAGCCGCACCTTCCCCAACACCGACACGCTGATGGCCTCGGCCTATGTGCAGGACGAGATCACCATCGACCGGCTTCGGTTGGTGCCGGCGCTTCGGCTCGACTATTACCAGATGGACCCGGACAAGGACGCCGCCTACTTCGCCGCCCGTCCCTCCACCCAGCCGGAGAAGCTGGACAAGCTGGCCCTGTCGCCGAAGTTCGGCGCGACCTACGACCTGACCAAGGAATACGCGCTGTTCGGCCAGTACGCGCACGGTTTCCGCGCGCCGCCCTACGACGACGCCAACCTCGGCTTCTCCAACCCGACCTACGGCTACGAGGTGCTGCCCAACGCCGACCTCAAGCCGGAGAGCAGCGACGGCGTCGAGGCCGGCCTGCGCGGCAAGTTCAGCGACGGGTCGAGCTTCCAAGTCTCCAGCTTCTACAACCGCTACAGCGACTTCATCCTGCAAAGGGCAGTCGGCACCGGCGCCGGCGGCATCCTGCGCTATCAGGCGCAGAACGTCTCGAAGGTCGAGATCTTCGGCGCCGAGGGCAAGGGCGAGTGGCGGTTCCGGCCGGGCTGGGCGCTGTTCGGCGCGGCGGCCTTTGCCCGCGGCTTCGACATCGACGCCGGCACCGCCATCGACGAGGTGGCGCCCTTCACCGTCAACGCCGGCCTGTCCTACACCGCGCCGGACGATTTCTGGGGCGCGCAGGTCGCCGCCACCCACGTGATGGCGAAGAAGGCCGATGACGTGAGCAACCCGACCTACCTGAAGGCTCCGGCCTACACCACGGTGGACTTGGCCGCCTACGTCAACCCGACGGAGAACATCAGCCTGGGCACCTCGGTCAACAACCTGTTCAACCAGGGCTACTACAACTACGTCAACGTCGTCGGCGTCAGCGAGACCTCGCCCGACCGCCGCCGCTATCTGGAGGCCGGCCGTTCCTTCCTGGTGCACGCCACGCTGAAATGGTGACGGCCCGATCTTGACCTTGGCGAGCCGCTCCGGGATCGGCCGGCGCGGCTCACGACATCTGGCTGATGGCCTTGCGGAAGCGCGCCAGCGACAGGCTGAACAGGACCGCGCCGATCCCGATCAGCGCCAGAAATTGCGGCCAGACCACGTCGAGGCCGGCGCCGCGGTACAGGATGGCCTGGGCCAGCATGACGAAGTGGGTCGTCGGCGCGGCGAGCATCACATCCTGGACGAGGGCGGGCATGCTCTCCCGCGACGTCATGCCTCCCGACAGCATCTGCAACGGCACCATCACCAGGATCAGCAGCATGCCGAACTGCGGCATGCTGCGGGCCACCGTCCCCAGGAAGATGCCCATCGACGTGGTGGCGAACAGGTGCAGGGCGGCGCCGACGAGGAACAGGGCGACGGACCCGCCGATGGGAACCGCCAGCAGCCCCTGGACGACGAAGACCAGGGAAAAGGCGCAGGCGACGAGCACGACCAGCGCCATCGACCAGATCTTGCCGACCATGATCTCGACGGGCGTGACCGGCATCACCAGCAGATGCTCGATGGTGCCATGCTCGCGCTCCCGGATCAGGGCGGCGCCGGTCAGGATGATCGACAGCATCGTGACTTGGTTGATGACCTCGATCACCGATCCGAACCAGCCCTTGTTCAGCTCGGGATTGAAGCGGACCCGCAGGGCGAGGTCGACCGGGAGGGTTTGCTCCCCGCGGTAACGCTGCACGAAGGCGCCGACCTCCCCGCTCACGATCTGCTGGATGTAGGCGCTCCCGGAAAAGGCCTGGGTCATCCGGGTGGCATCGACGTTGAGCTGGATCGCCGGCTGGCGCCCGGCGAGGACGTCGCGCTGGAAGTTGGGCGGAATGTCGAGCGCGAAGGTGTCGAGCCCGGCGTCCATGCGGGCGTCCATCTCGGCGGGCGTGATCAGGACCGGCGGCAGGAAATATGGCGGGTAGAAGGCGCCGACGATGCGGGCCGACAGGGGCGAGCGGTCCTCGTCGACGATGGCGATCGCCGCCTTGTTCAGCGTCTCCGGGATGGCGGTGGCCGCCGTGTAGATCGCCAGCGTGAAGGAGTAGACGATGAGGGCCAGAAGCATCGGGTCGCGGGCGAGGCTGCGCAGTTCCTTGATGCCGAGGTTCAGGACGTTGGACGCCTGCATCGCTCAGGTCTCCTGCTTCTTCAGCAACAGCACGCTCACCCCGATCAGGACCGGCACGGCGATCAGCAGCGCGGCGAAGGCGGCGTGCAGATCCCCGAAGCCCAGGGCTTTGGAGAAGACGCCCCGCGACATGGTCAGGAAATGGGTGGTCGGGTAGACCTCTCCGATGAGGGCCGCGGCACCCCCCAGGGAGGAGACCGGATCGATCATGCCGGAATACTGGGTCGCCGGTATCAGCGTCGCGACGGTGGTGCCGAAGACGGCGGCGATCTGGCTGCGCATGAAGCTGGACATCAGCAGCCCCATGGCGGTCGCCGCGACGGTGTAGAGCACGGCGCCGGTGGTCAGGGCCAGCAGGTTTCCGGTCAACGGCACGCCGAAGGCGGTGACCGCCAGCGCCACCATCAGAAGGAAATTGAGCATGGCCAGCCCGACATAGGGCAGTTGCTTGCCGACCAGGAACTCCAGCTTGGTGACCGGCGTGACGTAGAGGTTGATGATCGAGCCGAGTTCTTTCTCCCGCACGACGCTGAGCGCGGCCAGCATCGCCGGGATCAGCAGCAGCAGGATCGGGATGACCGCCGGCACGATGGCCTTCAGGCTCTCGACGTCCGGGTTGTAGCGGAAGCGGGTTTCGATGGTGGCGAGGCCGGGCGTCTGGCTCCGCGAGGCCAGCCACTGGCTGTGCATGCCCTGCACGTAGCCGCTGACCGTCTCGGCGCGCGCCGGCATGGAACCATCGATCCACGCCCCGATCTGGACCGGACGCCCGCGGGCGACGTCGCGCCCGAAGCCCGGCGGGATTTCCAGCGCCAAGGAGAGATCCCCCGCCCGCATGCGCCGGTCGAGATCCTCGTAGTCGATGATCGGCGCCTGTTCGACGAAGTAGCGGGAGCCTGCGAGATTGAGCGTGTAGTCGCGGCTCACCGTCGTCTGGTCCCGGTCCAAGACCGCGAAGGACAGGTCCTCGACGTCCATGTTGATGCCGTAGCCCATGATGACCATCAGCAGGAGGCTGCCGACCAGGGCGAGCGTCGCCCGGATGGGATCGCGCCGCAACTCCAGCGCCTCCAGACGCGAGTAGCTGAGCATGCGCCGCGGGTTGAAGAACCGGCCTTCCGCGCGTTCGCCGGAAGGGGCGGCGGCCGGCGGGACCTGTCGGCGACCGTCGGGCGCCGCCGCCGCGTCGCTTTCCCGGCGCTCCGCCACGGCCTCCTCCAGATAACCGATGAAGGCCTCCTCCAGCGTCGCAGCGCCGCGCTTGGCGACGAGCGCCGCCGGCGTGTCGCTGACCAGCACGCGGCCGGTGTGCATCAGCGAGACGCGGTCGCAGCGTTCGGCCTCGTTCATGAAATGCGTCGAGATGAAGATCGTCACCCCGTCCCGGCGCGCCAGCCCGATCATGATCTCCCAGAACGCGTCGCGCGCGATGGGATCGACGCCCGACGTCGGCTCGTCCAGGATCAGCATGGCGGGCTCGTGGACCATCGCGACGGCGAGGGACAGGCGCTGGCGCTGGCCGAGGGGCAGGCGGTCCGGCAACGCCTCCATCGCGTCGGCGAGGCCGAAGCGCTCCGCCACCGCCGCGACCCGGTGGGGAAGGACGTCCTCGGGCACCTGGAACAGGCGGGCGTGCAGTTCCAGGTTCTGCCGGATCGTCAGCTCCGAATAGAGCGAGAAGGACTGGGACATGTAGCCGACGCGCCGCCGGGTCTCGATGTTGCCGGCGTCCACCGGCTGCCCGAACAGCCGGGCCTCGCCCTCGCTCGGCTGGAGCAGGCCGGTCAGCATCTTCATCGTCGTCGTCTTGCCGCAGCCGTTGGAGCCGAGGAAGCCGAAGATCTCGCCGCGCGGTATGCGGAAGCTGACATGGTCGACCGCCACGAAACCGCCGAAGCGCATGGTCAGGCCCTTCGCCTCGATGGCGATGTCGCTTGCGTCCCCCGTGCGCGGCACGATCGCGACGGCCTTGTGGCCGCGGCGCTTCTCCTCGGGCATCAGCGCGACGAAGGCCTCCTCCAGCGTCGCGGTCCCGGTGCGGTCGAGCAGGTCCCGCGGGCTGCCGGTGGCCAGCACGCGCCCCTCGTCCATGGCGACGAGCCAGTCGAAGCGCGCCGCCTCCTCCATGTAGGCGGTGGCCACCACCACGCTCATGCCGGGCCGGTCCGCCCTTATGCGGTCGATCAGCTCCCAGAACTGCCGGCGGGAGAGCGGGTCCACGCCGGTGGTCGGCTCGTCGAGGATCAGCAGGTCCGGATCGTGGATGAGCGCGCAGCACAGGCCGAGCTTCTGCTTCATGCCGCCGGACAGCTTGCCGGCGGGCCGGTCGAGGAACGGCGCCAGACCGGTGCTTTGCGTCAGGTCGGCGATGCGCCTCCATCGCTCGGCGCGGCCCTGGCCGAACAGCCGTCCGAAGAAGTCGAGATTCTCGGCGATCGACAGCGTCGGGTAGAGATTCTTGCCGAGGCCCTGCGGCATGTAGGCGATGCGGGGGCACACGGCGCGGCGGTGGCGTGCCCGGGCCATGCTGCCGCCCAGCACCTCGACCGTCCCCTCCTGCAGGGCGCGCGCGCCCGACATCAGCGACAGCAGGCTCGACTTGCCGACCCCGTCGGGACCGATCAGCCCTGAGACGCGCCCCGCCGGAACGTCCAGGCTGACCCCGTCGATGGCTCGGACCTTTCCGTACAGCAGACGAACGTCCCGCAGACGCGCAACGGGTGATGCGGCGGAGCGGTCGGCGCCGCCGCTCATGGCACGAGGTTTTGCAGGTTGGCCGGCCATTCGGTGTCCGGATCGATCCGCACATAGGCCACCCCCGGCAAGCCGGTCTTCACGTCACGGATGTATTTCTTGAGCAACGGAGGGGGGACCTGGGCCTTGATCCGGAACATCAGCTTCTGGCGTTCGCTGGCCGTCTCCACGGTCTTCGGAGTGAATTGGGCGACGTCGGCCACGAAGGTGGCCTTGGCGGGAATGACGTATTGCGGGAAGGCGTCGAGAGCGATGCGCACCTCCGTCCCGATCCTCACCCGCCCGGCGGCCTCCGTCGGCAGGAAGAAGGTCATGTAGACGTCGCTGAGATCGACCATGTTCAGCACCCGCCCGCCGGCGCCGAGCACCTCGCCCGGCTGCGCCACCCGGAACTGCACCCGGCCGTCGCGCGGCGAGCGGAGCGTGCTGTCCCGGATGTCGGCCTGGATGCGCTCGATGGTGGCCGCGGCGGCGTCGACCGCCGCTTTGGCGTTGACGACCTGGGCCTCGGCGGTGGCGATGGCGGCGTCGGCCGCGGCGACCTGCGCCTTGGCGGCGCTGACGGCGGCGTTCGCGCTTTCGAAGCGGGCGCGGTCGGTGTCGAGCACCTGCCGCGACGTCGTGCCCCGCGCCTCCAACTCCTCGGACCGGGCGAGCTGCTTCTGGGCGACGTCCCGCTCGGCCTCGCGCTGGGCCACCAGGGACAGCGCCGACTGCCGCTCGGCCTGGCGCTGGAGCACCTGATGGCGGGCGGTCTCGACGCCGATGACCGCCTGCTGCTTCTGCGCCTCGGCCTGCTTGGCCTGGGCCTGGAGCACGTCGGTGTCCATGCGGGCGAGCACCTGCCCGGCGGTGACGAAATCGCCCTCATCGACCAGGATGTCCTCGACCCGTCCGGCGGTTTTCGTGGCGATGTCGATCTCGACCGCCTCGATCCGGCCGTTGCCGCTGGCCAGACCGGCGGGCAGCCCCCTGGGTTGCAGGAACAGCCACACCCCGTAGAGGACCACGACGATGGACAGCGCGGCTGCGGCCCTGAGCAGCCACCGGCTTGGCTTCCTCATCATCCACCGATCCATTCCGCTTGCAGGCAACGCCTTCAAGGGGATCCAGCCTATCAGACCACCCGCGCAGCGCCACCGGCTTTTTCAGCCGAAGGTGGAAGGCGCTGCCTTTCGCCGCATCGGGATGTCCACTCAGTCTTCCTTGGCCGGAACGCCACGGATGTGCCCGGCATTTCCCCAATCGTCCGACGACGCTCCTCCGGCCGGGGCTCGGTCGGACGCCTCGGCGTTCGGGTTGGGATGCTGGTTGACGGCCAGCGGCCCGCTGAACAGGCCGCGGATCACCGTGTAGAACACCGGGGTGAAGATCAGCCCGAACAGCGTGACCCCCAGCATTCCCATGAACACCGCGGTGCCCAGCGACTGGCGCATCTCCGCCCCCGCGCCCTGCGCGATCATCAGCGGCACGACGCCCAGGATGAAGGCGAAGGACGTCATCAGGATCGGGCGGAGCCGGGTGCGCGCCGCCGCGACCGCCGCCTCGAATCGGTCCTTGCCCTCGAACAGCTCGTTCTGGCGGGCGAACTCGACGATGAGGATGGCGTTCTTGGCGGCCAGCCCGACCAGCACGACGAACCCCACCTGCGCCAGTATGTCCACCGCCAGCCCGCGCATCAGCAGGCCGGTCACCGAGGCCAGCAGGCACATCGGCACGATCAGGATGACCGACAGCGGCATCGCCCAGCTCTCGTACTGCGCCGCCAGCACCAGGAAGACGAAGACGACGGACAGCCCGAACACCAGCAGGCCGGTGTTGCCCGCCGCCTTCTCCTGGTAGGCCAGTTCGGTCCATTCGAAGCCGAAGCCGTCCGGCAGGGTGTCCGCCGCCGCCTTCTCCATCGCCGCCAGCGCGTAGCCGGTGGAGAAGCCGGGCAGCGTGTTCCCCTGCAGCTCCGCCGCCGGATAGAGGTTGTAGCGGGCGACGCGGTAGGGTCCGGTGATGTTCTGGAACTCCGCCACAGCACCGATCGGGACCATGTCGCCCTGCGCGTTGCGGGTCTTCAGGTTGGCGATGTCGCGCGGGGTCTGGCGGAACCGCCCGTCGGCCTGCGCGGTCACCCGGTAGGTGCGGCCCAGCAGATTGAACTCGTTGACGAAGGAGGAGCCGACATAGATCTGCAGCGCCTCGAACACCTGATCGGCGGTGACGCCCAGCATCTCCGCGCGCTGGCGGTCGATGTCGGCGAAGACCTTCGGCGTCTTGGTGTTGAACAGCGAGAACACGCCGACGAGGCCCGGGATGCGGTTCGCCGCGCCGGACAGCTCGTTCACCGCCTCCTCCAGCGCGGGCAGGCCGCGGCCCCGCTTGTCCTCGACCATCATCTTGAAGCCGCCGGAATTGCCGATGCCGCGCACCGGCGGCGGCGGGATGGTGATGATGAAGGCGTCCTCGATGGCGCCCAGCCGGGTCCTCAGGTCGCCCAGCACGGACTCCGCGGTCTGGCCCTTCGGGATGCGGTCCGCAAAGGGGGCGAGGGTGACGAAGATCGCCCCGGCGTTCGGCGCGTTGGTGAAGGTGGCGCCGTCGAAGCCGGCAAAGGGCACGGCGTGGATCACCCCCGGCGTCTTCAGCAGCGTGTCCACCGCGGTGCGCACCACCTCGTCCGTGCGGGCCAGCGACGAGCCGGGCGGCAACTGCACCACCGTGATGAGATAGCCCTGGTCCTGGTTCGGGATGAAGCCCGTCGGCGCCCGGCTGAACTGCCATCCCGTCAGGGCGAGCAGCACGCCGTAGACCGCCAGCACGATCACCGGCAGCCGCACCAGCCGCCCGGTCAGCCCGGCATAGCCGTTGGACAGCCGGTCGAAGCCCCGGTTGAAGCCGCCGAAGAAGGCGTTGACCGGGCGCATCAGCGGCGACGGCTTGGGCGGGTGCGCCTCGTGCGGCTTGAACAGCAGCGCGCACAGCGCCGGGCTGAGGGTCAGCGACACCAGACAGGAAATCACCGTGGCGGTCGCGATGGTCACCGCGAACTGGCGGAAGAACTGGCCGGAGATGCCGCTGACCAGGGCCGCCGGGATGAACACGGCGGTGAGCACCAGGGCGATGGCGATCAGCGCGCCGCCGACCTCGTTCATCGTCTCGTGCGCGGCGTCCTTGGGCTTCATGCCCTGGCGGATGAAGCGCTCCACATTCTCCACCACGACGATGGCGTCGTCCACGACGATGCCGATCGCCAGCACCAGCCCGAACAGCGACAGCGTGTTCAGCGAATAGCCCAGCGCCGCCAAGACCGTGAAGGTGCCGATCAGCGAGACCGGGATCGCGGCGATCGGCACGATGGAGGCGCGCCACGTCTGAAGGAACAGGATGACGACCACCACCACCAGCGCCACGGCCTCGAAGATCGTCTTGTAGACCTCCTCCACCGACTGCGCGATGAACTCCGTCGGGTTGTAGACCACGTCGTAGCGCATCCCGCTGGGGAAGCCCTTGGAGAGGTCCGCCATGGTCGCCAGGATGCGGTCGGCGGTTTCCAGCGCGTTGGAGCCCGGCCTCTGGAAGATGACCAGCGGCACCGCCTGCTGGCGGTCCAGATAGGCGTTGAGGTTGTAGTCCTGCGCCCCCAGCTCGACCCGCGCCACGTCGCGCAGGCGGGTGACCGCGGCCCCGTCGGTCTTGACAATGATGTTGCCGAACTCGCGCGGGTCGGTCAGGCGGCCCAGCGTCTCGACGTTGAGCTGGAAGGCGCCGGGGGCCGGCACCGGCGGCTGGTTGATGACGCCGCCCGACACCTGGACGTTCTGCGCCTGGATCGCCCGCACCACGTCGCCGGCGGTCAGACCGCGCGCCGCCACCCGGTCGGGGTCGAGCCAGACGCGCATGGCGTAGTCGCGGGCGCCGAACACCTGGATGTCGCCCACCCCGTCCAGGCGCGCCAGCACGTCCTTGATCTGCAGCAGCGCGTAGTTGGACATGTAGAGCTGGTCGCGCGTCCCATCCGGCGAGTTCAGATGGATCACCATCAGCATGTCGGGCGAGTTCTTGCGCACGGTCACGCCGATGCGCCGCACGTCCTCCGGCAGGCGGGGCTCGGCCACGGCAAGGCGGTTCTGCACCAGCACTTGCGCGGTGTCCAGGTCGGTGCCCAGCTTGAAGGTGATGGTGAGCTGGAGCCGTCCGTCGCTGGTCGCCTGCGAGGACATGTAGAGCATGTCCTCGACGCCGTTGACCTCCTGCTCGATGGGGGCGGACACGGTGTCGGCGACCACCTGCGCCGACGCGCCGGGGTAGGTCGCGTTGACCACGATGGTCGGCGGCGCGATCTCCGGATACTGCGCGACCGGCAGGGTCAGATAGGCGAAGATCCCGATGAGCGTGACGAAGATGGACAGGACCGCCGCGAAGATCGGCCGGTTGATGAAGAAGTGCGAAATGTTCATGGCGCCGGCTCCGCTCAACCGGCCGGCGGCTTGGGTGGCTCGATCCGTCCGTCCTGCGGCGTCACCTTGGCGCCCGGCCGGGCCCGGACGAGGCCGTTGATGATGACCTTGTCGGTCTCCTCCAGCCCGGAGCGCACGACGCGCAACCCGTCCTCGATGGGGCCGAGGCGCACCGGCTTCGGCACCACCGTCCCGTCGTTGCCGACCGTCAGGACGATCTTGTTGGCTTGATCGCTGACCACCGCCTGATCGGGGATCAGCGTGGCGGTGTAGCGGTCGGACCCCGGCAGGCGCAGCCGCCCGAACTGGCCGGGCGTCAGCAGCAGCGACGGGTTGGGAAAGACGGCGCGGGCGCGGATGGTGCCGGCGCCGGGGCTCACCTGATTGTCGATGAAGTTGAGCGTGCCCTTCAAGGGCCAGTTCTGCTCGTCGAACAGGCGGCCTTCGACCTCGATGCCGCCGTCGCGCTGCGACTTCAACGCACCGCGCGCCGCCGCCCGCTGATAGGCGAGGTAGTCGGCTTCGCTCATGTCGAAGATGAAGTAGATCGGGTCGAGCGAGACGATGGTGGTCAGCAGGGTCGTCGTGCTGGTGTCGCCGCCAACGATGAGGTTGCCGACGCTGACCTCGCGCCGGCTGATGCGGCCGGCGATCGGGGCGGTGATGCGGGTAAAGTTCAGGTTCAGCTCCGCCGTCCGCACGGCGGCCTTCGCCACCTCGACCCCGGCGGCGTCGACGCGGACCTGCTGCTGGCGCTCGTCGAACACGCTGGCCGCGACGTTGTCGCTGCGCCGCAGCTCCGACGCACGGGCGAGTTGGCGGTTCGACAAATCCAGCTTGGCTTCGGCCTGCTGCTGTTCCGCCCGCGCCGAGGCCAGCGCCGCCTCGAAGGGGCGCGGATCGATGACGAACAGCGGGTCGCCCTGCTTGACGAGCTGGCCGTCCTGGAAGGCGATGGAGTCGAGATAGCCGCTGACCCGCGCCCGGATCTCCACGAAGTCCACCGCCTGGAACTGGCCGGTGAACTCGTCCCACTCGACGATCTCCTTGCGCAGCGGCGGGCTGACCGTCACCGGCGGCGGGGCGTTCTGGGCGGTCTCGGCGGCGCGGGCGCCTTTGCCGGGCGGACTGGCCATCGACAGGACGGCGATCGCCGCGAGGGTGGCGAGCAACAGCGCCAATCCGGCCATCACCCGACGAACGGATGCAGCCCTTCCTGTCCCAATCGCCGTCATGACCACCTCCGTTCCCGTCTCCGGAGCAAGGATGGTTGCATGGATCACCAAAGTACCACAGGACGCGAAGGTTGCAATCGCTACCCCTTGTAAAGGGGGAGAATCTCCAAATCCGTTCGCAAATTTGGCGAGGCGAAGCGAGGACGGATGATGCGGCACGACCGCGGAACGGCGGATTCGGTCCTGGGCACGGCACCACTCCCGACATCGATCTGTTCCTGCACTGTGTCATACGGACGGCGCATGAACAGTTCCATGATCGGCCGGCCGTATGACCCTTTCGCACATGGCTGCGCCATGTGCTGTCGGGTTTGAACCGAAGGCGTTTGATGGAAGCCATCAAACGCCTTCGGTATCACAGGCAGGAGGCCACCATGGCATCGCGCGCCGAGCGCTCCGACCCCGGTTTGTGGGAGAAGATCAAGGCAAGCATTCAACACGGCGACAAAGGCGGCGAGCCCGGCCAGTGGTCCGCCCGCAAGGCTCAGATGGCCGTCCAGGAGTACAAGCGGCGCGGCGGCGGCTACGAAGGCCCGAAGTCCGCGGACAACAGCCTGAAGCAGTGGACCGACGAGGACTGGGGCACGCGCTCCGGCAAGCCGAGCGGGGAAACGGGGGAACGCTACCTGCCCCGGCACGCCCGCGACCACCTGTCCAAGGCGGACTACCAGCGCACCAGCGACAAGAAGCGCGCCGACACGACGAAGGGCCGGCAGTTCTCCCGGCAGCCGGACGACGTGGCCCGCAAGACGGCCCCCTTCCGGCACCACGACGGCGGGGAATTGACCCGTGCCGCCCTCTACGAAAAGGCCAGGCAGCAGAACCTGCCCGGCCGGTCCCGCATGACCAAGGAGGAGTTGCGGAAGGCCCTCTCCTGACCTCCCGCCATACCGCGAGACAACCGCCCGGCAGCCCCCAGGCCGCCTGTGGGCTTGTACTTTTTGTCGACGCCCTTGCCGGAAATTGGCGTTTGAGGTGAATCGCGACGCTGCCTAGCCTGCCACCTGTCCACGACGCGACGTGACCGCTCCACACCACATTGCGGGCTTGAATGATGAAGGAACATCCGGTGGCAGGCACAGATTCGATCGCCGATCTCGTGATTCACGGGGGTGAAATCGTCACCTCCGCGGCGCGTTTCCCGGCCAGCATCGCCATCAGCAACGGCAGGATCGCTGCCATCGGCGCGCCGGAGACGATGCCGCCGTCGGCCGAAACGCTGGACGCGACCGGCCTCGCCATCCTGCCCGGCGGGATCGACGTCCATGTGCATTTCCGTGATCCCGGCTACACCCACAAGGAGGACTGGGCCAGCGGCACCAGCGCCGCGGCGTTCGGCGGCGTGACCACCGTCTTCGACATGCCCAACACCATCCCGACCGTGGCCACGCCGGAGATCCTGGCCGCCAAGCACGCCATCGCGGACGAGAAGGCCTTTGTCGATTACGGCCTCTACGCGGTGCTGGGCGAGGAGTCGCTCGACCACGTCGAAGCGCTGGCCGAGGGCGGCGTCATCGGCTTCAAGCTCTACATGGGCAACACCTTTGGGCGCATCCCGTCGCCGGACACCGGCGCCATGCTCGAACTGTTCGAGCGCGTCGCGCCGACCGGCAAGCGCGTCAGCCTCCACGCCGAAACCAACACCATCATGGAGCGGCGGGAGAAGCGCCTGCGCGAGGCCGGCCGCAACGATCCGCTCGCCCACCTCGACTCCCGCCCAGCCGTCGTGGCGGTGGAGGCGGTGGAGCGCGCCGCGACCCTGGCCGAATGGACCGGTGCGCGCATCCACATCCTGCACATCTCCTCCAAGGAGGAACTCCGCCCGCTCGCCGAGGCGAAGGCCCGCGGCGTGGACATCACCGGCGAAACCGGCCCGCACTACCTGATGCTGAGCACCGACGATTACGCGCGCTGCAAGGGCGTTATCCGCGTCAACCCGCCGGTGCGCGAGGCCGACTGCCACGAGCCGCTGTGGAACGCCCTGAAGGACGGCACGATCGACATGATCGCCACCGACCACGCGCCCCACACGCCGGAGGAGAAGACCCGGTCGGTGATCTGGAACTGCGACTGCGGCTTCCCCGGCGTGGAAACGCAGATGCCGCTGATGCTGACCGCCGTGGCGGAAGGCCGCATGGACCTCCGCGACTATGTCCGCGCCAGCTCGGAAGCCCCGGCCAAGAGCTTCGGCCTCTACCCGCAGAAGGGCGCCATCCTGCCCGGCGCCGACGCCGACCTCGCGCTCTTCGACCTGTCGGAGGAGTGGGTGATCGACGATTTCAAGCTGCACTCGCTGTCGCGCATCTCGCCCTGGCATGGGCGCACGGTAAAGGGAAGGCTCAAGCACACGCTGGTCCGCGGCGCCTTCGTGGTGCGCGACGGCGCCCTGGTCGAGACCATGAAGGGCCATGGCCGCTCCGTCCACACCATCCAGCGCATGCCGCCGGCCGAGCCGCGCAACACCCACAAGACCATCGCGGCGGTCACCGCCGCCAAGCCCACAGCGTGACGGGGACGCCGGCCATGAGCGATCTCGTCATCACCGCCGGCCCCTTCCGTTTCGAAGCGCGCTTCGAGACGGACGGGGCGCCGAAGACGGTTGCCGCGCTCCGCGCGCGGCTTCCCTTCCGCAGCCGCATCGTCCATGTCCGCTGGAGCGGCGAGGGCGTGTGGGTGCCGCTGGGGGAGACGGATTTCGCCGTCCCCTACGAGAACCACACCAGCCATCCGGCGCCGGGGCAGATCATCCTGTACCCCGGCGGCCTCAGCGAGACGGAAATCCTGCTGGCTTACGGCGGCGTCAGCTTCTCCAGCAAGGTCGGCCAGCTCGCCGGCAACCACGTCATCACCCTGACGTCCGGGCTGGAAAACCTGCCGGAGCTGGGCCGCATGGTCCTATGGGAAGGGGCCAAGGACTTCGAGATCGCCCTGCGCTGACCGCGCCGCCCTCTCCTCCTCCGGCGGGGAGAGGGCGCGCCGGCGGGCTCAGGACGCGCCGTGCAGCGCCCAGCGCGGAAGCAGGGCGTGGATGCCCTTGTGCCGGTTCACCAACTGCGTCACCCGCAAATCGGCGGCGACGCTGCACAGGCGGTAGGCCTCCTCGGCGGACAGGCCGGTGCGCTCGGAAATCAACGCGATCATGGCGCGGAGCGCGATCCGCGCCGCCTCGTCGAGGTCCGGGTCGAACCCCATGGTGATGACGTGGTCCGCCGTCTCCGCCCATGGGCCGGCCAGACCGGCCCCTTTCACCAGCTCGACGCGGAAACGCCCGGTCAGGCCGGTTTCGACCGCCGTCAGGCAGACCTCGCCGTCGCCCTGGGCGGCATGGCCGTCGCCGACGGACAGCAGCGCGCCCGCGGTCCACACCGGCAGGTGCAGCACAGCACCCGCCGTCAGCTCCTTGTTGTCGATGTTGCCGCCGAAGGCGCCGGGCACGATGGACGTCAGCCGCCCGTCGGCGGGCGGCGGCGCTGTCCCGATGACGCCGAAGAAGGGGCGGGCCGGAATCTCCAGCCCCCAGGGCATCCGGATCACGCCGCGCGCGCGGTCGATGGGCAGATGGATGCGGCCCCCCCTTGGCGCCGGATCGGGCGCCAGATCGGGCAGCGCCCCGGCGCCGGGGCGGATCAGGTTGAAGCCCCAGTCGTCGCGCAGCGACACCTCCAGGATCTCTACCCGCAGCGCGTCCCCCGGCTCCGCGCCGCGGACGGCGATCGGCCCGGTCAGGATGTGCGGCCCCGGCCCCGGCGCCACGGCAGCGAGGATGCGCCGATGCTCCGGCCGGACGGTCATGCCGCGCCCGTCCGGCGGCAGATCCTCCGTCCCGCCGCTGACGGTGTGGATCGTCACGACGTCGCCGCTGGCGATCTCGGCGACCGGCGGCAACGTTCCGTCGAAAAAGCCCCAATGCACGCAGTCGGGAGTCGGAAATAGCTCGGGCGGCATGGATGCGTCCTGGGGAAAAGGGGGGATTCGGTCAGCAGCAGGGGGCGGCGTCGTAATAGCGCCGCATGGCGTCCTCCAACGCCGGCAGGGCGGCCTGGAGCGCGGCGCTGCCGGCCATGCCGTGGCGCAGCCGGGCCAGCAACTCCGCCTGCACCGCCGGGTGGTCGATGCCGGTGACCTGGCCCCGCCGCACGACGGTCCTCCCGGCGACCAGCAGCTCGGCGATGTGGCCGGCCCCGGCGCGAGCGAACAGCAGGTCGCGCAGGCACAGCCCGTCAAGCAGCCGGTCGGAATCAAGCGCGCCGGCGTCCAGCAGAAGCAGGTCGGCCGGCTGGCCGGGGGCGATGACGCCGCCCTCCTCCCGCCCGGTGACCGACGCGCGCCCGTTGGCCAGCGCGATGCGCAGCATCTGCGCCTCGTCCACCGCGCCCTCGAACCCCCAGCCCCGGTGCAGCGCGTTGGCGAGGCGCATCTCGCACAGCGCGTCGTCGTCCTCGTTCAAGGCGAGCCCGTCGAGGCCGAGCGCCACCCGGCAGCCCCGCGCCACCATCTCCGCCAGCGGCGCGATGCCCGACCGCAGGCCGAGGTTGGAGCCGGTGTTGACCGTCACGGTGACACCCATCTCGGCGAGGATGTCCATCTCCTCCGGCCTGATCCAGGTGCAGTGGGCCAGCGTGAGGCGCGGCGACAGCAGGCCGATCCGCTTCAGATAGGGGAACAGCCCGTCGGGAAACTGGCGGTCCGCCCAGGCGCGCTGATAGCGCGTCTCCAGGCAATGCATGTGGACGCGCCGTCCTGTGCGGGCGGAGGCGTCGGCCACCGCCTGCAACAGCTCCGGCGAGCACCACTGCACGCCGGTCGGGCCGTACTGCACGTCCACCAGCTCGCCCGCCGCCGCCGCGGCCACCTCTTCCACCAGCCGGACCTGCTCGACGGGGGATGGCGGCGGCGCGGCGGTGCGCCGGGCGAATTCCCGCCGCGCCTCGCCGGGCAGCAGGGCCAGAAGCTCTTCGGACGGGCCGTAGACCAGCGGGTTGCGGTCCTTCAGCGCCACCGCGAAGGCGATCCGCAGCCCCACGTCGCGGGCGGCGCGGGCGACCTCCGCCGCTTCCTCAGGCAACGGAGTCAGCCCCTGGGTGCGGGTGTAATGCACCATAACCGCCCCGGCGCCGCCGAGCGCGCTGCGCCCCAGCGACGCAGCGGCGGCCAGATAGGGATCGACCGCCGGCAGCAGGGCCAGATAGTGCAGCCAGACCTCCAGCGGCTTGCCCGCCGCCCCGAAGGAGCTGGAGCGGACCGGCCGCCCGTGGTCGTGCGCGTTGACGGGCGCCGGCAGGGCGAACAGCGGCTCCGCGGCCTCCCCGGTTCCCATCACCGGCTCCACCGCCGCGATCCGTCCGTCGCGGAGCGTCAGCCGCCCCGGTCCCCGCGGCGTGTAGCCGGGCCCGTCGAGCAGGGCGGTGCAGGCGATGGAACGGACCGTCATGGCAACCTCATCCGGCGGTGGGAATGATGCGCCGCTCCGTCTGGGGCGGCAGGAAGGAGCGGTCGAAGATCCGGCCGGGCGCCGGCTGGTTCGGCAGCTTGTAGGCCGCGGCCATCACGTCGATGGAGCGCGCCAGCCGGTCGTCCGACAGGTCGCCCAGCCCGATCTCGCGCGACTCCGGGGTGATCATCATGGCATCGAAGGCGAACCGCAAGCGGCGCTGCTCGCTTCCGGCATCGATCAGCGGCTCGACCTTGACCAACGTCTTCACCGCGGCGGCCGGGTCGGCCATCACGTCCTGGATGGCGCGGTTGATGGCGCGCACCAGCCCCTTCACCGCCTGCGGTTTGTCGCGCGCCAGCGCCTGGGACACCATCACGCCGTTGGAATAGAGGTCGAGGCCCTGGTCGGCGTAGCTGATCCAGCGGAAGCCGGTGTCGGGGTTCTGCCCCTGCTGGATCAGGTTGACGTAGCTGGTGACGTTGAAGACCAGCGAGGCGGCGACCTCGCCGCGGATCAGCATCTGCTCCTGCAGGTTGGGCTGCATGTTCAGCACCTCGACGCCGGACGGGTCCAGGCCGTTGCGCTCCAGCAGGGCGGGCAGCAGGCGGGTGGCGGCGCTGCCGGCCGGGCCGCCGACCGTCTTGCCGACGAGGTCCTTCAGCCCGGTGATGCCGCTGTCCGCCTTGGTCAGCACCGCGAAGGGCGGCTTGTTGTAGATGTGGTAGACCATCACCGGCGCCTCGGCGGGCTTCTGGGCCACCTGCTGGATCACCGCGTTGATGTCGCCGAAGCCGGCGTCGTAGGCGCCCGACATGATGCGCGTGACGGTGGCGGAGGAGCCTTCGCCCTGGTCGATGGTGACGTCCAGCCCTTCCTCGCGGAAGTAGCCCTTCTCCTGGGCGACGAAGTACCAGGCGTGGATGCCCTGATACTTCCAGTCCAGCGTGAAGCGGATCGGCGTGCGCTCCTGCGCGACGGCCGGGGCGAAGGGAAGGGCCAGGGAGAGGCCGAGCCCGGCCAGAAGCGCGGCGCGGCGGGTGATGGTGAACATGCCTGTCTCCATACCGAGGATGTTTTTGGCTATGACCGGAAGCGGGCTGAACCGGTCACCCGCCCGCGAACTCCGTCTTGCGGTTGGCCCAACCGGTGACGCGGCGCTCGATCAGCGAGAAGATCACGTAGAGGGCGACACCCAGCCCGGCCAGGATGAACAAGCCGGCGAAGACCAGCGGGACGTTGAAGTTGGAGGAGGCGATCAGCATCATGTTGCCGACGCCGCGGTTGGAGGCCACCGTCTCCGAGATCACCGTCCCGACGAAGGACAGGGTGACGGCCACCTTCAGCGACGCGAAGAAATAAGGCATCGCGCGGGGCAGCCCGACGTTCAGCAGGATGTCGCGCTTGGACGCCTTCAGGGTGCGCAGCACGTCCTCCAGCTCCGGCTCGGTCGTGGCGAGGCCGGTCGCCATGTTCACCACCACCGGGAAGACGCAGATGATCGCCGAGGTCAGCACCGCCGGCACCGTGCCCGAGCCGAACCACAGGACAAAGATCGGCACCACCGCCACCTTGGGGATGGAGGAAAAGCCGACCAGCAGCGGGAAGGCGACGTTGTAGGCGAGGCGGGAGGAGCCGATCAGCAGCCCGATCACCACCCCGGCCCCGACACCCAGCGCGAAGCCGACCAGCGTGGTGTAGAGCGTCTGCACGGCGTGCGGCATCAGCGCCGGCCAGCGGTCGATCAGCGTGGCGATGATCTGGCTGGGCCGCGGCAGGATGATCTCGCTGATGCCGAAGACGAGGCAGGAGACCTCCCACAGGACGAAGACGCCGACGATGAGGGCGGCGGAGGCGAGTTTTTCGCGGTTCACGGCTCTCATGACGGCGCTCCTGCGCCGCTCCGCGCGGCGACGATGAGGCTGCGCAGCGTGTGCGTCAGGCTGGTGAATTCCGGCTGGTAGGTGGTGTCGAGCGTGCGCGGCCGCGGGAAGTTCACCCGCTCATCCACCAGGATGCGGCCGGGACGCGCGCTCATCACCATGATGCGGTTGGCCAGGAAGGCGCTTTCGCGCAGGTCGTGGGTGACCAGGAGAACGGTCGGCCGGCGCTCCATCCACAGCGTCTGCAGGGTGGCCCACAGCTCCTCGCGCGTGAACTGGTCGAGCGCGCCGAAGGGCTCGTCGAGCAGGAGCAGCGTCGGGTCGTGGATCAGGGCGCGGCACAGCGAGGCGCGCTGCTGCATCCCGCCGGACAGCTGCCATGGGAACTTGGTCGCGAAATCCTGAAGCCCGACCTTGGCGAGCAGGGCGTCGGCGCGGTCGCGGTACTCGGTCTTGCGCTTCTGCCGCCACTCCTCGCGGAAGGGGCGCGCGATCTTCAGCGGCAGCATCACGTTGTCGCGGATGCTGAGCCAGGGCAGCAGCGTCGGATTCTGGAAGGCCATGCCGATGCGCACGTCCTCCGCCCCGACCTCGCGCCGGGCGACGAAGACATGGCCGCTGGACGCCTTCAGCAGCCCGCCCACCAGCTTCAGGATCGTCGATTTGCCGCAGCCGGAGGGGCCGACCAGGGCGATGAAGTCGCCGTGGTCGATGCGGAAGGTGCTTTCGGCGAGCGCCTGGGTTGCCGCGGCGTCCCGCCCGTAGGAGACGGTGACGCGCTCGAACTCGATGATGGGCCGCGCCCCGCCCGGCGGCTTGAGGCCGGTCGGCGTGGTCAGCTCGGCCGTTTCGGCCGGTGTGGCGTTCTGCAGGAACATCGTTTGCCCTTCCGTCTTCGGACCCGCCGGAGGCGCGGTCACAGCGCCGCCCATCCGCCGTCGACCGGAAGGTCCACGCCGGTGATCTGCCGCGAGGCGTCGCTCGCCAGGAACAGGCAGGCGTTGGCCACGTCCTCGCCCGTGGAGACGCGGCGCAGGGCGTAGTCGGCGGCGTGACGCTCCGCGGCGGCCTCCTCGCTGATGCCCAGACGGCGGGCCATCTCCGGCACGACCTTGCCGCGGAAGCGCGGCCCTTCGACCATGCCGGGGGCGACGCAGTTGACGTTGACGTTGAAGGGACCGGCCTCCAGCGCGAAGGACTTGGTGATGCCGCGCAAGCCCCACTTCGACGCCGAATAGGCCATCCGGCCCGCCCGCCCGCGCATCCCGAAGGTGCCGCCGACGTTGACGATCTTTCCGTAGCGCTGAGCGGCGAAGGTCGGCATGACGGCGCGCATGGTGTTGAAACAGCCGGTCATGTTGAGGGTGACGATCTCGTTGAATTCCTCCTGGCTGGTCTCCCACCCCGTCTTGCCGATGGGACCGGACCCTCCGGCGACGTTGACGAGCACGTCGATGCGGCCGTAGGCCGCCAGCGTGCGCTCCGCCGCCCCCTGGCACTGCCGCTCGTCGGTGATGTCGCAGGGGATGACGATGGCCTCCCCGCCCGCGGCGCGGACCCGCGCCGCGACCGGTTCGATGGCGGTGGTGTCGCGCCCGACCAGCGCCAGCCGGCAGCCCTCGTCGGCGAAGGCCATCGTCACCGCCTCGCCCATGCCCTTCGCCGGGCCGGTGATCAGGACGACCCGCCCCTTCAGTTCCAGATTCATCGTCATTGCTCGTCGTCTTGCTGTTGGGGCCGTGTTGCCTGTTGGAGCCGTGTTACGGGGCGACGCGGCTCGGCCGGTCGGCGCGGGGCGGCAGATAGGCGTCGGTGAAGACGTCCGACGCCTTCGGCGTCCGCTCCAGCCCGTTCGCCTTGACCACGATCTCGATGGAGCGCTGGAAGCGCTCCGGGTCCACGTCGCCCAGACCGATCCGCGCGATCTCGGGATGGTTCATCTCCTGCCGGATGGTGGCCTCGGTGCGCTCGATCTCGACCGCCTCGTTCAGCAGGGGTTCGCGCTTCATCACCGAGCCCACCGACTTCGCCGGGTCGGCGATCATGTCCTTGGTGGCGCGGTTGATGGCGCGCAGCAGGCCCTTCACCGCCTCGCCGTTCTCCTTCGCGAAGGCGCGCGAGACGACGATGGCGTTGGAGTAGAGATCCATGCCGTAGTCGCCGTACTTGATGAAGCGGAAGTCCTTGTCGGGATTCATCCCGGCGGCCTTGGCGCCGAAGGTGATGGTGTTGACGTAGCCGAGCACGCCGTCCACCTGCCCGCGCATCAGCATCTGCTCGCGCAGGTTCGCCTGCATGTTGGTCAGCGTCACCTTGCCGGCGTCGATCCCGGCCATGGTGGCGAAGGCGGGAAACAGCTTCAGGGCGCCGTCGCTGGCCGGGCTGCCGATGGTCTTGCCCTCCAGGTCCTTGGGCGTGCGGATCGGCCCGTCGGCCTTCACGGCGACGGTGAAGGGCGGCGTGTTGTACATCATGTAGACGGCGATCGGCGCCTCGTCCGGCGACTTGGCGGCGAGCGTGATCAGGGAATTGATGTCCCCGAAGCCGACGTCGTAGGAGCCGGTCGCCACCTTGGTGATCGACGCGCCGGAGCCCTCGCCCTGGTCGATGGTGACCTTCAGCCCCTCCGCCTTGAAGTAGCCGTTGTCCTCGGCCAGCAGGATCAGCGCCTGGGGACCCTGATACTTCCAGTTCAGCACCAGCTTGACCGGGGTCTCGGCCATCGCGGCGGTGGAGCCGCCGGCCACGCTGAGGAGAACGCCCGCCAACGCCGCGGACCAGATGTTCAACCGCTTGTCCATGAGGCCGTCAACTCCCGTAAGGTGTGACAGGAAGTCCGTCGCCCCCGCCTGTCCGGCATGACGCTTCCTGGTGACGGGAGGAGGCTATGCGGCCACGAACAGCACCTCAAACGCTGATTTTCTGTTAGGGTGATGACGAAAAGTATACACGGGGGGATCGGCCGGCATGCGGCACATGCGGATTTGGCGCTACGTGGACGAGGCGGCCCGGTTCGGGTCGCTGCGCAAGGCGGCGGAGCATCTGAACATCACGCCCTCCGCCCTGCAGCGGCGCATCCAGGACGTGGAGGAGGATCTGGGGGCGACGATCTTCGAGCGGTCGGCCCAGGGCATCCGCCTGACGGCGGCCGGCGAGAGCTTCATCCGCTGGGTGCGCGCCCAGTCCGCCGACCTGGAGCGCGTGCGGTCACAGATCGAGGACCTGTCGGGCATGCGGCGCGGCCAGGTGCGGATCGCCTGCAGCCAGGCGCTGGTCAGCTCCTTCCTGGCGGAGGAGATTACGTCCTTCCGCGAGAGCTTCCCGCTGGTCAGCTTCGAGATCCTGGTGGTCGACCAGGGCACGGCGCTGAAGATGCTCGCCGACTTCGAGGCCGACATCGCCATCATCTTCAGCCCGCGCCGGACGGCGGAATTCCAGCCCCTGATGACGCTCGGCCAACGGGTCGTCGCCATCATGGCCGCCGACCATCCCCTGGCGGGGCGGCCGAGCCTGCGCCTGCGGGACTGCGCGCCCTACCCGATCGCCCTGCCGGACGCCAGTTTCGGGACCCGCAACATCCTGGACAAGGTGCTGGCGGTCAGCTCGACGAAACTGTCGGTCGAGCTGGAATCGAATTCCTTCGAGATGCTTCGCAACCTCGCCCGCATGAGCCGGGTGGTGACCTTCCAGATCGAAATCGGGGCGCCCTCGCCGACCCTGGAGCCGGGCCTTTCGGTGATCCCCTTGAGCGACGTCGATCTCGCCCACGGCCCGCTGGTGCTGGGGCAGCAGAAGGGCCGCACCCTGCCGGTCGCCGCCGCCAAATTCGCCGAGCAGATTTCCCGCCGCCTCGATGAGATGCGCCGGACGCCGCAGCTCGCTTGAATTCGCCTTGAGTCCGCCACGCGATCAGCCGCGCGCGGCAAGCTCCTCATGGGTGATGCGCTGAAGGCCGCCCTCGGTGCCGACGACATAGACCTCGTCGGCGTTGCGGATGGTCGCCAGGCGGTGGGCGATGACCAGGGTGGTCCGCCCCTCCGCCAGCTCCATCAGCGACTTCTGGATCTCCCGCTCGGTCTGGGTGTCGAGCGCGGAGGTCGCCTCGTCGAGGATCAGGATCGGCGGGTTCTTCAGGAACATGCGGGCGATGGTCAGGCGCTGCTTCTGCCCGCCGGACAGCTTCACGCCGCGCTCCCCGATGACGGTGTCCAGCCCCTCCGGCAGGGAGGCGATCAGCCCGTCGAGATGAGCCCGCCGCGCCGCCTCCATGATCTCCGCGTCGCTGGCGCCGAGACGGCCGTAGGCGATGTTCTCGCGGATCGTGCCGCCGAACAGGAACACGTCCTGCTGGACGATGCCGATCTGCCGGCGCAGCGAGGCCAGCGTCATGGCCCGGATGTCCAGCCCGTCGATGGTGATGCGCCCCGCCATGACCTCGTAGAAGCGCGGCAGCAGCGAGCAGATCGTCGTCTTGCCGGCGCCCGACGGCCCGACGAAGGCGACGGTGGAGCCGGCCTTGATCGTCAGGTCGATGCCCTGCAGCACCGGGCGCGCCCGGTCGTAGCCGAACGACACGCCCTCGTAGCGGATGTCGCCCTTCAGCGCCGGGGCCGCGACGGCGCCGGGCGCGTCGGCGATGTCCGGCTGGGTATCGAGCAGCTGGGTGTAGCGGCGGAAGCCGGCGATGCCGCGGGGGTAGGTCTCGATGACCGCGTTGATCTTCTCGATCGGGCGGAAGAAGGTGTTGACCAGCAGCAGGAAGGCGAAGAACCCGCCCTGGGTCAGCTCGCCCACCAGCACGAAATGGGCGCCGGTCAGCATGACGACGATCAGGATCAGCCGCATGCTCATGTAGCTGAGCGTCGTCGAGGCCGCCATGATCTTGTAGGCGGCGAGCTTGGTGGTGCGGTAGCGGTCGTTGTCCTCGGCGAACAGCTTGCGCTCGTGGTCCTCGTTGGTGAAGGCCTGGACCACGCGCATGCCGCCGACATTCTCCTCGATGCGGACGTTGAAGTCGCCGACGCGGGAGTAGAGCGACTGCCAGTTCTTCGTCATCCGCCCGCCGTAGCGGCTGGTGACGAAGGCGATCACCGGAACGATGGCCGCAGTGATCAGCGCGAGCGGCAGGTGAACGACCGCCATCAGCGTGAAGGCGCCGACGAAGGTCATCACCGCGATCAGCAGGTCCTCGGGACCGTGGTGCGCCACCTCGCCGATCTCGTCCAGGTCGCGGGTGACCCGCCCGACGAGATGGCCCGTCTTGTTGTTGTCGTAGAAGCTGAAGGAGAGCTTCTGCAGATGGTCGAAGCTCTTGCGGCGCATCTCCGTCTCGATGTTCACGCCGAGCATGTGGCCCCAATAGGTCACGATGGCCATCAGGCCGCCGTTCGCCATATAGATCGCCAGCAGCGCCACCGTGGCGGCGACGATCAGCGGCCAGTCCTGGGTCGGCAGAAGCTGGTCCACGAAGGCGCGCACGGCCATCGGGAACCCCAGCTCCAGCAGGCCCGACAGGACGGCGCAGACGATGTCGAGGACCAGCAGGCCGGTGAAGGGGCGGTAGTAGGAGAGGAAGCGGCGAAGCATGGCTCTTCTCATTGCGGAACGGCGGAAATGAGCGGATGACGTCAATGGCTGCGGGCGTTGGAGCGGCCGAGCAGCCAGACCAGATAGGGGCCGGCGAGCAGCGCGGCGAACAGGCCAAGCGGCAATTGATAGGGGAAGGCGACGGTGCGCGCCAGCCAGTCCGACACCACCATCAGCCCGGCGCCGATAAACACCGCCCCGATCCCCTGCTGAAGCGGACGGCCCAGCCCGGCCAGCCGGGCGAGATGCGGGGCGATCAGGCCGATGAAGCTCAACGGCCCGACGAACAGCGCGGCCGCCGCGGTCAGCAGTCCGGCCAGCAGCACCAGCAGGACGCGGCAGCGCTGCACCGGCAACCCGACGGCCCGCGCCGTCACGTCGCCCAGCGGCAGGATCTCCAGCCACTTGGCGGTCAACGGCAGGGTTGCCAGCAGAAGCACCGCCACACCGGCGCAGAACCAGGCGTCGCCCGGACCGGCCTCGTTGGTCGAGCCGCTCAGCCAGCGCAGCAGGGCGAAGGCCTGCGGCGTGCCGGTGGCGATGACCGCGGTCAGCACGGCGCTGCACAGAGCGCTCATGGCGATCCCGGCGAGCAGAAGCCGCTCCGGCCCGAAGCCGGCGCGCAGCGACAGGGCCAGCATGGCGGCCAGAGTCAGCACCGCCCCCGCCGCCGACGCGGCGAGTTGAAGGCCGAAGCCGGGGGCCGCGACGAGGAACAGCGCGGCGGTCAGCCCAACGCCGGCCCCGGTGCCAACGCCGAGGATTTCCGGGCTGGCCAGCGGGTTGGCGGTCACCCGCTGCAACAGCATTCCGGCGGCGGCCAGCATCGCCCCCGCCGCCGCCGCGACCGCCACGCGCGGGCCACGCCAGCCCAGCAGCGTGTCGAGCAGCGGGCCGGTGGACAGCGTCCAGCCGCCCGGCCCATAGCCGACCGTGAGGGCGAGGCCCACGGCAACGGCGCCGAGAACGGCGAACAGGGCGATCAACCGGTAAGGGTGCGGGCTGCGGCGCGACGGCGCGGGACGGCTGTTCAGCGACGGCCATTCGAACATGCGCAGGCGCGGCAGCAGCCACAGCAGAAGCGGGCCGCCGAGCAGCGCCGTCGCCGCCCCGGTCGGCACCCGCTCCCCGTCCACCCCGGCCAGAAGCTGCACCAGCCCGTCGGTCAGCCAGAGCAGGAGCGCGCCGATCAGGGGGGCGGCGATCAGCCTCTGGCCCTGAGTCCGCGCGCCGCTCAGATGCGCCAGCGCCGGGGCGGCCAGCCCGACGAAGCCGATCACCCCGACCTCCGCCGTCACGCTCGCCGCCAGCCAGACCGCGACCCCGATGACGCCAAAGCGCGTGGCGTTGAGGGCGACGCCGAGGCTGCGGGCGCTGGCGTCGTCCAGCCCGAGGATGGCCAGCGGGCGCATCAGCAGGACGGCGGCGGCGGCACCGATCGCCAGACGAACGGCGAGGGTCAGCGTCGGTCCCCAGCTCTGCTGGGCCAGCGCCCCGCCGCCCCAGATGAAGATGGAGAAGAGATATTCGCCGTTGGCGAGGATCAGCGCGGCGCTGCCCATCGTCGCGGTCAGGGCGACCATCATGCCGGCCAGCACGACGGCCACCGGCTCCAGCCCGCGCCGCCACGTCATGGCCAGGATCAGCCCGACCGCCGCCAGCCCGCCGGCCAGCGCCACCCCCTCCCGCGCACCGTCCATCAGCGCCGGCGCGTAGAGCATCCCCAGCGTCAGGGCGAGCTGGGCGCCCGCCGACACGCCGAGCGTCGAGGGTTCGGCCAGCGGGTTGCGCAGCACGCGCTGGAGCAGCAGCCCCGACAGGCCGAGCGCCGCCCCGGCGACCAGCGCCACCGCGATGCGCGGCAGCACGCTGTGATAGAGGATGACGCCGTCCAGCCACGCGGCGTCCGGCGGCAAGGGCATGGATGGCGCCGCGGCGTGCCCGGCGATCTGCCAAGCGGACAGCGCGGCGGCGGCCAGCGCCAGCCCGCTCCACAGCAGGATGCGGTTGACGGCCATGCGCTCAGCCATTGCGGACGGACTCCGGCCGCAGCAGGGCGGCGGTGACGAGGCGGGCGAAGCGCAGCGCCGCCGGAAGCCCGCCGAAATGGTTGACCGGCTCGATCACGCTCACGCGCTTTTCCCGAACCATCGGCAGGGCCTGCCACAGGGCGCTGTCGTCCAGCCCCCGCACCACGTCGGAGGGCAGCGGCGGAACGACGACGGTGATGGCGTCCGGCATCCGCGCCAGCGCCTCGATCCCCAGCGGTGCCGCGGCGCTGTAGCTCGATTGCGAGGCCCAGGCGTTGCGCAGCCCCAGCCGCTGGAGAACCGCGCCGAACATGCTGTCGTCGCCGAAGGCGCGGACATGGCGGGCATCGCCGAAGTTGATCGCCAGCACCGGGCGGCGGACGGTGCCGCGCAGGGTTTCGCCCAGCCGGGCGATCTCCGCGTCGGCCCCGGCGACGAAGGCGCGGGCCTCCGCCTCACGCCCCAGCGTCCGGCCGAGGGTCAGCGCGGCCTCCGCCGCCAGCGTGTAAGGCGGCACGCCCGGCTGGTAGATCGGCAGCGACAGGGTTTCCGCCACCCGCTCCAGGCTGGCCCGCTGGCCCTCGTAATAGTTGGAGGTGAGGATGAGGTCCGGCTCGGCCAGCGTCAGCGCCTCGTAATTGGGCGTGCCGCGCAGGCCGAGGTCGATCACCGAGTCTGGAACCTCCGGCTCGACGACGACCTTGCGGAACTGGATCAGTTCGGTCGCGGCGACCGGCACGATGCCCAGCGCCAGCGCCGTCTCCAGCCCCGCCCAGTCGATGGCGGCGACCCGCCGCCCCGACGCAGCGTGTCCGAGGCGGGGCAGCAGCACGGCTCCGGCGGCGAGGCCCAGCGCGCGGCGGCGGGTGATCGTCGCCTGCCCCGTCACAGCACGCAACCGATCGGCTTGCCGGTCACCGGGTGCGGGACGGTCGTCATGGCGAGGCGGTAGATGGCCCGCAGCGTCTCGCCGGTCATGATGGCGTCGGGCGTGCCCTGGGCGATCAGCGCGCCGTTGCGCATCGCCAGGATCTCGTCGCAGACGCTGGCCGCCATGTTGATGTCGTGCAGCACGATGACCGCGCCGATGCCGCGCGCCCGGCTCAGCCGGCGCACCAGCCCCAGAAGTTCCACCTGGCTGGCGATGTCCAGCGCCGAGGTCGGCTCGTCGAGCAACAGGCAGCGCGTGTCCTGGGCCAGCATCATCGCCAGCCAGACGCGCTGCCGCTCGCCGCCCGACAGGCTGTCGACCAGACGGTCGGCGAAGGCGTCCAGGTGGGTTTCGGCGATGGCCTCCGCCACCTTGGCGGCGTCCTCCGCCCCGAAGCGGCCGAGCGCGCCGTGCCAGGGAAAGCGGCCGAGGGCCACCAGCTCCCGCACCGTCATGCCCTCGGCCGGCGGGGTGAATTGCGGCATGTAGGCGACGGTGCGCGCGAAATCGCGGTCGCCGATCCGCGCGAGGTCCGCCCCCAGGCAGCGGATGGTCCCACCACCCGGCGGCTGCTGGCGGGCGAGCAGGCGGATCAGCGTGCTCTTGCCCGAACCGTTGGGACCGACCAGCCCATAGATCCGCCCCGGATCCAGCCGGAGCGACAGCCCCGACAGAATCGCCCGTCCGGCAACGGAGAAGCTCACGCCTGCGAGGTCGTAGAGGGGTTTGGTCTGGTCTGGGCTCATCGGTCTTCACCTCTGTATCCCTCGCCCCTCCGGGGAGAGGGAGGGGACCCGCGCCGCAGGCGTGGGGAGGGTGAGGGGGATGTCCGTAGCGGCACGTTCGGCACTAGCGCAACCCCCTCACCCTAACCCTCTCCCCAGAGGGGAGAGGGGATTCACGTTCACCACGTCATGTTGACGGTCAGCAGAGCCGTCCGACCCTCGGCGTAGCCGCAGGAGAACTGGGTCTGGCAGCTCGCCACATACTCCTTGTCGAACAGGTTGGTGACGGCGAGATTCACACCCCAGGCAGCGGGCTTGTAGCCGATCCGCGCGTCGAAGACGGTGGCGGCGGGGACTTTCAACGTGTTCTCGTTGTCGGCCCAGGACGAGCCGACGTAGCGCACGCCGCCGCCCACCGACACGCCGTCCAGCGCATTTTCCCGGAAGGTGTAGTCGAGGAAGGCCGAGCCTTGGACCTGCGGCACGATGTAGGGGGTCTTGCCGATCAGCGCCGGGTTGGCGTCCTTCTTGATGTCGAGGTCGAGCGCGGTGAAGGAGGCGACCGCCTTCAGGTTCGGCGTGATGTTGGCCTTGGCCTCAAGCTCGATGCCGCGCGAGTTGACCTCGCCCAGCTGCGTCTCGGCGTTGAAGGCGCCGGTCACCACGTTGGTGCGCGTCAGGTCGAACAGGGCCGCGGTGAAGATGGCGTCCATCCAGGCCGGGCGGTACTTGACGCCGACCTCGACCTGCTGGCCGGTTTCCGGCTTGAACACACCGGCCACCGCCGACGACCCCAGCACCGGGTTGAAGAAGGTGGAGGCGCTGACATAGGGCGTCACGCCGTTGGCGAACTCGTAGGCCAGACCGGCGCGCCCGCTGAACTTGCCGTCCTTGCCGTCGTAGGCGGGCGTGCCGTCGGCGTCGGTCGAGGCGATGTCGTAGCGCCCGTTCAGCGTCACCAGGAAGCCCTGGCCGAAGCGCATCTGGTCCTGGAGGTAGACGCCGAGCTGACCCATCGTCAGCTCCTGGTCGATGTAGGAGAAGCGCTGGCCCTGCGCGGCGCCGTAGACCGGGTTGGTGGCGCTGATCGGCGTGGCCGAGCCGGACGCCTGCACCTGATCCATCTTGAAATACTTGTAGTCGACGCCGACCAGCGCCGTGTGGGCGACCGGCCCGGTCTGCCACTTGGATTCGAGCTGGTTGTCGATCAGGAAGGTGTTGACCTTGGTCGTGTGCTCGAAATTGATGCGCGACAGCCGATTGTCCGGATCGGTCGGCACCGCCGAGAAGCCGTTGTAGCCGAAGGGATAGACCGTGACCTCGTGAACCCGGCTGTAGCCGTAGCGGGCGTTCTGGCGGAAGGTCAAGTCGTTGTCGAAGCGGTGCTCGAACTCGTAGCCGATGGAGGCCTGACGGCGCCGGTAGGTGTCGATGTCCGGTTCGGTGAAGTTGGCCTTGCGGTCGATGCGCCCGAAGGAGGCCGGCTTCACCGTGCCGACATAGGGCAGGAAGGCGCCGCCGTTGTGCGTCTCGTCGATGTCGGTGTAGTTGCTCAGCACCGTCAGCGTGCTGCGGTCGTTCGGCGACCACTTGAAGCTCGGCGAGATGGTGCCGCGGAAGCCGTCCGCGAAGTCGGTGTAGCTGTCGCCACCGGCGATGCGTCCGGTCAGCCGGTAGCTCAGCGTCGGGTCGATGGCGCCGCCGACGTCCACACCGAGATGGGCGGTGCCGTGCTGGTTGATCCCCGCCTCGACCGAGCGCACCGGCGTGTCGCCGGGCCGCTTGGTGACGTAATTCACCAGACCGCCGGGGTTGCTGCCTCCGTAGAGGACGGAGGAGGCGCCGCGCAGCACCTCGATCCGCTCCAGCGTGTAGCTGTCCACGAACTGGCCGCCGAAGCCGTAGCTGTAGAGCTGGAGCCCGTCCTGGTAGATGCCGGTCTGCGTCGCCTGGAAGCCGCGGATGAAGATCCAGTCGGTGTCACTGTCCGAGCCGAAGGGCTGGCTGAAGACGCCGGGGGTGTAGCGCAGCGCCTCGTCCACCTTCTGCGCGCCGCGGTCGTCCATCTCCTCGCGCCCGATCACCGAGACGGATTGCGGGACCGCCTCCAGCGGAATGTCGGTCTTGGACCCCGTGGCCGAGCGGCCGGGCACGTAGCCGCGGACCGGGCTGGTGGCGGTGTCGGCGGCCCGGCTGCCCTCGACGGTCACCGGAGCCAGAACCGCCGGGGCGGTCGCGTCCTGCGCCTGGGCGAGCGCCGGCACCAGCAGGGCGACGAGCGCCGTGCCGTTCAAAAGGAAGCGGGTCAGTCGCGTGTTGGAAATATCACTCATCGCAATCGGCCTCGGACTGTATGCGGCATCCGCGAAACGCCTTCGGACCGGCGGGTCCCGAAGCGCCTTCGTTGTTGCGAATGATTAGCATGTGCACAAAGGAGCGCGATTGAACGGTCTTTGGATGGGTTGAACGATCTTCCGGCATTCGTCGCGTCGGGCAGCGCCCGGCTCAGCCGGTCTGGTTGCGCAGCCAGGCGGCGGGCGTGGTGCCGACGATCTGGCGGAAGACGCGCGTCAGGTGCGCCTGATCGGAGAAGCCCGCCATCACCGCAGCGGTCGCCAGCGTCGTGTCCGATCCGGTCAGCAGGCTCTTGGCCCGTTCCACACGGACCCGCATCTGCCATTTGTGGGGCGGCAGACCGGTCGAAGCCTTGAAGGCGGTGCAGAAATGGGTGGTGGACAGGCCGGTCAACTCGGCCAGCTCCTGCAGGCGGATGGAGCGGCCACAATGCTCCTCGATGTAGTCGGTGACGCGCCTCAACTGGCGCGGCGGCAGTTGGCCCCGCTTGCGGTCGGCGACGGGTTCCGCCTGCGCGAGGCCGACGAACAGCGCGGCCATCAGGCTCTCGCCGTAGAGGTCGTGCAGGTTCGCCGACGTCCGGCATTCCGCCGCGATCAGGCGGGCCAGGGCGAACAGGCGGTCATCGGCGAAATTCAGCCGCGGCCGCTCCATGCCCCGGACGTCCAGCCCGTCGACGAAGCGGCTTCCCAGCACGGACATGTCGAAATGGAGATCGAGATGGGTGAGCCGGCGGACGTTCACCGTGCGCGACCACACCCGCAGGCCGGCCGGCACATAGCTCAGCGGCTCGCGCCGGCTGAGCCGGCCGGCCTCGCCGCGGCCGGGCGAGGCGGTGACGTGCAGCCCGCCCTCGCCCACCTGATCGAGGACCACCACCAGCCGCGGCGCCTCGGACACATACTCGCCCTGGCCGTTCCGGTCGCACGCGACGTTCCAGATGTCGGCGATCATCCCGTTCCAGGCGCGCCACTGGAGGTCGCCGAGAATGGTGATCCCTTCCGTGCTGCTTTGCATTCTGGGATGGAACGGCATGGATCGGCCTCCCAGCCACCGGATTGAACAGTCCCCGGAATCCTTCCCCGAGCCGCCAGACCTATAGGGCAAAAGGCAATTGCGAACAAGTCGCATTCTTATTTGCCGTCTGCACGACGTTCTCCACCCCGACTGCCTGAACCATCCGGCAAGCGGGGTGTTCAGGCTTTCAGCTCAATCAATCGCGACGTCAACAGCACCCGACAAGGTCACTCACAGCCATCTCGCTACCCTCAAGAAGCATGACGGAAGACACGGGCAAGTCAGTTGGCGTTCGTTATGAGCATATCGAGGAACCGCTCCTGGGCGGATTCTGGGGAAGCAGCGCTGCGCGGCATCATGATGTTGAGCGTTGCGAAAATGCCCTGCTCGTCACGCACCGGCACCGCCACGGCCCAAAGATGGCCGGAGTATTCACGGTCGCTGTAAGCGCCGTCCATGCATGCGAATCGCCTGGGCGAACCTGGTCAATTCAGGCAGACAAGCGCGAGGGCGCCTTACCCAGGTTTTCTGTTCCGCGACCACTCACATCCCCAGATGGCATCTGGCGTAAGCGTCGGCGCGGTCGCGGGCAACGGCCTCACACGATCGCCGGCTCCTTCTCCAGTTCCTCGCCACTGGCGAAGCGGGCCGGGGACAGGCGGGCGAACCAGTCCGGAACGGCCCGCCCGTCGACAAGGTGGGCAAGCAGGCGCCCCGCCGCGGGAGCGGTCATGAAGCCCTTGGCCCCCGACAGCGCGACGAACAGGCCGGGCAGCGCCGTTTCGCCGAGCACCGCCAGCATATCCGGCGTGATGGAGTAGAGCCCGCCCCAGGAGCGCAGCAGCCGCGCCGTTCCCAGCGCCGGCAGCAGGTCGATGGCGTGGGCGGCGGCGCGCGGGAACAGGTCCGCGGTGGGCTGGGCATCGGCGCCGAGCGCCCGGCGTCGATCCGACGCCACCACAATGACGCTGCCCCGCGCCGTCTGGTTCAGGAACATCTCGTGCGCGAAGGACACCACGCAGGGGCCGAGCCGCGGCGGCAGCGGCTCGGTGACGAAGGCCTGGTTGGGATAGGGCTGCACCGGGATGTCGATGCCGAGCGGCCCGAGAAGCTGCGGAATCCGCGTGTCGGTGGCGACGACGACCCGCCCGGCCTCGATCGCCCCCCCACCCGCGCGCAGGCGGAAGGCGCCGTTCCGCGGCTCGATGAAATCGATCGTCACGCGGTGGCGGACGATCACCCCGGACCGTACGGCGGCGCGGTGGAAGCCGTCCAGCACCCGGAACGGCGACAGGGAGCCGTCGCGGGCGCAGAAGGAACCGCCAACCACCCCCGCCGGATTGAGGCCGGGCGCCAGCCGCGCCACCTCCTCCGCGGTCAGGAGCGTACTGTCCACGCCGAACCGGGCCTGGAGCGCGATGTTGCGGCGGAGCTGGTCGAGCTGTTCCTCGCCATGGGCCAGGATCAGGTAGCCGTCCTGCTTGAACTCGATGCCCTCGGGATAACCGAACTCCTCGGCAAAACTCTCGTAGAACGGCAGGCTTTCCTGGCAGAGCCGGATGTTGCCCGCCGCCCCCCACTGCGCACGGAACCCGGCGCCGCAGCGCCCCGTCTCGTTGCCCGCGAAGTCCGACCGGTCGAGCAGCAGGACCGACAGGTCGGGGCGCAGCCGGCGCAACCACAGCGCCGCCGACAGGCCATAGGCGCCGCCGCCGATCACCGCGATGTCGGCGGTCCTGGGAAGAGTCGTCATGATCCCATGCTTTCGTCCGAAACCCGGTTGGCCAGCGCGGCGAGCGCGACGGGACGGATGCCGGGGCGCGCGTTGACCGCTTCCCCCTCTCCCCGTGGTCCGGCGAGCGCCGCCAGGGTGCGCAGGCAGGACCGCCCGCCGCAGGAGCCCATGCCGGCCCGCGTGTTGCGCTTCAGCCCGTTCAGTCCGTCATGCCCGTCGGCGATGGCGCGGTCGATCCGGGCACGGGTGACGCCCTCGCAGCGGCAGACCACCGTGGCCGGCGTCACCAGCGCGTGGATGTCCGGCGGAAGCTCCCAGGAGGGTGCCAGCGCCGCCTGGAAGGTCCAGTGGCGCGCCCGCTCGGCCCGGTCCGTGGCGGCCTGCGCGGCGAAGCGCCCGGCATCCCGGTGCAGCGCCCATCCCGCCGCCGCGGCCCCGACCACGGCGCCGTCGCAGGCCGCAGCCAAACCGCCGGCAAGACCGCCCGCGTCCCCGGCGACGAACAGGCCGGGCACAGAGGTCGCCCCGTCACTGTCGCGCACCGGCAGCCAGCCGCCGCGCCGGGGATCGAAGCGGGTTTCCGCCCCGGCCATGCGCGCCAGATCGCTGTTCGCGGTGAAGCCGTGGTTGAAGGCGATGGTGTCGGCGGCGAAGCGCTGCTCGGTTCCCGGGACAGGCCGTCCACGGCCGTCGTGGCGGGCGATCACCAGCCGTTCGGCGGCTCCGTCCCCGCTGACCGACAGCGCGACATGGCGGGTGAGCACCGGCACCCCGGCGCGGCGCAGGACGGACAGCCAGCGCCATCCCTCCGACAGCACGCCGCGCCCGGCCCACAGCGCCGCCGGATCGCGCAGCAGCCCCAACCACAGCGGACGCAGCAAAGCCACCACCGGCACCGTCGCCCCGGCCTCGACCATCTGCGCCGCCGCGACCAGCGGCAGCGGCCCGGCCCCGGCGACCGCGATCCGGTCCCCGGCGCGCACCCGCCCGCCCTTCAGCAGGGCCTGGAGCGCCCCCGCCGTCACCACGCCCGGCAAGGTCCAGCCGGGGACCGGCACCACACGCTCGTGCAGGCCGGTCGCCACCACCAGCGCGTCGGCGCGGATCAGCTGGCTGCTCGTCTCGTCGGCGATCAGGATCCGGTCCAGGCCGTAGACGGCGGTCACCGACGTTCCCGGTCGATGGTCGATCGACCCGGCATGACGGGCAAAGCGGTCGAACAGGCGCCGCTTGCGCTCCGCCTCCGGCCGGGCCGCGGCGGAGACAGCGCCGCCCGCCAGCGATGGCGACGGCTGACGGTGAATTTGCCCGCCGGGGCGGGACGCCTCGTCCACCAGCGTGACCGCGCAGCCCAGTCGGGCGGCCTGCGCCGCCGCCATCATGCCGGCGGGACCGGCGCCGACCACCACCACCCGCGCACGGCTCATGACGTCGCTCCATCCGGAACGCTGCCGTCGGGCAGCAGCCCCGGACCGACCTGCCAACGGACGGACAGGCCCGGACGGGCTTCGGTCTGGCAGGCGCGGGTGTTGGGGCGCCCGTCGATGATGCAGCGGCATTCCCAGCACACCCCGATGCCGCAGAACAGCCCGCGCAGGGAGCCGTCCTCCGCGGTGCGCCACGCCCGCTCCCCGGCGGCGAGCAGCGCGGCGGCGACGCTCTCCCCCGGCCAAGCCGGGATCGCACGCTCCCCAAAGCGGTCTTCAAAGAGGATGGTGAAGCCCTCCCCCTCCCGGATCCCGACGCGGCGAACAGGGGTGGCGGCAGACGATGCGGCCTGATCCATGATGAAGCCCCGGCGTCCGGCTCAGAGCAGGGTGAAGGCGCCGCCCTTCACGGTCAGCACGAAGCCGCCGTAGGTGGGGGTGCGGTTGTCGTTGATGGTCAGCTTGCCGCCGCCCAGCACGGTCGGCAGGTCCTTAACCGTCAGCAGCGCGGCGCGGATGGCGGCCCGGTCGTAGGTCGGGCCGGCGGCCTTGATGGCGGCGGCGGCGACCTTGAGCTGGTTGTAGCCGATGGCGGCGAAGACGTCCGGGGCGATCTTGAACTTGCGCTGGTAGTTCTCGACGAAGGTCTTGTTCAGCGGGCTATTGCTTTCCAGGAAATAATCGGCAACGAAGATGGTGCCCTCCACCGCCGAACCGCCGACCTTGAGGAACTGCTGCGACGCCATGCTGGGCGTACCGAGGATGCGCACCTTGTCGGACAGGCCGGCCTGCCTGGCCTGGATGATGATGTTGGCGCTGGTCTCGGCGGTGGTGGAGATCAGCAGCGTGTCGATGTCCAGGGCGGCCAGCTTGGTCGCCAACGCCGTGAAGTCGGTGTCGCTGCCGACGATGGTCTCCTCCGCCACGGTCTTGATGCCCTTGGCCTCGAACAGATCCTTCACCCCGTTCTTCTGGGCGATGTAGGCGTCGTTGTCGCGGTTGAAGACATAGGCGACGGTCTTGGGCGCCAGACGGGCGGCAGCCTGCTCGCCCAGCGCCTGCATGATGGTGGCCGGGGTGGCGTTCGACTTGAAGATCCAGTCGCCGACCCGCGTCACGTCGGCGGACGCGGTGGAGACGACCGGCACGCCCTGCTCCTGCGCCACCGGCAGGGCGGCGAAGGCCTCGACGCTGGAGGTCGGGCCGAGGATCACCGCCGCCTTGTCGTATTGGGCGAAGCGGGAAACCAGCGTGGTCGCCTGGTTCTTGTCGCTCGCCGTGTCCTCGATCAGCAGCTTCAGTTTTAGGCTGCCCAGCTCGCCCGAGGCGTTCAACTCCTCCAGCGCGGTCTCGATGCCGTTGCGGCCGGGAACGGCGGCGAAGGAGAAGATGCCGGTCGAGGCGACGGGCACGCCGATCACCACCTCCTGCGCCTGGGCGGGCTGGAGAGCGGCGGCGAGGGCCAGCGACAGGGCGGCGGCGCCGAACAGGGTCTTCATGCGGAATTATCCTTGTCGTTAAAAATCCGGAAGGTCGTCGCCGGGCAGGTAGTGGCGGACCACCGCGGGGTCACGGGCGAGCGCGCCGCTCGGCCCCTGGTGGACGATGCGCCCCTGCTCCAGCACATAGGCGTGGCCGGTGGCGTCGAGCGCGCGGCGCGCGTTCTGCTCCACCAGCAGAATGGTCAGGCCGGACCGGCGCAGCGTTTCCAGTGCCGCGAAGACCTGCGCGGCCATCAGCGGCGACAGGCCGAGGCTCGGCTCGTCCAGCATCAGCAGGCGCGGGCGCCCCATCAGCGCGCGCCCGATGGCGAGCATCTGCTGCTGCCCGCCGGACAGCGACCCGCCCTCCTGCCGGCGCCGCTCCGCCAGGATCGGGAAAAGGGCGTAGACCTCGTCGATGTCCGCGGTCCCCCGCGTCCCGGCGGCCAGCCGCCCGAGCAGAAGATTCTCCTCCACCGACAGCGGGCCGAGGATCTGGCGCCCCTCCGGCACCTGGAGCAGGCCGCGCCGTGCCACCCTGTGGGCGGGCAGCCCGGCGATGTCGGCACCGTCGAAACGGATGCGCCCGGATGCCGGCTTCACCACGCCGCTGATGCTGTTGAGCAGCGTGCTTTTGCCCGCACCGTTGGGGCCGATCAACGCCACCATGGCGCCGGCAGGAACCGTCAGGGTGACCCCGCGCAGGGCGCGGATGCCGTCATAGGCGGTGACCAGATCGTGTATTTCCAGCATGCCTGGTCACGTCCCCAGATAGGCGGCGATCACCGCCGGGTCGCGGCGCACCGCTGCGGGGGTGCCGCTGGCGATCAGCCGGCCGCTGTCGATGATGTGGATTTCGGCGCAGAGCGACAGGACGAAGCGCATGTTGTGCTCGATCAACAGGACGCCGAGCCCGTCGCCCGCCAGTTCCGCGAAGATGCAGCCCAGCGCGTCGGCCTCCACGTCGTTCATGCCGGCCACCGGCTCGTCCAGCAGGAGGAGGCGCGGTTCCATGGCCAGCGCCCGCATCATCTCGACGCGGCGCTGGTGGCCGTAGGACAGGCTGCCCGCCGGACGGTCGGCGAAGCCGGCCATGCCGAAGCGGTCCAGAATGGCGGCGGCGCGACGGCGCAGCTCCCGTCCCTCGGCGACCGCCGAGGGCAGGCCGAGCAGCCCGGCGGCGAGACCCGCGCGCTCATGCCGGTGGAAGCCGGCGACCACGTTGTCCAGGACGCTCGCCTCCTTCAGCAGGCGGACGGTCTGAAAGGTGCGGGCGATGCCGGCGCGCGCCACTTCCGGCGCCTCCGCCTCGGTGATGTCGCGGCCGCCAAGGCGGATGCGCCCGGCGGTCAGGCGCAGCAGGCCGGTGATGAGGTTGACCACCGTGCTCTTGCCCGCCCCGTTGGGACCGATCAGACCGGTGATGCGGCCCGGCGCGACGGTCAGCGAGAGGTTGTCCACCGCCACCACGCCGCCGAAGGCGCGGGTCACCCCGTCGAGAACCAGCCCCTCTTGACTTTGGGAGGTCATGCCTGCGCCTCCGCCGCGCGCCGCCTTGCGGCAAGACGCAGGCGGCGCGCCTGGAGGATGACCGTGTCCACCACGCCATGCGGCAGATGGACGATGAACAGCACCATCAGCAGCCCGTTGACGGCGAGGCGGTAGTCGGCCAGCGGGCGCGCCAGTTCCGGCAGCGCGGTCAGCACAGCCGCTCCGGCCAACGGCCCGAGCACCGCCGCGCGTCCGCCCAGCACCACGAAGGTCAGCACCGACACCAGCAGCGGGAAACCGAAATCCTCCGGCACGAGGCTGTAGTTGCGGTGGGCCATCACCCCGCCGCCCAGCCCGGCGATGGCGCCGGACAGCGCGAAGGCCAGCCGGTGGTACCGGACGACCCGGATGCCGAGCGAGACGGCCACCGTCTCCTCCTGGCGGATGGTGTCGAAGGCGCGCCCGACCCCGCCGCGCGACAGCGCGAAGACGAGGTAGAGGACCAGCGCGAAGACGCCCAGCAGGTGCCAGCCCTGGACGGTGCGCGGCAGGCCGTTCATGCCCATCGCACCGCCGGTCAGCGGCTCCGCATAGAGGGCCAGCGACAGGACGATCTGCACGAAGGCGAGCGTCGCGATGGCCTGGAACACCCCGCGCAGCCGGGCCAGCGGCAGGGCGAGCAGCCCGCCCGCGGCGGCCCCAGCCAGCGCGGCGGCGGCCAGCCCCAGCGGCATCGGCACGCCCCAGCGCACCGTCAGCACGGCGGCGGTGTAGGCGCCGAGGGAGGCGAGCCCCGCCGTCGCCAGCGAGAAGACCCCGGCGCGCAGCGCGATGTACTGGCTGTAGGCCAGGATGGCGTTCACCAGGATCAGCTCCGCCAACGGCTGCTGGGCGAGAAGAAGGTCGATCATTGCCGCACCACCCGGATTTCCCGGCGCAGGGTTCCGAAGAAGCCGCTCGGCCGCAGCAGCAGGATGACGAAGAGAAGCCCGAACAGGATCGCGTCGCTGAGGGCGGAGGACAGGAAGGCGACGCTCAGCGTCTGGATCATCCCGAACAGCAGCCCGCCGACCACCGCCCCCGCCACGCTGCCCAGGCCGCCCAGCACGATCACCACGAAGCCGCGCAGCAGATAGGGCTCGCCCATCAGGAAATGGACGGAGTTGAAGGCGATGCCGATGATCACCCCCGCCGCCCCGGCCAGCGCGCCGCACAGGAAGAAGGTCAGCGCGTGCACGGCACCGGGGTTGACGCCGAGCAGGCTGGCCGTCCGTTCGGAAATGGCGACGGCGCGGATCTGCCGGCCGAAGCTGGTCGCGAACAGGAAGACCAGCAGCGCCGCCACCAGCACGGCGACGCTGCCGACGATGACGATCTGCTGCAGCGACACGCGCAGCCCGAACACCTGATAGAAGACGATGGGGAAGGTGCCGAAGGGAAAGCGCTGCACCTGGGTATTCGAGGCGATCTGCGCCGCGCTCATCAGGATTTGCGCCACCCCGAGGCTGGAGATGATCGCCGCGAATTCCGGGGAGCCGCGGCGGCGGAGCGGCCGGAAGGCCACCGCGTCCACCAGCACGCTGAGCAGCCCCGCGGCCAGCATGGCGACGGCGAAGGCCGCCGGCAGTGGCAGGCCGAGTGCGGTGACCGCGAACAGGCCGGTGAAGGCCCCCCACATGAACACCGCCCCGTGGGCGAGGTTCAGCACGTGCAGCACGCCGAAGATCAGCGTGAAGCCCAGCGCGAACAGCGCGTAGGTGCTGCCCATGACGATGCCGTTGACGATCTGCTGCGCGACCAGAGCCACGCTGCCCCCTTATCGATGTGAATTCTTCTCTGGCGTGACGGGTCTCCGTGTGGAACGGAAACGATACCGCGCACCGGCCATGCAGATTTTTCTACACATTCGAATGCAGGTCGTCTACCTATTATCTATTACTCCGGTATGAAAATAGGAAATGACCCGCTACTCCCTCCTCTCGCTGGCCCGGAACGCGCTGACCGGGCACCGCCGCTGGGCGCCGGCCTGGCGCGACGCGGCCCCGAAACCGGCCTACGACGTGGTGATCGTGGGCGGCGGCGGGCATGGGCTGGCGACCGCCCACTACCTCGCCTCCCGCTATGGGGTGAGCAACGTGGCGGTGCTGGAGAAGGGGTGGATCGGCGGCGGCAACACCGCGCGCAACACCACCATCGTCCGCTCCAACTACCTGCTGGACGACAGCGCCTTCCTCTACGAACACTCCCTGAAGCTGTGGGAGGGGCTGACGGCGGAGCTGGACTTCAACGTCATGTTCAGCCAGCGCGGGGTGGTCAGCCTCGCCCACAGCGCTCATGAGCTGACGGCGCTGCGGCAGCGCGACCGTGTCATGCGGCTGAACGGCATCGATTCGGAGATGTTGGACCGGGCGGCGCTGCACCGGCTGGCCCCGGCGCTGGATCTGTCGCCCACCGCGCGCTTCCCGGTGTTCGGCGCCTCGATCCAGCGGCGCGGCGGCATCGCCCGGCACGACGCGGTGGCCTGGGGCTTCGCCCGCGCCGCCGACCGGCGCGGCGTGGACATCGTGCAGAACTGCGCGGTGACCGGCCTGCGCATCGAGAACGGGCGCGTGAGCGGGGTGGAGACGACGCGCGGCCCGATCCGCGCCGGCAAGGTGGGAATCGCCGTCGCCGGCCATTCCGGCGTGCTGGCGGCCATGGCCGGGCTGCGCCTGCCGATTCGCAGCTACACGCTTCAGGCCTTCGTGTCGGAGCCGCTGAAGCCGGTGCTCGACACCGTGATCGTGTCCAATCAGGTGTCCTGCTACGTCAGCCAGTCCGACAAGGGCGAACTGGTCTTCGGAGCGGCGCGCGACAATTACAGCTCCTACAGCCAGCGCGGCAGTCTGCCGATCCTGGAGGACTGCATCGCCAACCTGCTGCAACTGTTCCCCACCTTCAGCCGCGTCGGGGTGCTGCGCGGCTGGGGCGGCACGGTGGACGTGTCGCCGGACCTCAGCCCGATCATCGGCCCGTTGCCGGTGGAGGGGCTTTTCATCAACTGCGGCTGGGGCACCGGCGGCTTCAAGGCCACCCCCGGCTCCGGCGACGTGTTCGCCGCCACCATCGCGCGGGGGGAGCCGCACCCGCTGGCCGTCCCCTTCGGCCTGGACCGCTTCGCCACCGGACGGCTGATCGACGAAGCCGCCGCCGCCGGCGTTTCGCACTGACGCACGGGAGACCTCACCCATGCTGCTGATCCCCTGCCCCCACTGCGGCCCCCGCGAAGAGCGTGAATTCCGCTGCGGCGGCGAATCCCACGTCGCCCGCCCTGCCTTCGCCGAGGCGCCCGACGATCACGCTTTCGCGGACTATCTTTACGTCCGCTCGAACCCACGGGGCGTGGTGGCGGAGCGCTGGCACCATCTGTACGGCTGCCGGCGCTGGTTCAACCTGCTGCGCAACACGGTGACCCACGAGATCACCGCCGTCTATTCCATGGGCGCGCCCCGCCCGGAGCCCGCGCCATGAGCGGCCAGCCCTACCGCCTGCCGCGCGGCGGCCTGATCGACCGCGGGCAGCGGGTGCGCTTCGTCCACGACGGGCGCTCCTACGAGGGGTTCGCGGGCGACAGCCTCGCCGCCGCCCTGCTGGCCAACGGGGTGCGGGTGGTCGGGCGCAGCTTCAAACTGCACCGCCCGCGCGGCATCCTGGGCAGCGGGGTGGAGGAGCCCAACGGCTTCGTGGAAACCGGGGCCGGTGGCCTTGTCGAGCCGCTGGCCGCCGCCACGGCGGTGGAACTGCGGCCCGGCCTGGTGTCGCGCGGGCTCGGCGGCTGGCCGTCGGTGCGTCTCGACATCGGTGGTCTGCTGGATTTCGCGGCACCGCTGCTGCCCGCCGGGTTCTATTACAAGACCTTCAAGGCACCCGCCGCGCTGTGGCCGCTCTACGAGCGGGTCATCCGCCGTCTCGCCGGCGTCGCCCACGCGCCGGAGGAACCGGACCCCAGCCGCTACGCCAAGCGCTGGCACCACGCCGACGTGGCGGTGGTCGGCGGCGGCCCCGCCGGTCTGGCCGCCGCGCTGGCCGCCGCGGAGGCGGGGGCGCGCGTGCTGCTGGTCGACTCCGACCACCGGCTGGGCGGCAGCCTGCTCGGCGGGCGGGAGGAGATCGCCGGGCGCCCGGCGCCGGAATGGGTGGAGGCGGTGCGGGCGCGGCTCGCCGCCCGGCCCGACGTTCTGGTGCTCACCCGCGCCACCACGCTGGGCCAGCACGACCACGGATTCCTCAGCGTGCTGGAGCGCACCGCGCCGGATTCCGAAGGCCCGCGCGCCCGGCTGTGGAAGGTCCGCGCCAAGCGGATCGTGCTGGCAACCGGCGCGCTGGAACGCCCACTGGCCTTCGCGGACAACGACCGCCCAGGGGTGATGCTGGCCGGAGCCGTGCGCACCTACCTGAACCGCTACGCCGTGGCGCCGGGACGGCGGGCGGTGGTCTTCACCAACAACGACAGCGCGCTCCGCACCGCGCTGGAGCTGGACGAGGCCGGCGTCGCGGTGGCGGCGGTGGCCGACCTGCGGGCCGAGGTGTCCGGCCCCTGGGCGGAGGCGTTGCGCGAGCGCGGCATTCCCCTGCTGACCGGCCACGCGGTCGCCGCCGTGCGGGGACGCGGCGCGGTGCGCGGCGTGATCCTGGCCCGCCTGACCGACGACGGCGGCGCCCTGCTGCCCGGCACGGAGCGGGATGTCGCCTGCGATCTGCTGGCCCAATCCGGCGGCTGGTCGCCCACCGTCCACCTGCACGCCCATGTCGGCGGACGGCTGCGCTACGACGCGGAAACCGCCGCCCTGCGTCCCATCCCGTCCGAGGGGCCGTGGCGGGTCGCCGGGGCGGCCAACGGCACCTTCGATCTCGCCGCCGCCCTGGCCGAGGGGACGGAAGCCGGGCGAGACGCCGCGGAGCGCGCCGGACACGCGCCGGGCGCCCCGTCGCCCGCCCTGTCCGCCAGCCCCACGCCGCCCCTGGCGCCGCGCGCCCTGTGGCGCGTCCCGGCCAAATCGCGGCGGGCGCGGCGCTTCGTCGATCTGCACAACGACGTGACGGTGGCGGATGTGGAGCTGGCCGTCCGCGAGGGCTACCGCTCCGTCGAGCATCTGAAGCGCTACACCACCGCCGGCATGGGGCCGGACCAGGGTCGCACGGGCAACCTGCTCGCCCTGGGCATCCTGGCCGAGGAGCGCGGCGAAGCCATCGACGCGGTCGGCACCACCACCTACCGCCCGCCCTACGTGCCGGTGCCCTTCGGTGCGCTGGCCGGGCGCGACGTGGGCGCGCTGTACGAGCCGGTGGCCGTCACCCCCATCGATTCCCGGCACGCCGCCGCCGGAGCGGAGTTCCAGAACGCCGGGTCCTGGCGCCGCCCCGCCCTGTTCCCCCGCCCCGGCGAGGAGCGCGCCGCCGCCATCGCCCGCGAGGCGCTGACCGTCCGCCGGGCCGCCGGGCTGTTCGACAGCTCCACACTGGGCAAGATCGAGCTGCACGGGCCGGACGCGGTGGAACTGCTGGAGCGCGTCTACGCCAACCGCTGGCGTTCGCTGCCGGTGGGAGCGGCGCGCTACGGCCTGATGCTGCGTGACGACGGGACGATCCTCGACGACGGGGTGACGGCCCGGCTGGGGGAGAACCGCTATCTGGTCAGCACGACCAGCGGCGGCGCCCGCACCGTCCACGACTGGCTGGAGGAATGGCTCCAGTGCGACTGGCCGGATCTCGACGTGGCGCTGATCCCCGTCACCACCCAGTGGGCCAGCATCACCGTCGCCGGACCGAACGCCCGCGCCGTTCTGGGCAGTGCCGGGACGGACATCGACCTGTCCGCCGCCGCCTTCCCCCACATGACGGTGCGCCAGGGGCAGATCGCCGGCCTGCCGGCGCGGGTCTTCCGCGTCAGCTTCACCGGGGAACTGTCCTACGAGGTCAACGTGCCCGCCGGCCATGGCCTCGCCCTGTGGGACGCGCTGCTGGAGGCCGGGCGGGGCTTCGGCATCGCGCCCTTCGGGCTGGAGGCCGTCCACATCCTGCGCGCCGAGAAGGGCTACATCATCCTGGGCCAGGACACGGACGGCTCGCAGACCCCGCACGACCTCGGCCTGTCCGCCCTGGTCGCCGACGGCAAGCCGGACTTCGTGGGCAAGCGCGGGATGCGGCGCAGCCATCTCGCCGGGCCGGGCCGGCTCCAGCTCGTCGGGTTGCTGACGGAGGACCCGACGGTGGTGCTGCCGGAAGGCGCCTGCATCGTGGAGACCATCGACCGGCGCCCGCCGGTGCCGAAGCTTGGCACCGTCACCTCCTCCTACGCCAGCCCGGCGCTCGGCCGCTCCATCGCGCTGGCGCTGCTGCGCGACGGGCGGGAGCGGATCGGCCGAACGGTGACGGTGGACGGCGACGGGGAATTCGTCCGCGCCACCGTGACCGAGCCGCGATTCTACGATCCGGAAGGACACCGCCTCCATGCCTGACAACCTGACGAAAGCCGAGCGTCCAACGCCGCGCAGCGCCTTCGCGGAGGTGGCGCCGGAGGGCCTCTTCGAGCGCCCCGGCGTCGTCCGCCTGCGCGATCCTGGCCACCGTCCCAAGACCCTGCTGCGCGGGCGCATCACGGCCGCGTGGAGCGCCGCCGCCGCGGGCGTGCTGGGCGTCGCCCCGCCGGAACAGCCGGGCATCCCTGCGCGCTCCCCCGTCGCCGACGTCCTGTGGCTCGGCCCCGACGAATGGCTGGTGCTGGGCAGCGGGTCTGGCATCGGGCCGGACAGCCTCGCTCCGGCGCTGCTGCGTGCCGGGCTGGCCGCAGCGGAGGTGGGTGACGGCCTGCCGGATCTCGAACTGTCCGGCCCGCGCGCCCGCGACGTGCTGGCCGGCGGCACCGCGCTCGACCTGCATCCCTCCGCCTTCCCGGCGGGCTGGGCGACGCGCACCCGGCTCGGGCGCATCGGCGTTCTGCTGCAACGGGCGGAGGATGGCGGGGATGGCCCGGTCTTCCGCCTCCATGTCGAGCGCCCCTGGGCCGGATACCTGTGGTCCTGGCTGGCCGACGCCGCGCTCGACCACCCTTCGAACGACGAGAGCTTCCCCCGATGAGCCTGCACGAGTCCCTGACCGTCATCGACGGCCTGATCGTTTCCCGCTGGAGCCGTTCGGTGTTCGAGAGCATGAAGCGGGGCGGCATCGCCGCCGCCAATTGCACCTGCTCCGTCTGGGAAGGGGTGGAGCCGTCTCTGCACGCCGTCGCTCAATGGAAGGTCCGGCTGCGCGAGCACGCCGACCTGCTGTCCCCGGTGCATAAGGTGGAGGACATCGCCCGCGCCAAGGAGACGGGCCGGGTCGGGGTGATCCTGGGCTGGCAGAACTCCACCGGCTTCGGCGACCACCTGCCCTATGTGGCGCTGTTCCACGAGCTGGGCTTGCGGGTCGTGCAGCTGACCTACCACACCGCGAACTCCGTCGGATCGGGCTGCCTGGAGAGCCGCGACGGCGGGCTGACCGACTTCGGGCGCGATCTGGTGGCGGAGCTGAACCGCGTCGGCATCCTGATCGACCTCAGCCACGTCGGGTCACGCACCGCGGAGGAGGCGATCCTCGCCTCCCGCCAGCCGGTCGCCTACACCCACTGCGCGCCCAGGGCGCTGAAGGACCACCCGCGCAACAAGACCGACGCGGAGCTGCGCTTCATCGCGGAGCGCGGCGGCGTGGTCGGCGTGACCATGTTCCCGCCCTTCATGCCGCGCGGCAACGACAGCACCATCGACGATTATCTGAACGCCATCGAGCACACCGTAAATCTGTGCGGCGAGGACCACGTCGCCATCGGCACCGACTTCACCCAGGACGTGGACGCCGACGGCATCCGCTACTTCACGCTCGACAAGGGCACCGGGCGCCGCCTGCTGGAGGTGGGAGAGGTGCGCAACCCGCCGGGCTTCGAGCGGCTGGACGGCTTCCCCAACCTGACCGCCGCCATGGAGCGCCGCCGCTGGCCGGAGCCGCGCATCGCCAAGCTGCTGGGCGGCAACTGGCTGCGCCTGTTCGGCGAGGTCTGGCGCGACCCGGCGGGGCGCTGAGACGACGGGGGGAGCATCCGATCATGGACCGCAAGACAGCCGCCGACTTCTTCGGGCGCGCGGTGCCCGACGCCTTCATCGCCGACACGCCGGAGGCCGAGCGCCCCGAGGTCGCCGCGATGCTGGAAAGCTCCAAAGGCTTCTTCGAGGGCTGCGCCCGCCATCAGGTGGTGGCGGAGGTCGTGGAGGCCGAACGCTGCATGGCCGGGGTCCGCGTCGGCCAGCGCTACGTCATGCAGGGCGCCCATCTGGACCCGGCGCAGACGACCGGGCCGGTCTGCGTCTTCCTGATGGGAATGCTGGCGCAGCGCGTCGGCATCGCCTTCGACCGCTTCGGACGGGAGGGTGCGGTGTCCCTGACCCTGCCGGGCGCCCACTGCACCGACCCCGGCCCGGCGGTCGGCGGCTTCGGCGCGGTGAAGGTCCGTATGTGGATCGAGCCGGTCCCGGACACGGCTCCTGCTGGAGAACAAGCATGACCATCGACACCGCCGCCGTGGACGCGCTGGCCGCGGATGTGGCGCGCGCTCTGGATCGGCTGGGCGACGACGGCGGGAACTGGGTGCCGCCCAGCCCCGGCATCGACCACGACGTGGCTGTCGTCGGCGCCGGGCAGAGCGGGCTGGCCGTCGCCTTCGCGTTGCGCCGGGCGGGCATCGCCAACATCACCGTCATCGACGCCGCAGAAGAGGGCTGCGAGGGCGTGTGGGAAACCACCGCCCGGATGCAGACCCTGCGGTCGGTCAAGACCCTGCCCGGCCCGGAACTCGGCCTGCCCGGCCTGACCTTCCAATCCTGGTACGAGGCGGCGTTCGGGGCGGACGCCTACGCCGCCATCAGGCGCATCCCGCGCACCGTGTGGGCGGACTATGTCCGCTGGTACCGGCGAGCGACCGGGATTGCCGTGCGCAACCGCACCCGCCTGACCCGCATCGAGCCGCTGGACGCGACGGCGCCGCGCGGTTTCCGCCTGCGTCTGGAGCGGGACGGCGAGGCCCGGACCGAGACCGCGCGCAAGCTGGTGCTGGCGACCGGGATGGACGGCAGCGGCGGCCCCTTCGTCCCGCCGGTCATCGCGGACGGCCTGCCGCGGAGCCTCTACGCCCACACCGATGATCCCATCGACTTCGCGGCGCTTGGCGGAAAGGTGATCGGCGTGCTGGGGGCGGCCTCCTCCGCCTTCGACACCGCCGCCACCGCTCTGGAGCAAGGCGCCGCCGCCGTCCATCTGTTCTGCCGCAACGCCGACCTGACGCGGGTCACCACGGTCAAGGGCCTGTCCTACGCCGGGGCGCTCGACCATTTCCACGAGCTTCCGGACGCCGACCGCTGGAGCCTGATGCGGCGCTTCTTCGCGAACGCTCCCGGCCCGATGCCGGACACGGTGCGCCGGGCCACGCGCTTTCCCAACTTCCACCTGCATCTGGCCGCCGGCTGGACCGCGGCGCGTGACGCCGGGGGGACCGTTGAAGTGGAAGCCGCCGACGGACGCCACAGCTTCGATTTCGTGATCGCCGGCACCGGCTACCGCGCCGATCTCGCCCGGCATCCGGAACTGGCCGGCTTCGCCGACGCCATCGCCCTCTGGCGCGACCGCTACGCGCCACCACCCGGTGAAGAGGACGCGGGGCTGGCCGCCAACCCCTATCTGGGGCCGGGCTTCGAATTCGTCGGGAAGGTCCCCGGCACCGCGCCCTTCCTGAAGGACATCCACAATTTCACTTACGGCGGCGTCGTCAGCCACGGGCGAGCGGTCGGGGAGATCGCCAGTCTGAAGCACGGCGTTCCCCGCCTCGTATCGGCCATCGGGCGCGACCTGTGGCTCGCCGACCGCGCGGCGCATCTGAAGCGCCTGAGTTCCTTCGACACCCCCGACCTGACCGGCGAGGAATACGTCCACGCGTTGTGGCGCCCGCCGGTCGATTCACCCCCATTCCGAAACACGGAAACACCGACATGACCGACCTTCGATCCGTCCGCCGCCGCAGCTTCCTGTTCGTGCCCGGCCTCCGCCCCGATCGCTTCGCCAAGGCGCTGGAGACGGGCGCGGACGTGGTGTGCATCGACCTGGAGGACGCCGTCGCTCCCGACCGCAAGGACGAAGCGCGCGCCCTCTCCCTGCCCACCTATCACGAGCAGCGCGCCGCGCGGGCGGAAAAGGCCCTGCGCATCAACAGCATCCGCTCCCCGGAAGGGATCGCCGACATCGACGCCATCCTGAAGCTGGAGACCCTGCCCGACGCGCTGGTTCTGCCCAAGGTGCGCTCCGCCGACGAGGTGCGGATCGTAGCCGACCTGCTGCGCTCCCGCCCCGAGCCGGTCGCCCTCTACGTCATCATCGAGACGGCCGAGGGGTTGGAACGGGTGGCCGAGATCGCCGGGGCCGATCCCTCCATCGTCGCGCTGTTCATCGGCGCCGTCGACCTGTCGGCGGAATTGCGTGTCCGCCCGACCTGGGACGCCCTGCTCTACGCCCGCTCGCGCATCGTGCACGCGACGGCGCGGGCCGGCGTCGCCGTGCTGGACGTGCCCTTCCTCGACCTGGAGGACGCCGCCGGGCTGGAAACGGAGGCCCGCCGCGCCGCGGCGCTGGGCTTCACCGGCAAGGCGCTGATCCATCCCGGCCATCTGGCGGCCATCCACGCCGCCTTCACGCCGACGGCGGAGGAGGTGGCCCACGCCCGCCGCATCATCGCCGCCTTCCAGGAGAGCACGACCGGCCTCGTCGTCGTGGACGGCAAGCTGATCGAGAAGCCGGTGGTCCGCGAGATGGAGCGCATCCTCCTCAACGCCGGCACTGCCGCCTGACCCCCGTTCGTCCCACCGGAAAGACCGCATCCATCATGAAGCGCCTCATCCTCGCCGCGACCGGCCTGCTGCTCGCCCTGGCCGCCCCGGCCCAGGCCCAGACTCAGGCCCAGACCATCAAGGTCGGCGCCACCTCCGGCCCGCACGCCCAGATTTTGGAGGTCGTCAAGGCCAACGCCGCCAAGGACGGGCTGGACATCCAGATCGTCGAGTTCACCGAATACATCCAGCCGAACGCCGCGCTGGCCGCCGGCGACCTGGAGGCCAACTCCTACCAGCATCTGCCCTTCCTGAAGGCGCAGATCGACGCCCGCGGCTACGACATCGTTCCGGTCGGCAAGACGACGCTGTTCCCCATCGCCGTCTATTCCAAGCGTCACAAGACGGTGGCCGACCTGCCGGCGGGTGCGTCCATCTCCATCCCCAACGACCCCAGCAACGGCGCCCGCTCGCTCCTGCTGCTGGAGAGCGCCGGGCTGATCAAGCTGAAGCCGGGGGCCGGCATCAAGGCCACCCCGCTCGACATCGTCGACAACCCGAAGAAGCTGAAGATCGTGGAGCTGGAATCGCCGCAGCTCGTCCATTCGCTGGACGACGTGGACGCGTCGGCCGTCAACACCAACTACGCGTTGGAGGCGAAGCTGAACCCGGTCAAGGATTCGCTGATCCTGGAGAGCCCGCAGTCGCAGTACACCTGCGAGATCGTCGTGCGCAAGAAGGACGCCGACCAGCCCTGGGTGAAGAAGCTGGTCGCCGCCTACCAGTCGCCGGTGGTCAAGGAGTTCATCCAGACCAAGTTCAACGGCGCCGCCGTCCCCGGCTGGTAACCGTGGAAACGGGCTCAGCCGATGCCGAGGCTGAGCCCGCCGTCCACCGGCAGGCACACCCCGGTGATGTAGCGCGCCTCGTCCGAGGCCAGGAAGACCGACGCCGCGGCGATGTCCCAGGCCGTGCCCTGGAAGCCCAGCGGGCACAGTGCGTCGCGCGCCCGGCGCATTTCCTCCGCGTCCTTGTAATGGGCGGCGATCTGGCTGCGCGCCATCGGCGTGTCGATCAGACCGGGAAGAATCGCGTTGGCGCGGACGCCGTCGCGGGCGTGCTGGCGGGCCACCGCGACGGTGAACTGGTTGACCCCGGCCTTCGCCGCCGCATAGCCGATGTAGGGATAGGCCCAGCGGATCGCGGCGATGGAGGAGATGTTGACGATCGCCCCCGACCGCTGCGCCACCATCACCGGCAGCACGTGCTTGCAGGTCAGGAAGACGCCGGTCAGATCGGTGTCGAGCACCCGGCGCCAGCTCTCCTCGCTGGTTTCCACCGGCCCGCCGGGCTCGGTGATGCCGACGTTGTTGTGCAGGATGTCGATGCGGCCATGGGCGGCGAGCGTCCGTTCGACCGCGGCCGCGACCTCCGGCCCTTTCGTCACGTCGGCGGTGACGGCCAGCGCCGCGACGCCTTCCGCGGCGATCAGGGCGGCGGTCTCCTCCGCGGCCTCGGCCACCTTGTCCACGGCGACCACGCGGGCGCCCTCGCGGGCATAGGCGACCGCCGTCGCCTTGCCGTTGCCCCATCCGGGGGCGGAGGACCCTGCGCCGAAAACCAGAGCCACCTTGCCAGCCAGACGTCCGGCCTTCGCTTCGCTCATGATGCGCGTCTCACTCGCAGCCCAGCGTGTGGGGAATCCACAGGGCGCGTTGCGGCAGGGCGGCGACCAGGGCCAGCGCCACGAACATCGCGACGATCAGCCGGCTTACCCAGCGCACCGTCGCCTATGGAACGCGTTCTCGTCAGCATAAACAGGAACTCCGAAGAGAGGAATGGGGTCAAGAGCGCCAGGAGACCAAAGCGGCATTCCCGACCCGCCGTCGCCTGTCGGTCAGAGCCTCGGCGACGGCCAGCGCATGAGGAACGATTTCCGACGCGCCGACCACCTCGCCCAGGCTACCGCGGGTCGGCGGCCCGACGACGAACAGGCCGGGAACCGGCAGCCCGGCCGCGTCGAGCGCCCGGCCCCGCCCGTCGACCTCGATCCCCAGACCGAGCCGGTCCGGCCGGATCAGCCCCTGGGCGGCCAAGCCGGCCAGCAGCGCGTTGCGGCCGAAGGAGGCCCCATGCCCGGCGCCGGTGCAATTCACCAGGGCATCGTAGCTCCGCCCGACCGGACCATCCCCGCCACGCGGCCAGTGGACGACCCACAGCCCATCACCGCCCGAGGCGCCCTCCCCGGCGCTCGCCGCGACCAACCGGCCAGCCAGCACGGCGAGGCGCCCGTCCGCTTGAGCGGCCTCCACCAGACGGGCGACCTGCGGGGCCGCCTGGAAGCGGTGGACGTCCCACCAGACCCGAAGATGGCGCTGGAACCGCCGCCGCTCGTCAAACGGCAGGGCGGACCACAGCGCTCCATTCTGAAGACGCAGGCTTTCGAGCACATCGGTCCAGGGCCGTCCCGCCCGCCGGGCGGCGGCGACCGCGGCGCGCACGCGGCGCAGCAGGTCGCCGACACGGGTGGGCGGGTCGGCGGTGAAGTCGGTCCAGGATGTGGCCTGGGCCGGGCGCGGGCGCGGCACCAGCCCGTGGCGCGACAGGGCGGTCAGCGGTCCGCGATGACCGCGGCCGAGCAGCGTCGCCACCACGTCGCCCATGGTCAGGCCGGTGCCGACGATGAGCACCCGGTCGTCCCGCGCGACGCCGTCGAGGGCGCCAGCCGCCCAGGGATCGGCGACGACCCGCGGGTGTCCGCCCAGCGCCGCCAGAACGCCCGGCAGTTCGGGGGGCGGGTTTCCGGTGCACAGAACGAGCGCGTCGGCCTCCGTCGCCGTGCCGCCGGCCATCTCCACCACGAACCCCGTTCCGTGGGACGTCCCACGGCGATGGGCGGCGACCGCCCGGTCGCGGCGGTGGGTCACCAGCACCGGTCCGGGTGCGGCGAACAGCGACCGCAGCCGCTCGTCGAGGTAGCGCCCGAACGCCGACCGCGCGGGGTAGTGAAGCCCCTCCGACCAGCCCGCCGGATCGGCCTCCAGCACGCCGCGCTCCAGGCACCAGCGATGGAAATCCTCCTCCGCGCCCTCCTCCCCCGTCCGGCCGGTCGCCGCCACCATGCGGACGGAGGGCACGTTCACCCGGTGGCGCGGGTCGCCACCAGGGGCGTAGGTCAGGCCGGCGCCGAGCGATGGCCGCGGGTCCACGAGGTCCACCGCGGCGGAAAAGCCGCCCGCGGCGCCGGCGCGCACCAGCCCCGCCGCCACGCCGCTGCCCGACACGCCGGCACCGACGATGACGATCCGCAACGGGTCCGGCCCGCTCACAATCCCTCGCGATGGACGATCCGCCCGCCGGCGACGGTCAGGCGGCAGCGCAGGTCGCGCAACCGGTCCGGGTCGATGGCGGTGGGGTCCTCCGACAGCACGGCGAGGTCGGCGGCGAAGCCGGGGCGCAGCGGCCCCTTCCAGCCCTCGTCGAAGGTCAGGGCGGCGCCCGCCACGGTGAACAGACGCAGGGCCGTCTCGGCGTCCAGCCGCTGGTCTGGACCGATCACCCGGCCGCTGGTCCGTTCGCGCCGGTTGCAGACCGTCCACAGGGTGAAGAAGGGGTCGTAAGGGATGTTGTCGGTGGCGATGGCGGTCGGGATGCCCAGCCTCAGCAGATGGGCGTGCGGAACCACCAGATCGCCGCCATCCGGCTCGGCCAGATAGGCGGTTCCGCCCTTCCACAGGAAATAGGTCGGGATCGTCGTCACCAGCACGTCGAGCCGCTTCAGCGCCTCCAGATCCGCCAGCCGGGCACGGCCGATGTGTTCGATCACCCAGCGCCGCCCGGCCAGCCTGTGGCGCTCGTTCACCGCCTCCAGCACCGGCACCACCTCGTGCAGCTTGTCGCTGACGATGGTGTGCAGGCGCAGATCGTGCTCGGCGGCCAGGAGGCAGGCCTCGCGGAAGTCGGCCGGCGTCAGCGCCTGCTCGACGAAACCCGACCAGCCGGTGTCGGGCAGGTTGGCGCGGGCGCAGCAGGCCACCGCCGGATCGCCGCCATAGGCGATGTGGACACCCGACAGCCTCAGCCAGGGGTCGCCCAGCCCGGCGCCGCGGGCGTGGGCCAGCCAGTCGCGCATGGCGCGCCGCGCCTCGGCGATGTCGGCCCAGCTCGGGCTGACCACCAGCCCGACCCGCACCGTCAGCTCCCCCAGCTCCCACAGGCGGCGGTAGACCGAGATGGTCTCGGGCGCCGAGCCGTGCCCCTCGTAGACGCTGGTGGTGCCCTGGGCGTTGTAGAGCCGCTGGGACAGCCGCACCCCCTCCAGCCGTTCGGCGAAGCCGAAGCGGGGAACCGCCGGCAGCAGGTCGAACTCGACCGTCGGGCGGCTGTTGCGCTCGACGATGACGCCGGTCGGCTCGCCGTCGGCGTCCTTCAGGATCTCGACGCCGGAACAGGTCGGCACGGTCGCCGCGGTGATGCCGTTCAGCGCCAGCGCCCGGCTGTTCAGGACGCTGTGCCCCGGCGGCTTTCCCCAGTTGCCGAACAGGCCGGGGATGTAGACGGGATGATCCGGCGCGGCGCGGTCCAGCTCGTGCCGGTCCGGCGGCCGCCCCTCGGCCAGGGTGGCGGCGCCGTCGAAGAAGAAGGGTGGCGTGCCGATCGGCATGGTGACGACCCACTGGCCGGGCGGCGTCTGCGCCGCCGCCGCCCGCACCCGCTCCAGGATGTCGCCGACGCTGCGCGCGCCGGCCAGCGAGGGGCGCAGGCGCTTCAGCCCCTCGCGCTCCATATGGGCGTGGGCGTCGTTGAAGCCGGGGATCAGCGTCGCCCCGCCGAGGTCGATCACCTCGGTCGATGCGGTGGCGAGCCCGGCCATCTCCTCCCCGCCTACGGCGAGGATGCGGTCGCCGGCCAGAGCCACCGCGCTGGCGCGCGGCCGGGCCGGATCGAAGGTGATGGCCCGCGCGTTGCGCAGGATCAGGGTCGGTTCGCTCATCGGCAGCCCTCAGGAGGCGGTGGTGTACCAGGGGAACAGGCGGCGGATCAGCGCCACGAACAGCCGGTCGGCGATGAAGCCGAAGGTGCCGAGCAGCACCAGCCCGATCAGCATGATGTCGACCCGGAACATCTGGTGGCCGGTGGACATCATGTAGGCGATGCCCTCCCGCGCGCCCGACAGCTCGGCGGCGACCAGCAGGATCAGCGAGACGGCGATGCCCTGCCGCAGGCCGGCCAGGATCATCGGCAGCGCCGCCGGCAGAACCACCAGCAGCAGCGTCGCCAGCCGCCCCGCCCCCAGGCAGGCGGCGGAGCGCAGATAGGCCGCCGGCACGTCGCGCACGCCGATGAAGGTGGTGATCCAGATCGGGAAGAAGCTGCCCCAGGCGACCAGCGCCACCTTCGACCCTTCCCCGATGCCGAACCACAGCACCGACAGCGGCACCAGCGCGATGGAGGGGACGGAGCGGAAGCCGTGCAGGATGGGCTCGCTGACATGGTGCAGCAGGCCGATGCGCGCGGTCAGCAGCCCGGCGGTCACGCCGGTCGCCGTCGCGATGGCGAAGCCGAGCGCCGCCCGGCGCAGGCTGACCAGGATGTTGGCCGGAATCTCGCCGGACAGCAGCATCGGGACGAAGGTGTCGAACACCACCGACGGCGGCGGCAGCAGCACCGGGTTGACCCAGGTGCCGAGCCGCGGCACCGCCTCCCAGACCGCCAGGAACAGCAGGATGCCCGTCACGTTCAGCAGGGCGCGCAGCCACGCCGCCCGCCGCCGGCCGCGACGGTGGGCGCGGCGGAACGCCTCGGCGAAGGCGGCGCCTTCGGACGGCGTCTCCGCTACCGAGCCCCGGGGGATGGCGCGGCGATTGCCGGTCATGCCGTCCGTCGTCGCGGTCACGCGGCCCTCCGTTCGCTATCGGTCCCGCCATCGGTCCCGCCGGCCTTCTGGCTGCCGCGGGCCAGCGCCGCGGCGATGCGGGCGTATTCCCGGCCGAAGTCCGCCGACCCGCGGTCGCGCGGATAGGGCAGATCGACCGTCAGATCCTCCCGGATGACGCCCGGCCCCGCCCCCATCACCACCACCCGCTGGGCGAGGAAGACCGCCTCGTCGATGTTGTGGGTGACGAACAGGACCGACACCCCGGTTTCCCGCCACAGCCGCAGCAGATCCTCCTGCAGGGTGGTGCGGGTCATGGCGTCGACGGCGGCGAAGGGCTCGTCCATCAGCACCACCTCCGGCTCCACCACCAGGGCGCGGGCGACGGCGACGCGCTGGCGCATGCCGCCCGACAGCTCGTGCGGGTAGCGGTCGGCGGCGTGGCGCAGCCCGACCCGGTCCAGCGCCTCCAGCGCCCGGCGGCGCCGGATGGGGGCGGAGACGCGCTGCATGCGCAGGCCGAACTCGACGTTCTGCCGCGCGGTCATCCAGGCGAACAGGGCGTATTCCTGGAACACCACGCCGCGCTCCGGCCCCGGCCCGGCCAGCGGCCGGCCTCGGAAGCGCACGTCCCCCGAGGTCGGCGTCAGGAAGCCGGCGAGCAGGTGGATCAGCGTGGACTTGCCGCAGCCGGACGGGCCGATCAGGCAGACGAACTCGCCGGCCTCCACCGTCAGCGACACGTCGCGCAGCGCCCAGACCGGCGACCCGTCGCGGGACGCGTAGATCTGCGACACGCGGTCGAAATCGATCAGCGGCCCGCTCATGTCCCCTCTCCTCATGTGAGGGTGACCCGGTCGGGCGCCACCGCCTTCAGCGGCGAGTCGACGATCAGGCCGCGGAACAGGGCGCGCAGATCGCCCGCCGGACGCTTGGCGAGGCCGGCGGCGATGGCCCATTCCGCCTCCGCCACCAGATCGTCGAGGAAGCGGTCGTCGAAGGCGATCTGGAAGGTGAATTCGGACGTCGCCTCCAGGATGTCCTTGGGCGGGGTGTGGATGCGCCGCGCGATCAGGTCGGCCCAGCCGCCGTCGGCGTGAATCCGCCGCTCCGCGGCCTGAAGCGCCTTGATGGCGCCGGCGACCAGCTCCGGCTTCTCCTTCACCACCTTCTCGGTGGTCAGCAGGAGCTGATGGCTCTGGAAGAACTTCTCCAGCCCGTCCTGGGTCATCACCGCGGTCTTGCCGCCCGACTGGCGCTCCGCCACCACCGCTGACTGGCTGCTCCAGGCGAAGCCGTCGATGTCGCCGCGCACCAGGGCGGAGGTCATGTTGTTCGGGGTGAGGTCGACGACCTCGACGTCGCTCTGCGCCAGCCCGGCGAACTCCAGATACTTCGCCAGCATGTACTGCCCGGACGTGCCGACGCGGGTGGCGATCCGGCGGCCCTTCAGGCTGGCCGGCTTGGCCGGATCGATGCCGGCGTCCTTGCGCACGACGATCTTCATGTCGCGCGAATAGCGGCTGTAATTCACCAGGATCAGCGGGCGCAGCCCCTGCAGCACCGCGAACACCACCGGCGTGTCGGTCGAGGCGGAGAAGTCGGCGGAGCCGGCGAGCAGCGCCTGCATCGAATCGCGCCCGCTCTCGAACTCCATGGTGTTGAGGTCGAAGCCCGCCTCGGCCCAGGTGCCGGCGGCCTCGGCGACGAAGGGCACCGCCCAGGTGTAGCCGGTGCTGCCATAGGCCAGCGTCGCCTTGGCCGCCGCACGAGTGGTGTGGTCGGCGTCCCACAGCGGCGCGGCGGCGAATGCGCCGGCAGTCACGGCGCCGGCGGTCACCGCCGCGCCCGCCAGCAGGCGGCGGCGGCTGAGGCGCACAGCGGAAGGATCGAACACGGTCATGATCTGAAAGCTCCTGTCGGGTGCGGCCGGGCGCTCAATGGGGCGCCAGCAGCCGGAAGGTCTGGTCGGCGGAACGGTTGTCGCGATGGCCGTTGCTCCAGCCGATGGCGCGGCGGTAGCTGCCGAAGAGGCCGGCGGCGGCCACCGCCTCTTCGGCGATCCCCGTCACCGTCTCGGCGTCGGGGGCGACATAAAGGGCGTCGTCGGGGCAATGGGCTTCGCACAGGAAGCAGGTCTGGCAGTCGGACTGCCGGGCGATGACGGGCGCGGCCCCCTTGGCTTGCCCGCTCGCCGTCTGGAACACGTCCATCGGGCAGATGGAGACGCAGATGTTGCAGCCGGTGCAGCGGGTCGGACTGATCAGTTCGATCATGCCGCCAACTCCCGCTTCGCCCCGGACGGATCTGGATGGAGCGGCGCCAGACGGGCGGAGACATGGACCTCGTCCAGGCCCCCGACCGTCAGCAGATGGCGCTGCGCCGGATCGAGGGCGGCATGGTCGAGGCGGCGGTGCATGCCGCGCGATTCCGTGCGCGCCAGCGCCGAGCGGTACATCCAGCGGGCGGTCGCCAGCATCGCCGCGGCCTCCCGCACGCGCAGGGAGTCGTCGGCCGAGGACGGCGCGGCTCCGGCCGCGTCGCTCCACAGCCGGTCCAGCCGGGCGAGCGCGCCGGTCAGCCCCTCCTCCGTGCGGAAATAGTTGATGTCGTAGGGGAAGACCTCGGCCTGGACGGCGCGGGTCAGCGCCCCGGCGTCGATCGCAGCACCCCGTCCCTCGCGCAGTCCGGTGCCGCCGGCCCGCCGCAGCGTGCGAGCCCCGTTCCCCAGAGCGCGGGCATGGTCGGCGGCCCCCTGCCCGGCCCAATGGCCGCTCGACATCGCCCAGGCGGCGTTGTGGCTGCCGCCGCCGGTGAAGCCGCCGCAGATCGGCTCGCGCGTCGCGGCGTCCCCCGCGGCGAACAGGCCGGGCACGGCGGTGGCGCAGCGCTCGTCCACCAGCCGCAGGCCGCCGGTGCCGCGCACCGTGCCCTCCAGCCGCAGGGTCACCGGGAAGCGCTGGGTGAAGGGATCGATGCCGACGCGGTCGAAGGGCAGGAAGAAATTCGGCTGGGCTTGGCGCATCGCCGCCCGCAGCTCCGGTTCGGCCCGGTCGAGGCGGGCGTAGACCGGCTCGGTCGCCAGGACCCGCGCGATGACCGAACGGCCCCCCTTGGACGCGGCGCCCGGAATGACCGCGCCGTCCGCCCGCGTGAAGCTGGCCCACTGATAGAGCAACGTCTTGGTCACCGACCCGAAGGCCGGGGCGATGGCGTAGGCGTTGGAGAATTCCATCCCCGACAGGTCGGCCCCGGCCTCCGCCGCCATCAGCAGACCGTCGCCGGTCAGCACGTTGCAGCCGAGCGCCTTGCTGAGGAAGGCGCAGCCGCCGGTGGCGATGACCACCGCCTTCGCCCGGACGGCCCAGCGGCCTCCCTTCTGCCGCCGCACACCGGCCGCGCCGGCCACGGCGCCGCCGTCATCGACCAGCAGCTCCAGCGCCGGGCAATGGTCAAGGATGGTCACGCCGGCCTGCTTCACCCGGCGGCGCATCAGCCGCATGTATTCCGGCCCCTGCACCGACACGCGGCGGTCCCGCCCGTCGGCGTCGCGCGGGAAGGGATAGCCCCAATCGGCCAGCTGGCCGACCGCCGCGTGGGTGCGGTCGAGCACGCGGTCCATCCAGCCGTGATCGGCCAGATGACCGCCGAGCCCCTCGCGCGCCGCCTTGGCCGCCGCGCGCTTGGCCGGGTCGGGGTCGACGTACCACAGCGTGGTTCCCGACGCGGCGGTGGCGCCGGACGTGCCGCAGAAGCCCTTGTCGGCCAGGATGGTGCGGGCACCGGCGGTTGCGGCGGCGATGGCCGCCCAGGTGCCGGCGGGGCCGCCGCCCAGAACGAGGACGTCGGCCTCAAGATGGGCGTCGAATTCAAGAGATGAAACGGATGGGGTGGCGGGAGCGCCGGGCGCGTTGGCCATCGGAAACCTCCGGGGCTGATCGGTCACGCGGACGAAGCGGCGGACTGAGCGTCCGCGGCAGGTCCGGAACCGATATTTCACGTCTCTGTTTCGCTTTATGTTACGATAAATATACTTACACAGTAGTGTTTGAACGCATACAGAAATATGCACGCCTGTAAAAATTTCGGCCGGCACGCCCGATGAAGGGACGGTGCCGGCCGTGATCCGCGCGGTCTGTGGGTTATCGGGCGATGATCCTCACGCCTCCGCCAGCGCCTGCTCCAGATCGGCGATGATGTCGTCCGGATGCTCGATGCCGATGGACAGGCGGACGTAGCCGGGCGTCACGCCGCTGGCGCGCTGGTCTTCCGCAGACAGCTGGGAGTGGGTGGTGGTGGCCGGGTGGATGGCGAGCGACCGCGCGTCGCCGATGTTGGCGACGTGGTAGAACAGCTTCAGCGCGTCGATGAAGCGCCGGCCCGCCTCCGCACCGCCGGCCAGCTCGAAGCCGACCAGCCCGCCGTAACCGCCCTTCAGATAGGCATCCGCCCGGCGCCGGGCCTCGCCCTCCTGAAGGCCGGGGAAGATGACGGACGTCACCTTGGCGTGCGCCTTCAGGTGGTTCGCCACGAGGATGGCGTTGGCGTTGTGCTGGCGGATGCGCAGGGGCAGCGTCTCCAGACCCTGGATCAGCTGGAAGGCCGATTGCGGACTGAGCGCCGCGCCGATGTCGCGCAGCAGGGTGACGCGGGCACGCAGCGCGTAGGCGATGGGGCCGAGCGGCTTGGCGGCTTCCGTCCAGATGGCGCCGTGATAGCTGGGATCGGGCTGGGTCAGCAGCGGGAAGCGGGCGGCGTGGGCCTCCCACGGGAAGGTGCCGCCGTCGATCAGGACGCCGCCGATGGTGGTGCCGTGGCCGCCGATGTACTTGGTCGCCGAATAGAGCGTCACCGCCGCGCCATGCTCGAAGGGCCGCACCGTCAGCGGGGCCGCCGTGTTGTCGACGATCAGCGGCACGCCGAGTTCCCGGCCGATGTCGGCGACCTCGCGGATCGGGAAGACGTTCAGCTTCGGGTTCGGCAGCGTCTCGGCGTAGTAGGCGCGGGTGCGGTCGTCGGTGGCGCGGCGGAAATTCTCCGGATCGGCCGGATCGACGAAGCGCGCCTCGATGCCGATCTGCTTCAGCGTGTTGGCGAACAGGTTCCAGGTGCCGCCATAGAGGTCGGTGGAGGTGACGATGTTGTCGCCGGCCTGCGCCAGATTCAGCACCGAGTAGAAGGATGCCGCCTGGCCGGAGGCGACCGCCACCGCCGCCGCTCCGCCTTCCAGAACGGCGAGCCGCTGCTCCAGCGCGTCGACCGTCGGGTTGGTGACGCGGGTGTAGATGTTGCCCAGCTCCTCAAGCGCGAACAGCCGCTGGGCGTGGGCGGTGTCCTGGAACTGGAAGGAGGTCGTCTGGTGGATCGGCACCGCGACCGACCCGGTGACGGGATCGGAACGGAAGGCGCCGCCATGGACGGCCAGGGTTTCGAAACGCGGCGAACGGTCGGTCATCGGGAGGGCTCCCTTTTCGGAAATTCGGAGGTGGGACGGCGGTCAGGCGGGGGCGCCGACGAGATCGGCGTAATGGCGTTGCGCCACGTCGGGGTGGGAGCGCAGGCGGCTTTTCAGCGTGTTTTCGCCGACCGACGCGAACAGGGGGTTCAGCGGGTCCTGCTCCGGCCCGCGCGCCTCGGCGGCCAGATCGTCCGGCAGCGGCAGCACCGGCACGCAGACGTCCAGCCCGGCCCCCAGGAAGAAGGCGGTCGACAGACGGTCCACCCCCGTCGGCGGCGTCACCACCCGATGCACCGCAGCTCGGAAATAGCCGTCGGTCGCCAGTTCCAACAGTTCGCCGGCGTTGACGACGAAGGTGCCGGGAAGCGGCGGAACATCGGCCCAGCCCCCGTCCGTCTCGACCTGCAAACCGCTCTGGCGGTGCTGGAGGACCAGCGTCAGCAGGCCGCTGTCCTTGTGCGGCCCGACCCCCTGCCCCTCTCCATCCTCCGCCTCAACGGCGTCATGGCCCGGATAGCGGATCAGCTTGATGAGCTGCGTCGGCCGGTCGGTGAGGATCGGCGCGAAGGCGTCCTCCGGCAGGTGCAGAGCGGTCGCCACCGCCGACAGCAGGCGCCGCGACACCCCCGTCAGCTCATCCTGCAGGCGCAGCACGGCCGGGCGCAGGTCCGGCAAGGCGTCCGGCCACTGGTTGGGACCCTGCAGGCGGACCCAGGGCGGCGCCCCCGGCCCCCACGGCAGGGCCTCCCGTTCGGACCCGATGTCCAACTGCTCGCGCCAGTCGGCGCGGCCGCGGGTCCGCTCCCACCCGGCGCGGGTGTAGCCGCGGAAATGGGGTGAGTTGACCATCTCGATGGACAGCTTGTCGCGCTCCGGCAGCGTGAAGAAGCCGCGCGACAGGTCGAAGATCGCGTCGAGGAAGGCCGCATCGACCCCGTGTCCGGTCACGTAGAAGGCGCCGAAGCGGCGAATGGCCGCGCGCAGTTCCGACAGGAACAGGGCGCGGTCGGCGGCGCCGCCGTCCAGGCGCGCAAGGTCGAGAAGCGGCAGCGGCGGCCGGTCGGCCGGAGAGGAGGTCGCGGTCACAGGAGTCTCCTTTGCGGACATGCGTTCGGGAACGCCCGCTTGCGTGCAGCGAACGGAAGGATCGGAAGCTGTGGACTCGGGAACGGTGCGCTCAGCCGGTGCGGCGGGCCTTCAGCCAAGCGCCGCGCATCTGCGCCCAGAGTCCGCCGGCCGGAGCGTGGAAAGCCTGACACTCCGCGCCGGCGCAAATCCCCATGGCTTCGGGAAGCGGAACCCAGACCGTTCCAGGGTCGGACGCTGCGGAAGCGGAGGCCGGACGGGCCGTCGGGAGGTTGGCCATGACGTCTTTCCAGGGCAATGGCGGGGCGGCGTCACCGGGGTGCCGACACCCTTCGGAAGCCGCGATTCCCAGCCATCATTGCCCGGCGGCCGGTCATTGTCTACACATTTAATGGATTTATGGTGCCTGAAACCACATTTCTAACATGAAGTTTTTGCTGTTTCATAATTTCAACAAATTTTTCCAACTGCCCAAGCACCCTGGGACCCGGGCGGAGCGAAGATCGCCGACGCTGCTGACCAGCCCTTCCGCCTTCATCGGGCGCCATTGTCTGGGCACCGTTGTCCGGGCGGCGCAAAAAGAACGCTGCATACGATGATACACACTTGACCCGCCAATAACCCACCATAATACTAGATATATAGGTTTTTAAAACTAAAAAATGATGTGAATTCGGGCGGCGCTGCCGACCCGCATTCCCCGGATCGTAGGAATCCTTGATGACGACCTCTCACACCCCCTCCACCCGCTCGCTTCTCCGTTCACGGGGTGCCCGCGCGCTGATGGCCGCCGGCCTGCTGGCGCTGCTGGGCGGAGCGGCGCAGGCCGACGCTCAAACCGCCGCCCCGCAACGCGGCGGCACCCTGACCGCCATTGTTCAACCGGAACCGGTGGCCTTGTCCGCCGCCATCAACTTCGCGCTGCCGAACAGCGTCCTCGCCGGCAACATCTTCGACGGTCTGGTCGATTACGACCTGGACCTGAATCCGAAGCCGTCGCTGGCCGAACGGTGGGAGGTGGCGCCGGATGGCCTGTCGATCACCTTCTTCCTGCGCAAGGGCGTGACGTGGCACGACGGCCATCCCTTCACCGCCGCCGACGTGAAGTGGACGCTGGAAAACGTCTGGAAGACCATCCACCCGCGCAATCAGGCCATCTTCGGACGCGTCACCCAGGTGGACACGCCGGACGACCACACGGTGATCCTGCGCCTCAGCGAACCGTCGCTCGCCATCCTCAGCGCGGTCAACGCCAACGGCGCCCAGGTGCTGCCCAAGCATCTCTACGAAGGCACCGACATCGTCAACAACCCGCACAACCTGAAGCCCGTCGGCACCGGGGCCTTCGTCTTCAAGGAATGGGTCAGGGGCGACCACATCATCCTGGAGCGCAACCCGAATTACTGGGACGCCGGGAAGCCCTACCTGGACCGCATCGTCTTCAAGGTCATCCCGGACGCCACCGCCCGCGCCGCCGCGCTGGAGAAGGGCGACGTCCAGTACGCCGTCTTCAGCCCGGTTCCCCTCCGGGACGCCGAACGGCTCGGCAAGCTGCCCAACCTGAAGATCGAGACGCGCGGCTACGAATGGCTGTCGCCCTGGATGTTCCTCGACCTGAATCTGGACAACCCGTATCTCAAGGATGTGCGGGTGCGCCGGGCCATCGCCCACGCCATCGACCGCAAGGCGATTGCCACCATCGTCTGGTTCGGCTTCGCCAAGCCCGCCATCAGCCCGGTGCCCTCGACCCTGGCCGCCTTCCACGACGCCACCGTCCCGCAGTACGACTTCGACCCGAAGAAGGCCGAGGCCCTGCTCGACGAAGCCGGGTTCAAGCGCGGCGCCGACGGCGTGCGCTTTGCGCTGCATGAGGATTTCCTGCCCTACGGCGACGATTACAAGCGCACCGGCGAATACATCAAGCAGGCGCTGAAGCGCGTCGGCATCGAGGTGACCATCCGCAGCCAGGACACCGCCGCCTATCTGAAGCGCATCTACGGCGACCGCGATTTCGACATCAACGGCGTCTGGCTGGCCGCCTTCTCCGACCCGCAGGTCGGCGTGACGCGCGCCTATTCGTCGGAATGGATCGGCAAGGGCACGCCCTGGACCAACGGCAGCGGCTACCGCAACCCGACGCTGGACGCGTTGATCGCGCGGGCGAAGGTGCAGGCCAACCAGCAGGACCGCATCGCCACCTTCAAGGAGTTCCAGCAGATCGTGCAGACCGACCTGCCGTCGATTCCGCTGGCCGAACTGCGCTTCTTCACAGTCCACGCCGCCAGCCTGAAGGACGTGGTGACCACCGCCGACCAGGTCTACGGCTCTCTGAAGAACGCCTGGTTCGACAAGAGCCCGACGAACTGACGCGCCCCCCGAACGCGAAGACCGCAATGCTCACCGCCACCCATTGGGGCGTCTACCGGCCGCGCGTCGAGCGCGGCCGGCTCGCCGCGCTCGACCCCATGCCATGGGACGCCGATCCGTCGCCGATCGGCCGCTCCATGGTGGAGGGGATCACCGCCTCCAGCCGCATCCGCCGCCCGGCGGTGCGCGCCGGCTGGCTGCGCGCCGGCCCGGATTCACGCCCGAATTCACGGGAGGGCCGCGGACGGGAACCCTTCGTCGAGGTGCCGTGGGACGAGGCGCTCGACCTCGTGGCCGGGGAATTGGAGCGGGTCCGCCGCATCCACGGCAACACGGCGATCTACGGCGGCTCCTACGGCTGGGGCAGCGCCGGCCGGTTCCACCACGCGCAAAGCCAGATCCACCGCTTCATGAACGCGGTGGGGGGCTGCGTCACCCACCGCGACAGCTATTCCCTGGGGGCGGCGCGCGTGCTGCTGCCGCACATCCTGGGCACCATCGACGACCTGCTGCCCGCCCAGACGGCCTGGAGCAGCCTGGAACGGCACGGGGAGTTGTTCGTCGCCTTCGGCGGCCTGCCGGCGAAGAACGCGCAGGTCGGTTCCGGCGGGGCGAGCGACCACATCCTGCGGCCGGCGCTGCGCCGCCTGCGCGCCGCGGGGATGCGCTTCGTCAACGTCAGCCCGGTTCGCCAGGATCTGGAGGACGTGCCGGAGGCCGAATGGCTGGCCATCCGGCCGGGCACCGACGCGGCGCTGATGCTGGCGCTGAGCCACACGCTGGTGACGGAGGGGCTGCACGACCCGGACTTCCTCGACCGCTGCACGGTGGGCTTCGAGCCCTTCCGCCGCTACCTGCTGGGGGAAGCGGACGGACGGCCGAAGGACGCCGGATGGGCCGCGGCGATCACCGGCCTTCCGGCCGGGTCCATCCGGGATCTGGCGCGCCGCATGGCGTGGCACCGCACGACGGTGAACGTCGCCTGGTCGCTGCAGCGGGCCGTCCATGGCGAGCAGCCATTTTGGGCGGCGGTGGCGCTGGCGGCCCTGCTCGGCCAGATCGGCACGCCGGGCGGCGGGCTCGGCATCGGCTACGGCACCTTGAACGGCCACGGATCGGACCGGCGCGTCTTTTCCGGGCCGCGGCTGCCGCAGGGAATGAATCCGGTGTCCGCCTTCATCCCGGTGGCGCGCATCGCCGACCTGCTGCTGAATCCCGGCGGCGGCTGCACCTACGACGGGCGCTGGGTGACCTATCCCGACATCCGGCTGGTCTATTGGGCGGGCGGCAACGCCTTCCACCACCACCAGGACCTCAACCGCCTGATCCGTGCGTGGCGCCGCCCCGAGACGATCGTGGTGCAGGACCCCTTCTGGACCGCCCAGGCGAAGTTCGCCGACATCGTGCTTCCCGCCACCACACCGCTGGAGCGGGACGACATCGGCGGCTCGGCGGGCGACCGCTTCCTGATCGCCATGAAGCGCGCGGTTCCGCCGGTCGGCGAGGCGCGCGACGATTACGCGATCTTCTCCGCCCTGGCCGAACGGCTGGGTGTGGGGGACGCCTACACGGACCGGCGCAGCGTGGAGGACTGGCTGCGCCACCTCTACGAGGAGTCCCGCGGGCGCGCCGAACGGGCCGGGGTGGAACTGCCGCCCTTCGACCGCTTCTGGGAGGACGGGCTGTTCGAAATCCCGCCCGCACCGGAAAAGGTGTTCCTGAAGGCCTTCCGCACGGACCCGGAACGCTCTCTGTTGCCCACCCCGTCGGGACGGATCGAGATCGCCAGCGCCACCATCGCGGGGTTCGGGATTCCCGACTGCCCCGGCCACCCGGTCTGGCTGGCCCCGCCGGCGGATCTGCGCCCGTCGGCGACGCATCCCCTGCATCTGCTGTCGAACCAGCCGCGAACCCGGCTGCACAGCCAGTACGACCACGGAACGGTCAGCCGGGCCTCGAAGATCGCCGGGCGGGAACCGATCCTCATCAACCCACAAGACGCCGCCGCCCGCGGCATCGCCGACGGCGACGTGGTGCGGGTGTTCAACGGAAGGGGCGCCTTCCTGGCGGGCGCGGTCCTCAGCGAGGGCATCCGGGCCGGGGTGCTCCAGATCGCCACCGGCGCTTGGTACGACCCGCTCGAACCCGACCGCGACGGCAGCGCGGACAAGCACGGGAATCCCAATCTGGTGACGCCGGACATCGGCGCCTCCGGCCTCTCCCAGGGCTGTGCGGCGCAGAGCGCCGCCGTGGAGGTGGAGCGCTGGGACGGCGACGCGCCGCCCGTCACCGCCTTCGATCCCCCGCGCTTCGTCACACGCGGCGGGGAGGACCATTCCGGAGAGCATGCATGAGACTGAAGGACAAAGTCGCCCTGGTGACCGGCGGGGCGCGGGGCATCGGTCTCGCCATCGCCCGCGCCCTGACGGCGGAAGGGGCGGTGCCGGTGGTCGCCGACATCGACGGGGACGGCGCCCGTGCGGCGGTGGCGACGCTCGACCATCGGAACGGGCTGGCGCTGGCGTTGAACGTGGCCGACGCGGAGTCGGTCGCGGCATCCATCCACGCCGTCACGGAGCGCTACGGCCGCCTCGACATCCTCGTCAACAACGCGGGCATCGGCAGCAGCACGCCCTTTCTGGATGTGCGGCTGGAGGACTGGAACCGCACCATCGCGGTGAACCTGACCGGCGCCTTCCTGGTGGCCCAGGCCGCCGCCCGCGTGATGGCCGGGCACGGCGCGGGACGGATCGTCAACGTCACCTCCCCCTCCGGCCAGCGCGGCGGACGCGGGCGGGCGGCCTATGGGGCGTCGAAGGCCGGGCTCGAGCTGCTGACCAAGGTCATGGCGGTGGAACTGGCCGAGCACGGCATCACCGTGAACGCCATCGCTCCCGGCCCGATCGAGACCGAGATGGTCCGTCACGCCCACGACGCCGACACCCGCGCCGCCTATGGCCGGCTGATTCCCATGGGGCGTTACGGCAATCCGGAGGACATCGGCGCGGCGGCCGTCTTCCTGTGCTCCGACGAGAGCCGCTATGTGCACGGCCATGTCCTGAACGTGGACGGCGGTTTCGGCGGCGCCGGCCTGATGACCGGCAAATAGGGCACGCCAGTCCATCAGACACCATCCAGGGCCCGCCCCACGCGCACGCCTCTCCCGACTACAGGACGTTCACCGACCGCCACCCCCTCACCGCCTCATGGCAAAGATTTTTTCTCCGGTCGATCTATCGATTGCGAATGATTCGCATTCATGGTTAGGAGTGGTTTTCACGGTTCTGGGAACGGGTGTTGCCGAGGTCATGGCTGAACGAGACCGGTCTTCCCTGCTGGGGCTGCTGCTCGACCATTATGAGGAGATGACGGGCCATCTGGCCCGGCGCCTGGGGTCGCTGTGCCTGGCCGAGGACGTCGTGCAGGACACCTACCTGCGCCTGCGCAGCCTGACCGCCCTGCCGGAGATCGACAACCCGCGCTCCTACCTGTACCGCATGGCCGACAACATCGCGCTGGACCGGATGCGCGCGGAAGCCCGCCGGGGGCGCCGCTTCGCCCCGGCGGAGCTGGGCCTCGACCGCCCGCTGGACGAGCCGGACGCCGAGGCGACGCTGGAGCACAAGCAGCGGCTGGAGCGGCTGAGCCAAGCCATGGCCGAACTGCCGCCGCGCTGCCGGGAGGTGTTTCTGCTTCACAAATTCGATGGCTTGAGCCATGCCGACATCGCCGCCCGCCTCGGCATCTCGCGCAGCATGGTGGAGAAGCATGTCATGAAGGCCCTGGCCCATTGCCGCGACCGGCTGGCGCTCTGATGGAGCGCGATCGCGACCAGCCGGACTTACCGGACACCCCGCGGGACGCGGCCCTGGCGTGGTTCGTGCGCATGGAGTCGGGCGACGCCGACGCGGCGGACCGCCGGGCCTTTCATGCCTGGCTGGCGCAGGACCCGGCCCACCGCCGCGAATACGACCGGCTGGCCGGGCTGTGGGGCGATCTGGACCGGGTGCCCGATCCGCGCAAGGAACGCCGTGCCGCGCCGACGCGGCGCCGTTTCCTGGCGCTCGGCGCCGTTGGCGGGGCGGCCGCCTGCGCCGCGGCGCTGGGCGGCGTGGTCGTCCTGACCGGCTGGCCGGGCGACCTGACGACCGGGATCGGCGAGCGGCGGACGGTGACGCTGGACGACGGCTCGGTCCTGACCCTGGACGCCGACAGCGCGGTGGCCGTCGCCTTCACTCCCGCGGAACGGCGCGTCCGTCTGACCGGGGGTCGGGCGCATTTCGTGACCGCTCCCGACCCGGGGCGCCCCTTCGTCGTCACCTGCGCCGACGGGCGGATCGCCACCGCCGACGCCAGCTTCGTGGTGCACCGCTGCCTGGACTCCGTGGTGGTGGCGGTGGAGTCCGGAACGGCCAGCCTGACCACCGGGATGGCGCCCCCCCTTCCCATCGCCGCCGGACAAAGCCGGTCCTATGGCCCCGATGGTCCCGGCCCGCTGCTGAGCCAGGGCGTGGCGGTGGAGAACGCATGGCGGCACGGCCGGCTGGTCTTCCAGGGACAGCCGCTCGACGCGGTGATCGCCGATCTCAACCGCTACCACCCCGCCCGCATCGTGCTGTGGGACCGCCCGCTCGCCGGCCTGCGCTTCGACGGCAGCGTGGACATCAGCCGGCCGGACGCCGCCCTGAACGCCATTCTCCGCACGCTTCCCTTGCGCACGCTGCGTCCCGTTCCCGGCTTGGTCATCATTCGTTCCGTCTAGCCGGTTCGTATCAAATTTTTTCCAAATCAAGGTGAGGTGGTTTCCACCGGACAACGTCGTGACTTGCATACGCGAAAATGCAACTCATTCGCAAAATGACGGGGTCTCGGTGATGATCGATGTTGGGGGGCGTCTGCTGCGGGGGCAGACGGCGCGCGGGAACAAGGTGTGGGGGAACAAGGTGCGGACCGGTTGGGCTCCGGCTTTGTTGGGCATGCTGCTGGCATCGACCGCGCTGCACGGCGCCTTGGCGGCGCCGATGACGACCGGGGAAGCGCCCGTGCAGGTGGCCCAGCAGGGCCGGACCGTCAGCTTCGCCATCGCGGCCGGGCCGCTGCCGGGGGTGCTCGCCGCCTACGGGCAGGCCACCGGCTTCCAGGTGCTCTACCCCTCCGACATCGCGCAGGGCGTGTCCTCGCCGGGGGTGACGGGCACTCTGGCGCCGCAGGACGCGCTGATCCGCCTGCTGGCCGGCACCGGCCTGATCGCCCGCTTCGTCGATCCCGACACGGTGACGCTGGAGAAGCTGCCGGCCCAGGCCGGGAATGCGGCGGTGCTCGACCCGGTGACCGTCCAGGGCGGGCTATCCCGCGACCCCGGCCGCAGCGAGGGTACCGGCTCCTACACCACCGGATCGACCGACAGCGCCACCAAGCTGCCCCTGACGCCGCGCGAGACGCCGCAGTCGGTCAGCGTGATGACCCGCCAGCGCATGGACGACCAGGGCCTGAACGAGATCCGCGACGTGCTCAACCAGACGGTGGGCGTGTCACGGATGCAGCGCGGCGCGATGGGCAGCGACGGAGACGAGGTCTATGCCCGCGGCTTCCCGGTGACGAATTATCAGGTGAACGGCATCCCGCGGTCGACCGTGTACGGGTTCGACGACTCCATCTCCGACATGGCGGTGTTCGACCGGGTCGAGGTGGTGCGCGGCGCGACCGGCCTGCTGAACGGCGTCGGCGAGCCGTCGGCCTCGGTCAATCTGGTCCGCAAGCGCCCGACCCCGACCCTCCAGGGCTACGCCGAGGGGCAGATCGGCTCCTGGGAGCGCTACCGCGGCGAGGCCGACCTGTCGGGTCCGCTGACCGAGAACGGCCGCCTGCGCGGGCGCGTCGTCGGCGCCTATCAGGACAACAACAGCTTCATCGACCGCCTGCACGGGCGCAAGAAGGTGCTCTACGGAGTCCTGGAGGCCGACGTCACCGAGGACACCACCTGGACGGTCGGCGTCGAGTACCAGAAGCACCGCTCCGACGACGCCTCCAACTCCGGCTTCCCGCTGTTCTACAGCGACGGGACGAAGACGAACCTCCCCCGCTCCTACAACAGCGGCGCCCGCTGGGCGTACCACATGCACGACAACCTGACCGTCTTCAGCGAGCTGAAGCACCGCTTCGGTGACGGCTGGACGGCGACGCTGAACGTGGAGCGCAACAACCGCGAATATGACAGCCTGCTCGGCTTCGGCACCCGCGGCGACCTGAACCGGGACGGCACCGGCATGAGCGTCTGGGCGGGCCGCTGGAACTCCGACCTGGAGCAGACCTCCGTCAGCGCCGACGTGAACGGCGGCTTCGACCTGTTCGGGCGGCGGCACGACCTGATGGCCGGCGTCAGCGGCTATTACGCCAAGCGCGAGGGGCTCAGCCACCCGCTCTGGAACATCCCCGGCTACGATCCTTCGATCCCCAACTACTTCACCTGGAACGGCAGCATCGCCCAGCCGACGCTCAACCCGACCGGCCGGTCGCAAACCGACGAGCGGCAGATGGCCGCCTACGCCGCGACCCGCCTGCGTCCGATCGACGCGCTGTCGGTCATCCTCGGCAGCCGCATCAGCCGGTGGGAGCAGATCGAGAAGAGCAGCCCGAACGCGGGGGCGGGAAGCTACAGCAAGCGGGCGGAGAACGGCGTGCTCACGCCCTACGCCGGTGTCGTGCTCGACCTGACCGACATCTGGTCGGTTTACGCCAGCTACACCAGCATCTTCAAGCCGCAGAACTACAAGGACGCCAGCGGCCAGTCCCTCGACCCGCTGGACGGCGACGCCTACGAGGCCGGCCTGAAGGCCGAGTTCTTCGGCGGCGCCCTGAACGCCAGCGCCGCCGTGTTCCTGATCCAGCAGAACAACCTGGGCGAGGTCGATCCCGGCCGCTTCGCCCCGGACGGCACGCAGGCCTACCGGGCGGTGAAGGGTGCGGAAAGCAAGGGCTTCGATCTGGAGGTCGCGGGCGAGGTGATGACCGGCTGGCAGGTCGGCGGCGGCTACAGCCACAGCTCGGTCAAGAACGCCGACGGCCAGCGGATGATGACCTATGTGCCGCGCGACACCTTCAAGCTGTTCACCACCTACCGCCTGCCGGGCGCCTGGGACCGCCTGACGGTGGGTGGCAATTTCCGGTGGGAAGGCGACGTCTACACCGGGACCGGCGCCGAGCGCTACGACCGCGACGGCTACGCGGTGGTCGATTTGATGGCCCGCTATCAGATCACCGACAAGGTGTCGGCCACGCTGAACGTCAACAACCTGTTCGACAAGAAGTATCTGAGCAACATCGACGTCTCCGGCTACTACGGCGAGCCGCGCAACGTCCTGCTGTCCCTGCGGGCGACGTGGTGATGACGGCGCGGCGGTCGGCGGCGGCTTCCGGTTCCCGGCGCGGTGTGCGCCGCGGTCTCGCCGCCGCCGCGCTGGTGCTCGGCGGGCTGGCCTCCGCCGCCCTGCTGCGCCCGGCCGATCCCGCCGCCTCGGCGGAGGTGGCGGTGGTCGGCCGCGGCACGGTCGAGGACACGGTGACGGCGCTCGGCAAGATCCAGCCGCGCGCCTACGTCGATGTCGGCGCCCAGGTGTCCGGCCAGTTGACCCGGCTGCACGTGACAGTCGGGCAGATGGTCCGCGAGGGCGATCTGCTGGCCGAGATCGACCCCGCCCTGCAACAGGCCAAGGTCGAGGCCGGGCGCGCCGAACGCGCCCGCCTGACCGCCCTGCTGGCTGAGCAGCGGGCGCGCGCCGACTTCGCCGAGGCCCAGTTGGCCCGTCAGGCGGCGCTGCGGCGCAGCGGGTCGGGGCGCGGCGAGGCCTTCGACCAGGCCCGCATGGAGGCGCGCATCGCCGCCGCCCAGGTCGAGGCCACCCAAGCGCAGATCCGCCAGACGGACTCGACCCTCCAGGCCGACGAGGCGCAGCTCGGCTACACCCGCATCTACGCGCCGATGAGCGGCACGCTGATCGCGGTGGACGCCCGCCAGGGCCAGACCATCAACTCCGCCTACGAGGCGCCGGTCCTGATGCGGATCGCCGACCTGTCGGCGATGACCGTGTGGACCCAGGTGTCGGAAGCCGACGTGACGCGGCTGAGGGACGGCATGCCGCTCTACTTCACCACGCTCGGCCATCCGGGGCGGCGCTGGACCGCACGCCTGCAGGAGATTCTGCCCGCACCGCCGAAGCCGCCCACAACGGGAAACGGCGGCGGCTCGTCCGCGTCCGGGGGCGGCGGAGCGGCCAACAGCGTCGTGCTCTACACCGCGCTGTTCGAAATCGCCAACGACCGGGGGGAGCTGCGCCCGGACATGACCGCCCAGGTCTTCTTCGTGGCCGCCGCGGCCAGGGACGCCGTCACCGTTCCGGTCGCCGCCCTGACCCCGGCCATCCCGACTCCGGCCGCCCCGACTCCGGCTGATGAGGCGGCGGAGCGGCACCGCGTGACGCTGATCGGCAGCGGTGGCGCCATCGAGACGCGCGAGGTCCGCGTCGGGGTGCGCGACCGCTTCAACGCCCAGATCCTGGAGGGGCTGGCCGAAGGCGAGCGGATCGTGGTGGGCTGGAAAACCGACGACGGCCGCCCGCCCAAGATCGGGTTCCGGCTGTGAGCGGCCCGCTCCTCGTCCTGGAGGACATCCGCAAGACCTACATCAGCGGCGGCGGCCTGGCGGTCGAGGTGCTGCGCGGCGTTTCCCTGACCGTCGAGGCGGGGGAGTTCGTCGCCATCGTCGGCAGCTCCGGCTCCGGCAAATCGACGCTGATGAACATTCTCGGCGGGCTCGACCGCCCGACCTCCGGACGCTACCGCGTCGACGGGCGCGACGTGACGGCGCTGGAGGGCGACGAGCGGGCGGCGTTGCGGCGGGACGGGTTCGGCTTCGTCTTCCAGCACTACCATCTGATCCCCGGCACGACGGCGCAGGAGAATGTCGAGATGCCGGGCCGCTACGCGGGCCTGCCCGCCGCGCTGCGCGAAGGCCGCGCCGTGGAGTTGCTGGGCCGCCTGGGGCTGGAGGAGCGGCGCCATCACCGCCCCAACCAGCTTTCGGGCGGCCAGCAACAGCGCGTGTCCATCGCGCGGGCGCTGATGAACGACGCCCCGGTGATCCTGGCCGACGAGCCGACCGGTGCTTTGGACAGCGCCAGCGGGGCGGAGGTGGTGGCGCTGCTGCGCGAGCTGTCCGCCGCCGGCCGCACGGTGATTCTCATCACCCACGACCGCAAGGTGGCCGAGGCCGCCGGCCGGGTGATCGAAATGCGCGACGGCCGGATCGTCGCCGACAGCGGCCGACCGGCCCCGTCACCGGTGGCCCCCTCCCCTGCCGCGGCGGAGCGCGTGGCCGCCGGCGCCTCCCTGTGGACCGACGCCGGGGAAGCCCTGTCGGCAGCGTTGCGGTCGCTGGGTGCCAACGGCTTCCGCACGGCGCTGACCCTGCTCGGCATCGTCATCGGCGTGGCGTCCGTGATCGCTCTGCTCGCCATCGGCGAGGGCGCCAAGCAGGCGGTGATGGCGCGGGTCGGCGCGCTGGGGGTGAACTTGGTCTATGTCGTGGCGGGCAGCGGCGATCCCCGCCTGCCGGCCACGCCACTGACCGAGGCGGACAGCGAGGCCATCCTGGACTTGCCCAACGTCGAGAGCGTGATGCCCTACCTCGACACGCCGGTGATGGTCCGCCACGGCAACATCGACCACCGCACCGAAGGGCTGGCGACTTCGGCGTCGCTGCCGCTGACCCACCGCTGGCCGGTCGCCCGGGGGGCCTTCTTCACCCGCGCCGACGAGCGGGCCGGGGCGGCGGTGGCGGTTCTCGGCCACCGCGTCGCCGAACGGCTGTTTCCGCGCGGGGAGTCGCCGCTGGGCAAGCATGTGCTGGTGAACAACATTCCCTTCCTGGTCACCGGCGTGATGGCGCAGAAGGGCGACCTGACCGGCAACCAGAGCACCGACGACTGGGTGTTCGTGCCGCTGTCCACGGGCGTGCAACGCCTGATCGGCAAGCCGGACCTGCAACTGATCCTGGTCTCGGTGCACGACGTGGGGCGGATCGGGCAGACCCGCGACGCCATCCGCGCCCTGCTCTCCGAGCGTCACGGCCAGGAGGATTTCCAGATCCACGACGGGACCGCGCGCATCCAGGCGGCGGCGGAGACCCAGGACACCATGACGCTTCTGCTCGGCTGCGCCGCGGTCATCACGCTGCTGGTCGGCGGCATCGGGGTCATGAACATCATGCTGGTCAGCGTGACCGAGCGGACCCGCGAGATCGGCATCCGCATGGCCGTCGGCGCCCGCGCCGCCGACATCGAGCGGCAGTTCCTGATGGAGGCGGCGCTGGTGGCGGGGCTGGGCGGGCTGGCCGGGGTGGCGCTGGGGCTGGCCGGCGGCGCGGTGATCGGGCTGCTGGCAATGCCGGTGGTCTTCACCGCGACCGCGATCGCCGGAGCGGTGGCCTCCGCCGTGCTCACCGGCATGGTCTTCGGCCTGATCCCCGCCCGCCGCGCCGCCCGGCTCGACCCGGTGGCGGCGCTGGCGAGCGAGTGATCGGGAAATTTTTAAGGGTGTAAAGGTGTCGGGGTGTTGTCCCCATCCCAACCTTCCCCCGCTGGGCGGGGGAAGGAGCGTGTTCCCCTCCCCCGCCCAGCGGGGGAGGGCAAGGGTGGGGGTTGGGATTGTTTCACCGCAGCCCCGCCTCCACCTGCTCCGCCATATGCCCCAGCGCCGTGTCCATCGCCGCCGGCGGACCGCTCTCCAGACTGTCCAGCACGATCAGCCGGGCGCCGCCGTCCGCCACAGCCTGGACGATTTCCGGCGCCGGCTGGCGGTGATGCAGCACCACGGGAATTGCCTCGGCCTTCAGGGTGGCGGTCAGCTCGGCCAGACGCTCCGGCGTCCAGTCGCGGTCGTCGCGGGTCCAGACCCGGCGCAGGTCGAGCCCAAGGTCGGCGGCCAGCGTGGCGAAGCGGTCGGACAGCGCCGCCGCCGACGGGTCCGGCAGAGCAGCGAATGCCTGCGCCGACCGGGACGACACCGTCAGCAGCCCGCGCTTCAGGGCGGCGAGATTCGCGTCGATGGCGGTCGCCGACCCAGGGTACAGGCGCCGCAGGTCGGCGGCGAGGATGTCGGCCATCCGCCCGGCGTTGGCGATGCCCAGCCAGGGGAAGGCCGCACCGCCGCTGACCGCGATCCCCGGCAGGGCGCCGTCCACCGGCCGGGAGGCGTCGATCTCGACGAGGCGGATGTTGGCGCGCCGCGCCAGCGGGTAGAGCGGGTCCTCGCCCCAGGCGGAGCGCAGGGTCAGCACCGCGTCGGCCTTGCGGGCGGCCTCCGTCAGCCTGGCCTCGCCGCGCCCGCTCAGGAAGGCGTGTTGGCGCCCCATGGGGATGGCCGGCGGAACCACCGCCTCCACCACCACCGGCGTGCCCTTCGTCAGCGCCTGGGCCAGCCCGGCGGTGACCGGGTGTCCGGCCAGCACCGTCTCGGCGGAGGCGCCCGCCACCGTGGACAGCAGCAGGAGCGCCGCGAGCGTGACGCGCTTCATCCCTCTTCCCCTTTCATGAACAGGCGCGCCAGCAGCGCGCCCAGGAACAGCAGCCCCGCCGCCAGGATGATGGCGCCGCCCGACGGCACCGGCAGGGCGAGTTGCACGGGCAGCAGGATTCCGGCCACCGCCGCCACGCTGGCGAAGGCGACCGACAGCAGGAAGAAGCCGCGCAGCGACGAGGCGACGACCCGCGCCGCGGCGGCGGGAATGACCAGCAGCGCCCCCACCAGGATGGCGCCGATGATCTTCACCGACGCGACGGTGACCACGGTCACCAGCACGATGAACAGATAGTCCAGCCCCTTCACCGGCACGCCGCGCACCCGCGCCAGCGCCGGGTTGAAGCTCGCCAGCAGCAGCCGGTTGAACAGCGGCAGCATCAGCGCGGTCACCCCGAGGGCCACCACCAGCAGCACGGTCAGGTCGCGGTCGTCCACCGTCAGGACCGAGCCGAACAGCACATTCTCCAGGATGTGGATGTTGACCCGGCTCGCCAGGATCAGCAGCAGGCTGGCGCCCAGCGCCAGCGACACCGACAGGAAGACGCCGATCAGCGTGTCGGCGGTCAGGTTGCTGCGGTTGCGCGTGTAGTTGACCAGCAGCGCGAACAGCAGGCAGTAGCCGAACAGGCTGGCGTAAGGGCCGGTGTAGGGCTCCCCCACCAGGATGCCGATGGCGACGCCGGTCAGCGCGGCGTGGCCGACCGCTTCGGAGAAGAAGGCCAGCCGCTTGGTCACCACCAGCGTGCCGAGCCCGCCGAGCACCGGGCCGATGACCAGCCCGGACAGCAGCGCGTTGACGAGAAAGCCGTGGGTCAGCCCAGCGGGCAGCAGCCCGGCCCCGGCCCAGCCCTGCACCAGGGCGCGCAAGGCCTCGAAGCTCATGACGCGATCCTCTCGGCTCCGGTGCGGCGGGGAACAGCCGAGAACAGATCGAACACCCGATCCGGCGACAGCATCTCCAGCGGGGCGCCGTCGAACAGCACGCGCCGGTTCAGGCCGGTCACCCGCGTCGCCAACCGGCGCACCTGGGCCAGATCGTGCTCGACCCACAGGACGGTGGTCCCGGCGGCGGACAGCTCGGCCAGCAGCGTTTCGAAGATGGCGATCCCGGCCTCGTCGAGCGCGGTCATCGGCTCGTCCAGAACGATCAGGTCCGGCGCCGGGATCAGCGCCTGGGCGAGCAGGACGCGCTGTCGCTCGCCTCCCGACAGGGCGCCGAAGCGGCGGCGGGCCTTGCCGGCCATGCCGACGCGGTCCAGCGCCGCGCCGTAATCGATGCGGCGGTCCGGCCCGAGGAAGGCGGGGCGGCGCTGGCACAGCACGGCCAGGAAATCCTCCACCGTCAGCGGCAGGCCGCGGTCGAACTCCACCGATTGCGGCACGTAGGCGATCGTGCCCGGCCCGTCGCCCGGCCAGTCGAGCCGGATGGTCCCGCGGTGCGGCGCCTGACCGAGCAGGGCACGGATCAGCGACGACTTGCCGCCGCCGTTGGGGCCGACCAGCGCGTGGACGGTGCCCGCCGCGACGCGCAGGGACACGCCGTCGAGGATCACCGTGCGCCCCAGCGTCAGGCCCACCGCGTCGAACAGGATGGCGGGTCCCGTCACGGCGCCGCCTCGGCCATCGCCAGCACCAGCGTGTCGAGGTTCCGGGCCATCTCGCGCTCGAACAGGTCCGGCGCGTAGTCGCCGTGCGAGATGTGGGAGAAGGCGTAGAGCCGGATGCCGGTCTCGCGCCGGATCGTCTCGACATAGGCGCTGGGGAAGTTCAGCTCCGAGAAGATCACTTGCACGTCGAGCTTGCGCATCGTCGCGATGGTCTCGGCGAGCTGGGCCGGGCTGGGCTCGATGCCGTGGGCGGGCTCGACGACGGCGGAAACCTCCAGCCCGAACTCGCGCAGCAGGTAATCGTAGGCGCCGTGAATGGTGGCGACGCGCAGGCTGGCGGTGCCGGCCGTCGCGAGCTTCGCCAGCGCGTCGGCCCGCAGCTGGCGCAGGCGACGGGAATAGGCGCGGGCGTTGGCAGCGTAGGCGGCGGCGTTGTCCGGGTCGAGCCGCCCCAGCTCGCGCGCGATGGTCGAAACCTGGAGGACCGAATTGGTGATCGACAGGAAGCTGTGCGGGTTGACCACCTTCCCCGCCGCCCGCGCCGCCGTTCCCGCGGCAGGCAGCAGCGGCACGTCGGCATTGGATTCGACCACCGGCAGCGACGGCTTCGCCGAGGCGGCGATCATCCGCCCGGCGAAATCGTCGTGCCCGATGCCGTTCAGCACGATGGCGTCCAGCCCGCCGATGCGCTGGATATCCTCCGGGCGCGGCTCGTAGGCGTGCGGGTTGAAGCCGGCGGGGATGATCGGCACCACCTCGGCCGCGTCGCCGACGATGTTGGCGACGTAGGAATAGTAGGGGTGCAGGGTGACGCCGAAGCGCCGCCGCCCGGCGGGAGCCGCGACGGCGCGGACGGGCATGGCCACGGCGGGCAGGACCGCAACGGCCATGGCGCCGGCCAGGATCAGGCGGCGGTTGGGAAGAATGCTCATCGGGTCACCCCGGCGGTGAAGGTGGAGACGATCCGCTTCCAGCCGGCGGCGGTCAGCGCCGCGTCCTCCGGTGGGGCGGGCGGGGCTTCGGCGGCGCGCTTCAGCCAGATGTCGGCGCCATGGCCGTCCAGCCGCAGGACCAGGGAGCCGGCCAGCTCCGGCGCGGCGGAAACGCCGGCATAGGCGATGCCATCGCCGGTCCCGGCGAGGGTCCAGGCGTGCCCGCCGCGCGCCGCCGCGCTGGGGTCGGCGGCGAAGGGCGGCAGGGCCTCGGCAGCCAGTTCCTCCGGCGTCGGCGCCCGGCCCTCCGCCTCCCGCAGGGCGGCGATCTCCTCCCCCGCCGCCTTCAGGTCGGCGTAGAGGCCCTGCTCGGCGGCGGTCAGGCCGGTGCGGGAGTCGATGAGGTGGGCGGCCAGCGGGGCTTCCGCGTCCGGAACGGCGCGCAGCCCGACCGCCAGGGCGGCGGACGCGAGAATGGCGCCGGCGGCCAGCAGGACCCACAGGGTCTCGCGCTCGGCCCCGGCGCGGCGGACGATCTGGTGATGCATGGTTCCGGCTTCGCTGAGGGCGCTACTTGATCGCCGTGTGCTCGATCTCGACCGTGTGGCCGGGCCCGGCGTCGAACAGGACGTAGAAGTCCTGCGCGGGGCGCGGGAAGGACAGCGTGGAATCCGGCCCCAGCTTGCCCTTGACCAGCACCTGCTCGTCGTAGGCGATGACGTCCAGCACGACGCCGGGCGCCTTCGACCCGTCGGAGAAGCCGCCGGTGCACTGCACCGTATCGCCCTCGACCATCCGGCATTCGCAGATCGGGTAATGGGCCTCCGCCGCACCGGCGGCGCACAGGGCGAACAGCCCCGCCAGGGCGAACAGGCGGTGGGTCTTCATCGCTTTCCTCCGAAAATCTCGCCCAGCGGCAGGGACGCCTGATGCACCCCGCCGCTCCAATCCTCCATGGTCACCCACAGCTCCTCCGTGCCGGCCAGCTCGTCCGGAACCGTCACGTCGGCCTCCCGCTCGTAGGGGTTGCCGAAGGCGAGCGCGCCCGCGGTGCGCAGGCTGCGCGGCTTGCCGACGCGCAGGAAGACGCCGCGCACCCGGTCGATGTCGGCGGGACGGATGTGGATGCGGTATTCCTTCATCCGCTCCCCCGTCGGCATGCGGGCGGGCGCCTCGTCGTAGGTCGCCAGCGTGACCGGAAAGGGGCCGACGGCGACATCCCGCCGGATCTCGGGCGGGACGAAGATCGGCTTCGGGCTGAAATAGTCGGGGAGGAAGGGCAGCGGCACCAGCATCATCAGGGCGCTGAGATGGAACTTGCCGCGTTGCCAGAGCTTACGCATTGGACGGGCCCTCCGCCAAGCGCAGCCCCCGCACCGCCTCGACCGTGGCGCGGGCGGTCCGCTTCATCCAGATCAGCATGCCGCTGAAGACCAGCGTGGTCATCAGCAGACCGAAGGCGAACCACACCAGCTTGACCGGCAGGCCGCCGAAATCGCCGGTGTGCAGGGCGCGCATGATGGTGCGGGTCAGCTCGATGCCGGACGCCGCCTCCATCCCGCCCTCGATGAGGATCACCTCGGCGGTGAAGGGATTCACCCGGACATAGTCGGGCAGCAGCGGCACCTGCCCGCTGGACCCCGCCACCGTCGCCGGGTCGTAGGCGGTGCCGGGCAGCCACAGATAGCGCAGCCGCATGTCCGGCAGGGCCGCCTTGGCGCTGGCCATGATGGCGTCGACGTCCGGCTGCGGCGCGGTCGCGCTCACCGGGATCTGGTCGCGGGCCAGCAGCACCGGCGCCTTCCCGCCGCCCAGCCCCATCCCGAGATGGAACAGCATCATGTAGATCAGGAACCACAGGCTGGTGACCGAGATGACCGCGATGAACCAGATCGACCATGTGCCGGCGACGCGGTGCAGGTCGCCCCACATCACGCGCGGCGCCTGCCGCCAGCGTATGCGCGGCTGGTAGAAGGATTTCCAGAAGCGCTTGTAGACCACCAGCCCGGTGACCAGCGACCCGAGGAGCGGGATGGCCAGCAAGGTCACGAGGTACCAGCCCACCGGGAAGGTCATGAGCCAGCCGTGCAGCGCGCGGAAGAAGCTCTGGAACGAGTTGCCGGTGGACAGCCCCTGCACCGCCCCGCTGACCGGATTCACCCAGGCGGTGGTGGAGGTTCCGTCGGGCATCGCCATGCGGGCACTGACCGCCATGTGGGAACCGCCCCAGCTCAGCGAACTCACCCGTCCGCCCGGCGCCGCGGCTTCGGCGGCGGCGATCAGCGCGCTGGCCGGCAGCGGTTCCCCGGCACCCGACGCCCGCATGGCGGGATTGACCAGCCACATGATCTCGGTGCTGACCACGGCGATGGTCCCGGTCAGGCAGACGAAGAACAGGAACGCCCAGAGGGGCATCGCCAGCCAGGAGTGCCACAGGAACCACAGCCGCGTGCGCGACTTGCCAACGCTCATCTCGTCCTCTCCGAAGGAACCACCGGTCCTTCTGCTCAGACGAACGCGCACGCCTCCCGCCTCACCCCCAAATGCGAAGAATTCTCATTATCGTTTGCGGCGTGGAACGCGGCGGCCGGACCTGGGCCAAACGGCCTTTGGAAAACCCGGTACGGTTCAGCCTCGCCCCTGACGACGTCATGGCAGTGAGGTTGGGCAACCCAGGGATTGAATATTTTGATTCCGAGCATCCAGATCATGGCGTCTCACGGCACCGACCGGCAGGAATCCCAAAGGAGTCCACGACCAGAGCGGAATGAGCCGATGACCGACACGCCACAAGCAAGCAATGCCTTCCAAACGTTCATAAAAGAAGCGCCGGCCCACCAGCAGGCGTGGCTCGATGCGGTGAAAAAGCTGGGAGTGGCCTCCGCCCTGGACGCCAAAACCGCCGAACTCGTCTACATCGGAATTCTGGCCGCCGCCCGTCTCGAAAGCGGTCTGCCCTTCCATGTCGCTGACGCCAAACGATTGGGCGCCACGCGCGACGAGGTCATCAGCGCCGTGCTGGCGGGGCTTCCCGCGGTCGGCAACGCCGTGATCCAGGCTCTGCCGGTCGCGCTGGCGGCTTACGATCGCAGCTAAGGCGGATTGACAAGCCGTTGCGATTCGAGATTCGGATTGGTTTTGGGCGGCCCGTGCGCGAACGCGTGAAGCGCTCCGCACCGGGCGGCCCTGCTGCAAACGGTTCCTTGCCGTTCGCTCATTTCTGAACGACCACGCTGCCCTGCCAGACGCCGGGGATGACCAGATCCTCACCCGACCCGCCCTTGGCTATGCGCACGCCGGGACCATTCTGAAGCCCACTCCGGAAGGTGCCGACAAACTGGTCGCCGGAACGGAAGGTCATGGTGCCCATGCCTTCGGGTTGCATGTCGGCGATGGTGCCGAGGTAACGGTCGCCATTGCCGAACAGCACTTCCCCCGCCCCGTTCGGGCGGCCGTTGCGGACGTCGCCGGTGAAGACATCGCCGTTGGGGAAGTGGTAGACGCCCGGCCCATTCGGACTGCCGTTCGCGAAAGTGCCCTCGAACCGTTCACCACTGGGGAAGCTATAGACGCCCGTCCCGGTCATGGCGTCGTTCTTCCATTCGCCCTCATAGGCACCGCCGTTGCCATACCGATAGACTCCGTAGCCGTTCTTGGTCGGCCCGTCGCCCTGCCCTCGGTACGAATCGCCATTGGGGAACTGGGAATTGATGCTGCGCCCATCCTGCGCCGCGGCCTGCGCCCGCTTCTGCGCATTCCGTGCCTGCTCTGCCGCGCTGCGGCCGGCGTTGCGCTTGGCCGTGGCCTGTTGGGTCGTCTCACGCGCGCTGGCCACGGCGGATCGGATGGGCGGCGGCAGGTTGGCGAACGGGTCGCCCGGCTTCGATTCCGCCGGCGAACCCGAACCCGGTGAACCGGGACTTGATGAGCCCGAATTCGGTGTCCCCACGGACACGTCCGGGGGTGTGCCGGTCGAACCGGACAACGGCGCCCTTTTCGCCGCGTCCTGCTTGGGAACTTCGGAAAGGCTGGCGAGTGGAATGTAGCCGTCGTTCCAAAACACGTCGCGAACCTTCACCCAATCGCCTTCGGGCACCGGAACGGCAACGGTCACGGGCGCGCCGCGTTCGAGGGTGCGCAGGCTGCGCGCCCCCTTCTCCGGACGGTCCCGCATGGCGATCGCATCCCTGGTGACATAAACGTCGCCCTCGTTCAGACGCCTTTGCGGTGGTGGCGCCTTCGCCTCCTCGGTCTTCGCCGGCGGTTCGGGCGGCGCATCCTTCGTCAGGAGGGTGGATTGGACATAGCCGGTCTTCCCCCCCTCCTCGACGCGCATCCACTCCGCCTTGCCCACCTTGACCTTGGCCGTGACGGACACCGGGGCCGCTTGGTCGAGGGTCCGGACACGGGACGACTTGGCGTCCGGATCCTTGAAGACCGTTGTCTTGCGCGTGGTGTAGAAGTCCCCCTTGAACGGTTCGATGATCACAGCCGACGGTGCGGGGACCGGCGGCTGAGTGGGTGCCGGGGCGGCGGGCGGCGGGGGTGCCGCCTTGCTCACCACCGGATCGCCGGAGGGTGGCGGCGGTGGAGGCGGCGGAAGCGCCGCGACCAGCATCAGATCACCGTCCAACCGGTCCTCGAACCAGATGCGTTGGGCGCCTCCGGAAACGCTGGCGAGCGTCTGGTCCACCGCCTGAAACGCGCGTTTCACCGGGACGCCCGGTTTGACGATCTCCTCGGCAAGCGCTGCGGCGAAGGCGCTGGCGCCGTTCGCCCTGGTCGGCACCGGGGACGATCCCGGCCGCTGACCGAAGGCGATGATCATGCGATCGCGCGGCGTGGTCGTGGCCAGGAGCGGGCTGGCCGAACGGCCGTTCGCTCCCATGGCCGTCGCAAGGCGGTCCACCATCGGGTTGGGCACGATCGGATCGAACGCCACGATGGAACGGTAGCTGGCGTTCTGGATCTGCTCCAGCACCGAATCCAGCTCAACGGTTTCGAGCATGGCGTCCACCTCCATGTTGAGGCGGGCGTCGCTGGGAACGATGAAGCTCTTGTCGTTGAGGCTGAGCACCATGCCCGCATAGTAGAAGGCACCGAGGTCCGCCCGGGCCAAATCCTCCTGGAAGCGGGATAGCGCACGGGTGAGGTTGCGGTGGTTGAGGTCAAACTGGGTGGCCACCTCGAAGCCGGCCTTGCGCAGGGCCTCGGTCACGGTCCGCGCGCTGGCGACGGCGCCCGGTACGGAGCCGCCGTTGTCATAGCGGCCGTTGCCGATCACCAACGCCACGCGCCGCTCCGCGGCCATGGCCTGCTCCACGAAACCCGACAATAAGAGAACCGCCACGAGGACAAACGCGGACAAACCAAAGCGCGCCCGACTTAACATGAAGGTCTCTCCCCCCTAGGGAACCGTTCGGTGTCGTCTCGTTTCACGATGTGAGCGTCGGATCGCCATCTTGCGGATCACCATCTTGCGGATCGCCGGCCGGTGGCGGGGTCCGCAACGGACCGGCCACCGCTTCGCACAGAACCAGCACCAGCGTGACGTTGTCCCGCGCCCCGCGCGCCAGCGCGGCGTCGAGCAGCCGTCCGGCCGCTTCCGCAACTCCGTCGGCGCTGTGGCCCATGGTGTCGAGCGCGCCGGATATGTCGGGATCGGCGAGCGTCTTGGTGAGGCCATCGCTGCACAGGAGGAAGAGGTCGCCGTGGTTCACGTCGCCCTCCACCGTGTCCAGGACCAGCGCGTCCGTGGCGCCGACGGCGCGGGTGATGACGTTCGACTTGGCATGCCCTTCCGCCTCGGACGGATCGAGCACGCCGCTGTCGATCAGCTGCTGGACATAGCTGTGGTCGCGGGTCACTTGGACAAAGGCGCCGCCACGGGCCCGGTACAGCCGGCTGTCGCCCGCCCAGGCGCAGGAGAAGCGGCGTCCGGTGATGGTCAGCACGACCGCCGTGCTGCCCACAACGGCACTGCCGAGACGCCCGGCATGGTCCAGCAGCGCGGCGTTGCACCCGTCGAGGGCCGCGCGGATCTCCCGCCCCGTCGGCGCGCCCATGGTCGGGTCGATGCAGTGGTTCAACGCGGCCATCACCATCCGGCTGGCGTAATCGCCCGCCTCGTGCCCGCCCATGCCGTCGGCGACCGCCCACAGCCCGACGTCCGAGCGGTCCAGGCAAGCGTCCTCGTTGACGGACCGGACGGTTCCCGCGTGGCTGACCGCCGCCGTGTGGAACCAGAACGTCCGGGTCGGCGCATGATCGTCGATCGTGTCCCCGTCGCTCATCACCGTTCTCCCGCGGATAAAGGGTCCTGGACCGTCAGCAGCGCCGGAAGGGCCGGTTGTATTCGCGCCAGTCCGGATCGCTGTCCGAACGGGCGCGCAGTTGAACCATGGTGCGGTTGTCGCCGGAAAATTCGCCGAACTCCCAAAATGTCCGTCGCCCGTCAGTCCCCGTCAGTTCGACGACCAGCGTGCCGTCGGCCGTTTCATAGCGGCTGACCCGCATCGGAACGACGGAGCCGCTGGGCAACGACAGCGTCCATTCCGCCGGTGCCAGGGTCAGCTTCATGACCCCGCTGCACCATCCGCCCATGAGCGCACGGACATTCTCCACGCCCGTCGGTTCGACCGGGCGTGGCGGCGGCGCCACCAACGGTTTTGGAACGGGCGGATCGGGCGGTGGCGGACGGGGAACCTCCACCGCCTTGGGACGCTCCGGTTCGGGGCGCTTGGCCGGCGGCGGAGCCGGAGTCGGCCTGGGAGTGGGCGTGGGTGTGGACGTGGACATGGGTGTCGATGCCGAAGGCGGTGCCGCCTTCGGCGTCGGCGGCGCCACGTCGACGGCGCTTTCCACCGGCCGTGGCGCTGGCTTCTCCGGCGCCGGCGCCGGAGCAAGCCAGCCCGTCCACCACAGGCCGCCCACCGCCAGGGCGGCGACCGCGGTCCCGGCCAACCCGACCCTTGCGGCCAGGCCGAACCTCGGCGCGGCGCCTCCACGTCCCAGCTTCATGTCACGCAGGAAAACCTCGACCGAACGCGTTCGTTTGGCGGGGTCGAACTCCAGCGCGTTTTGCAGCGCCCGCATTTGCGCCGTCCCCAGGCCCCGGATGCGCACGAGTTTCATCCGCGTGTCCCGCGCATGGGTGGCCGGCATCCGGCTGAAGGGATGGTGCCCGGCGAGCAGCTCGTAGGTGATGCAGGCGAGCGAGTAGATGTCCCCGCGCGGATCGGGCGTTTGCGTCTCGATCATTTCCGGACTGGCGTAGGCGGGAGTCATCGCGCCCAGACTGCCCACGTCGAAGGCCGTGGCGTCCTCGTCCCCCGGCGTCGGCTGTTTGATCGCGCGGGCAAGACCGAAATCGATGACTTTCACGCGGCCGGAGTCGGTGATGAAGATGTTGCCCGGCTTCAGATCCCAATGGACGAAGCCGTTGCCATGGGCAAAGGCCAGCGCCTCGCCCACCGCGTTGATGATCCGCCCGGCCTCGGCCGGCGGCATGGAGGTGAAACCTTCGGCCCGGATGATGCGGTCCAGCGACTTGCCCGTCAGGTACTCCATCGTGATGAAGAAGCGGTCGCCGTCCCGGTCGAAGTCGTAGACCTTGATGATGTTGGGATGCGACAGCTCCTGCGCTTTGCGCGCCTCGCGCTGCAAGGCGATGATGCTGCTGGGGTGTTCGCGCAGGCTTTCCTTCAGAACCTTGATGGCGACGTAGGGATTCCGGTCGGACGCCTCCTGCTTGCGCAGGTCGAGCGCCAGGAAGACCTTGCCCATGCCCCCGGCCCCCAGGACCTGTTCCAGGACGAACCGCTCCTTGAGCACGTCGCCGACCTGGACCGGTTCCGCCGCGCGTGGCAGGGGCCGGAACCCGGACGACATCGACGACAAGGACGGCGAGCGCAAGGACGGCAGCCCTTCCGACATCGATCCGTCGGGGTTCGGACCCTCGGAAGGCAGCCCTTCGGAATGCGGTCCGATGGAGATCGGCTGCACCACCGTGCCCTCATCCTCGGGCGGCTTGGCCCCCCGCGGTTCCGATAATGGGATGCGCTGGAGAAACGGTTCCTTTCTCATGGCCTCGTCTCCCTGCCCTGACGCCTTCGGGCTCTACGGTCACGGTCTGCATCTAATCCTCTCCGGGCTCGGCAAGCCGCTTGTCGATGCCGGCGGCCGTCAGCAGCCCGCGCCGCGCGTCCTCGTCCGGCAGCAACTCAGCCAGGAGTTCGACGAAAGGCAGCCGGGCACGCCGCACCAGTTCGGTCAGGGTGTAGGACACGGGAGAGTGCGGCTCCGCCTCGCGGAAATACCGGGCGACCGCCTCCAGCGTGCGCAACGCGTCCTCGCGCGACGCGAATCCCTCGATCGCCATCGCCCGAGGGGGTCCTTGCCAGGACGATGCGGCGGGAGTCGCCGATCCTGCAAACGCCGCCCCGGCAAACGCCGCCATCGCGGACGCCGCCGGCCCGACCGACGAGCCCGCATCGCCCTGGCCCGCATCGCCCTGGCCCGCATCGCCCTGGCCCGCATCGCCCTGGCCCGCATCGCCCTGGAGGAAAAGCGTTCCGGCGGGCTCCAGCGCGCTTCCCGCCAAGCCGGTCAAGGTCCGGCGCATCTGCTCCAGGGTGTCACGGATGGCCCGTGTCGGCGGTCCGTCCACGCCGAGCCGCGCGTCGAGCGCCGTCTCCAGCCCCTGAAACGCCTGGAGGCAACGGTCGATGTCCGAGGCCAGCCTCACGAAGGCGGCGGGTGGCGTCGCACGCGCGCTGGCTTCGATCACGTCCATGGGCACCGTCCCGGCGGCGATGCGGCGCTCGCGCCGGTCATCATCCCCCAGCAGATCGAGCCCGGCCGCCTGCTCCACCTGCCACAGCGCGTAGGAACTGCCATCCGCACCGAAGGTCAGCGGCAGCCGGCTGAGCGGTTGAAGCAGCGTTCCGTTTCCGTCCCGTCCGTTCAGCCCGGTCAGCGGCGCGACGGTGGTCTCGACGCCGTCCTCGTCCGGTTGCGGGTGCAGATCGGGCCAGTAGCGCTCCACCAACCCGCGCAGGACGGCAAAGCCGTCGGCCAGGCCCGCCATGCCGCGCGTGCGCAGCAACGCCTCGGCCAGCCATGCCGCCACCTCCAGGTCCTTGCTCTGCGTGGCCAGGACGGACGGTGCGAGATCGACGATGAGCCGCCATTCGGATGGTATGGCGGAGGCGTCGCTCTCGGCCTCCTGCCGCCGCTCCGCCGCGCGCGCGGCCTGCCGCGCGTCCTTCAATTGCCGATAGGGCGCTCTATCCGCGTAGTCCAGGCGCAGGTCCGGCCCCGTGGGCGCCTCGGCGGAAATCGGAGCCAGAATGTCTGCAAGGTCAAGCGCGGCCGTATCGAAAGAAGTATCCATGACGGACATCCATTTGACGCACGAACATTTCAGTCCAGCAGCGCCGATTACTCGCCATCAAAATGTAGGTAACGAAAAGAACAAGCGGATTAGTCAGCAATAAACCACCACAGCGGACCGCACTCGCATTGCGTTCGGTGGAGTGCTTCGGCAGTCTTTCCGGTCTGCCCGACCCGTCGGAAGTCCAGCCGGGAGCGTTGCCATGGACCCGAGCGCCGCCATCGCCATCGCATCCACCAACCGCCTGCTGACGCTGGACACCGTGCTCGGAAGGGGAGCGACGCTCCTCACCGGCTTTTCCGGCGAGGAGGCCATATCCTCGCTGTTCCGCTTCACCCTGGACGTCGTCAGCCCGCGCACGACGATCAAGCCGGAGGAGTTGATCGGCACGCCGGTGTCCTGGTCGGTGTCGGCACCCGCCGGAACCCCGCGCCGCTTCCACGCCCTCGTGCAGGGATTCGATGTCGGCGCCCCCATCGAGGATGGCCAGCGTTCCTATCGGCTGGAGGTCGTGCCCTGGTTATGGCTGCTCACCCAGACCACCGACTGCCGCATTTTTCAAAAGCAGAGCGTGCGCGACATCATCCGCACCGTTCTGGAGGATCACCGCGCCGCCTCCCCCGCCGTGCAGTTCGATCTGTCGGGCATCAAGGGGGCGGACACGACGCGCGATTACTGCGCGCAGTATGACGAGAGCGACTTCGCCTTCCTCTCGCGGCTGGCCGAGGAGGAGGGCATCTTCTACGTCTTCCGGCACGAGGCCGACCGTCACGTCCTCGTCATGGCCGACGGCGCGTCCGCCTACAAGGATCTTCCCGAAAGCCGGATCGACATGGCGCGGGAAGGGCAAGGCTGGGGCGGCATCACGCAGTGGGTCGGCGGCTACCGCTTCCGCCCCGACCGGATGGTGCAGCGCGACTTCAACTTCGAAACCCCGCGCACCGACCTGACCGCGTCCAGCAACACCATGCTGCCGTCGATGCGCGGCGCGCCGCAGGAGCGGTTCGAGTATCCCGGCGGCTACGCCGACCTTGGCGCCGGCACGGCCCGCGCCAAGATGCGGATGGAGGAAATCGAGGCGCCCTTTCTCCAGGTCTCCGGAGCCGGCAGCGCCCGCCACATGGTGCCCGGCGGGCGCTTCACCCTGCACAACCACGCCGTGGCGGCGGAGAACGGCCGCGCCTACGTCGTCACAGGCGTCCGGCACGCGGCCACCGACCCGAAGCTGCGGTCGACCGGCGGCGGGCAGGCGACCTATCAGAACGGTTTCGACGCCATTCCGGCGGACGTCGCCTTCCGTCCGCCGCGGGTCACGCCGCGCCCGGTCATGCGCGGTCCCCAGACGGCCATCGTCGTCGGCAACTCCGGCGAGGAGATCGACTGCGACAAGCACGGCCGCGTGCGCGTGCAGTTCCACTGGGACCGGTTGGGCAAGCGCAACGAGAACAGTTCCTGCTGGATCCGTGTGGCACAGCTATCGGCAGGGCGCGGCTGGGGACACCAGTTCATCCCGCGCATCGGGACCGAGGTGGTGGTGGATTTCCTGGACGGCGATCCCGACCGGCCGCTGATCGTCGGCAGCGTCTACAACGGCGACAACCCCGTGCCCTACGCCCTGCCCGACAACAAGACGCAGAGCGGCGTCAAGACGCGCAGCAGCAAGGGCGGTGGTCCGGCCGACTTCAACGAACTGCGCTTCGAAGACCGCAAGGGAAGCGAGCAGGTCTATTTCCACGCCCAGAAGGACTTCCAGCGGGTGGTGGAGAAGGACGACACGCTGGAAGTCGGCAACAACCAGACCGAGACGATCAAGGAGGGCAACCGGACGGTCACCATCGAGATGGGGAACGACGCCCTCACCATCCAGCAGGGCAACCAGACCACCAAGGTCGCCCTGGGCAAGAGCGAGTGCGAGGCCATGCAGTCCATCGAGCTGAAGGTCGGCCAAAGCTCGATCCGGCTGGACCAGACCGGAGTCACCATCCGCGGCGTGATGGTGCGCATCGAAGGCCAGGCCATGACCGAGGTGAAAGCTCCCATGAACCAGGTGAAGGGCGACGCCATGGTCGCCATCAAGGGCGGCTTGGTCACGATCAACTGAGAGCCAACCGGAGGCACGCCCGAAATCGTCGCATCCTGCGGGGGAAGTGACCCGAACAGATGTCGCCCGGCTACTCCCATCGCCTATACACAGGAATGGCCTTTGAAACACCCCCGGTTGCTTTGAAAGATTTGCTCGCCGAACAAGCATAGGCGAACACCAGGGCAAGTTCAGGAGGCCGGATCGATGGTGTCGGTGAACCTGTCGTCGCTCCTTGCAAAGCTGAACGAACCATGCCGGACGGCCCTGGAAGCGGCGCCGGGTTTCGCGCTGTCGCGGGGCAATCAGGCGGTGGAGATCGAGCACTGGCTGCTCCGCCTGCTGGACCAGCCCGACACCGACCTGCACGCCATCGCCCACCACCACGCCATCGACATCGGCCGCGTCCAGGACAGCCTGACCCGCAGCCTGGACGGCATGCGCGCCGGCAACACGCGCACGCCGGTGCTGTCCCCCTATCTGGTCAGCCTCGCGCGGGAAGGATGGCTGCTGGCCTCCCTGGACGGCGCCATGGAGGGCGGGGCGCCGCGCGTCCGCTCCGGTCATCTGCTGCTGGCGCTGCTGAGCGACGAAACGCTGGCCCAGGCGACGCGCTCGGCGCTCGGCCCCCTCGCCAAATTATCGGCGGAGGCGCTGGCCGCCGACTGGCACGGCATCGCCGGGAATTCCCGCGAGGCCCGCCAAGCCCCGGCTCCCGGCGCCTCCCCCAAGGCGGAGGGCACCCCCGCCGCGGCCGGCGGCGCGCTGGCGCGCTTCACCATCGACCTGACGGAGCGCGCCCGCGCCGGCAAGATCGATCCGGTGCTGGGCCGTGACGCGGAAATCCGCGCCATCGTCGACGTGCTGACCCGCCGCCGCCAGAACAACCCGATCCTCACCGGCGAGGCCGGCGTCGGCAAGACCGCCGTGGTGGAGGGATTCGCCGCGCGCGTCGCCGCCGGCGACGTGCCGCCGGCGCTGCGCGAGGTCGCGGTGAAGACGCTCGACCTCGGCCTGCTGCAGGCCGGCGCCAGCGTGCGCGGGGAGTTCGAGAACCGCCTGCGCTCCGTCATCGACGAGGTGAAGGCGTCGCCCCAGCCGATCATCCTGTTCATCGACGAGGCGCACACCCTGATCGGGGCCGGCGGGCAGGCCGGGCAGAACGACGCCGCCAACCTGCTGAAGCCCGCGCTGGCGCGCGGCGAGTTGCGCACGATCGCCGCCACCACCTGGGCCGAATACAAGAAATACTTCGAGCGCGACCCGGCCCTGTCCCGCCGCTTCCAGGTCGTGAAGGTGGAGGAGCCGGACGAGGCCGCGGCCCTGTCGATGATGCACGGCCTCGTGGCGACGCTGGAAAAGCACCACGGCGTGCGCATCCTGGACGAGGCGGTGGTGGAGGCCGTGCGCCTGTCGCACCGCTACATCGCCGGGCGGCAATTGCCGGACAAGGCGGTCAGCCTGCTCGACACCGCCTGCGCCCGCGTCGGCATGAGCCAGTCGGCCACCCCGGCGGCGGTGGAGGACCAGCGCCGGACCATCGACGCGCTCGCCAACCGCATCGCGGTGCTCGACCGCGAAGCCGCGCTGGGCACCGACCACGCGGCCGCCATCGCCGAACTGACCGAACGGCGCGAGGCCGCCATCGCCGCGCTCGCCGCCGTCGAGGCGCGCTGGGCGCGGGAGCTGGAGCTTGCCGCGGAGATCACGCGCCTGCGCGACGCGATCGAGGCCGCCGAACCCAACTCCCCCCAGGCGGCGGAGGGCAAGGCGGCGCTGGCCCGCGCGCTCGACGAACTGGCCGAGGCGCAGGGCGAGCAGCCGTTGGTCCACGTCTTCGTTGACGGGACGGCGGTGGCCGACGTGGTCGCCACCTGGACCGGCATTCCGGTCGGCCGCATGGTGACCAGCGAGATCGACGCCGTGTTGTCCCTGCGCGAACGCCTGTCGGAGCGCGTCATCGGCCAGGACCACGCGCTGGAGGCCATCGCCCAGGCCGTGCGCACCGCCCGCGCCCGGCTGACCGACCCGCGCAAGCCCATCGGCGTGTTCCTGATGGTCGGCACCAGCGGCGTCGGCAAGACCGAGACCGCTCTGGCGCTGGCCGAGGCGCTGTACGGCGGGGAGCAGAACCTGACGGTCATCAACATGTCGGAATTCAAGGAGGAGCATAAGGTCTCCATGCTCCTGGGTTCGCCCCCCGGCTATGTCGGCTTTGGCGAGGGCGGCGTTCTGACCGAGGCGGTGCGCCGCCGCCCCTACTCCGTGATCCTGCTGGACGAGATGGAGAAGGCCCACCCCGGCGTGCAGGACATCTTCTTCCAGGTGTTCGACAAGGGCATGCTGCGCGACGGCGAGGGGCGCGACATCGACTTCAAGAACACCCTCATCATCATGACCTCCAACGCCGGCACGGACACGCTGACGCGGCTCTCCGCCTCCCCCAGCGGCCTGCCGGCGCCGGACACTCTGCCGGACGCCCTGCAACCGGAGCTGCTGCGCCACTTCAAGCCGGCCTTCCTCGGCCGCGTGACGCTGGTGCCCTACCTGCCGCTGGCGCCCGACATCCTGACCCGCATCGTCGAGCTGAACCTGAACCGCATTGCCCGGCGCCTGCGCGAGGCTTACCGCGCCGACTTCCGCTACGGCCCCGAGGTGGTGGAGGCGATTGCCGCGCGGTGTGGCGAGGTTCACAGCGGCGCCCGCAACATCGAGCATATCCTGACCCGCGGCCTGCTTCCCGACCTGTCCGCCCTCCTTCTGGAGCGCTTGGCGCGCGACGAGCCGGTCGCGGCGGCCCGGGTCGGGTTGGACGCGCAGGGACGCTTTTCCTTCGACATCCACTAATTCCGCTTCAATCCTCTGGGAGGAGTCCGATGGCCATCTACGTGAAGATCGACGGCATCGAAGGCGACGCGACGCAGGAGTCGCACAAGAGTTGGGTGGAGGTCGGATCCATGGCCTTCAGCGCAGGACGATCCATCAGCACGCCGAGCGGCCGCGCCGCCAACCGCGAGGCTTCGGAACCCTCGATCAGCGAGGTGACGCTTAGCCGCGAACTTGACAAATCGTCGCCAAAATTCTTCAAAGAGGCGGTAGCTGGCAAGGTCGGCAAAAAGGTGCAGATCGACCTTGTTACCACTGGCGATCCCGGCGATACCTATATGACCTACACACTGGAGAACGCACTGGTCAGCGGTTACAGCGTGTCGGCGAACGGTTCAGGTCGGCCGAGTGAGACAATCAGTCTGAATTTCTCAAAGATTGAGTTGAAGTACACGCCGTATGATGCAGGCCACAAGCCGCAGGCGCCTATTGTTAGCTCCTACGACATAGCGACAACGAAAGCTGGATAAGTAAAAAAGCCTCAATATTCATGCTTTTTACAGGGAGGCAACATGACTGATCTTGATCCTCATGCTCGACTAAAATCTCGAGAATGGGAAAAGAATGATGAATGCATAAAGTATCTTAACGCCAATAAAGTAAAAATGCAAAATATCAGCCAAGGAGTAGGCGCAATTAACTACGATGAATATTCAATTTTAATTGAATTGATGCCAAAAAATATCACTCCAGGAAAATTCCTGCAAGATCTAGCTTCCGATATCAATCAAACTGTCAATCATGGAATGTTCAATACCATGAATGTGTTTGTTAGAAATTCAAAAAAAGAACCCAAAATAGGCGATATTTATGACATTGACATCTTAGGACCGGACAACGGTTCGATCATGACGGTAGCAATATCTCCTGATTTTGGTTCAGATCAAGCTAGCTCTGGATGGTTCATTATTAACACCGTTGAATCAGGAAAGTACGGCACTCATCCAGAATCTGGGGCCAGAGAATTCGGCTACGAAACAATAGCGGATGGAATAAAATTCTACACCAGAGGCGCCTCGCGACCCCAGAATGTCGGTTCTAAAATTGGTGGCTCTATCCCGCAAAGCATGAGTTGGAGTGCAATGATGGAGGGTATCGGAACCTCCATCAGTATGAAAGGCGGAAAAGCAAACATGAAATCCATTAAAAAGATAAAATTTTGAATAATTATTCTGGCCGAACATTCTAACAATAACGCCCAAATATTAATTTTTTATACTCACGACCCTCAAGAACAATCAAGGACCACATCCCCAACATCCACTTCAAAATCCCCACACTTCAGCCACATGTTCCACCCCAAGCGTGGCTGGAAGGCACCAACCTCCGCCAACCTGCACTCCGGCACCTCCTCGCGCTTCAGAATGAGCTGCACGTCGAAATCCAACGCCTCCCCCACCTGGAACCGTGTCAGCGCCGCCACGCGGTCCAGCCGCGCGCCGCCGGGCAGCAGCGAGTCAAAGTCCGCATAGGACACCGGCCCGATCACCACCCGAAACCGGCTCTGCACGTCCCAGGCGCGCTCACCGGCCATGGCGTCCACCCCCAGCGTGCAGAAGGCTTCGCCCAGGCGGGACTGCTCCGTCTCCGGCAACGTCAGCCACGCGCCCTGGAACTGCTCGATGCGCACAGGCAACCCGAGGTCGCCGGACAGCATCGCCTCCAGGGCAGCGGCGGAGGCGCGGCGTTGCGACAGGTGGCCGGCGTAATGCACCAGCGTCGGCGCCAGCGGGGGCGCCATGCCCTGCACCCCGACCAGGGCTTGCAGAACGGCGGTGATCGGGTCGGGCTCCTCCGCCGTGGCGGCGCGCTCCATCGACAGCCCGAGGTGGTATTTGCCGGCCGCCCGCGCGAACAGCGACAGGATGCGGTGGTGGAAGATGTCCAGGAAGTCGGCCAGCGCCGGGTTGTGCGAACGCCGGCATTCGTGGACGAAGGCGGTGTAGTGCTGCGGCAGCACGCCGAGCGGCCCCGTCAGGCCCAGCACCGACACGGCCATGTCCGCGCCGTCCCCGTACCGGTCCACGCGCGGCACCTCCGCGGCGGGATAGGTCAGCGTGTCGAGGCTGCGGAAGCGCACCGCGTCCTCGATGCACGGGCGGTCGCCGCCCACCGCCCGCCGGTCGCGCCCGGCAGCGCGCGCCGCCGCTTCCAGCAGGCGCACCGCCTGGACGAAGTCGAAGCGCCAGGGCTCCGCCTCCAGCTCGTCGGTTACAGGAGAATCCGCTCGCCCGCGCGCGCCGGCCATTGCTTCAGCACTCCCCCATGGTCCTTCGCGCGCAGGGTCAGGCGCGTGAAGCTGTTGATCGCCGCGTGCAGCGCCAGGAACCGTTCCAGCACCGCCGCGAACAGCAGCATGGACGTCCCCGAATAGCGCGCCGGGTCCAGATCCAGCGCCACGTCCACGCCCCGGCACAGCGCCAGCAGGCCCCCCTGCGGCGCCCGCGCCGCGGCGGGCCGGGCGCCGAGCCCCACGATGCCGTCGATGATGGCGGCGGTCTCCGGCGTTCGGCGCAGGTCGTACAGCGCCAGGATCTCGCGCAGATGCTCCGCCGCCCCCTCACCCGTCAGCGACAGGTGGTTGAGGCTGAGGTGGGAGATCAGCCGCCAGCGGTTCTGCCCCAGCTCCGACGGCCGCAGGGTGCGCGACGGCGGAGTCAGGCAGTCGATGCTGTCCACCGCGGCCATGCCCTGGACGGGCGTCAGACGCGGATTTCCGCCGCCGAAGGGCAGCTTGCCCGGCAGATCCCGGTTCAGGCAGGTCAGGTCCAGCGACAGCACGTGCCCGGCCGGTGCCGCGGGGTCGAATCCCAGGTCCACCAGCGACACGTACAGCTCGCTGCCGGGATTGGCCGGCCCGGCCGCGCGGCGCGTCGCATGCCAGAACCGCCCCTCGGGCGCGCCGGCGTGGCGGGTTCCGTAGAAGGGCAGGAACTCCGTGCGCCGGCCGTCCGGGGCGGCGGCGGTGACGCGGTCGATGCCGTAGACCTCCGTCCCGCGCGGCCGGCGCGCGTCGGGCACGACGCGGTATTCGGTCTGCCGGTGGGTCAGCGGGATCGGCTCCGCCTTCTGGGAGAACAGGTTGATCACCGGCGTGCAGCCGAGCGCGAAGTTCTCGACGCTGACCGCCCGCTCCAGATCCGGCCGCGCCTTGTCCAGATAGAGGAAGACCGACAGCGTGGTGCCCTTCGCCCGCCGCGCCCGCTCGGCCAGGCCGGTCAGGTCGAAGAACTGGAAGCTCTCCGGATAGGCGAAGTACTTGGTCAGCAGGCGGTAGCCGGGGGCCGTGCGCGGGTCGGCCGGCAGCATGGCCTCGTCGGGGTCGAAGCCCACGGGACGGACCGTCTCCGCCCCCAGGATGACCGGCGCCGGATCGGACGCGTCCTCCGCCACCGCGACGGAGAGCACATGGCCGGCCATCAGATCGTAGAGCGGAAACACCCGTTCCGGCGCGCCGCGCAGGAACAGGCGCAGGCGGTCGGGCGCCAGCGACGAAAACGGCGTCTCGGGCATCAGCGTGCGGAAGGTCAACCGCAGCACCGACACCGCGCCGCGCGCCCGCGGGTTCTCCGGGGCCGCGATCGGCCGTCCGGCGAGCACGGCGGACTCCAGCGCCACCGGCCACAACGTCACCGGGCAGCAGGTTCGGAAGGTGCAGACCTCGCCCTCCACCGCTTCGCTGTTCAGCGCGCTGCCGGCCGGCAGTACCGCGGGCTCGGTCAGGTCCGGCACGCTGGTGAAGCGCACCACGGCGGCCGAGGGCAGCGGCGCCAGATAGTGCGGGTACAGCACCCCCAACAGCGCCTCGGTCAGTTGCGGGAAGTCGTCGTCCAGCTTCAGCCGGACCCGTGCGGCGAGGTAGGCGAAGGCTTCCATCAGCCGGGCGACGTGCGGGTCCTCCACCGCGTCGCCGGTCAGGCGCAGCCGGCCGGCCTGGACGGGATGCGCCTTGGCGAACTCCGCCGCGGAGCGCCGCAGGTGGACGAGTTCCTGATTGTAGTAGGCGATGAGATCGTCGCTCATGCGCCTTTCCCAGTCTGGTTCCGCCCGATCTTGTGGCGCCGCGTGGCGGGATCGAACACGGAGTCGAGCACCAGCGGCTCCGGCGTCGGCTCCGCATACACCAGCGCGTTGATGCGGAACCGCAAGGTCGGGTCCAGCGGGTCGGTCTTCGACAGCAGCTCCACCCGCACCGAGACGTAGCGCGGCTCCATCAGCCGGATGGTCTGCTCCATGGCGCGGCAGAAGGCTTCCTGCGCCTCCGCGACCGCCAGATCGGTGCCGCCCATGTCCGGCAGGCCGTAGGCCAGCAGCGAGGCCTCCAGCTCCTCGAACTCCGTCGGCCAGCCGAGGCAGCGGCGGCGCGCGTTCAGCAGGGCTTCCAGATCGCGGCTGAGGCTGGCGCGCAGCTCGCGGATGCTCTGCCCACGCGCCTTGGGGTCGGGCTGGCCGGGCTTGGGCGCCGGTTCCAGAAGCCGGTCGAGCACGGAGGGCAGCAATCCACGGTCGACGATGCTCATGACGCCTCCATCGGGATTCATCCCTTTTATGATCCGGCCTTTTTAAGATCCGGCGCGCGCGGCGACGCGGGTGGTCAGGCGGAAGCTCGCCACCGCCTGTTCGAACTGGAAATGCGGCTGCAAGTGGATGATGCATTCGAAATGGCCGGGGCGGCCGGGCGGTTCGACGACCTGCACGCGCCCGTCGCGCAGCGGGTAGCGCGCCTTCATCTCCACCGAGGCGTCGTCGTTCCCCATGACATAGCCACGCAGCCAGTCCTCGATCCACGCCTGGCACTGTTCCGGGGTGGAAACGCTGCCGACACGGTCCCGCGCCAGCACCTTGATGAAATGGGCGAAGCGGCTGACGCAGAGCATCGCCGACAGCAGGGCCGAAAGCCGGGCGTTCGCCCCCGCCGCATCGTTCAGGTGGCCGGCCGGCTGCTGCACGGCCAACTGCTGAACCGATTGGCAGCTGTTGAACACGCAATAAGGCGTCTCGCGCGCCCGCGCCAGCGGCAGCAGCCCCTGTTCGCTGAGCGCCCGTTCCTGGCGTTCCGTCAAACCGATCTCCAGCGGCGCCCGCACCGCCACACCCCGGCGGTCCGTCGCGAAGTCGGCGCGCGGCAGATGGGTGACCAGCCCGCCGGCCAACTCGTCCAGCCGCGCCCCGCGGATGTCGGCGAGCCAGCCATGGTTGGCGAAGGCGCGCAGCACGACCGCGCCGAAGGCGAAGGCCGCGTTGCCCCACAGCAGTTCCCGCCCGTCCGGGACCTCCACGTTTTCCCGGAAGCGGAAGCCGTCGCAGCGCGTGCCATCGTCGGCGTAGGGCGCCCGCACCAGCACGCGCGGCAGGGCGAGGCCGAGGAAGCGCGCGTCCTCCTGCGCCTGGAACCGGGCAAAGCGCGCGTGCTCCGCCCCCTGGAAGACCGACGAGAGATCCGTGTTGGGCGTCAGGTCCGAGAAGCGCTCAACCCCGAGCGTGGCCGGCGCGCAACCCAGGATCATGGGCGCGAAGGCCGCCGCCGCGATGGCCGACAGACCGCCCAGCGCCGCCACGTCGTCGCTGGCGTGGCCGGGACCGAACCGATTCTGCACCTCGTAATCGCCGATCAGCAGGCCGTAGGGCTCGCCGCCCGGCATGCCGAACTCGTCGGAGTAGATGCGGGCGAACAGCACGCTCTGGTCGAAGTCGGCCGCGCGCTCCAGATCGCGGCAGACCTCCGCCCAGGAGACGGGAAGGACGCGGATCTTGGCACCCTCCACCCCGGCCGCGGCCTGCACCAGCAGATGCAGACTGCGCCACCCGGCTTCCAGTCTTTGAAAGCGCGGGTGGTGCAGAATGGCGTTGACTTGGTCCGTCAACGCCTCGTCGATGGCCGCGATCAGCCGGTCCACCTCGGCGCGGAGGCGATCCCGGTCGCGGGGCGGTGCGATGGGAGTCGGTGCGACCTCCAGGCCGCCGCACGCATCGTCCATCCCTTACGACCGCTTGGGCACGCGGGCGACCAGACGCATGGAGGCGTTCAGCTCTTCCATCTGCAGCCACGGCCGCAACCACGCCACCGCGTTGTAGGAGCCGGGCTTTCCGGGAATCTCCTTCACCTCCACCCGCGCGTCGCGCAACGGGTATTTGGCCCGCATCTCGGCGCTCGAATCCGGATTGGCGTTGACGTAGTTCATGATCCAGCGGTTCAGCCAGTCCTCGCAGTCGGTGGCCTCCATGAAGGACCCGATCTTGTCCCGCGCCATGACCTTCAGGTAATGGGCGAAGCGGGAGGTCGCCATGACGTAGGGCAGCCGGGCGGAGATGGCGGCGTTGGCGGTCGCCTCCGGCCGGTCGTACTGCTTGGGCTTCTGGGCGGTCTGGCCGCCGAAGAAGACGGCGTATTCGGTGTTCTTGTAGTGGCACAGCGGCAGGAAGCCCAGCTTGGACAGCTCCGCCTCGCGCCGGTCGGTGATGGCGATCTCGGTCGGGCACTTCATGTCCCGGTCGCCTTCGTCGGTCACGAACTGGTGCACGGGCAGCCCGTCCACCCGCCCGCCGTTCTCCGCCCCGCGGATGGTGGTGCAGAAGCCCGTCTTGGCGAAGGCGTCGGTCAGCTTGGTCCCCATCACATAGGCCGTGTTCATCCAGCAGTAATTGCCGTGCTCCATCGGCTGCGGCTGGCCCGCGGCGTCGCCGGGCGCCTCCTCGTACTTGAACTCCTCCACGGGCCGGGTCTCCGCCCCGTAGGGCAGGCGCGCCAGCACGCGCGGCATGGTCAGGACGACGAAGCGCGAGTCCTCCGACTCCCGGAAGGCCCTCCACTTCGCGTATTCGACCGAGTCGAAGATCTTGGCGAGGTCGCGCGGCTTGGCGAGGTCGCGGTAATCCTCGAACCCGAACAGCTTCGGGCCCGCGGCCGTCACGAAGGGAGCGAAGGACGCCGCCGCCACGTTGGACATGGAGGACAGGAGCTGGATGTCCTCCGGATGGTTGGTGAACTCATAGTCGCCGATCAGCGCGCCGTAGGGCTGCCCGCCGGACATGCCGAACTCGTTCTCGTAGAGCTTCTTGAAGGTGGTGCTCTGGTCGAACTCGACGGCGCGGTCCAGGTCCTTGAACAGCTCGCGCTTGGTGATGTGCATCACGCGGATCTTGAGCGACGTGCCCGTCTCGCTGTTCTTCACCAGATGGTTCAGGCCACGCCAGCTTCCCTCCAGCTTCAGGAAGTCCGGATGGTGCATGATGGCGGCGAGCTGCCGCGAGATCGTCGCGTCGATGGCGTCGATGGCCTTGTTCAGCGTGACCGTCAGGTTGCGGTCGTAAACGACGGTGCCCTTCAGCGCTTCCTCCGTCAGGGTGGACAGAAGCGCCTGGGTCCGGTCGGGTTCGGTCTGCCGCGTCGCCTGGATCGCCTGGTCGAGCAGACTGGGCATCGTCGGGGCGGTGGTGGGAACGGGAGCGCCGCCGGGCTCCGCGCCGGCTTGGGTCAGGTTGCTCATCCCCGCTCTCCTTCTCCGCCTGTCTGTTGGTCACCGCCGGGAATGCCCAGCTCCCCGGACAGACGGCGCAACTCGGCGTTGTCCTGCAGGATGTGGTCGAGCAGTTCCTCCAGGTTCTCCGAACGGTCGGCCTTGGACAGCAGGTCGCGCAGCCGGTTGCGCGTCTCCAGAAGCGCCCTCAGCGCCTGCACCTGTTCGACGATGCGGGCCGGCTCGAAATCCTCTATCGAGCGGAAGTTCAGCTCGACCGCCATCTCGCTTCCGTCATCCCGCAAGGTGTTGGGCACACGCATCTTCACGCCGGGCGTCATCGCCGCCATGACCTTGTCGAAGCTGTCGCGGTCGATCTCGGAAAAGCGCCGTTCGCTGAGCGGCTTGGGCGGTTGCGCCGGATTTCCGGAGAAATCGCCCAGGACGCCGACGACGAAGGGCAGTTCGCGTTCGACCTCCGCCCCTTCCGTCTCGACCTGATAGCTGATGTGGACGCGCGGCTTGCGGACGCGCGATAGCTTGTCGTGAACGCTGTCCATGAGTCCTCCCAGGAGAGTTCATTCAAATGGACGGCCGGATCGGGTTCGATCCGCAGCACCGCCGCGTCCGCGCCATTATTGAGAAATTTCGCCTATTTGTTTACCGATCGGCCATACGTCTACAAACCTTAAAAAGGACCGCCAATTGTGTCTTCGATAATCGACTCGTCAAAGTGCGTCTAAGGGGTAATCAACACTAACGAGTTATTGGCACATTCGCGGCTTAACACCGTCTGACAATAGAAACGCCGGTTTCGTTCGGGAATACTGCTACTCGACGATCATCACGGCAGAAGATCGAGCAGGAGCAGGCATGGGGATGACCGCCGCACCCCTGAGGAAGATTCGTCAGCGGCAGGCCCGTGACGTGGCGGATCTCTGCACGCTCGATGACGCGGCCCGGCTTCTGCTTGCCCCGGACCAATCGCCGACCGATTATCTTGCGGCGCTGATCGGCGCCGGCCGGCGCGCCGACGCGGTGCGGGTTCTGGCCCACGCCCTGCCGCCGCGGGAGGCGGTCTGGTGGGCCTGCGTCTGCATAAGGGCCACCCTGCCCCCCGACGCGCCGGAGCCGGTCCTGTCAGCCCTGGAGGCCGCCCGCGCGTGGGTGTTCCAGCCCAGCGACGCCAACCGCCGCGCTGCCTACGCCAGCGCCCAGGCGACCGACTTTCAGCACGCGGCCAGTTGGGCCGCCGTCGGCGCCTTCTGGTCCGGCGGCAGCATGGCGCCCGCCGGCGCGCCCGATGTCCCGGCCCCGGACGGGCTGGCGGGCAAGGCCGTCGCCGCGGCGGTGATCCTGGCGGCGGTGACCCGGCAGCCCGAACAGGGGAACCAACGGCTGGCGGCCTTTCTGGACAGCGGCCTGGACATCGCCGCGGGGGGCAACGGCCGCCTGACCGAAACCTTGAGCGGGTCCGGAGCGGGTGGCGCCGGGGAAGGAGACACCCGATGACCTTGTCCCGCGTCACGCTCCAGGTCGTCAGCCATCAGTCGGCCGACATGGATTGTCCGTCGGCGCAGCCGGATGGCCTGCCGTTCACCATCGGCCGCAAACCCGGCAACTCGTGGGTGCTTCCCGATCCGGACCGCCATGTTTCGAAATGCCACTGCATCATCGAACGCGACGGACCCGACTGGATCCTGACCGACACCAGCACCAACGGGGTGTACATCAACAACGGCTCGAAACCTCTGGGCAACCGCAACAGCGCGGTGCTTCAGGACGGCGACCTGCTGCGCGTCGGCACTTACGACGTCGCGGTCAGCATTGCCATGATCCCCGCAGCAGCCCCGGCGGCAATCCCGGCACAAGTACCGGCCTTGCCCCCGGCACCGGATCCCTTCGAGGACCCGCGGCCCTTCGGCCGGACGGCCCCGTCGGCGAAGCCGAGCGGCTGGCCCCAACCCGACCATGCCCCGCCGGAGACCAGTTGCTTCCGCATGCCGGACCCCACCGCCGATGCGGCGCTATCGGCATCGTCCTTCATTCCGCCCGACTGGGACGAAGACGAAGACGCCGCCGCTCCACACCCACCCGCAACGTCCGTTGCGGAACCGCCCCGGCCGGCCCCGCCGGTCCCGGGCACCGTTCCGCCGGCCGCGGCGGGCGGAACGCCGGATGCGAAGGACGATCCGCTGTGGGAGGCTTTTCTGGACGGGCTGGGCATAGACCTCGGTCCCCTGAGCCCAGCGGAACGCGCCGCCACGATCCGCACCGTCGCCACGGTCTACCGGACGGGGGTGCTGGGCCTCACCCAGCTTCTGCGCAGCCGGGCCACGGTGAAGGCCACCTTCAACGTCGATCACACGATGATCCAGGCGGTGGACAACAACCCCCTGAAGTTCGTCCCCGATCCGGACGAGGCCCTGGCCCGCATGGTGCGCCCCACCGGCCGCGGGTACATGCCGCCGGACGACGCCATGCGGCAGGCGCTGGACGACCTGCGCTCGCACGAGATGGCCATGATGGCCGCCGTGCAGAAGGCGGTCACGGCGCTCGTCAAGGAGTTCGATCCCGAAGCCGTGGCGCAGGCGGCGGAGTCCGGCGGCGGAATCACCCACCTGCTGCCCGGCGCGCGCAAGGCCCAGTGCTGGGACCATTACGAACGTCACTACAAGCGCGTCCTTGCCGGGCTCGAGGAGGATCTTCTCGGTTCCTTCGGGCGGGCGTTCGGACGCGCCTACGTGACGCACACCAAAACGTCCGAACGACGCTGAGGCCGACGGACGCGCGGGGACGAAAGACGGAAAGGTCGCCGCCCATGGTCTGGGACAACAAGATCGTCTGGTCGGAGGGCATGTTCCTGCGCGCCCAGCACTTCCAGCAGTTCGACCGCTACGTCGAAGCGCTGGTGGACGCGCGGACGAATGCGTTATGCGCGTATGGCTGGGGCGTCACGGAGTTGGAGATCGACCGCGATCTCCTGGGCACCGGAAAGCTGGCGCTGCGCCGCGCCCGGGGGGTTCTGCCCGACGGGACGCCCTTCCAGCTGCCCGAACAGGCGCCCTTGCCGACGCCGATCAAGCCGGCGGAGTCCGTTCGCAACGCCGTCGTGTACATCGCCCTGCCCCTGCGCTCCCCCGGGCGCGCCGACGTCGCCCTGCCGCCGCACGAAGAGGCGATCACCCGCTACGCGGCCACACCGTTCGAGGCGAAGGACGCCGTCGCCGCGTCCAACGCGATCGCCCAGCTCCAGGTCGGCCAATTGCGCCTGCGCCTGATGTTGGCGAACGAGGAGCGCTCCGGCTACGCCTGCATCGGCGTCGCGCGCATCGTGGAGGTGCCGGCCGGTCGCGGCATCGTGCTCGACCGGCATTACATTCCGCCAAGCCTGGTCTGCGCCGCGGCCCCGCAACTGACCGGCTTCCTGGCCGAGATGCACGGGCTGATCGGCCAGCGCGCGGAGGTGCTGGCCAACCGGCTGGGGCAGGCCGGCGCGGGGGGCGCGGCGGAGGTCGCCGACTTCCTGATGCTGCAGCTGTGCAACCGCTACGGCCCGTTGCTTGCCCACCACGACGCGCAAGCGCGCCTGCACCCGGAGGGCCTGTACAGCCTCTTCGTGCAGATGGCCGGGGAGCTGGCCACCTTCAACGACCGGGGCCGCCGTCCGCCGAAGTTCGAGCCATACCGCCACGACGACCTTCAGATGAGCTTCCAGCCGGTGGTCGCGGAACTGCGCCGGCTGCTGAGCGCCGTGCTGGAACAGACCGCCATCCCCATTCCGCTGCAGGATCGCCGCTACGGCATCCGCGTGGCCGCCATTCCAGACCGCAGCCTGATCGACGCGGCGAGCTTCGTCCTGGCCGTGCGGGCCGACATGCCGACCGAGCAGTTGCGCCGCAACTTTCCCCTTCAGGTGAAGATCGGCCCGGTGGAGCTGATCCGCGATCTGGTGATGAGCGCACTGCCCGGCATCGGCACGGACCCCTTGCCCGTGGCGCCACGGCAAATCCCCTTCAACGCCGGATCGGTCTACTTCGCGCTCGACCGCGGCGGGGCGATGTGGAGGCAGCTCGGCACGTCCGGAGGACTGGCCATCCACCTCTCCGGCGAGTTCCCGCAGATCGTCATGGAGCTGTGGGCCATCAGAGGATAATGCGCGATGAACGAAGACGATCCCTTCGGCATCGAGGACGCCGACAAGACGATCTTCAATCCCGTCAACCTCAACACCGGCCTCAACACCGGCGGGGCATCGCCGCGCCGTGCCGGGTCCCCCACGGCCGCTCCTCCACCGCCGTCGGACCCCACCCTGTCCCCGCCGACCGGCCCACAACCGGGCGCGGCCCCGCCCGGCGCGTCCGGCGGCCCATCCGGCGGCTCCCAGGGCGGCTTCCGGGGGCGGCTGCACGCCGCTGCCGAACAGGGGCGCGCTCCGGTCGCTTCGCCGGGCGGCGAGGCCATCGCGCTGCCCCACACCGGCGTCAACCCGTTGGCCGCCGCCGCGGCTCCGCTCCTCGGCCTTGTCTCCCGCCTGCGCACGGCCAGCATGTCCGTGCCGATCGAGCAGGTGCGCGCCCAGACCGTCGCCGCGCTCCGGGACTTCGAAGGCCGTGCGACGGCTCAGGGAACCCCGCGGGAGACGGTGCGGACGGCGCATTACGCGCTCTGCGCGACCATCGACGACATCGTGCTGAACACTCCCTGGGGCAACCGCAGCCCCTGGGCCGCCGCCAGCATGGTCAGCAGCTTCCACAACGAGGTGACCGGCGGCGAACGCTTCTACCGGCTGCTGGAACCCCTGATGCGCCAACCGGCGGCCAACCGCGACCTTCTGGAACTGCTGTACCTGTGCCTGTCCCTCGGGTTCGAGGGGCAATACCGCCTGTCGCCGCGCGGCCAGTCGGAGCTGGCGCGCACCCGCGACACCGTCTACCGGTCCATCGCGGAACTGCGCGGGACCGGCGAGCGCGATCTGTCCAGCCGTTGGCGCGGGGTCGCAATGCCCCACCGCACGACCTCCACGGGCGTGCCCCTGTGGGTGATCGGGGTGGGTGCCGCCGCCCTGCTGCTGGCCGCGCATGTCGGCTTTTCCTTCGCGCTCAACGACCGCACCGACCGGACCTTGGCTGAGCTGGTGCGGCTGCCGCCGCGCTCGCCCCCGCAACTCAGCCGCCCGACGGCGGCCTCCCAGGCCAGCGTCCCCGCGCCACCGGCCGAGCGCCCCGCCGATCCCGCTCCGCGGCCATCGCAGAGGATCGCCGCTCCCGCGCCGCCTCCCCCCTTCGCCCAGATCCGCGGCTTCCTGGAACCCGAGGTCCGGCAAGGGCTGGTAAGCCTGCACGACGCGTCGGACGGGCTGGTGATCCGCATGCGCGCGGGCAGCATGTTCCGCTCCGGCAGCGCCTCGGTCGAAAAGCAGACCTATGCGCTGCTGGACCGCATCGGACAGGCGCTGGAGGGGGAACCGGGCTTGGTCCAGGTGGTCGGCCACACCGACAACGTTCCGATCCGCACGGTCCGTTTTCCGTCCAACTGGCACCTGTCCAAGGCGCGGGCCGAAGCGGTGCGCGACCATCTGGCAAGGCTGATGTCAGCCCCCGCCCGCCTGTCCGCGGACGGCAAGGCCGATCTGGAGCCCGTCGCGTCCAACAACGACGCCGAAGGCCGCGAAGAGAACCGCCGCACGGACATCCTCATTCGGGCTGAAAGCCCGCCTGCCGTGGCAAACCGATGAACCGCGGACCGCTGAACCACGCCCCCACCCATTCCCCAACGGCGGGGTGCGGCATTGCAAAGGGTCACGGATGATGGGCCGCCTTGCCTCCGCGTTGCGCTCCCGATGGTTCTTCTCCCTGCTCGGGGTGGCCCTGCTGGGCGCGCTCCTGTGGTTTGCCGGACCGCTGATCGGCGTTGGCGACGCGCGCCCGTTCGAGGACGACGCGGTGCGGCTGGCGGTCATCCTGGTCGCGCTGCTCGCCTGGGCGGCGGCGCTCGCCCTCGCCGTCCTGCGCAAGCGGCGGCGCGCGGCGGCGATGGTCCAGGGCATCGCCGCGCTCTCCCCGGACGAGCCGGCCGTCGCCACCGCGGACGAGATCGCCACGCTTCAGGAGCGGCTGAACGACGCTCTCGACCGGCTGCGCCGCAACGGCAAGGGCGCCGGCGCGATCTACGACCTTCCCTGGTACGTGCTGATCGGTCCGCCGGGGTCGGGGAAAACGACAGCCCTGCTGAACGCCGGCCTGCGCTTTCCGCTCGCCGCCGACAACGGGTCGGCGTCGGTTCGCGGAGTCGGGGGCACCCGCAACTGCGACTGGTGGTTCGCGGACGAGGCCGTCCTGCTGGACACCGCCGGCCGCTACACCACCCAGGACAGCCACGCGGCGGTCGACGCGGGCGCATGGCTCGGATTTCTCGACCTGCTGAAACGCACCCGCCCCCGCCAGCCCGTCAACGGCGCCCTGGTCGCCATCAGCCTGGCGGAACTCGGCGCCGCGAGCCCCGCGGTCCGCAACGCCCACGCCGCCGCCGTCCGCCAGCGCCTGAACCAGCTGTATGAGCGGCTTGGCGTGCGGCTCCCCGTCTATGTGCTGTTCACCAAGCTCGACCTCGTCGTCGGATTCACCGAGTTCTTCGCCGATCTCGGCAAGGACGAGCGGGAGCAGGTGTGGGGCGTCACCCTGCCCTTGGAGGAGGCGAGCCCGCTGGACCGGCTGCCCGCCGACCTCGACGCCCTGACGGAGCGCCTGCAGACGCGCGTGCTGGAGCGCCTGAACGCCGAATCGCTCGCCGAGCGCCGCAACTTGGTTTTCGGTTTCCCGGCGCAGTTCGCATCGCTGAAGGAACCGGTCGCGGACTTCCTGACCGCCGTCTTCCAGCCGTCCCGGTACGAGCCCAGGCTGATGCTGCGCGGCGTCTATTTCACCAGCGCGACGCAGACCGGCGCGCCCATCGACCGCCTCATGGCGGCCATGGCCGGCACGTTCGGACTGACCGCCCCGGCCCCGGCCGGCGCCGGTCCGAGCGGGCGGAGTTTCTTCCTGACGCGCTTGCTGCGCGAGGTCGTGTTCGGCGAAGCCGGCCTCGTCGGGCGCGATCCGCGGGTGGAGAAGCGGAACCGCCGGGTCCGTCGCGGCGCTTGGGCGGCGGCGGCCCTGGTGACGCTGGCCGGCATCGGCGCATCGGCTCTCAGCTACCAGCGGAACACGTCCCTGGCCGAGCGTGTGGAAGCGGAACTCGACAAGACCAGGGCGCTTCTCGGCAACTCGGACGGCAATCCACCGATGCTGGGCGAGCAGGACCTCATCCTCGACATACTCGACCGGTTGCGCGGACTCACCGTCGGGACGGAGGGGATGGCGGGGCCGACCCCCGTGTCCATGCGCTTCGGCCTGCACCAGGGCGACAAGCTGTCCCCCGCCGCGGACGAGGCGTATCACCGTGCGCTCGACCATCTCTTCTACCCGCACCTGCTTCTGTTGATGGAGTACCGTTTGCGCGGCGCCATGGACCGCCCGGACCTGCTCTATGAGGGATTGAAGGCGTATCTGATGCTCGGCGGGGTCGGGCGGAAGGACGGGCCGACGCTGGATGCGGCGCTGGTCAAGGAGTGGATGGCGCTCGACTGGGCCGCCACCTACCGGGGCACCGACAGCGAATCCGTGCGGTCACGGCTGGCGGCCCACCTCGACACTCTTCTGGCGAAGCCGCCGATGGCTCTTCCTCTGGACGAGCCGCTGGTGGCCCAGGTCCGCGCCACGCTGCTGCGCGAGTCTCCATCCGCGCGGGCCTACCGCATCGTCCGCCGTGCCGCCGAGGAGAAGGCGCCTCCGGAATGGCGCGTCATCGACCATGCGGGCCCGGCCGGCGCACAGGTCTTCATCCGCCAGTCCAACCAGCCGTTGACCGCGGGAATGCCCGGCCTGTTCACCCACAAGGGCTTCCACGAGGCGTTCCTGCCCAATCTCGGGGGCGTTGCGGAGCGCATCGCCGGGGACGCCTGGGTGCTGGGACCGCAGACGCTGGGACCTCAGACCGCGGCCGCCGGCCGTGACGGCGTCGCGCGGATTCAGGGCGAGGTGCTGACCCTCTATTACAACGAGTTCGCCCGGAACTGGGACGGGTTGCTGGCCGACCTGTCGCTGGCGCGGTTCCGCAGCGTGGACGAGGCCGCGACCGTTCTGAACGCCGCGGCCGGTCCGATGTCTCCCGTCCGCACGCTGGTCCAGGCCGTGGCGCGCGAGACGGATCTGGCCACGGCGCCTCCGGCGGCCAACCCCGTCGATGCCGCCCAGCAGGCCGCGGGCCAGACGCAGGCCGGGCAACGGCTCGCCGGGCTGGCGGAACAGTTCGGGTTGAAAACGGGCGGCAAGCCCGGCCAACCGGTCAGCGACCGCTTCCAGACCTTGCGCGATCTCGCCTTCGGACGCAGCGGCGGACCGGCGGGCCTGGACCAGGTGCTGGCCTCCCTCGACGGCCTCTACCAGCAGGTGAGCCGCGTGGCCGGCCTGCCGGGCCAGGGAGAGGGCGACAAGGCCGCCGCCGTGCGCCTGGGCCAGCAGCTCGCCGCCACCGCCGCGACCCTGCCGGAGCCGCTGCGAAGCTGGATCGGCGGCATGGGGCAGCAGACGTCGGTCGCGGCGCTGGGCAGTTTGCGCACGCAGATCAACACGGTCTGGCAAGCCTCCGTGGTTCCTTTCTGCGAGCGCGCGGTCAAGGGACGCTATCCGCTGCAACCAAGCAGCCGGAACGAGGCGGCGGTGGACGACTTCGCCCGTCTGTTCGCGCCGAGCGGCCTGATCGACAGCTTCTTCAACGCGAACCTGAAGCCGTACGTGGACACCACGCGCCAGCCCTGGCGTTGGCAGCGCATCGGCGGCATGGACCTGGACCTGTCCGAACCGGTGCTGGAGCAGTTCCGCCGCGCCGCCACCATCCGCGAAGCCTTCTTCGCCACGGGCAGCCCCCGCCCGGACGTCAAGTTCACGCTCACGCCACGCACCATCGACCCGCGGATCGAGACGGTGGAGATCGATCTGGAAGGGCAGCTCGTCACGTTCCAGGCCGGCGTCAACCGGGGCGTTACGGTGCAATGGCCGATGCCGATCAGCACCAACGTTTCCGCCGTGACCTTCGTTGCCGGCGGCACCACCGACACCCCGAACAAGGTTCAGGCCCGCAGCGCCAGCGGCCCCTGGTCGGTCTTCCGCCTGTTCCGTGAAGCGCGGTTCGAGCCGCGCGGACCCGACCGCGCCATCGTCACCTTCGCCGGCGGCGGCATGTCGGCTTCGTTCGAGCTGCGCGCGAGCAGCATCGTCAATCCCTTCTCACTGCCCGACATGGAGCAGTTCCAATGCCCTCCGAACCTTTGAGCGGCTTTTTCGGAAAACTGCCGACGCGTGGAGATTTCGTGGCGCGGTCCCTGCCGCCGGGCTTTCGGGAGGTGTGGGACGGTTGGCTGTCACGGGTCGTCGCGGACAGCCGGTGCTGGCTGGACGGGGGTCCGGAGGAGCGCTGGGGGCGCGTCTTCGCGGCCGCTCCCGTCTGGCGTTTCGCCCTGGGTCCGGACGTGGCCGGCCCCCAAGCCCTGTGCGGTCTCCTCGTTCCGAGCATCGACAACGCTGGGCGCGCGTTCCCTCTGACCCTGGTGGCCGTATCGAGCGATGGCGCTGGCAGCGGCTGGTTCGACCAAGCCGAGGCCATGCTGCTCGATGTCCTGGACCGGGGCGGAGAACCGGAGGAGCTGGCCGCCGCCCTGACGAACCTTCCATCGGCGCCACACATGGCCGAAGCGGGCCGGTCCTGGTGGTGGATTGCGGATCATCCGCCCACGGTCCACACCGGGCTCCCGGACTCACAGGCCTTTGTCGCCATGCTCACCGGAGGGGCCGTTCTGTTTCCCATCCGCTCCGCCGCCGCGACCGATCCCGGAACCGTCCGAACGCGGAACGAGGATGCCATGCTCGACCGCCCGGACCTTGGTCTCTGGGCCGTCGCCGATGGGCTGGGGGGGCTGGACGCCGGAGATCGGGCGAGCCGGCTGGTGATCGGCCAGCTGGGCGCCCTCGCCCCCGCCACATCGGCGCAAACCCTCCTCCACGACGTCGGCCGCATCCTGCGTTCGGCCAATGCGGAGTTGCACGAGGCGCCCACGGCGATGGCCTGCACCCTGGTGGCCCTGCTGGTGTTCGGGCGGCATTTCGCCGCCGTCTGGGCCGGCGACAGCCGGCTTTATCGGCTGAGGGCCGGAGTGCTGGAGCAGCTCACGACCGACCACAGCGTCGTCCAAGCCATGGTCGAAGCCGGCGACCTCGCCTCGTGCGATGCCGCGCACCACCCTCGCGGGAACGAAGTCACCCGCGCCGTCGGCGCGGCGGACACCCTGTTCCTGGACGTCATCCAGGGCGAATTGGCCCCTGGCGACCTGTTCCTTCTGTGCAGCGACGGATTGACCAAGGTTCTGCCCGACGCGGACATCGGCCGGATCGCCGCAAGCCAGCCCGTGGACCGTCTTCCTGCGCACTTGGTCGGCATCGTGCGGGAGATTGGTGCCCCCGACAACATCACCGTCGTCGCGGTGGAGGTTGCCTCACCATGACCAAGCCCGCCGCGCGCTGCACCGACATGCACCTGTGCCCCATGGCAACCCCGGCGGTGGTGCCGGTTCCGCATGTGGGCGGACCGATCGTCGGCCCCGGCGCGGTCAACGTCCTGATCGGCGGCCTGCCCGCCGCGCGTGTGGGCGATCTCGCGGTCTGCGTCGGCCCACCGGACACCATCGCCGGGGGCAGCGCCACGGTCCTGGTCGGCGGCAGTCCGCAAGCACGGATGACCGACCCGACGCTGCACGGCGGTACGATCATGGTCGGGCTTCCAACCGTGCTGATCGGAGGCTGAAGCAGCCGCTTGCAGCAGGGCCGAGGGCAACGTCAACCGCCCCCGGACCAGCGGTCCATGGGCGCAGCCGCAACGGGGTGTGCATCGCTGCTTGGTGCCGACACACGAGACACTTACAGGATCGGACTCGGCACCGACAGGAAGCCATCCATTGCCAGCGCGATGCCCCCCATGGGAACGGCGTCCGGGCCGAGTGGGGATACCACAAGCCGCAGGTCGCGGCGCAACGGTTCCAGCGCGTGCTCGTCGAGGGCGGCGTTCAGCGCCGGAAGAATGAACTCCGCGACGATCGACAGGTTGCCACCCAGCACCACCAGGCCCGGATTCGCCAGATTGACCAGATGCGACAGCGCGAAACCGAGGTGTGAACCCGCCTCTTCCAGCAATGTCCGCACGACCGGATCGCCGTTGCGCGCCGCGGCGGCGGCGGCCCAGAGGTCGGGCAGAGCGCGCCCCCGCTCGCCGGCCTGGGCGAGGATCGAAGTTTCGGAGACGTAGGTTTCCAGGCACCCCCGCTTGCCACACCCGCAGGGGCGCCCGCCCGGCACGACGGTCAGATGCCCGATCTCCCCGGCGAAGCCCTGCGCGCCGCGGTACAGCCGTCCGCCGAGGAACAGCCCGCCGCCGACGCCCGAATGGCCGGTCAGATAGACGAAGTCCTCCACCCCCCGGCAGGCGCCGAACAGCCGCTCGGCCATGGCGGCGGCCTTGGTGTCGTTGTCGACATGGACCGGCGCGCCCAGCGCCTCCTCCAGCAGCGGGCGGATCGGCGTGTCGCGCCAGCCCAGGTTGGGCGCGAGCACGAGCCGGCCCTCGCGGTCCATCAGCGCCGGAATGCCGACGCCGATGCCGCGCAAGGGCGGCGCTGCCGCTCCGCCCTCCGGCCGGCTCGCCGCGACGACCGCGTCGATCCCCTCGTGCAGGTGGCGCAGCGCCGCGGCGAGGTCGGTGCTGCCGGCGATCTGCGACTGCTCCACCACCGTGCCGGCCAGCGTGGTGGAGACGATGCGGATCGTTCCCGGCTCCAGCCGGGCGCCCACCAGCAGCCCGGCCGACGGGGCGATGCCGAGCGCGGTTTCCGGCCGCCCGATGCGGCGGGCGCGCGGCGCCTCGCTCCGCTCGACCAGCCCGTCCTCGATCATCTGCGCCACGATGGCCGAGGTCGTCGCCTTGTCCAGGCCGGTCAGCCGGCTGAGGTCGCGCTGCGCGCAGCTCGGGTTCTCCCGCAGCGCGTGGAAGACGCGGACCATGTTGAGGCGGCGGATCGCGGCCGAGTTGACCCTTGGCAGCATGCGGATTCCTGTCTCGCGCGTCCGGCGGCAATCGTTGGGCGCCGGGCGGGGCATACACCGAAAAGGTGGGGAATGTCGCCCCGACATGGCTTGACGCGGGCTGATTCGAATCATACGCTTCCATTTGTTAGACCGTCTATCTAATTCGCGGCCACATGAGAAGCCGCAATCCAGGGAGGGGGCGACCCCATGGCCGAGCCGCTTTTGGCAGCGTTCGGCGTCACGAAGAGCTTTGGGCCCGTCGAGGTCCTCCATGGGGTGGATTTCACCGTCCAGCGCGGTGAGGTGCACGCCCTGGTCGGCGAGAACGGGGCCGGCAAATCGACGCTGATGAAGATTCTGTCCGGCTTTCACCAGCCGACCTCGGGCGCCGTGCGCGTGGATGGGCGCCCGATGAGCTTTTCCGGCATCGGCGCCGCCGAGGCGGCGGGCGTCGTGCTGATCCACCAGGAATTCAACCTCGCCGAACACCTGACGGTCGAGGAGAACATCTTTCTCGGGCGCGAGCTGCGGCGCGGCCCCTTCCTCGACAAGCGCGCCATGCGCGAGCGGTCACGCGCCGTCCTGGCGGAGCTGGAATGCCCGGTGGACCCCCGCGCGCGGGTGCGCGACCTCGCCGTGTCGGAGCGGCAGATGGTCGAGATCGCCAAGGCGATGTCGCGCGAGGTCCGCGTCCTCATCATGGACGAGCCCACGGCGGTGCTGACCGGCACCGAGTCCGCCGTGCTGTTCGGCCTGATCCGCCGGCTGCGCGCCCAGGGGGTGGGGATCGTCTACACCTCCCACAAGCTGGACGAGGTGCGGGCCATCACCGACCGGGTGACCGTTCTGCGCGACGGCCATCACATCGCCACCCGCCCGACCGCCGAACTGACGGAGGACGGCATCGCCCAGCTGATGGTCGGGCGGGCGATCAGCGACCTGTTTCCCGCCAAGACGCCGCCGGCACCGGACGCGCCCGTGGTGCTGGAGGCGCGGGGGATCGACGTTCCCGGCTGGGTGCGGGGCGCCGGCTTCGACCTGCGCCGCGGCGAGATTTTGGGCTTCGCCGGGCTGATCGGCGCCGGACGGACGGAGCTGGCGGAAGGGCTGCTCGGCCTGCGCCGCCGCACCGCCGGCACGCTGTCCCGCAACGGGGAGCCGCTGCGCGTCCGCCGCCTGGAGGACGCGGTGGCAGCCGGCATCGCCTACCTGACCGAGGACCGCAAGGGCAAGGGCCTGCTGCTCGCCAAAGGTTTGCAGCCGAACCTGACGCTGCTGGCGCTGGACCGCTACGGCCGGGTCTTCGTCGACGAGCGGCGGGAGGCCGCGGCGCTGGAGCGCGCGGTGGCGGAGTTCGACATCCGCGTCCGGACGCTGGACGTGCCGGTCGGCAGCCTGAGCGGCGGCAACCAGCAGAAGCTGCTGCTCGCCAAGACCATGCAGGTCGATCCGGAGATCCTGATCGTCGACGAGCCGACGCGCGGCATCGACATCGGGACCAAGCAGCAGATCTACCGGTTCCTGCACGAGTTCGCCCATCGGGGCGGGTCGGTGATTTTGATCTCCTCGGAAATGCCCGAGATCATCGGGCTGTCGCACCGGGTGGTGGTCATGCGCTCCGGCGTGGTGACCGGCATCCTGGAGGGGGCCGACGTCGAGGAGGGCGAGATCGTCCGCTACGCCACCGGCCTGAAAGGCCGCCCGGTCGATGACCTGAAAGGCTTCACACCAAAAGGAGACGCGCATGACGCCGTCGGTCATGCCTGAGGCCGCGCGGAAGCCCTCCTCCGGCTTCGATCTGAAACTCTACGGGCCGTTCCTGGCGCTGGCGGCGCTGATCGTGCTGGGCACCATCGTCAACCCGGTGTTCCTCAGCCCCGGCAACATCGGCAACGTGCTGACCCGCACCGCCTTCATCGGCATCATCGCGGTGGGGGCCACCTTCGTCATCACCGCCGGCGGGATCGACCTGTCGGTCGGCTCGCTGGCCGCCTTCGCGTCGGGCGTGACGATCGTGGTGATGAACGCGCTGGTCGGCTCCATGGGCGCCGGGCTGCCGGTCATCCTGATCGGCGTCCTGGTGGCGCTGGGGCTCGGGCTGGCGGCGGGGCTGGTCAACGGGCTGCTGGTGACCAAAGGGAGGATGGAGGCGTTCATCGTCACGCTGGGGACCATGGGCATCTTCCGATCCCTGGTCACCTACATCGCCGATGGCGGCACGCTGTCGTTGAATTCGGAGATCCGCACGATCTACCGGCCCGTCTATTACGGCGGCGTCTTCGGCATCTCCTACCCGATCCTGGCCTTCGCGGTGGTGGCGCTGATCGGCGCGCTGATCATGTACCGCACGCGGTTCGGCCGCTACTGCGCCGCCATCGGGTCCAGCGAGGACGTGGCGCGCTACTCGGCGATCAACGTGGACCGGGTCAAGCTGCTGGCCTTCGTGCTCCAGGGCGTGTGCGTCGCCATCGCGGTGGTGATCTACGTGCCGCGGCTGGGCTCGGCCTCGGCCACCACGGGCCTGCTGTGGGAGCTGGAGGCCATCGCCGCCGTCATCATCGGCGGCACCATGCTGAAGGGCGGTTACGGCCGCATCTGGGGAACGGTGGTGGGCGCCGTCATGCTCACGCTGATCGACAACATCCTCAACCTGACCGGCGCCATCAGCGTCTACCTGAACGGCACCATCCAGGGGGTGATCATCATCGTCGCAGTGCTCCTGCAACGGGGGACCGTGGCGCGTCGCTGAAAAAACACGAAGAGGGAGGAATTGACCATGACGTTCCGTTTCGGTCTGGCCGCGGCGCTGGCCGCGGGCCTGATGGTGGCGCCGGTCGCCAGCTGGGCGCAGCAGAAGATCAAGATGGGCGTGTCCATCCCCGCCGCGACGCACGGCTGGGCCGGCGGCCTCAACTGGCACGCCCAGCAGGCCGAGAAGCGGCTTGAGAAGCAGTACCCGAACCTCGACGTGGTGATCGTCACCGCCCGCGACGTCGGCCGTCAGGCCAACGACCTGGAGGATCTGGTCTCGGTGCAGCGGATCGACGCGCTGGTCATCCTGCCCTTCGAATCCGCGCCGATGACCGACCCCGTGCGCGCCGTCAAGCAGGCCGGCAAGTTCGTCACGGTGGTGGACCGCGGCCTGACCGACCCGTCGATCCAGGATCTCTACGTCGCCGGCAACAACCCGCAGATGGGCGAGGTCTCCGCCCGGTTCATGAAGGAGAAGATGGGCGGCAAGGGCGACATCGTGGTGCTGCGCGGCATCCCGACCGTGATCGACAACCAGCGCGTCGATGCCTTCATGAAGGAGATCGAGGGCACCCAGATCAAGGTGCTGGGGATGCAGTACGCCAACTGGAACCGCGATGACGGCTTCAAGGTGATGCAGGACTTCCTGTCCCGCTTCCCGAAGATCGACGCGGTGTGGGCGCAGGACGACGACATCGCGCTCGGCGTCATCGAGGCCGTCAAGCAGGCCGGCCGCGAGAAGGAGATGTTCATCCTGGGCGGCGCCGGCATGAAGGACATGATCAAGCGCGTCATGGACAAGGACGTGCTGGTCCCCGCCGACGTCCTCTACCCGCCCGCGATGATCGCCGAAGCCATGGAGATCACCGCCAAGCATCTGGTGGAGAAGGCGCCGATCCAGAAGGAATACATCATCGAGGCGACGCTGGTGACCCCGGAGAACGCCGCGAAATACTACTACCCGGACTCGCCGTTCTAAGAACCTCTGCCCCCTCCCTGGCCCTCCCCCGCCTTTGGCGGTGGAGGGGGCACCAACACACTCATGGAGAAACCCGCCATGAAGACGATCAAGGGGCCGGCGATCTTCCTCGCGCAGTTCGCGGGGGACGCGGCGCCGTTCAACAGCCTACCGGCCATCGGCGCCTGGGCCGCCGGGCTGGGCTTCAAGGGCGTGCAGATTCCGTCCTGGGACGGCCGCCTGTTCGACCTCGCCCGGGCCGCCGAGAGCAAGGGCTATTGCGACGAGGTGAAGGGCGTGCTGGCCGAGGCCGGCGTGCAGATCACCGAGCTGTCCACCCATCTCCAGGGGCAGCTCGTCGCCGTGCACCCGGCCTATGACGAGGCGTTCGACGGCTTCGCCGCACCGGAGGTGCGCGGCAACCCGAAGGCCCGCCAGGAATGGGCGGTCAACCAACTGCTGATGGCGGCCAAGGCCTCGGCCAACCTGGGGCTGACGGCGCACGTCACCTTCTCCGGCGCGCTAGCCTGGCCCTACGTCTACCCCTGGCCGCAACGGCCGGCGGGGCTGATCGAAACGGCCTTCGACGAGCTGGCGCGGCGCTGGCGGCCGATCCTCGACGCCTTCGACGCGGGTGGGGTGGACCTTTGCTACGAGATCCATCCCGGCGAGGACCTGTTCGACGGAGCCACCTTCGAGATGTTCCTGGAGCGCGTCGGCAATCACCCGCGCTGCAACATCCTCTACGACCCCAGCCACTTCGTGCTGCAGCAGCTCGACTATCTCGGCTACATCGACGTCTATCACGAGCGGATCAAGATGTTCCACGTCAAGGACGCGGAGTTCAACCCGTCGCCGCGCCAGGGCGTCTATTCCGGCTACCAGCCCTGGATCGGCCGGGCCGGGCGCTTCCGCTCGCTCGGCGACGGGCAGGTCGATTTCGGCGGCATCTTCTCCAAGCTGACCCAGTACGGCTTCGACGGCTGGGCGGTGCTGGAATGGGAATGCGCCATGAAGCACCCCGAGCAGGGAGCCGCCGAGGGCGCGCACTTCATCGACGCGCACATCATCCGGGTGACCGAGAAGGCCTTCGACGACTTCGCCGGGGCCGGAACCGACGATTCGGCCAACCGGCGCATGCTCGGCATCGGCTGAGCGGGAGGGAACCATGACCATCGAAGGGAAGACGGCCACCGGGCCGAACCGCCGGCTGCGCCTGGGCATGGTCGGCGGCGGGCGGGGCGCCTTCATCGGGGCGGTGCACCGCATCGCCGCGCGCATCGACGACCGTTACGAGCTGCGGGCGGGGGCGCTCTCCTCCGATCCGGAGCGCTGCCAAGCCAGCGGCGCCGACCTGTTCCTGCCGCCGGAGCGCTGCTACGCCAGCTTCGCGGAGATGGCGCGGGCCGAGGCGGCGCGCGACGACGGCATCGACGTGGTCAGCATCGTCACGCCCAACCACCTGCACCACGACGCCGCGAAGGCGTTCCTGGAGGCGGGCATCCACGTCATCTGCGACAAGCCGCTGACCACCACGGTGGAGGACGCGGAGGATCTGGCGGCGGCGGTGGAGCGCAGCGGCCTCGTCTTCGCGCTGACCCACAACTACACCGGCTACCCGATGGTGCGGCAGGCCCGCGCCATGGTGGCGGCCGGCGATCTCGGCGTCCTCCGCGTCGTGCAGGTCGAATACCCGCAGGACTGGCTGAGCACCCGGCTGGAAGAGAGCGGGCAGAAGCAGGCGGAATGGCGGACCGACCCGGCGCGCAGCGGCATCGCCGGCTGCGTCGGCGACATCGGCACCCACGCCTTCCAGCTGGCGGAGTTCGTCACCGGCCTGCGCTGCACGCGGCTCGCCGCCGACCTGACGGCCTTCGTGGAGGGCCGCCGGCTCGACGACAACGCGCACATGATGCTGCGCTTCGGCAACGGCGCGCGGGGCATGCTGTGGGCCAGCCAAGTGGCGCCCGGCCATGAGAATGGGCTGCGCCTGCGCGTCTACGGCGACAAGGGCGGGCTGGAGTGGTTCCAGGAGCAGCCGAACCACCTGCGCTTCAGCCCGCTCGGCGAGCCGCCGCGCACCATCACCCGCGGCGGCCCCGGATCGGACGGAGCGGCGGCGCACGCCACGCGCATCCCGTCGGGCCATCCCGAAGGCTATCTGGAGGGCTTCGCCCAGATCTACCGCGATGCCGCCGACCTGATCGTCGCCCGCATGGGCGGTGCCGCCGCCGGTGAGCAGGCGGCGCTCGTCCCCACCGTCCGGGACGGCGTGCGCGGCGTGCGCTTCATCCACGCCGCCGTGGAATCGAGCCACCGGGACGCCGCCTGGGTCGAGATTTGAAAGGACTTGCCATGACCGAAGCCTATTTCACCGGCGTCGAGCGCATCCGCTACGAGGGGCCGGACAGCGACACCCCGCTCGCCTACCGCTGGTACGACCCCGACCGCATGGTCCTGGGCAAGCGCATGGCCGATCACCTGCGCGTCGCCGTCTGCTATTGGCACAGCTTCTGCTGGCCCGGCTCCGATCCCTTCGGTGGCGGCACGCTGGACCGGCCCTGGATGGGCAGCGGCGATCCGGTGGCGCTGGCCGAGGCGAAGATGGACGTGGCGTTCGAGCTGTTCGAAAAGCTCGGCGCGCCCTTCTTCACCTTCCACGACCGCGACGTGGCGCCCGAGTTGGGCTCGCTGCGGGAAACCCAGGCCACCTTCGCCCGCCTGACCGAGCGGTTGCAGGGCTGCATCGAGCGCAGCGGCGTCAAGCTGCTGTGGGGCACCGCCAACCTGTTCTCCCACCCCCGCTACATGGCCGGCGCGGCCACCAACCCCGACCCGGAAGTCTTTGCCTGCGCCGCGGCCCAGGTGCGCGACGCGCTGGAGGCGACGCACCGGCTGGGCGGCGTCAATTACGTGCTGTGGGGTGGGCGCGAGGGCTACGACACGCTGCTCAACACCGACATGGCGCGCGAGCTGGACCAGCTCGGCCGCTTCCTGACGATGGTGGTCGAGCACAAGCACAAGATCGGCTTCACCGGCACCATCCTGATCGAGCCCAAGCCCATGGAGCCGACCAAGCACCAGTACGACCACGATGTGGCGACGGTCTACGGCTTCCTGAAGCGCTACGGGCTGGAGACGGAGGTCGCCGTCAACATCGAGGTGAACCACGCCACCCTGGCCGGCCACAGCTTCGAGCATGAGGTGGCGACGGCGCTGGCGCTGGGCGTCTTCGGCTCCATCGACATGAACCGGGGCGACCCGCAGAACGGTTGGGACACCGACCAGTTCCCCAACGACCATGTGGAGCTGGCGCTGCCCATGGCGCGCATCCTGGAAGCCGGCGGCTTCACCAATGGCGGCTTCAACTTCGACGCCAAGATCCGGCGCCAGAGCGTCGAGCCGGACGACCTGCTGCACGCCCATGTCGGCGGCATCGACACGCTGGCCCGCGCGCTGCTCGCCGGGGCGCGCCTCGTCGAGGACGGCCGGCTGCGCAGCCTGCGCGCGGAGCGCTACGCCGGTTGGAAGAGCGATCTCGGGCAAAAGCTCCTCGGCGGGCTGGATCTGGCCGGCGCGGCGGACGCCGGCCTCGGTCTCGATCCCCGGCCACGGTCAGGCCGGCAGGAGATGCTGGAGAATCTGGTGAACCGCCTCGTCTGAGGCTGCCGGCTGATTGGGGGGAGGGTCCATGTATCTCGGCATCGACCTGGGGACGTCCGGCGTCAAGGCGGTGCTGGTCGACGCGGCGCAACGCCTCGTCGGCCAGTCCACCGCGCCGTTGGAGGTCAGCCGCCCGCACCCGCTGTGGTCGGAGCAGGACCCGGAGGACTGGTGGGCCGCCACCGGGCGCGCCGTCGCCGGCCTGCGCGCCGCTTATCCCGCCGCGATGGCGGCGGTGCGGGGGATCGGGCTGTCGGGGCAGATGCACGGGGCGACCCTGCTCGACAACGGCGACCGCGTGCTGCGCCCGGCCATCCTGTGGAACGACGGGCGCAGCGGCGCCGAATGCGCGGAGCTGGAGCGCCGCGCCCCCAACCTGCGCGCCATCGCCGGCAACCGCGCCATGCCCGGCTTCACCGCGCCCAAGCTGCTGTGGGTCGCGGCGCACGAGCCGGAGCGGTTCAAGGAGGTCGCCAAGGTGCTGCTGCCCAAGGACTGGCTGCGCCTGCGCATAACCGGCGACCACGCGTCGGACCTCTCGGATTCCGCCGGCACGCTGTGGCTCGACGTCGGCCGGCGCGCGTGGTCGGACGAGCTGCTGGCCGCCACGGGGCTCGGCGAGGCGCACATGCCGAAACTGTACGAAGGATGCCAGCCGACCGGCGCGCTGCGGGCGGAGGTTGCCGCCGACTGGGGCGTTCCGGCGGGAACCGTGGTGGCGGCCGGGGCCGGGGACAACGCGGCCGGAGCCGTGGGGGTAGGGGTGGTGGCGCCGGGCAGCGCCTTCCTGTCGCTGGGCACCTCGGGCGTGCTGTTCGTCAGCGGCGACCGCTTCGCCCCCAACCCCGAGCGCGGGGTGCACGCCTTCTGCCACGCCCTGCCCGGCCGCTGGCACCAGATGTCGGTGATGCTGAGCGCGGCGAGCTGCCTGTCCTTCGCCGCCCGTCTGACCGGCGCTGCGGACGAGGCGGCGCTGCTGCGCGAGGCCGAAGCGTATGGCGGCGACTCCAACGCCCCGGTCTTCCTGCCCTACCTGTCGGGGGAGCGCACGCCGCACAACGACCCCCACGCCAAGGGCGTCGTCTTCGGCCTGACCCACGACACCGACCGCGGGGCGCTCGCCCGCGCGGTGCTGGAGGGCGTGGCCTTCGCCTTCGCCGACGGGCTGGACGCCCTGGAAGAGGCCGGCGGGCGCGTCGAGCGGTTCCTGGTGATCGGCGGCGGCGCGCGCAGCGCCCTGTGGGGCCGCATCCTGGCCAGCGCGCTCGCCCGGCCGCTCGACTACCCGGCGGGGGGCGAGGTCGGACCGGCCTTCGGGGCGGCCCGTCTGGCGCGCCTCGCCGTGACGGGCGAGGACCCGGAAACCGTGTGCCGACCCCTGGAGATCCGCCACACCGTGGAGCCGGACCCGGCCCTGGCCGCTGCCTTGGCACCGCGCCGCCGCCTGTTCCGCCGCCTCTACGGCGACCTCAGCGCGGCCTTCCGCGAGGCCGACGGGGCCTGACGCTTCTCAGCTCTTGGCGATCTCGCCGAGCACGTCCTTGGCGAGGCTGCGGATGTGCCCCTCCATGGCGGCGCGCGCCTGCGCCGGGTCGCCGGTCTCCAGGGCAGAGATGACGTCGAGATGCTCGTCGCAGTCGGGACGGATGCGCGACGGCAGGCCGGACAGCTCGAACAGGCGGGTGGTCACCCGCAGGTCGCGGATGATCTGCGCCAGCACGGCGTTGCCGGACGCCTCGGCGATCAAGGTGTGCAGTTCCTCATCGGCCGCCCAATGGTCCTCGAAGCGGATCTTGGGCTCGTCGCGCAGCCGCAGCATCTCGGCCTTCACCGCCTGCAGGCGGACCGGGTCGATCCGCGACGCGGCGGCGGCGATCGCCTCCCCCTCCAGGATCTCGCGCAGGCGCATGCTCTGGAAATATTCGCGGTTGGAGACCTCGCGCACCCGGTAGGGGCGGTTGAACTCCTTGCGGATCAGCCCCTCGCTGGCCAGCCGGACCAGCGCCTCGCGGATCGGCGTGCGCGAGATGCTGAGCGCGGTGGCCAGCCGGTCCTCGACGATCACCTCGCCGCTGGGGATGCGGCGGTCGAGGATCATCTCCAGGATGGTCCGGTAGGCCATGCTCGCCAGATTCACGCCGGCGGTTGCCGGGCTCGCGGTTTTCGGGCCGTCCATGTCCGTGCTCATACCAAGTCCTGCCACCTGACGATGATTTCTCTCTAACAAAGCAGACGAATCGTTGTCCTGCAAAGCTTCTCGACGATCCGTCCGGATGGCGGGATGCGGCGCTGTGCCCTTCTCAATGCTGGAGGATCTTGGCGAGGAACTGGGTGGCGCGCTCCGAGCGCTGGGTTTCGAAGAACTCGGCCTTGGTGCAATCCTCGATGATGCTGCCATGGTCCATGAAGATCACCCGGTGGGCGACCTTGCGGGCGAAGCCCATCTCGTGGGTGACGCAGATCATCGTCATGCCCTCGTTGGCCAGTTCGACCATGACGTCGAGCACCTCGTTGATCATCTCCGGGTCGAGCGCCGAGGTCGGCTCGTCGAACAGGATGGCGATCGGGTCCATCGCCAGCGCGCGAGCGATGGCGACGCGCTGCTGCTGACCGCCGGAGAGCTGGCCGGGATATTTGTGCGCCTGATTGCCCAGCCCGACCCGCGTCAGCAGCGCCTCGCCCTTGGCCTCGGCCTCCGCCGTCGCGCGGCCCAACACCTTGCGCTGCGACAGGGTCAGGTTCTGCATGATGGTCAGGTGGGGGAACAGCTCGAAATTCTGGAACACCATGCCGACGCGGGCGCGCAGCGCCGTCATGTTGGTGCTCCGCCCGCCGACGTCGATGCCGTCCACCTGGATGCGGCCGGACTGGAAGGGCTCCAGCCCGTTGACGCACTTGATCAGCGTCGACTTTCCCGAGCCGGAGGGGCCGCAGACCACCACGACCTCCCCCTTCCGCACGGTGGTCGTGCAGTTCTTCAGGACCTGGAAGGTGCCGTAGTGCTTGCTGACGTTCTCGATGGCGATCATGCGGCTTCTCTTGCGGATGGGCGGCGCCGCTGCGGCGCCGGGCGTTGGATGGGAAGGGGCGCTCAGCGGAACCGGTCGAGCAGGAAGGGCGTCGGGTCGATGTCGGTGCGGCCGTCCAGCAGCAGGTCGGCGGTCATGCGGGCGACGACCGGGGCCAGCGTGTAGCCGTTCGACGTCACCGTGTTGAAGAAGCCGGGCAGGCCGGACACCGGGCCGATGATCGGCGCGCCGTCGATGTTGATGTTCATCGCCGCCCAGGCGCGCACCACATGCAGCCCGGCGATCTGCGGCAGCACATGGCGGGCGACCCACAGGTTGCCCTCAATGCTGGAGCGCGACACCGTGTTGAAGCGGCGCGCCGGGTCGAAGACGGCGGTCCAGGCGCCGCCGATGATCAGCCCGCCGGTGACCGCCTGCTTCAGGCTGAGATGGCGGTCGGCGTGGGCGACGAGCTGGCTGACCAGCTTGGGCGCCGGCTCGGTGACGATCATCTGCAAGGGCGCGCTGTGCACCGGCACGTCGATGCCGACCAGCCGCCCGGTCTCGCGCGCCCAGGGGCCGCTGGCGTTGATGATCTGCTTGGCGCGGATGCGGCAGCGCGGGGTTTCCACCCGCCAGCCGCCGCCCTCGACCGCGGGTGCCGCGGCGATGCCGGTGACGTTGACCCCGCGCAGGAAGCGGGCGCCCTGGCGGCGCGCCTGCTCCAGCACGGCGTAGGTCGCGCGCAGCGGGTTGATCTTGCCCTCCTGAGGGGCGTATTCGGCGCCGACCAGCTCGTGCGACAAGGCGGGGGCGAGGCGGCGCAGTTCGGCCGCGTCGATGATGGCGTTCTCGACGCCGTACCGCCGCTCCAGCGCCGCCTTGGCGCGCAGGAACTCCATGCCGGCCGGGCTGTCGGCGACCATCAGGCCGCCGGTGACAGCCAGCTCGAAGTCGGCGCCACAGGCGCGCTCCAGGTCGCGCCACAGCGCGATGGAGCGCGGGCCGAGCGCCAGCGTCGCCGCCGCCGGGCCGCCGCCCGCCTCGGCCTTGGCGCCGAAGTCGAAGGACAGCAGCTGGACATGCAGGCTGCCGGCGTTGGCCCCCGACGCCTGCAGGTTGGTGTCGCCGCGCTCGACCACCAGCACGTCGCGGCCGGCCTGGGTCAGGTAATAGGCGAGGCAGGCGCCGACCACGCCGCCGCCGACAATCAGGATCTCGGCCTCCTGGTCGGGCAGCGGGCCGTCCTCCAGCGGGCGGGCGAGGTTGGGGGTGATGGCGCGCTGGTGGCCGCCCCATTCCGGCTTCTCGAAGGCGAAGGCGCCGGCCGGGGTCGGCTTGGCCGGCAGGCGCGGCGCCAGATACTGGTCGGCGGCGCGCGGCCGGCCGGTGGCCTGCTCCAGCAGCAGGGCGGCGGTGGCGGAGCAATAGCGGCCCTGGCACCGGCCCATGCCGAGCCGGGTGTTGCGCTTCAGCGCGGCGAGGCTGTCATGGCCGGCGGCGATCTCGGCGCGGACCTGACCGAAGGTGACCTCCTCGCAGCGGCACAGCATCGCCTCGTCCGGCACGGCGTCGAGGCGCGGCGGCGGCGCCTGATAGATCGACCACAGCGCGGCCTGGAAGCCTTCGGCCCGCCGCAGGTCGGTCCGCGCCCGCCGGGCCTGCTCCGGGTCGGTGTCGGCGAAGCCGAGCTGGGTGGCGGCGGCGATCCCGGCGAGGGTTCCGCGCGCCTGCGCCACCTTCGACCCGCCGAGATCGACGCCGTCGCCGACCGCGAAGACGCCGGGCAGGCTGGTGGCACCGTCCTCCGCCGTCTCGGTGGCGAGGTAGCCGAGATGGCGGTCGACCAGCCGATGGGCGCAGCCGAGCGCGCGGGCGATCTCGGTGGAGGGGATGAAGCCATAGCCCAGGCACAGCGCGTCGGCGGCAACGGTGACGGACTCGCCCAGCCGCGGCGCGCCGTCGGCGCCGAGCGGGGCGTAGCGCACACGCTCCAGACGCTCCGTACCCTCCGCTGCGCCCTCAGCGGCAACGATCCCGTGCGACCACAGCACCGGCACCCCGGCGCGCCGCAGCCGCAGCAGATAGCGGGCGCCGTCGCCGATCAGGCTGGGGGCCGACCGCACGGCCGTCCACAGGGCGCGCCACTGGGCGGGCGACGGGCGCGGCGCGCTTTCCAGCACGGCGGCCACCGTGACGCCGCCCTCCACCAACTCGCAGGCCAGTTGCAGGTTGAGCGGGCCGTTGCCGGCGATCACCACCCGCCGGCCGGGCGCCACCCGGTAGGCGCGCGCCAGGGTCTGCCCGGCCCCGGTGGTCATCACGCCGGGCAGCGTCCAACCGGCGAAGGGCGCCGGCCGCTCGTAGGCGCCGCTGGCGATCACCAGCCGGCGCGGCCGGTAGACGGTCTCGCGCCCGGCGACGACGGCAACGACCTCGTCGGGGGCGTGGGCGCCCCACACCGTCGCCTCCTGGACGATCGTCGCGCCGGCCAGCCGCGCCGCATCGACCAGGGCGCGGCCGGCGCGGAACTGGCGGTCGGTCGGTCGGTCGGCGTGGTGCGAGGGGGCCAGCGGCTTGAAATACTGGCCGCCGCTCTGCGGCCGCTCGTCGAGCACGACCACCTCGGCGCCGCGCCGCGCCGCCGCTTCCGCCGCCGCCAGACCGGCCGGGCCGGCGCCGAGCACCAACAGGTCGGGCGTCCGCTCCTCCGGTGCCGCACCCTGCGGCGGCGGCACCAGCGGGGCCAGCGGATCGGCGGTGGTGCCGGCCGGCGGCTGCGAACGGACGACCTGCCCCTCGGCCACCTTGGTCAGGCAGGCGCGCTGGCTGGCCTTGCCGTCCACCGTCACCAGACACTCAAAACAGGCGCCCATCCCGCAATAGAGGCCGCGCCGCCCGCCGCCGCGGGTGTGGCGGTAGGCGGCGACGCCGTGCGCCGCCAGGGCGGCCGCCACGGTCTCCCCGGCCAGCGCGGGAATCCGCTCGCCATCGTAGGTGATCTCGATGAGGGCGCCGTCGCGGCGGACGCTTGGATGTTCGAGGCGCATGGGCGGGCGGCTGTGTCCGGATTGCGGTGGAAAGCGGCATTTCGAGGGTGCGTCAAAATGCGCTGGATTCCTGTATACAGATAGTATACGAGTAGTATTTAGGCAAGGTCAAAAATTAGGCAGGAGCTTGGGGGAACCCATGACGGCATTGCGCGGCACCTACACGGTTCTCATCACCCCCTTCACCGCCGACGGTGGTGCGGTGGACGTTCCGGCCCTCAAGAAGCTGGTGAACTGGCAGATCGAGCAGGGCATCCACGGGCTGATCCCGCTCGGCAGCACCGGCGAGTTCCTGTCGATGACCCCGGAGGAGCGGGCCCAGGTCATCGAGATCTGCGTGCAGGAGTCGGCGGGCCGCGTGCCGGTGCTGATCGGCACCGGCGCCGAATGGACCCGCGACGCCGTCGCCCACGCCAAGGAAGCGGAGCGGATGGGCGCCGACGGGATCATGGTGATCCCGCCCTATTACAGCTCCCCCACCCCCGACGAGCTGTTCGAGCATTACCGCCGCATCGGCGAGGCGATCTCGCTGCCGGTGATGATCTACAACAACCCGGCGACCGCCAACGTCGACCTCACCCCGCCGATCGTCGCGCGGCTGAGCGAGATCGACAACGTGCTCTACATCAAGGAATCGACGCTGGAGGTGACGCGGGTCCGCGACATCATCGAGCTGTGCGGCGACCGCATGACGGTGTTCGCCGGCATCCTCGGCTACGAATCCTTCTGGCTCGGCGCCCAGGGCTGGGTCGCCGTCTGCTCCAACCTGATCCCGCGCGATTCGGCCCGGCTGTTCGAGCTGGTGGCCGACCACAACGACAAGGACCAGGCGCTGGCGCTCTACAAGAAGATGCTGCCGATCGTCCGCTGGGTCGGCGGCCACCGCTACGTCGCCGCGTCGAAGACCGGGCTGGGCATGATGGGCCTGGCCGTGGGCGACCCGCGCGCGCCGCGCCTGCCGCTGCCGGCGGGCGATGCCGAGGCCCTGCGCGCCGATCTGGCGGCTTACGGGCTGATCAACTCCCTCGCCTGATCACTTCGCCTGAACACGAGAGAAGGTGACCACGATGACCATTCGTACGCTGCTGATCGCCGCCGGCCTGACCCTGTTCACGCTGCCGGCCGCTGCCCAAACCGCCTGCAAGCCGGCGGTGGCCGATTCCGAGCTGGTCAAGCCCGGCACGCTGGTGATGTCGACCAACCCGACCCTGCCGCCGATGCAGTTCGTCGACTCCAACGGCCAGCTGAAGGGAATGCGCATCACGCTGGGCAACGAGATCGCCAAGCGGCTCTGCCTGACCCCGGAATATGTCCGCATCGAGTTCTCGGCGATGATCCCCGGCCTCCAGGCCGGCCGCTGGGACCTCATCAACACCGGCATCTTCTGGACCGAGGAGCGGGCCAAGATGATGCCGATGATCAACTATGAATCCCAGGCGATCAGCATCTCGGTGTCCAAGGGCAACCCGCTGAAGATCACCAAGCCGGAGGACCTGTCGGGCCGCCCGGTCGGCGTCGAGCTGGGCGGCTTCGAGGAGCGCAAGCTGCGCGAACTCGACAAGATGATTGTCGCCAAGGGTCTGAAGCCGATCGAGATCAAGACCTTCGACAACTTCGCCACGGCCTATCAGGCGCTGCGCGCCGGCCAGACCGAGGCGTCGGTGGCCATCGACCCGACGGCGACCGAATACAGCAAGCGCGGCGACTTCGACCGCGCCCTGCACGGCCTGTTCCCGACCCCCGTCGCCCTGGCGATGAAGAGCAAGCCGCTGAGCGAGGCCGTGGTGGCCGTCCTCAACGACATGCAGAAGGACGGCTCCTACAAGGCCCTGATGGAGGAGTACGGCCTGCTGCCCAACGACGGCGCCTTCAAGGTCAACGGCCCCGGCATGTGAGTGGGTGCGGGCGGCGGCGGGGCTCGTCCCGGCCGCCGCCCGCGCAGCGGATAAGAACGAGAGGTTGATGGAATGACCAGCGGCTGGAACTGGGACGGCTTCTTCGACTACCTGTTCAACGGGTATCTGCTCAGCGGAGCGATCACGACCCTGTGGCTGACGCTGGCGGGCATCGCCGGCGGTCTCGTGGTCGGCTGCCTGCTGGCGCTGCTGCGGCTGTCGCCCTACCGCTGGGTATCGGCGGCGGCGCAGGCCTACATCTGGGTGTTCCGCGGCACGCCGCTGCTGGTCCAGCTCATCATCATCTACACCGGCCTGCCGCAGATCGGCATCAAGCTGTCGGTGACGGAATCCGCGCTGATCGGCCTGATCCTGAACGAGGCCGCCTATCTGGCCGAGATCATTCGCGGCGGCATCCTCGGCGTCGCCGCCGGGCAGAGCAACGCCGGCCGCGCGCTCGGCCTGAACTCGGCCCAGGTGATGATCTACATCGTGCTGCCGCAGGCCATCCGCATCATCATCCCGGCGCTCGGCAACAGCGTGAACGGGCTGCTGAAGACGACCTCGGTCACCTCCGTCATCTCGATGGAGGAGCTGCTGCGCAGCACCCAGCTGCTCATCCAGGAGCGCTTCATGGTGCTGGAGCTGTTCACGGTGGCCGCCCTCTACTATCTGCTGATGACCTCGCTGTGGGACATCGTCCAGCGCCGCATCGAGCGCCATTTCGGCCGCGCCTACCGCAACATCGCGATCGTCGACGGCCAGTGAGGCTCCGGTCATGACCCCTCCCCCGGCCGACCCGCTGTTCCCCCGGCCCGCCAACCTCGGCGACCAGACCTACGGGCATCTGCGCGAGCTGATCCTCAGCCGCCAGATCCCCGGCGGCGCCGAGGTGCCGGAGGGACGGCTGGCCGAGCGGCTGAGCGTGTCGCGCACGCCGATGCGCGAGGCGCTGGTCCGGCTGGTCGGCGAGGGGCTGCTGGAGCGCACCAGCGAGCGCAGCTACCGCGTCCGCGTCGTCTCGGCCCGCGAGTTCTTCGAATGCATGCAGATGCGCGAGCTGCTGGAGTGCCACGCCATCGAGACGGCGGTGCCGCTGGTCGGCGACGCCGACCTCGCCGAGCTGCGGCGCGGGCTCGAATCGCTGGACGGCGGCGAGGACGACATGCAGCACTGGCTCTACGACAACCATTTCCACAGCTTCTTCGCCCGCGTCAGCGGCAACGCGACGCTGGCCGAGACCATCACGCGCATGCGGGTGGTCGCCCGTCTGTTCCGCATCTCCAGCAGCTTCCACCGCAAGGGCGAGATCGACACGGAGCACCGGGCGGTGCTGGAGGCGGTCGAGCGGCGCGATGTGGCCGCCGCCAAGGCCGCCATGCTGGCGCATCTGCGCAACCTCCAGGACGACGCCCGCCGCGCCATCGCCGCCGAGGCCAATCCGGGCGGCTATTTTTTGTAGTACCGACACGCCAATGAATTGGCGTGTCGTATTGCGTTCAAACGCCACGCAGGCTTTTCCGCGCCCATGTGGGCGCGCCGCCGCAGTCGCGACGGTATAAACCAGCAACCGCAAAACCCGTCCTTCGGGACCGAGGGAGAGTTCCATGCCGCAGTTCGACACCGTGATCCGCCATGGCACGCTGGCCACCGCGTCCGACGTGTTCGCCGCCGACCTCGGCGTGATCGGCGGCCGCATCGCCGCCATCGGCACCGGGCTGGGGCCGGGCGCCCGCGAGATCGACGCGACCGGCAAGCTGGTGCTGCCCGGCGGCGTCGACGGCCATTGCCACCTCGACCAGCCGACCAGCGACGGCTCGCAGTCGGCCGACGATTTCGAGACCGGCACGCGCTCGGCGGCCTGCGGCGGCACCACGACGGTCATCCCCTTCGCCTGCCAGTTCAAGGGCCAGTCGCTGCGCGACGCGGTGACCGACTACCACCGGCGGGCCGACGGCAAGGCGGTGATCGACTACGCCTTCCACCTCATCGTCAGCGATCCGACCGACCAGCTTCTCGGCCAGGACCTGCCGGCGCTGATCCATGACGGCTACACGTCGTTCAAGATCTACATGACCTACGACGACATGAAGCTGAACGACCGGCAGGTGCTGGAGCTGCTGAGCGTCGCCCGGCGCGACGGCGCCATGGCGATGATCCACGCCGAGAACGCCGACTTCATCGGCTGGCTGACCGACAAGCTGCTCGCCGCCGGCCACACCGCGCCGCGCTACCACGCCGATTCCCGGCCGATGCTGGTGGAGCGCGAGGCAACCCACCGCGCCATCGCCATGGCGGAACTGGCCGACGTGCCGATCCTGATCGTCCATGTCTCAGGCCGCGAGGCGATCGAGCAGATCCATTGGGCGCAGGGCCGCGGCATGCGCATCTACGCCGAGACCTGCCCGCAATACATGGTGCTGACCGAGCACGACCTGCACGGCCATGGCATGGAGGGGGCCAAGTGCATCTGCAGCCCGCCGCCGCGCGACAAGGCCAACCAGGCGGCGGTCTGGGACGCGCTGGCCGGCGGCACCTTCCACATCGTGTCGTCCGATCACGCGCCGTTCCGCTACCAGGACCCCAAGGGCAAGATGCTGCACGGCGCCAACACGCCCTTCAACTGGATCCCCAACGGCGTTCCGGGCATCGAGACGCGGCTGCCGATCCTGTTCTCGGAAGGCGTCAAGAAGGGCCGCATCAGCCTCCAGCGCTTCGTCGAGCTGTCCTCGACCAACCCGGCCAAGATGTACGGCCTGCACCCGCGCAAGGGCAGCCTCGCCATTGGCGCCGACGCCGACATCGTGATCTACGACCCGGACCGCAAGGTCACCATCACCAACGCCATGCTGCACCACAACGTCGACTACACCCCCTACGAGGGGCTGGAGGTGACCGGCTGGCCGGAGACCGTGCTGTCGCGCGGCGAAGTCGTGGTGGAGGGCGGCACCTGCGTGGCGCAGCCCGGCCGCGGCGCCTTCCTGCGCTGCGACACGCCGGATCTGGCCCGGCCGAAGGTGGCCGCGGTCTGAGAAAGCACATTCCCCCCACCCTGCCCCTCCCCCACCGGGCCGGAGAGGGTTTAGGGTGGGGCCTATGAGAAACCAAGAAATGAGGACCGCCACACCATGGACGCCCTGACCATCACCGCCGGCCCCTTCACCTTCGGCGCCCGCTTCGAGTCGGCGGCGGCGCCGAAGACCTGCGCCAAGTTCCGCAGCCTGCTGCCCTACGAGGGCCAGATCGTCCATGTCCGCTGGAGCGGCGAAGGCGTGTGGATTCCGCTGGGCGACACCGATTTCGGCCTCGGTTACGAGAACCACACCAGCCACCCGGCGCCGGGCCAGATCATCCTCTATCCGGGCGGCATCAGCGAGACCGAGATCCTGCTGGCCTACGGCGGCGTCCAGTTCTCCAGCAAGATGGGCCAGCTCGCCGGCAACCACTTCATCACCATCACCGAAGGGCTGGAGAATCTGGCCGAACTCGGCAAGCGCACCCTGTGGCAGGGCGCGCAGCCGATCCGCTTCGAACTGGCCCGCTGACGCCCGCCGGGACCCGCCGTGCCCCGGCGCACGGCGGGTCCCCAGCGGAACATATCATTGCGAATGATACGCATTCTAAGTATATTGCCGCCGCCATGAGCCGGTCATGGCGCGGCCACGCCGCTTTTCCGTGGAGCAACGGGGCGACGCCATGCCCGATCAGCATCGCAGGCCCGATCCGCACCGCGTGAAGGCGCCGGTTCCCGGTCCGGTGGTGCATGGCTGACACCGCCAAGCCGTCGCTCGACGCTCTGTTCATGGGACACCGGAGCACGCTGGTCCGCCTGCTCTCCCGCATGGTTGGCAGCGCCGCCACTGCCGAGGATCTGGCGCACGAGGCCTATCTCAAGGTGAGGGCGGCGGAACGCGACCGGCCGGTGGATCATCCCCTGCCCTTCCTGTTCCAGACGGCGCGCAATCTGGCCTTCGACCATCTGCGGCGGGAGCGCAGGCTCGCCGGGGTGGTCGTGCAGGACACCACCGTCGAAGGCGTGGAGGAGGTTGCCGCCCCCCTGCCCTCCCCGGAAACCCAGGCCGGCGACCGCCAGCGGCTGGCCCGGATGAACGCCGCGCTGGCGACCCTGTCCGAGCGGCAGCGCCGCATTCTTCTGCTGAACCGGATGGAGGGGCTGTCCCACGCGCAGATCGCCGAGCGGCTCGACGTCTCGGTCAGCACCGTGCAGAAGGACCTGAAGGCCGCCCTGCTGGCCTGTCTGGAGGTGTTCGCCCGGCTTGACCGGGAAGGATTGCGGGTTTCCGCCGGCCCGAACGTCTTACAAAGAGACAAACCGTGACGGCACCACCCGCGACCCCCATGCCCGGCCCCATGCCTGACGACACCGACCCCTCCTTACCGCTGGAGCAGGCGCTCGACTGGTTCATCCGTCTGCAGGCGGAGGACGCGGGCGACGAGTGCCGGCGGGCCTGCGCCGACTGGTGCGCCGCCGATCCCCGCAACGCCCGCGCCTGGGCGCTGGCGCAGGACATGTGGGCCTCGCCCCTCCTCACCGAAGCGCTGGTGGCAACAGCGATTTCGGCCACAACGGTTCCTGACAGCCCGCCACGCCGCCAAGCGCCCGCCGTTCCGCTCCGGCAGCCACGCCGTTCCCGGCCGCTGGCGCGCCGGGCGATGGCGTGGGCGGCGGGACTCCTGGTGGCGGTCGGGCTGGGGCTGGCCGCCGACCTGCCGCTGCGCCTGCAGGCCGACCACCGCACCGCAACCGGCGTGCAGGAGCGTCTGCAATTGGCCGACGGATCGCGGGTGCTGATGGACACCGGAACGGCGCTCGCCACCGACGTCGAGGGGGGCGAGCGGCGGACCCGGTTGCTGCGCGGGGCCGCCTTCTTCGAGGTGACGCCCGACCCCGCCCGCCCCTTCCGGGTCGCGGCCGGTCCCGCCGTGGTGACCGTGGTCGGCACCGCCTTCGCCGTCCGTTACCTCGACGACCGGGTGACGGTAACGGTGCGCCACGGCACCGTGGACGTCGCGCGTCCCGGGGGCCCCGCCGTTCGGCTGCGTGCGGGCGAGGAGGTGGTGGTCACGGCGTCGGGCGTCGGCGTGGAGCACCCCGCCGACCTCTCCGCGGCGCTCGGCTGGGTCGATGGCCGGCTGGTCTTCGAGGACCGCCCCCTGGGCGAGGTTCTGGATGAGCTGGACCGCTATTATCCGGGGCTGATCCTGGTTCCCGACTCCCTCGCCGACCGCCGGATCACCGGAAATTACCGGCTGGACGATCCGGCGCGGACGGCGACGGCCCTAGCCGGGCTCGTGCGGGCCGAGACTCTGCGGGTGTCCGACGCCCTGCTGATCCTGCGCCCGCGCCCCTGAGTCCACCGGCTTTTCCGACCCACGAAACCTCTCCAAAAAAAATTTCCGCTTTTCACGATCCCCGAACGTCAGGTCGGCACGGCCATTAGGAATGCGTCGCAATTGCAATAAGCGGCGCGCTCCGGCCGGTCGATACGTCGCGATCATGGGGAATGCGTTACGATGGGTGCGGGGATGATGGATCGGGGTGCGCGGGGGCGTCGGGGGACGGCCCTGCTGCGGGCGGCGCTGCTGTCGTCGGCGGTGGCCGGTTTGGGTGTGGCGGCGGGAAGTACCGCCCTGGCGGCGTCGGCGAAGACCGGCGGGCAGGTGGCCCAAGCGTCTGGGCAAGTGACGGGGCAGCGCTTCGACATCGCCCCGCAGGGGCTGGTCACCGCTCTCAACGCCTTCAGCGCGGCCAGCGGCTGGGAGGTCGGCTTCCCGGCCGAGGTCGCGCGCGGCCTGTCCTCGCCCGGCGTGTCAGGTACCATGAGCGCCGACGAGGCGCTGCGCCGCCTGCTGTCCGGCACCGGCGTGTCGTACCAGATGACCGGCCCCGGCCGCGCCGTGCTGTCGCGGCAGCAAGCCGGCGAGACGGTGCTGGACCCGGTGACCGTCGAGGGCACGCGCGAGCGGGCGACCGGCCCGGTCATGGGCTACGCCGCCCGCCAGAGCGCCACCGCCACCAAGACCGACACGCCGATCCTGGAAACGCCGCAGTCGATCTCCGTCGTCACCCGCGACCAGATGGACGCCCAGGCGGCGCGCAGTCTGGCCGACGTCCTGAACTACACCTCCGGCGTCACCACCGCCCGCAACGGCGGCTCCTCCTCCTTCGGCGGCGACGGCATCTCGGTGCGCGGCTTCGGCGGCAACGGCACCACCGGCGTGTCCTTCAACGAGTATCTCGACGGGCTGCGGCTGAAGGGCAGCGGCTTCCTGACCTCCGGCATCCACCCGTACCTGTTCGAGCGGGTCGAGGTGCTGAAGGGCCCGGCCTCGGTGCTGTTCGGCCAGACCAGCCCCGGCGGTCTGGTCAACATGGTGACCAAGCAGCCCTCCCCCGACGCCCGGCATGAAATCCTGCTGCAGGCGGGCAACCAGGGCCGCAAGCAGGCCGCGCTGGACATCGGCGGCGACGCGACCGGCGACGGCCGGCTCTCCTACCGGTTCGCCGGCGTCGCGCTGGACACCGACACCCAGACCGACATCGCGGAGCGCCGCCGGCTGGCCGCCGCCCCGACGGTGACCATCCGGCCGACCGACGACACCAGCCTGACCCTGATCGGCCTCTACCAGCGCGACAATTACGACGATTCGCCGCTGAACTACCTGCCGGCCCAGGGCACCGTGCTGCCCAACCCGAACGGCACGCTGCCGACCAAGCTCTTCACGGGCGATCCCAACTTCAACACCTGGGACCGCAAGACCATGAGCGTCGGCTATCGCTTCGAACACCGGTTCGACGAGCGCTGGACGGTGCGGCAGAACGCCCGCTACCTGCACAACGACCTCGACCTCAAGCAGGTCTACGCGTCCGGCCTGCTGCCCGACCAGCGCACCACGCGGCGCACCACCTTCTCGGCCCGCGAGCGCGCCTACGACCTGACCGTTGACAATCAGGTCCAGGTGAAGGTCGACACCGGTCCGCTGCGCCACACCGTGCTGGCCGGCGTCGACCATCAGCGGCTGAGGAGCGACACGCTGCGCGGGCAGGCGGCGGCGCCGAACCTCGACCTGTTCAACCCGGTCTACGGGCTGCCGATCGCCACCCCGCCGATCTACCAGAGCACCGCCACCCGCATCACCCAGACCGGCGTCTACGCCCAGGACCAGATCAAGTGGGGCGGGCTCGCCGTCCTGCTGGGCGGGCGCAAGGACTGGGCCGAGACGCAGCAGCGCAACCGGCTGAACCAGGGGCGGGCGTCGCAGCAGGACGACGCCTTCACCGGCCGCGTCGGCGCGCTCTACCTGTTCGACAACGGCTTAGCGCCCTACGCCAGCTATTCGGAATCCTTCGAGCCGACGTCCGGCAGCGACTTCTACGGCAACCCGTTCGAGCCGACCACCGGCCAGCAGTACGAGGCCGGGCTGAAGTACGAGCCGCCGGGCTCCGGCAGCCTGTTCACCCTGTCGGCCTTCACCATCACCCAGCAGAACGTCACCACCGCCGACCCGCTGCACACCAACTACAACATCCAGACCGGCGAGGTCCGTTCCCGCGGCTTCGAGGCGGAGGCGCGCGTCAGCCTCGCCGCCGGGCTGAACGCGGTGGCCAGCTACACCTTCCTCGACGCCGAGGTGACGAAGAGCAACGGCGCCGACCGCGGCAAGCGGCCGGTCGCCGTGCCGACCCATTCGGCCTCGGCCTGGGGCGACTACACGGTGCAGGACGGCCCGCTGGCCGGCCTGGGCGGCGGGCTCGGCCTGCGCTACGTCGGCTTCACCTACGGCGATCCGGCCAACAGCTTCAAGGTGCCGGCGCACACGCTGGTCGACGCCGCCCTGCGCTACGACCTGTCCTATCTGAACCCGCAGCTTCAGGGCATTCAGGCGGCGATCAACGCCAGCAACCTCTTCGACAAGGAGTATGTCGCGGCCTGCTCGCGGGCGACCAACTGCTATTACGGCCTGCGCCGCACCGTGATCGGCTCGCTGAAGTATTCCTGGTGACGCGGAAGACCGAGATCGCGCTGCGGGTCGTGACCGCCGTCGGCGGCGGCTACGCCCTGGCGGCGGGAACGGCGGCGGCGCTGTCCCTGGCGCTGCCGGCCGTGCAGGACCGGGCGGAGGCGGTGTTGACCGCCACCATGGCGGCGCTGCTGCCCTGCGTCCTGACCGTGGTGCTGGTGTTCGCCGCGGCCAGCGCCCGGCGCGCCCTGGCCTGGACCGCCGGCCTGACGGCGGCAATCTGGGCGGCGGTCTCACTGTTGAAAAGCATGACGGGAACCGGGGTATGAACGGCAGTTTCCGCCTGTCGATGACGTGGCTGCACAATTGGGGCGGGCTGGTGGTCGGCTGGCTGCTGTTCTGCGTCTTCCTGACCGGAACCACCGCCTACGCCCGCTTCGAGATCACCCGCTGGATGCAGCCCGAGCGGGTCGAAGCGACCAACAGCCCCGACGCGGCTGCGGCGGCGATCGCCACCCTGTCGCGCGAGGCGCCGCAGGCCCGCCGCTGGCTGATCACGCTGCCGGACGAGCGGCGAACCGCGACCCAGGTCTACGTCTACAACCCGCCCGGGATACAGCCCGCCTTCCGCAAGCTGTGGTTGGAGCCGGACGACGGCCGCCCGGTGCAGGCGCGGGCGACCTTTGGCGGCGACTTCCTCTACTACTTCCACTTCGACCTGCGCGTTCCCGGCCTGGTGGGGCGTTACCTGATCGGCGCCGCCGGGGTGGCCCTGCTGGTGGCGCTGATCACCGGATTCGTCATCCACCGGCGGGTCTTCTGGGACTTCTTCGCCTTCCGCCCCGGACGGTCGCGCACGCGGCTGTGGATGGATGTCCACAACGCCTTGGGCATCATCGTGCTGCCCTACCACGCGCTGATCACCGTGACCGGGCTGGTGCCGCTGATGCTGCTCTACATGCCCTGGGGCCTGCAGGCGGCCTTCGGCGACCGGCCGGCGGCCTTCAACACGGCGGTCTACGCCGAACCGCCGCCGCCGGCCGCCGCGGGACGGGCCGCCCCCCTCACCGCCATCGAACCGCTGCTGGCGGAGGCGGCATGGCGGTGGGACGGTGGGCGGCCGGGATGGATCGTCATCGACAACCCGGGCGACGCCGCCGCCGCCATCCTCGTCAAGCGCACCGATTCCGACCGGGTGGTGATCACGCCGGAAGCCATCCTGTTCGACGGCACGACCGGCGCGGTGCGCGAGGTCTGGGAGGGGATGGGCGGAGCCGCCGCGACGCGGGCCGGCGCCTACGGCCTGCACATGATGCGCTTCGCCGACACGCCGCTGCGGCTGACGATGATCCTGTGCGGGCTGGCCGGCACCGCAATGATCGGCACCGGGCAGGTCTACTGGATCATCAAGCGGCGCAAGCGCGAGACCACCCCGTCCTTCGGGCTGCGTCTGGCCGACGGCGCCAATCTGGCGGTGATGGTCGGGCTGCCCATCGCCATCGCCGCCTATTTCTGGGCCAACCGGCTGCTGCCCGCCGGGCTGGCCAGCCGGGAGACCTTCGAGGCCCTCGCCTTCTTCGCCGCGTGGTTTCTCACGGCCCTGCACCCGGCGCTGCGCGGCGTCCAGCGCGCCTGGGGCGAGCAACTGGCAGTGGCGGCGCTTCTGTGGGCCGCCCTGCCGCTGATGAACGCCCTGACCAGCAACGCCCATCTCGGGGTGACGCTGGCGCGCGGGCTGTGGGGTGTGGCCGGCATCGACCTGACCGCCCTGGCGACGGGCGCCCTGTTCGCCCTGTTGGCCCGGCGCCGGTTCCGCGGGGCGCGCCAGCGCAGCGACCAACCGCTGCCATCGGCATCGGCGCCCGCATCGTAACGACGGACAAGGGCGCGGCCCGACCGTCGCGCCCTGCCGGCTCAATCATACAGACCGGCACCGAAGATGGCGATCTGCTGCGCCATGTGCCCCAGGCTGACGCCGGTCTCGTCAGCGCCGTCCAGGGCCGATCCGGCGTCGAACGGGTGGTCCGGGGCGATCACTCCGGCGGCGATCAGATGCAAGCGAACGGCCTCGACAATGACGGCCGGGAGGGTGGCTGAGGCGGCTTCAAGGTTCACAGTCATAATTTTCAGCCTCTCTATGAACAAGTATCTTGCACAAGGAATAGAAACCTATCATAGAACGGCCGGTGTTGCACCCTTTAATGGTGCGAAAATTTTGCGCCCCGTCGCGCCTGGGTGGAGCGTGTTTCCGGCGCTCCCGGAAACGCGGGAGGGGCGCCCGGATCGGTTCAGCCACCCCTCGCGCCGGGGCTACTTGTAGACGGCGTTCCTGACCTCGGTCGGAAACGCCCCGGCCATGCCTTCGAACGCGGTGTTCGTCAGGGCAACGACCGAGAGGCCGTTCTGGCGATCGATGAACCAGGAGTGTCCGTAGGCGCCCCCCCATTGCAGCGTCCCGGCGGCCTGCGGCGTGCCCGTCCGCGCCGGATCGTCCAGAACCGCCCAGCCATAGCCGAAGCCCCACCCCGGCCCCTGCGTCTTCGCCGTCGTGCCGACCTGATCGCTGGTCATCAGCGCGACCGTCTCGGGTTTGAGGATCGGCGAACCGCCGGTGCGGATCGCTTCGAGAAAGCGAAGAACATCCGGCGCCGTCCCTGCCATGCCCGCACCACCCGACGGGTAGGACTTGGGGTCGAGAATCCGGGACGGCGCGAAGGTCGCGGCAAGCCCCATCAACGGAACGGCCTGCCCGTCCGCCATCGCCACCGGCTCCGGGTTGCCGTCCGCATAAGCTCTGGCAAGCCGGGAGACGTCGCGCACCGAGAAGCCGGTGTCGTCGATGCCGAGCGGCGCCGTCACGTCGTCGCGGACGATGTCGGAAAGGCTCCGCCCTTCGACCTTTTCCAGAACGCCGCCGAGCACATCGATGCCGAGGGAATATCGCCAGCCTGTGCCGGGCGCAAAATTCAACGGAGCGGCCGACAGGCGGGTCAGGTTCTCGGCCAGCGAAAGCCCCGGCTGGTCGAGCCCGTCCGAGACGTTCAGCCTGTGATACGGCCCGTCCGCCGGTTCGAGGAAGCCGTAGCCCAGGCCCGATGTGTGGGTCAGCAGCTGGCGTATGGTGATCGCCGGAGTCGAGCCGTCCGGCAAGGCGGGGCGGAAATCCGGCAGCCAGCGTGTGACGGGCGCGTCGAGGTCCAGCCGTCCGTCCTCGACAAGCCGCATGGCGGCCGCGGTCACAAACGGCTTGGTGACGGAGGCCAGGCGGAAGATCGCGTCCTCGCGCATTTTGACGCCGGCTTCCCGGTCGGCATGGCCGGCGGCGCGGCGATAGACGATCCTGCCGTCCTTCGCGACCAGGACGACCGCGCCGACAATCCGCTTCTCGGACAACGCTCTGTCGATCACCGGATCGAGGCGGGCCTCCATCGCGGGGTCATTGGCCGGTTGGGCCAAGGCCGGACTGGCGAAGTCTGGACTGGCCAAGGCTGAACTGGCGATGGCGAGTGCAGCGGCGACAAGGGGGATGCGCATGCCGGTGAAACCCCGTATATATGGAGCGATCACTCCTGAATAACGCAGTCCGGGGACTATTTCCAGAGTGACCGTTATGAAAAATAACGCGCCGACGCTGCGACCGCGCGGCCGCCCGCGCGCCTTCGACCGGGACGAGGCGCTGGCCAAAGCCGCGGACACCTTCTGGCGGCTGGGCTATGAAGGCGCCTCCATCGCCGATCTGACGGCGGCGATGGGCATCACGCCGCAGAGTCTTTACGCCGCCTTTGCCTCGAAGGCCGATCTCTATCGCGAAGCGCTGGAGTGGTATCAGGCCACCGTCGGCGCTTCGACGGCGGCGGCCCTGGAAGAGGGCGATGCCGTGGTCGCGCTGACGCGGGTCCTTCGGGACTCGGCCCGGGACTTCACCAGACGCGACCGCCCGCATGGCTGCATGGTTTCGACGGCCGTGCTGACCTGCGCGACGGAGAACGACCCCGTGGCGCGTCATGTCGCCGGCCTGCGCACTGCGACGATCAACCTCATCCGGGCGCGCATCGAGCGCGGCATTTCCGAGGGACAGTTGAAAGGGGAGACCAATGCGGCCTCCCTCGCGCGCTTCGTCGGTGCGATGATCCAGGGCATGTCCGTGCAGGCGCAGGACGGCGCCCCCACCGAGGCCCTGTCAGCGCTTGCCGACCATGCCGTTGCCGAGATCGAGCGGCATCGCGCGTAGCGTTTCTCGACATCCACACGGCATTTCGGCGCCACCACGGCTGCTTCCGCCAATTTGTGCGCCAACGTCCCCCGGAGACCGCTTTTTGATGTTGAAAGCGTATCTCCTGAGCGCATACTTAGTTACGAAGCGCTCACTGAGGCGCACCCAACCATGAGAGCAAGAATTATGGCCGACTTGAGGCACCTCACCCATCCGGGCGACATCGTTCGCGAACGCCGTGAGGAACTGGGGCTATCGCAAGTTCAACTCGCCGGCCTCATTGGTTACAAGAATTCCAACTTCATCACCATGATCGAAAAGAAGCGCTCCCGCGTGCCGCTCTACACCGCGCCGAAACTCGCGCAGGTGCTGCAGATCGACCAGATGTGGTTCATCGAGCGCGTGATGTCCTTCTTCGACGAGGAAGGCATGAACGAGAAGGAGACCTTCCGCGAAGCCGCCAAGGTCATCTTCGATCCGGAAAACATGCGGCGCTACGCGGACAGGAAGGACCAGGGCGCCATCGACCCCCGCCTCTCCTGACCCTGTGCCGGATCGGGGCCGGGAAGACGCCACCCCGACCCGCTCTTACTTGACCCCGGTCTTACTTGACGATGTCCAGCAGAGGCATCTGCCCGTCGCTCCCCTTCGGCAGCGCGGCCCGGCGGCGGCGGCGGCTCTGGCTGGCGGTTTCCGGGGTGACGGGAACGAAGCGCTTGGGACGACCGGCTTCATCGAGGTCGTCGTTGTTGACCACCAGGGTGAGTTCGCGCTCGTTGACCGAGCGCTCGGCCACCGCGCGACGGATCTGGTCGAGGAAGGACTGCGAGGGGTAGAGGTTGTACTCGACGTCGACGTACTTCCGCCCTTCCTTGATCTCCTCGATCTCGATGCGGTCGAGCGCCCCGATCTGCGTATCGGCGAGCGCCTTGACGACATCGTGAATCCGCAGCCGCATGTCGCGGAATCGCGACCACTCCGCCATCCCGGAATCACGGATGATGTCGCGGGCGGTGATCGGCACGACCGACTGCGAGGGGTCCTGTCGCAACGTCTCGGCGATGCGCTTGAACAGCCAGCGCGAGAACGGGTTGCGGATCTTCATCAGGGCTTCGTAGGAGATCGAATGCCAGTCGACCCGGCGGATCGCCTCGCGCAGCATCATGTTGAACTGCACGAAGGTTTCCGCATCGCCGCTCTCGTCATCGAGAATCGACGCGTCGTCGGCGTCGTCCGTCTCGTTGGGACGCTGCCGCAGCCCGAGACCGGCGAAAATGCCGGAGTCCATCATCACCTTGCGGCGGCCGCGGCGCTCGATCTGAATCGTGCAGCGCCGCATGACCATCAGCGCCTCCTTGATCTCGGGAATGCTGAGGGTGTGCCGGACGGAGCGCAGCTCCTGCCAGATCTCGTAGAGGGAGAAGCGCAGGATCGCCTCCCCGTTGTCCACCGACAGGCGCGCCGGGTCCGAGGCCAGCTTGCGGATCACGTCCTCGATGATCTGTTCGCGCTCGCCCGGATAGGCGTCGATCTCCTCCACCACGTGGGCTCCGCTGGAATCGCGGACGAAACGGCCGTCCCTGCCCTTCACCCGGCGCTGGATGCGCGCCGGCACGACCGTGAGGTGGTAGATCTGGTCGGCGAAGGAGAACTGGCGGTGGATCATCGGCAGGCGGTCATCCTGGGCCGCGGGGTCCCTGGGCTCCAGGTTGTGCGCCGCCTGTCCGTTGGCTTTCGATTCGGGGCTGTCGAACACGTATTTCGGGGCCAGATCGTACAGGGAGACCATGTTGACGCTGTGCCGCCGGCCCGTGGTGGCGTCGATGTGCTCGAACAGCGTGCCCTGGAGAGTCTGCCCCTGCGTCTCCGTACGGCGCTGCTTGACGACGATCTGCCCCGACATCTGGTGCCTCTCCGCAATCCTGAACACCAAGCCTATGCCGCTTCCGCCGTTCAACGCAACGACGTCGCGCACGGTTCCATAGGTGGCAGGCGCGCATCCGGTAGGTGGCAGGCGCGCTTCCAGGAGGCGACAGGCGCGCAAGCAGTAGGTCACAGGCGCGTTTGTCGGACGACGGCCCGGCTTGGCTGCGAATCGGACATCCGTCCCTCGGCAAGGCCGGGTGACGGCCAACCGGTCACGGCTCCGGGGCACAACCGTAGCCGACCGGAGTCCTGCTCCGGCTGCAACCGGGGCATCGGGTTCGAGCGCGCCTGACACCTACTGCCACTCCGCAATCGCGGAACGCGCCTGCCACCTAGAGAATCCGGCGATTCGAAACGCGCCTGACGCCTTCATAGCCGCCGGCGATTCGAACGCGCCTGTGTCCTACAGCAACACGCCGCCAAAGGCGCCTGTGACCTACAGGAACGGGCGCGCTCCGCGCCGGTGCGGCGACTCGATAGGTTGCAGGCGCGTTTCAGCCCGTCCCGATTCGCGCCGTCAACCGCGCCTGCGACCTTCATGTCCGCGCCTGCCGCCTGCATGAGACGCGCCTGCGACCTCCGCAAGCGCGCCTGACACCTACCACAAACGCGCCCGCCACCTGCCGATAGGAGACGGGCGCGCTTTGGAGACTCCGGTGCCGTCGGGGAATCCTGCCCGCAAGACCGCCGGCCCATGCCGGTTTCACGCTTTTGCCGGAGTCCCGGATGACCAGCACGACCGACACCGCCAGCCGTTGGGGAAAGATCCCCGCCTGGTGGCTCGACCACCCCGATCTCGACGCCGACGGATTCGCGGTCCTGGCGGCGCTCGCCACCTTCGCCGACGAGAACGGCGTCTGCTGGCCGTCGCAGTCGACGCTTGCCGCAAAGCTGAAACGCTCGCGCCCGACCATCAACCGCATCCTGCAGCGTCTCGACGACATGGGGCTGGTCGGCATCGAGCACCGCCGCGGCCGCGACGGCTCCCGGCTGTCCTGCCTGTACCGGCTGCGCATCGCCCAGAACGAGGCCGCGACGCAGCCCCAGCCCCGCCCTGTCCGGGACCATGACAGGGATGACTCGCCGGCGAACGCCCCCTGTCCAACACCGAGTCAGGAACAGCTCCATCCCGAACAGATTCCGGACTCGCTCGCTTCGGGCGGGCGCCAGCCGGTGCGCGATGTTCCTGAGGATTGGATGCCCACCGCCGGAGATTTCACCTGGGCCCGAAGCCGGTTCGGCACCGTCGACCTCGGCCGGCACGTCGAGGGGTTCGTCCTGCGCTGTCAGGCGCACGGCTATCGCTACCGCGACATATCGGCCGCCTGGAGGGCTTGGCTGTCCCAGGACGCGGCGGCCGGCAAGGCCCCCGCGGACAAAACCGCCCCATCGGCTGCGGGCGCCATCCCCGGCACCATTCCCGGCACCATCCCCGGTGTCGGCCACGCCCGCCAAAGCGTGGCCGAACAGCGCGTCAACGCCTGGATGGCCGTCGCTGATCGCCTGAAGGACGCCCGCCTGAAGGACAGGAACACCCCGTCCCACACCCGCCCCCGTTTCTGAGGAGGTCCCGATGTCCGTTGCTGTGATGCCCCTGCCGGGGCGCTCCCCGCTGCCCTTCGATCCGACGATGGCGCCGGCGGAGCGGTCCCGGCTCCTCGTCGCCGCCTTTCCGGAGGCGTTGCGGGAGGTCCTGACCACCGGTCACCTGGAACACCGCCCGCGCTTCGGCGACAACGGTTTCGAAGGGCTTCAGGAAACGTGGTTTCCACCGGCGACCCTTTCGGCCCGGCAAGCCGCCATGGCGCGGCGGATGCTGAGCGAACTGGAAGACTCCATCCTGGCTCCGGCCGAGCCCGATCGTCTGCTCGGCCGCGTGCTGGCTTTGCTGTCGCATTTTCCGGCTAAGGGCTTGACGCCCGACGTCGAGCAGCTGGTGGCCATGGACTGGGTCGAGGATCTCGGCGAATTCCCGGTCTGGGCCATCGACGCGGCGGCGCGCGCCTGGCGCCGGACGAAGAAGTGGCGGCCGAGCATCGCCGAGATGCGGGCCCTGTGCGGGGAGGCCTGCGCGCGGGAGCGTGTCCTGGCGCAGCGGCTGCGAGCGATCGCCGGAGCTTGCCAGGGCGAGGTGATCCCCGTCCGCCGGATGGAGTGACCGGGCGTGGCCCGCGCGTTCGGTTCCGGCAACTGGGTGGGCGTCCATTGACAAAGTTCCGGCAACTTGCGCAGAATCCCCGAAACCGAACGAAGGGG
>NZ_CP007797.1:0-400000 GCF_000632475.1 Azospirillum argentinense
ATGGACGACCACAACACCGACAAGGAAAACGCCGAACTGCTGGACCGCCCGGTCCAGCTGGCGCTGCGGCTGGATTCGCCGCTGCGCGGCGACGTGAACAACGACCGGGCCCTGATGGCCTATTCGCTGTTCGGCCTGTCGAAGGACAAGGTGGAAAGCCTTCCCACCTACGACGACGGCAAGGTGAAGATCGAGGTGCGCGCCCCGCGCGACGTCGGCGTTGCGACGATCTGGGACAAGTCGGTGCTGATCTACGCCGTCTCGCTGCTGCGCGAGAAGATGGCCGAGGGCAAGATGGGGCCGGAGGTGGGGAAGCTCCACTTCACCACCAGCGATCTCCAGCGCATCGTCGGCAAGACCGCCGGGGGCAGCGCCTACGACAAGATCGAAGGGGCGCTGGAGCGGCTTCAGGGCACACAGATCAAGACCAACCTGGAGACCGGGGGCGAGGGCGAAAGTGGCGCCTTCTCCTGGATCTCCGACTACAAGCTGCTGTACCGCCGCGGCAAGAAGGACGGCGAGCGGCAGGTGCGCGGCCTGACCCTGGTCCTGTCGAACTGGGTGGTGCGCGCGGCGCTGGGAAACAACCTGCTGACCTATTCGGAAGACTACTTCGCGCTGAAGCCCATCGAGAAGCGGCTCTACGAGATCGCCCGCGCCCATCTGGGCCACGGCACCGCCTTCTGGATGGCGCTGGAGCCGCTGCGCAAGCGGGTCGGCTCCGACAACGACCTGCGCAAGTTCAAGAACGCGCTCGGCCCCGTGCTCCAGGCCGACCGTATCCCCGGCTACGGCGTGCGCATCGTCGAGGCCGCGGAGTACAAGGAGCTGATGACGGCGCGCGGCGCTTCCATCGCCCGCGTGCTGAACGCCGACCTGCCGGTGATCTTCTGGCGCAAGGACGCCGGCGAGCCGGAGAGCTGGATCGACATTCCCAGGGTCGAGTTCGACGAGGTGGTCTGACCCCCTCCCCTGCCCTATTCAGTCAGCAGACGGTCGCGGAAGGTCCGCGCGGCGTGGCTCAACCCGCGCTCGCGGTGGCGCAGCAGGCGGAAGGGGCGCTCGGGCAGCGGGAAGGGAACGCGGTGCAGATGCCCGGCCGCCAGTGCGCCGCGCGCCACCAGATCCGACAGGGCGGTGGCCCCCGCCCCGGCCATGACCGCCGACAGCACCGCCTCGTTCGAGGGCAGCTCCAGCGTCACCGGCAAATCCTCCGGCGCCCTCCCCTGCCCGCGCAGCGCCTCCTCAAACTCGGAGCGGGTGCCCGATCCCGCCTCGCGCAGGACCCAGGGGGAGCGGTGCAACTCCTCCATCGGCAGGTCGCTCCGCCCGCGCCAGGGGTGACCGTCCCCCACCAGCAGCAGCAGACGGTCGCCGGCCAGAAGGTCCTGGTCGAGCAGCGGGTCCGTCACCTCCCCTTCCACCAACCCCAGATCGGCGGCACCGTCCAGCACGGCCTTGGCGACCTGGGCGGTGTTGGCGGCCTTCACCGCGACGTCGACGTCCGGATAGCGCCGGTGGAACGCCACGAGCCGTTCGGGCAGCCAGTAGCCGGTGATGGTCTGGCTGGCGTGGATGGCGATGCGCCCGCGCTTCAGCGCCGACAGGTCGGCCAGCATGCGCTCCGCCGCCTCGGCGCGGGCGAGCACCGCGATGGCCTCGTTCAGGAACAGGCGCCCGGCCTCCGTCAGCTCGATGCGTCGGCCCACCCGGTCGAACAGGCGGACGGCGTGCCGGGCCTCCAGGCTGGAGACGGCGGCGCTGACCGCGGACTGCGTCAGATTCAGGGAGGCGGCGGCCCGCGTCACATGCTGCTGCGTGGCGACCGCCACGAAGATGCGGAGCTGTTCGAGAGTCATCTGGTCCCCCGTCCCTTCAAACGTTCGGTTTTATCGAACGATCCGTCCACTATAATCCGTTGGAACGAACGGTCCAGAGGGCGCAGCTTCCCGGCATCGGAATTCGAGGACGCCATGCCGAACCATCTTCCTCCATCGTCCCGCCGGACCCTGGGCGCCCTGCTGCCGGGGATTCTGCTCTGCTCCGGCGTGAGCGGCGCGGCGCTGGCCCTGCAAAGCCTGGAAGTGCGGGTCTTCGGGCAGGCCTGGCTGGAGGCGCTGGTCCTGGCGATTCTGATCGGGGTGACCCTGCGCAGCGTCTGGGCGCCGGGACGGCGCTGGAAGGCGGGAACGGACTTCAGCGCCAAGACACTGCTGGAGGTCGCGGTGCTGCTGTTGGGCGCCTCCATCGACCCGGACACGATCCTGGCCGCCGGACCGGGGCTGGTGGCGGGGATCGCCGGGGTGGTCGCCCTGGCCCTGGCGGTCAGCTACGGCATCGGGCGCCTGCTGGGATTGCCGCCGCGCATGGCGGTGCTGGTCGCCTGCGGCAACTCGATCTGCGGCAACTCGGCCATCGCGGCGACGGCGCCGGTGATCGGGGCTCACGGCGACGACGTGGCCGCAGCCATCGCCTTCACGGCGGTGCTGGGGGTTCTGGTGGTGCTGGGCCTGCCGCTGCTGGTGCCTCTCCTCGGGCTCAGCCCCATGCAGTACGGCGTGTTCGCCGGGCTGACCGTTTACGCGGTGCCGCAGATCCTGGCGGCGACGGCGCCGGTTGGCGCGCTGAGCGTCCAGGTTGGGACGCTGGTGAAGCTGCTGCGCGTGCTGATGCTCGGCCCGGTGGTTGTGGCGCTGGCCTTGATGGCGAAGCCGGAAGGCGCTGCTCGGGAAAGGGGCGCCAAGACCCGCCTCCCGCTGCGCCGGCTGGTGCCCTGGTTCATCCTCGGCTTCCTGGCGCTGGCCGGGCTGCGGGCGGCGGGACTGATCCCGGACGCCGCCCTGGCGGCCAGCCAGACCGCGGCGGGCGTCCTGACGGTGCTGTCGATGGCCGCGCTGGGGCTTGGGGTGGATGTGCGGATGCTGTCGCGGGCGGGGCTGCGCGTCACCGCGGCGGTGATGCTGTCGCTGGCGGCGCTCGGCGCCATCGGGCTGGGTCTGATCCGGCTGCTGGGGATCATGTGAGCGCGGGCGGCGGCGCGTTGGGGCGGCAGCGCCTGCAGGGGCGGAAGCCCGCCGCCTCCGCCGCCGTGGCATCGGGGTGGAACGCGACGTTTTCCCGCTTGGCCCGTCGCGATGGACAGGACGGCCGGCAATAGACGCCGGTGGTGCGCACCGCGTAGACGAAGCGCCCGTCACCGTCCCGGTCCCGGTGCGCCACCGCGCTCCACATCGCGTCCTCGTCCATGATGCCCTCCCGATCCTGCCGCCGGGATCGTCGCCGATGCCGCGAAGCCGGGCCACCCGTTTCCTGCGTCCCGCAAAAAGACGGCTGGCAAAAAAGACGGCCGGCAGAGGTCTGCCGGCCGCGAGGTTCGGGGAGGGAGGGATGCGAAGCGGGCGAGCCTTACTTCTGGATGCCGGTGACCTGCTGCTGGGCCTTGTTGCCGATGCCGGCGGAGAGGTTGGAGACGGTGCCGAGGTTCTGGTTGAACAGAGCGCCCGGCGCGCCGAACTGCATGGCCTTGACCTGCTGCTGGGCGGTGTTGCCGATGCCGACCGCGCTGTTGCTGACGGTGCCGGCGTTGCTGTTGAAGCCACCCAGAGCGAAGGGCGCTTTCACCCCGCCGCCCATCCCGCCACCGGTCTGCAGGCCGAAGACCTGCTGCTTGGCGGTGTTGCCGACGCCGGCGGCGAGGTTGGAGACGTTGCCCAGGTTGGAGGCGGTGCCGAAGGGACCGGCCAGCCCGCCGCCGGCCTGGACACCCATCACCTGCTGCTGCGCCTTGTTCTGGATGCCCGCGGCGGTGTTGGAGATGACCCCCAGGTTGCTGGCGTTGCCGAGCGGGATGCCGCCGGTCATCAGGTCGCCGGCGAAGGCCGGGGCGGAGCAGAGCAGGGCGACGGCGGCGGCGATCAGGGTGGTGCGGCGCATGGTGTGGTTTCCTTCCGGTGTCTGGGGAGTTGGTGTCTGGGGGGATTTGTCTGCCGGTTCCGTCTGCGTCGGGGCCCGGCCTGTCCGATGACCAGACACTACGCCCCGCCGCCCTCCCCCGCTGTGGCCTGCGCCACACTGTGAGACAGCTTTTCCGAAAGGCTCTTTCTTCGGCCCGAACCGTTGAGGCACGGGGGATTTCCTGTACGATCCCCCGACGCCTTTTCCGGCACCCGCCCCTGTTCCGTGCGGGGCCACCACAACGATGCGAGACGGCGCAATGCTTCAGACACCCGACCGGTTGGACCCGGAGGTCGTGATCTTCGATTTCGACGGCGTCATCATCGACTCCGTGCCCACCAAGAACGGCGGCTTTGCCATCCTCTACGGCATCGACGATGGGGAGACGGAGGAGCGGATGCGCCAGACGATCTGGCGCAACGGCGGCCTCAGCCGTTTCAAGATGCTGGCGATCCTGGAGCGGGAGATGTTCGGGCGCGACCCCGGCCCGGCGGAGATCGACGACCTGGCCCGCCGCTACGCCGAGATCGTCGACCCGCGCGTTCCCGACTGCGCGCTGATCGCCGGTGCGGAGACGGTGCTGGACCGGTTGGACGGCACGCCCTGCCACCTCGTCTCGGGCACGCCGCACGAGGTGCTGATGGGCACCGTGCGCGCCAAGGGGCTGGAGCGGCATTTCCGCAGCATCACCGGCTCCCCCAACGTGAAGGCGGAGGTCTTCGTGCGCATCGTCGCCGCGGGCGGGCACGACCCGGCGCGGTCGCTCGCCATCGGCGACTCTCTGACCGAGCTGGAGGCCGCCCGCAAGGCCGGCATGGGCTTCGTGGGCGTGGTGTCGGAAGGGCTGCCGAACCCCTTCCCGCCCGACGTGACGGTGGTCGGCGACCTGCACGGGCTCGCCCAACGACTCTGAGCGGCGGATTTGCGGTAAACGGTCGCATTGGGGTATTGTTTATGGGGCCAACAATCCATAAATGATTATGGCATCCTATGACGAAAGGGAGGTCAGTATGCCCGTGCCGAAAGAGGCTGCCGAAGCCGCCCGTGACCGTTATCTGGCGATCCTCAGCGGGTACCCCGGCATGACCCGCGCCGAAGTCACGAAGCTGTCCGACGACTACGCCATCGCGGTCAATTTCGCGTCGGGCATCCCCGACGATCTTCCCAAGGATCTGGACGGCGTGCCGGTGATCGCACGCACCCAGTGACGTTCAGCCGCAGTAATGCTCGGCCATTGACGCGCAAACGCGACGCCCGGTCCAGACCATGGACCGGGCGTTTCGTATTTTCGGGACTTACGCCGGGTTGGACGGGGCCGGGTTGGATGGGGTGGTGGCGTCGGCGCGCTCGGCCGGTCCCTTGTTCATCGCCATCGCCATCATCTGGCTCGCCTGCGCGGTGCAGGTCGCGGCCAGCGTGCGCACCGTCTGGCCGCCTTCGACGAGAAGCCGGCTGAGCATCGGGCCGGGGGCTTCGAAGGTGCCGATGAAGACCCGCTCCTCCTCCCCCTTGCCGGCGAAGCCGCGCTTGAACAGATGCACGCCGGGGTTGGCCTGGGCGTTGACGCCGTGCAGGTCGTAGCGCTTCCCGCCGTTCGCCTTCACCCACTGCATCGCCTTCCAGTGGACGAGGAAAGCGGCGTTCAGCGGCAGTCCGGCCTCCGCGGTGGCGGAATTCTGCATCAGCGCGGTGTCCCCGAGCAGCGACACCACCACGCCGGCCACCGGCTCGCCGTTGTGGGAGGCCATCACGGCGTGCATCTTCATGCCGTCGGGCAGGGCGCGGTGGACCTTGGTCAGGGTGCGGCTGTCGAAGGCGCGGAAACCCTTGCGGCGCTGCGTCTGGATGAACAGGTCATCGATGGCGTCGAGGATCTCCGGCGAGGAGCCCTCGACGATTTCCAACCCTGCCCCCTCGGCTTTGGCGAGGCCGCGCCGCCAGTGGCGGGACAGGTCCTTGTGGATCGTCGCCTCGTCGCGGGTCAGGTCCATGATGAAGGTGCGGTAGGGGGCCTTGGCGTCGCTGTGCCGCATCCCCAGCGCCTCCATGGCGGACAGCGCGCGGGCGCCCTCCCCTGCCTCGTCCTCGACGCGCGGCAGGACGCGCAGGAACAGCCCGCGCCGGACGCTGTACTCGGCCTTCATCGCGTCCATGATCGCCAGGAAGTCGGCCGGATCGGCTGGACGGCCCTTGGGGCGCCACAACGGTCCCCACATGACCAGCGCGATGCCGCCGATGCCCGGAACCCGGCGGACCAGCAACTGCGCCGCGGCCACCGGCTGGCCGTCCCGGCGCAGCACGATGTGGCTGAGGTCGCGGCCGGGATGTGCGATGCGCCCGAAATCCCAGGTCTGGAAGATGTTGGCGTCGTCGAATCCGTTCATGACAGCGTACCAGCCGCCGCGGTCCATACGGTCGATCTCGACAGCCGGTGAAGCGTCCAGGCAATCGCCCCCAAATGCGTCGGTGTGAATCTGGCGTTTCCCCAGCGAAGTCACGTCGAACCTCTCGCGTGGTTGGTCGAATGGGCCCAATCGGAGCGGACGTGGAACCTCGCCCGTCCCGCTTCCCTGGCCGGAGGCCAGAGCCGTCGCATCGTCGAAGGTCGAAGCTCCGCGGAAAGTTTTAGACAATTCACGCGCGGCCTACGGTCTTTGCGATCGTCCACAAACAATAGGAGACGCACGGGAAAATCACACAAACCCTGATGGGTTCGCGCAAAATCCCACTGGATTATTCTCTGTGGCTAAGCGCTTTTTCTGGGGATTGTATGGGCTACGCCCGTATCGACGGTTATGTTGCGGCGCAATACGCCCAATTCGACGCCGATTGAGTGGAAATCCGTGCTTCGGCGTTCAGAACATCGTCAGTTGGATGATGCCATCGGCGCGGGCATGGCGTTCCGCCGCGTTGGCGGCGGCATCCTGGGCGCCTTCCTGCGATTGGGCGATCCCGACGGCGATGCGCTCCCCGGCCACCGACACGGTCCAGGTCCAGCGTCCATCGGTCCGCCACGACACGGCGAGCTCGCAGCCATGCGCCTGACACACCAGTTGCCGCACCGACCAGTTCGCCGTCATTCGTGCAACCCCACAGCCCCGGTGCCGCCGCCGGCCCCGCATGCCTTAGTTATGCACCGGAGAGGCCATGGTCCGCCAGTGCCGGCTGCTCCAGGCCGCGGGTAGACACCCATTGCGGGGGTTGGGACGACTTGGTAGCTTCCGGGACGACTCCGGCACAATGGGGCGACGAGGGGGCAATGACCGGCGACGATTTGAAGCTGCTGCGCGAGAGGCGCGGCCTCACCCAGACGCAGATGGCCGCGTTCGTGAACGAACTGACCGGCCGCCGCTACGACAAGCAGCGGCTCAGCAAGTGGGAGACGGGCCGCGAGCCCCTGCCCCGCGACGTGCTGGGCCGGCTGCTGCTGCTGTCGCTGGAGCAGCCGGCGACCGAGGCGCCGCGCGCCGGCACGACCATCGCCATCGGCCTGCAAAAGGGCGGCACGGCCAAGACGGCGACCTCGATCAACGTCGCCTTCATGCTGGCCCGGTCGGGGAATCGCGTGCTGCTGGTGGACGCCGATCCGCAGGGCAACGCCACGGTCCATGTCGGCGTGCCGCAGACCGACGTGGTGGCGCTGACCGAGCAGGGCAGGGTGCTCTACCACGCGCTGATGGGCAAGGCGAAGCTGGCCGAGGTCATCCGCCCGACCAGCGTGGAAGGGCTGGACGTCGTGCCGTCGAGCATCGCGCTCGCCAGCGCCGACACGGAACTGCCCGGCAACCTGACCAACGCCCAGACCGCCATGGCGGAGATGCTGGACGCGGTGCGGGGCGATTACGATTTCATCCTGATCGACTGCGCGCCGAACCTGGGAGCGGTCACCATCAACGCGCTGACCGCGGCGGACTATGTGCTGATCCCTTGCCAAGCGGAGCCGCACGCCATCCTGGGCGTGAACGCCTTCTTGGACACCGTGACGAAGATCCAGCGGCGGCTGAACCCGAACCTGCGGGTGCTGGGCGTGCTGCCGACCATGCTGAATCCCCGCCAGACCCAGGACCGCTCCTCGCTGGACGACATCGGCCGGCTGTGGGGAGAGGATTACCGGGTCTTCCCGCCGGTGCCGCGCGCGACGATCTACGCGCAGGCCGCCGGAGCCAACGTCATCACGCTGGACGCCGACATCGGCGCGCCGGGCGTGGAAAGCTACGCCGCCATCGCCGGTGCCCTGCTGAAGGCCACCGGACGCATCCGGGAGTCGTCCGATGCCGCCTAAGAAGCTGACCCGCCAGACCGCCGCCACGGTTCTGCAAGCCAAGAACACCGCCCCGGCCCTGGAGACCGACCGGCTGTTCGGACTGACCGGCGCCCTGCCCCGGCTGATCGAGGCCGACGTCGCCGCCATCCGCACCGACCCCAACCAGCCGCGCACCGTCTTCGACGAGACCGCGCTCGCCTCGCTGGCCGCGTCCATCGAGCGGCACGGGCTGCAGCAGCCGGTGCTGGTGCAGGAGACGGCGGAGAAGGGCGTCTACCGCCTCGTGGCCGGTGAGCGCCGCCTGCGCGCCCACCAGATGCTTGGCCGCCCGACCATCGCCGCCATCATCACCAAGGGCAAGGCGGAGGAGATCGCACTGATCGAGAACGTCCAGCGCGTGGACCTGGACGCCATCGATCTGGCCCGCGGCCTGACCCAGCTCATCGACAGCCACGGCTACGCCCAGGCGGAGGTCGCCGCGGTGCTCGGCTGCTCGGAGGCCGAGGTGTCGAAGCGGCTGAAGGTGCTGGACCTGCCGACCGACATCCTCCGCGAGTACCGGGAGAACCCCGATGCGGTGTCCCGCTCGGCCCTGGTCGAGCTGGCCTTCGTCGGCGACGAAGGGGAGGTGCGGCGGCTGTGGCAGTCGGCGCGCACCGGCGGGCTGACGGTGCAGTCGGTGCGCGCGGCGCGGGCGTCCAAGGCGCCGGGCTCGGTGGAGCCGATGCGTGTGCTCGGCCGCTCGATCAACCGCATCGAGAAGGAGCTGAAGGCCATCGACGCGGTCAGCAACGCGATGCAGAAGGAGCATCGGGAGCTGCTGCGGGACCTGCGGATGCGCATCGACGATTTGCTGGGGGAGTGACCGCTTTCGAAATCGAAAGCGTCTTTAGGTTGTGGTATTTTATGAATTGAGCAACCTATAAGGGCTTTCGAAGTCGAAACGTGAAATGCCCCAGGGTGTCAATTTCGGACAGTATTGCCCCCACCCCGACCCTCCCCCGCTGCGCAGGGGAGGGGGCAAAAAAGTTCCCTCCCCTGCGTCAGCGGGGGAGGGTTAGGGTGGGGGCAAAGCCCCGACAACTCATGCAACAAGCACCGCGTGAACAGCGCCGCGCCCCGCCTTACACGGCCTGCTGCGGGCGCATGTCCGACGGGTCGATGCCGGCGACTGCCACCGGCTTCTTCATGGCGTCGCGGCGGAACGGCTCGCCCAGCTCCTGGTTCAGGATCACCTCGACGAAGGTGGTGATGCCGCGCCCCTGGTCCTCGATGGCTTGGCGCAGGGCGGCGGTCACCTCATTCTGGGTGCGCGCGGTGACGCCCTTCAGGCCACAACCCTCGGCCACCTTGGCGTAGCTGAGCTTGGGGTTCAGCTCCGTGCCGACGAAGTTGTTGTCGAACCACAGCGTCGTGTTGCGCTTCTCCGCCCCCCACTGGAAGTTCCGGAAGATCACCATGGTGACCGCCGGCCATCCCTCGCGCCCGATGGAGGACATCTCGTTCATCGAGATGCCGAAGGCGCCGTCACCGGCGAAGCCGACGACCGGGGTGTTCGGGCAGCCGATCTTCGCGCCGACGATCGACGGGAAGCCGTAGCCGCAGGGGCCGAACATGCCCGGCGCCAGATACTTCCGCCCTTCCTCGAAGGTGGGGTAGGCGTTGCCGATGGCGCAGTTGTTGCCGATGTCGGTGGAGAGGATGGCGTCCGCCGGCAAGGCGGCCTGGATGGCCCGCCACGCCTGACGGGGCGACATGCGGTCGGACTCGCGCTCGCGCGCCTCGGCGTTCCAGCTCGTTCCGGGATCGTCCTCCTCATGGTCGAGCGAGGACAGGAGCTGAAGCCACGCCGACTTGGTCTGGTGGATCAAGGCGCGGCGCTCCAGCCGGCCCGCGTCCCCGGCGCCGGGGGCGAGCTGCGCCAGGATCTGCTGGGCCACTTGGCGGGCGTCGCCGCAGATGCCGACCGAGACCTTCTTGGTCAGGCCGATGCGGTCGGGGTTGATGTCCACCTGGATGATCCGCGCGCCCTTCGGCCAATAGTCGATGCCGTAGCCGGGCAGGGTGGAGAAGGGGTTGAGCCGGGTGCCGAGCGCCAGCACAACGTCGGCCTTGGCGATCAGCTCCATCGCCGCCTTGGAGCCGTTGTAGCCGAGCGGCCCGACCGACAGCGGGTGGCTGCCAGGGAAGGCGTCGTTGTGCTGATAGCCGCAGCAGACCGGCGCGTCCAGCCGCTCCGCCAGCGCGATGCTGTCCCGAATGGCTCCGCCGATCACCACCCCGGCGCCGTTGAGGATGACCGGGAATTTCGCCTCCGACAGCAGGCGGGCCGCCTCGGCAATGGCCTGCCGCCCGCCCGCCGGGCGCTCCAGCCGGACGATCTGCGGCAGCTCGACGTCGATGACCTGGGTCCAGAAATCGCGCGGCACGTTGATCTGCGCCGGGGCGCAGCCGCGCCACGCCTTCTCGATTACGCGGTTCAGCACCTCGGCCATGCGGCCGGGGTCGCGCACCTCCTCCTGGTAGCAGACCATCTCCCGGAACATGGCCATCTGCTCGACCTCCTGGAAGCCGCCCTGGCCGATGGTCTTGTTGGCGGCCTGCGGCGTCACCAGCAGCATCGGCGTGTGGTTCCAGTAGGCGGTCTTGATCGAGGTGACGAAGCCGGTCACGCCGGGTCCGTTCTGGGCGATGGCCATGGCCATCTCGCCGGTGACGCGGCTGTAGCCGTCGCAGATCAGGGCGGCGTTGGTCTCGTGCGCGCAGTCCCAGAACTGGATACCGGCCTTGGGGAAGAGGTCGGAGACCGGCATCATGGCCGATCCGATGATCCCGAAGGCGTGCCGGATGCCGTGCATCTGAAGGACCTTCACGAACGCTTCCTCGGTGGTCATTTTCATGGTGCGCATCCTCGTTTCATGGATGGGTGGCGTGGGATGAAAGGGGAGGGTGGCCAAGGGTGATCGGCCGGCGGTCAGCCGGCGATCACGCGCGGCATGGCCCGCTCGCCGGGGCCGGGACAAATGGCGGGCCGGTGCACGGCGATCAGGGGAGCGTAGCCGTCGGCCCCCTCCGGCATCGGCATGGCGAACCAGCGGTAATGGCGCCCGCTCCAGACGAGCAGCCCTTGGCTGAGGCCGTGGCCGTCCACCGCGAAACGGTCGATCAGGCGACCCGCGAGGCCGACGGACAGCGGTTCGTAGACGATGCCCGGACCGGAGCGGAAGCCCACGCGGGGGCAGGAGGGCGAGCCGCAGATGTAGAGGCTCCGGGCATCCATCGCCTTGGCGCGGGTCATCAGGAAGGCCAGGGCGGAGCCGTGATCGGTATGGCCATGCGGCATCTCTGTTCCTTTCCTGTGGTGGGTGGGTGAAGAGGCGGGCTCAGGCTTCCCCGGCGCCGTAGAAGAGGGTCACGGTGTGCTTCGCCTCGGCGAAGAAGAGCCAGCGCTCGGCGATCACCCCCAGCGCGGCGGCGGCGGCGGCCAGCAGCGCCAGCGTGCCGGAGAGGGCGCCGGGGCCGGCGACCAGCGCGCCGAGGCTCAGCGCCGCCGGCAGGGCGAAGGCGGCGAGGCGGGTGATCAGGCGCAGGCGGGCGGCGTGACGGCGCCCGACGCGGAAGCCCATTTCCTTGAGCAGGTAGTTGTCCTCGCTGTGCGGGGCGTCGAGCAGGCGGACCCGCCCGATGTGGCCCAGCCCGGTCGCTGTCTCCGCCGTGCTGACGGGGCGGGCGGTGGCGCAATGCCGCCAATGTCCTTCCTTCGCCGCCCAGGCCAGCGCCACCGACGCCAGCGCCAGCAGGGAGGACCAGCCCGCCGCCTGACCCGCCACGCCCAGCAGCGCGTTCAGCAGCAGCGCCCCGGTCATCAGTGACAGCGCCAGATAGCTGCGCGGCACCCACGGGTTGGCCCACTGGCGGATGGGCTTCAGCGAGGCGTAGATCATTGCCGTGCAATAGACGGTGACCACCGCCATCGCCGCGGTGATCCAGCCGGCGACCCCCGCCACGCCGCTCCCCAGGAAGAGCCAAGCGATGGCGAAGACCCCCGCCGGCAGGAAGGTGGCGACCGCCGCCACCCCTTCGCGCGACAGCCAGGAACTGCGCCACTGCGACAGCGCCCGCCATGCCCGTTCCGGCCGGCCGAGATGGGCCAGCGAGGACAGCAGCCCGGCCACCACCAGCCCCAGGGCGAGGGCGAGGGCGGCGAAGCCGAACAGCGGGCTCGCCGGCAGCAGGCCGAACGGCGCCAGCATACCGAGCAAGGCGAGCAGGCCGTAACCGGCGCCCGCAGCGCTGGTGAAGAAGATGATGGAGAAGGCCGGATGCATCGGATTTCCTCCCTCAGCGCGCCAGGATGCGGTCGGCCCATTTCAGCAGGCCGTGGAGCGGCAGGTCGTCGTTGGCGCTGTCCCTGGTGACGCGCTCGTCGAGCGCCAGGGTGGGGCGGGGCCGGGGCGGCAGGTACTTGTTGGTCGGCTCGTAGCCAAGCTCCGGCATCAGGTCGTAGCCACCGCGCTCCGCCACCAGCTTCGAGACGGCGGAGGCCGGGTCGGCGAGGTCGCCGAAATGCCGGGCGGAGGTCGGGCAGACCATGACGCAGGCCGGCACCCGCTCCGTCTCCGCCAGCGTCTCGTTGTGGATGCGGTCGATGCACAGCGTGCATTTCTTCATCACGCCGACGTCCTGGTCGAACTCCCGCGCGCCGTAGGGGCAGGCCCAGGAGCACAGCTTGCAGCCGATGCACAGATCCTCGTTGACCAGAACGATGCCGTCCTCGGCCCGCTTGTAGGAGGCGCCGGTTGGGCAGACGGTCACGCAGGCCGGCTGTTCGCAATGCAGGCAGGAGCGCGGGAAGTTGGTGGTGCGCGACCCGCAGCCGCCTTGGTCCGAGCCGGCCTCGAAGCTGTGGATGCGGTTGAACCACACCCCGTCCGGGCCGGCGCCGTAGGCGTCGGTGTCGGTCAGCGGCGCCATGTGGCCGCCGGCGTTCCACTGCTTGCAGGCCACCGCGCAGGCGTGGCAGCCAACGCAGGTGTCGAGGTCGATGACCAGCCCCAGCCGGGGGGCGCCGGGCTCGCGGTTGGGAAGGCTCGTCATGACCGGACTCCCCGAGACGTGGACCGGAACGCGGCGCCGGTGCGCAGGATGGCGGGCGGCGGCTCGACGCCCGGCGGCATGGCTTGGGCGGGGAAGCGCGGCATCGTCTCGGCCCGCTCCTTCGGCGGGGCCTTCTCGACGCGGACGCGCAAGTCATACCAGGCGGCCTGCCCGGTCACCGGGTCGGCGTTGGCGTGGCGGTAGCCGTTGCGCTCCGGCAGCAGCTCCGAGATCAGGTGGTTGAGCAGGAAGCCCTTCGTCCCCTCCGGCGCGTCGGCGGACAGGTTCCAGGCGCCGGAGCGCTTGCCGATGGCGTTCCAGGTCCAGACCGTCCCGGCCTCCACCCCGTCCATCAGATGGACCGGCACCCGGATGCGCCCGGTCGGGCTGGTCACCCAGGCCCAGTCGCCGTCGGCGAGGCCGAGCGCCTCGGCTGTCTGGCGGGCGATGTAGAGGCTGTTGCGCGCCAGGATCTGCCGCAGCCAGGCGTTCTGCGATCCCCAGGAATGGTACATGGGCATCGGGCGCTGGGTGACGGCGTGCAGCGGGAAGGCGCCTTCGTCCAGCCCCTCCTCCTCCAGCGGCGGGTACCAGAAGGGCAGGGGGTCGAAGTAGGTCTCCACCCGCTGCCGCTTGTCGGCGGGCGGCACCACCGCGCCGTGCCCGCGCGCGGCGAGGCGGAATTTCTGGAGCGGCTCGACGTAGAGCTGGAGGATCACCGGCTCCGGCTTGTCGAGGAAGCCCATGCGGGTGGCGGTCTCCAGATAGGCCTGGTTGGCGTGCTTGAAATAGTGCTGCTCCGGCGGCAGCTCGAAATGCCAGAAGCAGCCGTTGCGGACGTAGCGGTCGAGCTGGTCCGCGTTGGGCGCGCCCTTGCCGGCGTCCTTCCCGTCGGTGCCGCGCCAACCGGCCAGCGGGCCGATGCCGGGCTTGCGCTCGTGGTTGGTCATGTAGTCGGGGTAGCCGCCGGGGTAGCGCGGGCTGCCGTCTTCCCGGACGAAGGCGGGCAGGCCGAGCCGCGCGCCCAGCTCGATCAGCACGTCCTGGAAGGGCCGCACGTCGCGGTCGGGGGTCAGCACCGGCTGGCGGATGGAATCGCCGGGGCCGTGCGCGCTGCCGATCGGGCGGTCGAGCAGGGAGATGCAGTCCCACCGCTCCAGGTAGGTGGTGTCGGCCAGCACGAGGTCGGCGTAGGCCACCATCTCCGACGCGTAGGCGTCGCAATAGACGATGAAGGGGATGCGGTACTCGCCGCTGTCGGGGTCCTTGTCGGACAGCATCCGCATCGTCTCGGACGTGTTCATCGACGAGTTCCAGGCCATGTTGGCCATGTACATGAACAGCGTGTCGACGCGGTACGGGTCGCCCTCCCAGGCGTTGGCGACCACCATGTGCATCAGCCCGTGCACCGACAGCGGCGCGTCCCAGCTGAAGGCCTTGTCGATGCGCAGCGGCTGCCCGACCTCGTCGACCAGCAGGTCTTCCGGCCCCATGGGGTAGCCGAGCGGCATCCCGTGGATGGCCTTGCCGGGGCCGGTCTCGCCGCGCTTGCCGGCGGGCTTGGGACCCGGCGGGGCGGGGCGGGGGTAGGGCGACTTGTAGCGCCAGCCGCCCGGAACGTCGATGGTGCCCAGCAGGATTTGTAGGATGTGGATGGCCCGGCAGGTGTGGAAGCCGTTGGAATGGGCGGAGATGCCGCGCATGGCGTGCATGGCGATGGGCCGCCCGACCATCCGCTCGTGGCGCCGCCCCGCCCAGTCGGTCCAGGGCTGCTCGATGGTCAGCGTCTCCTGGAAGGCGAGGTGGGCCATCTCGGCGGCGATGCGGCGGATGGTGTCGGCGGGGACGCCGCAGCGCTCGGCCACCGCCTCCGGCGCGTGCTGCGGGTCGAGGTAGCGCTCGGCCAGCAGATGGAAGGAGGGCACGGCCCGCCGCCCGTCCGGCAGGGTGACGGCGCCGACCAGCGCCGGGCGGATGCCGGCCGCGGTGGCCGGAATGGCGCGCTGCTCCACCGCGTCCCAGGCCAGCGGGGCGCCGTCGGCGTCGCGGGCGAACAGGCCGTCGTCGGGGGCGCCGGGATCCTGGATGACCAGCCAGGGGGCGTTGGTGTAGCGGACGAGATACTCGGCGTCGATGCGGTCGGCGCGCAGAAGCTCGTGGATCAGGGCGAAGACGAACAACCCGTCGCTGCCCGGACGGATGCCGATCCATTCGTCGGCGATGGCGGAATAGCCGGTCTTGATCGGGTTGACGGAGACGATCTTGGCGCCGCGCGCCTTCATCTTCGACAGGCCGATCTTGATCGGGTTGCTGTCATGGTCTTCGGCCACACCGAACAGCAGCAGGTAGCGGGTGTGGTCCCAGTCCGGCTCCCCGAACTCCCAGAAGCTGCCGCCCAGCGTGTACATGCCCGCCGCCGCCATGTTGACGGAGCAGAAGCCGCCGTGTGCCGCGAAGTTGGGCGTGCCGAACTGCGCCGCCCAGAAGCCGGTCAGCGACTGGCTCTGGTCGCGCCCGGTGAAGAAGGCAAGCTTGCTGGGGTCGCTGTCGCGGATCTTGCCCAGACGCTCGGTCAGGATGGTCAGCGCCTCGTCCCACTCGATCTCGCGGAATTCCCCGGTGCCGCGCTCCCCGGTGCGCAGCAGGGGTTTGCGCAGCTTGGCCGGGGAGTTCTGGGTCATGATGCCGGCGGACCCCTTGGCGCAGATCACGCCATGGTTCACCGGATGATCCTTGTTCCCCTCGATGAAGCGGAGCTGGCCATCCTTGATGTGCACTTTGATGCCACAGCGGCAGGCGCACATGTAGCAGGTGGTGTATTTGACCGTGTCGGAGACGGTCGGCGAGGGGTTCAGCTCCTCGCGCGGCGACTGGTAGCGGTCGAGCCAGCCGCGCGCGTCCTCGGGCGCCGCCGGCCCGCTCCTTCGCTGGAAGCCCTGGGTGAAGGCGAACCCGCGCGCACGCTGGCCGCCGACGTCGTCGATCTTCGCCATCCTGATCCGTTCCCTTCCGGAATGCCTCCCCCGTTCCCTCCCGGCGGGGGCCGAGAGAGGGGGCCGGGAGAGGGGGCGGTGCTGCCGTGCCGTTCTTCAAAAAGGCGGCTGTGCGGTCAGTCCGCGAGCCGTTGCGCGCCCGACCGTTTCGCGGCCTCGGCCATCAGCGCGTCGAGGGCCGCCGGCAGGTCGCCGGGCACGTCCACCACCACGGCGCCGGCGCGTTCCAGCGCGCCGCGCTTGGAGGCGTAGCTGCCGCGGTCGCCGGTCACGATGGCGCCGGCGTGGCCCATCTTCTTGCCCGGCGGGGAGGCGCGGCCGGCGATGAAGGAGACGACGGGCTTGTCCGTCTTCGCCACCAGCTCCGCCGCCTCCTCCTCCATGCTGCCGCCGATCTCGCCGACGAGAGCGATGGCGTCGGTGCCCGGATCGTCGATCAGGGCGGCCAGCGCGTCCTTGGTCGTCGTGCCGATCATCGGGTCGCCGCCGATGCCGAGGAAGGCCGACTGCCCATGGCCGCCGCGCACGAGGTTCAGGCAGACCAGCGTGCCCAGGCTGCCGCTGCGCGAGATGACGCCGACCCGGCCCGGCTGGAAGATGCGCGGGTTGAAGGCGGGCATGATGCCGACGAAGCCCTCGCCCGGCGTCACGATGCCGGCGGTGTTCGGCCCGATGATGCGGGTGCCGTGCTCCGCCGCCGCGGCGTGCATCTCCATCACGTCGTGCGACGGGATGTGCTCGGTCAGGCAAACAACGGTCTTGGCGCCCGCCTCGATGGCGTCGATGGCGGCGGCCTTGGCGGCGGCGGGCGGGATGAACATCACCGACACGTCGAAGCCGCCGTTCGCCATGGCCTCCTTCGCGGTGGCGAAGATGGGCACGCCGCAATGGTTCTGCCCGGCCTTCTTCGGGTTCACGCCGCCGACCACGGTGGTGCCGTAGGCCTGCATCTGCTCGGTCCAGAAGGTGCCCTGCTTGCCGGTGATGCCCTGCACCAGGACCCGGTCGCTCTTGCGTACGATCATCGCGCGGCCTCCACGGCTGCCGAGATGGCGTCTTCCATCCGGTCGTAGGGTTCGACCCCCAGCTCCTCCCGCACCATGCGCACGGCCTCGTCCTCGCCGGTGCCGTGGATGGAGAAGAAGACGGGGATGGTGGGGTTCAGCGTCTTCCAGGCCTGGATCACGCCGCCGGCCATCACGTCGGTGCGGGCGAAGGCGCCGCAGAAATTGACGACGAGGCTTTTGACGCCGGGGTTGGACAGCACGAGGTCCAGCGCCTCCGTCCCCTTGGTGTAGGCCTCGCCGCCAATCTCCAGGAAGTTGGACGGGCGCCCACCGGCGTGGCTGATCACGTCCATGGTCGTCATGGTCAGCCCGGCGCCGTTGGCCAGGACGCCGACGTTGCCCTCCAGCTCGATGTATTTGAGGTCGAGCGCCCGCCCGCGCTCCTCCAGCGCCGACAGCGGTTCCCTGGCGCCCAGCCCGGCGATGTCCGCCTGCCGGTAGAGGGCGGAATCGTCCACCGTCAGCTTGCAGTCCAGCGGCACGACGCGGCCGTCGGCGAGCAAGGCCAGCGGGTTGATCTCCAGAAGCTCGGCGTCGTGCTGGCGGTAGACGCGGTAGAGATCGACCAGCATCGCCGCCACCGGCACGGCGGCCTCGCCGAGATCCAGCCCGAGCAGCAGGCGGCGCGCGTCCACCGGGCCGAATCCCTTGCGGATGTCCACCGCCATGCGGCGCAGGGATTCGGGGCGGGTCGCCGCGACCTCCTCGATGTCCATGCCGCCCTCGGTGGAGAACAGCACGAGCGGGCTGCGGCTGGCCGGGTCGTTCAGCACCGCGGCGTAGAATTCGCGAGCGATGGCCGCCTGCTCCTCGACCAGAACGCGGGCGACCGGGAAGCCGCCGATCTCCATGCCCAGGATGGCCTGCGCGGATGCTGCGGCCTCCTGCGGCGTGGCGGCCAGCTTGACGCCGCCCGACTTGCCGCGCTTGCCCGTGGGCACCTGCGCCTTGACCACCACCGGCCCGATGGCGCGGGCGGCGGCCTCCGCCTCCTCCGCGCTGGCGCAGAGGCGGCCCTGCGGAACGCTCACCCCGGCGCGGGAGAGCACGGATTTTCCGGCATGTTCCTCGAAATTCATCGTCGCCTCCGTCAGCGTCCGTGGCGGGACCAGAAGGGGCCGAACAGGGCCTCTTCGCTCGGCTTGTCCTCCGGGATCGGGCGGACGAGGTGGGTGATGTTGACGAAGTGCTTCCAGCTCAGATTTTCAGAGATGGAGTTCTTCTGCCAGCTCCCGCAGCCCATGGAGAGGGTGAAGTTCAGCCCGCTGTCGAAGCCGCCGCCGTTGCCGAAGGTGTGGGCGAAGTTGACCAGCACGCGCACCACGTCCAGCTCGTCGGCCAGCCGTTTGGCGTGCGCCTCGTCCTTGGTGTGGATGCCGCAGGAATGGCCGCGCCCCTGGTGGTCGAGGATCCGGCGCACCTGATCGACCGCCGCGTCGAAGTCCGGCACCCGGTAGACCGCCAGCACCAGCGACAGCTTCTCGCCGGAGAAGGGATGCGCCTTGCCGACGCCCGTCTCCTCCACCAGGAAGAAGCGCGCCTCCCGCGCCTTGGGCGCCAGCTCGAACGCCTCGGCCAGGATGGCGGCGTCCTTGGCGATCAGCTTGCGGTTCAGCTTGCCGTTCTCCCACAGGCGGGACTGCACGCGCTCCCGCTCCTCCGCGGTGCAGAGGTAGGCGCCGGCCTCCTCCAGCGCCGCGATGGTCGCGTCGTAGACGGAGTCGAGGACGATCAGCGCGTTCTCCGACGAGCAGGAGGTGGAGTTGTCGAAGGTCTTGGAGGCGCAGATCTTGCGCGCCGCCTCGGCCAGATCGGCGCTTTCGTCCACGATGACCGGGACGTTGCCGGCCCCGACGCCGATGGACGGGGTGCCGCTGGAATAGGCGCGGCGCACGTTGTCCTGCGAGCCGGTGACGACGACGAGGTCCACCGCCTCCATCAGCGCCTGGGTCAGGCCCTTGGTGATGGGGGTGGGGATCATCTGCACCAGATCCTCCGGCGCGCCGATGCGCGCCAGTTCGGCCCGCATCAGCTCGACCGTGCGGCCGGTGGCGGCGGAGCCCATGGGGGAGGGGGCGATGATGATGGCGTTGCGGCCCTTGACGGCCATCATCGCCTTGTTGACCGGGGTGGCCGCCGGGTTGGTGGAGGGGGTGACGGCGCCGACGACGCCCAGCGGCTTGGCGATCTTGACGATGCCCTTGGCGGTGTCCTCCTCGATCACGCCGACGGTGCGCACCCGCATCAGGTCGCGCAGCGTGCCGAAGGTCTTGCGCTGGTTCTTGACGATCTTGTCCGCGACGTTGCCGAGGCCGGTGTCGGCCACCGCCAGTTCCGCCAGGGCGCGGGCGCGGCCCGGCTCGTAGATGGCCCAGGCGAGGGCGGCGACGGCGTCGTCCACCCGCTCCTGCGTCGCGTCGGCGAAGGCGCGCTGGGCGGTGCGGGCGCGGGCGACGAGGGCGGCGATGGCCTCCTGGTCGGCGCTGGCCGGCGTTCGGTCGAGCATGATGTTGTCCATTTGCTTGTCTCTCTCCCTGAAGGTTCGTTCGTTGGTTCGGACGGTCAGGCTTTGAGCACCCGGTGCGGAGGCTCCTTCGGGGCCGGATCGCCGTGGGTGGGATCGTTGGGAGGACGGCGGAGCAGGGGCTTCACCACCGGCCACATCGACCAGGCGAGGAAGATCGCGGACAGCGCCAGGATCGTGCCGCTGATCGGGCGGGTGAAGAACACCGCCATGTTGCCTTCGTAGTTGGCGAGCGAGGTGAGGAAGTAGCGCTCGCACAGCGGCCCCAGGATCACGCCCACCACCAACGGGGCCGGCGGGAAGTTGGTGCGCTTCATGAAGTAGCCGACGACGCCGAAGGCGAGGCAGACATAGACGTCGAAGAGGTTGTTGCGCACGCCGTAGGCGCCGACGACGCTGAGCACGATGATGAAGGCGCCGAGGATGGCCGGCGGCACGCGCATCAGCGTCGAGAAGACCCGCGCCACGCCTATCGCCGCGACGATCATCAGCAGATTGGCGATCAGCATGCTGGCGAAGATCGTGTAGACCAGCGTGGTGTTCGAGGTGAAGAGGAGCGGGCCGGGGTTCAGCCCGTGGATCAGCATGGCGGCCAGCATGATCGCCGTGGCGGCGCTGCCGGGGATGCCCAGCGTCAGCAGCGGGATCATCGCGGTGCCGGTGGTGGCGTTCTTGGCCGCCTCCGGGGCCGCCAGCCCTTCCTCCATCCCGGTGCCGAAGCGGTCGCCCTTGCCGCAGGCCTGCTTCTCCACGCTGTAGGCGATGACCGCTCCCACCGTGGCCCCGGCGCCGGGGATGACGCCGATGGTGCAGCCGACGCCGGTGCCGCGCAGCACGGAGGACTTCACCCGCCACAGGTCGGACAGGCCGACCTGCTTGCCGGGCTTGGTGGCGACGGAGCGGGCGCCGCCGGCCCGCTTGCAGATCAGGTCCACGACCTCGCCGATGGCGAAGAGGCCGATCATCACGACGGTGAAGTTGATGCCGCTCTCCAGGTCGGGGACGCCCAGCGTCAGCCGGGGCATGCCGTACATCGGATCGACGCCGACCGTGCCGATCAGCAGGCCGAGGAACATCGAGAGCGCGCTCATCAGCGGGGCGTCCTTGGCGATGGCGATGACGCTGACGAGGCCCAGGATGGTGGCGGCGAAGAATTCCGGTTGGTCGAACTTCAGCGCGAAGCTGGCGAAGGGCGGGGCGCCGAAGGTCAGCAGCAGCGCGCTGACCAGCCCGCCGAAGGCCGACGCGGTGATGGCGATGCTCAAGGCCCGCGAGGACAGGCCCTTGCGCGTCATCGGGTAGCCGTCCCAGCAGCTTGGCAGCGAGGCCGGCGTGCCGGGGATGTTGATGAGGATCGAGGAGATCGAGCCGCCGAACACGCCACCCACATAGATGCCGCCGAGGAAGGACATCGCCGTGACCGGCGGCAGCAGGTAGGTGAAGGGCAGGGCGATGGCCATGGCGTTCACGAAGGAGATGCCCGGCAAAGCGCCGGCCACCACCCCGAGCATCAGGCCCGAGACGAGGAAGACGAAATTGTACGGATCGAGGGCGCCGGCGAAGCCACCGGCCAGATTGGCGAGGATATCCATGGGACGATCCCTCCGGTGGCCGGCTCAGTAGATGCCGAGCAGGCGGTAGAGCGCGACGGTGAAGCCGTCGAAGACGCCTTGGCCGCGGTTCAGCGGCATCTGGGCGAGCAGGACGAAGATGTAGAGGAGCGCCACGCAGCCGATGCCGGTGACCAGCGCCAGCGTCAGCGGGCGCCGGATGCCGCCGATCAGGCACCACAGGGCGACGAAGGCCGCGGTGGCGATGGGAAAGCCGAGCTGCGGCAGGGCGATGCCGTAGAGGACGACCAGCCCCAGCCCGATCATGGCCCGGCCATAGGCGTAGCCTTCGTATTCCTCATCAATCGGTTTCTGCTGGTGGACCGCGCGCCGCAGCGCCAGGAGTTCCTTGGCGATCCAGATCAGGGCGCACAGCCCGACCGCGCCCAGCATCAGCCGGGGCCATCCCGTCGGTCCCACCGGGTCCGGCAGGCCGGCGATCATGGTGCTGTCGCGCACGATGTGTTGCGAGAGAAGAAGCGACCCGAAGAGCAGGGCCGCGGGTGTCGCCAGCCGGCGAAGACCGTGGGACAGGGGAGTCACGGTTCCCTCCCTGAGGAGCGATGAAACGGGTGAGGCGGAATTGGAAGCGGACTCAGCCCGGTGTCTGGCCGACGGTCTTGGTCGCGAAGCGGTCCAGATAGCCCTTCACAGTTTCATAAAAGGCCTTGACCTCCTCCTTGGCCTGGTCCGGCGTTACCAGCGTGTCGACGCAGGTGAAGGTGTCGGCGCAGAAGGTCTTCCATTCCGGGCTCGCCAGCACCTTCGCGGCGGCCTCGTGCAGCTTCTGCACGCGCTCCGGCGGCGTGCTGGCGGGCACGGCCAGCGTGCGGAAGTTGGGCAGGTCGCCGATGTCCAGCCCCAGCTCCGCCGAGGCGGGCACGTCGGGGAAGGAGGGATGGCGCTGCTTGTCGAACACGACGATGGGCCTCAGGTCGCCGGACTTCAGGAACTGGGCGACGTCGCCCGGTTCCTCGTAGATCGCGTCGGTGTGGCCGCCGATGGGCGAGGCGTAGCGCTCCGACGGGCGGGCGAAGGGGACGTTGGTCACCGGCACGCCCTGGCTTCCCAGATACTTCAGCGTGATGTCGTCCTGCGTGCCGTAGCCGGAGGTGGCGACGCGCAGCTTGCCGGGGTTGGCCTTGGCGTGGGCGGCGAAGTCCTCGTAGGTTTTGAAGGGGCTGTTCTTCGAGACGTAGAGCATCGACGGCGAGTTCTGCATCATCGCCACATAGACGAAATTGTCCGGCTTCGCCGTGCCCAGGCCCGACGCCCAGGAGGAGACGGACAGCGCGATCAGCGTGCCGACCGTGTAGCCGTCGGCCGGGTTGGTCAGGACCCGCGTCAGGCCAGCGTTGCCCGACGCCCCGGACACGTTGACGACGGGCATGGCGACGTGGAGATGGGGTTCGGCGAGGCGGGCGAACTGGCGCGCCATCAGATCGGCGCCGCCGCCGGCCCCGAAGGTCGCGATGACCTCGATGGGGCGCGACGGGTAATCGTCGGCGCGCGCGGGGGCGGATGACAGGACGGGTGTCAGCAGCGCGGCCACCGCCGCGGTGAGCGTCAAGGCGTTGCGGAGCATTTGCATTCCCTCCCAGGATTTATTTTTGAGCGTCAGGCGTGCAGGCTGGGGGCGGCGCCTCCCTTGTTGGCTGCGGTGGTGGGGTAGGGCGCGCCCGGCGTGGCGGAGCGGCGCCCGGCGACGATCTGGGCGATGGCGGCGGCGGCGATGCGGGCCGCCGGCGGGTCGGCGCGCGAGGTGAGAACGATCGGCACCGCAGCACCCAGCACGATTCCCGCGGCGACCGCGTCCAGGAAATGCACCAGCGCCTTGAACAGGGCGTTGCCGGTCTCGATGTTCGGCACCACCAGGATGTCGGCGGCCCCGGCGCAGGGGTGGGACAGGTTTTTGATCCGCGCCGCCTCGGCCGACACCGCGAGGTCGAGCGCCAGCGGCCCGAACACCGTCGCGCCCGGCACCTCCTGCTGGCACAGGCGGGTCAGCCGGTCGGCGTCCATGCTGGAGGGCACGCGTTCGGTCACCTCCTCGGTGCAGGACAGCAGGGCCACGCGCGGGTCGCTGCCGCCGACCAGCCGCCACAGCTCCACGGCGTTGCGGATGATGTCCAGCCGGGTGTTCAGCGACGGCGCCACGTTGATCGCCGCATCGGTGATGACCAGCTCGCGGCCCGAACCGGGCAGCGTCATGTGGAAGGCGTGGGTGAAGCGGCGCCCGGTGCGCAACCCGTTCTTCGGGTCGAGGGCCGCGAGCATCAGCGTGTCGGTGTGGATGTGCCCCTTCATCAGCGCGCCGACGTCGCCGGAACGGGCGAGCGCCACCGCGATCCGCGCCGCCGCCGCGTCGTCGCGCGCCGGAACCACGCAGGCGCCGTGGAGCGTCCAGCCGATGCTGCGGGCGCTGTCGGCGATGGCCGCCGGATCGCCGACCAGCACCGGCTCGATGAGGCCGAGGGTGGCGGCGCGCCGCGCGCTTTCCAGCGCGACCGGCGACCCTGCGGCGACCACCGCCGTGGGAACCGGCTCCAGGGCGGCGCTGCGCGCCATCAGCCGGGCCGGGCATCCGGCGGCGGTCGTCTCAAGCGTCCTTGCCATGGCGTCCGTCTTCCTTAAGGTGAGAGGGCCGGCTCGGCCGAGGCGGCGTCGATGCCCAGCGCGTGGGCCATGTCGCTTGCGGCGCGGTGCAGGACCGGCAGCCGGTCGGCCACCGATTCCCGCGACAGCCGGACCTTCGGCGCCTGCACCGCCAGGGCGGCGACCATCCGTCCCGCGCCGTCGCGGATCGGCACCGCCGCGCAGAAGACGCCCGGCATGTATTCCTCGTCGTCGAAGGAATGGCCGCAGGCGGCGATGCTGTCCAATTCCGCGCGGAACAGCGCCGGGTCGCACAGCGTCGCCGCCGCCATCCGGGGCAGCGGCAGGCAATCCAGCAGGCGCCGCCGCGGCAGTTCCGGCAGGAAGGCGAGGAACAGCTTGCCCATCGCCGTGCAGTGCAGCGGCACCCGCGACCCGACGCCGAATTCCAGGCGCAGCGGCCAGCCTTCCACCTCGACGCGGTCGAGATAGACGACGTCGCCGCCCTCCAGCACGCCGATGTTGCAGGTTTCCCCCAACTCCAAGCTGAGCGCCCGCAGCCGGGCGTGCGACGGCGCCTGGGCCAGGGAGCTGCGCAGCGTGTTGAGCGCCAGGGTGCGGAGTTTCGGGCCGACGGTCACCAGCCGGCCGTCGATCGGACGGGCGAGGAAGCCGCGTTCCTCCAGCATGGCAATCAGCCGGTGCGCGGTCGGCTTCGGCAGGGCCAGCTTCTCGGCGATGTCCTTGACGGCCATCGGCTGCCCTGCCCCGGCCACCGCGTCGAGCAAGGCCAGGACGCGGTCGGTGAGCGGCCGGCGGTCACCGGAGTTGTTATCGGCAGCGTCCTCGATTGTCGGTTCGCGGGCCTCCTGCAACGGAGCGGAGCCCAAGGCGATCTTCCGCGTCATCGTTCCTCCCCGTGACTGGAAGCGTATCGCTCGGCCTCTTGGTCTCATTCAGCGATACGATTTGTATCATTAACTCACAGGACCCTGGGTCGCGCAAGCCCAAAAAGTTCGTGTACCCAATTATCCATGCATACGGGGGCATGCCCTGCCGGCATCCCGCGGCTTGGGCAATGAAACGTCCGGTTTTGAAGAACGATGGGGGTAGGGAGGCTATCCGAACTGCGCGGACAGGGCCTCGGCCCCGCGGCGGAGAATGGGCAGGACCTGTTCGACGCGGTCGTGCGACAGCCGGACCTTCGGCGCCTGCACGGCAATGGCCGCCGCCGTCCGGCCCGTGGAGGACAGGATCGGCACCGCCACGCAGAACACGCCCACCACATACTCCTCGTCGTCGAGCGAGTAGCCGCGCGCGGCGATGCGCTCCAGCTCGGCGGCCAGGGCCTGCGGATCGGTGAGGGTGTGGGCGGTCTGCGCGGAAAAGGGGCCGGAGGCCAGCAGGCGGCTGCGCATGCCGTCCGGCAGGGTGGCGAGGAACAGCTTGCCCATGGCCGTGCAGTGCATCGGCACGCGCGATCCCACGCCGAACTGGAGCCGCAGGGGCCAGTGCTCGACCTCCACGCGGTCGAGATAGACGACGTCGCCGCCGTCGAGGACTCCGACGTTGCAGGTTTCCCCCAACTCGGCGCTGATCGCGCGCAGCACCGAGCGGACCGGCGCGCGGGACAGCGAGGCCCGCAGGATGCCGACCGCCAGCCGCGCCGCCTCGACGCCGATGATGACGTCGCGTGTTTCCAGGTCCCGCGCCAGAAGCCCCTTGTCGATCAGGCCGTTGACGAGGCGGTGGGCGGTCGGCTTGGGCAGGCCGAGCGTCGCCCCGATGGTCTTGACCGCCAGCGGGCCGGAGGCCGACGCGACCAGCTCCAGGATCGCGAAGGTCCGGTCGGTGGCGGCCGCCTTCGGCTTGGCCGCGTCGTCGGGGACGTTGGCGGTGGCGGCGTCGGGAGTCGGCGTGCTGCGTGTTTTCAAGGTTCGCCTGCCTTGGCGGTTTCAGCGTCTCATTGAGTGAGACGTGACGCATATAGACCGGCCGCTTTGCGCAGGCAATAGGCAACGGGGGCTGGGCCTGAACGATTGCATTTGAAGTCCCCTCTCCCCCCTGGGGGGAGGGTTAGGGTGAGGGGGTTGCGCTTTTGCCGGACGTGCCGCCAAGCACATCCCCCTCACCAGCCCTCCGGGCCACCCTCTCCCCAGGGGGAGAGGGTTATAGAGGCCAAACGCCCGATCCATTCGCACACCGGCAGCCACGAGAAATGAATTTTCTATGAGATGCTTTTAACGTGGAAATTTTTACTACATAGAAGCGCCTTCTCAGCCAAAAAAGTAAAAAATTCTCATATGAACCATGCGATATTGAGAATCACTACAGGGGCTTCGCGAAAATTGCCGAAGCGAGAGTCTAAAAAGAAAACCAACAAGTAAAATCCTAGCTGTTCTGGGTTTTTACGTAAGAAAGAGGGACTTCCGTTGTTGATTTCATTTCCTCCATGGCGAACATTGACGAGACATCCTGAAGCTCGATGCGCTCGATGAGCTTTCGGTAGAAGGCATCGTAGGCCTTGATGTCCGGAATGACCACACGCAGCAGATAATCGATTTCGCCGCTCAGGCGGTAGAGATCGACAACCTCCGGTATGTCGGCCACCACGCGACGGAACTCCTCGAGCCATTCCGCCGAGTGTTTGCTGGTTCGGACGGCGACGAAGACGGTCACGTCGACGTTCAGCTTGGCCCGGTCCAGCAACGCCACGCGGCGGCGGACATAGCCTTCCTGTTCAAGGCGTTGCACGCGGCGCCAGCAGGGGGTGGCGGACAGGCCGACCTGCTTGCCGAGGTCGGCGAGCGACAGGGTCGCGTCGGCCTGAAGGGCGGCCAGGATCTTCCGGTCGGTGGCGTCGATGGTCATCGGGGTTGCTCGGGGCCTTCGCGGTTGGGACGGATGATTTTGCTCGTTTGGCCCGCCAGGAGAAAAGCTTTTTCGTTTTGAGGATTTCGCATGCACCCGCATGCCGCCATCGCGGGCAGACCGCCCGGCCTTTGAGCAGGCGGCCGCCACCACAGGGCCAGAACAGGAAAGATCAGGATGATGACCGACACCATCGCCACGGACAAAGCCCCGGCCGCCATCGGCCCCTACGCCCAGGCCCGCGTCGCCGGGGGGCTGCTGTTCGTCTCCGGCCAGCTGCCGATCGACCCGGCCACCGGGGCCTTCGCCGGCCCGGACGCGCCCACCCAGGCGGCGCGCAGCCTGACCAACATCGCGGCGATCGCCGAGGCCGCCGGAACCAGCCTGGCGAAGGCGGTGAAGATGACCGTCTACGTGACCGACCTCACCCAATTCAAGGCGGTGAACGAGGTCTATGCCGGCTTCTTCCAGGCGCCGTTCCCCGCCCGCTCGACCGTCGAGGTGTCCGCGCTGCCGCTCGGCGCGTCGGTCGAGATCGACGCCGTCATCGCGCTTTGAGGGTGACATGACCGCTTCCGCGCAGACCGTGCCGTTTTCTCCCGGTGCCGGTTCGATCCGTCAGCCGTTCCGCCTCGACTACACCCCGCTGCCCGAGGCCACCGGCCGCGACTGGACCCGGCGCGCGATCGAGCTGCTGGAGACCGAGGCGGCGCGGTCGCCCGACACGCCGCTGCTGAAGCTCGACGTTCCGGAGCTGTCCGGGATCGACGTCTATCTGAAGGACGAGTCGACCCACCCCACCGGCAGCCTGAAGCACCGCGTCGCGCGGTCGCTGCTGCTGTTCGCCATCTGCAACGGGCGGATCGGCGAGGGAACCCCGGTGATTGAGGCGTCGTCGGGCTCCACCGCGGTGTCGGAAGCCTATTTCGCCCGGCTGCTCGGCCTGCCCTTTCACGCGGTGATGCCGCGCGGCACCTCGGACGAGAAGGTCGCCGCCATCGAGCTGCACGGCGGACGCTGCCACTTCGTCGACTCCTCCAAGGCGATCTATGCCGAGGCGGCGGCGCTGGCGGTGCGGCTGGGCGGCGTCTATCTCGACCAGTTCACCTACGCCGAGCGGGCGACCGACTGGCGCACCGACAACATCGCCCAGTCGATCTTCGGCCAGATGCGCAGCGAGCGCCACCCGGTGCCCGACTGGATCGTGATGAGCGCCGGCACCGGCGGCACCGCCGCCACCATCGGGCGCCACATCCGCTACCGCCATCTGCCGACCCGGCTGTGCGTTCCCGACGCCGAGCATTCGGTCTTCTACGACAGCTTCGTCAACCGCGACGCCGCGCTGACCTGCGAGCGCGGGTCGCGCATCGAGGGCATCGGGCGGCCCCGCGTCGAACCGTCCTTCATCCCCGAAGTCGTCGACCAGATGATCAAGGTGCCCGACGTGGCCTCGCTGGCGGCGATGCGGGTGCTGTCGCGGCGGCTTGGCCGGATGGTCGGCGGCTCCACCGGGACCAATTTCTTCGGGCTGTGCTGGATCGCTGGACGGATGCGCGACGCCGGGCGGGCCGGCTCGCTGGTCACGCTGATCTGCGATTCCGGCGAGCGCTACCGCAACACCTACCACGACGACGCCTGGATGGCGCGGGCCGGTTTCGACACCGCCGCCGACGAGGCACGGATCGAAGCCTTCCTTCAGGGCGGCCCGTCCCTCTGACGCAAGAACAAGCGCTTTCAAAAAACAAAAATCGCCACCGCAAGACACTTGGCAAAGAACAGGAGCATTCACCGATGGACGAGTTTCGCACACTTCTGCGCAACGCGATGAAGAGCCGCGCGATGGTCTATGAGGCGGCCTTCGACGAGATGCGCAAGGAGATCGGCGAGGAGAAGGCCCGGGAGATCATGGCGCGCACCATCTATCGCCGGGGTGCGGCCATCGCCCACAATTTCGCGCCCCACGCCCCGGCCGATCTGGCCGGCCTGCGGGACTCCTTCCTGAAGTTCATCCCCGACGCCGAGGCCCAATTCGGGCCGGAGGTCGTGCGCTGCACCGACGAGGTGCTGGAGATCCGCTTCCACACCTGTCCGCTGAAGGAAGCTTGGCTCGAAGCCAACCTGCCGGCGCAGACGGTTGAGACGCTTTGCGAACTCGCCGGCGCGGTCGACAAGGGCACCTTCGAGACCGCCGGCTTCGAGATCGAGGTCGACACCTGGAAGCCGGGCCGCAGCACCTGCTGCCACCTGACGATCACGCCGGGCGCCGCCGCGCCCGTCGCTGATCCGGCCGCCGCGAACTGACCGTCCAGCCTCGCCGACAGGGGAACCGAATTATGAAAAGGCATGCTGTTTTCGGCGCCGTTCTGGGCGCCATGCTGGCCACCACCGCCGGCGCCACCACCGCCCAGGCCGCCGACCGCGAGATCGTCATCGGCTATCAGGCGCCGCTCAGCGGCGACCGCAGCCAGTACGGCGAGATGTTCCGCAACGCCGCCCAGATCAAGCTGGAGGAGTTCAACGCCTCGGGCAAGCTGGCCGGCGCCAAGGTCGCCATCACCTTCGAGGACAGCAAGGACGATCCCAAAGAGGCGCGCAACATCGCGCACAAGTTCCTCGACAACTCCAAGGTCGTCGGGGTGATCGGCGACTTCTCATCCACCGTGTCGATGGCGGCGGGCGAGATCTACGCGGCGGAGAAGATGCCGCAGCTCTCCCAGACCGCCTCGCATCCGGATTTCACCAAGCTCAGCCCCTGGCAGTTCCGTAACATCACCACCCAGGCCTTCGAAGGCCCGTACAACGCCGACTGGATCATCGCGGCGGGCAAGAAGACGGCGGCGGTGATCTACATCCAGAACGACTGGGGCATCTCGGCGCTCGACGGCTTTGTCAGCGGCTTCAAGGCCAAGGGCGGCAAGATCACCGCCACCGAGGCGTTCAACCCCGGCAACCGCGATTTCCGCTCCATCCTGACCAAAGTCGCCCGGCAGAAGCCCGACGTGATCTACCTCGCGATGTTCTACGAGGAGGGGGCCGCCTTCGCCCAGCAGCGCGAGCAGCTCGGCATCAAGATCCCGCTCTACGGCACCAGCTCCCTCTACTCGCCCAAGCTGATCGAGCTGGGGCGTGAATCGGTGGAGGGGCTGCACCTCGCCACCACCTTCACGCCCGACAACCCCGACCCGGCGGTGCAGACCTTCGTGAAGGAATACGCCGCGCGCTTCAAGTCGGAGCCCGGCATGTTCGCCGCCCAGGCCTACGACGCGGTCGGCATCATGCTGGACGCCGTCGCCAAGGCCGGTCCGTCGGTGACCCGCGAGAGCCTGCGCGACGCGCTGGCCGCCACCACCAACTATCCCGGCGTGACCGGCGCCACCAGCTTCGACCCAGTCACCCGCGAGCCGGCGAAGGCGCTGGCGAAGATGATGGTGAAGGACGGCCGCTTCCAGGTCGTGACCGGCCCCTGACCGGTACCGTCTAAGGTCGCCCCAGGGACGCCCCAGGGCTTTCCACACGATCCGCTTTTCGGGACACACGCCGTGGTGCGCGCTCCGCCGGGACCGGCGGGCGCGCTCCCCGAAGCCTGGAGCACGCCATGGTCTTCGATGTCTTCTTCCTTCAGCAGGTCATCAACGGCCTGTCCATCGGGTGCGTCTACGCCCTGATGGCGATCGGCTTCACGCTGATCTTCGGCGTCCTGAACGTCGTCAACTTCGCCCATGGCGAGGTCTACACCATCGGCGCCTTCGTCGGGCTGATGGTCATCACCGCGCTGGCCCCGCCGCTGCTGGCGGTGGTGCCGCTGGTCCTGGCGGTGGGTGCGGTGTCCGGCGTCGGGCTGGAGCGCATCGCCTTCCGCCCCTTCCGCCGCTTCACCGATGAGGCCAGCCAGAAATCTCGCGCCATGCGCGAGGCGACGCTGCTCTCCTCGCTCGCCGTGTCGATCGTGACGCGCGAGATCATGATGCACATCTTCGGCGGCGACATGCAGGGCATCCCGTCCGGCTACCTGCTGCAGCAGCCGGTCGCCATCGGGCCGGTCATGGTCGCCAGCGGCAGTCTGGTCATCTTCGCCACCTCCGCCGTCATGCTGGGCGCGCTGCAGTTTCTGCTCTACCGCACCCAGACCGGCCTCGGCATCCGTGCGGTGTCCAACAACCAGCTCGGCGCCCGCTACGTCGGCATCAACACCGACCGCACCATCGTCACCACCTTCGCGGTCGGCTCGATGCTGGGCGCCACGGCGGGAATCCTGGTCGGTCTCTACGACGGCGCCATCTCGCCGCACATGGGCTTCGCGCCCGGCGTGAAGGCTTTTGTCGCCATGGTGATGGGCGGCCTGTCGAGCATCCCGGGAGCGGTCGCCTGCGCCCTGCTGCTCGGCGTGTCGGAGAGCATCGCGACCGAGTTCCTGTCGAGCGGCTGGAAGGACCTGATCACCTACAGCCTTCTGGTCATCACGCTGGTCTTCTTCCCGCAAGGATTGTTCGGACATGGACGTGAACGTGCCTGACGCCCGGCTGATGCCGGCCACCCTCGCGCCGCCCGCCGCGTTTTCCGGGCGAGGCCGGCGGTTCGCCTGGACCCTTCTCCTGCTGGCGGTCGCCTTCGGCGCCGTGCCCGCCGCGATCGTCGGCACCGGGTCCAGCTACCTCGCCCAGATCGCCATCACGACGATGATCTTCGTGATCCTGTCGGCCAGCCTGAACCATGTGACGGGCACCGCCGGGCTGCTGTCGATCGGCCACGCCGCCTTCTACGGCATCGGCGCCTACGCGGCGGCCCTGCTGTCCACGAAGCTCGGCCTGCCCTTCATCGTCACGCTGCCGGCGGCGGGGCTGATCGCCGCGTTGTTCGGCTTCCTGGTGGCGCTGCCGACCATGCGGCTGGTCAGCATCTACTTCGCCGTCGCCACGCTGGGCATCGGCGAGATGATCTACGTGGTCCTGCTGAACTGGGTGGACGTGACCCGCGGCCCGATGGGCATCCGCGGCATCCCGCCGATTTCGCTGTTCGGCTGGCAGGCCGACACGCTGCTCAGCCGCTATCTGGCGGTCGCGGTCATCGCCGTCGCCTGCGTCTGGGTGCTGCACCGGCTGACCCACTCCTACTACGGCAACGCGCTGCGGGCTCTGCGCGAGGACGACCAGTGCGCCGACAGCATGGGCATCAACGTGGAGCGGCTGAAGATCGAGTCCTTCGTCGTCGCCACCTTCTTCGCCGGCATCGCCGGGGCGCTGCTCGCCCACACCTCCGCCTACATCGCGCCGGACAACTTCCGCTTCATGGAATCGATCCTGATCCTGGCGATGGTGGTGGTCGGCGGGCTGGGCAGCCTTCCCGGCGCCGTCGTCGGCGCCCTGTTCATGATCGTTCTGCCGGAGGCGCTGCGCGACATCGGCGATTACCGCATGATCGCCGTCGGGGCGACCATGTTCCTGTCCATCCTGCTGCTGCCCAAGGGCATGCTGGCCGAAGGCACCGCGCTGGGCTTCGTCCGCCGCTCCTTCTCCCGCGGCTGGGCCACCATCGCCGGCGGCACGCCCGTCGGCTGGAAGTGAGGCGGATCATGAGCAACACGCTTCTCTCCATCCAGGGGCTGACCCGGCGCTTCGGCGGCCTGCTGGCGGTCAGCGACGTCAGCGCCACCATCGCCAAGGGCGAGCTGGTCGGGCTGATCGGCCCCAACGGCGCCGGCAAGACCACCCTGTTCAACCTGATCACCGGTTTCACCCCGCCGTCGGACGGCACGGTGACCTTCGATGGGCAGGACGTCACGGGGCGCAAGCCCTGGCAGATCGCCCGCATGGGCATGGGCCGCACCTTCCAGAACCTGCGCGTCTTTCCCAACATGACGGTGTTCGACAACGTGTCCGTCGGGGCGGTCGGCGCCTTCGGCCAGTCGCCCTGGCGGGCGCTGGTCAACGGCGGCGCCCACAGCCGCGCGGTCAGCGAGCGGAGCTGGGAGGCGCTGGAGCGCGTCGGGCTGACCGCGCAGGCCGGGGACATCGCCGCCAACCTGTCCTACGGCAAGCGCAAGTATCTGGAGATCGCCCGCGCCCTGGCGACGTCGCCACGGCTGCTGATCCTCGACGAGCCGGCGGCCGGCCTGAACGACACCGAGACGGCGGAGCTGGCCGACTTCATCCGCCGCCTGCACGCCGGCGGCGTCACCGTTCTGCTGGTGGAGCACGACATGGGGCTGGTGATGGGAAGCTGCAGCCGGGTCATCGTCCTGGCGTCCGGCCGCAAGATCGCCGACGGCACGCCGGAGGCGGTGCAGCGCGATCCCGCCGTCCTCGAAGCCTATCTGGGAGTGGAAGACGATGCCGCTTGACGCCGCACACGCCATCGCCACCCGCCGCATCCTTGAAGTCCGCGACCTGACAGTGCGCATGGGGCCGCAGGAGATCCTGCGCGGCGTCTCGCTCGACGTGGCGGAGGGGGCCATCGTCGCCGTGCTGGGCGCCAACGGCGTCGGCAAGACCACGCTGATGCGCGCGCTGTCGGGCATCTACCGCACCACGGGCGGCGCCACCGTCTTCGACGGCGAGGATATGACCGACAGCCCCAGCCACGAGGTGGTGCGCCGCGGCCTCGCCCAGGCGCCGGAGGGGCGGCAGATCTTCGGCACCATGACGGTGCGGGAGAACCTTCTGCTCGGCGGGCGGACGCTGCGCCACGACCGCGCCGCCCGCATGGAGCGGATGCTGGAGCTGTTCCCCCGCCTGCGCGAGCGGCTGACCCAGAAGGCGGGGTCGCTGTCGGGCGGCGAGCAGCAGATGCTGTGCATCGCCCGCGCCCTGATGTCGAAGCCGCGCCTGCTGCTGCTCGACGAGCCGTCGCTCGGCCTCGCGCCGATGGTGGTGAAGCAGATCTTCGACCTGCTGGTCCAGATCCGCGGCGAGGGCACCTCGATCCTGCTGGTGGAGCAGAACGCCCGCGCCGCGCTGCGCGTCGCCGATCACGCCTATGTCATGGAGGCGGGAAGGGTGACACTCTCGGGCAGCGCCGCCGATCTGGCCGCCGACCCGCGCGTGCGGGCGGCCTATCTCGGCGGCTGACGGAAAAAGGATCGCAGCGATGACCACCGACACCGAAAACGCCGCTCCCGCGTCTGCCCCCCTGCCCATCCTGGAGCGGCGGCGCATCGAGGCGGCCTTCGCCAAGGCGCTTTACGACCAGCTCCTGCCCGAGATCGGGCGGGAGCGGGCGCGCGCCGTGCTCGCCCGCGCCATCGAGGTGATGGCCCGTGAGGCCGGCGCCGCCATGGCGGCGGAGGACCGCGCCACCCGCGGCACCGCCGACCTCGCCACCTTCCACGAACGGCTGGCCCTGTGGACCGCCGGGGACGCCCTGCGGCTGGAGGTGATCGAGAGCGCGCCCGACCGGCTGGGCTTCAACGTCACCCGCTGCCGCTACGCCGAAAGCTACCGCGCCATGGGCGTGGAGGAGATCGGCGACATCCTGTCCTGCAACCGGGACGGCGAGTTCATGTGCGGCTACCGGCCCGACGTCCGCTTCACCCGCACCCAGACCATCATGCAGGGCGCCAGCCACTGCGACTTCCGCTACAGCCTGCCGGCGGGCGGACCCCAGGAGTCCCCGGAATGACCATCCCCGCGAACGTCCGCCTGCATCCCGCCGCCGAGGCCCTGGCCCCGGAGATGCGGCAGTGGCGGCACCATCTGCACGCCCATCCCGAAACCGCCTTCGAGGAGCACGAGACCGCCGCCTTCGTCGCGGACAAGCTGCGCGCCTTCGGGCTGGAGGTGGCGACGGGGCTGGGGCGCACCGGCGTGGTCGGCACGCTGAAGGGCCGCCGCCCCGGCGGCCGCGCCATCGCGCTGCGCGCCGACATGGACGCGCTGCACATTCACGAGACCAATGACTTCGCCCACCGCTCGGTCAATCCGGGGCGGATGCACGCCTGCGGCCACGACGGCCACACCACCATGCTGCTGGGAGCCACCAAGGTCCTGGCCGACGATCCCGACTTCGCCGGGACGCTGCACGTCATCTTCCAGCCGGCGGAGGAGAACGAGGGCGGTGCCCGCGAGATGATCGCCGAGGGGCTGTTCGAGCGGTTCCCGGTGGACGGCGTCTACGGCATGCACAACTGGCCGGGCCTGCCGCTTGGGCAGATCGCGCTGCGGCCGGGGCCGATGATGGGCAGCTACGATATCTTCGAGGTGACGGTCCACGGCAAGGGCAGCCACGCCGCCATGCCGCATCTCGGCCACGATCCGATGACCGCCGCCGGCCATCTGCTGACCACCCTGCAGACCATTCCGGGGCGCAGCCTGCACCCGCTGGACAGCGCCGTGGTCTCCACCACCTGGATCACCGGCGGAGACACCTGGAACGTCATCCCGGCGGAGGTCACGCTGCGCGGCACCGTCCGCGCCTTCAAGGAAGGGGTGCAGGACGTGGTGGAGGCGCGGCTGCGCGCGCTGGCCGAGCACACCGCCGCCGCCTTCGGCTGCACCGCCAGCGTGCGCTACGAGCGGCGCTACCCGGCGACGGTCAACAGCGCCGCCGAGACCGCGCTGTGCGCCCGCGTCGCCGCCACGCTGGTCGGCGAGGAGAACATCGACCACGACCCAATGCCCTCCATGGGGGCGGAGGATTTCGCCTTCATGCTGAAGGAGCGGCCGGGCTGCTACGTCTGGCTGGGCAACGGGCCGACCGACGGCGGCTGCCTGCTGCACAACCCCGGCTACGACTTCAACGACGCCAACCTGGCCATCGGCGCCAGCTATTGGGTGGCGCTGGCCAAGACGCTGCTGGTGGAGGAGGGGACGCGATGAGCGCGCTTCTCAAACCGTTGCTGGACGCGCCGCTGCCGGACTCCCACTGGGCGGCGAGCGCCGTCGCCGGTCCGGAGACCGGCCCGCTGGACGGATCGATCCGGGTGGACGTGGCGGTGGTCGGGGCGGGCGTCACCGGCCTGTCCACGGCGATCCATCTGGCCGAGCAGGGCGTGCGCGTGGCGGTGCTGGAGGCGCGCGAGCCCGGCTTCGGCGGTTCGGGCCGCAACAACGGCCAGATCATCCCGACGCTGTCGCGCCTCGACCCCGTCAACCTGACGGTGGCCTACGGCGAGGCGAAGGGATCGGCGCTGGCCCGCATGGTCGGCGGCTCGGCGGCGCTGGTCTTCGACCTGATCGAGCGCTACCAGATGCGCTGTGACGGCGTGCAGAAGGGCTGGATCCAGCCGGCCCACCGGCCCGGCCGCATGACGGCGGCCGAGCAGCGGGTCGCGCAATGGCGGGCGCTGGGGGCGGAGGTCGCGCTGCTCGACGCGGCGCAGACGGAGCGGGCGCTGGGCACACGCTTCTGGCACGGCGCCATGGTCGCCCCGACCGGCGGGCATGTGAACCCGCTGTCGCTGGCCCGCGAAATGGCGCGGGCCGCCCTCGGGCTGGGCGTGGCGATCCACAGCGATACGCCGGTGGTGTCCATCGGGCGCGCCGGGACCGGCTGGACCCTGACCACGCCGCGGGGCAGCGTGACCGCCGACCGCGTCGTTCTGGCGACCAACGCCTACACCGACGATCTGTGGCCGGGGCTGCGCCGCTCCGTCGTGCCGGTGCTGAACTTCCAGATGGTGACGGAGCCGCTGCCCGCCGCCCTGCGCGCCAGCGTGCTGCCCTCCGACATGGCGTGCAGCGACACCCGCGGCGACCTGCATTTCTTCCGCTGGACCGCCGACAACCGGCTGGTCTCCGGCTGCACGCTGGTGCGGTCGGCGGACGCCGAGCGGCGGGCGCGGGAGCGCACGCGGGAACGCATCCGCCGCGTCTTCCCCCAAATCGGCAATCCGGCCATCGCGCGGAGCTGGAGCGGGCATCTGGCGATGACCGCCGATTTCCGGCCCCACTTTCACGAGCTGGCGCCCGGCGTGACCGGGGCGGTCGGCTACAACGGACGCGGTATGGCGCTGGGCACCGCCGTTGGCCGCGAACTGGCACGCCACGCCACGGGGACGGGCGCGCAAGAGCTGGCCTTGCCCTTCACCCCGGTGAAGCCGCTGCCGTTCCACGATCTGGTGACGCGCTTCTCCCGGCTCTACATGCTGCATCTGCGCCGGCTGGATCGCACGGACTGACGGAGACGGCGGCCTCCTCTCCGCCTCCGGCCGCGTCGACCGGAGGCGGAAAGCCGTGCCGCCTCGCTCCCCACACCACCAGCAGCGCCGCCAGCAGCAGTACCAGCAGGGCCGGCGCGAAGGCGCCGACGCCCAGCCGTTCGAGCAGCACGCCGCCGACGATGCCGCCGCCGGCAATGGCCGTGTTCCAAGCGGTGACCAGCATGGACTGGGCGACATCCGCCGCGTCGCCCGCGGTCCTGGCCAGGGCCGTCTGGAACAGCGTCGCCGCACCACCAAACGCCAGGCCCCAGGCGGCCACCGCCGCAAGGACCACGGCCGGGGCATCGCCCGCCACGCCGAGCGCCAGCGTGGACAGACCGAACAGGCCGGTGCTGGCCAGCGTCAGCGCCCGCAGATGGCCGTCGATCAGCGCGCCGACGATCCAGATGCCCAGCAGCGACGCGACGCCGAACAGCAGCAGCGCCAGATCCGTCCGCCTTTCCATGCCCGACGCCGCCAGGAACGGCGCGATGTAGGTGTAGAGGATGTTGTGCGCCAGCACGAAGGCCAGCACCACGAACAGCACCGGGCGTACGCCGGCCAGGGTGAACACGCGCCCGGGCGACAGACGCCTGCCGGCCGCCTGCCCGGCGAAGTCCGGCAGCGCGCCGCGCACCCACAGCATGAGCGCCAGCGCCAAGGCGCTCATGATGCCGAAGCACACCCTCCAGCCCACCAGAGCGCCCAGGAAGGTGCCGGCCGGCACGCCGAGCGACAGCGCCAGCGGCGTGCCGACCATCGCGACGGCGATGGCCCGGCCTTTCTGGTGGTCGGGCACCATGCGCGCGGCATAGCCCGCCAGCAGCGCCCACATCAGGCCGGCCGATACGCCCGCCAGGAAGCGCGCCACCATGGTCAGGGCGAAGCTGCCGGAAAAGGTCGTGACGGTGTTGGCGACGACGAAGCCGGCGATGGCCGCCAGCAGCAGCGGGCGGCGGCGCACCCCCTGCGTGGCGGCGGTCAGCGGGATGGCCGCCGCCAGCGAACCGGCGGCGTAGATCGTCACGGTCTGGCCGACCCAGGCCTCGGTCACTCCTAGCCCTTGGGCCATCTGCGGCAGCAGCCCGGCGGGCAGCGCTTCGGTGAGGATGGTGATGAAGGCCGCCATGGCGAGCGCCAGCAGCGAGGCCAGGGGCAGGCGGTCCGAAGCGGCGGCGCCCGTGCGCGGGGGCGTCCTCATGGCCGCGCCTCCAGGGCGCCACAGACCGCGTCGCGCAGGTCGGTGACGAAGCGGCCAGACATGCCCTCGTAGAGCGTGTTGGTGAAGGCGATGACGGTGAGGCCCCGCGCCCGGTCCACGAACCAGGAATGGCCGTAGGCGCCGCCCCAGCGCCAAGTGCCCTCCGATTCGGGCGAGGCGGCCGAGATCCGGTCGCGCAGGACCGAGAAGCCCAGCCCGAAGCCGAAGCCGGGCGCGTTGGGCAGGTCCCGGCCGCCCGTCTGGTCCCGGGCCATCTCCGCGATCAGCTCGCCGGGGAGGAGCGCACCACCGCCTTGGCGCAGGGTCTCCAGCAGCCGCAGAAGGTCCTCCGCCGTCCCCGCCATGCCCGCGCCGCCCGACGGAAAGGCCTGCGGATCGAAGATGCGCGCAGGGCTGTAGGCGATGCCGACGGCGCCCTCGAAAGGGGAGACCGTCTCGCCCTCGGCCAGCCGATGCGGCCGCGGTGCATCACCCACATAGGCGGTCGCCACGCGCCGAGGATCGCGGGCGGTGAAGCCGGTGTCCGCCATGCCCAGCGGGCCGGTCGCCAGACGGCGCACCGCCTCGTCCAGCGTCGTGCCGTGGACCCGCGCGACCAGCGCGCCCAGCACGTCGGTCGCCAGTGAGTAGCCCCAGCCCGTCCCCGGCTCGTAAAGCAGCGGCACGCCGGCGAGGCGGCGCAGGTTCTCGTCCAGGCTGAGGCCGGACGCGTCCATGCCGTCCGACACGCCGGCCCGCGCATAGGGGCCGTCCGCGTCGGCCTCGAAGAAGCGGTAGCCGAGACCGGCCGTGTGGCTGAGCAGCTGCCGCACCGTGATGCGCGCCGGTCGGCCGTCGGCCAGCCGGGGCTGGAATCGGGGCAACCAGCGCGCGATGTCCGCGTCGAGGTCGAGCCGGCCTTGCGCCACCAGCGCCAGCGCCGCGGTGGAGACGATGGGCTTGCTGACCGAGGCCAGACGGAAGACCGTCTCCACGGCCATCGGCCGCGCGCTTTCGCGGTCGGCGAAGCCGGCGGCCTGCCGGTGGAGCAGCGCGCCGTCCCTCGCCACCAGGACGACGGCGCCGACAAGCCGCTGCTCGTCGAGCGCCCGCTGGACAGCGCTGTGAACGCGCTCACGGAGATTCGCCGGCGGAACGCCTTGGCGGAGGACAAAGGGCGGATGCGTCATGGCACGCTGCTCGTTTCAATTGGCGATGCCGTGACGATAAAAATCCTGCTATTAAAGAAAAAGCCGGGTGCAGTTCCTGATTATGCGGAGCTGTGTGTCCGCAATGGAGGAGCCGGATGGACAGCCTGAACGGCTTCGTGGTGTTCGTGCAGGTTGCCGAGACGCGCAGCTTCGTCGCCGCCGGCCGGCTGCTCGGCGTGTCGGCCTCGGCCGTCGGCAAGAGCGTGGCGCGGCTGGAGGAGAAGCTGGGCGTGCGCCTGTTCCACCGCAGCACGCGCAGCGTCACGCTGACCGCCGAGGGCACGCTGTTCCTGGAGCGCAGCCGCCGCATCCTGGCCGAGATCGAGGCGGCGGAGCTGGAGCTGTCCCAGGCCTCCGCCGTGCCGCGCGGGCGCCTGCGCGTCAGCCTGCCGCTGGTCAGCTCGCTGGTCCTGCCGGTGCTCGGCGAGTTCATGCGCGCCTATCCCGAGATCGAACTGGACCTGGACTTTACCGACCGCATGGTCGACGTGATCGAGGAGGGCTTCGATGCCGTGGTGCGCACGGGCGAGCCGGCCGATTCACGGCTGTCGGCGCGCCGGCTGGGGAACTTCCGTTTGTTGCTGGTCGCCTCGCCGGACTATCTGGCGCGGCGGGGCACGCCGCAAACGCCGGCCGATCTGCGGCGGCACGCCTGCCTGCACTACCGCTTTCCCAACAGCGGCAAGCTGGAAACCTGGGCGCTGCGGCAGGCGCCCGGCGAGCCCGAACTGCAACTGCCGACCTCGATGATCTGCAACAACATCGAAACGCGCGTGTGCTTCGCGCTGCAGGGGCTGGGGATCGCCTACCTTCCGGACTTCGCCATCCGCGATCTGTTGGCAGATGGCCGGCTGGAGCCGGTCCTGGCCGATCATGTGGAGCGCACCGGCGTTTTCCATGTGCTGTGGCCGGCGAGCAAGCACCCCTCGCCAAAGGTGCGGGCGCTGGTGGACTTCCTACGCGCGAGGGTGTTCCCGGCCGCGAAGGGCAAGCCCGGCGGTTGACAGTTTGGCGGTTGACAGGCCGGCGGTTGACAGCCCGGGGGTGGCCCGGCCACTGTGGCGCCATCCCAAAGCGGCCCCACGCGGATTGCCCCGGCTCATGGCCACCGTCTCCGAAGCCCTGTCCATCGCGCTCGACCATCACATCGCCGGGCGCGTGGCGGAGGCGGAGACCCTCTACGGCCGGATCCTGGAGGCGGTCCCCGGTCATCCCGACGCCAGCCATCTGATGGGGCTTCTGCTTGCCCAGACCGGGCGGGCGGCGGCGGCGCTTCCCCATCTCAACGCCGCCGTGGCGGGCGATCCGGCATCGCCGACCTATCACCTCAACCGCGGTAAGGTTCAGGACGCGCTCGGACGGACCGCGGACGCGGCGGCGAGCTGGCTCGCCACGCTGCGCCTGCAGCCGGACCATGGGGAGGCGGCGGAGCGGCTGGCTCCGGCGCTCCGCCTGTTGGCCGAGACCGCGTTCGATGCCGGAGCCCTGGCCTCCGCCACGGCGCTTTACGAACGGGTGCTGACCCTCGATCCGCAAAATCTGTCCGCCACCTTCGATGCGGCGATGGCCGCCAAGGGGCTCGGACGGCTGGAAGAGTCCGCCCGGCTGGCTGGCCTCGTGGCCCGGCTCGACCCGGCGCTGTTGCGCGCCCGCATGGCCGAGGTGGAGGCATGGCAGGCGCTTGGCCAGACGGAACGGGCCATCGCCGCGCTGCGTCCGGCGGTGGCCCTGGACCCCGCGCAGGGCGGTTGTTGGGCGAGCCTGTGTCTGCTGCGCAACGATCTGGGGCAGCGCGGCGCGGCGGTCGTCGCCGGCCGGCGCGCGGCGCTGGCAGCACCCGCCGACACCGGGTTGCTGGTCCGGCTCGCCGCCGCCCAGCAGATGGCCCTCTACGACCGGGCGATCGCCGCGGCACCGGGCATCGGCACGGGCTTCTCCCGCCGGGCGATGCTGCTGCTGCGCCGGGCCGCGGGCGACGTCCCGCCGCCGCGCCAACCGTCGGGCAAGCGGCGGCTGTCGGTGTCCACACTCGGTCATGCGGGACGCTTCGGCAACCAGCTGCTCCAATACGGGTGTCTGCGTGTCTGCGCGGAGCGGAACGGGATGGAGCTGGAAACGCCGGAATGGATCGGGCGTCCTCTCTACGGCCTGGACGACCCGCTTCCCGGTCCGCCGCTGCCCAGCCTGCACGAAGAGGACTGCGGTGTTCCGGCGCTGCTGGACGGGCGGGCGCTGTCGGGCGCGGGCGGTCACGACGTGGTCGGCTATTTCTGCGGCGACACCGCGCCGCTGGCGCCGCACCGCGCGCGGTTCCGCGCCCTCTTCACACCGGTCGGCGCGGTGGCGGAGCGCGCCGCGGCGGCGCTGGACGGGTTGCGGACGCGCGGGCGGACCCTGGTGGCGATCCATCTGCGCCGCGGCGATTTCGGCCTCAACGACCGCTTCTGGATCGCGCCGGAGGGCTGGTATCTCGACTGGCTGGCCGGGGTGTGGACGACGTTGGACCGGCCGGTGCTCTATCTCGCCACCGACGCGCCGGAACTGGCGGACCGCTTCGCCCGCTACCGCCCCGTCCTCGCCGGCGATCTGGGTGCGCCGCTGCCGGGGGTGGAGTTCTTCACCGATCACTGGATCCTGTCGCGGGCCGACCATGTCGCCGTGTCCAACAGCTCCTTCTCGGTGACGGCGGCGATGCTGAACCCGGCGCTGCGTGCCGCCCTGCGCCCCGACCGCGAACGGGCGCGGCTGGTGCCCTTCGATCCATGGAACGGGCCAGTCCTGCTGCCCTGACCGGCGTCAGCCGGGACGGCGGACGTAGAGCGCGTCGCCCCAGCTGTGATGGTAGGGGCTGGTCTCGGCGACGCGGTCGAAGCCGTGGGCGAACAGGATGTCGTCCACATCGGCGGCGAGCCCCGAGCCCTCATACAGCTCCGCGTAGCTCACCTCGGTCACCACCGCGTCGAACCGGGCCAGCAGATCACCGCAGCCGGTGAGAATCCGGCATTCCGATCCCTGCGCGTCGATCGCCAGCACGTTGAAACCCTCCGGCGCGAGGCCGTTGGACGCCAGCAGGTCCGGCAGGGTCCGGGTCTCCACCTCGATGACCTCGTCGACGGTGATGTGGGGATAGACGGTCAGATGGCCGGTCGGCTCCAGCAGGGAGCTGGACTGGCGGCTCGACATGCGGGAAAAGCGCGCCCGCCCGGCCCGGTCGGACACCGCGGCGTTCAGGCAGACGACGTCGCCGTTGCCGGCGAAACGGGCCTGGAGCGTGGCGAAGGTCGCCGGGTCCGCCTCGACGAACAGGACGCGGTCGGCGCCGGCCTCCCGGTAGTTGGCGTATTCCTCGCCCTCATGGGCGCCGACATGGATAATCCCGCGCGGCACGACTCCATGGCGGGGGAACAGGTCCTTGTAGCGGAACATGCCCTGGCTGCGCGCGAACAGCCGGTTCCAGTGCCGGGGGGCGACCGCCATGTGCGTGCCGCCGCGCCCGTCCTCCGGCGGCGTGCCGCGGAATTCCAGATTGCGGTCGGCGAAGCGGAACAGCGAATAGCCGTTGGCCTGCAGGCGCGCGTACAGCGTGGCCAACTGGCCGCCGGCCTCAGACTCGTCGAATTGAAGGAAGTCGATGCGGCGCAGGCGCAGCAGATCGGCGGCACCGTCCAGCACCGCCAGGGCATCGCCGCAGCCGTCCAGAATCAGCCAGTCGATGTGGCGCGGCCCAACCGGACCGCACCACGCGTCGAGTCCCGGTAGGGAGGACGGCAGGGTAAAGCATCTCCGGCCGGTGGCGGCATCCGTCCAACGCCCGGCACCGGTTCCAACCGCCACCAGAATGGCTTCGGGTGGCAGGAAGGCTTTCTGAAGCGGAAGTCCGGGAAGGGGAGGCGTCTCGTGCTGCATCTCGTCACCGCAATGGGGCTGATGAACAGTCCCAAGGGATGATCGCAGCCGCTTCCCGTCGCCTTGGCACGATGGCCATTGTGGAAGCGGACGCGGGGCGGGTCAACGGCACCGCCCCGATCACGATAAGCTTGCGGCGTCAGGCCGCGCGGTGGAGGAAGCCCAGATGCTGCGGCGCCAGGGTGGAGGCCCACTCCTCCGCCGCGTCCTGCGCCTCGCGGCGGGTGGCGAACCAGCGGGCGTCGGGGGTCCAGCTCAGCCCCTCATGCTCCGCATGCCAGTTCCACCAGCCGTCGGTGGCCTCGCAGACCGTCAGCATCACGCCGAACGCGGATTCCAGGGCGCGGGCGCCGGTCTTAGCCTTTTCGTTATGCCAGTCCATAAGCGTTACTCCAGATGTCCTGCCTTTCGGCATAGCATAGTTCGGTAGACGAACAAAACCAAAAACGGAGGAGGCTGCTCGGGATTGTCGATCCGGACGCTGCGTCCCCTCACTCCGGTAAGGACGCAAACGCCGCGGGCTGCGTGACTATTCCATGGCGCGGGCGGCGCGCGCGTTGGATGGCGCGATGTCCCAGCCGGACGGTCATGATTCCCAGGGCGATTCCCACGGCGTCTCCGGCCAGATCGGACAGGCTGGCCTCGCGTCCCGGAACGAAGGATTGCGCCACCTCGATGGCGGCGCCGAGCGCGAAGACCGCCAGAACCGCCAGGACGGCGGCGCGCCGGCTGGCGCTGGCCAGGATGCCGAGCAGGGTGAGGAGCCCGAAGGCCCCGGCGTGCACCAACTTGTCGAAGCCGTAAAGGCCGCTAGGCGCCAACTGCGGTTGCAGCGCGGCCCAGAAGGCGATCCCCATGAGGCCGAGAAGGGCGCAGAGCGCGAGCCGGCGCCAAACAAGGGGAAGTGGGCGGAACGTCATGACGGCCTCCTGCGACGAAGGCCATCCTGCGCGGAACAGTCTCAAGAGCCGGTTAACCGCCCGATGTCCGCGCTGTGACATCAGGCGGGCAAGGCTCGTTTCAGGACCCGGTCGCCAGACCCATGGCAATGCCGCGCGCCTCGGTGAAGGCGGCGCGCTGCTGCACCAGCGTCCCGTCGGCGTAGACGCCCCAACCGCTCTGCGAGCCGGTGGCGTGGTAACGGATTTCGATCCGGCGGTGACAGTCCTGCATCACGAAGTGACAGGGACTGATCTTCTTCCACATGGACACCATCGGCATGTCGGGCACCCATCCAAGCGATGAATTACGATGACTGTACCAATGGCCGATTATGGTTGCCGTGATATTAACGAGACGGCGTCCGATTCCCGCGCAAAATGGGTAGTGGCCTGTTCAGGCGTGGTTTTTCGGAGTTTCCAGGCATCCGGGAGCGTCCTGGACCGGCTTTCCGGGGAGGGCATATGCCCGATGGGAGGACGTGCCTCGGACTTCATTGGTTAATATTCTACTAACGGACGGGTAGCCGGCCCGCCAACGATAGGGTAGGGTTGCTCATCTCAATCACCTTCGAGAGTGACTGGACGATGCAATCGGTCTCCATCTTTCTGATCGACGCCAACAAACTTTTCCGCGAAGGCATGAAGGCCCTCTTCTCGGAAGGGGAGTTCCGCATCACGAAAGAGGCCGCCAGTTTCAGCGACGTACCGCCGCCGGGCATGATGGAGGGCGACACGCCCGAACTCATCATGATGGACCCGGCTTCCGCCAACGGCACGGTTCAGGCCGTGACCGTCCTGCGGGAGCAGTATCCGACCGCGCGGCTCGTCCTTCTGGCCAGCCACCTCGACGCCCAGGAAATGGCCAACGCCATCCAGGCCGGCGCCGACGCCTTCCTGATGAAGGACATCTCCCCGGCCGCGCTGGCGCAGTCGCTGCGTCTGGTGATGATCGGCGAAAAGGTCTTCCCGACCCATCTCGCCGCCCTCCTCATCACCGGCAAGGCCGGCGCCAACACCAGCGCCAACGGCCCGACCGCGGCCAAGGGCCTGTCGCAGCGCGAGACGCAGATCCTGGAGCGCCTGCTGCAGGGTGACAGCAACAAGATGATCGCCAATCATCTGAACATCACCGAAGCGACGGTGAAGGTTCACCTGAAGAGCCTGCTGCGCAAGATCAACGCCTCCAACCGCACCCAGGCCGCCATCTGGGCGCTGGAGAACGGGTTCGGCGGCAAGGTCGAAAAGCCGATGGAAGCCGTCGCCTAAGGATCAGGACGCCGCGCCATCCCGGAATCCGGTGGCTTCGACGCCCGACCGTTGGAACGGTCAGGCTGGAAAAGTCAGAACGAAGCGGGTTCCGGGGCGGCCGCCCTGATCGGGGCGGTCGATCTCCAGCTTTCCGCCGAGCTGGCGCACCAGACCGTGCACCAGCGTCATGCCCATGCCCTGCCCCGACCCGGCGGGCTTCATGGTGCCGGCGCCGTCCGGCAGGCCGGCCCCGTCGTCGGTCACCGTCAGCCGGCGGTTGTCTCCGCAGGCTTCGAAGTGGACCGTCACCGTCCCCTGCTGTTGCGCGCCGAAGGCGTGCTTCAGGGCGTTCAGCACCAGCTCCGTCACGATCAGCCCCATGGACGAGGCCTGCGCGGCGGGCATCGGGATTCCGTGCGCGGCGTCGATGACCAGCGTGCAGCGGCCCGAATCGATGAAGGCGCCGGTCAGGCTTTCCCCCAGCCGTTGCAGATAGTCGGCCGCGTCGAGCGTGGCGAGGTCGTTGCGCGTCGCCTCGAACAGGCGGCGCTGCACCAGCGCCATCGCCTGGATTCGTGAGAAGGCCTGCTCCACCGCCTTGCGCGCCGCCGGGTCGGTGACTGTGGCCGTCTGCATCGACACCAGCCCGTGCAGAAGCTGGAAGCTGTTCATGATGCGGTGGCTCATCTCGTGGGCCACCAGCTCGCTGCGCCGGGCCTCGTCCAGCGCCGCGGCCAAGCCCTGCGCCGCCCGCTTTTCCGCGTCGATGTCGCTGACCACGGCGACCACGCCGGTGATCCGCCCGTCGCCGTCGCGCAGCGGGGCGGCCGACACGCGCGTCCAATGCTCCGTCCCGTCGGCGGCGCGGTGCAGGAAATCCATGCCGGGCACCACAATCTCGCCCCGCAGGGCGCGCGCGCCCGAGAAATCCTTGCGTTCGACCGGCCGCCCGTCGGGGTGGAAGGCGCGCCAACGCGACGCCTCCCGGTTGTCGGCGGAGGGCAGGGAGCCGTTGGTGTAGTCGCGCATCAGCCGGTTGTTGCGGGTGGTGCGGCCCTGCGTGTCGTAGACGGCGACGCCGACCGGCAGATGCTCCAGAACCGAGGACAGCAGCGCTTCGCTGGACTGGCGCTCGCGCTCCGTCCGGTCCCGCTCGATCAGCAGGGCGGCGGTGTGCGTCAGCAGATCCACCGTTTCCAGGTCCGGCGGGCCGGGGACGCAGGGGACGGCGTGGAAGATGGTGAAGGTGCCCAGGGTCGCGCCGCCGACCGCGCGGATCGGGGTGGACCAGCAGGCGGCGATGCCATGCTCGCGCGCCAGCGCCTGGTGGGGCGCCCAGTGCGGGTCCAGCGCGACGTTCTCGACCACCACCCGTTTTCCGCTGTGGGCGGCCTGACCGCAGGAGGGGGCTTGCGGGCCGATCGCCGATCCGTCCATCGCCCGCGCACAGGAGTCCGACAGGCCTGCGGCCACGCCGAAGCGCAGGGTGAGCCCGTCCTCGTTCACCAGGAAGATGGCCGCCCGCGCGCTGAGCTGCTCGGCGCCCGCCCGGACCAGCAGGGACAGCACCTCGTCCAGCCCGGCGCCGCCGATCGCCCGCTCCAGGGCGGTCTTCTGGGCGAGCAGCAGCTGTTCCGATCGTCGGACGCCGCCGCTGTCCCGCTCCGCCCCATGCTCGTCCACTGTGCCGTCGCCTTTGCGCTTGATGCCGCACCCCGCGGGGCCACGGCATGGTACGCGTCCACCCACAGCCGCGCCAGAGAATGCGGCTATGGCTTTGGTTGAACGCAAAATTCGTGCGGGAATGCCCGCGTCGGTCGGTGTCGTCAGTTGGTGTCTTCAGGGTAGGGGGGCGAGGTGCGCCAGGAGAACAGCGTCATCGCCCGGTAGCTCTGCTCCCCCGACAGGCCATAGGCCGGCTCCGTCGAGGCGACCAGTGCGCCGCTCCGGTTGTCGTAGGCGAAGGCGGAGAATTTCGCGACCGCCTGGTTCTCGGTGGAGCTGTAGACCGACGCCTCCGGCAGGGTGATCGTGCCGGGCAGGGTGATCGGGGGAATGCCCAGCACCGTCTTGCTCTGGTTCACCGACAGGGCGCCCAACCGGATCTCGATGATCGTGTCGGCGGCGGCCCGGTCGGGGACGAGGCGGATGCCCTGGCGCAGCAGCGATTCCTTGATCGCGCTGGCGGCGTATTTGGCGTCGGTGCCGTCGAAATTGCCGGTGTCCAGAAAGGCGCGCTTGTCCGCCGGCAGTTCCAGCCGCAGGCGGTTGGCGGCGTTGTCGGCGGCGCTGGAGATCAGGAGCTGTTCGGTGGCGGTCCGGGACGGAAGGCTTTCCTTCACATCGGTGCATCCGGCGGCCAGGGCCGCAGTGGCCGCCAGCGCTGCAAGGATCATCGGTCTGTTGCGGGGCATTCGGGTCCTCGTGCTTTTCGCCTCCGGCTTCTCAGGTTCGCCCGGTCCGGGCAAGGGAGAGATTTGGGACCAGTTCCGCACGCCGAACAAACGAAACGCGCCGGACAAAAAAAAGCCACGCACGGGAACCGCACGTGGCCTGAGTCTAGGGAGGAAACGCCCTATAGAGCGTGCTGCCGAGGCAGCAAAAGAAAGATAGGGCTGACGAGGCGTTCTGTCCAGGGGTTATGTAAACGTTTTCATCTCAACGACGCTTTCGCAGCGCTGTTACGCGGTCACCACGCTACTGACCGGACGCTTCAGGAACCGCAATGCGACCGCGGTGGTGACCGTCCCGGCGACCAGAGCCACGACGTAGCCCGCCAGATGGGTTACGGCGTTGGGGATGGGCAGGACGAAGATGCCGCCGTGCGGAACCTTCAACTCCGCCCCGATGCCCATGGAGATGGCCCCGGTCAGCGCCGCGCCGAGCACCAGCGCCGGGATGACGCGCAGCGGGTCGCGGGCGGCGAAGGGGATGGCGCCCTCGGTGATGAAGGCGATGCCCAGGATGCCCGCGGCGTTTCCGGCCTCCCGCTCCTCCCGGGTGAAGCGGTCGGCGAACAGCTTGGTGGCGAGCGCCAGGCCCAGCGGCGGCACCATGCCGGCGGCCATGGCGGCGGCCATCGGGGTGTAGACCTGGGAGGCGATCAGGCCGGTGGAGAAGGCGTAGGCGGCCTTGTTGACCGGACCGCCCATGTCGAAGGCCATCATCGCGCCGATCAGCAGGCCGAGCAGGATGGCGCTGCTGCCCTGCATGCCCTTGAGCCAAGCGCTCAGCGTCGCCAGGGCCTCCGCCACCGGGGCGCCGACCACGTAGATCATGGCGAGGCCGGTGACCAGTGAGCCGAACAGCGGCAGGATCAGCACCGGCTTCAGCCCCTCCAGATTCTTGTGCAGCCGGATGTTGCGGTTGAGGAAGCTGGTGGCGTAGCCGGCGATGAAGCCCGCGACGATGCCGCCGAGGAAGCCGGCGCCGAGGTTGGCGGCCAGGATGCCGCCGACCATGCCCGGCGTGATGCCCGGACGGTCGGCGATGGAAAAGGCAATGTAGCCGGCCAGCGCCGGAACCATCAGCGCGAAGGCGCCCTTGGCCCCGATCTGGAACAACGCGTTGCCCAGCGTGCCCTGCTGGCTGTCCTCGAACACGTAGATGCCGCCGAGCGCGAAGGCGATGGCGATCAGCAGGCCGCCGGTCACCACGAAGGGCAGCATGAAGGACACGCCGGTCATCAGATGCTTGTAGGGGCCGCTGCGCTGAGCCGCTACGTGCTCCGCCTTGGCGGCCTTGCCCGCCGCCACGCCGTCGGCCAGCGCCGGGGCGGTGCCGTGGGGCTGCGCCTCTGCCAGGGCGCGTTCGACCAGGGCGCGGCCGTCGTTGATGGCGGGCTTGGTGCCGCTCTTGAAGACGCGCTTGCCGGCGAAGCGGGCGAGGTCGACCTGCGTGTCGGCAGCGATCAGCACCACGTCGGCCTCGCGGATTTCCTGCTCGGTCAGCGTGTCGCGGGCGCCGACCGAGCCCTGGGTCTCGACCCGAACGGCGTGGCCCAGCGCCTGGGCGGCCTGCTGGATGCCCTCCGCCGCCATGAAGGTGTGGGCGATGCCGGTGGGGCAGGAGGTGATGGCGACGATCTTCTTCGTGCCCGCCTGTGCGGGAGCTTGGGCCGGGGCCTGGGCCGGGGCGGTCGCCAACGCCTGCTCCAGAACCGCCCGCGCGTCGCGCAGCACGGCATCGAGCGCCGCGGCGCTGCGCTTCAGCCCGGCGAAGCGCTCCTCGCCCAGATCGCCGGAGCCGACGAGGATGACCCCCTGCGCGCCCTGCGCCGCCCCGGTGGGCAGCGTGTTGCGGACGCCGAGGCTGGAGCGCACCTCCACCTGAATGGTGTGGCCGAGCGCCGTCGCGGCCTTGCGCAGCGCTTCGGCGGCCAGGACGGCCTGGGTGCTGAGATCGCCCGCCGCGATCACGGCCAGCATGTTCGCCATGGTTTCCTCCCGAGCGGTCGCCCGCTCCCCGTTCATTAAAGCGTTGAGAGTTCGACCTGTCCGGCCAGCGCGCGGACCGCGTCCGCCCCCGGCAGGTTGGGTCCGAAGCAGCCGAGCTTCGCCGTGGCGAAGGCCACGGACAGGCGGGCGATGCCCTCCAGCGGCGCGTCCGCGCCGAAGGCGGCGATCAGCCCCGCCACCATGGCGTCGCCGGCCCCCACCGTGCTCAGCGCGTTGACCGCCGGCAGCCGGGCGTGCAGCGCCGGGCCGTCGGCCACGAACAGCGCGCCGTCCGCTCCCAGCGACACCACGACCACCGCAACGCCGCACCGGTGCAGGCCGCGCGCCGCTGCCAGAAGGTCTTCGGTGTCGGGCAGGGGGGCGCCGGCCCAGGCTTCCAGCTCGTGCCGGTTCGGCTTGATGCAGAAGGGCAGGTCCGGGGCCGCCAGCGCCGCCGCCAGCGGCGGGCCGCTGCTGTCCAGAACCACGCGGGCGCCCTGGGCGCGCAGGTCCGCCGTCAGCGTCGCGTAGCTGTCCGCCGGCAGCCCGTCCGGCAGGCTTCCCGCCAGCAGGACCGGCGTGCCGGGCAGGACCAGCTCGCGCAGGGTGCGACGGACGCGGTCGAGCGCGTCGGCGTCGGCGTCGGCGGTCAGGCCGGGCAGGTTGAGGTCGGTGGTGTCGGCCGCGGCGAGGTCGGCGATCTTGACGTTGACGCGCGTCTCGCCGGGCAGCCGGACGAAGCGGTCGGCGATGCCCTTGGCGGCGAACAGCGCCTCGAAGGCCGCGGCGTTGCCGCTGCCCAGCAGGCCGGTGGCGACCACCGGCGTGCCCCAGTCGGCGAGGCAGCTCGCCACGTTCACGCCCTTGCCCCCGGCGTTGCGCCGCACGGCGCTTGCCCGGTGCACATGGCCGGGGCGCAGCGCCTCCACCGTGATGGTCTGGTCGATGGCCGGGTTCAGCGTGACGGTGACGACCGGCCGGATGTCTTCTCCGAGCGTGCTCATGCTTCGCCTCCGTCGAGCGCGCGCACCGCGTCGGCGGTCTCGCAGTCCAGCGCCCGTTGCGCGGCTTGCCGCAGGGCGGAGAGCTCGCTGCCGCGCAGCCGGTCCTTCACCGCGGGAATGTCGCGCGGCGTCATCGACAGCTCGCGCACGCCGAGCCCGGTCAGCAGCGCGGCGCCGAACGGGTCGCCGGCGATGCCGCCGCAGACGCCGACCCAGCGGCCGTGCCGCTCCGCCCCCTCCACCGTCAGGCGGATCAGCCGCAGGACGGCGGGGTGCAGGCTGTCGGCCTCCGCCGCAAGTTCGGGGTGCTGGCGGTCGATGGCCAGCGCGTACTGCGTCAGGTCGTTGGTGCCGATGGAGAAGAAATCGACATGGCGGGCCAGGACGTCGGCCTGGATGGCTGCCGCCGGAACCTCGACCATGATGCCCAGCGGCACGGCCGGGGCGTCCAGCTCCGCCCGGATGCGGTCGCAGGCGGCGCGCAGGGCCTGCACCTCGCCCAGCGCCGTGATCATCGGGAACATGATCGACAGATTTCCGCCGCCCTTGGCCCCGCCGTCCTTGGCGGCGCGGTAGAGGGCGCGGAGCTGCGTCTCCAGAAGCTCGGGCCTGCGCAGCAGCAGGCGGGCGCCGCGCACGCCGAGGAAGGGATTCTCCTCATGGGGAAGCTGAAGGTGCGGCACCTGCTTGTCGCCGCCGATGTCGAGCGCGCGGACGATCAGCGGACGGCCCTCCAGGGCGGTCAGCATGTCGCGGTAGGTCTCGTACTGCTCGTCCTCGCCGGGGGCGTCGCCGCGCTCCAGGAACAGGAACTCGGTGCGCATCAGACCGACGCTCTCCGCCCCCTGCGACAGGGCGACCGCCACCTGATCGGGGCGGTTGACGTTGGCGCCGATCTCCACCTCGTGGCCGTCGCGGGTGCGGGCGGGCAGGCCGCGCCGGGCCTCCTCCTCGGCCTTGCGGGCGTCCTCCCGCGCGATCCAGGCGCGGGCGTCGGCAATGTCGGCCTCGGCGGGGGACAGGTGCAAGCGCCCGGTCTGCCCGTCGAGGATGGCCGGGGTGCCGTTCGCCAGCTCCATCAGCGCCGCGCCGCCCGCCACCATCGCGGGAAGCCCCAGCGTGCGCGCCAGGATGGCGGTGTGGGAGGTCGGGCCGCCCTGCGCCGTCGCCAGCCCGATCACCCGCGCCATGTCCAGCGCCGCCGTGTCGGAGGGCGACAGGTCCTCGGCGATCAGGATGCAGGGGGTGTCCGGCAGGTCCGGCGCGCCGCCGGTGCGCAGCGCCGGGTCGATCCGCGCCAGGACGCGCTGGCCGACGTCGCGCAGGTCGGCGGCGCGGGCTGCCAGCACCGGGTTGTCGAGCGCGGCCAGCCCGGCGGCGGTGCGCTCCACCGCCCGATGCCAGGACCAGGCGACGCCGTGCCCCTCGACCATGAACTGGCAGGCCAGAGTCACGAGGTCGGTGTCGTTCAGGATTTCCGCCTGGGCGGTGAAGATCGCCGCTTCGGAAGGCCCGAGCCGGCGGGCGGTGTCGTCGGCCAGCGCCTTCAGATTTTGGCGGGTCAGGCTCAGCGCCTCGTGCAGGCGGTCGCCGCCCTCGATCAGGGGCACCGGCTCGTCGGGCACGGACACCGCGGCGCGCGGCAGCACATGCACCGGGCCGATGGCGAGGCCGGGGCTGGCGGCGATTCCCGGAACGGCGGGCAGCGGGTTCGGCGGCGTCCAGCCGCGCACAGGCGCGCGGGACTTCTGCGCGGCGGCGGCGGCGTCCGCCTTCTCCCGCGCGGTCAGGCGGGTGATGGTCGCCTTCATGCGAGCGAGCGCCGCCACGGCGTCCTCGCCCTCCGCCGAGACGACCACGCTGTCGCCGGCGCGCAGGCCGAGCTGGAGCAGCGCCACCAGCGCCTTGGCGTCGGCCACCAGATCGCCATGGCGGACCTGGATGCGGGCGGCCGACGCGCGCGCCGTCTCCACCCAGGCGGTGGCCGGGCGGGCGTGCAGGCCGGTGGGGTAGTCGACCACCCAGTCGAAGCGCTCCGCCAGATCGCCGCCCGGCGTGGTGGGGGCGGTCACGGGCGCGTCCTCGCTGAGGGCGGCGGCGAGGGCGGTGGGGTCGGTGACGGTGAACAGGGCGGTCAGCCGCGCCTCGTCCTGCATCAGCCGGGTCAGGCGGCGCAGCACGGCGATGTGGGCGTCGGACTGGGCGGCAATGGCGACCACCAGATGGGCCGTCTGGCCGGGATTCCATTCGATGCCGCCCGGCACCTGGAGGACGGCGATGCCGCTGCGGCGGACCAATCCGCGGTCCTCGACCATGCCGTGGGGAATGGCGACGCCGTGGCCGAGGAAGGTGTTCGCCACGGCTTCCCGGCGCAGCATGCTGGCGGCGTAGGCCGGGTCGATGCAACCGGCGGCGATCAGGAGCTGGGCGGCCTCGCGGATCGCCTCCTCCTTGCCGGCGGGACTGGCGTTCAGTCGCAGCAGATCGGGCCGCAGCAAATCGTTGGGCAGGCCGGTGGGCATGATGGCGGTGTTGGCGTCGGGGGCCATGGCGGGTCCGTCTCCTCCGTTCGGTGTGGCGCCGGGCGTTCTTGGGCGTCGTCCTTGCAGCGCTGTTATTGAAAACGATTACATCTGGCTCTGTCAACGGAGTTTGCATTGAATCCGCGGACTCCTTCGGGCAGACTGTGCCGTATGGGGCGGTTAAATAGCCCTAAGGGATGGAAACGATTTCAAAAACAGTTTCAAGACGGATCGGTGACCGGATCATCATGAGCGACAGCGCCAAAGCCATCGGAATCAAGGCGGTCGGAATCAAGGACGTCGCCCGCGAGGCCGGTGTCTCGGTCGCCACGGTGTCGCGGGTGCTGAGCAACGGCCCGGTCAGCGACGCGTTGCGCGCGCGGGTGGAGGATGCGGTGCGGGCCACCGGCTACCGCCCGAACCTGTCGGCGCGGCGGCTGCGCTCGCAGCATTCCCAGACCATCGGGCTGATCGTCTCGGACATCCGCAACCCCTTCTTCACCGCGGTCAGCCGCGCGGTGGAGGACGCCGCCTTCCAGGCCGGCATGCGGGTGATCCTGTGCAACACCGACGAGAACCCGGAGCGGGAGGCCATGTACCTGCGGCTGATGCAGGAGGAGCGGGTGACCGGCCTGATCTTCGCGCCGACCCGCGCGACGCTGGCCCAGCTCGACCGGACCGACCTCGATTTTCCCGTCGTGCTGATCGACCGCAGCGCGCCCGCCGGGCGGTTCGATTCGGTGGTTCTCGACAACCCGCAGGCCGCCGCCCTTCTGGTCGATCACCTGCATGGCCAGGGATACCGCCGCATCGCCGGCCTGTTCGGCAACACCAGCACCACGGCGGTGGAGCGCCACGCCGGCTATCAGGCGGCGCTGGCCGCCCACGGTCTGCACGCGGAGGCGCGCTTCGTCCCGCCGACGGCGGAGGCAGCGGAGGTGGAGATCGCCCGCTGGTTGGCGGAGGCGCGGCGCTCCGGCGCCATGCCGGACGCGGTGATGGTCAGCAACAGCCTGCTGCTGATGGGAGTGGTGAAGGCGACGCGGACGCTGGGGCTGACGATTCCCGGCGATCTGGCGGTGGCCGGCTTCGACAACGAGCCCTGGACGGAGCTGGTCGGCCCTGGCCTGACGGTGATCGAACAGCCGGTCCACGAGATCGGGCGCGCCGCCATGACGCTGCTGTTCGAACGGCTCGACGATCCGGAGCGGGCGACGCGCAAGGTGGTGCTGTCGGGGACCTGCGTGGCGCGGGGGTCGACGGGTGGGGTGGGGTGAGTGGTTGAATTGGGCCCCCACCCAACCCTCCCCCGCTTCGCAGGGGAGGGCTTTATCTCCTCCCCCTGCGAAGCGGGGGGAGGCCGGGAGGGGGCGCAACGCAGCCACTTTCCAAAAAACTACCCCCGCTTCCTCCGCCCCGGCGCCCGCGCCGGTTCCGGCACCGGGGCCAGCATCCCGGCGCTGACGAAGCTGCTGATTTCCGTGATGATCTCGTCCGGGTCGCCGGGGTTGCAGATGCCCGGCGCCAGCTCCTCCAGCCGGTGGGTGTCGGAGAAGGCGTAGAGATAGGCGCCGATCATCAGCGTCATCCGCCAGTAGACGTCCCGCTCCGACAGATGCGGCAACGCCTCCTTCAGCGCGGCGGCGAAGATGCGGGTCGAGGCGTCGTAGGCCTCGTTGCGCAGCTTGTAGGAAATCTCCGGCGGCTCGGTGTGCAGCCGGGCCTGGAGCCGCATGAAGGTCCGCCCCCCCTCCGTCTCGCGCATGGCGAGCGCCGGCATCAGGAAGGCGTAGACGATGTCGCGCACCGGCGGCGGCGCGGGGCCGCGGCGCAGCGCCTCCAGCCGCTCCATGCGCTCGTCGGCGATCTTCCGGCCGCGGCGCAGGAAGACCTCCTCGAACAGCCCGTGCTTGGACCCGAAATAGTAGCTGATGAGGGCCTGGGTCACCTCGGCCCGGTCGGCGACGTTGCGCAGGCTGGTGCCGGCGTAGCCGAGGTTGGCGAACTCCAGCTCCGCCGCGTCCAGGATCTGGTCGCGCACGTTGCTGGTGCCCTCCGGACGGCCCGGCCCGGCGCGGCGGCCGCGCGCGGGCCGGCCCCGCGCGGTGCTGCTCTCCGGCGCGGTGTCGGCGACGGGCGCGCTGTCCTGGACTTTGCTCATCGGTCGGCTCATTTCACTCCCGGCGGCACTCTTCGGATGGAAAGTCTAACATGGTGCAACGCCTGATCCTCTTTTCAACCCCGACCGCGTCTCACAAGGCGAGAATGCGCTCCGCCGGAACCACGTCGCCGTATTTCTGGCCGATGTCGAACAGGTTGGCCTCGTGCGGCGCCAGGGCGCGGTCGCCCACGCAATCGGCCATGACGACCGGGCGGAAGCCGTGGCACATGGCGTCCACCACGCTGGCCCGCACGCAGCCGCTCGTCGTCGCTCCGGCGATCAAAAGAGTCTCGACGCCGCGCTGTGTCAACCACGGCGCCAGCCCGGTCCCGAAAAAGGCCGAGGGAACCGTCTTGCGCACCACCAGCTCCCCCGGCACCGGAGTCAGCTCCGGCACGATGGCGCTGATGGCGGCGTGCTCGGTCAGGGTCTGCATGCCCGGCACCTTGATGGAGAAGACGTTCCCGTCCGACCCGTCGTCGGCGTAGACGATCCGGCTGTGGGCGACCGCCCAGGCCATGGCGCGGGCCTTCTCCAGCACCTGCGCGGTGCGGGCGATGGCCGGCGCGATGTTGCCGCCGCCGAACACCGCCGGGTCGGCGAAGCCGTTAACGAAATCGACGATCAGCAGCCCGATCCGGCCCTGGATGCCCAGCGCTTGGCCGAAGCCCTGCCGCTCGTAGACGGCCTGTTCCGAAACACTCATGCCAGTTCCTTTCCGGCCAGCAGCTTGCCCTCGCGGACGACCGCGCGCCCGTCCAGGCTGACGGTGCAGTTCCGCATGGGGATGTCGATGTGGCAGGCGGTGGTGCGCGACCCGCCCGCCTCGTTGTTGGGACCGAGCGAGAACAGGAAGTTCCCGGCGAAGGCCCGCGCGTCCATGCCCAGCGTCTGTTCCCGGTCGTAGAGGCCGAGCGTCGACCAGCGCGCCCGCTTCTGCGTGCCCCAGCCGATGTGGGAGATGGCGTAGGCCTCCGGGTCGGCGAAGGCGTCCATGTAGTCGTTCAGCAGGTCGGCGTCCAAACCGCCGGTGATGGCGGTGACGTAGCCCTTCTCCACCGTCATCTCGATCTGCGAGGTCAGGTAGGACTTCATCGGCAGGAGGATGTCGCCCTTGTCGAGCACGATCCGCCCGCTTGCCTGCCCCTCGTTGGGGAAGGTGAAGCCGAAGCCGCTCGGCCAATGGTCCCAGCGCCCCGGCTCGTCGACGAAGCCGTATTCCTGCACCGTGGGAAACTCCCCGATGGGCAGGCGCAGGTCGGTGCCGGCACGCGAGGTGACGTGCATCTCCTTCGCCGCCTTCAGCAGCGCCGTGGCCTCGCCCACCGTCGCCTTGTCCTCCAGGCTGGGCAGCAGGCGGACCAGCACCTCCGGCGGTTCGACGGCGAGCAGGATCTTGGTGCCGCTCTCCAGGATCTCCATCTGCTCCGGCGAGAAGAGGAGGGTCATCAGGTCCAGCACCAGATCGCTTTCCTTCAGCGCGGCCATGGCGGCGCGGTTTCCGGTCAGCGGGGTGGTGCCGAGATAGGCGAGGCTGTCGCGGCTGTGGGCGTGCTCCGCGTTCACCGGCGGCAGGTCCAGCCGGTTGACCCGCGCGCCCAAGTTCGAGGCGGCGATCAGGGCGGTGCGCAGGGTCTGCGGATGGGTGCCGTCGCTGGTCAGGACGGTGACCACCTCCTGCGGCTGCAGCTTCGACAGGGTCAGAACATGGGTCCAGGCGCGGACCATATCGGCGTCACTGACGGGCATGATGCGTGTCCCTTTCCGGATGGGCGGTCAGACGGCGGTGCCGAGGAAGGTGCCGAAGGCGCGGTAGAAGCCCTCTTCGTCGTCCCAGGGGATCATGTGGCCGGCCCCCTCGACGCGGGTGACGGCCAGCTCGGGCTGGAGCCGGCGGATTTCCGCCTCCTCCTCCGGCCGGATCACGTCGCCGCGCCCGGCGGCGATCAGCAGGGCCGGGCAGGGGATGCGCGGGAAATCCGCGTGGATGTCGTCGGTCTGGAAGTCGTTGAAGGCGGTGACGATGGCCCGCTCGTCGCAGGTGTGCAGCCATTCGGCGCGCAGGCGGAGTTGCTCGTCGGTCCAGGTCGGGCAGAAGGGCCGCATCGCCTCCAGGTCGGCGCCCTCGCGCATCAGGCGGATGGAGTCCACGTACCAGGGCAACTGCGCTGGGTAGGGGCGGCGGCTCGGCCCGGAGACCGGCGGATCGACCATGACCAGCCGCGCCGGGGCGGCGCTATGGCGGCTGACCGCGCGCAGGCCGATGCGGGCGCCCATGGAGTGGCCGACCAGCGCGTAGTCGCGCAGGTTCAGTGCCTCGGCGAAGGCCGTCACGTCGGCGGCCATGGCGTCCAGCCCGTAGTCGAGCGCGTCCGACGCCTCCGACAGGCCGCGCCCGCGCACGTCGAGCACGTAGGTGTCGAAGCTGCGCCCAAAGCGCTCCGCCACGAAGCCCCAGGTGACGGCGGGGCTGGTGATGCCCGGAACGATGACGACGGGACGGGTTTTCCCCTCGCCGCCGTAGCGCAGGTAATGCTGGCGGATGCCGTTGGCGCGGACGTTCGCGCCGTAGCGGTAGGTGTTGCTGGTCATGACATACCCCCGCTCAGTAGGCGCCGGAGAGCAGGGCGCCGGCCCCCGGAACGCGCGTCGGCAGGCCCAGCGCCTTCAGCTTGGCGTAGGTGGTGGCGACGGCGGCGCTCAGCACCGGCTTGCCGGTCATCGCCTCGACCTGCGCGATGGCGGGCAGCGACGGCATCTGGACGCAGGCCGACAGCACAACGGCGTCTACCCCGGCGGTGTCCATGCCGGCGACGATGCCCGGCAGGCGGGACGGGTCGTGGCGCCCGACCTCCAGATTGTCGGGGATTTCCAGCGCGCGCCAGTCGGCGACCTGCACGCCCTCATGCTCGATGTAATCGACCACGAGCTGCGCCAGCGGCTTCATGTAGGGGGCAACCAGGGCGATCTTCTTGGCGCCCAGCACGTGCAGCCCGTCGACGAGCGCGCCGGCGCTGGTGATGACCGGGGCCGTCCCGCCGTTCTCCGCGGTGCGCCCGTGCAGCCGCTCCTGCGAGACGCGGTGGTAGCCCTTGCCCATGCTCATGATCGCGACGAGGCAGGCGTAGCCCAGCACGTCGACGCGGGCGTCCGACAGCTCCAGCGCGCAACGGTCGGACTCGGCGTCCATGGCGGCGAGCTCCTCCTTCTTCACCGTCTTCATGCGCATGCGGCTGGAATGGAAGGTGAAGCGGGTGCCGTGCGCCAGCGCGTGGGCGGTCAGCATCGCCGGGATTTCGGTCTCCATGGTCGTGTTGGAGCTGGGGACGATCTGGCCGATGCGATAGGTCTTGTTGGTCATGGTCGGTCCTTGGAGATGTCTTCTGGCGGCTGGCCCCCACCCCGGCCCTCCCCCGCTCTCGCGGGAGAGGGTGCCTTCTGCGAAGCGGCGGCAGTCCCGGCCGGACCGTACCGTACCCGTACCGTACGGTAGGTAGGGAGGGGTAGGGTAGGGAGGGCATCACGCCACGAGGCGCGGCTTGTCGGAGAGGTTCGGGCGGAAGGCGCGGGCGTCGTACTGGTAGACCCAGTTGGCCTGGATGCCGGTGGCCTGCGGGTTGAACAGCCCGCGCAGCCAGTACATGAAGTCGCGCTTCGCCTGGGCCAGCGGGGAGGGCAGGTGGTAGGTCCGTCCGCGCTCCCGCGCCTCCAGCTGGACGCGGCTGGTGCGGGGAAGCCGCTCCGCCTCGTAGTCGCGCAGCGCCGAGGCGACGTCGCTGCCGTGCCCCTTCAGGGATTCGGCCAGCACATAGGCGTCCTCGATCGCCATGGCCGCCCCCTGCGAGAGGAAGGGCAGCATGGGGTGTGCTGCGTCGCCCATCAGCGTGATGCGGCCCTTCGACCAGCTCGTCATCGGGTCGCGGTCGAACAGGCCCCATTTGTAGACCTGATCCACCTTGCTGAAGAGTGTCTCCACGTTGCGGTGCCAGCCGCGGAAAGCGCCGAGCATCTCCTCCTTGCTGCTGGGGGCGTTCCAGGACTCCTCCACCCACTCCTTGGTCTCGGCGACCGCCACGATGTTCACGGCCTTGCCGCCGCGCACGTAGTAGGTCACGACGTGGCTGTGCGGCCCGAACCAGAAGGAGGCGTCGGGGCTGACGTAATCCACCACCCCGCCGGTCGGCACCACGGCGCGGTAGCACATGTGCCCGGTGAAGCGCGGCGCCTCCGGCCCGAACAGGGCGGAGCGCACGACGGAGCGCACGCCGTCGGCGCCGACGATCAGGTCGGCCTCGAACTCGCTGCCGTCGCTGAAGCTGGCGACCGCCGTGCTCTTGTCCTGGCGCACACCGGTGCAGCTCACCCCGAAGTTGGCGACGCTGTCCGGGACCAGCGAGGCCAGGATGGCGTGCAGGTCGGCCCGGTGGATATGGATGAAGGGCGCGTCGTAGAGCACCGGGCAGGTCTCGATCAGCGGCGTGCGGAAGCTCTCCCGCCCGCTGCGCCAGTTGCGCCCGACCAGCGATTGCGGCAGGAAGCCCGCGGCCAGCATCTTGTCGAGCAGACCCAGCGACTTGATGACCTTCACCGCGTTCGGCGTCATCTGGATGCCGGCGCCGATCTCGCCGAAGCCCGGCGCCCGCTCGAACAGGCGGACCTCGAAGCCGCGCTGGAGCAGGCTGCCGGCCAGCGCGACGCCGCCGATGCCGCCGCCGACGATGCCAATTCGCATGTTGGTTCGCACTCTTGCCTCCTGAAGGACGGCGACCGAGAATTGGTCGGTCGTTCGTTTAATTATTCGTGACACGGCCTTTCGCCGTCGCTTGTGGCCGTCAGCCGCCCAGATAGGCGCGCAGCAGGTCGGGGTCGCCGCGCAGTTCCGCCGAGGGGCGGCTGGCGGTGATGCGGCCGGTCTTGACCACATAGGCCCGGCTGGCGACGCCCAGCGCGTTGTGGATGTTCTGCTCGACGAGCAGGACGGTGACGCCGTGGCCGTTGACGGAGCGCACCACGTCGAACACCTCGTCGGCCATCTTCGGGCTGAGGCCGAGGCTGGGCTCGTCCAGCATCAGCAGCCGCGGCTCCGACATCAACGCGCGGGCGATGGCGAGCATCTGCTGCTCGCCGCCGCTGAGCGTGCCGGCCATCTGGCGCGACCGCTCGCGCAGGCGGGGGAAGCGGTGGAAGGCCATGCCGATGCGCCGCTGCACCTCCTCGCGCGAGCGGCAGAGATAGGCGCCGAGCGCGATGTTCTCCTGCACCGTCATGTTCGGCCAGACGTGCCGTTCCTCCGGGCAGTGGGCGATGCCGGCGGCGACGATGCGATCGGCGGGCAGGTTCGCGATGGACTTGCCATTCCACAGGATGGTGCCGGAGCGCGCCTTCAGCAGACCGGAGATGGCCCGCAGGATGGTGCTCTTGCCAGCGCCGTTGGCGCCGATCAGGGCGACCGTCTCGCCGGCCCGCACGTCCAGCGACACGCCGTGCAGCGCCACGGTGGAGCCGTAGGCGACGTGCAAGCCCTCCACGGCGAGGACCGGCGCGTCGGCGGCCTGGGCGATGGCGGAGGGCGAGGGGGATTCGGAGAGCAGCGTCATGCGGCGGCCTTTCCGAGATAGGCTTCGGCGACCTGCCGGTTCTCCAGGATCTCGGCCGGCCGGCCCTCGGCCAGCTTGCGGCCGAAGTTGAGGACGACGATCCGGTCGGACACCGACATGACCAGATCCATGTTGTGCTCCACGATCAGCAGCGCGTCGATGCTGCGCCCGATCAGCGTCTTCAGCACGGCGCCGAAGGTCCCGGCCTCGTGGCTGTTCAGCCCGGCGGCGGGCTCGTCGAGCATCAGCAGGCTGGGCTTGGCGGCCAGCGCCACCGCGACCTCCAGCAGGCGCAGCTCGCCGCAGGACAGCAGATGCGCCGGGGCGTTCATGCGCTGGGCCAGACCCATGGTTTCGACGATGGCGGCGGCGCTCTCCCGCGCCTCGCGCTCGGCGCGGCGGACCGCCTCGCCGGGGAAGAAGGTGGCGAGGAGGGATTGGCGGCTCGCCATGTAATGGCCGGTCAGCACATTCTCGAAGACCGTCAGCCGCTTCATGACGTTGGTCTTCTGGAAGCTGCGGACGAGGCCGAGCCGGGCGATGGCGTGGGGCTTGCGGTTGGTGATGTCCTGCCCTTTGAAGCGCACCCGCCCGTTGCTCGGCGCGTAGAAGCCGGTCAGCATGTTGAAGCAGGTCGTCTTGCCTGCGCCGTTGGGGCCGATCAGGCCGACGATCTCGCCGGGCTCGATGTGGAAGCTGAAGTCCTTCACCGCCGTGATGCCGCCGAAGGTCATGGTCAGGTCGTCGGCGCGCAGAAGCGGCTGCCGGTCGGTTGTCGCCGTCATACGGTGCGCTCCTTCGCGGCGTTGAGGGTCGGCTTGGCGGCCTGCTGCTCGCGGCGCAGGGCGATGAAGCCCATCAGGCCGTTGGGCAGGAACAGGACGATGGCCATGACGATCAGCCCGAACAGGGTGAGGCGGAGTTCCTGCACCTCGCGCAGATATTCCTCCAGCACCGTCACGATCACGGCGCCGGCCAACGGGCCGATCAGCGTGCCCTTGCCGCCCAGCAGAACCATGATGATCATCGTCGCCATGAAGGCAAAGCGGAACACCTCCGGTCCGACGAAGGAGATGTAGTGGGCGTAAAAGCCCCCGGCCAAACCGGCCAGGAAGGCGCCCAGCACGAAGGCCTGCATCGCCGTGCCGAAGGGATCGACGCCGATGGACTGCGCGACGTAGCGGTTCTCGCGCACCGCCACCGCCGCCCGCCCGGCGTTCGAATAGACGAAGCGGTAGGAGAGGTAGAGCGCCACCGCGGCGATGCCCAGCACGATCAGGAAGAAGCCAGCCTTGTCGGTGACCGTGACGTCCCCGAAGAGGTTCTGGCCGACGCCGGCCAGACCCATCGGGCCGTTGGTCACCGCGATCCAGTTGTTGGCGACGATGCGCAGCACCTCGGCGAAGGACAGGGTGACGATCACGAAGTAGGGGCCTTGCAGCCGCAGCGTGATCGCCCCGATGGCGAAGCCGAAGACGGCGGAGACCAGCCCGGCCAGCGGGATCGTCACCCACATCGGCATCCCCGCCTGGGTGGACAGCAGCGCCGCCGTGTAGGCGCCGGTGCCGAGAAAGGCGGTGTGGCCCAGCGAGAACTCGCCGACATAGCCGACCACCAGATTGAGGCTGCTCGCCAGCACCGCGTAGAACAGCGCCATGATGGCGAGGTGCAGGATGTACTGGTCCGTCACCGCGAAGGGCAGAAGCGCGGCTCCGGCCAAAAAGGCCAGCAGGATGTTGCGTTCCAGGGTCATGTCAGGCCCTTTCCGTGCGGATCGAGAACAGGCCCTGGGGCCGGAACAGCAGGATCAGGATGACCAGGACGAAGCCGATGACGTCCACCATGCCCATGGAGACGTAGCCGCCCCACATCGCCTCGGCGACGCCCAGCAGCAGGCCCCCGGCGATGGCACCCGCGAAGCTGCCCATCCCGCCGAGGATCACCACGACGAAGCTCTTCAGGCTGATGAGCCCGCCGACCGACGCCTGGGCGGAGTAGATGGAGGCCAGCAGCATCCCCGACAGCGCAGCCAGCGTGCAGCCCAGCGCGAAGGTGGCGGCGTAGACGTGGCCGGTGCGGATGCCGGCGAGGCTGGCCGCCATCGGGTCCTGGAAGGTGGCGCGCATCGCCGCCCCCAGCCGGGTCCGGCGGATCAGCAGATGGGCGCCGATGATCAGCGCGATGCCCACCGCCACGGCCAGCAGGCGCAGCTTGGTCACCGCGATCGGGCCGAAGAACAGCGGCCCTTCGGCCACCGCGCCGGCCACCTTCATGGGCGCCGGGCCGACCAGCAGGAGCGTGCCGTTGACCAGGAAGATCGACAGGCCGATGGTCAGCAGGATGCCCGGCTCCTCACCCTGGCCGCGCACCCGCTCGATCAGGAAACGGTCGACCAGCCAGCCGACGGCGGCCATGAAGGCGGCGACCACGATCAGGCCGCTGAAGAAGTCGAGGCCCAGGTAATTGGTGACGAACCAGCCGCTGACTCCGCCCAGCATGTAGAACTCGCCATGGGCGAAGTTGACCACGCGCATCAGGCCGAAGATCAGCGTCAGACCGAGGGCGGAGAGCGCGTAGAACACGCCCATCACCAGCCCGTTGGCCAGGAACTGCGGAAAGAGATCCATGACGTTCTCGCAAAAGCAGGCCCGCACAAACGGTGCGTTGGATCGGTGCGCGCCGCGGGAGCGGTGCCGTCACGGCGGCCCCGCGGCGCGTCCGCCGGTCAGTGCGGCGCGTCCACCGGGGTGGAGGCGATCACCTTCGGTTCGCCCTTCTCGATCCGCACCAGCACCGCGTCGAAGCCATAGGCTTGGCCCTTGTCGGTGAACTTGTAGACGCCGTTCGGCGCCTCGTAGCTGGTCTTGGCGAGCGACGCCCGGATGGCCTCGGCGTCGGTGCCGCCGGCCCGCGCGATGGCCTGCCCGGCGATGTTCAGCGCGTTGTAGCCGGCGGCGCCGTACTTGCCGGGCTTGATGCCGTACTTTGCCTGATATTTCTGGACGAAGGTCTGGTTGCGCGGGGTGTCCATGCTGGAGGCGTAGGGGACGGCGGCGTGGATGCCTTCCGCGGCCTCGCCGGTCAGGTTGATGAAGTCGGCGGTGGCCCAGGAGCCGACGCCGAACACCTTGGTGTCCAGCCCCATCTCGCGGATCTGCTTGACCAGGATGGAACCGTCCTGCGTCTCCGCGGCGACGAACACGCCGTCCGGCTTGGCGGCGCGCAGCTTGGTCAGCAGCGTGAAGAAGTCGGTGGCGCCGTGATCGAAATACTCGGTCAGCACCGTCTTGACGCCCAACGCCGTCAGGTCGCGGGAGAATTCCTCAACCCCGCCGCGGCCCCAGTCGTCGTTGACGCCGATGTAGGCGACCTTGGTCAGCTTCAGGTCGTTGGCGAGGATCTTGGCGAAGGCCTCCGCCATCAGCGCGTCCGTCTCGGCGGCGCGGAAGAAATAGGGGTTGCCCTGCTCCGTCAGGCTGGCCTTCGACGACACGCCGGTGATCAGCGGCAGTTTGTACTTCTGGGCCACCGGCATGATCGCCGCGGTGGCGGAGCTGCAGAAGGCGCCGACCAGCGTGACGACCTTGTCCTTCTGCACCAGCTTCTCGACGGCGTTGACCGAGTTGGCCGGGGTGCACTGGCCGTCTTCGACGATCAGTTCGATCTTCTTGCCGAGGACACCCCCGGCGGCGTTCATTTCCTCGACGGCGAGCCGGGCGCCTTCCACCACGGACTTGCCGTTGTAGGCGACCGATCCGGTCAGCGGCTGGACCAGCCCGATCCTGACCGTGTCCTGCGCCTGCGCCGGAACCGACGCGGCGATGCCGGTCAACAGCAGGCCGCCCAGTACCACGTTTCTCATCTCTCCCTCCGCGTTCGACGGTGATGTCGCGATGACGGCGAATGACGATTCCCTGTCGGCGCCCCGCCGCTCTCGGCGTGGGCGCGTCGGCCCGTTGCGGGAACGCGTGCCGTCCGATGCGGCAACCGTCCCCGTGTTTTATTATACGGCCAATTAATTATGCAGGGATGCTAACGGTCGCGTCGCGGCGCTGTCAATCGCTTTTCCGACGAAGACGGTTGGGGATTTTTCGTGGGGAGTTTTGGGGGGATGTTTTGCGCTCGGTCGGCGCGCTCCTCAGCGGAGCGCGTCGAGCGTGTCGGCGTTGGGGCAGAGCAGCGCGTGCTCCGGCTGCGTGCAGCCATCGGCGAGCAGATGGCGGCAGGTGCGGGCGCTGCGGCAGAGCGCGCAGACGCGCTGCAGGTCGTTCATCAGGTCGGGGCGGTCCTGTTCCACCGCGGCGCCGTCAACGCCGTGCAGCGCCATCGCGGCGGGCAGCAGCGCGCCGACATGGCCGGCGCGCAGCACGGCTGGGGCGGTCAGGTCGGTCAGGCCGGCGTCGGCCAGCACGCGGTCGCGGTCGTGCGGCGCCAGTGCCTGAAGCGCGCCCAGGGACCGCGCGCCGCGCCAGCCGCGCAGGAGTTTCGCGCACAGGCCCTCATGCGGCGCGGGGGCGGGGGTGGTCATGGGAGTCTCCGAAGCTGGTTATTAATCGTTCGATTAATATTTGCCATCGGAGCGCCCGGCGCCTTGATGTGGATCAGCCGCGCCCAGCTTTTGTCACGGGGACGGCCGCGTTCCGACGCAGCGCACGGCGTAGCGCCGGAAGCCGAAGCCGGACTCGCCTTCGCACCGCTCGACCACGAAGGCCGCGCGCATCGTGACGACGCGGCTTCCCATGGCGAGCGGGGTGTCGTGCGCCAGTTCCAGCATCATGCGCTGCTGGCGCTGCGGGTGGGACAGCAGCAGGGCGCGGGCCTTGCCCAGCCGCCGCCCCTCGGCGTCGCGGCAGCGGGCCGGGACCTCGAACATCCAGAAGGCGAGCGCGGCTTCGGACATGGGCGGAGTCCTCGTGGGATGGTGGGATGTTCAGGTGCCGACGGTGCCCCCTCCCTAACCCTCCCCCTCCTATGAGGTGGAGGGGACTGCCGCCGCTTCGCAGAAGGCACCCTCTCCCTCGTAGAGGGGGAGGGCCGGGGTGGGGGCACCGCCGCGTTACGCCGCCAGCGGAATCGGCTTCGGCAGCAGCGGGCTGTCCACCTCCTGCACCACGCCGTCGCGCAGCGAGAAGGCCGGAACGATCATCTCCGGCGCGGTCACCCGCTCGCCGCTGTTGTCGCTGAGCTGCCAGCGGCCGGCCTTGACCTCCAGAACCGCCACGTCGGCGGCCATGCCCGGAGTCAGCGCGCCGATCTCGTCGGCCATGCCCAGCATGGCGGCGGGGTTGCTGGTCACCGTCTTCAGCACGTCGCCCAGCGCCATACCGAGAGTCAGCAGCTCGGTCATCGCGTGGGTCAGGCTGAAGGGGGCGACGCCGTAGAAGGGGTTGGCCTCGCGCTCGCCGCCGGCGCCCGCCGTCGGGGCCTTCACGTTGTAGCCGTGCAGGTCGGCGCCCAGCGTGTAGGGCAGGATGCCCGCCGCCAGCGTCCGCCGCGCCATCTCGAAGCTGAAGTGCGAGCCGTGGCCGACGTCCACGGTCAGGCCGCGCTCCAGCGCCTTGTAGATGACCGGATGCACCTCGCCGGTGCGGGTGGAGATGAAGCCGCCGGGGTGGCGGGTGAAGGGATGGGCCAGGATGTCGCGCGAATCCAGCAGCGGGACCAGCTCCTCCACCAGCATGTCGGGATCGACGGCCTCGCCGCCCTCGACCTCCGGCCAGAGTTGGCCGAGATGGACGTAGAGCGGCACGCCGATGCCGTCGGCGATGCGCTTGGCCTGCTTGATGACGTCCAAGCCCCAGCGCGAGGCGCCGCCGACCTCGGCGTGGGCCTTGATGCCCTTGACGATGTCGCGGTTCTCGCGTCCGACGCGGATGGTCGCGTCCACATCGACGCAATCCGGACGGTAGAGCTGCGGGTAATAGTGCCCCTCCAGCCCGCCGACCAGATAGGCCGACAGGAAGCACAGCGTGCGCGAGCGCGCCGGCTCGGCGATGAAGCGGCGGAAGGCCGGCAGGGTCATCAGGCTCGGCCCGCCCTGGTCGACCAGCGTCGACACGCCGGAGCGCACGCCCACCATGTCCGGGTTCAGCCCGAAGCGCCCGGTGACCTTTTCGAAGACGTGCGCGTGGGTGTCGATCAGGCCCGGCGTCACGAGCTTTCCGGAGACATCGAGGATGGTGTCGGCGGCATCGTCGGGCAGCCGTTCCGCCACCGCCGCGATGCGGCCCTTCGCGACCGCCAGATCGCCGACCAGATCCAGCCCGTTGGCCGGATCGAGAATCCGTCCGCCGCGGAGCACGAGGTCGAACGTGTGCGTCTCTGACATAACCCACCTTCTTGCGCTGATTTTTATCTGGCGGTCCTTTCAGCAAGCGTCATGCCAGGGCGGGGGGGAGTCGCCGGGGCGCACAAAACTTCAGCACACTGACGAATGACCGTCCGTTGGGCATTTGGTGGTCAAAATACGCACAATACGGCATACCACAGCATGCGCCCGCCGCCCGTCGGTGCCCAATTTTCCGCAGCATGCTGATGATTCATGGCGCGGCGGCGCGGCGTGGCACCCTGCCACCAATTTGTGCACGAACACAGAAGTCGAGGCGGAAATAAGGGGTTTCCAGGGGCTCCTGGGTTGGTCCGCTGTCGCCGCGCCGGGGCATGCACGAGCTCTTCACGAGCATCATCATATCGTCAGTATGCTGATGAATGCCCGCGCAGCAGGCAGAGGTTGCGCAGGAATGAAGCGGAAGGCCGGCCCGCTCGGAAGTCACAATTATTTGTTGTTTCTCAAATGGATGCTGGTCGTTTTCCGGCAGCCGCGTGGCCCCTCCATCCATCCGTTTGCCCAACATTAGGGCGATTTTCGGCCTTGGCGCCACGCCGCGCCCTCCTTCCCACCGAACCGAAATGCGCAGTGTTCTGCCGGTTGGCACGGCGTTCGCAAAGGGATGGGAAACCAACGGAAAAAGTCGGATATCCATAAAAATGAGAGGGTTTCTGCAGATGCGGCGGGACGTCCCGTGACCGGGCTGGGGATCGCGGCGGTGCCGCAGCTTCCCATCCTCGGCGGCGGGCTGCTGCTGGCCGGCGGCTTCGCCGGGCTGGCGGCCGGCATGATGGGGGTGGGCGGCGGCATCGTGATCGTGCCGGTGCTCTATCACCTGTTCACCGCGCTGGGCGTGGACGAGGCCGTGCGCATGCACGTCGCGGTCGGCACCTCGCTCGCCACCATCATCGCCACCTCGCTCACCTCCCTGCGCGCCCATCGGCGGCGCGGCGCCGTGGACGGCGAGCTGCTGCGCGCCTGGGGGCCGGCGATCTTCCTCGGCGTGCTGGCGGGAACGGCGGTGGCCGGCGTGGTGCGCGGCCCGGTGCTGACGGCGGTGTTCGCCGGGATGGCGGTCCTGGTCACGCTGCACATGCTGTTCGGCAAGCCCGAGTGGCGCATCGCCGACGGGCTGCCGAGCGGCGCGCCGCGCCAGGGGCTGGCCGGCGGCATCGGCATGATGTCGGCGATGATGGGCATCGGCGGCGGCACGCTCAGCGTCCCCATTCTCACCCTGTTCGGCTACCCGATCCACCGCGCGGTCGGCACGGCGGCGGCGCTCGGCTTCATCATTGGTGTGCCGGGAACGGTGGGCTTCGTGCTGACCGGCTGGAACGTGCCGGGCCGCCCGGATTTCAGCCTGGGCTACGTCAACCTGCTGGGGCTGGCGCTGATCCTGCCGGCCTCCATGGCGATGGCGCCGCTCGGCGCGCGGCTTGCCCACAGCCTCGACACCCGCGTCCTGCGCCGCGTCTTCGCCCTGTTCCTCGGGCTGACGGCGGCCCGGATGATCTACGGCCTTCTTCCCTGAGGTTCCCATGCTGAACACGCCGCGCAGCCGCCGGGGAATGGTCACCTCCCCGCATCATCTCGCCAGCCAGGCCGGGCTCCAGATCCTGCGCGACGGCGGCACCGCCGTCGAGGCGGCGGTCGCGGTCGCCGCGGCGCTGGCCGTCGTCTACCCGCACATGACCGGCATCGGCGGCGACGGCTTCTGGCTGATCGCCGAGCCGGGGCGCGACCCCGTCGCCATCGACGCCTGCGGCGGGGCGGGCAAGGCCGTCTCGCTCGACCTCTACCGGCGCCACGGCCACGCCACCGTGCCCTGGCGTGGGCCGCTGGCGGCGAACACGGTCGCCGGCACCATCGACGGCTGGCGCGAGGCGCTGGCCGTCAGCGCCGGCTGGGCCGAGCCGCTGCCGCTCGCCCGCATCCTGGACGAGGCCATCACCCACGCCGAGCAGGGCATCCCGGTGACCGCCAGCCAGGAAGGGCTGACCCGTCAGAAGCTGCACGAGCTGAAGGACGTTCCCGGCTTCGCCGGCACCTTCCTGCCGGGCGGCGCCGTGCCGCTGGAGGGCTCCACGCTGAAGCAGCCGGCGCTGGCCGCCACGCTGCGCCGGCTGGCGGCGGAGGGGCTGGAGAGCTTCTACCGCGGGCCGCTCGCCGCCTCCATCGCGGCGGATTTGCAGCGCGCCGGCGCGCCGGTGGACGCGGCGGATCTCGCGGCCCACGCGGCGCACCGCCGACCGGCCCTGTCGGTCGGCGTGCGCGGGGCGCGGCTGTTCAACCACCCGCCGCCGACGCAGGGTCTGGCCTCGCTGATGATCCTCGCGCTGTTCGACCGGCTGGGCGTGACGGAGGGCGAGGGCTTCGACCACATCCACGGGCTGATCGAGGCGACCAAGCAGGCCTTCCTGGTCCGCGACCGCGAGGTCGGCGACCCGGCCTACATGGGGCGGGAGGCGCAGAGCTTCCTCGACGACGCGGTGCTGGACGGGCTGGCGGCGACCATCGACCGCGCCCGCGCGCTGCCCTGGCCGCATGTCGCCAAGCCCGGCGACACGGTGTGGCTGGGTGTGATCGACGGCCAGGGCCGCGCCGTCAGCATGATCCAGAGCGTCTATTTCGAATTCGGCTCCGGCCTCGTCCTGCCGGAGACCGGCATCACCTGGCAGAACCGCGGCGCCTCCTTCCGACTGGCGGAGGAAGGCTGGAACGCGCTGGTGCCGGGCCGCAAGCCCTTCCACACGCTGAACCCGGCGATGGCCCGCTTCGACGACGGGCGCAGCATGGTCTACGGCACCATGGGCGGGGAGGGGCAGCCGCAGACGCAGGCCGCCGTCTTCTCCCGTTACGCGATGTTCGGGCAGGGCCTGCAGGCCGCCGTCACGGCGCCGCGCTGGCTGCTCGGCCGCACCTGGGGCGAGGACAGCGTGACGCTGAAGCTGGAAAGCCGCTTCGACCCCGCCCTGGTCGCCGCCCTGAGCGACGCCGGGCACACGGTCGAACTGCTCGATCCGTACACGAGCACCATGGGGCATGCGGGCGCCATCGTCCGCCATGCCGACGGAACGCTGGAGGGGGCGACCGATCCCCGCAGCGACGGCGCGGTCGCTGCCTGGTGAGTGCCATTGGGTGAACACCACCAAGTGACCGCTGCTTACTGACGGTTCAAATCAAAAAGAGGGGGCTAGACGACATGCGGACGATGAAGACCACGGCGTTGCTGCTGAGCGCCGCGCTGCTGGCGCCGGGCGTGGCCTTTGCGCAGGAGACGATCAAGATCGGCGTGACCCAGCCGCTGACCGGCGCGGTCGCCGCGTCGGGCAACTACGTCGCCAACGGCGCGCGGGTGGCGGAGGAGGTCGTGAACGCCAACGGCGGCGTTCTCGGCAAGAAGATCCAGCTGATCATCGAGGACAACAAGAGCAACCCGAAGGAGGCCGTCGCCTCCGCCGAGAAGCTGATCGTGCGCGACAAGGTCCCGGTGCTGATGGGCGCCTGGAGCTCCACCTTCACTCTGGCGGTGATGCCGAAGCTGGTGGAGTACGGCGTGCCGATGGTGGTGGAGACCTCCTCCTCGACCAAGATCACCACCTCGGGCAACCCGTGGGTCTTCCGCATCGCCCCGACTTCCGCCATGGAGGCCAAGTCCTTCGCGGAGAAGCTGGACCACTTCCAGCCGGCCATCCAGAAGGCTGATTTCCTGGCGGTGAACAACGATTTCGGCCGCGGCTCGGCGGACGAGTTCCGCAAGATGCTCCAGGCCAAGGGCGTCAAGATCGGCGTCACCGAGACGATGGCGCCGGAGGCCACCGACCTGTCGGCGCAGCTTTCCAGCATCAAGCAGTCGGGCGGCGACACGCTGTTCGTCACCACCGGCGTCGAGCAGATCACCCTGATCCTGAAGCAGGCGGCGGAGCTGCGCCTGCCGCACCGGGTCATCACCAACGGCGGCTCCTCCTCCCCCGACCAGCTCATCGCGCAGGCGGGGGCCGCGGCGGACGGCGGCTACTTCACGCTGTTCTTCGCCCCCTGGTTCCCGGAGAAGGCGGTGCACCCGACGGTCGCCAAGACCTTCGTCGATGGCTGGAACAAGAAGGGCTACGACTTCGCCGGCCTGACCGAGGGCTACCGCGGCTATGACGGCATCATGACCATCGTGGAAGCCATCAAGAAGGCCGGCAAGGCCGAGCCGCAGGCCATCCGCGACGCGCTGTGGACCGTCAAGCTGGACGGCGTGAACGGCGACATCGCCTTCAAGAAGGACGGCCCGGAGGGCAAGGAGAGCGGCCAGAACGAGGCCAACGTCTACGTCGTCCAGGTGAAGGACGGCAAGGTGACGATGCCGTAAGGCCCTCCTTTCAAACGCCCGCGCCGAAGGCGTGGGAAGGGTGAGGGTACCGGCAAGGATCAGCGCCTTGATCCTCGGGCGACCCTCACCCGGCTCTCAGCGGATGCCATAGGCATCCGCCTGTCGCCGTCAGCGCTGGCTTTCAGCCAGCGCGAGAGGCGCCTTCGGCGCCACCCTCTCCCGGGACGGAAGAGGGGAAGTAAGGAGACACGCGGTGGAAGCGCATCTGCAGCACCTTTTGAACGCCGTGGTCCTGGGGGGGACCTACGCGCTGCTGGGAATCGGCCTGACGCTGATCTTCGGCATCATGCGCGTGGTCAACTTCACCCATGGCGAGCTTTACACCTTCGGCGCCTACATGGCCTACATGCTGGCCGGGATGATGGGGCTGAACTTCTTCATGTCCCTGGCGATGGCAGCATTGCTGGGCATGGCGCTGGGCGCGCTGATCGAATTCACGCTGCTGCGGCCGCTGAAGGGCGCCGACATCGACACCACCATGCTGGTGATGATCGGCGCCGGCATCGCCATGCAGGCCGGCGAGCAGCTGGTCTGGGGCGGTGTGGCGAAGTCCGTGCCCAGCCCCTTCCCGACCGAGCCGGTGGTGCTGGGGTCGGTGTCGGTGGGCATGAACCGGCTGTTCGTCCTGGGCGTGGCGCTGCTTCTGCTGGGCGGCTTCTACCTGCTCATCAACCGGACCAAGCTGGGCGTCGCCATGCGCGCCACCTTCCAGGACCCGGACACGGCGGCGCTGATGGGCGTCAACCGCGGGCTGATGTACACGCTGACCTTCGCGCTCGGCTCCGGCCTCGCCGCCACGGCGGGGGCGCTGCTCGGCCCGATCTTCGTGGTCACGCCGACCATGGGCGATCTGGTGGCGCTGAAGGCCTTCGCCATCGTCATCCTGGGCGGGCTGGGCAACATCCCCGGCGCCACCATCGGTGGCTTCGTCCTGGCGCTCGCCGAGGAGTTCGGCGCCGGCTACCTGTCGTCGGGCTACCGCGACGCCATGGGCTTCCTGCTGATCATCGCCGTGCTGATCGTGCGGCCCCAGGGTCTCTTCGCCATGAAGGAGCGGATCGGATGACGACGCGTCTCCTCCCCTGGCTGTTCGTCCTGTTCATGGCGGTCGGGCCGCTGTGGCTGGGCGACCAGTACATCCTCTACGTCCTGATCTCGACCGGCATCTTCATCATCGGGGCGATGAGCCTGAACCTGCTGCTCGGCTACACCGGGCAGCTCAGCCTCGGCCACATCGCCTTCTTCGGCATCGGCGCCTACACCAGCGCGCTGCTGTCGCTGGGCTTCGACCTCGATCTCGGCGGGGCGGAACCCTTCGTGCTGGGGCCGCAGCCGGTGTGGGTCGCCTTCCTCGGCGGCATCCTGATGGCGGCGCTGTTCGGCTTCCTGATCGGCAAGCTCGCCTTCCGGGTGCGCGGGGCCTACTTCGTCATCGTCACCATCAGCTTCGCCCAGGTCATGCGCATGGTCGCGCTGAACTGGGTGGACCTGACCGAGGGGCCGATGGCGTTGAACAACATCCCGCCGCTGTCGGTGTGGCTGCCGTGGGACGGGGTGCTCCCGCTCTACAAGAAGGAATACAATTACCTTCTGGTGCTGGCGGTCGCGGTGGTCTGCTTCCTGGTGATCCAGCGGCTGGTGCAGTCGCGGGTGGGCCGGGCGCTGGTGGCGCTGCGCGAGAACGAGTCGCTGGCGCGCTCGGTCGGGATCGACGTGACGCGCTATCTGGTCGTCGCCACGGTGATCGCGGCGGGCATGGCCGGTGCCGCGGGCGGGCTCTACACCCATTACATCCGCATCGTCGATCCGGACGTCTTCATGTTCATCTACACGGTGACCATGGTCATCATGGTGGTGACGGGCGGCAAGGGCACGCTGGCCGGTCCGATCGTCGGCGGCCTCGCCTTCGGCATCCTGCCCGAGGTGCTGCGCGAGGTGGCGCGGCCCGAGGTGCAGTGGATCATCTACGGCGTCGCCATGATCGTGGTCGTCTTCTTCCTGCCGCAGGGCATCGTCCCGGCGGTGAAGAACTGGTTCGCCGGCCGCCGCAAGCGCGTCGCCGGAACGGCGCTGGGCCTGCGCAAGGAGACCTCGGCATGAGCTTCGCGTTCGACGAATCCGCCGCGCCGATCCTGGCCGCGCCAATCCTTGAGGTGCGCGAGGTCGCCGTGCACTTCAGCGGCCTGATCGCCATCGCCTCGATGAGCTTCGCCGTGCCGGAGGGGGAGATCGTCAGCCTGATCGGCCCCAACGGGGCGGGAAAGACGACCGCCTTCAACGTCATCACCGGCTTCCTGAAACCGACCGGCGGGAAGGTGCTGTTCCGCGGCACCGACCTGACGCGCCTGTCCTCCAACCGCATCGCGGGCCTGGGCGTCGTGCGCACCTTCCAGCGCACCAGCATCTTCGCCGGCTGCACCGTCTTCGACAATGTGCTGACCGGGATGCACCGGCAGGGCCGGGCGGAGACCTGGGGCGCCTTGCTGCGGCTCGCCTCCGTGCGGGCGGAGACGGAGCGGATGCGGGCGGCGGTGGCCGAGATCCTGGCCTTCGTCGGGCTGTCGCACCGCGCCGATGAGCTGGCCGGCAACCTTGCCTACGGCGAGCAGCGGTTGCTCGGCATCGCCATCGCGCTGGCCGCCGATCCGAAGCTGCTGCTGCTGGACGAGCCCGCCGCCGGGCTGAACCCGTCGGAAACGGAGGCCTTCATGGGCGTCGTCCAGCGCATCCGCGACCGCGGCGTGACCATCCTGCTGGTCGAGCACGACATGCGCATGGTCATGACCATCTCCGACCGCGTGGTGGTGCTGAACCATGGGCGCATCATCGCCGAAGGCCCGCCGGAGGTCATTCGCGCCAACCCGGACGTGATCCAGGCCTATCTGGGCCAGGGGGTGAAGCATGCTAAAGGTTGAGGGGATCACCGTCTGCTACGGCCAGATCCCGGCGCTCCGCAACGTCTCGCTGACGGTGGAGGAGGGGGAGCTGGTCACCCTGATCGGCGCCAACGGCGCCGGCAAGACCACCACGCTGCGCGCCATCAGCGGCCTGCTGCCGCTGGCCTCGGGCCGCATCACCTTCGAGGGGCGGGAGATCGGCAACGCCGCGCCGCGCACGGTGCTGGCGCTGGGCGTGGCGCACTGCCCGGAGGGGCGGCGCGTCTTCCCCCACCTGACCGTGCGCGAGAATCTGGAGATGGGCGCCTATCTGCGCCGTGACCATCAGGCGGTGGCGCAGGACATGGAGCGGCTGTTCCACCGCTTCCCCCGCCTGAAGGAGCGGCTGAACCAGCCCGCCGGCACCATGTCGGGCGGCGAGCAGCAGATGCTGGCCATCGCGCGGGCGCTGATGTCGCGCCCGAAGATCGTGCTGTTCGACGAGCCGTCGCTCGGCCTCGCCCCCAACCTCGTGGAGCGCACCTTCGAGATCGTGTCAGACATCCGCCGGGAAGGGACCACTGTGCTGATGGTCGAGCAGAACGCCTACGCCGCGCTCGACATGTGCGACCGCGCCTATCTGCTGGAAAGTGGGCAGGTGATGGAGCAGGGCACGGGGCAGGCCATGCTCGCCAACGACCACATCCAGCGCGCCTATCTGGGCGGTTAAGCAAGAAACGAGAGGGTCAGGGAATGGGAGAGGTTAGCACCGCTGGATCGGGCGCTGGTTCCGGTGTCGGCGCGCGGGTTCGCCGCAAGGAGGACGACCGGCTGCTGCGCGGGCGGGGCCGCTTCGTCGGCGACATCGCCCTGGTCGGCATGAAGGAATTGGCCTTCGTGCGCAGCCCGGTCGCCCACGCCACCATCACCGGCATCGAGATCCCGGAGGAGCACCGCGGCGCCGTCTTCACCTGGGCGGATCTGGCGGCGGGCGGCGTCAAGCCGATCCGCGCCGTCTCGGGCCTGCCCGGCTTCAAGGTGTCGGAGCAGCCGGCGCTGGCCGACGGCAAGGTGCGCTTCGTCGGCGAGCCGGTGGCCGTCTGCGTCGCCGCCACCCGCGCCGAGGCCGAGGACATCGCGGCGTCCGTCTTCGTCGACTACGCCGAGCTGCCGGTGAATGCCGACATGCTGGAGGCGGTGACGCCGGGCGCGCCGAAGGTGCACGACCACTGGCCGGACAACGTCTTCCTGGAGACCAACGTCGGTGGGAACATCGCGGAGATCGCCGCCACCGCCCCGGTGAAGGTGTCGCGGACCATCCGAACGGCGCGCCAATGCATGGTGCCGCTGGAGGGCAAGGGCGTGGTCGCCCATTGGGACCGCCATGTCGAACAGCTCGTCCTGACCACCTCGACCCAGATGCCGCACATCGTGCGCGCCGGCCTGTCGGAATGCCTGGGCCTCGACCAGGGGCTGATCCGCGTGGTGGCGCCGGACGTCGGTGGCGGCTTCGGCTGGAAGGGTCTGCTCCAGCCCGAGGAGATCGTGGCCGCCTGGATCGCCATGCGGCTCGACCGCCCCGTCCGCTGGACCGAGGACCGGCGGGAGCATCTGGTCGCCGCTGCCAACGCCCGCGAGCACCATTACGAGATCACCGCCTACGCCGACGCGCGCGGGCGGCTGCTGGGCATCGAGGCCGACGCCTGGGTCGATGCCGGGGCTTATTCCGTCTATCCCTTCTCGGCCTGCTTGGAGGCCGCACAGGTCGGCAGCATCCTGCCCGGCCCCTACGACTTCGCGCATTACCGCTGCCGCACCTTCTCCGTCTGCACCAACAAGCCGCCGATCGTCCCCTACCGCGGCGTGGCGCGCACCGGCGTGTGCTTTGCCATGGAGCAGATGATCGACGCCGTGGCCGACGCCGTCGGGCGGGAGCCGTGGCAGGTGCGGCTGGAAAACCTCGTCCCGCCGGAAAAGATGCCCTTCGACAACGTGACGAAGAAGCATTTCGACAGCGGCGACTATCCCGAATCCGTCCGCCGCGCCGTCGCCGCCATCGAACTTGAGGGCTGGCGCGCCCGCCAGAAGGCCGGGGAGCCGGATGGTCGGCTGATCGGCGTCGGCTTCGCCACCTATTGCGAGCAGTCGGCCCACGGCACCGCCGTCTATCACGGCTGGGGCATTCCCATGGTGCCGGGGCACGAGCAGGCGCAGGCCCGCATCACCCCGGATGGCGGGCTGGAGCTGCGCGTCGGCGTGCAGTCGCACGGCCAGAGCATGGAGACCACCTTCGCCCAGGTCGCGCACGAGGTGCTGGGCATCCCGCTGGAGAAGATCAAGCTGGTGCACGGCGACACCGGCCTGACGCCCTATTCGACGGGCACCTGGGGGTCGCGCAGCATGGTCATGGCCGGCGGCGCCGTCGCCACCGCCTGCCGCACGCTGGCCGAGCGGCTGCGCAAGATCGGCGCGCACCTGATGCAGGCCGGGCCGGACGGGGCGGTGCTGGAGGGCGGGTCGGTGAAGGCCGGGGCCGCCGCGGTGACCATCCGCGAGATTGCCCACACCTGGTACCGCGCGCCGCAGCTTCTTCCCGCCGACGTGGATCGCGGCGGGCTGGAGGTCACCGCCGGTTACAAGCCGGGCAGCGACCACGGCACCTTCTCCTACGCCACCCACGCCGTGGCGGTGGCCGTGGACCCGGAGATCGGGCAGGTCGAAATCCTCGACTACGTGGTGGTCGAGGACGCCGGGACCATGGTCAACCCGATGGTCGTCGACGGCCAGATCTACGGCGGCGTCGCCCAGGGCGTCGGCACCGCGCTTTACGAGCGGATGCCCTACGACGCGGAGGGCCAGCCGCTCGCCTCCACCTTCGCGGATTACCTGATCCCCGGATTCACCGAGGTCCCGCACGTGAGGATCATCCACATGCTGACGCCTTCGCCCTACACCGAGTTCGGCGTGAAGGGCATCGGCGAGGGCGGCGCCATCGCCCCGCCGGCCGCGATTTGCAACGCCATCAACGACGCGCTGAAGCCGCTGGGAGTCATCGTGACGAACGCACCGATGACCCCGGAGGTCATTCTCTCCGCCATTGCGGGCAAGCGGGGTGCGGCATGAAGGCGGTCGATTTCGACTACGCCCAGCCGGCGACGCTGGACGCGGCGCTGGAACTTCTGGCGCGCGAGGACGTGATGGTGCGGCCGGTGGCCGGCTCCCAGTCGCTCGGCCCCATGCTGAACCTGCGGCTGGCCCAGCCGGAGCTGCTGGTGGACATCACCCGCATCGCCGAGCTTCAAACGATCCGCCAGGAGGGCGACCGGCTGGTCATCGGGGCCTGCGTCACCCACGCGCGGCTGGAGGACGGCGACTATCCGGACGTGACGCGCGGTGTCCTGCCATCCGTGGCGGCGGTGATCGCCTACCGCGCGGTGCGCAACCGCGGCACCATCGGCGGCAGCCTCGCCCACGCCGACCCGGCGGCGGACTGGGTGAACGTGTTGACCGCGCTCGGCGCGGACGTGGTGATCGCCGGCACGGGCGGACGGCGCAACGTGCCGATGACCGACTTTATCCTGGGTGTCTTCGAAACGGCCCTGCAACCGGGCGAGATCGTCGCGGAAATCCGTGTGCCCGCCCTCTCCGAGCGGGCGCGCTGGGGCTACTACAAGGTCTGCCGCAAGACCGGCGAGTTCTCCCACGCCACCGGCGCGGTGCTGATCGACCCGGCCCGCGGCGTCCAGCGCTGCGTCGCCGGGGCGACCTCCGGCAAGCCGGTGGTGATCGACGGCCCGGCCCTGTTCACGGATGGCTGCACGGAAGCGGCGCTGGCCGCTCATCTCGCCGGCAGCCCCGCCGCGGACGACCCCATCGCCCTTCGGACCCATACCGTCGCGCTGAAGCGCGCCATCGCGCAGGTGATGTCATGAGCGCCCACGCCAAAACCATTTCCCTGACCGTCAACGGCACGCGCGTCGAGGCCAGTGTGCCGCCGCGCCAGCATCTCGGCGACTTCCTGCGCGAGCGGGAATTGTTGACCGGCACCCATCTGGGCTGCGAGCACGGCGTGTGCGGCGCCTGCACCATCCTGATCGACGGCGAGCCGGCGCGCTCCTGCATCACCTTCGCGGTGGCCTGCGACGGGCGGTCCATCACCACGGTGGAGGGGCTGGACGACGACCCCGTCGCCACGGAGCTGCGCGAGGCCTTCTCCGCCGAGCACGGGCTCCAGTGCGGCTTCTGCACGCCGGGGATGCTGGTGGCGGCGCGCGACGTGGTGCTGCGCCGCCCGGACGCCGACAACCCGGCGATCCGCACGGCGATGAGCGGCAACCTGTGCCGCTGCACCGGCTATGTCGGGATCGTCAACGCCATCCGCCGCGTCATCGACGCGCGCAACACGAACGCGGGGTAAGCCCATGCCGACCATGACCCAGACCCTTGCCGTCAATTTCCCGCGCGCCCGCGTCTGGCCGCTGCTCAGCGACGTGGAGCAGGTGATTTCCTGCATGCCCGGCGCCTCGCTGACCAAGCCGCGTGAGGGCGACCGGATCTTCGGGCAGATGCGCGTGAAGCTCGGCCCCATCGCCGCCGCCTTTGCGGGGGAGGGCACGCTGACGATGGACGAGGCGACCCACACCGGCGTCATCCACGGCCAGGGCACGGACCCCAAGAACAACTCCCGAGCCAAGGCCGACGTGACCTTCGCCGTGGTGGAGGAGGGGTCGGGGACGCGCATCGACCTGACCGTCGATTTCACGCTGACCGGCGTTCTGGCCCAGTTCAGCCGCGGCGCCATCGTGCAGGAGATCGCCAACCGCCTGACCGCCGAGTTTGCCCGCAACCTGGAAGCCAAGCTCGCCGCGACCGCACCGGTGGAGGAGATGGCGGCTGCGTCCACGGACGCGGTTGCCGCCCCGGTCCCGGAACCTGCCTCCGAGCCCCCCAAGGAACTGAACGCTGGCAATCTGCTGTGGAGCATGTTGAAGGATTGGCTGCGCAAGCTCTTTTCCAACCCTCTCCCCTCTGGGGAGAGGGTGGTCCGAAGGGCCGGTGAGGGGGATGCGCGTGGCGGTGCGTCCGGCAAAAGCGCAACCCCCTCACCCTGACCCTCTCTCCACGAGGGAAGAGGGGATTTGAACCTATGATGAGATTGACCACCGCATCATGCCGAACGACCCCCTGAACGCCTTCGTCCCCTACGGCCGGACCGAGGTCGCCGGAGCCGCAAGTGGCCCGCTGGCCGGGCTGCGCTTCGCGGTGAAGGACCTGTTCCACATCGCCGGCCTTCCCACCGGGGCCGGCAACCCCGACTGGCTGCGTACCCACGAGGTCCCGCGGGAGACCGCGCCCGCCGTGCAGCGGCTGCTCGACGCCGGGGCGCGCGTCGCCGGCAAGACGCTGACCGACGAGCTGGCCTGGAGCCTGGCCGGCGAGAACGCCCATTACGGTACGCCGGAGAATCCGCAGGCGCCGGGCCGCATCCCCGGCGGTTCCTCCAGCGGGTCGGCCTCCGCGGTGGCGGGCGGGGCGGTGGACTTCGCCATCGGGACGGACACCGGCGGGTCGGTCCGCCTGCCGGCGAGCTACTGCGGCCTCTACGGCATCCGGCCCACCCACGGGGCGGTTCCGCTGGACGGCTCCGTGCCGTTGGCGCCGAGCTTCGACACGGTGGGCTGGTTCGCGTGGGAGGCGGCGCTGCTCCGCCGCGTCGGGGCGGTGCTGCTGCCACCGTCGTCCACTCTGGGGCCCGATCTGGCCTTCCGCCGCCTGCTGGTCGCCGAGGACGCCTTCGCCATTGCGGGGGAGGCGGTGCGCGCCGCCCTCGCCCCGGCCTTGGACCGGCTGCGCGAACGGTTCGGGGATGCGGAGACCGTGACGCTGGCCCCGGAGGGCCTGGACCAATGGCGTCCGGTCTTCCAGACGCTCCAGGCCGCCGAAGCCTGGGCTGCGCACGGCGCCTGGATCGCGGCAACGAAACCGACCTTCGGGCCGGGGGTGCGCGACCGCTTCGCCGCGGCGGCGACGCTCGACCCTGCCCTGGCCCGTGCGGCCGCGGAGACACGGGCTGGCATCCGGCGGCGGATGGACGGCCTGTTGGGGACGGACGGCCTGATCGTCCTGCCCAGCGCGCCGGGCATCGCGCCGCTGCGCGGCTCGTCGGGGGCGGCGGTGGACGCGGAGCGCGGGCGGGCGCTGGCGATCCTCTGCCCTGCCGGTCTGGCCGGTCTGCCGCAACTTTCCATTCCGGCGGCGCGGCTCCAGGGCTGCCCGCTCGGCCTGTCGCTGATCGGGCCGCGCGGCAGCGATTCGACGCTTCTGTCCATTGCCGAGGAGCTGTTCGCATGACGCTTGAAATCAACATCCCCGAGGTGGTGGCCGAGGTCACCGCCGCCTTCGAGCGCTACGAGCGCGCGCTGACCGGCAACGACGTAGCGGTCCTGGACGAGCTGTTCTGGAACCACCCGGCGACCCTGCGCTACGGCGTGGGCGAGAACCTGTACGGCTACGACGCCATCGCCGCCTTCCGCCAGGGCCGCCCCGCGGCGGGGCTGGACCGGGTGTTGCGCAACACCGTCATCACCACCTATGGCCGCGACATGGCGACCGCCAACACCGAGTTCACGCGCCCGTCCACCGAGCGCGTCGGGCGGCAGAGCCACACCTGGGTCCGCATGCCGGAGGGCTGGCGGATCGTCGCCGCGCATGTGTCGCTGATGGGCTAGACGTTGCGGCCATCCGGCCCGGTTGCCGATCCTCCGGCCCGCCGCCATCCTCTCTCTGTTCGCCGCTTTCCCAAACCCGCTCCGACGGACCGCCCGCGATGACATTAGACGACCCCCTGATCGAAGAGGCGTACCGCGTCCTGGCGGAGCGTCCCGGATTCCTCATCCGCCGCCTGCACCAGATCCACGTCGCCATGTTCATGGAGGAGTGCGCGGAGTTCAACATCACCCCCGTCCAGTACAGCGTGCTGACCGCCCTGGTGGACCGGCCCGACCTGGATCAGGTGACGCTGGGCGCCCAGATCGGCATCGACCGCACGACCACCGCCGGCGTTCTGGCCCGGCTGGCCGAGCGCGGGCTGATCCAGCGCCGGGCCAGCCCGGTGGACAAGCGCATGAAGCTGGCCGCCATCACCGCGGAGGGCCGGAAGCTGCTGCGCCGCATGGACAAGAAGGCTCAGCGCGCCCACGACCGCACCATCGCGCCCCTGCTGAAGGAGGACCGCGCGGTCTTCCTGCGCTACCTGCTGCATCTGGTCGACGCCAGCAACGGCTACGGCCGCGCCCCGCTGCATCTGCCGTAAAGGCACGGACAACATCGAGACCTGGGGACATACGCGATGAATGACGCCACCGCGCGGGCCGTGGAACGGATGCTGGCCGCCGATCCGCTGTGGACGGAGACCGGAACCGCCGGGGAGCGGATCGGGCTGGACCGCCACACGCTGCTGCACGCCGGACCGCCCTTCGCCGATCCGGCGGAGATCTGCCCGCCGATCCTCAACGCTGCCGCCGCGGCGCTGCTGTTCGAAGGCATGGCCGGCAGCGTGGAGGAGGCCCGCGCCCTGGTGCGCAGCGGCGCCGTGACCCTGCGTCCGGCGCAGGACTTCGGCGTGGTCACCCCGCTCGCCGCCGTCGTGTCGCGGTCGATGTGGCTGCATGTGGTGGAGGATGCCGGCGGCTCCGGCGCCCGCGCCTACAGCCCGCTCAACGAGGGCGGCGGCCCCGCTTTGCGTTTCGGCATTGTCAGCGGCGCGGTGGTGGAGCGGCTGCGCCTGTTGCACGGCGCGGTCGGCCCGGCGCTGGCCGGGATCGGGGCAGTGGAACTGCGTGGCATTGTGCGCGAGGCGATGGAGCAGGGGGACGAGCTGCACGGGCGTGTCGGGGTGGCCTCGGCCCTGCTGACCGAGACGCTGGTGTCGCGGCTGGGCGGGACCGGTGAGGTCTGTGCCTTCCTGAAGGAGGCCGGGCAGTTCTTCCTCAATCCCTGGATGGCCGCCTGCAAGGCGGTGATGCTGGCCGCTGACGGCGTGCCGGGGTCGGCGCTGGTGACGGCGGCAGGCGGCAACGGGGTGCGCTTCGGGCTGCGCCTGTCCGGCATGATGGGCGAGGGCTGGGCGAGCGCGCCGGTGGCCGCACCGCAGGGGCCGGACATCGGCTCTCCCGGCAGTGCTCCCCGCCCACGCCTGCCGGCGATCGGGGACAGCGCCGTCATCGACGCGCTGGGCTTCGGCGCGCTGGCCCTCGACGCCGCCCCGCTGCTGCGGGCGGAGCTGGGGGCGGCGGCCGAGACGGCCATCGCGGCGGCAGACCGGCTGCTCTGCGCCGACCATCCCGTCCACGGGCGGCGCGTCGGGCTGGACGCTCGCGCCGTGTTGCTGGGCGGCCCGGTGCCCCCGGTCTGCCTGGCCGCCCTGCACGCGGCGGGGGAGGACGGGATCGTCGGGCGCGGCCTCGCCTGGCATCCGCCCTCCTGCCACGCCGAGGCGGTGGCCGCGGTGGACGCGCGGAGCCGCGCCGGCTTCCCGGACGCTCCCGACCGTCGCGCCTGACGTTTGAGGGTCGCGGGTCAGACGGGACTCCCCGTCACTTCTTCACGAGGGGACAGTCGCTCTGCGACAGCGGCCGGAAGGCCTCCTCCGCGGGGATCGTGGCGCGCAGGGTGTAGTAGTCCCAGGGGTACTTGGACTCCGAAGGCTTCTTCACCTGCATCAGGTACATCTCGCGCATGAAGCGGCCGTCCTCGCGCACCCAGCCGTCCTTCACGAACACGTCGTTGATCCGCATGCTTTTCAGCTTTTCCATGACCGGGCCGGCCTCGTCGGTGCCGGCGGCCTCTATGGCCTTGAGGTAGGCGAGCGTCGAGGAGTAGACCCCGGCCTGCCCCATGTTCGGCATGATCTTCACCCGCTCGTGGAAACGCCGGGAGAAGGCGCGGGTCTCGTCGTCGCGGTCCCAGTAGAAGGCGGTGGTCAGGTACATCCCCTGCGTCGCCTCCAGCCCCAGGGCGTGGACGTCGGTGTCGAACAGCAGGAGGCCGGCGAGCTGCTGGCCGCTCTGGGTCAGGCCGAATTCGGAGGCGGCCTTGATGGCGTTGCGCGCGTCCATCCCGGTGGTGGCGAGGCCGACGATCTTGGCCCCCGACGCCTGCGCCTGCGTGACGTAGGAGGCGAAATCGAGGTTGTTCAGCGGGAAGCGCACGGCGCCCAGGACCTTGCCGCCGTTCTCCTGGACGATCTTCGCCGTGTTCTCCTCCAGCCCGTGGCCGAAGGCGAAATCGACGGTGAGGAAGTACCAGGTGTCGCCGCCCTGCTTGATCGTCTGCGCCCCGGTGCCCTTGGCCAGCGCGTAGGCGTCGTAGGCGTAGTGGATGGTGTTGGGCGTGCATTTGTCGCCGGTCAGGCGAGTGACGGACGGGCCGTTGAAGATGGCGACGCGGTTCTTGTCGTGGACGATGTCCGCCACCGCCAGCGCCAGACCGGAGTTCGCCACGTCCTGGATGAGATCGACGTTCTGCGCGTCGATCCACTCGCGCACGATGGCCGAGCCCACATCCACCTTGTTCTGGTGGTCGGCCGTCAGCACCTCGACGGGCTTGCCCAGCACCGTGCCGCCGAAATCCTCCACCGCCATCTGCGCGGCGGCGATGGAGCCGCGGCCGCTCTGGTCGGAGAAGGCCCCGGACAGGTCGGTGATGACCCCGATCCGGACGACGTCGTTCGAGATCCTGGCCCCTTGCTGCGCCGCCGCCGGCAGCATGGTGGCGAGCAGCAGCGCGGTCCCGGACAGCAGCGCGGTGCCCAACTGACGCTTCATCGATTCCTCCCTGTTTTGCGTCGTCCCGGCGAGCCTTCACCGAAACCCGTTGCCATACCGTCCCGCCCCATGGTCGATTCCACAACGGCGCGCGGTCCGGAGCATGGGTAAAATGGGGAAAAAAGGTCGGTTCGACGTACAAATCGTTTCTGCGCTCTGTCCTTCGGCGGAAATGCCCAATGAGAGGTTGTTCTGTCCGGCCTTCGGCGGGCATCCGGTGGACCGCGCCGAGTATCTGGCCCTGCTTCCCATCCAGGACAGCAACGGGCGGCTGTTCGCCGCCTTGGCCGAATCGCCGGATGGCGTGCCGGAGGGGGTGTGCGTCGGCGTGCTGGCCGTCGACCCCTTCCGGCCGGTGGGGCCGTTCCTGGAAACCCTGCGCCGGTTCGGGGTGCAGGCGGTCGCCAATTTCCCCACCACCGCGCTGTTCGACGGGGAAACCGGCGAGACGCTGCGCGGCGTCGGGCTCGGTGCGGAGCGGGAGGTGTCGTTCCTTGAGCAGGCCGCCTGTGCGGGATTCGCCGTCACCGGCTTCGCCGCCGACGCGGACATCGGCCGGCGCCTGCGGGCGGCGGGTGCGGGGCGCCTCGTCGTGCATCCGGGCGCCGCGACCGGCGATCCGTTACGCGACGCCGAGGCGGTCGCGAACGCCGCCGCGGTCGCCGCCGAACTGCGTGGAGAGGGCGGCGGTCCCGTCCTCCTCTATCGGCCGGCCGGCTTCGAGGACCATCATGACGTCATGAGGCGGGCGGCCGACGGGCTGGTGCTTCCGCCCGACGCCGGTCACTCCAACAGGCCGTAGTGGCGCATCTTGTTGTAGAGCGTCTTGCGCGACAGGCCGAGGAAACGGGCCGTCTCCCCCCGGCGGAAGCGGTGCCGCCGCAGGCCGTCGAGAATCCAGTCCCGCTCCGACTGTTTAGGCGACCGGTCTCCGGGCGCGTCGGGGCGTGGGCGGCCCGTGCGCTTGCCGTCCAGGGCGGGCAGGGCTTCCGCCTCGATGACATCGCCGCTGCCGTCCAGCGCCTGCTCCACCACGGCGCGGAGTTCGCGGAGGTTGCCCGGCCAGTCATGGGCGATGAGCAGCCGGAACGCCCGCGGCGACAGGCGCACCGGACCCGCTGACGGGCGCAGCGCCGCCGCGAAATGCTCGACCAGCAGTGGAATGTCGTCCAGCCGCTCGCTCAGCGGCGGCAGGTCGATGTCGCGTCGGGCGAGGCGGCGGGCCAGGTCGGGCACGAGCGTCCCGGCGCCGGCCGCGGCCTCCAGGCCCGCCGTTCCGATCAGGATGATCCGCGCGTTGGAGCGCAGGCTGTCCTGGCCGCCTTGGCGGCGGAAGCTGCCGCGCTCCAGGAAGGCGGCAAGCTCGGCCTGCGTGCCGGGCGCCAGTTCCTCCGCGTTCTCGATCACCAGCGTCGTCCCGTTGGCGGCCTCGACCCAGCCGAGGCGGCGGCGTCCGCCGTCCGCCGGCTCCGCTCCGAACAGCCATCCGCCGTCCAGATGGCGGGCATCGACGGTCATCGGCGGACGCTGGCGCTGCGGTCCGCGCCCGTGCAGCAGAGTGGCCACCAACGACCGACCGCTGCCGTCCGGCCCGGCGACCCACACCGGTCCACCGTCGGCGCCGAGATGCTCCAGCCGCGCCCGCGCCTCCACCAGCGCGTCGGTGCGGCCGACCAGCCCCATCCCCTGGCCGGTCTGGTCGAGACGGCGTTCCAGCCGGTCGATGCGCCGCTGCAGGGTGGAGACCAGCTTGAAGGCGGCGGTCATCTCCTCCATCGAGCTTTCCGAGGGCAGGCGGTCGATGGTCGAGCCGCCGATGTAGCCGTCGGCGCGCGCCTCGCGGCAGGCCTCGTGCATCTCCTGCGGGGTGGTGATCGGCCCGCCCTCGATCACGCACAGCGCGCCGGGGTCGGCGGTGCGGATCGCCTTGATGTGGCCGCGGGCGCGGTTGCCGACCTGAAGCACCGACTCCCCGCTGGGCACGCCCACGGCGCCGCCGGCGTTCCAGCCGATGTTGAAGCAATAGACGTCTACCCCCGCCTGGGCGAGCGCCAGCGCCTCCTCCCGGCGGCGGAAATAGCCGACGGTCGCCAGCCCGGCGGCCCGAGCCTCCTCCAGCAGGCGGACCTCCCGCGCGAAGCCCAGGCCGGTGCGCTCCAGCGCCTCGCGGAAGCGCCCGTCGACATGCGACACGGTCGGGAAATTCACCACCCCGGCAAAGCCCCAGCCGCGCAGCCGCTCCATGAAGGGAGAAAACTCCTCCTCCGCGAGACCCCAGGCGCAGGCGCCGAAGAAGACCGGAATCGGCGTCGCGTCGACGATCTCCGAGCAGGCGAAGTCGGCGACGAAGGCGTTGCTGTCGCGCAGCGCCAGCATGGTGGCGATGGACGACGCCCCCATGGTGCGGAAGCGTCCCGCGGCCAGCGCCAGCAGGAAGTCGGCGCCGCCGCGCGCCGCCGCGCGGGCGGCGAGGCCGGTGCCGATGGCGGCGCCGACCAGCAGCGTGTGCCGGCCGCGCAGGCCGCCGATGGCGGCGCCGACCAGCAGCGTGTGCCGGCCCGCGCAGGCCCGCCGCAGATCATCCAGAAGCTGGGTCCGTTCATGGGTCATGCCAATCATTATACCCAAGATTACCCGCTCCGCCGCAACGCCCCGGTTGGCACCCTCGGCGGGCGGCCTACACTTCCGGAAAAGACGAAGGGAGGAGCCCGGCCATGGCGGATGCGGAGCAAGGCGCGGCGACGGTCTATGTCGTCGGCTGCTACGACACCAAGGGAATCGAGTTGGACTATGTGCGGGGGCTGATCGCGGCGGAGGGGCTGCGCACGGTGACGGTCGATGTGGGCACCCGCCTGCCGGCCGTCCCGGCCGACGTCTCGGCGCGGGACGTCGCCTCCTGCCACCCCGACGGGGCGGAAGCGGTGCTGGGCACCGACGACCGCGGGCTGGCCGTGTCGCGCATGGCCGACGCGTTCCGGCGCTTCGTCGAGCGGCGCACCGACGTCGCCGGCATGATCGGGCTGGGCGGTTCCGGCGGCACGGCGATCATCGCCCCGGGCATGCGGGTGCTTCCCGTGGGAACGCCCAAGATGATCGTGTCCACCATCGCGTCGGGCAACGTTGCGTCCTATGTCGGCGAGACGGACCTCTGCATGATGGCCTCGGTCACCGACGTCGCCGGGCTGAACCGGATTTCGCGCCGCGTGCTGGGCAACGCCGCCCACGCGATGGCCGGCATGGTGGCGCGGGCAGTTCCCGAGACGGACACCAAGCCGGCGCTGGGCCTCACCATGTTCGGCGTGACGACGCCCTGCGTCACGCAGGTGTCCCAGGCGCTCGACCCCGCCTACGACTGTCTGGTCTTCCACGCCACCGGCACCGGCGGGCGGGCGATGGAGAAGCTCGTCGCCTCGGGCTTGCTGGCGGGCGTGCTGGACGTGACGACCACCGAGGTCTGCGACCTGCTGATGGGCGGCGTCTTCAGCGCCGGGGAGGAGCGGCTGGACGCCATCGCGCGGGCCGGCATCCCCTATGTCGGCTCCTGCGGGGCGCTGGACATGGTGAATTTCGGCCCGCGCGAGACCGTGCCCGACCGCTACCGCGACCGGCTGTTCTATGTGCACAACCCGCAGGTCACGCTGATGCGCACCACGGCGGAGGAGAACCGGGCGATGGGAGCCTGGATCGGCCGCAAGCTGAACGCCTTCACCGGGCCGGTGCGCTTCCTCATCCCCGAAGGGGGTGTGTCGGTGCTCGACGCGCCGGGCCAGCCCTTCCACGATCCCGAAGCGGACGACGCGCTGTTCGATGCGCTGGAGCGCACCGTCGAGCAGACGGACGCGCGCCGGCTGATCCGCCTTCCCCACAACATCAACGACCCCGCCTTCGCCGCCGCGCTCGTCCGGGCCTTCCGGGACATCGCCGCGGCCGGCCACGGCACGACGCCATAAGGAGCCTTCGACGATGCCCCGCATTCCCCGTCAACAGATCCTCGACCGGTTCCGCGGCATGATGGCCCGCGGCGAACCCATCGTCGGCGGTGGCGCCGGAACCGGGCTGTCCGCCAAATGCGAGGAGGCGGGCGGGATCGACCTGATCGTCATCTACAACTCCGGCCGCTACCGCATGGCCGGGCGCGGCTCGCTGGCCGGGCTGCTCGCATACGGCAACGCCAACGAGATCGTCGTCGACATGGCGCGCGAGGTGCTGCCGGTGGTGCGACACACCCCCGTGCTGGCCGGCGTCAACGGCACCGATCCCTTCATGATCCAGGACCAGTTCCTGCGGCGGCTGGCCGATCTGGGCTTTTCGGGCGTGCAGAACTTTCCGACCGTGGGGCTGATCGACGGCGTCTTCCGGGCCAACCTGGAGGAGACCGGCATGGGCTACGGGCTGGAGGTGGATATGATCCGTGCCGCCCATGAGCTGGATCTGCTGACCACGCCCTACGTCTTCTCGGAAGGGGAGGCGGTGGCGATGGCCGAGGCCGGGGCCGACGTCATCGTCTGCCACCTCGGCCTGACCACCGGCGGCAGCATCGGGGCGGAAACGGCGCTGTCGCTGAAGGATTGCGTGCCGAAGATCGACGCCTGGGCGGAGGCGGCCCTGCGGGTGCGCAAGGACGTGATCGTGCTGTGCCACGGCGGCCCGATCGCCACGCCGGAGGACGCCTCCTTCGTTCTCGGCGCGTGCACCGTCTGCCACGGCTTCTACGGGGCGTCCAGCATGGAACGCTTGCCGACGGAAACCGCGCTGACCGAGCAGACGCGCCGCTTCAAGGCCATCACCAAGCAACGCTGAAGGGGGGAACGCATGGCACGGGTCTATGTCAGCGCCGTCATCGACGCGCCCGTCGGGCAGGTCTGGGACAAGGCACGGGATTTCAACGGCCACCACACTTGGCATCCCATCATCGCGGACAGCCACATCGAGGACGGGCTGCGCAGCGACACGGTCGGCTGCGTCCGCAATTTCGGGCTCACGCCCGGCGGCCGGCTGCGCGAACAGCTGGTGTCCTTCAGCGACCGCGAGCGCTCCTACACCTACACGATCCTGGAATCCCCGCTGCCGCTCACCGACTACGTCGCGACCTTCCGCCTGACCGAGGTGACGGAGGGCAACCGGACCTTCGGCGAATGGTGGGCCGACTTCGAGTGCCGGCCCGAGGACCTGCCCACGCTGCGCGAACAGGTCGGCCGGAACACCTTCGCCGCCGGGTTCCGGGCGCTGGCGGCGCTGTGCGGCGCCGGCGTTACAGCGCCTGCTCCAGCTCCGGCACCGCCTTGAACAGGTCGGCGACGAGGCCGTAGTCGGCGACCTGGAAGATCGGCGCCTCCTCGTCCTTGTTGATCGCGACGATGACCTTGCTGTCCTTCATGCCGGCGAGGTGCTGGATGGCACCGGAGATGCCGACGGCGATGTACAGCTCGGGCGCCACGATCTTGCCGGTCTGGCCGACCTGGTAGTCGTTCGGCACGAAACCGGCGTCCACCGCCGCCCGGCTGGCGCCGACCGCCGCACCGAGCTTGTCGGCCAGCGCTTCCAGCAGCTTGAAGTTCTCGCCCGACTGCATGCCGCGCCCGCCCGACACCACGATCTTGGCCTGGGTCAGCTCCGGACGCTCCGACTTGGTCAGCTCCTGGCCGACGAACTTGGCCGAACCGGCGTCGCCCGTCCCGGCGATGCTCTCGACCGTCGCCGAACCGCCGGTGGCGGCGGCCGCCTCGAAGGCGGTGGTGCGCACCGTGACGACCTTGATCGGGTCGGCGGACTTCACCGTGGCGATGGCGTTGCCGGCGTAGATCGGCCGCTCGAACGTGTCGGCGGAGACCACCCCGGTGATGTCGGAGATCGCCGCGACGTCGAGCAGCGCGGCGACCCGCGGCAGCAGGTTCTTGCCCTCCGACGAGGCGGCGGCCAGAAGATGTTCATACTTTTCGGGACCGTAGCCCTTGGCCAGCCCGACGACCAGCGGCGCAACGTTCTCCGGCAGCGGGTGGGCGTAGGCCGCGTCGTCGGCCAGCAGCACCTTGGCCACGCCGGCCACCTTGGCGGCGGCCTCGGCGACGGCCTGGGCACCCTGGCCGGCGACCAGCACGTGGATCTCTCCGCCGATCTTGGCGGCGGCGCTGACCGCGTTCAGCGTGGCCGCCTTCAGCGCGGCGTTGTCGTGTTCGGCGATGACGAGAATGGACATGTCAGATCACTTTCCCTTCAGAGCACGCTGGCCCTTCAGATCGCGCGGGCTTCGTTCTTCAGCTTGTCGACCAGGGCGGCGACGTCGGCGACCTTGACGCCGGCCTTGCGCTTGGCCGGCTCGGCGACCTTGAGCGTGGTCAGGCGCGGCGCCACGTCGACACCCAGCGCGTCGGGGGCCAGCGTCTCGATGGGCTTCTTCTTGGCCTTCATGATGTTGGGCAGCGAGGCGTAGCGCGGCTCGTTGAGGCGCAGGTCGGCGGTGACCACGGCCGGCAGGGTCAGCTGCACCGTCTCCAGCCCGCCGTCGATCTCACGGGTCACGGTGACCGAGCCGTCGCCCGGCGCGACCTTGGAGGCGAAGGTGCCCTGCGGCCAGCCCAGCAGGGCGGCGAGCATCTGGCCGGTCTGGTTGCAGTCGTCGTCGATCGCCTGCTTGCCGAGGATGACCAGCCCAATCCCGTCTTTATGGGGGCCTTCCTTGTCGACCAGCGCCTTGAGCACCTTGGCGACGGCCAGCGGCTGCGTCTCGGCGTCGGTCTGCACCAGGATGCCGCGGTCGGCGCCCATGGCGAGGCCGGTGCGCAGCGTCTCCTGGGCGGCCGTCGGGCCGACGGTGACCACGATGACCTCGGTCGCCTTGCCGGCTTCCTTGAGGCGGACGGCCTCTTCGACGGCGATCTCGTCGAAGGGGTTCATGCTCATCTTCACGTTGGCGGTCTCAACGCCGGAACCGTCCGCCTTGACGCGGATCTTGACGTTGTAATCGACCACCCGCTTGACCGGGACGAGGACCTTCATGGGTTCAATCCTTGACTGGCGGAACCGCGCTCAGGTGCGCAGGATCTTGCCGGGATTCATGATGTTGTGCGGATCGAAGGCGCGCTTCAGCGTCGCCATCATGTCCAGCTCGACCGCCGACTTGTAGCGCGGCATCTCGTCGATGCGCAGCCGTCCGATGCCGTGCTCGGCGGAAATGGAACCGCCGAGCTCGACGACGATGTCGTGGACGATGGCGTTGACCGTCGCCAGCTTCGCCTTCCATTCGGCCGGGTCGCCGCCCTCCGCCTGGATCGGGTTGAAGTGGATGTTGCCGTCGCCGAGATGGCCGAAGGCGAAGGGGCGGATGCCCGGACACTCCCGCTCCAGCGCCGCGTTGGCGCGGTCGAGGAAGCGCGCCACGCGGGAAATCGGCACCGACACGTCGTGCTTGAAGGACACGCCTTCGCGCTTCTGGCCCTCCGGGATGCCCTCGCGGATGCGCCACAGCGAATCGGCCTGGGCCTTGGAGGCGGCGACGACGCCGTCCAGCACCTCGCCGGCCTCCATTCCGGCTTCAAGGATGCCTTCCAGCATCTCCATCAGGCGGTTGCCGCCGTCCTGGTCGGCCAGCTCGACCAGCACGTACCACGGATAGCGGTCGCGCAGGGGATCGGGCACGTCCGGCACGTGGCGGCGGGCGACGTCGATGCAGTCGCGCTGGATCAGCTCGAAGGTGATGATGCGGTCGCCGGCCACGCCCTTGGCGCGGGTCAGCAGATCGACGGCGTCGCTGGGCGCCGACACCGCGACCAGCGCCGTGGCGGTGGCGCGCGGCAGCGGCGACAGCTTCAGCACCGCGGCGGTGACGATGCCCAGCGTGCCTTCCGACCCGATGAAGATCTGCTTCATGTCGTAGCCGGCGTTGTCCTTGCGCAGCCCGCGCAGCCCGTCCCAGATCCGCCCGTCGGGCAGCACCACCTCCAGCCCGGCGACGAGGTTGCGCATGTTGCCGTAGCGCACGACCTGGACGCCGCCGGCGTTGGTCGCGATGTTGCCGCCGATCTGGCAGGAGCCCTCGGCGGCGAGGCTCATCGGGAACAGCCGGCCGATGTCGCGCGCCGCGTTCTGGATGTTGGCGAGGATGCAGCCGGCCTCCACCGTCATCGTGTCGTTGTCGATGTCGATCTCGCGGATGCGGTTGAGCCGGTTGGTCGAGAGGACGATCTCCGACCCGTCGGCGTGCGGCTGGCTGGCCCCGGTCAGGCCGGTGTTGCCGCCCTGGGGCACGATGGGGGTGCGCGTCTCGGCGCAGATGCGCACCACCGCGGCCAGCGCCTCGGTGCTGTCGGGCAGAACCACGGCGGGGGAGCGGCCGACCCAGCCGTCGCGCCAGGACTCCATGAAGGGCTGCATGGTGCCGGGATCGGTGATCAGCCCGCGGTCGCCGACGATGGCGTGGATGGGGGCGAGCACGGCCGTCGCGAAGTCCGGCCGCCCGGTGGTCAGGGTGTCGTTGGACGTCGGGATGTCTTTGGACAAGGAGGCTCTCCCTGGGCTTCGGTTCCGCGTCACAGCGCGCGATAGGCCGTCTTGATGATGGTGTAGAACTCGATGGCGGAGCGTCCCTGCTCGCGCGGGCCGTAGCTCGACATCTTCCGGCCGCCGAAGGGGACGTGGTAGTCGACGCCGGCCGTCGGCAGGTTCAGCATGGTCATGCCGGCCTGGATGTTGGCCTGGAAGTGGCGGGCGTGCTTCATCGAGTTGGTGATGATGCCCGACGACAGGCCGTAGTCGGTGTCGTTGGCCACATGCAGGGCTTCCTCGTAATCCTTGACGCGGATGACGCTGGCGACCGGGCCGAACACCTCCTCCTGGTTGATGGTCATGGCGTTGCTGGTCTCGGTGAACAGCGTCGGGGCGAGGAACCAGCCGCGCGTCGGCCGGTCCAGCCGCCCGCCGCCGGAGGCCAACTGCGCGCCTTCCTTCAGGCCGGTATCGATGTATTGCAGGTTCTTGGTCAGTTGGAACTCGTCGATGACCGGGCCGATCTGCGTCTCCGGCAGCAGGGCGTGGCCGACGCGTAGCGCCGCCATCCGCTCCGTCATCGCGGTGACGAAGGCGTCGTGGATGGAATCCTCGACGATGAAGCGGCCGGTGGCGGTGCAGCGCTGACCGGCGTGGAAATAAGCGCTGTTGACGCCGATCTCGGCGGCGCGCTCCGGGTCGGCGTCGCCCAGCACGACCAGCGGGTTCTGGCCGCCCAGTTCGAGCTGGACGCGGATCATCCGCTCCGCGCAGCGCACGGCGATGCGCCGCCCGGTGTTGACCGAGCCGGTGAAGGACACGGCGTCCACCGCGTTGGCCACCGCGGCGCCGACGTTGGGGCCGGCGCCGATCACCAGATTGAACAGGCTGCTGGGCATGCCGTGGGCCTCCAGCGCCTCCGCGATGAGGCGGGTGACGGCGATGGAGATGCCGGGGGTCTTCTCCGATGGCTTCCAGATCACCGCGTTGCCGAAGGCCAGCGCTGGGGCGATCTTCCACATCGGCGTGGCGACCGGGAAGTTCCACGGCGTGACGAGGCCGATGACGCCGACCGGCTCGCGCGTCACGTCGACCTCGACGCCGGGCCGGACCGAGCCCAGCGTCTCGCCGGGCGCGCGCAGCGCCTCGGCGGCGAAGAAGCGGGCGAGGTGGGCGGCGCGGGTGATCTCGCCCAGCGCGTCGGGGATGGTCTTGCCGCCTTCGGTCGCGGCGATGCGGGCCAGCTCGTCCTTGTGGTCGAACAGCGCGCGGGAGATGGCGTCGAGCACCAGCGAGCGCTGCTCCACCGTGGCGGCGCGCCATTGCGGCTGGGCGCCGCGCGCCGCGGCGACGGCCTCCGCCACGTCGTCGGCGCCGGCCAGCGAGTAGGAACCGGCCAGTTCGTCCAGATTCGACGGGTTGAAGATGTCGAGCCGGTCGCGGCCCGGACGCCAGGAGCCTGCGATGAAGTTGGTGATGCGATCGGAAGCGGGGGACATGTCGTTTTTTCTCCGGGGACGTTCTTTGGTGGCGCTGGCCCTTGCCCCCACCCCGGCCCTCCCCCGCTTTGCGGGAGAGGGTGCCTTAGGCGAAGCGGCGGCAGTCCCCTCCCCTGCGACAGCGGGGGAGGGCTAGGGTGGGGGCAAGTGCGCTCAGTCGGCGCGCGCCACCCACTCCTTCAGGGCGGTCAGCGCCCACAATGTTTCGATGGTCGGCACCGGCACGCCGCGGCGGCGGGCCAGCTCCAGGACGGTGGTCACGATGGGGTCGATCTCCATGCTGCGCCCCGCCTCGAAATCCTGGAGCATCGACGGCTTATGGCCGGGCACGCCGCTGCCCCGGCTCAGCCGCTCGTCGATGTCGTCGGGCAGGGCGACGCCCCAAGCATGGGCGACGTTCAGGCATTCGCGCATCAGCCGGCCCTGGACGGCGACCATGCCAGGGGCCTGCTCCATGGCGCCCATGGTGGCGCCGGTCAGCACGCTGGTCGGGCCGACCGCCATGTTGAGCATCAGCTTGCTCCACAGCGGCACGCGGATGTCGGCGGGCAGGCGGGCGGTGGCGCCGGCCGTGTTGAAGGAGTCGGCCAGGGCCGCCAGCTTCTCCGCGTGATCGCCGGGCCGGGGGGCGCCGAAGGCCAGCACCGGCATAGCGGTGTGGGCGACCACGCCCGGCCCGACGATGCGGGCGGGCAGCACCTCCATCACGCAGGCGGCGACCCGCTCCGGCCCGATGGCCGACCAGATGGCGCCGCCGGGATCGACGACCTCCAGCGGCTCCGGCGTCACGCCGTCCCCGGCGCCGTACAGGTACCACCAGGGAATGCCGTTCTGCGCCGCCACCACCAGCGTGTCCGGCCCGCACAGCGCCGGGAAGGACGCGGCCAGGGCCGGCAAGCCGTGCCCCTTCACCGTGACGATCACCACGTCCTGCGGGCCGAGGTCCTCGGCGGAATCGCTGGCCCGCGGGCGGCTGGTCAGAGTCCCCTTCGGGGTCTGCACGGTCAGCCCGCCGTCGCGGATCGCCGCGAGATGGGCGCCGCGGGCCAGCAGCGACAGCTCGTGCCGGCCCGTGGCGGCGAGATACCCGGCCAGCGCGCCGCCAACGGCCCCGGCTCCAACGATGGCGATGCGCATGTCGCTCTCCCTTCCTCAGTCCCGATTACTTGAATTCCAGCGGCGGCAGGTCGTCGTCGAGGTCGCCGCCGAGGCCCTTGAACTGCTCCTCGATCTGCTTGTCGTCGAGCTTGGTGGCGGTCGACTTGTAGTGCATGACCATCTGCGGGAAGGCGATCACCAGGGCCACCATGACGAGCTGGATGACAACGAAGGGCACCGCGCCCCAGTAGATCTGGCTGGTCAGGACGGGGGCCGTCTCCTTCTTCGTGATGCGGTCGATGTAAGGTACCTTCGGCGCCACCGAGCGCAGGAAGAACAGCGAGAAGCCGAAGGGCGGGTGCATGAAGCTGGTCTGCATGTTCACCGCCAGGATGACGCCGAACCACACCAGATCGATGCCCAGACGATCCGCTGCCGGGGCCAGCAGCGGGATGACGATGAAGGCCAGCTCGAAGAAGTCGAGGAAGAAGGCCAGCAGGAAGACCATCACGCTGACGGCGATCAGGAAGCCCATCTGCCCGCCGGGCAGCGAGACCATCAGCTCCTCGACCCAGATGTGGCCGTTGACGCCGTAGAAGGTCAGCGAGAACACCCGCGCGCCGATCAGGATGAACAGCACGAAGGCCGCCAGCTTGGCCGTCGAATAGGTGGCCTGCCGCACCATGTCGAAGTTCAGGCGCTTCTTCATGGCCGCGAGCGCCAGCGCGCCGACGGCACCCATGGCGCCGCCCTCGGTCGGGGTGGCGAGGCCGATGAAGATGGTGCCCAGCACCAGGAAGATCAGCGCCAGCGGCGGCACCATGACGAAGGTCGCCTGCTCGGCCATGCGGGAGATCAGGCGCCGGCCGGTCGCCCGCTCCACCACCGCCACAGCCAGGGCGTAGAGCGCGCCCGCCGCGATGGAGTCACCGATCAGGGCCAGGGTGGTCCATTCGTTGACCGTCAGCCACGCCGCCGCCGCGGTCAGCGCCGCCGTGGCGACGGTCTGCAGGACGAGGCGCTGCGCGCCGAAGCCGCGGTTGAAGGCCGCCGCCAGGAAGGCGACCAGCACCGCCACCGACAGCATCAGCACGACGTAGTCGGCGCCGGACTTCACGTCGGTGCGGCCCATCACCCAGGTGGCGACCGCGCCCGAGAACAGGGCCAGCAGGCCGAGCTGCCAGACGCCGCGCGCGCCGTTCGGCTCGCGGTGGGCGATGGCTTCCGGCGGCAGGCCGGGGGCGGCCTTGGGCCAGATCATCGAGACGACGAAGACGTAGAGGGCGTAGAGGCCGGCCAGCAGCAGGCCGGGGATGAAGGCGGCCTCGTACATGTCGCCGACTGAGCGGCCGAGCTGGTCGGCCATGACGATCAGCACCAGCGACGGCGGGATGATCTGGGCCAGCGTGCCCGACGCCGCGATGACGCCCGACGCCAAGCGGCGGTCGTAGCCGTAGCGCAGCATGATCGGCAACGAGATCAGGCCCATCGAGATCACCGACGCGGCCACCACGCCCGTCGTCGCGGCGAGCAGCGCGCCAACGAAGATGACGGCGTAGGCCAGACCGCCGCGGATCGAGCCGAACAGCTGCCCGATGGTGTCGAGCAGATCCTCGGCCATGCCGGACCGCTCCAGCACCAGACCCATGAAGGTGAAGAAGGGCACGGCGAGCAGCACGTCGTTGTTCATCGTGCCGTAGACGCGCTCGGGCAGCGCCTGGAACAGGTCGGGGCGGAACAGCCCGATCTCGATGCCGATCAGACCGAACAGCAGCCCGTTGGCGGCCAGCGCGAAGGCCACCGGATAGCCCAGCAGCAGCATGCCGACCAGCGTGGCGAACATGATCGGCGCCATGTTGTGGCCGAACCAGCCGCGCCAGCCGTCCTGTTCGGCCAGCGCCGCGGCGCCGGGCACCGGCAGCACGTAGAGCGCCACGGCGACCACCGCCAGCAGCACCAGGGAGATGACGGACAGCCGGACGGCGCGCGGCGAAGGGGTGGGGGAGGTCGTGCTCATCGCGCGGTCACCGGCTGGGAAGGGTGTCGGGGTGGGTGGTGCGCTCGCGTTCGGCCGCCAGCAGCCGTTCCGCCTCGGCCTCGGCCGCCGCCTGATGGCCGCCGGCGCGGTGGTTGTCGTCCTCCAGATGGCCGGACATGATCGCGGCGCGCTTGGCCAGCTCGGACAGGCCCTGGATGAACAGCACGGTGAAGCCCAGCGGAATCAGCATCTTCGCCGGCCATTGCGGCAGGCCGCCGGCGTTCATCGACTGCTCCTCGATCGCGTAGGAGGCGATGGCGAAGGGCCAGGAGGTGACCATCATCACGAAGCTGAAGGGCAGCAGGAAGGTCAGATGGCCGAACAGGTCGATGGTGTCGCGGGCGCGCTTGCCGAGTTGCGCGTTCACGATGTCGATGCGGATGTGCTCGTCCTCCTTCAGCGTCCAGGGGGAGCAGAGCAGGAACACGGCGGCGAACAGCACCCATTGCAGTTCGAGCCACGAATTCGAGCTGATGTCGAACATCTTGCGGACGACCGCGTTGACGGCCGACACCAGGATCGCCAGCACGATCAGCCAGGATATCGCCTTGCCCAGCCGCGCGGTGACCGCGTCGACCAGCCGGCAGGCCCCGACCAGGGCCGTCATGAAAGGGGAAGCGTTGGGGCTCGGCATGGTGGGCAGGCCCTCCCGAAAAAGCCGGTCGCGCTCGGCGCGACAATGCCACGGCCGGAGGACGGTGGCCCCGCCCCCCGGTCATGGTTGAGGACGTGCCGGATCAGCGCCGGGCGAGACGCAGGGTGGCGCTGTCGTAGGCGTATTCCGACGCCTGGTTCCACAGGTTCGAGTCCGTCTGGAAGCGGCGGTAGCTCTCGTAGAACTTCTTGAAGGTCGGGTTCTTGTCCGACAACTCGTCGTAAAGCTCCATGGCCGCCTTGTGGCTGGCCTGCAGCACGTCCTGCGGGAAGGCGCGCAGCTTGGCACCCTTCTCCACCACGCGCTTGAGCGCCGCCGGGTTGAGCACGTCGTAGCGCGCCACGCTGTCGACGTTGGCGAGCGCCGCCGCCGAAGTCAGCGCCGCCTGGTAATGCTTGGGCAGGCTGTTCCAGCGGTTCGTGTTGATGAAGAAATGCTGGAGCGAGGTGCCGTCCCACCAGCCCGGGTAATAGTAGTTCGGCGCGATCTTGTAGAGGCCGAGCTTCTCGTCGTCATGCGGGCCGTTGAACTCGGCGGCGTCGATGGTGCCGCGCTCCAGCGCCGGGTAGATGTCGCCGCCGCTGACCTGCTGCGGCACGACGCCCAGCTTGGACAGGATCTGGCCGCCCAGGCCGGAGATGCGGAACTTCAGCCCCTTCAGGTCCTCGGCGCTCTTGATCTCCTTGCGGAACCAGCCGCCCATCTGGGCGCCGGTGTTGCCGCCGGCGAGCGCCTTCAGATTGTGGCCGGCGTAGAACTCCTCCAGCAGCTTGCCGCCCTCGCCGTGGTAGAACCAGGCGTTCTGCTGGCGGGTATTCAGGCCGAAGGGCAGGCAGCAGCCGAAGGCGAAGCTCGGGTCCTTGCCGACATAGTAGTAGGACGCGGTGTGGGCCATCTCCACCGTGTCGTTGCTGGCGGCGTCGAGCGCCTGCAGCGCCGGGACCAGCTCGCCGGCGGCGAAGACCTGGATCTGGAACTTGCCGTCGGTGGCCTCGGCGATGTTCTTCGCCATGACCTCGGCGCTGCCGTAGAGCACTTCGATGTTCTTCGGGAAGCTGGACACGCAGCGCCAGCGGATCGTCGGCTCCGACTGGGCGATGGCCGGGGCGGCGAGGGTGGAGGCGCCGGCAACGACGGCGGCACCCTTGAAGAATTGACGGCGCTTCATGTGGATCTTCCTCCCGAGAATTTTTGTGGCCGAGATTTTTGTTGCCCGGACGAGGCGATGCCGGCCCGAGGCGCTTGGCCCCCGGTGGATGGCCGGGGAGAGTGTGGTGACCCTGACAGTGGATCAGGCGGCCGCACAGCGGAATGCGTATTGCCGGCATATCAGCCATAAGCGCGGCAAGCCATCAGCGACACGAACGGTTTCACCCGAAACCCGCGGCGGCCCGCCCCAAACGGTGCGGGCGCGGACGGTTTGCTATGCCCGCAATGAATATCTGCTACAGGCACGCCATGCGCTCCGCGCCGCGCGATGGGTCGATAAGCTGGGGGCAACTGGTCTCCGACCGCCATCAAACCGACGGATGTTCAATCGCATGAACGGTGTGCGCCATGTCTAGGCTGTCCTCTCCGCTCAACGCCGCCGGAGCCGCCTATCTCGAAGCGTTGCAGGAACGTTTCCGCGAGGACCCCGCGTCGGTGGACGTGAGCTGGCGCGCCGTCTTCCAGATCCTGGACGAACTGGGCGCCGTTCCCGCCGGGGCACCGCCGGGCGGTCCGGCCGGCGATCCGACGGTTCCGCTGCGGCAGGAGGAGATCCGCCAGCGCGGCCACGCCACCGCCGCCCTCGACCCGTTGGGCCGTGCCGCGCCCTCCGCATCCTCCGTGTCCGAGGACACTGAAACCGCGCGCCTGCGCCGGCTCTATCAGGGCACGCTGACGCTGGAGACCGCGCACATCGATGATCCGGCCCTGCGCTCCTGGCTGCGCGACGCCTATGAAGGGGCGGAGCCCGCCCCGCCGGCCGAGGCGCGCCGCCGCGCCCTGGCGCTGCTGACCGCGGCGGAGGAGTTCGAACGGCTGCTCGGCGTCCGCTATCCGACCAAGAAGCGCTTCGGGGCGGAGGGCATGGAGACGCTGATCCCGCTGCTCGACCGCATCCTCGCGGCGGCGGCGGCGGTGGGCGTCACCGAGGTCCAAGTCGGGACCATGCACCGCGGCCGGCTCAGCCTGATGGCCAACGCGCTGGGCAAGCCGCTGGTCGAGCTGTTCGCCGGCATCAAGGGCATGCACCCCTTCCTGGCCGACCCGCCGGTCCCCGCCGACGTGCCCTATCACATGGGGGTGGAGAGCACCCTCTCCTTCGGCGAGCGGTCGCTGGCCCTGACCCTGTCGCCCAACCCGTCGCACCTGGAGGCGATCAACCCGGTCACGCTGGGCCGCGCGCGGGCCCGCCAGGACCTGGAGCGTGACCAGGGCGGCGAGGCCAGGCGGGTCCTCTGCGTGCTGCTGCACACCGACGCCAGCGTGATCGGCCAGGGCAGCGTGACGGAGGCGCTGCAACTGTCCGGCGTGCCCGGCTTCACCGTCGCCGGCACCATCCACGTCATCGTCAACAACCAGATCGGCTTCACCACCGAGCGGGAGGAGGCGCGGACCTCGCTCCACTGCACCGGTCTGTGGAAGGCGGTGGACAGCCCCATCCTGCACGTCAACGCCGACGACCCCGACGCCGCGCTGCGCGCCGCCGACCTTGCCGTGGCCTTCCGGCAGGCGCACGGGCGCGACGCGGTGATCGATCTTGTCGGCTACCGCCGCAACGGCCACAACGAGATCGACGAGCCACGCTTCACCCAGCCGCTCGACTACAAGGCGATCGACGCCCACCCGCCGGCCCGCGCGCTCTACGCGCAGCGGCTGGCCGCCGACGGGCTGGTCGGTCCCGAAGAGGCGGAGGCGCTGGCCACCGGGCACAAGACCCGCTTCCAGGAGGCGCTGGCCGCGGCCTCCGACCACCGGCCGAACCACGACGGCTTCCCCGGCGGGCGCTGGGCGCCCTTCGCGCCGGCCGGCACGCTTCCCGCCGAACCGGACACCGGCATCGCCGACGACCGGCTGCGCGGGCTGCTGGCGGCGCTGGCCGCCATTCCCGACGGGCTCGCCGTGGACCGCAAGGTGGAGCGCGTCATCCGCCGCCGCGCCGAGGAGCCGATGGACTGGGCGACCGGCGAGGCGCTGGCCTTCGCCACGCTGCTGGCCGAGGGCACGCCGGTGCGGCTGACCGGCCAGGACGTGGTGCGCGGCGCCTTCTCGCACCGCCACTTCGCGCTGACCGACACCGTCACCGGGCGCCGCCATGTCAGCCTGAATCACCTGGGTGTGGAACAGGCGCGGTTCGACGTGGTCAACAGCCCGCTGTCGGAATACGCCGTCCTCGGCTTCGAGTACGGCTACAGCCTGGAGCGGCCCGACGCGCTGGTGATCTGGGAGGCGCAGTTCGGCGACTTCGCCAACGGCGCGCAGATCATGATCGACCAGTTCATCGTCAGCGCCGAGGACAAGTGGCGCCAGCCCTCCGGCCTCGTCATCCTGCTGCCGCATGGGCTGGAAGGGCAGGGGCCGGAACACTCCTCCGCCCGGCCCGAGCGCTTCCTCCAGATGGCGGCGCGCGATAACATCCGCGTCGCCCACCCTTCCACCCCGGCCAACTACTTCCACCTGCTGCGCCGGCAGATGCTGCGCCGCGACCGCAAGCCGCTGGTGGTGCTGAGCCCGAAGACGCTGCTGCGCCTGCCCGCCGCCGTGTCGACGCTGGCCGACTGCGCGCCGGGCACCGCCTTCCAGCCGGTGATCGCCACCGCCGGGGCGCGGGTCGAGCGCATCCTGCTGTGCAGCGGCAAGCTGGCCTACGAACTGGAGCGCGAGCGGGCCGAGCGCGGGCCAGAAACCGGTGCCGACGGTGTGGCGGTGGTCCGGCTGGAAATGCTGTATCCTCTGCCCGACGCCGCGCTGTCGGCGCTGTTCCGCCGCTGGCCGGGCGCGTCCTGCGTCTGGGTGCAGGAGGAGCCGTGCAATCTCGGCGCCTGGACCTATCTGGACCGCCGTCTGGAAGCGCTGCGCGCGGCCGCCGGCTGCGCCGAACCGCGCGTCGCCTGCGTGGCCCGCGACGAGGCGGCGTCGCCCGCCGGCAGCTTCCACGGCGACCACGAAGCCGACCAGCGCCGGCTGGTCGAGCAGGCCTTCGCCGGGATCGCCGCGTCCCTCCCGCCCCGCGAGACGATCGCGGCGGATTGAACCAAAACAACACCAAAACAACACGCACCGAGGAAACGCGCCATGTCGTCCACCCCAACCTCCAACGGCCCGCTTCCGCTCTCCGACCTTCTGCCCGACCTGCTGTCCACCACGGCGGCGGCGCTCGACGCGGTGGCGCGGCTGGCCGAGGCCGCCGAGCGCGGCGTCGCCGCGCTGGTGGCGCCGGGCGGGCGCGTCGATGCGGCGGCTCTCGACCGCCATCAGGTGGCGGCGCACGGCTTCGCCTGGGTGGCGACCTATGCCGAGGCGCTGCGCCAGATGCAGGGCTGGGCGGAGCGGCTGGACCGCGCCGGCCGGCTGGGCGAGCTGGAGGCGTGCATGCTCCAGGCCGCCTTCGGCGAGTATCTGGCCCAGCTCGACGGCGGTCTGGCGATGAGCCAGGGCGAGATCGTCCGCCCCGCCGATTTCGGGCTGGCCGACGCGGAGCGGGCGGCCTTCCGCACCGACGCGGTGCGCCGGCTGATCGCCGCCGGCAACGCCTCCGCCCTGCGGCTGCGCATCGCCGAGCTGCTGGCCGACGCGCTGCATGGCGGCGGCTTTGGCGAAGTGGCGCTGGAGGATGAGGCGCTCGACATGGTGCGCGAGCAGTTCCGCCGCTTCGTCGCCGACGTGGTGGAGCCGCACGCCCACGAGTGGCACCTCAAGGACGAGCTGATCCCGATGCCGGTCGTCGAGCAGATGGCCGAGATGGGCGTCTTCGGCCTGACCGTGCCGGAGGAGGACGGCGGGCTCGGCATGGGCAAACTCGCCATGTGCGTGGTGACGGAGGAGCTGTCGCGCGGCTACATCGGCGTCGGCTCGTTGGGCACCCGCGCGGAGATCGCCGCCGAACTGATCCGGTTGGGCGGCACCGCCGAGCAGCGGGCGCGCTGGCTGCCGCGCCTCGCGTCCGGCGAAATCCTGCCGACCGCCGTCTTCACCGAGCCCAACACCGGCTCCGACCTGGGCAGCCTGCGCACCCGCGCCGTGCTGGAGGGCGACACCTACCGCGTCACCGGGGCGAAGACCTGGATCACCCACGGCAGCCGCTCCGACCTGATGACCCTGCTGGTGCGCACCGATCCGGACGCCCCCGGCTACCGGGGCCTGTCGATGCTGCTGGCCGAGAAGCCGCGCGGCACCGAGGCGGACCCCTTCCCGGCCGAGGGCATGAGCGGCGGCGAGATCCCGGTTCTCGGCTATCGCGGCATGAAGGAGTACGAAATCGGCTTCGACGGCTTTGCCGTGCCGCGCGAGAACCTGCTGGGCGGCGTCGAGGGCCAGGGCTTCAAGCAGCTGATGGCGACCTTCGAATCCGCCCGCGTGCAGACCGCCGCCCGCGCCGTCGGCGTGGCGCAGAACGCGATGGAGCTTGGCCTGCGCTACGCCCAGGAGCGCGTCCAGTTCGGCCGCCCGCTCGCCGCCTTCCCGCGCGTCGCCGGCAAGATCGCCTGGATGGCCGTGGAGACGATGATCGCCCGCCAGCTCACCTATTTCGCCGCGCGTGAGAAGGACAGCGACCGCCGCTGCGACATCGAGGCCGGCATGGCTAAGCTGCTGGCCGCGCGCGTCGCCTGGTCGAACGCCGACAACGCGGTGCAGATCCACGGCGGCAACGGCTACGCCGTCGAGTATCCGATCAGCCGTGTGCTGTGCGACGCCCGTATTCTGAATATTTTCGAAGGGGCGGCGGAAATCCAGGCCCAGGTTGTGGCGCGCGGCCTGCTCACCCGGCGCAATTGATCGCGAGACACGGCGGAGGACCGGGCAGGACTGACCTGCCAGGACTCCGCTTGTGTCATACCGGCGTATTCGCTATCCGACGCGGAGGCCGAACGACGAGACCTGTCCCGCGATGGAACTTCTGGAACTGCGCTACTTTGTTCAGGTGGCCGACCTTGGCAGCTTTTCCAAGGCGTCGGTCAAGCTTGGCATCACCCAGCCGGCGCTCAGCCGGCAGGTCCAGAAGCTGGAGCACGAGCTGCGCACCAGCCTGTTCTACCGCCATGGCCGCGGCGTCTCGCTGACTCAGCAGGGGCGCAAGCTCTACGACGTGGTGCGCCATCTGCTGGGCGCGCTGTCGGAGATCAAGGAGGAGATCCAGGACCAGTCGGAACGGCTCACCGGGTCGGTCACTTTGGGTCTCCCTCCGTCGATCTGCGCCACGCTGGGCGCGCCGCTGGCCCGCCGTTTCCATGAAAACTACCCCGACGCCACGCTGCGCATCCACGAGGTGTTCAGCGGCACGCTGCTCGAATGGGTCGAGGGCGGGCGGCTTGACCTCGCCGTGCTCTACGACGCCCGGCGCGGGCGCAGCATGCTGTCCTCGCCGCTGCTCGTCGAGAATCTGCTGCTCGTCCAGCCCGCCAAGGACGCGGTGGCCGGGGACGACGGGCCGGTCGAGGTGGAGACGCTGGGCGGCCTGCGCTTCGTCCTGCCGGGGCTGGAGAACGGCCTGCGCCGGGTGGTCGACGCGGCGGTGCGGCGGGCCGACATCGACCTGCAGGTCGACATGGAGATCGATTCCGTCACCGCCATCAAGCAGTTGGTGGAGGAGGGCATGGGCTCGACCATCCTGCCCTTCGGCGCCGTCCACCGCGAGGTGCGCCAGGGTCGGCTGATCGCCCGCGAAATCAGCTCGAAGGACATGCACGCCATGCTCGTCACCGCGACGCCGCTGCACCAGCCGGTGTCGAAGGCGACGCGCGCCCTGCTGCGGCTGATCCACGCCGAGGTGGCGAAATGCGTCGCCAACGGCGTGCTGAAGGGCAAGGTCGTCGCCCCCGGCAGCGCCGGGGAGAACAGCGCGCCCTGACGCGACGGTCATAACCGGCTGTGCGGGCTGATAGCAGCTATGACGGATGGTCCATAGCACGGCCGGTGCGGCGCGGATAGCCTCCCCATCACCACATAATCCCTTGGGGAGGAAACAAGAATGACGAAGCGTCTGGACGGCAAGGTCGCCCTGATCACCGGTGCGGCGCAGGGGCTGGGCCTCGCGATGGCCGAGACCTTCGTGCGCGAGGGTGGCCGCGTCGCGGTCGTGGACATCAACGGCGACGCCGCCAAGGCGGTCGCCGAACGTCTGGGCGAGTCCGCCATCGGCATCGCCGCCAACGTGACCAAGATGGCGGATGTCGAGATGACCATCGCAGCCACCGTCGAAAAGTTCGGGCGGCTGGACATCCTGGTCAACAACGCCGGCTCCACCCACGCCAACGGCCCGTTCGAGAACGTGACCGAGGAGGAGTTCGACCGCGTCTTCGCGCTGAACGTCAAGTCGATCTACCTCTATTCCAAGGCGGTCGTCGCGACCATGCGGGCGCAGAAATCCGGCGTGATCCTGAACCTCGGCTCCACCGCCGGCCTGCGGCCGCGTCCGGGCCTGGTCTGGTACAACGCGACCAAGGGTGCCGTGCACAACATCACCAAGTCGCTGGCGCTGGAGCTGGCGCCCGACAACATCCGCGTCTGCGCTCTGGCTCCGGTCGCCACCGAGACGCCGCTGCTCGCCACCTTCATGGGCGGCGACACCCCGGAGAAGCGGGCGCGCATGATGGGCATCGTTCCGCTCGGCCGCCTGGGCCAGCCGACCGACGTCGCCAACGCCGCCCTCTACCTCGCGTCGGACGAGGCGGCCTTCCTGACCGGCGTGGTGCTGGAGATCGACGGTGGGCGTTGCGTGTAAAGCGCGTCGATTGTTGCCCCCACCCCGACCACCACGTTGTTTCCATCTGGATCGAGACTCCCATGTCCTCGCTTCTCTCCGATCTGCGCGTCGTCGAGGTGTCGGCCTTCATCGCGGCACCGCTGGGCGGCATGACGCTGGCCCAGCTGGGCGCGGAGGTGATCCGCATCGACCCCATCGGCGGCAACATCGACTACCGGCGCTGGCCGGTGGCGCCGAACGGCACCAGCCTCTACTGGACCGCGCTGAACAAGGCGAAACGATCGGTGACGCTGGCGCTCGACCGGCCGGAGGGGCGGGAGATCGCCCAGGCGATCATCACCGCCTCGGGCGAGAACGCGGGCTTCCTGCTGACCAACCTGCCGGCCAGCGGCTGGATGGGCTACGAGGCGCTGTCGGCCAAGCGCGACGACCTGATCATGCTGCGGCTGACCGGCAACCCGGACGGGTCGGCGGCGGTCGACTACACCGTCAACTGCGCCAGCGGCTTCCCGATGGCGACCGGCCGCGGCGGTGAACCGGTGAACCATGTGCTGCCGGCCTGGGACGTCGCCGCCGGCCTCTATCTGGCGACCGGTCTGCTGGCGGCGGAGCGGCACCGCCGCCGCACCGGGCGGGGGCAGGAGGTGACGGTGGCGCTGGCCGACGTGATGCTGGCGACGGTCGGCAACCTCGGCTACCTCGCCGATGTCCGGGTGAACGGTGCGGTGCGGCCGCCGATGGGCAACGACCTCTACGGTGCCTATGGCCGCGACTTCGCCACTGCCGACGGGCGGCGGGCGATGGTCGTCGCCATCTCCAACCGCCAGTGGAAGGCGCTGGGCAAGGCGACCGGGCTGACCGAGCGGCTGGCGATGATCGGCCCGCTGATGGACGTGGACATGAACGACGAGGGCGGGCGTTTCGTGGCGCGCGATGCCATCTCCGCCGTGCTCGCCCCCTGGTTCGCCGCCCGCACCCTGTCCGAGGTGGAGAGCGCCTTCGCCGGGGCGGGAGTGCTGTGGGGGCCGTACCGGGATTTCGGCCAGCTGGTGGCGGAGGACGCGCGCTGCTCCACCGCCAACCCGCTGTTCCGCGAGGTCGAGCAGCCGGAGGTCGGGCCGCTGCTGGTTCCTGGCTCGCCCCTCGGCTTCCCCGGCCTGGGCGAGCGCACCGACCACCGCCCGGCGCCCGTGCTGGGGCAGGACACCGACGCGGTGCTGGCCGACCTGCTCGGCCTGCCGTCGGCCGAGATCGGCCGCCTGCACGACGCCGGCATCGTCGCCTGATCCTGTGAGCGGGGCGAGACGACCGGCGCGCGGGGGTGTTGGTGAGGCTTACGGCGGGTCGCATCGGTCCGCCTCATGCCGGAGGATGACGCGATGGGCGACAACCGCAACACCGACTCCCAACCGCAAGCCGAGAAGGACCGCGCGACCGGCAAGCCCGAGGACAAGCCGGCGGCGACCAAGGACGAGATGACCAAGGCCCAGGAGGACGCCGCGCGTGAGCGTGCGGACAAGGGCGGCTATCAGTGACCGGCGTCACCTGATCGGCACCAGCTGAACGGCACCAGCTGAACGGCAACGGTCCGCGAGTTTGCCCCCGGGCAAAGACGGCGTCCGTCTCCCGCGTCATGGTCCCTTCCGGTCATCACTTCCGGAAGGACAGCGGACATGACGGAAACGGCCGCGCCGACGACGGTCATCGCTGCGGATGGCGCTGCGGACGGGGAGGCCGCCGATTGGGGGCCCCTCTCCAGCCTGCCCGGCAACCCCATGATGTGGATTCTCATCCTGGGGGAGCTGGCGGCCTTCGGGGCGATGTTCATCGGCTTCGCGGTGGCGCGCGCGCTGGACCCGGCGACCTTCGACGCGTCGCAGGCGCAGTTGGACCGTCTGCTCGGCGGCATGAACACCATGGTCCTGGTGACGAGCGGCTGGCTGGTCGCGGTCGCCGTGCGGCGCCGGGCCTCGGGCCGCTCCCATCGGGCGGCGATGCTCGGCGCGATGGCCCTCGGCGGCCTGTTCCTTGCCATCAAGGCGGTCGAGTACGGCGACAAGATCGGCCGGGACCTGACGCTGGAGACCAACAGCTTCTTCCAGCTCTATTATCTGCTGACCGGTTTTCACGCGATGCACGTCGCCGCGGGGATCGTGATCCTGGGCATCGTCACATGGTGGGACAGCCTGGAGAATCTGGAGACCGGTGCCGCCTTCTGGCACATGGTGGACCTGATCTGGGTGCTGCTCTACCCCATCGTCTATCTGCTGAGATGAAGCGATGGCGATCCTGACGCGCACCTGGATGGTTCTGATGCTGCTCACCGCCGTCTCGATGTGGGCGGGGCATGGCAGCGGCGGTCTCGGGCCGCTCGGGGTCGGACTCGTCCTCGCCGCGGCCAATCTCAAGGCCGACCGGATCCTCACCCATTACCTGGACCTTCACCGCGCGGACGGCGGCTGGCGCGCGGCGTTCCGGAGCCTGCTCACGCTGCTGGGAATGGCGATCTTCGGGATTTACGTGCTTGTCCCGATGATCGGTCCGGCCCTTCGCTGAGAGGCGGTTCGGACCCGTCGTCGGGCCGGGCGGTCACAGGTCCATGGTGGTGTCCGGCCCCGCCGCGGCTCCCTGACTCGACGCCGCCAGCAGATTGGCGCGGACCAGCGTCAGATGCTGGAGCAGTTCGGCGCGGGCCTTCGCCCCGTCGCGGTCGAGCAGGGCCGAGACGATGCGGCGGTGCTGCTCCTGATAGATCGCGCGGCGCTGCGGAGTGACGCTGCGCGCCTTCAGCCGGCCCCATTCGGGCTGGTTGCGGATGTCGTTGATGGCATCGTAGATGTCCATCAGCAGGCCGTTCTTCGTCGCGGCGATGATGGCGACGTGGAGCATCCCGTCCCAATGCTCGAAGTCGGGCACGTCGCGCGCCTGATCGGCGCGCAGCAGGCACTCCTCCAGCCGTTGCAGGTCGGCGGCGTTCGCCCGGCTGGCCGCCAGCTCCGCCGCCAGCGGCTCGACCATCAGCCGCACCTCCATCACCTCGGTCGGGCTGGCGCCGTGGATGCGCCGGACAAGGTTCTCGCCGTCCTGCGGCGCGAGCAGGCGGATCGCCGCGCCGAGCGCCGGCTCCAATCCGCCCGCGACGAAGGAGCCGCGGCCGACGTGACGGACGATCTTCCCCTGGTCCTCCAACTGACGCAGGCTTTTGCGCAGCGTGTTGCGGGACACGCCGAAGCGCTTTTCCAGATCGCGTTCCGTCGGCAGCTTGGTGCCGGGCCCCCAGCTGCCATCGGCGATGTTGCGCTCGATGAACTGCACGACGGCGTTGGCGCCGTTGGCGGCCCGGTCCCTGAGATTCAGCGTGTCCATTCCCGTCCTCGTTCCGAGGAGATGATCCAAACGTGATCCAATTCTAGCCAGCTCTTGGGCGTTTCGCAACGCAAACCTCAAATTTTCATCACGGCCGAACGTCATACTTCCATTTTTTCAGTTGACCAAACAATCACCAAGCCGGCCTAATTGGCTCACAAGCCGATCCGCGGTTCTGGTTTGGTGAGAAATTGGCTCAACAATGGGCGAGAAGGAAACGCCATGAAGTTTGCGACCATCCAGCTTGACGGACGCCGCGCCGTCGCGGTCATCGATCCGGACAAGGAGCGGGTCTGGCCGTTGGAATCGCTGCTCGGCGAGCCGGTGGACGATCTCCTCGACGTCATCCGCCGCTATGACGAGATCAAGGGGCGCATCAATGTCGAGGGGGAGGGCATCGGCCTGTCCCGCGTCCGGCTGGAGGCTCCCATACCGCGCCCGGCGCGCAACATCTTCTGCGTCGGCAAGAACTACCACGACCACGCCCGCGAATTCGCCGGGAGTGGCTACGACAGCAGCGCCACCGGCGCCGCGGACGCCGTGCCGGCCCTGCCGATCTTCTTCACCAAGGTTCCGGAAAGCGTCATCGGGCCGGACGAGGCGATCCTCTACCCCCGCGGCATCAGCGAGCAGATCGACTACGAGGTCGAGCTGGCGCTGGTGATCGGCAAGGGCGGCAAGAACATCGCGCCGGAGGACGCTTACCAGCATGTCTGGGGCTACACCGTCATCAACGACGTGACCGCCCGCGACGTCCAGAAGCGGCACAAGCAGTGGCTGCTCGGCAAGTCCTTCGACACCTTCTGCCCGATGGGACCGTGGGTCGTCACCGCCGACGAGCTGGACCCGACCGACCTTCAGGTGAAGACCTGGGTCAACGGCGAGCTGCGCCAGAACGCCAGCACCCGCGACCTGATCTTCGACATCCCGACCCTCGTCGCGACGGCGTCCGCCGGCATCACGCTGTACCCCGGCGACATCATCGCCACCGGCACCCCGGCCGGCGTCGGGCTGGGCTTCTCGCCGCCGAAATTCCTGTTCCCCGGCGACCGCGTCACGGTCGAGGTCAGCGGCATCGGCGCGCTGAGCAACACGCTCGCCTGATTGGGTGCCTGAGTGGCAGTAAGACAACCATCAACCGAAGAGAGGGGCATATGGCACCGCAATTGGCCGTCGAGGTGCACGGCAACGGCGATCCGGTCCTGCTGGTCCACGGGCTTGGCGGAACCTCCAACGTGTTCGGTCCGCAGGTCGGCGTTCTGTCGCGTTTCTTCCAGTGCATCCGGCCCGACCTTCCCGGCTCCGGGCGCAGCCCCGCCGACGGGCCGCTGACCATCGCCGGGCTTGCCGACGCGATCGAGGGCGTGATGGACGAGCGCGGGCTCGACCGCGTGCATCTCGTCGGCCACTCGCTCGGCACCATCGTCTGCCAGCACGTCGCGGCGCGCCGTCCGAACCGCGTCCGCAGCCTTGCGCTGATCGGCCCGCTCCACGCGCCGCCCGACGCCGCCCGTCCGGTCATCCGCGACCGCGCGGCCAAGGCGCGGGCGGAAGGGATGGTCGGCATCGCCGACGCCATCGTCCAGGCCGGCACCTCGGCGGACACCAAGGCCAACCGGCCGGAGGTCGCGGCCTTGGTTCGCGAAATCCTGATGCGCCAGGACCCGGAAGGCTACGCCCGCACCTGCGAGGCGCTGGCCGCCGCGGAACCGGCGGACGTCGCGCGGATCGCCTGCCCGACGCTGCTGGTCACTGGCGACGAGGACGGCACGGCGCCGCCCACCGCCGTGCGGGCGCTGCACCGGAAGATCGCCGGGTCGTCCCTGCGCATCCTCGACCGCTGCGGCCACTGGACGACCTTCGAACGCCCGGCCGAGGTGAACGAGGCGCTGGTGAACTTCCTGTTCTCGGTGGACTGATGGACAGGCCGCCGGCCCCGGTGCGGCACATCCTGTCGGTGTGCCGCACCTGCCACCGCTACGCGGCGCGCAGCCCCGGCGAACCGACGCCCGGCGAGCGGCTGGCCGACCGGCTGGAGGCGCTGATCGCCGGGACCGCGCTGGCCGAGCGGCTGACCCTGCGGCGCGTCGAATGCCTCAGCGGCTGCCGGCATCCCTGCAACGTGTCGCTGTCGGCCTTCGGCAAGACCCGGCTGCGCTTCAACAACGTCGGGCCGGAGCAGGCGGAGCCGCTGGTCGTCCTGGCGCGCCGCTATCTGGACAGCGTCGGCGGCGAGGTGCGGGGGGAGGCGGGGCCGCTCGGGCTGGAGGCCCGCATCGCCTCCGCCGTCCCGCCGCCCTCCCAATCGAACTGAAGCCCAAAGCGAACTGAAGCCCACAACAGACCAAGGCGACGATCCACGAACGGTCACCCGAACCCACCATCACCCGCGGCGAGGCGCCAACACAAAGAAGCTGCCCCCGCAACCGGAGGAAACGATGCCCACGACCCTGTTCACCAACGTCCAGATTCTCGACAGCACCGGTGAGAAGCCCTTCGCCGGGGAAGTGCTCGTCCAGGGCAACCGGATCGCCGAGGTGTCCCGGCAGGCCGGCGCCATCTCCCGCGAGGCGCACCGGGTGGTCGACGGCGGCGGCGCCACGCTGATGTCCGGCCTGTGCGACGCCCACACCCATTTCAGCTGGATCAACCAGGCCGGCCTCGACCCCATCGGCCTGATGCCGGTCGAGGAGCACATCCTGGAGGCGGCGGACAACGCCCGCACCTACCTCGACTGCGGCTACACGATGTGCGTCGGCGCTGCGGCGGCCAAGCCGCGCCTGGACGTCGTCGTCCGCGACTACATCAACAAGGGCCGCCTCGCCGGGCCGCGCTACCTCGCCAACGGGCCGGAGATCGCCACCATCGGCGGCCTGGGCGACCTGAACCCCAGCCACATCGGCGCCTACACCTTCGTGGAGGTCGTCAACGGCCCCTACGAGATGCGCGCCTGCGTCCGCCGCCTGCTGAAGGAGGGCGTGGACCTCATCAAGCTGAACCTGTCCGGCGAAGAGATCACCAAGTGCCGGGCCGAGGACACGCCGATGGCCGAGGACGAGGTCGCCGAGGCGGTCCGCGAGGCCCATCGCAAGCGGGGGGTGCGCATCTGCGCCCACGCGCGCAGCGCTGAATCCGTGAAGCTCTGCGTCAAGCACGGCATTGAGATCGTCTACCACGCCAGCTTCGCCGACGAGGAGGCACTGGACCTGCTGGAGGCCAACAAGGACAAGCACTTCGTCGCGCCCGGCCTCGCCTGGGTCTATCAGACCTGCTACGCCGCCGCCGACTGGGGCATCACCGAGGAGGTCGCCCGCAACATGGGCTATTTCCGCGAGCTTGAGGCCGCGGTCGAGACCATGAAGGCGATGCGCAAGCGCGGCATCCGCGTGCTGCCCGGCGGCGATTACGGTTTCGCCTGGACCCCGCACGGCACCTACGCCAAGGACCTGGAGTATTTCGTCGAGCTGCTGGGCTTCACCCCCATGGAGGCGATCCAGTCGGCGACCCTGCTGGGCGGCGAGATCATGAACCGTCCGGGCGAGCTGGGGCTGGTGCGCAACGGCTATCTCGCCGACCTGATCCTGCTCGACGGCGACCCGCTTCAGGACATCACCCTGTTCCAGGACCGCAGCCGCATCCTGGCGATCATGAAGGACGGCTCCTTCCACAAGGAGATGACGCCGCCGGCCCGCGCGCAGGTCAGCGTCGCCGCCTAAGGCGGCGCCTCCCGCCCCTGCCGCGACCCTCCTCCACGGCCGTGGGGGAGGGAACGGGCGGGCCTTGCGCCCGCCACCCCCAGCATCGGGGCCGCCGAGCATGAGATTCTACCTTCTCCTGTCGCTGAACGCGCTGACCGTGGCGTCTCTGTACTTCCTGGTGGCCAGCGGCTTCTCGCTGATCTTCGGGCTGCTGCGGACCGTCAACATGGCGCACGGCGCCTTCTATCTCCTGGGCGCCTATGTCGGGTACGACATCGCGTCCTACACGGGGTCCTGGCTGCTCGGGCTGGTGGGGGCGGCGGTCGCCGTGGCCGTCGTCGGGCTGGCGATGCATCTGACGCTGCTGCGCACGCTGGGCGGCGACGAGTTGCGGCAGGCGCTGGTCACCATCGGCTTCGCCATCGTGGTCGGCGACCTGCTGCTGGCCCATTACGGCGGCATCACCTACCAGTTCACCCCGCCCGAAATCCTCTACGGCACGACGCCGCTGCCGGTGGTCCGCGGCTACCCGACGATCCGCCTCGTGGTCATCGCCAGCGCGCTTCTGGTCGGGCTGGGGCTGTGGCTGCTGATCCACCGCACCAAGGTGGGCATGCTGATCCGCGCCGGGGTGGACGACCGCGACATCCTGTCGGCCATGGGCTTCAACGTGCAGCGGGTGCTCCTGCTCGTCTTCGCGCTGGGCGCCGGTCTGGCGGGGCTGGCCGGGGTGATCGGCGGCAGCGCCCTGTCGATCTCGCCGGGGGAGGACGCGCGGTTTCTGCTGTCCTCGCTGGTCGTGGTCATCATCGGCGGCATGGGCAGTCTGGCGGGGGCGGCCTTGGGCGCTCTGCTGATCGGCTTCGCCGAGCAGTTCGGCCTCGCCTTCATCCCGAACTACGCGACGCTGCTGACCTTCCTGCTGATGGTCGCGGTTCTGGCGGTCCGGCCCCAGGGCCTTCTCGGACGGGGATGACGACGATGCCTCAACAACTCCTTCGCCATCCGGTCCTCTGGCTGGCCCTGGCCGGTCTGGCCTTTCCGCTGGTTGCCGACGACTTCTGGGTCGGCACCGTCGCCGCCCGCGTGCTGATCATCGGCACCATGGCGCTCAGCCTGACCTTCCTGACCTCCAGCGCCGGGCTGGTGTCCTTCGCCCAGGCCGGGGTGGCGGGCGTGGCGGGCTACACGCTGGCGCTGCTGTCGCCCAACATCACCGGCGTCGGCATGGCGGTGCCCTGGCCGCTCGCCGTCGGGGCGGCGCTGGGCATGGGGACGCTGGCGGGCCTGCTGGTCGGCTGGGTGTCGGTGCGGTCCAGCGGCATCTACCTGCTGATGATCACGCTGGCGATGTCGGTCAGCCTGTTCTACCTCGTCTCGCAGAACACCGAGGTCTTCAACGGCTTCGACGGCATCAACGGGCTGAAGCCGCCGGAGCTGTTCGGCATCGACCTGCGGGCGCCCATCCCCTTCTACGGCATGGCGCTGGCCGCCGCCGTCCTGTCGGCCGCCGCGGTCATGCATCTGGACCGCACGCCCTTCGGCCTGCAGCTGCACGCCCTGCGCAACGCCCCGCGGCGGGTCGCGGCGCTCGGCTTCAGCACCACGCTGCTGCGCATCGCCGCCTTCGGCATCGCCGGGCTGATCGCCTCGGTCGGCGGCGTCCTCAACACGTGGTTCAGCGGCCAGATGTCGCCGGGGGCGGTGGACGTGCACGCGGCGGTCAACCTGCTGGTCGTCGCGGTGCTGGGCGGCATCCGGCACCCGCTGGGCGCCTTCCTGGGGGCCGCCGCTTTCGTCCTTCTGGAGAACTACGCCGCCTCGGTCATCGACCGCGAGCGCTTCAATCTGGTGATCGGGGCCGTCTTCATCGTGATCGTCCTCTTCGCGAAGGACGGCCTGATCGGACTGATCCAACAACTGCGCGCGCAGATCAAGCCGGCCTGGACCGGCGTGTGCGCCAAGAATGGGAGGAAAACGGTATGAAGACGACCTTGCACACGGTGCTGGGCGCCGCCGGCGTCGCGGCTCTCCTGTCCGGCACGGCCCTGTCACCCGCTTTCGCGCAGGACATACGGATCGGCGCGCTGGCCACGCTGGAGGGACCCTTCGCGCAGTCCGGCCTGGACGGCATGCGCGGCGTCGAGCTGGCGGTGGACGCCTTCCAGGGGCAGGTCGCCGGCAAGCGGATCGTGCTGGTGAAGGAATCCTCCAACGCCAAGCCCGATGTGGCGGTCGCCAAGACCCGCAAGCTGATCGAGCAGGACAAGGTGGACATCGTCGTCGGCCCGCTGTCCGGCGGCGAGGGCATCGCCGTCAAGGAATACGCCAAGTCGGTCCCGTCCAAGACCTTCGTCAACGGCACCTCGGGCGCGCAGGACACGACGCTGCGCGACCCGGCGCCGAACTTCTACCGCTTCACGCTGGACGGCGCGCAGTGGCAGGCCGGGCTGGGCAGCTACGCCTACGAGACCAAGGGCTACCGCAACATCGCCGTCGTGTCGGAGGATTATTCCTTTCCCTATTCCCAGGTGATGGGCTTCCAGGCGGAATATTGCAGCCGCGGCGGCAAGATCGCCCAGAAGAACTGGGTGCCCGTCGGCACCAAGGATTTCACCTCGGTCATCGCCAAGCTGCCGGACAACGTGGACGCCGTGTATGTCCTGCTGGGCGGGGCGGACGCGGTGAACTTCCTGACGCAATACTACCAGTCCGGCGGCACGGCGCCGCTGATCGGCAGCAGCGTCACCGTGGACCAGACCGTCCTCAGCTCGAAGGGCGCCTTCAAGAACAAGGTGCTGGGGATGATCGCCGCCGGCCCGGTCGCCGATTCCAACGACGACCCGAAGTGGGTGGAATTCGTGAAGGCCTACAAGGCGAAGTTCCCGGACGGGCTGGAATCGCCCTCGCTGTTCGCCCACGGCTATTACGTCAGCACGCTGGCGGTGCTCCAGGCGCTGGATCAGGTCGGCGGTACGCTGGACGACGGGCAGAAGGCGTTCCAGGCGGCGTTGGCGAAGACCGAGCTGACCGACCGCTCGCCGACCGGCGCGATCCGGCTGGATGAGAACCGGCAGGCCATCGCCGACAATTTTGTGACGGAGGTCGCCCAGCGGCCCGACGGCGCCTTCTACAGCAAGGTGGTCAAGGTGGCGAAGGGCGTCGATCAGGCGTTGGGCATGGACCGGGCCAAGTTCCTGGCGCTCGGCACGGCCTCCCGCGACAACCCGTCCTGCAACTGACCGCCGCTCCAGAGCGTCGCGTCCTCCGGAGGCCCGCCATGCCCACGCCGCCGATCCTGACCGTTCAGGATGTGTCCATCAGCTTCGGTGCCGTGCGCGCGGTGAACGGGGTGTCCCTGGCGCTGGCGCCGGGGGAGCGCCACGCCCTGCTCGGCACCAACGGCGCCGGCAAGACGACGCTGTTCAACGCCATCTCCGGGGAGGTGCCGCTGACCGCCGGCGGCATCGCCTTTAAAGGGAGCGACATCTCGCGCCTGCGCCCGCACCAGCGGGTGCGGCTGGGCATTGGGCGCACCTTCCAGACCAGCCTGACCTTCGCCGACCGCTCGGTGGAGGACAACCTCCGTGTCGCGGTGATGGGCAGCCGGGGGCCGCGCTTCAGCCTCCGCCCCTGGCGGCACCATCGGGAGCAGGTGGAGGCGGCGCGGGCCTGCGCGGCGCGTTTCCGGCTGGACGAGGTGCTGGCCCAGCCGGTCGCCACCCTGTCCTACGGCCAGCAGCGCGAGCTGGAGATCGCCATGGCCCTGGCCGGAGAGCCGGAACTGCTGCTGATGGACGAGCCCGCCGCCGGCATGTCTCCGCAGGGCCGCGGCCGTCTGGTCGAGATCCTGCGCGGGCTGCCGCGCCGCATCACCATGCTGTTCGTGGAGCACGACATGGACGTGGCGCTGTCGCTGGCCGACCGCATCACCGTGATGCGCGACGGCGCGGTGGTCGCCTCGGGCACCCCGTCCGACATTCGCGCCAACCCCCTGGTTCGGGAGATCTATCTTGGTGGAAAGCACTAACGCGCTGGTCGTCAGCGGGCTGGAGGTGCGGCGCGGCGCGCTTCCGGTGCTGCACGGCGTCGAGCTGCGGCTCGATGGACCGAGCTTGGCGATTCTCGGCCGCAACGGGGCGGGGAAGACGACGCTGTGCAGCGCGCTGATCGGGCTGCTGCCCGCCGGGCGGGGATCGATCCGCTTCAACGGCGTGGAACTGGCCGGGCGCAAGCCGCACGACATCGCCGGGCAGGGTGTGTCCATCGTCCCGCAGGGACGACGGGTGTTTCCCTCGCTCACCGTGGACGAGCATCTGCGCCTGATGCAGGGCCGGCGGCCCGGCCCCTGGACGGTGGAGCGCGTCTACACCGTTTTCCCGCGGCTGGCCGAGCGCCGCCGCAACTTCGGCAACCAGCTGTCCGGCGGCGAGCAGCAGATGCTGGCCATCGGGCGGGCGCTGCTGACCAACCCGCGCCTGCTGATCCTCGACGAGCCGTCGGAGGGGCTGGCCCCGAAAATCGTCGATTATCTGCTGGAGGTGCTGGGCGGTCTGCGCTACGACGGCACCTCCGTCCTGATCGTCGAGCAGAACCTGCGCGTCGGCACCAGCGCCGCGGAGCGCGTCGCCATCATGTCCGGCGGCCAGATCGCGCTGGTCACGTCATCCAGGGAATTGTGGGAGGACGACGGCCTGCAGCAGCGCTATCTCGGCGTGTCGGCCCATTGACTCCACCGGAAAAGGACAGCGACCGGATGAGGCTTGCAAACACATTCGCCGTCGTCACCGGCGGGTCGGACGGCATCGGCTGCGCCATCGCGGAGGCTTTCGCGCGGGAGGGGGCGGACCTCTGCCTCGTCGCGCGCAACCCCGGGAAGCTCGCCGACGCGGCGGCACGGCTCGCCGCGAACGGGACGCGGGTGGTGACCGTTGCCGCGGATCTGGGGCAGCCGGACGGGCTGGAGCGGGCGGCGGCGGAGATCGGCGGCTTCGGCCGGGCGGTCCACACGCTGGTCAACAACGCCGGCACGGCGACCTTCGTCCCCTATCTGGAGGCCGACCGGGCGCAGTACGAGCACAGCGTCGCCCTGAACGTCACCGCCCCCTTCTTCCTGACCCAGGCGCTGGTGCCGCTTATGCCCGCCGAGGGGGGAGCGGTCATCAACATCTCGTCCTACTTCGCTGGCAAGATGCTGCCGGGGCGGCCGTCCAGCCTCTATTCGCTGACCAAGGGGGCGCTCAATTCCCTGACCAAGGCCATGGCCTACGAGCTGGCGCCGCGCGGCATCCGCGTCAACGCCATCGCGCCGGGCACGGTGGACACCGAGCTGCGCCGCCGCACCATCGCCGCGATGCCCGAGGACGACCAGCGCGCCATGGCGGAGCTGGTCAAGCGGCTCTACCCTCTGGGCCGCATCGGCAAGGCCAGCGATCTCGGCGGCATCGCCGTCTTCCTGGCCTCGCCGGAGGCCGCCTGGACCACCGGGGCGGTCTTCGCGATCGACGGCGGCCTGACGATTACCTGACCGCCATCGATCTCGGAGGGTGTCACTCGTAGCGGATGCTGACCGCCGAGGCCGCCTTCAGCGCCCGGTCGCGCGCGTCGTCGGTGTCGGTGCCGGCGGCGAGCGCCACGCCCATGCGGCGGTTCTTGCGGGTCGTCGGCTTGCCGAACAGGCGGACGTCCACGTCATGCTCCGCGCTGCCCACGCGCATCGCGTCGGCCAGCCCCTCGATGGCGAAGCGCTCCGCCTCGCGGTCAGCCAGGATGACGGCGGAGGCGGCCGGGCCGCGGACGTGGATCGCCGGGATCGGCAGGCCCAGGATGGCGCGGGCGTGCAGGTCGAACTCCGACAGGTTCTGCGACAGCAGGGTCACCATGCCGGTGTCGTGCGGGCGCGGCGACAGCTCGGAGAAGACGACCTCATCCTTGGTGACGAAGAACTCGACGCCGAAGATGCCGTAGCCGCCGAGATTGTCCACGACCTTCGCCGCCATGTCCTTGGCGTCGTCCAGCAGCGCCGCGGGCATCGGCACCGGCTGCCAGGATTCCTGGTAGTCGCCGCGCTCCTGCCGGTGGCCGATCGGCTCGCAGAACAGGATGCCCTCGCGGGTGCGGACGGTCAGCAGGGTGATCTCGTACTCGAAGGGCACGAACTCCTCGACGATGACCTTCCGGCGGTCGCCGCGCATGTTGGCGACGGCGTAGGTCCAGGCGGTCTCAAGCTCCTCGGCGGTGCGAACGGTGCTCTGCCCCTTGCCGGAGGAGGACATGACCGGCTTGATGACGCAGGGCAGGCCGGTGTGCTCCGCCCCGGCGACCACCTCCTCCAGGCTTTCGGCGTAGCGGTACTTGGAGGTGCGCAGGCCCAGCTCCACCGCGGCGACCTCACGGATGCGGTCGCGGTTCATGGTCATGGTGGCGGCGCGGGCCGAGGGGACGACGGTCAGGCCGGCGTCCTCGAACTCGTGCAGCACCTCGGTGCGGATGGCCTCGACCTCCGGCACGATGAAGTCGGGCGTGTGCTTGGCGATGGCCGCACGCAGGGCGTCCGGGTCGAGCATGGAGAACACCTCCGCCGCGTCGGCGACCTGCATCGCCGGGGCGTTGGCGTAGCTGTCGCAGGCGATGACCTCGCAGCCGAGGCGCTTGGCGGCGATGACGAACTCCTTCCCGAGTTCGCCCGAGCCGAGAAGAAGAATTTTGGCCGTGAACATGCGCGGACTCCCGTGACGCAAACCCGTGACGCAACTGCCCGCGGAGCTTTACCCCAACGCGGGCCGTGCGTACATGGCCGACTGCATGCGTTATTGCAGACTTCCCCAGCGCCGCGTCGAGGGCTCGGCCAGCGCCCAGCGCCACTGGCCGTCCTTGGCCCGGCAGACCGTGGTGACGTTGAAGTCCGGCGCGTCGTCCAGCGTGAAGACCACGTCCTTGCAGGGGATCGCCTCGCCGAAGCCGCGCGCCACTTGCACGGTGCCGGTCTTGCCGCTCAGCGGCAGCTTCTCCTCCACCGTCCAGGTCGCCGATTGGCCGACGGCGAGCGGGCCGGCGGCGCGGGCGACGGCGTTGTGGACGTTGTCGGTGATCCGCCGTTCCGCGTATTTCACGCCCTGGTCGATGCCGTAGCTGACCCCGGCGCCGGCGATGACGCCAAGCACCGGGTTGCCGGTGGCCGAGCCGACGGTCGCCGCCACGCCCGCCGAGGTCACCCCGGTGACCGCCGAGCCGAACCCGGCGCAGCCGGACAGCGCGAGCAGGGCGGCGGTGGCGAGGGCGGCGCGGTGGAGCGGGGATGCGGTCATGGAGCGGCACGGGGGTGGTGAACGGGGCTTTGGGGGGCGGACCGCGGCACCCTATCCGTTCGGATGGGGAGGCCGCCCGTGGTCAAAGCGTGACCTTCGCCTCACTGTTTGGCTTGTCTGCCCTATGGACGGTGGCGAGTCCAAACCCCATGCTTTGGGTGGCAAGGCAGTCGATCTAGCCCTCTCCCCTCTGGGGAGAGGGTGGCCCGAAGGGTCGGTGAGGGGGGTGCGCATGGCGGTACGTCCGGCAAAAGCGCCCCTCTCCCAGAGGGGAGAGGGGACTTTGAGTGCAGATACATGGGGTGACGGCGAGTGAACAGTGGCGTGGGCAGGCGTGGATGGATGGCGGGCGTGGGAGCCGGGCTGCTGCTCGCCCTGCTGGCCGGGCCGGCGGCGGCGGAGCGGATCGTCACGGATTCCTCCGGGCGCCGCGTCACCCTGCCGGAGCGGGTGGAGCGCGTGTTTCCCGCCGGGCCGCCGGCCTCCGTCGTCGTCTACATGCTGGCGCCCGAGAAACTGCTGGGCTGGACGCGGGCGATCAGCCCGCCGGAGCGGCCCTTCCTCCCCGACCGCTACGCCGACCTGCCGGAGCTGGGGCGGCTGACGGGGCGCGGCAACACCGTCAACCTGGAAACCGTGGTGGCTGCGAAACCGGACGTCGTCGTCGATGTCGGCAGCACCGCCCCGACCTTCGTCTCGCTGGCCGACCGGGTGCAGGAGCAGACGCGGGTACCGACCCTGCTGATCGACGGGCATCTCGCCGACTCCGCGCGCACCTTCCGTACGCTCGGCACGCTGATGGGCGTGGCGGAGCGGGGGGAGGAGTTGGCCCGCTACGCCGAGCGGACGCTGAACGACGTGCGCCGCCGCTTCGACGACGTGCCGGAGGGCAAGCGGCTGAAGGTTTACATGGCGCGCGGGCCGCGCGGCCTGCAGACCGGCATCCGCGGCTCCATCAACGTCGAGGCGCTGGACGTCGCCGGGGTGCGCAACGTCGCGGCGGAGAATCTCGGCAACGGCGGGCTGGTCAACGTGTCGATGGAGCAGGTTCTGGCCTGGCAGCCGGACGCTATCGTCACCATCGACCGCGGCTTTTACGAGAGCATGTGGACCGACCCGCTGTGGCAGGGGGTGAAGGCGGTGCGCGACCGGCGCGTCTACCTTTCGCCGGGGCTGCCCTTCACCTGGATCGATTCCCCGCCCGCCGCCAACCGCCTGCTCGGCCTGCGCTGGCTGGGCGCCGTCCTCTATCCGGAGCTGTTTCCGGAGGATCTGCGCGAGGAGACGCGACGTTTCTATGCCCTCTTCTACCACCGGGAGCCCACCGCGGAGCAGATCGACGCCCTCCTCGCCGGCAGCCGCCCGCCGGGGTGAGGTCCCCTTCGCACTGACGCTGGGCGGGGTGGCCGCGCTGCTGGTCGCCGCGGTCTGCATCGCCTTCAGCACCGGCGCTTATCCCGTCACGCCGGGGGAGCTGACCGGGCTGCTCGCGGCGAAGCTGGGGCTCGGGAGCGCCGCCGTCGCCCCGGCGGTGGAGACGGTGATCTGGGACATCCGCGGCCCGCGCGTGCTGACCGCCATGCTGGTCGGGGCGGGGCTGGCCGCCTCGGGCGCCGCCTATCAGGGGCTGTTCCGCAACCCGCTGGTCTCGCCGGACATCCTCGGTGTGTCGTCGGGGGCGGCGTTGGGGGCGGTGCTGGGCATCTTCGCCTCGCTGCCGGTCCTCGCCATCCAGGGCATGGCCTTCGCGGGCGGGCTGCTGGCGGTGGGGGTGGTGCTGGCCGTCGCCTCCGCCATCCGCGGGCGGGACCCGGTGCTGGTTCTGGTGCTGGGCGGTGTGGTGATCGGAGCGCTGCTGGGCTCCGGCGTGGCTCTGCTGAAGTATCTGGCTGACCCCTACAACCAGTTGCCGGCGATCACCTTCTGGCTGCTGGGCAGCCTGTCGGCGGTCAACCGCGGCGACCTCGCGGCGCTGGTCCCGCCGGTGGCGGTGGCGCTGCTGCCGCTGGTCCTGCTGCGCTGGCGGCTCGACGTCATGACGCTGGGCGACGAGGAGGCGACGGCGCTCGGCGTGCCGGTGCGGGTGGTGCGGATCGTGGTGATCGTGGCGGCGACGCTGATGACCGCCGCCGCGGTGTCGGTCAGCGGCATCGTCGGCTGGGTCGGGCTTCTGGTGCCGCACCTCGCCCGGCTGATGGTCGGCCCGGCCTTCGTCCGGCTGCTGCCCACGGCGGTTCTGCTGGGGGCGGCCTATCTGCTGGCGGTGGACACGCTGGCCCGCAGCCTGGGGCCGGTGGAACTGCCGCTGGGCGTGCTGACCGCGGTCATCGGCACGCCGGTTTTCCTCTGGCTGCTCGCCTTCGGAAAGCGCGGCTGGTCATGAGCGCGCGGCTGTCGGTGGAAGACCTCGCCTTCGGCTACGGCGAGCGGGTGGTCGGCGCCGGGGTCGGCTTCGACGTGCCGGCGGGGGAGGTGCTGTGCCTGCTCGGCCCCAACGGCGGCGGCAAGACGACGCTGTTCAAGACGTTGCTCGGCCTGCTGCCGCCGCGCGGCGGGCGGGTGCGGGTCGATGGCGAGGACACCGCCGGCTGGTCGCCGCGCCGCCGGGCGCTGGCCTTCGGCTATGTCCCGCAGGCGGGAGCCGGGCAGTTTCCCTTCACCGTGCGCGAGATGGTGCTGATGGGCCGCACCGCCCACCGCGGCGCCTTCAGCGCCCCCGCCGCATCCGACCACGCCGCCGCCGAGGCCGCGCTGGAGCGGCTGGGCATCGGGCATCTGGCCGAGCGCGACTGGCTGCGCATCAGCGGCGGCGAGCGGCAGATGGCCCTGATCGCCCGCGCGCTTGCCCAGGCGCCGCGCGTGCTGGTGCTCGACGAGCCGACCGCCAGCCTGGACTTCGGCAATCAGGTCCGCGTTCTGGAGCAGGTGCGGCGGCTGGCGGACGGCGAGGGCGGCGAGGGGCTGACGGTCGTCTTCTCCACCCACCACCCGGAGCAGGCCTTTGCCATCGCCGACCGGGTGGCGCTGCTGCACGGCGGGCGGCTGGCCCGCTTCGGCACGCCGGAGGAGGTCATCACCGCCGCCATGATGCGCGAGGTCTACGGGACGGAGGTCGAGGTGGTGGCCGTGGGGGCGGACGGCATGCGGGTGTGCCTGCCAGTTGGGCTGAAGCGGGCGGTGCGGGCTCAGGTCCGGTAGGACGGGGAGAGCCGCCCCGCCGCCGGCGCCTTCGTATAGCGCAGCGCGACCAGCCCCAGGAGGATCGCGGCGTAGACGAAGGGCGGGTACTGCCAGCCCTTGACCAGCATGACGTAGTGGACGCAGCCCGCCGCCCCGGCGACGAACACCGCCTTGTGCAGTGCCTTCCAGCGCCGCCCGCCGAGCCGCCGCACCATGCCGTTGGTCGAGGTCGCGGCCAGCCCCGTCAGGATCACGAAGGCGCCCATGCCGACGGTGATGTAGGGCCGCTTCACGATGTCCTTCCACACCGCCGCCCAGTCGAAGAACTGGTCCACCCCCACATAGACGGAGACGTGCAGCAGCGCGTAGAAGAAGGCGAACAGCCCGATCATCCGGCGAAACCGCGCCAACCCCGCCTGACCCGTCAGGATGCGCAGCGGCGTGACGGCCAGCGCCACCAGCAACAGGCGCAGCGCCCACAGCCCGCTCTGCCGCACCGCCTCGGCCACCGGCTCGGCCCCCAGCCCGCCGCTGACGCCCAGCCAGACCATCCAGCCGAGCGGGACGAGCCCCAGGGCGAACACCACCGGCTTCGCCCAGCGCGAGGACAGCGCCAGGGCGACCGGGCCTTTCGACGTTGCGGCCATCTCAGTAGTTCTTCCGCAGATCCATGCCGGTGTAGAGGGACGCCACCTCTTCCCCATAGCCGTTGAAGGGCAGCGTCTTGCGGCGCGAGAACTCGCCGACGCGGCGCTCCGTCGCCTGGCTCCAGCGCGGGTGGTCGACCTCCGGGTTCACGTTCGAATAGAAGCCGTACTCGCGCGGCTGCGAACGGTTCCAGGAGGTCGGCGGCTGATCCTGCGTCAGGGTGATGCGGACGATCGACTTGATCGACTTGAAGCCGTACTTCCACGGCACGACCAGCCGCACCGGCGCGCCGTTCTGGTTGGGCAACGTCTCGCCGTACATGCCGACCGCCAGGATGGTCAGCGGGTGCATGGCCTCGTCCATGCGCAGCCCCTCCACATAGGGCCATTGCAGCACGGGATACTTCAGGCCGGGCATCTGTGAGCGGTCGGCCAGCGTCTGGAAGGCGACGTACTTGGCGTTGCCGGTCGGGTCGACGCGCTTCAACAGCTCGGCCAGCGAGAAGCCGACCCAGGGGATGACCATCGACCAGCCCTCGACGCAGCGCAGGCGGTAAACGCGCTCCTCCAGCGGGAAGGACAGCAGGTCCTCGATGCCGAAGGTGGTGGGCTTGCCGGCCTCGCCGTCCACCGCGATCTCCCACGGGCGGGTGCGCAGCGTGCCGGCGTTCTCGGACGGGTCGGTCTTGTCCGTCCCGAACTCGTAGAAATTGTTGTAGCTGGTCGCCGACTTCATGGGAGTCTGGGCGTCCATCTTGGGGTCCTTCGGGCTGACCGTCAGCGGGGCCTGGAAAGGCGCGGCCAGCGCCGTGCCCGGCAGGACACCCGTGCCGCCGAGCGCCAAGGCTGCGGCGCCGCCAGCCATGATCGAACGCCGGGACAGGAACAGGCCGCGGGGCGTCACCTCGTTCTCGCTGGCCTGCGACGCGCTCCGGACTTTGATGAGCATGAACACTCTCCACAGGAAAGCCGCCGGAAGGCGACAGCGCCTCCCGTCCCTCATCTAGCCTTGGTCGCCGCTCCCGGCAAATCAAGCGCGGGACACGAGTTCGTGAGCGAAAGGTGAAGAGGCTTCGCGCCCCTCTCCCGCTCCGGGAGAGGGAGGGGCCCGCCGCGAAGCGGTGGGAGGGTGAGGGTCCTGCCGAGAATCAACACCTGATCCTCGACCTGATCCTCGCACGACCCTCACCCGCCCGCTGCGCGGGCACCCTCTCCCGGGGCGGGAGAGGGGGTTGACGTATCCGTCTCAGCCTTCCGGAACCGTCGTGACGGCGCCGCTTTCCGAGGATTTGAGGATCGCCTCGATCAGCCGGTGGACCTTCAGCGCCTCCCGCCCGGACAGGCGCGGCTGGGTACCGTGGTCGAGCGCGTCGAGGAAATCGGCCAGGACGGCGCGGTGGTGGGCGTTGGAGAAGGCCATGGGGTCGGCCCCTCCGCCCAGCGTGCCCGCCGTCTCCCCCGCCTGCACCGTTTCGCCGGAGCGCAGCTGCACCTCCAGCCGATCACCGGTCAGCAGGGCGGAGCCGGCGGTTCCGGCGATCTCGATGCGCTCCGGGTAGCCGGGATAGGCCGCGGTGGTGGCGTCCACCGTGGCGAGCAGCCCGCCGTCGTAGCGCAGGGCGGCGCACACCACGTCCTCGGTGTCGATGGGGCGCAGGCCGCTGGTGTTGGCGAAGGCGGCGACCTCGCGCGGCAGGCCGAGCAGGCTGACATAGAGGTCGAGAGTGTGGATGGCCTGGGTCAGCAGAACGCCGCCGCCGTCCCGCGCCTTCATGCCGCGCCCCGGCTGGGCGTAATAGGCGTCGTCGCGCCACCAGCGCACCACGACGGAGGCCGACAGCGGACGGCCCAGCGCGCCGGTGCGCAGCAGCTCCGCCAGCCGTTCGGCGGCGGCGCGGAAGCGGTGCTGGAGCATGACGCCCAGCGTCAGCCCGGCGCGCTCCATGCTCTCCACCACGGCGCGGCAGCCGGCCGGGGTGGCGTCGAGCGGCTTTTCCAGAAGGACATGCTTGCCGGCAGCGGCGCAGCGGGCGACGAGGTCGGCGTGGGTGTCCGGCGGGGTCAGCAGCAGGACGGCGGAGACGGTGGGATCGTCAAGGATCGCCTCCGCCCGGTCCACCGCCGGCAGGCCGAAGCGCGCCGCGAAGGCGGCCCGCCGCTCGGCGGACGGGCTGAAGCAGCCCGCCACCTCGACGCGGTCCGCCATATCCAGCAGGCTTTGGGCGTGCGGCGTCGCCGCCATGCCCAGCCCGATCACGCCGACGCGGCGGCGCCCCGTCATGCCGGTCAGCCCTGGGCCAGGGCGGAGGCCTCGCGGGCCAGCCGCTCGATCTCGGACCAGCGGCGCTCCTTCACCGCGTCGGCCGGGGTCAGCCAGGTGCCGCCGAGCGCGAAGACGTTGGGGAGCGACAGGATCTCCTTCACATGCTCGGCCTTGAGGCCGCCGGTCGGGCAAAAGCGGATCTCCGGCATCAGCGGCGCCATGCCGCGCAGCGCCGGGGCGCCGCCGTTCAGCATCGCCGGGAAGAACTTCAGCTCGCGGAAGCCGTGCTCCATGGCGATCAGCGCCTCGGCCACCGTGGCGATGCCCGGCAGATAGGGCAGGCCGGCAGTCTTGGCGGCTTCGGCCAGACGGTCGGTCAGGCCAGGGCTGACGACGAAGCGGGCGCCGGCGTCGCGGGCCTGGGCGAACTGCTCGGGCCGGATCAGCGTGCCGAGTCCGACCAGGGCGCCCGGAACGCGGGCGGCGATGGCCTCCGCGCAAGCCAGCGCCGCGGGGGTGCGCAGCGTCACCTCCAGCGTGGTCAGGCCACCGGCGACCAGCGCCTCGGCCAGGGCGACCGCGGTGTCCGGCTCGTCGAGGACGAGGACCGGGACGATGCGCGGGCCGGACAGGGAGGGTTCAAGACGCGGGTGGGTCATGTCAGGGCCTCGGCAGGAGAGAAGTACAGTGGGGTGGCGTGCCGCATGTCGTCGATGGTCAGCAGCAGGCCGTCGATGTGGTCGCCGAGCGCCTTCACCGCGCGGTCGGGGTCATGGTCCGCGATGGCGGCGACGATGGCCTCGTGCTCGGCGATGACGGTCGCCAGGCGGCCGGGATAGGGAAGGGTCATGTGGCGGCAGCGGTCGATCTGCACCTTCACCTGCTGGGTGATCGGCCAGAAACCGGGATAGCCGGCGATGTCGGCGATCAGCGCGTGGAACGCCTCGTCCGCCTGATGGAAGCCGTCGGCGCAGCCCGAGGCGTCCACCTCGCGCTGGCGCTCCAGGTTGGCTTGGAGGGCGGCGACCTGGCTGCGCGTCGCGCGTTCCGCCGCGAAGCGGACGGTCGCCTGCTCCAGCGTCTTGCGGATCAGGTTGGCTTCCGGCAGGGCGGCGATGGGGATGCGCGCCACGAAGGTGCCCGACTGCGGAAAGACCTCCACCAGCCCCTCGTCGGCCAGCCGCAGGACGGCCTCGCGCACCGGGGTGCGGCTGACGCCGAAGGCTTCGGCCACCAGCTTCTCCACGATCGGGTCGCCCGGCTTGCGGGCCAGCGACACGATGTCGGCCCGCAGGTCGCGGTAGATCGCCGCCGCCGCCGTGGTCCCGCGCTGCGACGCGCGGGGCGGCTTGACGGCGGCGGGAGCGACGGCGGCTTGGCCCGTGAGGATTTGGTCTGGTGGCATGGAGGGTCCCTCCGTCAGGGGATCAGCCGTCCAGCACGGACGCCATGGCGTCGCGCGGGATGACGGCGCCGCGGTGCTGGATGACCACGGCGGCGATGCGGTGGGCGGAGCGCGCCGCCTCCACGGGGCCGAGGCCCTTCAGGCGGGCGCTGAGATAGCCGGCGCTGAAGCTGTCGCCCGCCGCGGTGGTGTCCACGACCTTGGCGACCTTCTCCGACGGCACGGTCTCCTCAAGGCCGGGGGCGGAGACGATGCAGCCCGGCTTTTCCAGCTTCAGCACGATCTCCGTCACCCCGGCGCCGCGCACGCGGGCCATGGCGGTGTCGGCATCGGCGTCGCCGTAGAGGCCGCGCAGGTCCTCGACGCCCGGCAGGGCGATGTCGGTGCGCCGGAGCATCGCGTCGTAGGCGCGCTGCGCCGTCTCGCGGTCAGGCCACAGGCGGGGGCGCCAGTTGGTGTCGAAGGCGACGCGGCCGCCGCGCTCGCGCAGGCGGTCGAGCATGGGGAACAGCACCTCCCGCCCGCGCTCGCCCCAGATGGCCAGGCTGATGCCTGACATGTAGAGCAGGTCGTAGCCTTCCAGATCGGCGACCAGCGCCGGGCTGTCGGGCAGCACGAACAGGTCGCGGGCCGGCGCGGAATCGCGCCAGTAGAGGAAGCGCCGCTCGCCGCTGTCGTCCGTCTCGATCATGTAGAGGCCGGGGACGCGGTTGGGCACGCGCAGCACATGGCCGGTGCCGACCCCTTCGGCCTCCCATGTGGCGACCATGGCGTCGCTGTTGCCGTCGTCGCCCAGCGCCGTCACGTAATCGGTTGCCACGCCCAGCCGCGCCATGTAGACGGCGGTGTTCAGGGTGTCGCCGCCGAAGCCCATGGTGAAGGTTCCGTCGGGACGGCGCACCAGTTCGATCATGCATTCGCCAAGGGTCGCAACCCGGCGCGCGGACTCACCCATCGCCATCCCCCGTCCGGCGGTCCGATCCGCCGGTCTGTGCTAAAGAGTTCGAACAACACGGGTTTTTAGTCCCGTGCCTCCCGAGGGCAAGTATACTAATATATCAATGTCGGAAGCAAGGCTTTTCGGGGATTCGTCCTGCCGGACAATGGTCATGGCGCGGACGCTGCGGTGTTTTTCTGCTTCTTGCGCAGCCGCTCGCGGTGGGCGGTGTACAGGCCGCTGGCGATGATGATTCCGGTGCCGAGGAAGGTCCAGTGGTCGGGCAGCGCACCGAAGATCAGGAAGCCCAGCAGCGTGGACCAGACGATCTGCACGTAGGAGCAGGGCGCCAGCACCGACGCCTCGCCGAAGCGGTAGGCCTGCACCATCAGCCATTGCCCCATGGTCGAGACCAGCCCGACCAAGGCGCCCAGCGCCACCTCCGTTGCGGTCGGCATGGTGAAGTTGAAGGGCAGCATCACGGTCAGCACGGCGAGGCCGGTCAGGGCGGACCAGATCAGGGTGGTGGTGGGGTGCTCCTGCCCGGTCATCTTGCGGGTGATGACCACGCCGGTCGCCCAGCTCATCGCCGACAGGATGGGGAAGATGGCCGCCGGCTGGAAGGCCGCCCCGCCGGGCCGGATGACGATCAGCACGCCGAGCAGCCCGACCAGCACCGCCGCCCAGCGGCGCGGCCCGATCTTCTCGCCCAGAACCAGGATCGACAGCACCGTGACGAAGACCGGCGAGACGTAGCTGGTCGCCGCCGCCTCGGCCAGGGGCAGGTAGTGCATGCCCATGATGAAGAACAGCGCCGAGCCCAGCATGCCCAGCCCGCGCAGGACCTGGAGGCCGGGGCTGGCGGTCTTCATCACCGGTGGGCCGCCGCGGATCATCAGCGGCAGCAGCAGCGTGGTGAAGCCGACATAGCGCATCCAGCCGATCTCGATGGAGGGCAGCGTCTGGGCCAGATACTTCGCCGTCGCGTCGGAGCAGGAGAAGAAGAAGACCGCGGCGACGACCATCAGAATGCCGCGCACGGGATCGTCGCGGCGCTCGCGGCCATAGGACGACACGGTCTGGGCGGCGGACACCCCTTCCGGGGGTCGGGAGCAGTCGGGCATGGCCGGAGGGCGCTTCCAGGCAGGAGGGCAGCAAGCGGAAGGATGGCCCGGGTCTCTCGCCCGGTTTACCGTCAGGTTACTGATATATCATGCCTGGGAACAATGGTGCGGAGCGTCATGGCAGCCATACGGCCCGGCCCCGTGAATCCACAACACGGGCCCGTGGGTCAACCGTCGCCGCGGTCGGTGCCGCCGCCGCCGCGCAGGGCCGAGGTCACGGCCGGCGCCGGGCGTATCAGGGGCGTCGGCGGGTTGATCGGCAATTCCATCAGGCCGCGGCGGGCGGCGTTGCGCTCCAGCTCGTAATCGGGATCGGGGAAGCGCTGGAGAAGCGTCTCGTAGGTGTCGCGCGCCGCGGCGGGGCAGCCCAGGATGCGGAACGCCTCTCCTTGCCGCAACAGGGCGCCGGCCTCCGTCCCGCGATGGTAGGAGGTGAGGCTGGCCGCCACGGCGAACCAGCGGTCATAGGCGGTCCACAACGCCTCCACCGTCGGCCCCTCGCACCGCCCGGCCACCACCGCCGCCTCCAGCGCCTGCCGGTAGGCGGTGTCGGGTGCCGGTCTGGTCATCGCGCAGCCGCCCGCCAGCAGGAGGACGCCCGCAAGGGCGGTTCCGGCAATCGCCTGTCTGTTGCGCGGCATCGGTTCCTCTCCCCCGTTCGCATCCTCTCGCCACCAGTGAAATACAGCCGGATTAAAGCCCGGTTCAAGCCGGAGCGGGGAGGGCCGGGGAGGTGCGGCGTTGCGGGCAACTCGGGAGGAAAATGCTTCGAATTTCGAGGCAAAGAGCAGCCAAGAATCTACGCCTTAACGGATATTAAAAGTCATATAAAAGCGGGCCGTAACATTATCCCTTGAGGTAAGCCGAATGGTTGACTCGCGGTACAGGAAGGCTATTACCTGAGGGTGTGAGAAAATAAAGCACTCGGAATTAAGGAAAATTTTAAGTGCCTTGTCCTCCCGCCCTCTAGTTGAAACCCCTGTTGCGGAGAATCCCATGCGCGCTGTCCTGGTTGAACCGAACCCCCTGATCGCCGACGCGCTCGGCCGTCAGCTCGGCATGGGGAAGATCCGCTACGACCGCCAGGACTGGGCCGGGCTGGAGGAGCTTCTGCGGGAGCAGGGCGCGGAAGGACTCGGCTACGACGCCATCGTCCTGGGCAGCGTCGAGGACCCGGCGCGCTGCGTGGCGGCGCTGCGGGCGTATCAGGTCGGGGCGGCGATCCTCTGCCTGCTCGACCGGCGCTGCGTGGCGACGACGGTGGAACTGCTCCACGCCGGGGCCGACGACGTGCTGGTCAAGCCGGTGGTCAGCGCCGAGGTGCGGGCGCGCATCGAGGTGGCGCGGCGGCGCTCGCGCGGCCTGCTGAGCAACGCGGTGCGGGTGGGCCAGCTCACGGTGTTCCTCGACGGGCGCGACCCGGAGGTCGCCGGCGAGCGGCTGCGGCTGAGCCAGCGCGAGCACGCCATCCTCGGCGTGCTGGCCGCCCACCACCGCCGCGTCGTGTCCAAGGAGCACATCTACGACGAGGTCTACGGCCTGTCCGGCGCCGACCCGCTGGACAAGGTCATCGACGTCTACATCTGCAAGCTCCGCAAGAAGATCGCCGAGGCCACCGGCGGCGCCCGCTACATCGAGACCGTCTACGGACGCGGCTACAAGTTCGAGGCCCCGCCCGAGCATGAAGAGGCCGTTCCGGCCGCCGCGTCCGCGGCCCGCCGCTTCCCGGCCATCCCCTTCGCCGCGTCCGGCCTGCATCCCGGCTGTCTCGTCGCCGCCGAGTGACTGCCGCCGAGTGACGGCGCCTTAATTTCAAAGTTCCGCCCGACCTTCTGCTTCCGACATTTTGCCCCAAATTTTGAAAGACGCCACGGCCGCGGCCCTCCGGGGGACGGCGGCTGAGCCGCTTTGCGCGGCAATCGTATTTTTGTAAGCGGGCGCATTTTTATAAAATGCGCTATTACTTTTAAAAGATGCCCATCTTTGAAAGACGACTGCGTCACCCTGGAAAGGCTGCGGTTTTTTACTCCGGTTTAAACGGGGTCGGTCACAGTCGAATGGTCGGTTGCGCGCCCATAAAAACCAAGTGGGAAGGCCCGCGCACCCGGCCCCAGCGTCAGAAAGGCGCTCTGCATCTCGCGAATGGAGATACACATGGCCTCGATCATGACCAACACCTCGGCGATGACCGCGCTGCAGACGCTGCGCCGCGTGACCGACGATCTGGCGACCACCCAGGATCGCATCTCGACCGGTCTCAAGGTCAACAACGCCAAGGACAACGCCGCCTACTGGTCGATTGCGACCACCATGCGCGCCGACGTCGCCGGCTTCAAGGCGGTGAAGGAATCGCTGGAACTGGGTTCGGGCACGACCAACACCGCGTCGGTGGCGTCCAAGAACATCGTCGAGAACCTGCAGACGCTGAAGGCCCGCGTCATCGCCGGCCAGACCAACGGCGTCGACAAGTCGCTGATCCAGAACGACATCGACCAGCTCGTCAAGCTGGTGAAGGGCGCCGCCGCCGACGCCTCCTTCAACGGCGACAACCTGCTGCGCATCACCTACTCCAACGACGGCACGGCCAAGGACCAGAACGTCGACATCCTGGCGTCGCTGAGCCGCAGCGCCGGCACGGTCGATCCGAGCTACATCAGCTTCCAGCGCCAGGACATGCAGGTCACCTCGATCGTCGGCAAGGCCACGATCGAGCAGCAGGTGGACTCCACCAACGACCTGAAGGCCAGCGTCGGCATCGCCATCGGTGCGCCGGACACCACCTTCATCGACGGCCAGAACCTGGGCCTGGGCAACCTGACCCTGAACGTCACCAACGAGGCGGGCACCAAGACCGCCGTGACGGTGGACCTGTCGGGCATCGACTACACCACGGATCTGGCGACCACCCAGGGCCTGATCGAGACCGCGGTCAACACGGCCCTGACCGCGGCCGGCGGCGACTTCCAGGTGGCCTTCAACGGCGACAAGCTGGAATTCACCGACCAGGACCTGAACACCGACGGCAACTTCACCGCCAAGGTGGACAGCCTGTGGGTCGGTTCGAAGGAAAGCGACGCCTTCGGCGGCTTGGCCGACTTGACGCAGATCGACGTGACCTCCAACGCCACCAAGTCGCTCGAGGTCATCAACGGCCTGCTCGACAAGGCCATCGGCAAGGCCGCGGTGATCGGTTCCATCGAGAACCGCGTGTCGGTGCAGAACGACTTCGTGTCGAAGCTGACCGACTCGATGAACAAGGGCATCGGCTCCTTGGTGGACGCCGACATGAACGAGGAATCGAGCCGCCTGCAGGCCCTCCAGGTCCAGCAGCAGCTCGCCACCCAGGCGCTGTCGATCGCCAACCAGGGTCCGCAGAACATTCTCTCGCTGTTCCGCTAACCCGGTCCGGCCGGCGTCCCTCTCCCGAGGGGGCGCCGGCCTCTTTTTCCTATCCGATCCGGCTCCATTTTTTTTCCCGCCCCAGCCCCATTCCGGCGCCCCCGTGCGCGTTGCATAAGGTGCGACCATGAGCATCGCCGCCTACCAGCAGACGATGGCCGAGTGCGAAGACCCGCGCCGCATCGAATATCTGGTCTTCCTCCGCATCACCCTGGATCTGGAGACCAACCGCGACGCCGGCTGGCGGTCGGCGGCGCTGAAGGACGCGCTGTGGCGCAACCTGGAACTCTGGAACACGCTGCGCGCCGACCTGCTGGAGGACGGCAACGCCCTGCCCGAGGCGCTGCGCGCCGGGCTGGTCTCGCTGTCCTTCTCGGTGGCGCGCCAGACCACCCAGGTGCTGCGCGGCGAGGCCGACGCGGGCACGCTGATCGACATCAACCGGTCGGTCATGCGCGGCCTGCAGGGCGTGGCCCGCACGGAGGCCCCCGCTCCGATGGAGGCGTCCTATGGCGCTTAAGCTCCGCCTCAAGCCCTGCGAGCGCGTGGTCATCAACGGCTGCGTCGTGCAGAACGAGAACCGCCGCTACACCCTGACCGTCAGCAACTTCGCCCAGATCATCCGCGGCAGCGACATCATGCAGGAGGACGAGGCCGACACCCCCGTCCGCCGCGCTTACTTCCTGATCCAGAGCATGCTTCTGGACCCTCAGGCCGCGGAACAGTACGGCAGCGTCGTCGCCGGCATGATGGCGAAGCTCTACACCGCCTTCATGCATCCGGAGATGCAGGACCGCATCATGCAGGCGATGCGCAACGTCAGCGACCGCGACTACTACAAGGCGCTGGCCTGCCTGCGGCCGGTGATGGCCTACGAGGACGGGCTGCTGAACGCCCAGCGCTCCCCGCGGGACGAGCGCGTTCCCGAGACTCGCGTGGAGGCGTGACGCCATGCCCGCCCCCATCCAGGGACTGACCGGCGGCGTGTCCGGCGTCAACGGCGAGCGCGGCACCGCCAGCGCCGACCTGATCGCCGAAGCCCGCCAGCGTCAGGCCGACCGGCTGCGCGCCGCCCAGGCCGAAGCCATCAAGGCCACCGAGGTGGTCGAGGAGACCCGCGCGTCGGCGGAATCCGACAACGGCCGCCAGCCCGACCCCATCCCGCCCTACCGCGTCAACCTCGACCCCGGCACGGGCCGCCTGTCCACCGAGGTGCTCGACACCCACACCGGCGAGGTGATCCTGCGCATCCCGCCGTCCTACGCCGACCCGGCGGAGGACGCGGCGGAGGAGAGCGGGCGGCCGAAGGCCCCGGAGGTGAAGGCATGAGCACGCTCCAGGATTATCGCCAGATCGTCCGCAATCAGGACCGCTACGACGCGATGATCCGCTCGCGTCCCGACGTGAAGCGCAACATCGCCTATTTCGAGGCCAACATCGGCAAGATCTCCAGCGCCGAGGAGCTGCTGAAGGACGACAAGCTCTACCGCTTCGTCATGGTGGCCTTCGACCTGGAAAGCCAGACCTACGCACGTGCCCTCATCCGCAAGGTGCTGGACCAGGGGGTGAAGGACCCGGAGGCGCTGGCCAACCGCATGAACGACGCCAAGTTCAAGGAAATGGCCACCGTCCTGTCCTTCAAGGAGACGGGCGGCGCCACGCTGAAGGAGCCGGCGATCGTCAAGGCCATCGTCGACCGCTACGTCGACGTGTCGCTGGAGGTGAAGGCCGAGGAGAGCAACCCCGCCGTCCGTCTGGCGCTCTACTTCGACCGCAAGGCGTCGCGCATCACCAACTGGTATCAGGTGATGGCCGACCGCGCGCTGCAGAAGGTGGTCTTCACCGCGCTCGACATTCCCGAGCAGTCGGCGCTGGGCGACCTCGACCGGCTGGTCGACAAGCTGAAGAAGCGCTTCGACATCGCCGATTTCAAGGACCCGGCCAAGCTCGGGAAGTTCCTGGACCGCTTCTCGGCCATGTACGACCTGAAGAACGGCGGGCCCGCGGGAGCCTCCACGAACCTCCCCTACATCGGGCCGATCAACAGCCGCGGACGCTCCTCGATCATCGCCATCGACCCGTCCATCACCATGTCGCTGCTGAACTTCCCGCGCTTCTGAGCGGCGGCGTTCCGGCAGGCCGAATTCCGGGAGATTGGCTGTGCAGCCGAGCCGACAGGCCAGGCCGCCGGGCACCTGGCCGCACGTCGTGGCCCTGCTGCCCGGCCCGGACGACCGGGACGAGGACACCGCCCGCGACTCCCTTCATATCCTGCCGATGACCATCCTGCCGCTGGAGACTCCGGGTCTGCGCCGGGCGCGGCTGATCAAGAACGTCCGGCTCCAGACGGTGGTGGAGCTGTTCAACGACGTCCACGCCGGCAGCGGGCAGGTGATGCCCAGCCAGTTGCCGCTGCATTTCGGCAACCGTTCGCCCGAGCTGGACCGCGACCTTCTGATGATCGGGCAGATCGCCCAGGCCGCCAGCTTCGACGTCTATTCCCTGCGCATCGAGCTGCGCCGCCTGAAGATCGCGGTGGACGAGCACGCCGCCCTGCGCCTGTCGCAGCGCCGGAAGGACCAGCTCACCCGCTACATGCGCGTCTTCACCCGCCCGCTGATCGAAAGCGTCTACGGCAGCGACGACGTGCAGGTGCAGAATGTCGAGGATCTGATCCGCCTGTTCGCCGAACCCGATCTGGCGGAGGTGCGCCGCCGGCTCACCATGATGGCCGACCGGCTGGACATCGCCATGGCCGACATCCCGGCCTTCCTGGAGGAGTACGGCGACATCTTCCTGTCGCTGGCCTATTTCAAGCAGTGCCTGGACGAGATTGTGCCCGACGTGCAGGCCTTCCTGGCCTGGATGGACGCGGTGCGCGGCTTCAGCGAGGTCCGCCGCGACGCCCGACACGCCCGGATGCTCGACGAGGTGGGCCGCGACCTGACGGAGATCGCCGCCTCGATCACCGGGCGGTTCGAGAGCTTCGACAACCGCTCCAAGGACTTCTGGCGCAACATCAACGCCCAGAGTTTCCGCAGCATCCGCGACCTGATCACCAACCACCACGTCACCATCGGCGGCGTGCTGTGCGGGCTGGCGGTGAAGATGGCGCTGTGGAAGGCCCGTTTCTCCAGCGGCGGCGGCCCGGTCCGCCGCTTGGAGTTCATCCGCTCCGAGATCCTGCCGGGCCTGTCCCACATCCGCTCTCTGGAGCGCTCGGCGCGGAGTGGGGGGCGCTGAGGCCCCCGGCATTCCACAGACCTCCTACCGGCGCCGCGCGGCGAGCTGCAGGGCGGTGGCCGCCGCGGCGACGGCGATGCCCAGACCGGTCACCGCGGCCCAGCCGCCGGCGTTCCAGGCCAGCGTCGCCGCACTCGACCCCAGCGCGCCGCCCAGGAACATGCCGCCCATGAAGATGGTGTTCAGCCGGGCGCGCGCTTCGGGGCGCAGAGCGTAGACGATGTGCTGGTTCGACACCAGCGCCGCCTGGACCGCGAAGTCGAGCAGGATCACCCCGGCGACCAGACCGGCGACCGACGTCCACAGCCCGAACAGCAGCCAGGAGGCGAGCGTCAGCAGCGTGCCCAGCAGGATCACCCGGTGCGGCCCGCTGCGGTCGGCGATCCGCCCGGCCATCGGGGCAGCCAGGATGCCGACCGCGCCGACGATGCCGAACAGCCCCGCCGCGTCGGCGCCCAGGCCGAAGCGCGGCTCGGCCAGACGCAGCGCCAGGATGGTCCAGAAGGTGGTGAAGGCGGCGAACAGCAGCCCCTGGGTGACCGCGGCCAGCCGCAGGGCCGGGAACTCCCGCCACAGATGGACCAGCGAGCGCATCAGCGCCGGGTAGCGCAAGGACGCGTTCGGGTGGCTGCGTGGCAGCATGACGGCCATCAGCGCGGCCGCAGCCAGCGCCAGCGGCACGGCCAGCCAGAACATGGCGCGCCAGCCCTCGTGCGTCCCGACGAAGCCGGCCAGCGTGCGGCTGAGCAGGATGCCGGTCAGCACCCCCGACATGACGGTTCCCACCGCCGCCCCGCGCCGCTGCGGCGAGGCGAGATGCGCGGCGAAGGGAACGATCTGCTGGGCCACCGTCGCCGAGACGCCGAGCAGCAGCGAGGCGGCGACCAGCAGGGCGGGCCCCTGCGCCAGCGCCGTCGCGACCAGCGCCGCGGCGAGCAGCAGGAACTGCCCGACGATCAGCCGCCGCCGCTCCACCAGATCGCCCAGCGGCACCAGCAGGAGCAGGCCGGCGGCGTAGCCCAGCTGCGTGGCGGTCGGGATCATGCCGGTCAGCGGGCCGGGCAGGTCGTCCTCGATCAGGCCCAGCATGGGCTGGTTGTAGTAGATGTTCGCGACGGCCAGCCCCGCGGCGGTCGCCATGGCGAAGGTCAGCCCGCGCCCGAGCCGGGTCTGGTCGGGTGCGTGGGTCGATGTGTGGGGCATTGTGTCGGTGATGCTCATGACATGCGGTCCTTTCCGACAATCCCTCTCCCGCCCCGGGAGAGGGTGGCGCCGGAGGCGCCGGGAGAGGGTGCTGCCAAGGATCGAAGCGCTGATCCTAGGCGGCACCTTCACCCTCCCGCCGCTTTGCGGCGGGCCCCTCCCTCTCCCGGGGCGGGAGAGGGGTTTTCAACGTGCGAAAACCTTGAACCGGACCCTATCGCACTTTCACAATCCGCATCAGTCATGCAGAATGAATGGCCTGTATGTCGGAATATGAAGCAATGGACCTCGCCGGACTCGCCGTTCTGGTGGAAGCCGCCCAGGCCGGCAGCCTTGCCGGGGCGGCGCGGCGGCTGGGCATCTCGCCGCTGATGGCGACCCGGCGGCTGGCCGCGCTGGAGGAGGCCATGGGCGCGCGGCTGATGCAGCGGACCACCCGCTCCCTCGCCCTAACGCCGGAGGGGGAGGCGATGCTGCCCTTCGCCCAGGCGATGCTGGAGAACGAGGCGGCGGCGCGGGCCAGTGTCCGCCCGTCCTCCGCCGGGGCGTCGGGGCTGCTGCGGCTGACCGCCTCCGCCGCCTTCGGGCGCAAGGTGGTGGTGCCGGTGGTCGCGGACTTCCTGACGGACAACCCGCAGGTCTCGGTCGATCTGCTGCTGACCGACACGGTGGTGGATATCGTCGGGCAGGGCATCGACCTCGCCATCCGCATCGCGCGTCTGAACGACAGCGCGCTGATCGCGCGGCGGCTGGCCGACAACCCGCGGGGGCTCTACGCCACGCCCGGCTATCTGGCGGCCCGAGGGACGCCCGCCACCGTCGCTGATCTGGCGGAGCACGAGTGCCTGTGCCTGTCCGGCACGACCCACTGGAGCTTCGCGGGCGACGGGCGGGAGCGGCGCATCCGGGTGCGCGGCCGCTTCACAGCCAACTCCATCGAGGGGTTGCGGGACATCTGCCTCGCCGGGCTCGGCATCGCCGTCCTGTCCGAGTGGGACGTGCGCGACGAGGTGGCGCGCGGCGCGCTGGTCGCGCTCCGCCTCTGCGATGGCGAGCTTGAGCCGCTGGCGGTGTGGGGCGTCCATCCCTCGGCGCGCTTCGTGCCGCCGAAGGTTCGGCTGTTCATGGACGTGCTGGCGAAGGCGCTGCGCTGACCGGGGTCAGAGCCGGACGGCCGGGCGGTCCGCCGGCTGGGTGGCGTGCAACTCATAGAGCTTCGCGAGGATTTGCGGGGCGGGCTGCTCCGCCTTGGGCGCCGGTGCGTCCGCCGCGGCATCGGTGCCCGGTGCCTTGCGGGCGAGCGCCTCCGCCAGCACGGCCGGGGACGGGCGATGGTCCGCCGGATGTTCATGCGCCGGCCCGGCGAGGAAGGGCAGGGGCGGGGCGTTGGACGGCGCGTCCTTCGCCGGGGCCTTCGTCTCGTCCGGGCCGCCCTCCGCCAGCGTGACGAGGTGGCCCAGCGGATCGTCGCCGGTCACCGCCTCGAAGGCGGCCATGGCGGCGCTTCCCAGCAGGCCGATGGGGCCGCCGAACAGAAAGCCGCCGGCCAGCCGCGCCGGCAGGCCGATGTCGTCGCCGGTGGCGTGGCGGTAGATTTGCGACACCCCCGGCAGGTGCTGGAGCGGATTCACCGCGTCCAGCAGGTCGCCGAAATCCAGGCTGAGGTCCGCCGCCTCCTGCTTTGCCGGAGCTTTCACGGCGTCCCGTGCGGCGGTGGTCGGGGCAAGCGCGCGAGTGGCGAGCGCGGTGGCGTTGGTCATGGCGTGGCTCCGGCGGGAACGGCGAGGATGCGGTCGAGGATTCGGAAGGACTCGGGGGACGGCGTGGCGTCGTCCTTGCCCTGGCGCAGGAAGTCTTCCAACGCCGGGTTCAGCGCGACGGCGTCGTCCACCTCCGCGTCGGTGCCTTGCTTGTAGGCGCCGATGCGCACCAGCTCCCGCATGTTGTCGTAGGTGGCGGCGAGGCTCCGCGCGCGGCGCAGCAGGGTGTTCTGCTCCGCCGTATGGCAGCCGGGAAGCAGGCGCGACACGCTGCGCAGCACGTTGACGGCGGGGTAGCGCCCCTGCTCGGCGATGCGGCGGTCCAGCACGATGTGGCCATCCAGGATACCGCGCACCGCGTCGGCGATGGGCTCGTCATGGTCGTCGCCGTCCACCAGCACGGTGAAGATGCCGGTGATGTCGCCCTGGCCCTCTTGTCCCGGCCCGGCGCGCTCCATCAGTTTGGGGAGTTCGGCGAAGACGCTGGGCGGGTAGCTCTTGGCGGTCGGCGGCTCCCCGGCGGCCAGCCCGATCTCGCGCTGGGCCATGGCGAAGCGCGTCACGCTGTCGATCAGGCAGAGGACGTGCAGGCCGCGGTCGCGCAGCTCCTCCGCCACGGTCAGGCAGAGATAGGCGGCCTGCCGGCGCATCAGCGGCGGCTCGTCCGAGGTGGCGACGACGACGACGGAGCGGGCGAGGCCGTCCGCCCCCAGGTCGTCCTGGATGAACTCCTGCACCTCGCGCCCGCGTTCCCCGACCAGCCCGATCACGATGGCGTCGGCCCCGGCGTGGCGGGCGACCATCGACAGCAGCGTCGATTTGCCGACGCCCGACCCGGCGAAGACGCCCATGCGCTGGCCGCGGCAAATGGGTGTGAAGACGTCGATGGCGCGCACGCCGGTGTCCATCTTCGCCCCGACCCGGCGCCGCGCGTAGGCCGGCGGCGGGGCGGCGCGCAGCGGGCGGGCGTGGTGGCCGTTGCGCAAGGGGCCGCGCCCGTCGATTGGCTCGCCCAGCGCGTTGACCACGCGGCCCAGCCAGCCGGGGCCGGGGCGCAGCGTGAAGGCGGTGTCGTCGGTGACCGCGGCGCAGCCCTCCGCCACGCCGTCGAGGTTGTCGAAGGCCATCAGCAGCGTGCGGCCCTGGCGGAAGCCGATGGTCTCGCACAGCAGGCGCTGGCCGCGCGCCGTCTCCGCCCAGCATTTGTCGCCCACCGCCAGCACACGGCGCAGACCCTCGACCTCCAGCGTCATGCCGGCGGCGCTGCGGATCTCGCCGCGCCAGGATCGGGTCGGCATCCGCTCGATCTCGGACAGAAGGTTGGAAAGCACACGCATCGCCGGTACGTCTCCGCCGTGTCGGAATGCGGTGATCCTGCCACGAGGATTTTAAATCCGGTTTTAAACGGCGGGCGTCATCTTGGCCCTGCCTTGCTTTCCGGCTTTGCGATAGGGCCGTTCCAATGGATTTTAGCAATATTTCGGTGTTTCGGCTGACCGGCGCGCGGCTCGATTACTTGGCGGAGCGGCAGAAGCTGATCGCCGCCAACGTCGTGAACGCCAACACGCCCGGCTATCAGCCGAAGGACCTGAAGCCCTTCGCGGCGCTGATGGATGGCCCGCAGACGGTGGCGCCCGCGCTCACCTCGCCTATGCATCTGACGGGCTTCAACCCGTCCGGCGCGGTGCAGGAGGCGCGCAAGCCCGAGCAGTGGGAAACCACGCCGGACGGCAACGCCGTGTCGCTGGAGCAGGAGATGAACAAGGGCAGCGAGACGCGCGACGCCTTCGCCCTGACCGCCGGCCTGTTCCAGCGCAACCTGCAGATCCTGCGCGCCGCCTGGCGCGCCGGCTGACGACTTCGGAGTTCCCTCCCATGCTCACCGATCCCCTGGCCGCGACGATGCGGATCGCCAGTTCGGGCCTGCAGGCGCAGGGCACCCGGCTGCGCGTGGTCGCCGAGAACATCGCCAACGCCGACTCCACCGCCATGACCGCGGGCGGCGATCCCTACCGCCGCAAGACCGTGTCTTTTGCGACCACGATGGACCGCGCCGCCGGGTCGGAGATCGTGAAGGTCAAGCAGATCGGGCGCGACCGCAGCGACTTCCAACTCGTCTACGAGCCCTCGCACCCCGCCGCCGACGAGAAGGGCTACGTCAAGCGCCCGAACGTCCAGCCGCTGATCGAGATGATGGACATGCGCGAGGCCAGCCGGTCCTTCGAGGCGAGCGTCAACGTCATCGAGCAGTCGCGCAGCATGATGAGCCGCATGATCGACCTTCTGCGCGGCTGAGGAGACCCAGAGCATGATCGAACCCATCGGCCGCGCCGCCGCCGCCTACAGCCTCCACCGCGCGCCCCTGGCCCAGCCGGCGCCCGCCGCCTCGCTCGCCACCCCGCCCGCTGCGGCGGCTTCCGCGGCATCGCCGTCCGCCGAGACGGCGGCGTCGGCGGAGAGCAGCTTCGGCGCCTTCCTCGACCGTCAGGTGTCGCAGGCGGTGGAGACGCTGAACGAGGGCGAGCGCATGTCCGTCGCCGCCGTCGCCGGCAAGGCCGGCACGCACGAGGTCGTGCGCTCCGTGCTCGCCGCCGAGATGACCGTGCAGACGGTGGTGTCGATTCGCGACCGCATGGTGCAGGCCTATCAGGACGTCATGCGGATGGCGATTTGAGCGCGTGTGTTGGGACGCATTGCCCCCTCCCTAACCCTCCCCCGCTTCGCAGGAGAGGGACCGAATTCCCTCCCCTGCGAAGCGGGGGAGGGAAGGGGCCCGCGAAGTGGGAAGGGTGGGGGCAACCGCTCCCCAGGAGAACCCCCATGAACGAAGCCGACGTGCTGGAAGTCCTGCGCACGGGCATCTGGACGATGCTGCTGATCGCCGCCCCGCCGCTGGTCATCGCGGTCCTGGTGGGCGTGGCGATCTCGCTGGTCCAGGCGCTGACCCAGGTGCAGGAGATGACGCTGACCTTCGTGCCGAAGATCGTCGCCATCCTGGTCACCACCGTGCTGGCGCTGCCCTTCATGTACGGCGCGCTGACCACCTACGCCGACCGGCTGGGCAGCCTGATCGTCTCGGTGCGGTGACATGCGCCGGCTGGCCGGACTGGCGGCGCTGCTCCTGGCCGGAACCGCGACCGCCGCGGACGTGAAGCCGCCGGCCGCGCAGATCGGCACATGGTCCACCGCCCTCTACGCGCCGCGGGTCCTGCCCGCGCGCAGCCTGCCGCCGGAGGCCGCCTGCATCGACGCCATCCTGGCGGCGGAGCGCGAAGCGGGGGTGGCCGACCACATGCTGCTCGCCATGGGCTTCACCGAGGCCGGGCGGATGACCGCCGACCGGCTGTTCACCGTCTGGCCCTGGACCGTCAACACCGAAGGCGCCTCCCAGTACTTTCCGACGCGCGAGGAGGCCATCGCCTTCGTGCGCGCCGCGCAGGCGCGGGGCACGCGCTCCATCGACGTCGGCTGCCTCCAGGTGAACCTGAAATGGCACCCCGACGCCTTTCCCGACCTGGAGACCGCCTTCGACCCGCGCGCCAACGCCCGCTACGCCGCGCGCTTCCTGGGCGACCTGCACCGCGCGCAGGGATCGCTGGACGCCGCCATCGCCCGCTACCACTCCGCCCAGTCGGAGCGCGGAGCGGCCTACCGCGAGCGGGTCGGCGGCAACCGGCGCTGGGTGGCCGGCGCCATGGATTACCTGAAGACGCTGGCCGCCGGCCCGCAAGTGGCCACTTCCCAAGCCGCCCCCGGTGCGCTGCCCGCCTGGGGCCGGGCGGAGCTGGGCCGCTTGTCCTTCCTGTCCAGCCTCTACGCCAACGCGGCGGTGAAACCCCTCCTGCCGGGCGCGGACTGACCCCGACGTAAAAGCCGGTTTTACCGCGGGACGCTAGCGTACCAACGGTGCCGCACCCTGGAGTTCCCGCATGGCTTTCACGGACACCCTTCGGAACCGGATGACCAGCCTCGGCGATGCCGGGCTGGCGAACCGCGACGTGCTGTTCGCGCTGGCCATCGTGCTGGTGCTGGCCGTGCTGTTCCTGCCGGTGCCGACCTGGTTCCTCGACCTCGGGCTGGCGCTGTCGCTGGCGGTCAGCGTGCTGATCCTGATGGTCTCGCTGTGGATCTCCCGGCCGCTGGACTTCTCGTCCTTCCCGACCGTGCTGCTGGTCGTCACGGTGCTGCGGCTGGCGCTGAACATCGCGTCCACCCGCCTGATTCTCAGCCACGGGCACACCGGCCCGTCCGCCGCCGGCCATGTGATCGAGGGCTTCAGCCAGTTCATCATGGGCGGCAATTTCGTGATCGGCGTGGTGATCTTCGCCATCCTGATCGTCATCAACTTCGTGGTCATCACCAAGGGCGCCACCCGCATCGCCGAGGTCGGGGCGCGCTTCACGCTGGACGCCATCCCCGGCAAGCAGATGGCCATCGACGCCGACCTGTCCGCCGGTATGATCGACGACGTCGAGGCCCGCCGCCGCCGCAAGGAGCTGGAGGACGAGAGCACCTTCTTCGGCGCCATGGACGGCGCGTCGAAGTTCGTGCGCGGCGACGCGGTGGCCGGGCTGGTCATCACCGCGATCAACGTGCTGGGCGGCATGGCCATCGGCATGGCCCAGCAGGGCATGTCCTTCGAATCCGCGGCGTCGGTCTACACCATCCTGACGGTGGGCGACGGTCTGGCGACGCAGATCCCGGCGCTGGTCGTCTCGCTGGCCGCCGGCCTGCTGGTGACCAAGGGCGGCAACGTCGGTTCCGCCGATCAGGCGGTGCTCGCCCAGCTCGGCGGTTATCCCAAGGCGCTGATGGTGGCGGGCGGGCTGCTCTGCACGCTGGGCGTCACGCCGGGCCTGCCCGCCGCCCCCTTCGTCCTGCTGGGCGGGGGCTTCGGCGCGGCGGGCTGGTACGCGATGCGCGGCAAGATGCGTCGCGCCGCGCTCGCCCGGCTGGAGGAAAGCCGCAAGGCCCCGACCGCCCCGGCCGAGGAGGCGGTGGAGGACATGCTGAAGGTGGACGAGGTCAAGGTGGAGGTCGGCAACCACCTCGTCCCGCTGATCCTCAACAAGAACGGGCCGCTGACCGGCAAGGTGAAGACGTTGCGCAAGCGTTTCGCCAAGGAATTCGGCTTCATCCTGCCGTCGGTGCGCATCAAGGACAGCAGCTTCCTGCCGCCCAAAGGCTATGTGGTCAGCGTCATGGGCGTCGAGGTGGCGAGCGGCGAGGTGCGGCCCAAGCAGCTGCTCGCCATCGACCCGTCCGGCGGGGCGGCCCCCGACCTGCCCGGCGAGGCGACGCGGGAGCCGACCTTCAACCTCCAGGCCCGCTGGATCGACCCGGCGCGGCACGAGGAGGCCATCGCCAAGGGCTACACGGTGGTCGACCCGGAAAGCGTCATCACCACCCACCTGACCGAGGTCATCAAGGACCACCTCTCGACCCTGCTGACCTTCGCCGCCATGCAGAAGCTGCTGGACGGGCTGGGGCGGGAGTACCAGAAGCTGATCGCCGACATGGTGCCGTCGCGCATCACGCTGGTGGTGGTGCAGCGCGTGCTCCAGGCGCTGCTGGCGGAGCGGGTGTCGATCCGCAACCTGCCGGCCATCGTCGAGGCCATCGCCGAGGCGGTGAACTGGACGCGCAACATCACGCTGGTCACCGAGCATGTGCGGGCTCGGCTCGGCCAGCAGATCTGCCAGTCGCTGACGGCACCCGACGGCTTCGTCCCGGTCATCGTCCTGACCCCGCGCTGGGAGCAGGCGCTCCAGCAGAGCGTCATCGCCGAGGGCGAGGACCGCCGCTTCGCGATGCCGCCGACCCAGGTGCAGGAATTCCTGACCGCGCTGCGCATCACCATCCAGAAGCACGCCACGCCCCAGGTCTGGCCAGCGCTGCTGGTCGGGGCGGAGGTGCGGCCCTTCGTGCGCTCCCTGCTGGAGCGGGTCAGCCCGATGACCCCGGTCATCAGCCACGCCGAACTGCACCGCAAGGTGTCCGTCAAGACGATCGACCAGGTCTGAAGGAAAGGTCATGGACACGCTCGCCGACCTGCTCAGCCTGGAGGTCTACCGCGCCTTTCTGGTCTTTGCCCGCGTCGCCGCGGCGGTCAGCCTGCTGCCGGGCTTCGGGGAATTGGCGGTGCCGCCGCGGGTGCGGCTGTGCATCGCGATTCCCGTTGCGCTGGCGCTGACCCCGACGGTGCCCGGCCTGCCCGACCGCCTGCCGCCCGACGCCGCGGTGATGCTGGAGCAGATCTTCGCGGAGACGGTGGCCGGCGCCTTCCTCGGGCTGGGGGCCAAGCTGTTCCTGGCGTCGCTTCAGGTCGCCGGCAACATCGCCGCCCAGGCGATGGGCCTCGCCAACCCCTTCGGCACCGACGCGGCGGGGTTCGAGAGCGGGTCGATCCTATCGGGCACGCTGGTCATCGCCGGGCTGGCTCTGCTGTTCGCGCTCGACCTGCATTACCTGATGATCGATGCGCTGGTGCGCTCCTACGGAAGCTGGCCGGCGGCGACGCTGCCCGATCCCGGCATGGTGGCGGGCCGCTACGCCCAGCTCGTCGGCTTCACCTTCCGGCTGGGGGTGCAGATGGCGGCGCCGTTCCTGGTGTTCGGCATGATCGCCAACATGGCGCTGGCCCTGGTCAACCGGGTGATGCCCTCCATGCCCGTCTATTTCGTCGCCACCCCGGCGATGGTCGGCGGCGGGATGCTGGTCTTCCTGGTGACGGCGGGCGCCATGGTCACCGCCGCGCTCGCCGCAATGGCCGGCTGGCTCGGCGGGCGATGAGAAGGGGGCGGTGAGGGGGCGGCGATGTCCGACAACACCCAGGACGAGGAACAGAAAACCGAGGAGCCGACCGAGAAGCGTCTGCGCGAGGCGATGGAGAAGGGCGACGTCCCCCGCGCCCGCGACGTCGGTCTGGCCGCCACCATGGCGGCGGCCTGGCTGATCGCCGCGGCCGGCGGGCCGCTCGCCGCCTCGCGCATCGCCGAGGTGCTGCTGCCGCTGATCGAGAATCCGAACGACATCCGGCTCGACGGCGGTCCCTACGACGTGATGAACAGCCTGCGCTGGCTGATCGGCGGGGTGGCGGTGGCGATGCTGCCGGTGCTGGGCCTGCTGGTCGGCGGGGCGGTGGTGTCGGCGGTGGGTCAGGGGCCGCTGCTGGCGGCGAGCGACCGCATCCGGCCCAAGCTGTCGCACCTGTCGCCGCTCAGCGGCTGGCGCCGCATCTTCGCGCGCCACGCGCTGGTCGAATTCGTGAAGAGTCTCGTGAAACTGGCGATCATCGCCTGCGCCGTCTGGTTCGCCGTGGCGCCCTACATCGATTGGACGGAGGGGATCGTGGGCATGGACGTTGCGGCGCTTCCCGACCTGCTGCGGGACCTGACCCTGCGGCTGCTGCTGGCCGTCCTGTTGGCGACGGTGGTGATGGCCGCCGTGGACGTGCTGTGGAACCGGCTGGAATGGCGGCGGCGCCTGCGCATGACCTTCCAGGAGCTGAAGGACGAGTTCAAGCAGACCGAGGGCGACCCGCATCTGAAGGCGAAGTTGCGCGAGATCCGGCGCGACCGCTCGAAACGCCGCATGATGGCGAACGTGCCGCGCGCCACGGTGGTGATCGCCAACCCGACCCACTTCGCGGTGGCCTTGGAGTACGACCGGTCCAAGATGCCGGCGCCGGTCTGCCTCGCCAAGGGGGCCGACCTCGTGGCGCTGCGCATCCGCGCGGTGGCGGAGGAAAACGGCGTTCCAGTGATCGAGAATCCGCCGCTGGCCCGCGCCCTCTACGCCGCGTCGGAGGTCGACGCGGTGATTCCGCTCCAGCATTACCAAGCGGTGGCGGAGGTGATGATGTATGTGCTGCGTCTGAAGAACGGCGGGGCGGCGCAGCCGGCGCAACGGGCGTGATCGGGCGGGCGTGATCGGGCGAACGCCGAATGGATTGGAAGTCCGCTTAATGTCTTCTCAACGGGTTTGGCGGTAGACGAAAGAAATCCTTCCCTTCCGCGGCGCATCACGGCAATGAGCGACGGCGACGACCTGTTCGAGATGTACCGCTCCGACCGCGCCGCCTCCGGCGCGCTGAAGGGGGAGGCGCTGGCCACCGCGCTGGCCGACAACGTGCGGCGCAGCTTCGCGGAAATGGACCGGCTGATCCCGGAAGTGACCCAGGCGCTCGCCCAGGCCCGCTACGCGCTGCGTCTCGCCCCTGCGGTGGTGGACCGCAGCGCCTACGTCCAGCACGACCGCTCCTCCGAGAGCTTCCGCGATTACCTGCGCTTGTGGAGCCACCGCCGCGCCGAGGCGGGCAGCGGCGGGATGCATTGGGAAGCGAAGATCCTGGTCACCGACAGCCGTCGCCGCACGGCGGAGCTTGGGCTGGGCGTGACCGTCGAATGGCCGACCGCGGACCGTGCGGCCGATTGCGCCTTCGTGGAGTTCTGGACGACCGGCCAAGGGGTGAACCTGCCCTCCGAGGGCCGCAACTTCCAACGCGCCCTGGTCGCCTGCCTGCGGCGGCTGGAGGAGGCGGGGGAGATCACGCCCGCCGTGAAGCGCTGATCCGAGAGCCGGACCGCTACCCTCTATAATCCCCTCTCCCCTGGGGAGAGGGTTATGACGGCCGAAGGTGTTTGCTGGATTACAAACGAATCAGCGCCTCGACCTCCTTGATCGCCGCGTCGGCGGGAATGCGCTCCATCTCCTGGCCGCCAAAGGCCGAGGCCGTCAGCACGGCGCCCCGCGTCACCTTCGGGCGCAGCTTCTCCGCGGTGGTCGGACCGTAGAGGGTCAGCAGCGGCACGTCGGCGAGGCCGAACAGATGGCTGGTCCCGCTGTCGTTGGCGACCGCCGCCGCGCAACGCCGGGTCAGCGCGATGGTGCGCACCGGGGAATAGCGCGGCTCGGCCAGTTCGGCGTCCTGGAGCGGGAACAGCGCCTGCGGCACGGCGGCGCGCAGTTCGGGCAACCAGTCCAGCTCCGCCGGGCCGAGGATGAAGACCGGCACCCGCCCGCCCGCCGCCTGGGCGCGGGCCAGCTCCACGAAACGGTCCAGCGGCCAGCATTTCACCCGCTTGCCCGCTCCCGGCGCGATGGCGACGTAGCCCGGCCCGTCGGGCAGGACGGCACGCGCCTCGGCCTCGGCCTCGGCTGGGATGGGGACGGCCATGTCCAGCGGGGGACGCCGCCCGCCGGCCACCTCCAGCAGGTCGAACAGGCGGTCCAGCACGTGCTTCGGCCGCACGTAGCCGGGTGGCGGGCGGCGGTCGGACAGGCGGTAGCCGGCGCAGGCCGAGATGAACACGTCGTGCTTCAGCCGCCGCGCCAGCAGCGTCCGCCAGGGCAGCGCCTGGGTATCCAGCACCAGGGAGAAGCGGTCGCGGATGGGCATGCGCTTCAGCAGGTCGAGCGGGCTGCGCCCGATCCCGCTGTCGGCGTGGAACTCGTCGATCAGCCCGTCCATCATCGGGCGCAGCGTGGTCGCCAGATGGGTGCCCTCGGTGGTGATCCAGGTGATCCGGTGGTCCGGGAACAGCCCCCTCAGGGCGCGCACGAAGGGAATCTTGATGAGCGCGTCGCCGATCAGCTCGCCATGGGTGAAGACGGCGAGCGACGGAGAGCCGGCGCGGTCGGTTGCGGGCATGCGGAAGCCTCGGGAGGATGCGGCCAAGCGGACGCCGGACTATAGCCGCCCGCATCCGGCGGCGGAACCCTCCGCATTGGCGGAGTCTACAGCTCGGCGTTCAGGCCCGACGCCGACAGCTCGACCGGGCGCACGGCGTGGCCGGAAGGGGCGTAGAGGCCGTCGCTGGCCGCTTTCTCCAGCGCCACCAGAAGGCTGCGGTTGATCGACAGGACGGCCTTGCGCATGGCGACCAGCCCCGCCGCGTTGTCGTTGATGGCGCGGTCCAGCCGTTCCACCCGCTCCAGGATCATCGCGCGCAGGTCGTCGTTCAGCCGCAGCGTGCCCGACTGCGCCTGGGTCATGATGCCGCCCAGACGGTCGGCCATCGCCTGCTTGCGCCGGGCGTAGACCTCCAGCCCCTCCAGATCGCCGGCGGCGAGCGCCGCCGTCTCCTCGTCGAGCAGGACGCTGAGTTCCGCCACCGTGTCGAGGAACTCCGTCATCACCACAGCGGTCGGCCCGTCGGCCAGCGCGGGACTCTCGGGCTCCGGGGCAGCGATGGGGGCGGTGTCCGCCTCCGGCTTGGCGTCGGGGGCGAATTCGCGGATCAGGTCCTTGAAACGGCGGCTCATCCCTTGGTTCCTTCGCTCGTCTGGCCGTAGAGGCGGGCCACGTCGGCCTCGACCATGCGGCCGATCCCCAGCGTGCCGGCCTCGGCGATGGCCTTGCCGTATTCCTGGAGCATGAAGCTGCGCCACGTCCGCTCGCCCTGGCCGCCGCCGAAGGCGCTGCCGGTCTCCACGCCGGCGAACATGGATTCCAGCATCTGCCCGACCATCAGCGCCTCGAACTCCTGCCCGGCCTTCTCGGCGGATCGGGTTTGGGCGGCGGGTTTCGCGGCGGGGGTGGTTGGGGAAAGGGGGGAGATGTCCATCGCGTCGTCGTCCGGCCGGAGGTGTCAGATGATTTCCAGGTCGGCGTGCAGGGCGCCCGCCGCCTTGATGGCCTGGAGGATGGCCACCATGTCGCGCGGCCCGACGCCCAGCGCGTTCAGCCCGTTGACGAGCTGCTGTAGGCTGACGTTGCCGCCAATGGTCACGAACTGGCGCCCGTTGCCCTCCTGCACCTGCACGTCGGTGCGCGGCACCACCACCGTCTGCCCGTCGGAGAAGGGCTGCGGCTGCGACACCTGGGGCGTCTCCACCACGCGGACGGTCAGGTTGCCCTGGGTGATGGCGACGCGGCTGATGCGCACGTCGTCGCCGATGACCACGGTGCCGCTGCGCTCGTCCACCACCACCCGCGCGATGCCGTCGGGGCGCACGGTGAGCTGCTCGATGTCGCCGATCAGCCGGGCGACCGCGCCGGTGTAGCGGGGCGGGATGCGCACATCGACGGTGGTCGCGTCCAGCACATGGACGGCGCTGCTGCCCAGCCGCAGCGCCACCGCGTCGGCGATGCGGTTGGCGGTGGTGAAGTCGGGGTTGCGCAGCGCCATGCGCACGCCGGTCGTCTCGTCCAGCGCGAATTTCAGCTCGCGCTCCACGATGGCGCCGTTGGCGATGCGGGCGCTGGTCGGCACGCCCTTGGTCACGTTGGCGGCCACGCCGCCCGCCGAGAAGCCGCTGACCGACAGCGACCCCTGGGCCACGGCGTAGGCCTGCCCGTCGGCGCCCAACAGCGGCGTGACCAGCAGCGTGCCGCCGAGCAGGCTGGTGGCGTCGCCCAGCGCCGACACCGTGATGTCGATGGTCGTGCCCTGGCGGGCGAAGGGCGGCAGCGAGGCCGTGACCATCACCGCCGCGGCGTTGCGGGTGCGCAGCACCTCGTCGCGGGTGTTGATGCCCAGCCGCTCCAGCATGCCCTTCAGGCTCTGCTCGGTGAAGGGCGTGTTGATCAGCCGGTCGCCCGAGCCGTTCAGCCCGACCACGAGGCCATAGCCGATGAGCTGGTTGCGGCGCACCCCGTCGAAGGTGACGAGATCCTTTACCCGCGTCTGGGCCAGCCCGTCGCCCGCCACGGCGGCGGCGCCCAGCAGGCAGGCCGCGGCCAGCGCGGCCACGCGGAGGGCTCGGCGGATCGGACCATGCTTCATCAGACCGTCTTTCATCATCCCGCAGGGAGGCCGTGCCGTCCTACAGGTAATTGGTGAGGCTCATCCGGGCGATGCGGGCGGTGGCCGCCGCGGTCGCCTCGATCTGCACTTCGAGTTGGTTCATGCGCAGGCTGGCCTCCGCCGGATCGACGCTTTCCATCGCGTCGAGCTGGTCGTTGAGGATGCGGAGCTGCGTCGTGTTCATCGCCGCGATGTCGTCGAGCTGCGCGCGGTGGATGCCGAGCTGCGCGGTGGCGTCGCGCACCCCCTCGATGCCGCCCGACACCTTGGCGACCGCGGCCTCCATGTAGGGCTTGTAGGCGTCCAGCGGCAGTTGGCTGGTGTCGACGCTGGCCAGCATGTAGAGGCCCTGGAGCAGGTCCCGCATGGCCGGGTCGTTGCCCTGGATGCCGTAGGGAATCTCGGTCGTGCGGTCGAGGCGGGCGCTGAGGCGCGGTGCGGTCGACGGCGCCCCCTGGTAGAACCCGCCCTCGAAGCCGAGCGGCGAGGCCGACGGTGTCGCGAACAGGTCGTCCAGAGCCGCCACGGCAGCGGCGGTCTCGGCCGGGGTCTGCGGCGATGACGTGCCTCCGGTGGCCGCGGCGATGGTGTCCTGCACGATCTGGATGGGCGAGGGCAGGCCGGACTCGTCGCCCTGCACGGCGCGCATGGGGGCGGTCTTCACCTCCACCCCGCCGAACAGGTAGCCGTTGCCGGAGGAGGCGTTGAGCATGCCAACCACCTGCTCCAGCATGGCGCGGGCCCGCACCTGGAGCGAGCTGCCGGTGGGCGAGGGCTGGCCCAGCCCGACCGAGGCGGCGGCCAGAACGTCCTGCCCGGCGGACAGGATGTTGGTCAGCGCGCTGTCCATGGTGCCCAGCCGGCCTTGCAGCAGGGCGGTGGATTTCAGGGTCTGGTCGGTCTCGTCATACAGGTTGCGCAGCGCGATGGCCTGCCCGGTGCGCGCACCCAACGCCTTGGCGACGTCGAAATGCTTGCCGCTGGCGATCTCGTCGTTGTTGCGCAGCCGTTCGAGCTGAAGCTCGGTGTTGGCGGTCTGCAGGCGCTTGGAAAGGCCGAGGGTGGAGACGGCGTTGTAGAGCATGGCGTCAGTTCCGGATCTGGAGCAGCGTGTCGAGCATCCGCCCGGCGGCCTGGAGCACCTGGGCGCTGGCGCCGTAGCTCTGCTCGATCAGCAGCAGCTTCTGCATTTCGTCGTCGACGTTCACGCCGTCGCGGTTGAGACGCGCCGATTGCAGCGCGTCGGCGCTGATCTTGCGGGTCTTCATCTCGGACTCGGCGGTGGTGCGGTAGCCCTGCTGGGTGGAGACCATGCCGGTGGCGTAGTCGCCCAGCGTGGCCGAGGAGGGCAGGTCCGCCGCGGCGAAGCTGCGGGTGGCCGAGAAGGCGTTCAGGAAGCGGTCGATCTGCGTGGTGTCGCCCGACGCCAGCGGCGCGCCCGCCTGGACGCCGCTCTGCACCATCCAGGGGTTGCTTCGCACGCTGCCGTTGACGGCGATGCGCGAGGCCAGACCTTCCGTCGCGCCGTAGGCGGTGCCGGCGTCGGTGAACAGGCCGGGCTGGGTGGGGTCGGCCTCCGCCGCCTGGAACTGCTGCACGATGCCCGCCGCCAGCTCGTCGAGCTGGGCCAGCGCCCGCGGCATGTCCTGGTGGGCGGTCTGGACGTAGCCCATGATGCGCCCGCTCTGGATGTCCTGATCCGGGTTGTCGGAGATGATCTTGCCGCCAGCCACCAGATCGCCGCCGACGAGCTGCAGCGGCTGGGAGCCCATGGGAAGCTCGCGGTCGAGCAGCGTCTGGCCGTTGCGGGTCATCACCACCACCTCCCCGCTTTCGCGGGTGTGGGTGCGGATGCCGATCTCGCTCGACACCTGATCGAGCAGCCGGTCACGCTCGTCCATCAGGTCGCCGGTCTCGGCGCCCTTGGCCTTCTGGGTGGCGATGGCGCTGTTCAGCTCCCCGATGCGGACGAGCGAGCGGTTGACCTCGTCGACCGAGGACTGGAGTCGCGCCTTGGCGTCGTTCTGCACGGTGATGGCGGCGGCGGCGGTGTCGTGCAGGCGGCGCACCAGCGATTCCGCGGAATCCACCACGGCGGTGCGCGCCGCCTCGTTGTCCGCCTGGTTGCGGAGCTGGCTGAAGGACTGCTGGAGCTTGGCCAGGGCGGTGGAGACGGACCGCTCGTCCTGCGGCTGGCCCAGCGCCGTGGCGTAGTCGGCCAGCGCCGAGGCGCGGGTTTCCTGCGCGGTGTAGCGGCTCTGCTCGAACCGGGCGTCGCGGATCAGGAACTCGTCCACGCTGCGCAGCACGCCGTCGACGCGCGCGCCCTGGCCGCGCCCGCCGCTGATCGCGGTGGAGACGGCCAGATCCTTGCGGACGAAGCCCGCGGTGGTGGCGTTGGTGATGTTGTGCGAGACCAGCGCGGCTTGCTGCTGGGTCGCGCGCAGCCCGGAGAGGGCGGCGCTGAGGGCCAGTTGGAGGCTCATGGCGGGCTATCCCCTTTCCCGTCCGTCAGCGCTTCAGACGGGTGGTTTCGTCCACCATCTCGTCGGCGGTGCGCACCAGCGTGGCGTTGGAGGAGTAGGCGCGCTGCGTCTCGATCAGCGACACCAGCTCCTCCGCGATGTCGACGTTCGACTGCTCCAGCGCGTAGCCGGCGACCGAGCCGGCGGTGCCGCTGTTGCCGTTGCTCAGCGTCATCGTGCCGCTGTCGATGCCCAGCGTGTAGGTGTTGCCGTCCTGCGGGACCAGCCCGCCGGGGTTGACCACATCGGCGACCGGCACCTGATAGAGCGGCTGGCGGGCGCCGTTGTCGTAGACGGCCCACAGCGTGCCCGCCTTGTCGATGTCCACGGTGCTGACGCGGCCGGCGCGGGCGCCGTCGCCCATGAACTGCGGCACGTAATCGCCGTTGAGCTGCGTCAGGTTGCCGACCGTGACGTTGACGGTGTCCGGCGTCGGGTTGGCCGGCGAGGTCAGCGTGATCTGCGGCAGGGCACCCGCCGGCAGGCCGGCGTTGGCGCCCGTGGTGTTGAAGGTGACGGTGTTGGTCGACAGCGTCGCGGTGTAGCCGGCGGGCGGCGTGACCGACAGCGTCCATTCGTTCGGGTTGGCCGTCTTCGTCCAGGTCATCGTGACGTCGAGCGGGTTGCCGAGCCCGTCGTAGAGCGAGGTGGAGGTGTCGAAGCTGGTGCCGTCCGTGGCCTGGGCCGGCAGGTTGCCGGCGAAGCTCATCTGCGTCGTCTTGCTGCCGCCATAGGCCAGCCCGGCGATGGAGACGGCGCTCAGCCCGTCGAAGCTGCTGCGGTTCACAGCGGGCAGGCTGCCGTCCGGGCCCAGCTTCCAGGCCTGGAGATACTGGCCGGCGCTGTTGCGCAGGAAGCCCTGGTCGTCGGGCAGGAAACTGCCGGCGCGGGTCAGCGCGTAGCCGGGCGAGGTTCCGGTGGTGCCGGCGTTGTCGGCGACGACGAAGAAGCCGCGCCCCTCGATGGCCATGTCGGTGGCGGACTGGGTGCCCTGGATGGTCCCGTCCTTCAACACCTGATAATGCACGTTGGAGCGGACGCCGCCCGCGGAGTAGTTGCTCGTCGAGCCGGAGGAGGTCATCAGCGTCGAGAAGTCGACCGCGGCGCGCTTGTAGCCGATGGTGGCGGAGTTGCTGATGTTGTCCGAAATGGCGGCCATCCGCGAGCTTTGCGCGGACATGCCGCTCACACCGGACCGCATGGCGCTGAACAGGCTCATCGGGAGATCCTCATCCTAAATCGGTTGGGCCGGAAGCGAGCCACGGGATTCTCCGCGATGGACTTCGGAGGGGAGAGTACAGGGCGGCTTTTAAAGCGGATTTAAAGAGCGTTTTTGTGCGTTTACTTAAAATTTTCCGCTCTTTTGCTGCGGTGGTCCGTTGGGCCGGCGGCCGGGGGCGGCTCCTTCCCGTGGGAAAGGGTGGAACCGAAGTGCGATTGCGGGGGCGGCGAACGGATGCCGCATTGCGCGGATCGACAAATCCGGTCACTGTTGGACCGGTTGTCCTCCATGCATCGAGTGTCCAGAGTGAGCGAAGAGCAAAAGCAGCAGGTTACGGCGGTCGTCAAATGGTACAAGGCCGACAAGGGCTTCGGCTTCGTCCGCTTCGCCGACGGAAGCGGTGAGGCGTTTCTGCATTCCCGGGTTCTCGCCTCGCTGGGCGAGGTGTCGCTGACCGAGGGCACCGGCCTCGTCTGCGACATCGCCGAGACCCCGAAGGGGCCGCAGGTCGTGGCCATCCATTCCATCACCCCCGCGGACCCGGCGGAGGCCAAGCCGGCCCGCGCGCCGAAGCAGCGCCGCCAGCGCCAGCCGGAGGGCGGCGATCCCCAGGCCGTGCGCCCCGCCGCCCCGGCGGCCATCCGCGAGCCCAAGCCGCGGCGCGAGCGGTCGGCCCCGGCCCTGATGCCGGTGCCCACCGGTGAGATGATCTACGGCACCGTGCGCTGGTACAATCTGGACAGCCAGTCCGGCCTGATCGACCCGTGGGACGACGAGACGGGCATCGGCGTCTATTTCGACCGCGCAATCCTGCGCCAGTCCGGGTTGGAAGTGGTGGCCGACGGCGAGGACGTGCGTTTCGTCGCCGTGCCGGGCGACGGCGGCCCGACCGCGCTGCGCGTCGAACTGGTCTGAGCTGACAGAACTCGGGCGCCGTCGGGGTATCCGCCCGGCGGCGCCTGATTCAAGCCCTGGCTTTGGCTGCCGCCGTCAGCGGGGGGTGAAGGATCGCGAGGGGCGGCGTTCCACCACCACCGGCGGGCGCTGGTCCATGCCGCCGGAAGGGCGGGACGGGTAGTGGCCGCGGGATTCGGAGGAGTCCATCCGCCCGGCGGCCTCGCGCACCTCGAAGATGCGGCGTTCGACCGGCAGGCTCTCCGCCAGGACGATGACGGTGTTGAGCGAGATCCGGTCGATCGCCGGCTCCATCCGGTCGGCGCGCAGCCGGCCCGCCTGCACAAGTTCCTCCACCTCGGCTTCCGAGCACTTCAGCCAGGCCGCCGCCTCGGCGATGGAGAGTGACTGGTCGCGCATCGAAGAAGCTCCAAGACTGGGGTGGGGACAGGAAACCGGGTTGCCAATAGGGGTGTACCCGATTTCCGCGCCGAACAACAGGGTGGCGAAGGGGCGTCCCGTCACAAGACGCCCGGGAACCGCCTCTTTTTACTCCTTGGTCACGCTCCGGCAGCGCTGCTGGAGCAGGGTGACGGCCTGGGCGGCCTCGTCGCCCTGCAGGGTGAAGGCCCGCTCGTCCAGCAGCCGCCCGTCGGCGTTGAAGGCGCGGACGAACAGGCCGTGCGCGGTGCTGGTCACCACCGCGTCTACCACGGCGTCCGCCGTCTCGTCGCTCGCCACGTCGATGAAGGAGGCGAGTTCCGCCAGTTCGCCATTGTCCGTCCAATCGGCCTCGGCGATCAGGTCGAGCAGGTCGTTCAGCCCACCGGCCGGCTCGCAGCGCTGGACGCGCGGGTCGGCGCCCTGGATGGCCGCCGTGAAACGGGTCAGCGCCTCGCGGATGCGGGTCTCCTCGGCGGGGTCGAGTTCGGGTTCGCCGTCCTCGCCGATGCGGGCCAGCCCGAGGAAATCGGGAACCGCATCCTCGCCGGCGGCCTCGACGGCTTCCGCCTCCTCCTCGATCAGCCCGACGACGCCGACCAGCCGCGTGCCGGCGTCCGCCGGATCGGCCAGCAGGTCGCCCTCGCGGACGAAGCGCAGCGCCGCGTCGGTCGAATCCAGCATGCGCCGCAGCAGGGTGCGGCGGTCGGCGGCCTCCAGATAGACCAGCGCTTCCGGCTCCAGCCAGACCGGCAGCAGGCGCGTGTCGGCGGCGGTTTCCAGCAGGCCGGTGGAATCCAGCGCCTCTTCGATGGTTTCCACGGCGGGTGGCTGCGACAGGTCGCCGGACACCTCCACGGCCAGCCAGAAGAGGGTGGCGATCATGTCGTCGCCCTGGGCGTCGGTGCGGCGGACGGATTCGGCGATGGTCTCCACCTCGTCGAGGAACTCCGGCTGTTCCTCCTCGCGCAGCTTGTCCAGCGCGGCTTCCAGCACCGCTTGGCGACCGGCGTCCAGCGTCTCGTCGAGCAGTTCGTCGAAGCGGCGGTCGCTGTTGCGCCAATAGCGGACCAGGCGCTCCGCCGGCGTGCCCGTGAAGGTTCCGGTGGTCGGCTTGCCCGCGCCGTTCCGCCCGTTGCCTGTCTTTGCCATGCTGCCTCTCCTGACTGGTCCGCCGGCGCCGTCGGGCGCGGGGGTGACGATACGGGCAGTGACCGTAGTGGCCGGAGGGCGCGCTGGCAAGCCGCCCGTCAAGCTGTTGTCTTGCGCTTTCAGGGCACTCGACAGCGGCGGCCGTCCTACGGCAGGCTGAAGCCCGCAATCAAAAGCCGGAGGGCAAGACCCGTGACGACGCGCGATGAGACCGAGGTCCTGCTGGCGGAGCTTCGCAAGGGCTTCGGCGTGGCCTCGAACAGCGAGCTTCTGCACCTGCTGGCTGCGCTGGGGCGGGTCGTCCTGGACGAATCCAGCCGCGACGAGCGCGGCCGCCGCGTGCTGAAGATCGTCGGCAAGGGCGGGCGCGAACGCCAGATCGTGATCTCGGAGTAAGGGAGAAACGCCCTTCCCCGCGCACTGCCGCGGGGAAGGGCGTCCTTATCAGCTCGCGCGGACGCGCTGGAGGAAGCCGGACAGCTCGCGGTTGAGCGCGTTGGCGCCGTCAGCGAGGTCGTGGGCCTTGTCGAGGAGCGTGCGGGCGGCGGTGCCGCTGCGGTCGGCGGCGGCGTTGACGCCGGCGATGGTCTGCGTCACCTCGGTGGTGCCCAGCGCCGCCTGATGGACGTTGCGGGCGATCTCCTTGGTGGCCGCGCTCTGCTGCTCCACCGCCGCGGCGACGGTGGCGCCGATGGTGCCGACGCGGGTGACCACCTGGACGACCGCCTGGATCTCCTGCACGGCCTCCCCGGTGGCGCTCTGGATGCCCGCGGCCTGGGCGGCGATCTCGCCGGTGGCGCGGGCGGTCTGGGCGGCCAGCGCCTTCACCTCGTTGGCGACGACGGCGAAGCCCTTGCCGGCTTCCCCGGCGCGGGCCGCCTCGATGGTGGCGTTGAGCGCCAGCAGGTTGGTCTGGCTGGCGATGTCGTTGATGAGATCGACGACGCGCCCGATGCTCTGCACGGAGTCCGCCAAGCCGCCAATCTGCCCGTTGGCGCGCTCGGCCAGGGTCATCGCCTCGCGGACGATGTTGGTGGATTCGGTGATCTGGCGGGTGATCTCCTCGATGGAGCTGGTGAGCTGCTCCGACGCGGCGGCGACCGTCTCCACGTTGGCCGAGGTCTGCTCGGTGGCGGCGGCGACGCTGGTGGCGAGGCGGTTGGTCTCCTCCGCCGTGACCGACATGCTGCGGGCGCTTTCCTCCATTTCGGTGGATTCCGCCACGAAGCGGCTGACCACGCTGCCGACGGCCCCCTCGAAGCTGCTGGCGATCTCCTCCAGCGAGCGCTTGCGGTCCTCCTCGGCGCGGCGGGCGGATTCGATCTGCTCGGCCTCCAGCCGGCGCTTGGCGAGGGCGTTCTCGCGGAAGACCTCGACCGTGCGGGCCATGGCGGAGATCTCGTCGCGGCCGCCGGACGGAACCGTCACGTCGAGGTCGCCGGCGGCGATCTTCTCCATCCCGCCCTGAAGGGTGAGCAGGCGGCGCACCACCATGCGGCGCACGAAGACCAGGATGACCAGCGCCGACAGCAGCAGGCTGACCACGCCGACCCCGATCTGGAGGATCGTGCCGTTGGACAGGGCCTTCTCGCTGTCCTCGGCGGCGGTGGTGATGGCGCCCTCCTGCGTGTGCACGAGGTTGACCACCGCCATGGACAGCGCTTCGGACAGGCTCAGGTTGTTGGTCAGCAGGTCCCGCTGCGCCTTCAGGATCTCCAGCTCGGCCAGACGGGTGGGAATCAGCCCGTTCGGCTCGATCGAGAGGGTTTCGATCGCCTTCAGCGGCTCGGCCATCGCCTCGCGCGAGGCTTCGGGCAGCTGTCCGGAGTTGGCGGTCATCGTGGTCACGAGGATGCGCGTCTGCGCCTCGATGATCGACAGGCGGTTTTCATCGAAGCTGGCGGCGGCTTCGGTCAGCAGGCCGCGGACGGTGGTGGCGCCGTCGTCGATGCCGCGGACGATGGCGAGCTGCTCCTCGGTCTGGAGATACTCCTCGCCGGCCTTCAGCCGCTCCTCCGCCGGGCGGGTGTCGTCCCGGAAGGCGGCGCGCTGCATGTCCACGCCGCTGCCGTGGATCGACTTCCAGGGCGCCACGAGCTGCGACAGGCGCCGCGTGGCGATGACCACCTGCTCCAGCAGTTCGGAGCGGCGGTCGCTCAGCCCGATCCGCTTGTCCGCCGCCTGATCGAGCAGCGTGACATTGGCGAGCAGGGCCTGGGCGGCGCTGCTGGCGGCGGCGGTTTCGGACGGATTGCCGGCGTGGGACGCGGCGTTGGCGCTGTTCTGCTCCAGGTCGGCCAGATCGCGCAGCTCGCGTTCGAAGTCGTGCCGCTCCATGGCGATGCGCGCCGCGAGATCCGCCTTCTCCTCCTTGCTGGTGACGGAGCGGAAGGCCGGAGCCAGCGCGTCGATGCGGCCCGCGTGCTGGGCCGCCCGCAGGGCGCCGAGCGCGGACGGCACGGCCTCCGCGGTGATGACCTGCAGCGTCCGGCCGAAGCCGGCGTATCCGGTCAGCGCCACCCCGATGGCGACCAGCGTGCAGCACATCACGGCGCCGACACCGGTGAACAGGCGCCCCTGAACGCCCCCCAGCCGGCTTGGGCGCACCGCCTTATCCTGGGCAATTTCTAACGGTTTGGACATGTCATCTCTTCCCCAACGGCGGTCTTGCTTCTCGTTGGCGCCGCCGCACGCCGTCCGCGGCAGGCCTTATCCCTGTCTTCCCGTCAGCCGAGCCAGGCCGTGTGGGCCAGAACCTCGTTCGAGCCCCGCCAGACCATGTCGAGCGCAACATAAGTGATGATCGCAAGACCGATCCAACCAATCCAGCGATGTTTGTGCAGAACACGTGCAATTACGTTCGCGGCGGCGCCCATCAACGCCACCGAGAGCAGCAGGCCGAGCACGAGCACGGTCGGATGCTCCTTGGCAGCACCGGCCACCGCCAGCACATTGTCAAGCGACATCGACACGTCGGCCACCACGATCTGCCAGACGGCGGCGCCGACGGTCGCGGCGCCCGCGGCGGCGACGGCCGTGCTGTCGGTGATCGAGGCCGTTCCGGGGAGGACGTCGGGGGCGTCCAGCGCCTCCTCCGGCGTGATCTCGTCGGCGCCCTGGGAGCGCAGCTCGCGAAACATCTTCCAGCAGACCCAGAGCAGAAGCACGCCGCCGGCCAGGGTCAGCCCGATGATGGCGAGAAGCTGCGTGGTCATCAGCGCGAAGATGATGCGCAGCACGATGGCGGCGCTGATGCCCCACAGGATGACCCGGCGCCGCTGCTCCGCCGGGACGGCGGCGGCGGCCATGCCGACCACGATGGCGTTGTCGCCGGCCAGAACGAGGTCGATGGCGACCACCTGCCCGAAAGCGACGAGTTGCGGCCAGAGTTCGGCGGTCATCATGATTCGTCTCCATTGCGGCGGGGCGCCCGATGATCGGAGCGCCCCGCGGTATCCATTGTGTGCAGTCGGGGGCGGTTGGGACGCCCGGTCACCGCATGAGCATGTGCGGGAGCCAGAGGGAGAAGGTCGGGACGTAGGTGACGAGGAGGAGGGTGACGAAGAGCGCGCCGTAGAAGGGAGTGATGGAGCGCATGACTTGGCCGACGGAGACCTCGCCGATGGCGCAGCCGATGAACTGGGTGGTGCCGACCGGCGGGGTGTTGAGGCCGAGCGCGCAGTTGATCAGCATGACGATGCCGAACTGCACCGGGTCCATGCCGTACTGCATGGCGATGGGCAGGAAGATCGGTGTGCAGATCAGGATCGTGCTCGCCATGTCCATGAAGGTGCCGAGCAGGAACAGGATGATGTTGATCAGCAGGAAGATGACCAGCGGGTTGGTCGAGATGCCGGCCATCAGCTCGCCGGTGATCTCGGCCACCTGATACAGCCCCATGATGTACTGGAACATCGTCGAGACGCCGATCAGCAGCAGGACCACGCCGGTGGTCTTGACCGTCTTGGCGGCGGCCGCCAGGAAGTGGTCCCAGGTCAGCGTGCGGTAGACGAAGGTGGTGAGCAGCAGCGCGTAGATCACCGCGATGGAGGCGGACTCGGTGGCGGTGAAGACGCCGGACGTGATGCCGGCCAGGATGATCACGACGATGAGCAGGCCCGGGGCGGCGGCGGCGAAGGAACGGCCCAGGATCGACCAGCCGGGGAAGGTGCCGGGGGGATAGCCGCGCTTGACGGCGACGTAGTAGGCCGCACCCAGGTTGCAGACCATCAGCAGCAGGGCGGGGACGATGCCCGCGGCGATCAGCGCGCCGATGGAGGCTTTGCCGCCGGCGGCCAGCGCGTAGATGATCATGTTGTGGCTGGTCGGCATCAGCGCGCCGACCAGGGCTGCGTGGGTGGTGACGTTGACGGCGTAGTCGGCGTGGTAGCCCTCGCGCTTCATCATCGGGATCATCACCGCGCCCATGGCCGAGACGTCGGCGACGGGGGAGCCGGCGACGCCGCCGAAGAGCGTGCAGGCGACGACGTTGGACATGCCCAGGCCGCCGCGGATGTGGCCGACCATGTTCTTGGCGGTGGCGACGATCTTGTCGGCCACACCGCCGTGGAGCATCAGCTCGCCGGAGAAGACGAAGAAGGGGATGGCGAGGAAGGAGAAGACGTTCATGCCGGACATCATCTGCTGGAAGATGACGGCGACGGGGAGGCCTTCGTAGAGGATGGTGCAGAGCGCCGACAGGCCGATGGCGAAGGCGACCGGAATGCCCAGAACGAGGAAGCCGAAGAAGCTGATGGAAAGGATGGTCAGTTCCATGATGGTGCGACCTCCTCGCCGCGGATGATGGCGACGACGTGTTCGATGGCGAAAAGCACGATCAGGACGCCGGAGAGCACGAGCGGGATGTAGCGGACGGCTTCGGAGACGTGCAGGTTGGGGATGAAGTACGGGGCGACGGAGTTGCCGAGGACCCAGCCGTTGTAGGCCATGCAGGCGCCGAAGACGCCGACGAGGGCGTAGATGACGATCTCGACCTTGCGGCGGATGGCGTCGGGCAGCATGACGAGGAAGGATTCCAGGCCGATGTGTCCGGCGTCGCGGACGCCGACGGCGGCGCCGATGAGGGTGACGTAGAGGACCAGCACGATGGCCAGGCTCTCCGCCCAGGTCGGCGAGTCGTTCAGCACGTAGCGGCCGAAGACCTGATAGAACACCACACAGACGATGGCCATCAGGCCGACCATCGCCACGCACATCCCCGACCGCGCCAGACGCGCGTTCACCCGCGTCAACAAGCGTGGGGCGGCGAGGGGGCGGACCTCTTCCAATTCAAGTTCGATGCTCATGATGCCGTCCTTCCCGCGGGGGGCGGCGCCGGCCGGACTTGGCCGGCGCCGCGACCGCGTGCCTTACTTCGTGTCCTGCCTACTTCGTGTCCTGGATGCGTTGGACGAGGCCTTGCAGCTTCGGCGTGTTCGCGAACTTGGCGAACACCGGCTTCATCGCGTCGATGAATTCCTGCTTGTTCTTCACGTCGCTGATCTGGGAGCCGGCCTTCTCGACGATGGCGCGGGAGGCCTCTTCACGCTCCGTCCACAGCTTGCGCATGTAGGGGACGGAGTCCTTGGCGGCTTTGCGGATGGCGGCCTGGTCGTCCTTCGACAGGCGGTCCCAGGTGACCTTGGAGAAGACCAGCACTTCCGGCGCCATCGCGTGCTCGGTGCGGGTGAAGTACTTGGCAGCCTCGAAGTGGCGCGAGGATTCGTAGGACGGGTAGTTGTTCTCCGCCGCGTCGATGATGCCGGTCTTCAGGCCGGTGTAGACCTCGCCCATCGGCATCGGCGTCGGGTTGGCGCCCAGCGCCTCGATCATCGACACGAACAGGTCCGACTGCTGGACGCGGATCTTCATGCCCTTGAGGTCGGCCAGCGATGACACCGGCTTCTTGGAATAGAGCGAGCGCGAGCCGCTGTCGTAGAAGGCCAGACCGATCAGCCCCTGGCTTTCCATGGCGGCCAGGATCTCGTCGCCGATCGGGCCGTCCAGAACGGCGTGCATGTGGTCGGTGTCGCGGAAGATGAAGGGCAGGGCGACGACCATCGACTCCGGCACTACGTTGTTCAGCGGCGCCACGTTGATGCGCATCATGTCGAGGCCGCCGATCTTGATCTGTTCGATCGTGTCGCGCTCGTTGCCCAGCGCGCCGTTCGGGTAGACCTTGACGCCGAGCTTGCCGTTGCTGCGCTCGCTCAGCAGCTTGCCCATGTATTTGACCGCCTCGACGGTCGGGTAGTCGCCGGGGTGGATGTCGGCCGACCGGAAGTCGCGGGCCGAGACCGGGGCGGTGAGCAGCGCGCCTGCGGCGCAGGCGGCCAGCAGCGCCATGCCGAGGCGGCGGAAAGTGTTCTTCATGGACCGTACTCCTGCCTTAGGAGAAGTGCCTGTTGGAGCGGAGGCGGGGTGTCGGCCCGCCGAAAATGGACAAACGAATAAGTTGCAGAGTTCGGAAGAGGCCCCGGCTGTTCGGCTGTGCGCTTCGAATAACAGCGCTGCGAAGGCGAGGGCAAAAAAGAACCCCGAAGGGTATGAGGGCGCAAAATCCCGGCGCCATCGGCGTGTGCCGACGGGGGTGAAGCTGGGCGGTTCTTGTCCTTTGTTCCGAAGCGGCCGCGGTGTTCTTCCGCGCGGCTGCCCTGGTGTTGTCTGATGAGCGGGCGGCGTCGGTTGTTCACGTCCGTGCCACATCCCGCTGCGCTAGTTATATTAATATATCAGCTTTCGAGGCAAGCACAAAACGGAGGCTGGAAAGCGTGATGCCAAAATGTCGCAAGCCGGGTGTGGATTAAAACCGGGGCGGGGTTTGACGTCCCGCGGCGGTGGGCGCGTCAGTGAAATAAAGCGGTGCGGCGGCGCGCAAATCGTCGATTGCCAAGCGCAGTCCGTCGAGATGGGCGCCGAGCGCTTCGACGCTGGCCTCGCGGTCGTGGACGGCAATGGCCTCCACGATGGCGTCGTGTTCGGCGATGACCTTGGCCATTTGGCCGGGCACGGGCAGGGTCAGGCGCCGGCAGCGGTCGACCTGCACCTTCACCTGTTCCACCAGCACCCAGAAGCCGGGGAATCCCGCGATCTCGGCGAGCAGGGCGTGGAAGCTCTCGTCGGCCTCGTGAAAGCCGTCGCGGTCGCAGGCGGCGCAGAGGTCGCGTTGCTCCTCCAGCGCTGCGCGCAGCTGGGCGATGTCGCCAGGGGTGGCGCGGATGGCGGCCATCCGCACGGTGGCCTCCTCCAGCGCCTTGCGGATCACCCCGGCCTCCGGCAGGGCGGCGACCGGGATCAGGGACACATAGGTGCCCGACTGCGGGAAGACGTCGATCAGCCCCTCGTCGGCCAGCCGCAGCACCGCCTCGTGCACGGGGGTGCGGCTGACGCCGTAGGCTGCGGCGATGCGCGCCTCGGCGATGGGCTCGCCGGGTCGTCGGCGCATCCCCAGGATGTCGTTCCGCAGGTCGCGGTAGATGGGAGAGGCGGAGCGCGGCGCGGGCCGGACCGTGGCAAGCCGGCGCTGCCGCGGCGCGGCGGCGGTGAGTGTGTCCGATGGCATGAGCCACCTCGTCAGACAGGCGGGTCGCGCGGACATGGGCCGGCGCCCCGGTGAACGTGTGAAAGCTAATATATTAGTGTTTGCGCCCGGTGCTGAGTGGCAAAGTGTGGGACACCCTGGGCGAAGTGTCGCACGTCTCCGCTTCGGCCCGGCGGCGCGTCTCGCGGATCAGGATCAGCAGGCCGCTGGTGATGACGATGGCGGCCCCGGCCAGCACATGGGTTCCCGGCCAGTCGCCCCAGAACAGCCAGCCGAACAGGCAGGCCCAGAGGATTCCGGCGTAGTTGAACGGGCTGATGACCGCAGCGGGGGCCAGGGCGTAGGCGCGGGTGGCGAAATATTGCGCGCCGCCGCCGACCAGCCCCATCGCCGCCATCAGCGCGAAGCCCTCTGCCGTCGGCATCGTCCAGACGAAGGGCAGGGCGAAGGCGCTGAGCAGCGTGGAGAAGGCGGTGAAGTAGAAGACGGTGGTGACCGGCGCCTCCGTCCGCCCCAGCTGCCGCATCGCCATCATGGCGAAGGCGTAGGCGACGGCGGCGCTCAGCCCGACCAGCGCGCCGGTGTTCAGCATGCCGCTTCCCGGCTGCACGATGACCAGCACCCCGGCGAAGCCCACCGCCACCGCCCCCCAGCGGTAAGGGCCGACCCGCTCCCCCAGCACCGGCACGGACAGCGCGGTCAGGAACAGCGGGGCGGAGAAGGACAGCGCCACCGCGTCGGCCATCGGCATCAGGTGGTAGGAGAGGAACAGCAGGACCATCGAGGTCAGGCCGATCGCCGCCCGCCAGAAATGACCGCCGAGATGCTCCGTGCGCAGGCTGCGCCAGCCGCCGGCGCGGGCCAGCATGGCGGTGGCGGGCAGCAGGGCGAAGGCGTTGCGGAAGAAGGTCACCTCGGCCAGCGGGTAGTCCGCCGCGAGATGCTTCGCCAGCGCGTTCAGCACCGCGTAGAGGAACACCGCCAGCAGCATGGAGACGATGCCGCTGCGCGCCTGGAGATGGCTGGGGATGGGCTGGGCCATGGGTGCCCCGGGGGGTGAAGGAATGGGTTGACCTTGCCCCCACCCTGACCCTCCCCCGCTGACGCAGGGGAGGGAGAATGGTCCCCTCCCCTGCGGAGCGGGGGAGGGTCAGGGTGGGGGCAAACAACGCCGCTCAATGCGCCGTGCGGCGGCTCGGGCGGCGGTAGATGAACCAGTAGACGGCGCCGACCAGCACCGCTCCGCCGAACCAGTTGCCGAGCGTCACCGCGGCGAGGTTCAGCAGGAACTGCCCGACCGGGATCACCGGCGCAGCGCGGCCCAGATCGGCCCAGAAGGAGGCGGGGGCGCCCCATTCGATCAGCAGGCCCAGCGGCACGAAATACATGTTGGCGACGCAGTGCTCGAAGCCCGCGGCGACGAAGGCGCTGACCGGGAAGACGATCGCCATGATCTTGTCGGTCACGCTGCGCGCGCCGAGCGCCAGCCACACCGCCAGGCAGACCAGCACGTTGCACAGGATGCCGAGGAAGAAGGCCTGCCCGGCGGGCAGCCCGGCCTTGGCCGTGGCGAAGTAGAGCGCCGAGGCGCCCACCGCCCCGTGGCCGAAGGCGTACTGCCCGGACAGAAAGACCAGCAGCGCCGTGCCGGCGGCGCCGACGAAGTTGCCGAGCCACACCATGGTCCAGACCTGGAGCATCCGCCCGGTCTTCACCCGGCCGCTGGCCCAGGCCATGACCATCAGTGCGTCGCCCGTGAAGAGCTGCGCGCCGCCGACGATGACCAGGATCAACCCGAGCGAGAAGACCAGACCGCCGAGCAGCCGGGTCACCCCATAGGGCAGCATGCCCTCCGCCCCCGACATAGCGACGGTGGCGAACAGGCCGCCCAGCGCGATGAAGGCGCCGGCCAGGACGGCCAGGGCGAACAGCGTCGCACCGTCGTAGTTGGCCTTCTTGACGCCCAGATTCTCCGCCGCGAGCGCGATGGCGTCGGGCATCAGCGCGTCGAGGGAGGACGCGGGCGGGGCGGCGGCAGGGGAGATGGCCGGGGAGGCGTGTGGGTTCGCCTCCGGAAAGGAATGCGTGTCCATGAAGGTGCTCCTCGTCTCGTACGGCGTCTCACACGACCTTCAGGCCCTGCGTCCGGAAGATGCCGCGCACCCGCTCGGTCAGCTCCGGCGGGGGAGGTTCGGTGTTGGCCAGCGCGTAGGGCAGGCCGAGCTGCTTCCATTTGAACTCGCCCATCTTGTGGAAGGGCAGGACGTCCACCCGCTCCACCACCTCCAGGCCGGCGGCGAATTCCGCCAGCCCTTCGATCTCGTCGAGATGGTCGGTCAGACCGGGGACCAGCACGTAGCGCAGCCAGACCGGCTTGCGCATCTCGGACAGCCGCTCGGCGAATTCCAGGGTCGGGCGCAGCGGCACGCCGGTCACCGCGCGGTATGTGGCCTCCTTGAACGCCTTGATGTCCAGAAGCACCAGATCGACGTCGGCCAACAGATGGTCGTCGGCGTGGCTGCCGAGGAAGCCCGAGGTGTCCAGCGCGGTGTGCAGGCCGAGCTGCTTGGCGCCGCGGTAGATGGCCGCGCAGAATTCCGGCTGGACCAGCGGCTCGCCGCCGCTGATGGTCAGGCCGCCATGGGCGCGGTGCAGGAAGTCGGCGTAGGTGGCGATGTCGGCCAGCACGTCCGAGGACTGGGCCGGCGACCCGTCGTGCATGTGGCGGGTGTCGGGGTTGTGGCAGTACTGGCAGCGCAGCGGGCATCCGGCCAGGAACAGGACGTAGCGCAAACCCGGCCCATCGACCGTGCCGCCCGTCTCCACCGAATGGACCCAGCCGCGGACCGATGCGCCCGTCCCGGCGGCGTGCGCGGGTTGGGGGGTAATCGGGCTGAGCATGAGGCACCTCGTGAATGGGCGCCGGTGTCCGCTTCATTGCGACACCGGCGCTGTGTGCCATCCTATGTCAGGCCCCGGCGTCGGCCATGACCGGGGTCAATTGATCTGACCGGGACTCCTGCGCGTACTGCGAGTATCCGGCCCCCGAATGGATGGGCGGAAGAACGGGGCGCTCCACCCAGGCGATGCGCAGGATGTTGGTCGAGCCCGCCATGCCGAAGGGCACGCCCGCGGTGATGACCAGCCGTTGCCCGTCCTCCGCCAGACCGTGGGCGTAGGCGATGCGGGTCGCCTTGTGCACCATGTCGGAGAAGTTCTGGATGTCCTCGGTCAGAACGCTGTGCACGCCGTAGGCCAGCACCAGACGGCGCGAGGCGGCGACGGTCGCGGTCAGGCAGAGGATCGGCACCTCCGGCCGCTCGCGGGCGGCGCGCAGGGTGGTCGACCCGCTGGTGGTGTAGGTGACGATGGCCGCCGCGTGGATGGTGTGGGCGACCTGCCGCGCCGCCGCGGTGATGGCGTCGGCGGCCGTCTCCTGCGGGTCGGCGTGCTGGGCGTCCATCATCGTGCGGTAGAGGTCGTCGTGCTCGACCCGACGGGCGATGCGGTCCATCATCGACACCGCCTCCACCGGGTAGGAGCCCGACGCGGTTTCCGCCGACAGCATCACCGCGTCGGCCCCGTCGAAGACGGCGGTGGCGACGTCCGACGCCTCGGCGCGGGTCGGGGCCGGGGCGCCGATCATCGACTCGAGCATCTGGGTGGCGACGATCACCGGCTTTCCGGCCTTGCGCGCCTCGCGGATGATCCTCTTCTGGATGCTCGGAACGTCCTCCGGCGGCATTTCCACGCCGAGGTCGCCGCGGGCGACCATGACGCCGTCCGACAGCTCGACGATGCGCTCCAGATGCTGGATGGCCTGCGGCTTCTCCATCTTCGACAGCAGGGCGGCCCGCCCGGCGACCAGCTTGCGCGCCTCCGCCACGTCCTCCGGCCGCTGCACGAAGGACAAGGCCACCCAGTCGACCCCCTGGTCGAGCGCGAAGACGAGGTCGGCGCGGTCCTTCGCGGTCAGCGGCGACAGCGGCAGCAGCACGTCGGGCACGTTCACGCCCTTGCGGTCGGAGAGCTTGGTGCCGGCCACGACGACGGTGTCGGCGTGGTCCGGGCTGCAAGCGGCGATGCGCAGCCGCACCTTGCCGTCGTCCAGCAGCAGGTCGGTGCCGGGGCGCAGGGCGGCGAAGATTTCCGGATGGGGCATGCCGACGCGGGTCGCGTCGCCCGGTTCGGTGGAGAGGTCGAGGCGGAAGGGCTGGCCCACCGTCAGTTCCACCGCACCGTTGGCGAAGCGGCCGAGCCGCAGCTTCGGCCCCTGGAGGTCTGCCATGATGGCGATCGGCCGCTCCAGCTCGCGCTCCAGGGCGCGGATGGCGCGCACGCGGGCGCCGTGGTCGTCGTGGGAGCCGTGGCTGAAGTTCAGGCGGAAGACGTCCACGCCCGCCTCGAACAGCGAGCGGATCATGTCCGGCGAGGAGGAGGACGGACCCAGCGTGGCGACGATCTTCGTCTGCCGGAAGCGGCGGATCGGGGAGGTGGGGGCGGTCATATCGAAACGGGCTCCGCAAAAGAGGGCGGGGACGGTGGGCGCGGCGCGCGGGCGCTCATCGGTAAGACCGCCGCGCCAGGGCCGGCGTGACGGTGCGGCGCGCGGCGGTCGGTGCGGTTCTTGGGGATGCGCTCGCGGCGCGGGCGGGCTTGGGCCGGCCGGGCTGCGCGTCTGTCCTTCGCAAAATAAAATACTAGTATATCAGATTGAAAGGCAAGCCTGTTTCGCGGGGCGGGGCGGCCCTTCGGCCAAAATGCCGCAGGCACACCCGCCCAATGGATTGGCCGGCGTGTAGGGCTTTTTGCCGAGGGGGATGGTATTGGACCCCCTTCGATTTTGGATTATTTTACCGACACGACGTGCTTTAAGACCGCTTCGGTGTGTTGGCATGGAATAAGCCAAGGGATCGGCAAATCATCGGCCCACCCGGATGCATGGGACAAATTTGAGGAACGCCGGAACAATGACGATGGTGACCGAATGACGCGGGTGGTGCGGCTATGAACGGTGGCGTAGACTTGAGCAATTGCGACCGGGAGCCGATCCATCTCGTCGGGTCCATCCAACCGAGCGGATTCCTGATCGCGCTGTCGACGGATTGGATCGTCAAGCACGCCTCGTCCAACATCGGGGCGTGGCTGGGGGTGGAGCCCGACGCTCTGCTGGGGCTTCCCCTGAGCGAGGTGATGGACGAGGAGGCGCTGCACGCCATCCGCGGGCGGCTCCAGCTCTCCCTCATCAACGGGTCGGTGGAGCGCGCCTTCCGGGTGAAGCTGTCGGCCAACGCGCTGCCGCTGGACATCGCGGTCCATTTGTCCGGCCAGTCGATCATCGTCGAGGCGGAGCCGAGCGAGCCGGACAGCGAACTGGACGTCGGTTCCATGGTCCGCGCGATGATCGGACGGCTCCAGCGCACCCCCGATTTCGACTCCTGCTGCCGGGAGGCGGCGCGGCAGCTGCGGTCGCTGACCGGCTTCGACCGGGTGATGATCTACCGCTTCGACCGCGACGGCGCGGGGGAGGTGATCGCGGAATCCGCGGTGCGCGGCATGCCCTCCTATCTGGGGCTGCGCTACCCGGCCTCGGACATCCCGAAGCAGGCCCGCGCGCTGTACGAACGGAACTGGCTGCGCTGCATCAACGACGTGGACGCCCCGTCCGCGGCCATCCTGCCGCCCCTCGGACCGGAGGGCGAACCGCTCGACCTGTCGATGAGCGTTCTGCGCAGCGTGTCGCCCATCCATTGCGAATATTTGCGCAACATGGGCGTCGCCGCCTCGATGTCGGTGTCGATCCTGCGCCGCGGCAAGCTGTGGGGTCTGTTCGCCTGCCACAACATGGTGCCGCGGCGGCTGTCGCTGGAGCGGCGCACGGCGGCCGAGCTGTACGGACAGATGTTCTCCTTCCTTCTGGAGGGCGTCGAGCGCGACCGCGAGGAGGCCTACGAGGCCAAGGCGCATCTGCTCCACACCCGCATCATGGCGGTGATGGCGGACGGCGCCTCCTCCATGGAGAATCTGGAGCGGTTGCGCGGCGAGGTCGGCCACTACATCCGCAGCGACGGCTTCGCCATCGTGCTGGGCGGTCAGACCCTTGTGGACGGCAGCACCCCGACGCCGGAGGAGTTGCTCGGGCTGGTGCGCATGCTCAACCGGGCACACGCCAGCCGCGTCTTCGCCACCAGCGAAATCGCGCAGGTCCACCAGCCCGGCGTGGACTTCGCCGAGCGCGCCGCCGGCATGCTGGCCATCCCGGTATCGCGCAAGCCGCGTGACTACATCATCTTCTTCCGCAAGGAGTCGGTCCGCACCGTCACCTGGGCCGGCAACCCGGACAAGCCGGTGGAAGCCGGTCCCAACGGGCAGCGGCTGACCCCGCGCAAGAGCTTCGAGGCGTGGAAGGAGACGGTCCTCGGCCAGTCGGAGCCCTGGACGGAGGCCGACCTGCGCATCGCCGACTCCCTGCGGATCACGCTGATGGAGGTGGTGCTGCGGCTGGCCGACCAGGCGGAGGAGGAACGCCGAACGGCCCGCGAGCGGCAGGAGCTGCTGATCGCCGAGCTGAACCACCGCGTGCGCAACATCCTCAGCCTCGTCCGCGCGCTGCTGGTCCAGAGCCGGGCCGGGGTCACGCGTGTCGAGGAGTTCGCGGAGATCGTCGGCGGTCGCATCCAGGCGTTGGCGCGCGCACACGACCAGCTGACGGCGGAGAACTGGAAACCCTCCCCCCTGCGCCCCCTGATCGCGGCGGAGGTCGATGCCTATCTGGGCCACCGGGCGGAGCGGGTGGTCCTGTCGGGGCCGGAGGTGCTGCTGTCGCCGCCGGCCCTGTCGGTGATGGCGCTGATCATGCACGAGCTGGTGACCAACGCCGCCAAATACGGCGCCTTCGCCGACAGCGGCGGCCGGGTGAAGGTCCATTGGAGCCTGGACGACCGGGACGCATTGGAACTCTGCTGGGAGGAAAGCGGCGGCCCGCCCGTGCAGGCGCCGACGCGCCAGGGCTTCGGCACCACCATCATCGAGCGTTCGGTCCCGCACGAGCTGAAGGGCGAGGCGACGGTGACCTACGCCCTGGCCGGTCTGAAGGCGCGCTTCACCATACCGGCCATCCATGTCAGCTTGGCGCCGGAACGCCCGGCGGCGGTGATCGAAGCGGCGGTGACGCCCTGCGCGGCGGCAGACATCCCGCTGGGCGGGACGGTGCTGCTTCTGGAAGACAACATGATCATCGCGATGAGCGCGGAGGACATGCTGCTGAAGCTGGGCGCCGAGCGGGTGGAGACGGTGGCGAGCGTCCGTCAGGCGCTGGTCGCCATCGCCGACGACCCGCCGGGCATGGCGCTTCTCGACGTCAATCTGGGAACCGAGACCTCCTTCCCGGTGGCGGAGCGGCTGCGCGAGCTGGGCATCCCCTTCCTGTTCGCCACCGGCTACGGCGAGTCCGCGATCTTCCCAGAGGAGTTCCGCGACGTGCTGGTCCTGCGCAAGCCCTACGATTCGGAGCAAGTGCGGCGGGGGCTCCAGACGGTGCGGGGGCTGTAGCCGGTCGTCGGGAGGACTGGTCGTCGGGAGATTCGGCCCGCTCCGCACCGTCAGGCGGCGGTGCCGGTCTGGCGGGTCAGAGCCTCCTGGAGCAGGCGGGCGGTCACCGGCTTGAACATCACGCCGATCCCGTGCCGTTCGGCCTCCTGCATCACGTCGGGGCCGGAATCGCCGGTCAGCAGGACGGCGGGGACCGGCGCCCCGGCCAGTTCGCGGATCTTCAGGATGGCCTCGGTGCCCACCTTGCGCTCGCGCAGGCGGTAGTCGGCGACCATCACGTCGGGCCGCCGACCCGCCGCCCGTAGCCGCTCCAGCGCCTCCTCGGTGGATGAGGCGACGATGGTGTCGTAGCCCCAGTCCTGGAAGATCGAGCGCAGCCCCATCAGGACGATGGCGTCGTCGTCGATCAGGACGGCCAGCCGCCCGTGCTCCGTTTCGCGGGGTGGAAGCACCGGAGCCGGGCTTTCCGTGGCGTCGCCGAGGGGAACGGAGATGCGGAACACCGACCCCTTGCCGAGTTCGGAGCGCACCTCCACCGGGTGGCCGAGCAGGGCCGACAGCTTCTGCACGATGGCGAGGCCGAGGCCGAGCCCCTGGTTGCGGTCCCGCTCGGGGTTGCCGACCTGATAGAACTCCTCGAAGATCCAGGACATCTGCTCGCCGGAGATGCCGATGCCGGTGTCGCGCACCTGGATGCCGGCGTGACCGTCCAGGGGGTGGCATTCCAGGCGGATCACCCCGCGCTCGGTGTAGCGGATGGCGTTCTCCACCAGATTGCGGACCATCCGCCCCAGCAGGTTGCGGTCGCTGCGCACGGTCAGGTCATGGTGGTTCACCACCTGGAGATCCAGACCCTTGGCGGCGGCGACCGGGGCATAGGCGGACCCGATGTCGTCGAGCAGCGGCTTGACGGGAATGTCCTCGATCCGCGGCTCGATCACCCCGGCGTCCAGCTGCGAGACGTCGAGCAGGCTGTCGAGCAGGCCCTTCAGCGTCTCCATCCCGCGCTCCAGCATCGCCAGGGCGTCGCGCCCGCGCGGGGAGTGGACGTGGCTGTGCAGCGCCTCGGCGAAGAAGAACATGGACTGCATTGGCTGGCGCAGATCGTGGCTGGCGGCGGCCAGGAAGCGGCTCTTGGAGCGGTCGGCCTGCTCCGCCGCCTCGCGGGCCATGCGGCTGTCGTGCACGTCCACCGCGGTGCCGACCCAGGCGATGATCTGGTCGTTCTGGCGCATCGGGTTGATCCGGCAGACGTGCCAGCGGTAAACCCCGTCGTGGCGTTGCATGCGCACGTCGAAGCCATAGGATTCGCCCGCGGCGATGCCACGCTCGCGGCAGTCGAGCAGCCGGGGGTAGTCGGCGGGGTGGATGTAGGACCAGCGCTCCCCCTGCTCCAGGCTGCGCCCGGTGTAGGAGCGCCAAGCGGCGTTGTAGTACTCCCGGCCGCCGTCCGGCCGGTTGATCCACATCATCACCGGGGTGTTCTCGACCAGCTCGCGGAAGCGGGTCTCGCTCCGCCGCAGGGCTTCCTCGCCGGCCTTGCGCTCGGTGATGTCGGTCAGGGTGACGACGGCCAGCGTGATGCAGCCGTCGGGGTCGCGCACCGGCTCGGCGTCGGCCAAGCAGGTGATCGGGCCAGCGGGGGTATCGCGGCGCAGCTCCTCCTGCCGCACCACCGCGCCGTCGCGCAGGGCGCGGACCAGCGGCAGCTCCGGAGAAGCCTCCACAAGGCCGCCTGTGAAGGGGCGGGGATAGTCCTCGATGCGGTCGATCCGGCCCAGGGGCTGGCCGATCAGCCGTTCCGCCGCGCTGTTGTGCAGGATCACCCGCCCGGTTGGCGCCTCGGCCACCACCACGCCGGCGCGCAGATGCTCCAGCACCGCCTTCAGCAGCGACCGCTCCGTCTCGCGCTGGCGGGTCAGGCGCCCGATGGCCCAGGCGGTTCCGGTCAGGGTGAGCAGCAGGATGAGCAGGAAGGGGAACCACGACCACAGGGTGGCCACGTCGACGGTGCGCAGCGCGGCGGCCCGGTCGATCCCCACGGCGATGGCGAGACCGCTGCCGTTGGCGCCGGGTGGGGAGTAGGCGGTGACGCGGGGCGTCCCGTCCAGCCCCTCGGTCAGCGCCGTCGCCGTCTCCGCGCCGCTGAGGTACAGGCCGAGCCGCTCGGGAAGCGGCTGGCCGACGATTCCCTGAAGGTCCGGCACGCGGACGAGGACGGTGCCGGCGCGGTCGGCCAAAAGGACGGTCACGTTCGGCGGCAGGGGTTTGCGCGCCTGATACTGGCGCAGCCAATCGAGGTCGAGCAGGGCGGTGACGACCGCCGGTCCGCTCCCACCCTCCTTGCCGCTCTCGCCGCCGCCCCGTGCGTAGGGCAGGGCGAAGGGCAGGACGCGGTGGTGCGGTCCTTCGGTGGCGACATACTCCCCCACCGAGAAGAGGCCGGAGGACAGGGCCTGCCGGACCTGCGGCTGGTCGGCGCTTCCGGTCCCGACGGTCCGACGGTCGGTGGAGCACAGGACGATCCCCGACCGGTCGGCGAAACCCAGCGTCAGGTAGCTGGGCAGGCGCTGGCGCAACCGCTCCATCGTCTCCTGGCAGGCCGGGCCGGCGATGTCCGCTTCCGCCAGTGTGGCCAGGATGTGTTCGATGTCGTCGACGATCCGCTGCTGTTCGGTCTGGATCAGGTCGAGCAGGCGCAACGCCTCCTGACCGAGTTCGGCCTCCCGCTCCGCCCGCAGCCGGGTGTGGGAATAGACCTCGAACCCGATCAGCGGGGCCAGGGTGAAGACGAGCAGCAGAAGCCAGCGAACCATGGACACGATCGACCGTCCCGGCCCGGGGGCCGATGGGATGAAGGAAGCGATCGTGTGAACCCTAACATACCGCAGTATGTTGCAATGCCTGTCCTTCGGTCCTAACGCTTTCCTGCGCCCGGCTGCGCCGTCCTCAGCCCAAGGTCAGTGCTCCGCAATGGGGCGGGCGCCCGTCAGGAAGAGGGCGACGGCCCGTCCGATGTAACGCTCAACCTCCTCCCTGGAGAAGGATTGTTCCGGCAGGATCAGGCGGCGCAGCAGGATGTTGCCGGTGATCATGCCGATGAAGCCGCGGGCGGCGGCTTCCGGTTCCGCGACGGACAAGGCGCCGGCGGCGGTCTGCCGTGCCAGATAGTCGGCCAGCCGCCGCTGGGCGGTTTCCGGGCCGATGCGGAAGAAGGCTTCGGCGATGTCGGGGATGCGCCCGCCTTCCGACACCAGCACGCGGACGATGGCCATGGTGCGGTCGTCGAACAGCGCCGCGACGAGGTGCAGGGCGAAGCGGGTCAGCCCGTCCTCCGGTGCCGCGCGCTCGTCGGCCTGGATGGCGGCAAGCCCTTCCTGGATGCGGGCGCTGTTCTCCTCCATCATCGCGCGGAACAGCCCCTCCTTGTCGCCGAAATGCTCGTAGAGGGTGGCGCGGGAGCCGCCGGCCCGGCCGATGATGTCGGTCAGCGTGGTCTTCTCGAAGCCCTTCTCGACGAACAGCGCCGCCGCCGCGTCGAGCAGGGCCTGCCGGCGCGCCCGACCGCGCGGGCCGACCGTGGATGTGTCCTTGTCGATCAATTCCCTGGCGTTTCCCCGGTCCATCGGTTTTTTCCTTAGGCGCTGGCAGCCCTTGCCCCCACCCCGGCCCTCCCCCGCTGGGCGGGGGAGGGAGAATATGTCCCCTCCCCTGCGAAGCGGGGGAGGGTTAGGGTGGGGGCAGCCGCTGCCAGCGCGCGCATCGTCGCGGGAGCTATGACCCGTGCCGCCCCCGCTGGCAAGACGGCAATACGCCGCTCTCCCCACAATCACCGTCCACGGTCAGGGCCGCGTCCCTGCGAGGAACAACCGCACGGACTGACGGACGTAACGCTCCAATTCCTCCATCGAGACGGGTTCGTCCGGAAGGATCAGCCGCTTGGTCAGCAGGTCGCCGACCACCATGCCGATGAAGGCGTGGGCGGCCCCCTCCGGATCGTCGATGCGCAGGCGCCCCGCCTCGGACAGTTCACGGAAGCAGTCGGCGAGCCAGCCGATGGTCTTCTCCGGGCCGACCTGGAAAAAAGCCTGGGCGATGTCGGGGATGCGCCCGCCTTCCGACACCAGGATGCGCAGGATGGCGGTGGTTTCCGGCATGGTCAGCGTGCCGGCGATGTGCAGGCCGACGCGGTACAGATTCTCTTCAAGCTCCTCGGCCATCGCCGCCGGGCCGGCGGCGCGCATCGCCGACATCTCCTCCAGCACGCGGTCGCAGTGCCGCTCCATCACCGCGCGGAACAGCCCCTCCTTGTCGCCGAAATGCTCGTAGAGCGTGGTGCGCGACCCGCCGGCCTGCCGCAGGATGTCGGACAGCGAGGTCAGCGCGAATCCCTTCTCCACGAACAGCGCCGCCGCCGCGTCGAGCAGCGCCCGGCAACGCGCCTGGCCGCGCGGGCCGCAGCCGGGCGTGTCGAAGCTGTTGATGCCGAGGCTGGCGATTCCTCCTCCAGCGATTCCGCCCTGGAACGGTGTGGATGCCCCCTTGTCGGGCATTGCGGTTCCCCCTTGCGCGAACGGTCATTCTGAATGTATCGTCCGGTACAGTGTACTGTATGAGACAGTACGAATAAAGGGGTCATTTCGCACCGTCCGCACGCACCGGCCTTTTCCGCCGGTCCCGAAAAAAGCCGGGCGGAACGTGGGAGATTCCCGGCTCATTAGGACATTTCATCGCCGCATCACGGCGTTTTCACGAGGAACGGATGTTCAACAGGAACGCATTTCTGTCTCTTGCCGTGGCGGCCTCCCTGACCGTGGTGCTGGGCGCCTGCCAGGACAAGAAGCACGCCGCCGGGGGCCAGCCGGCGCCCGGTCCGGCGGAGGTCGCGGTGGCGACCATCCAGCCGCAGAGCCTGTCCGTCACCACCGAGCTGCCGGGCCGCACCGCGGCCTTCCGCGTGGCGGAGATCCGCCCGCAGGTCAGCGGCATCGTGCTGAAGCGCTTCTTCACCGAGGGGGGTGACGTCAAGGCGGGCGACCAGCTCTACCAGATCGACCCGGCCACCTACGAGGCCAACCTCGCCGTCGCCCAGGCCGACATCCAGAAGGCGGAGGCCAACCTGCAGGCCGCCCGCAACAAGGCGGCCCGCTACAACGACCTCGTCAAGAACAGCGTCGTCAGCAAGCAGGACTACGACGACGCCATGGCCTCGCTGAAGCAGAACGAGGCGCAGCTCGCCGCCGCCAAGGCCGCCCACAATCTGGCGCGCATCAATCTGGACTACACCAAGGTCTTCGCCCCCATCTCCGGCCGCATCGGCAAGTCCGCCGTGACGGAAGGCGCGCTGGTCACCGCCAACCAGGCGACGGCGCTCGCCACCGTCCAGCAGCTCGACCCGATCTTTGTGGACGTGACCCAGACCGCCTCGCAGCTCATGCAGCTCCGCCAGGACATGGAGAGCGGGCGCATCCGCCCGGCCGAGCCCGGCAAGATCCCCGTCTCGCTGTTCCTGCACGCGGCGGAGGCCCCCTATCCCCAGCGCGGCGAGCTTCAGTTCTCCGACGTGTCGGTCGATCCGGGCACCAGCTCGGTCCAGCTCCGCGCGGTGTTCCCGAACCCGAACCAGGAGCTGCTGCCCGGCCTGTTCGTGCGCGCCCGCGTCGAGCAGGGCGTCGCCCAGAACGCGCTGGCCGTGCCGCAGGAGGCGGTCCAGCGCGGTCCGGACGGTTCGGCCCGCGTCTGGGTGGTCGGCGATGACAACAAGGTCAACCCGCGCACCATCAAGACCGAGCGGGCGATCAACAACGCCTGGCTGGTCTCCGACGGTCTGAAGGCGGGCGAGCGCATCGTGGTCGAGGGGCTGCAGAAGGTGAAGCCGGGGGGTGAGGTCAAGCCGGTGCCGGCCCAGGCCGCCGTGGCGGCCCTGCCCGGACCGCAGGCGCGCTGAGACCGAGGACCGATCCATGTCGAAATACTTCATCGACCGGCCCGTCTTCGCCTGGGTCATCGCCATCGTCATCATGCTGGCGGGCGGTCTGGCGATCCTGGGCCTGCCCGTCGAGCAATACCCGAAGATCGCCCCGCCGACGGTGTCCATCACCGCCAGCTACCCCGGCGCGTCCGCGAAGACGCTGGAGGACACGGTCACCCAGGTCATCGAGCAGAAGATGACCGGGCTCGACCACTTCCGCTACATGTCCTCGAACAGCGATTCGTCGGGCAACGTCACCATCACCCTGACCTTCGAGCCGGAGGCCAACCCGGACATCGCCCAGGTCCAGGTGCAGAACAAGCTCCAGCTCGCCACGCCGCTCCTGCCGCAGGAGGTGCAGCAGCGCGGCCTCCAGGTGTCGAAGGCCGGCAATGACTTCCTGATGGTCGCCGGCTTCGTGTCCAGCGACGGACGGCTGAGCCAGGGCGACATCGCCGACTATGTGGCCTCCAACCTCCAGGACACGATCAGCCGCGTCGAGGGCGTGGGCGACATCACCGTGTTCGGTCCGCAGCACGCCATGCGGATCTGGCTGGACCCCGACGCGCTGAACAGCCACCAGCTGACCACCATCGACGTCACCAACGCCATCAAGGCGGAGAACGCGCAGGTGTCGGCGGGCCAGCTCGGCGGCGCCCCCGCCGTGCCCGGCCAGCGGATCAACGCCACCATCATGGCGCAGTCGCGCATGCAGACGCCGGAGGAGTTCGGCGCCATCCTGCTGCGCGTCAACCCCGACGGCGGCCAGGTGCGGCTGCGCGACGTCGCGCGCATCGAGATCGGGCAGGAAACCTACGAGATCACCGCCCGCTACAACGGCAAGCCGGCGGCTGGCCTGGGCGTCAAGCTGGCGACCGGGGCCAACGCGCTGGACACCGCCGCGGCGGTGAAGGCGCGCATCGCGGAGCTGTCGGCCTTCTTCCCGGAAGGGCTGGAGGTCATCTACCCCTACGACACGACGCCCTTCGTCGAGCTGTCGATCCACGAGGTTGTCAAGACGCTGATCGAGGCGATCATCCTCGTCTTCGCCGTGATGTACCTGTTCCTGCAGAACTTCCGGGCGACGCTGATCCCGACCATCGCGGTTCCCGTGGTGCTTCTCGGCACCTTCGGCGTGCTGTCGCTGTTCGGCTTCTCGATCAACACGCTGACCATGTTCGGCATGGTGCTGGCCATCGGCCTGCTGGTCGACGACGCCATCGTGGTGGTGGAGAACGTCGAGCGCGTGATGAGCGAGGACGGGCTGCCCCCGCGCGAGGCGACCCGCAAGTCGATGGGCCAGATCACCGGCGCGCTGATCGGCATCGCGCTGGTGCTGTCCGCCGTGTTCGTCCCCATGGCCTTCTTCGGCGGCTCCGCCGGCGCCATCTACCGCCAGTTCTCGCTGACCATCGTGTCGGCGATGGCGCTGTCGGTGCTGGTCGCCCTGGTGCTGACCCCGGCGCTCTGCGCCACCATCCTGAAGCCGGTGGCGAAGGGCCACGGCCACCCCAAGCGCGGCTTCTTCGGCCTGTTCAACCGCGGCTTCGACGCCAGCAGCCGCGTCTATCTGCGCGGCGTGCGCGGGGCGGTGTCGCGGCTCGGGCGCTACGGCCTCGCCTACGCGCTGATCGTCGGCGGTCTGGCCTACCTGTTCCTCCAGATGCCCTCCTCCTTCCTGCCGCAGGAGGACCGTGGGACCATGTTCGTGCTGTGGTCGGCCCCGCCAAACGCCAGCATCGAGCGCACGATGGAGACCACCAAGCAGGTCGAGACCTATTTCCTGGAGCAGGAGAAGGACAGCGTCGAGGGCCTGTTCACCATTGCCGGCTTCAACTTCGCGGGCCGTGGCCAGAACGCCGGCATGGCCTTCGTCCGGCTGCGCGACTGGAGCGAGCGCGAGTCCGCCGACCGTAAGCCGACGGCCATCGCTGGGCGCGCCATGGGCGCCCTGTCGAAGGCCAAGGACGCGGTGGTCTTCGCCTTCATGCCGCCCTCGGTTCCGGGTCTCGGCAACGCCACCGGCTTCGACCTGCAGCTTGTGGACCGGGGTGGCGTCGGCCACGACCGGCTGATGCAGGCGCGCAACCAGCTTCTGGGCCTCGCGGCGCAGAACGCCAAGCTGGTCGGCGTCCGCCCGAACGGTCTGGAGGACACGCCGCAGTTCAAGCTGACGGTGGACCGCGAGAAGGCCAGCGCGCTCGGCCTGTCGCTGAACGACGTCAACACGACCCTGACGGCGGCCTGGGGTTCTTCCTACGTCAACGACTTCATCGACCAGGGGCGCGTGAAGCGCGTCTATCTCCAGGCGGACGCCCCCTACCGCATGCAGCCGAGCGACGTCGACCGCTGGTACGTGCGCAACGGCATGGGGCAGATGGTGCCGTTCTCCGCCTTCACCACGGCGCAGTGGACCTACGGTTCGCCGAAGCTGGAGCGGTACAACGGCATGTCGTCGCTCAACATCCAGGGCTCCGCGGCGCCGGGCGTCAGCTCCGGCGAGGCGATGCAGGAGATGGAGGCGATGATGGCCAAGCTGCCGCCGGGCGTCGGCTATGAATGGACCGGCCTGTCCTACGAGGAGCGGTTGAGCGGGTCGCAGGCGCCGGCGCTCTACGCCCTGTCCATGCTGATCGTCTTCCTCTGCCTGGCCGCGCTCTACGAGAGCTGGTCGGTGCCGGTGTCGGTCATCCTGGTGGTGCCGCTGGGCGTCATCGGTGCCGTGCTCGCCGCCACGCTGCGCGGTCTGCCGAGCGACGTCTACTTCCAGGTTGGCCTGCTGACGACCATCGGCCTGTCGGCGAAGAACGCCATCCTGATCGTGGAGTTCGCCAAGGCGCTGTACGACGAGGGCATGGAGCTGAAGGACGCCGCCATCGAGGCGTGCCGCCAGCGCTTGCGCCCGATCATCATGACCTCGCTGGCCTTCGTGCTGGGCGTGCTGCCGCTGGCGACCAGCAGCGGCGCCGGCTCGGAAAGCCAGAACGCCATCGGCGTCGGCGTGATGGGCGGCATGATCTCCGCCACCGTGCTGGCGATCCTGTTCGTCCCGGTCTTCTTCGTCGCGGTCTACCGTCTGTTCGGCAGCAAGCGCGCCGGCGCCCACCCCCCGCAGGGTGCCGAGCCGATGCACGCCGGCGACTGACGGTTCGGCTGCGGCTGGAAGTGGAAAGCCCGGTCCCGGAAACGGGGCTGGGCTTTTTGCTGCGTGGGTGCCTTTTGCGTGGGGTCGCTGCGGCAGAACGGCACAGGACGTGCGGCACCCAGCAGAGCGCTTTGCCCTCAAACTAATATACTAGTATTTATTGCTCTCGGGGGTGACGGCTGAGCGCCTGCTTGTGGCGTTCCAGCCGCTCCCGCAGGGCGTCGCCTTTGCGCAGCGCCACGGCAATCGACAGTATGTCGCCGAGGACCAGATGGCTGATGCGCGACGTCATGGGCGAGTGGATGTCGAAGTCTTCCGCGACGTCGGCGAGCAGGCTGACCGTGGCGAACTGCGCCAGCGGCGAGCCGGAGCGGGTGATGGCGACGACCATGGCCCCGGCGGACAGCGCGTTCTGCACGGCCTCCAGCATGTCGCGGGTGCCGCCCGAACTGGACACGGCGACCACCGCGTCGCCGGGGGAGAGCGACAGGGCCGACACGAAATAGACGTGGGCGTCGCTGTAGGCGACCGTGGGGATGCCCAGCCGGAAGAAGCGGCGCTGGATGTCCTGCGCCACCGTGCCGGAGTTGCCGGAGCCGTAGAACTCGATCCGCCGCGCCCCGGCCAGCAGGTCGGCGGCGCGGTCCACCGCCTCCGCCGACAGGTTGTTGCGCACCTGCATGAGCGTCGCCAGGGTGCGGTCGAACACCTTGCCCGCGATGCCCGCCGCGCGGTCGTCCGGGCTGACCTCCTGGTCGATGAAGGGCATGCCGGCGGCGATGTCCTGGGCCAGCTTGATCTTGAACTCGCGGAAGCCGCTGCAGCCCAGCGCCCCGCAGAAGCGGGCGATGGTCGGCTCGCTGACTCCGGCGCGTTCCGCCATGTCGGCCATCGACAGGGTGATGACCTCGCCCGGCTGGGCCAGCACGCAGTCCGCCAGCTTCCGTTCCGAAGGACGGAGCCCGTCGCGCACCGCCATGATCCTCGCCAGCATCGACCTGTTCCCCCGTTCCATCCGTCCGCCACTGTAGCACGGATAGTAAAACTACATGGCCCGATAGAAGGGCGCTATCGTCGGCGCTGTCCCACATACCGGGACCGCCGACGATGCGGCGTTCCGTCACAGTAAATTCATCAAAGAACGTGGAAAATCAACCGCTTTTGCCTTGCGCGCCCCGTGGTTCCGGTTTATGTAGCAAAACTACAGAATGGCTTTTGGCCCTGCCGGCTTCACAGCCCGTTGCCAAACCGCCGCTTCCGCCCTGACCGGGCTCCGGCGGTCTTCCGACCCCTCCACTGGGGGGCCTCCAGGGCCGATCAGCGACGCGGCGCGTGCCGCCCAGACGCCTTTTCGTGAGGAGACATCATGGACACCCTGCTGAGAGACGGACTCGTCGAGACCCCGGAACAGCAAGCCGAGCGCCCCTGGCGCCGCTTCGTTCCGGGCGTCTGGCAGCAAGAGGTCAACGTCCGCGACTTCATCGTCCGCAACGTCCACCCCTACGCCGGGGATTCGCGCTTCCTGACCGGCCCGACCGGACGGACCAAGGCCCTGTGGGACAAGGTCACCGCCCTGCTGAAGGAGGAGCGCGCGGCCAAGGGCGGCGTTCTCGACGCCGACACGGAGGTCTTCGGCTCGATCACCGCCCACGCGCCGGGCTACATCGACCGGGAGCTTGAACTCGTCGTCGGGCTTCAGACGGACAAGCCGTTGAAGCGCGCGATCATGCCCTTCGGCGGCTGGCGGATGGTCAAGAACGGGCTGGAGGCCTACGGCTTCACACCCTCGCCCAAGCTGGAGGAGGTCTTCCCCGGCCTGCGCAAGTCGCACAACGACGGCGTCTTCGACGTCTACACCGAGGAGATGCTGCGCTGCCGCAAGTCGGGCGTCATCACCGGCCTGCCGGACGCCTACGGGCGCGGGCGCATCATCGGCGACTACCGCCGGCTGGCCCTCTACGGCGCGACCTTCCTGACCGAGGACAAGAAGGCGCAGTACAAGAGCCTGGAAGTCGACCGCATCGACGAGCACACGCTGCGCCTGCGCGAGGAGATCACCGAGCAGATCAAGGCGCTGAAGGAGCTGGCCGCCATGGCCAAGTCCTACGGCTTCGACGTGTCGCGCCCCGCCGCCAACGCCCGCGAGGCGGTGCAGTGGACCTATCTGGCCTATCTGGCCGCGGTGAAGGAGGCCAATGGGGCGGCCATGTCGCTCGGCCGCGTCTCCAGCTTCCTCGACGTCTACGTCGAGCGCGACCTGCGCGACGGTTTGCTGACCGAGGAGGAAGCGCAGGAACTGATCGACCAGTTCGTGACCAAGCTGCGCATCGTCCGCTTCCTGCGCACGCCGGAATACGATCAGCTGTTCTCGGGCGACCCGACCTGGGTGACGGAGTGCATCGGCGGCATGGCGCTCGACGGGCGCACGCTGGTGACGAAGAACAGCTTCCGCATGCTCCAGACCCTGAACAATCTCGGGCCGGCGCCGGAACCGAACCTGACCGTGCTGTGGTCGGAAAGCCTGCCGGAGGGCTTCAAGAAATTCTGCGCCGAGACCTCCATCAAGACCTGCTCGGTGCAGTACGAGAACGACGACCTGATGCGGCCCTACTGGGGCGACGACTACGGCATCGCCTGCTGCGTCTCGGCCATGCGCATCGGCAAGCAGATGCAGTTCTTCGGCGCCCGCGCCAACCTCGCCAAGACGCTGCTCTACGCCATCAACGGCGGCCGCGACGAGGTGTCGGGCGAGCAGGTCGGCCCGGCCTTCGCGCCGATCACCGGCGACGTGCTCGACCACGACACGGTGGTCGCCCGCCTGCTGCCGATGATGGAATGGCTGGCCCGCGCCTACATGAACACGCTCAACGCCATCCACTTCATGCACGACAAGTACATGTACGAGCGGTTGGAGATGGCCCTGCACGACCGCGACGTGCTGCGCACCATGGCCTGCGGCATCGCCGGCCTGAGCGTGGTCGCGGACAGCCTGTCGGCGATCAAGCACGCCACGGTCAAGGTGGTCCGCGACGAGCGTGGCCTCGCCACCGACTTCGTCATCGAGGGCGACTATCCGGCCTTCGGCAACAACGACGACCGGGTCGACGGGATCGCGGTGTGGCTGGTCGAGACCTTCATGGGTCTGCTGCGCAAGCAGAAGGCCTACCGCGACGCGGTGCCCACCCAGTCGGTGCTGACGATCACGTCGAACGTGGTCTACGGCAAGAAGACGGGCAACACGCCGGACGGGCGCAAGGCCGGCCAGCCCTTCGCGCCGGGAGCCAACCCGATGCACGGGCGCGACCGCAAGGGGGCCATCGCCTCGATGGCGTCGGTGGCGAAGCTGCCCTACGCCCACGCCCAGGACGGCATCAGCTACACCTTCACCATCGTTCCCGGCGCGCTGGGCCCGACCGAGGGCGAGCGGGTGGACAATCTGGTGGGCATGCTGGACGGCTATTTCGGCCAGGGCGGCCACCACATCAACGTGAACGTCTTCGACCGCGAGACGCTGCTGCACGCCATGGACCATCCGGAGCTGTACCCGCAGCTGACCATCCGGGTGTCGGGCTACGCGGTGAATTTCATCAAGCTGACCCGCGAGCAGCAGATGGACGTCATCAGCCGCACCTTCCATGGCGCGCATTGAGGCGTAGCAGAGCTGTTAAGTCGCGACGTGTTGCCCCCTCCCTCGACCCTCCCCCGCTTCGCAGGGGAGGGGATGAACTCCCTCTCCTGCGTCAGCGGGGGAGGGAAGGGGCCCACGGCGGAGCCGTGGGAAGGGTGGGGGCCCGCCACGACCACTTCCCCAAAGAATCCACCCTCCCACACAAGGCCATCCTCCCCCATGAGCGCCATCACCGAAATCCACGCCCGCGAGATCCTCGACAGCCGTGGGAACCCGACCGTCGAGGTGGACGTCCTGCTCGAATCCGGCGCCTTCGGCCGCGCCGCCGTTCCGTCGGGCGCCTCGACCGGCGCGCACGAGGCGGTGGAGCTGCGCGACGGCGACAAGTCTCGCTACGGCGGCAAGGGCGTGCTGAAGGCCGTGGAGTCGGTCAACGGCGAGATCTTCGACGCCATCGCCGGCCTCGACGGCTCCAACCAGCGCGCCCTCGACCTCGCCATGATCGAGCTGGACGGCACCCCCAACAAGGGCCGCCTCGGCGCCAACGCCATCCTCGGCGTCTCGCTCGCCGTCGCCAAGGCCTCGGCGGAAGAGGCGGCCCTGCCGCTGTTCCGCTACGTCGGCGGCGCCTTCGCCAACCTGCTGCCGGTGCCGATGATGAACATCATCAACGGCGGCGCCCACGCCGACAATCCGATCGACATCCAGGAGTTCATGGTCATGCCGGTCGGCGCCGAGACCGGCGCCGAGGCCATCCGCATGGGCTCGGAGATCTTCCAGGCGCTCAAGAAGAAGCTCAAGGACGCCGGCCACAACACCAACGTCGGCGACGAGGGCGGCTTCGCCCCCAACCTCGCCTCGACCGAGGACGCGCTGGGCTTCGTGATGAAGGCCATCGAGGCCGCCGGCTACAAGCCGGGCGACGACGTCATGCTGGCCATCGACGCCGCCTCGACCGAGTTCTTCAAGAACGGCAAGTACGAGCTGGCCGGCGAGGGCAAGTCGCTGGCGTCGGAGCAGATGGTCTCCTACTGGGCCGATCTGGTCGGCCGCTACCCGATCATCTCGATCGAGGACGGCATGGCCGAGGACGACTGGGAGGGCTGGAAGGCGCTGACCGACGCCATCGGCAGCAAGGTGCAGCTGGTCGGCGACGACCTGTTCGTGACCAACCCGGCGCGTCTGGCCGACGGCATCAAGAAGGGCGTGGGCAACTCGATCCTGGTCAAGGTCAACCAGATCGGCACGCTGTCGGAGACGCTGGAAGCCGTCGACATGGCGCACAAGGCCGGCTACACGGCCGTGCTGTCGCACCGCTCGGGCGAGACCGAGGACAGCACCATCGCCGATCTGGCGGTCGCCACCAACTGCGGCCAGATCAAGACCGGCTCGCTGTCGCGCTCCGACCGGCTGGCCAAGTACAACCAGCTGATCCGCATCGAGGAGATGCTCGGCGCAGCATCCCGCTTCGCCGGGCGCGGCATCCTCAAGGCGTAACGGCCCAACGGAAGGCGGCTGCGGCAAAGTGTCCGGTGATGCCGGATTTGCTGCGCCGCACCGCCTTTTCCGCTAATATATCAGTACACAAAAAGACGCTCACAGAAGAAGACGGCAAGACGCGCTTCCCCCTTCAGCAAGGCGCGCGCCGGGAGGGATCGGCTGAAACGGGCAGCATCATGCCTATTTCTCTTATCCGGAGTGTTCTGCAATGACTGCCAATGGTGAAACCAGCGGCGACCTCCCCGCGGCCCCTGTTGACGCGGCCCCGATCGAAAACGTCACCTTCGACGAGATCGTGGTCGGGCAGTCCGCCAGCATCGCGCGGCAACTGACCGTCATGGACGTCGAGCTGTTCGCCACCGTCTCCGGCAACATCGATCCGGTTCATCTGGACGCGAAATTCGCCGCCGACAGCCGCTTTCAAAAGGTGATCGGGCATGGCATGTGGTCCGGCGCGCTGATCTCCGGCGTGCTGGGGACCCGGCTGCCCGGCGCCGGCACCGTCTACGCCGGCCAGGATCTGCGCTTCCGCCGCCCGGTCGGGCTGGGCGACGTCATCACCGCCACCGTCACCGTGCGCGAGAAGCGGACCGACACGAACATCGTCGTCTTCGACTGCCTGTGCACCAACCAGGATGGCGAGGTCGTGGTGACCGGCACCGCGGAGGTGGTGGCGCCGACCCGCAAGGTCCGCCGCGCCGCCCACGCGCTGCCGCAGATCCAGATGATCCGCCACGACAAGCACGACGCGCTGCTGCGCAAGTGCGACGGGCTGGAGCCGGTCGCCACGGCGGTCGCCCATCCCTGCGACGAAAGTTCGCTGAAGGGCGCGGTGGAGGCGGCGGAAGCCGGCCTGATCGACCCCATCCTGATCGGCCCGGCGGCGAAGATCCGCGCGCTGGCCACGGCCCACGGGCTGGACATCGCCCGCTACCGTCTGGTCGACGTCGAGCACAGCCACGCCGCCGCCGCGGCGGCCGTCGCGCTGGCTCGCAGCGGCGAGGCCGAGGCGGTGATGAAGGGCAGCCTGCACACCGACGAGCTGATGGCCGAGGTCGTCCGCAAGGACACCGGCCTGCGCACCAGCCGCCGCATCAGCCACGTCTTCGTGATGAACGTGCCCACATACCCGCGGGCGCTGCTCATCACCGACGCGGCGATCAACATCTACCCGACGCTGGAGGACAAGGTCCACATCGTCCAGAACGCCATCGATCTCGCCAAGGTGCTGGGCGTCGAGACGCCGCGCGTCGCCATCCTGTCGGCGGTGGAAACGCTCAACCCGAAGATCGCCACCACGCTGGAAGCCGCCGCACTCTGCAAGATGGCCGACCGCGGCCAGATCACCGGTGGCATCCTCGACGGCCCGCTGGCCTTCGACAACGCCATCAGCGCCGAGGCCGCGCGCATCAAGGGCATCAAATCCCCCGTCTCCGGGCAGGCCGACATCCTGCTCGTCCCCGACTTGGAAGCCGGCAACATGCTGGCCAAGCAGCTCTCCTTCCTCGCCAACGCCGACGCGGCGGGCATCGTTCTCGGCGCGCGGGTCCCGGTCATCCTGACCAGCCGCGCCGACAACGTCCGCACCCGCCTCGCCTCCTGCGCCGTGGCGGCGCTGGTGGCCGCCGCGCGCCGTCCCGCCCTCGCGCTCAACGCCGTTGCCGCTCCCCTGGCTGCCCCCCTGGCTGCGGAGTGAGGATCACACCATGTCGCACCGTGACGCCTGTCTCGTCATCAACGCGGGCTCCTCCAGCCTGAAATTCTCGGTCTTCTGCGGCGCCGGGAGGCACGATCTGGAGGCCGTCCTGACCGGCCAGATCTCCGGCATCGGCACCGCCCCCCGCTTCGAGGCCAAGGACGCGGCCCGCCACGTCCTGGCCGACGGCATCCTGGACGAGGTCGGCCCCGGCGATCGCGCCGGGCTGCTCGGCTTCCTGCTGACCTGGATGCGGCACGAACTGCGCGACGTGCGGCTGGTCGCCGCCGGCCACCGGGTCGTGCATGGCGGCACCCGCTTCGACGCGCCGGTCCGGCTGACCCCGGCGGTGCTGGCGGAACTGGAGGCCCTGGTCCCGCTGGCCCCGCTGCACCAGCCGCACAACATCGCGGCGATGACCGCGCTGGCCGAGGTCTATCCGGAGCTGCCGCAGGTCGCTTGCTTCGACACCGCCTTCCACAGCACGCGGCCCTGGCAGGCCCAGATGTTCGCCCTGCCGCGCGAGCTGACCGACGAGGGCGTGCGCCGCTACGGCTTCCACGGCCTGTCCTACGAGTACATCGCACAGCGCCTGCCGCAGATCGCGCCGGAGCTGGCCGAGGCTCGCGTCGTCGTCTGCCATCTCGGCAGCGGGTCCAGCCTGTGCGGCATGCGCGCGGGCCGCAGCGTCGACACCACCATGGGCTTCACCGCGCTGGACGGCCTGCCCATGGGCACGCGCCCCGGCGTCCTCGATCCCGGCGTGCTGATCTATCTGATGCGCGAGAAGGGCATGGGCCCGGACGAGCTGGAGCGGCTGCTCTACCACAAGTCCGGGCTGCTCGGCGTCTCCGGCGTCTCCAACGACATGCGAGCCCTGCTGGACAGCGAGAATCCGCAGGCGGCGGAGGCGGTGGAGCTGTTCTGCTTCCAGGTCGCCAAGCAGGCGGCGGGGCTGGCTGCCTCCATGGGCGGGCTGGACGCGGTGGTCTTCACCGCCGGCGTCGGCGAGAACTCCGCCCCGGTGCGGGCGCGGGTGGCGGAGAAGCTGGGCTGGCTCGGCGTCCATCTCGACGGGGCGGCGAACCGCGCCCGCGCCACGCGCATCTCGGCCGCCGACAGCCGTGTGCCGGTCTTCGTCATCCCCACCGACGAGGAGCGGATGATCGCCAGCCACACGCTGGGCATCCTGGCGCATAGCGCGGTGCTGTCGCCCCTGGCGGCCTGAGCGGACGCCTCAAAGTCCGTCCAGAAAACTCCGGATCGCGTCGAGGACGAGCGCTTCCTGTTCGCGGTGCGGCACATGGCCGGTGTCGGGAAGAAGCCTTGCGGCTCCCCGCCCGGCCGCGATGCGTTCGGGGTGGGCGGCGGAGCCGTACTCGTCGCGGTCGCCGTGCAGGGCCAGAACCGGGCAGCGCACCGCCGCCAGGGCACGGTCGAGGGTCCAGTCGGCGAAAGCGGGCGACAGCCACGTTTCCGTCCAGGCGTCCAGGACCCAGCGGGCCTTGTCGCCGTGATACCGCGCCAGACGCGCGACGTTGGCGGGGTCCTGGAAGTCGCGCTTGGCGTCGCGGATGCCAGCGAGGGTTCTTTCTTCCACGAAGGCTTGTGCGGCGATGGTCACGAGTGCGCGGCAGCGCTCGGGAAAACGCGCCGCCGTCTCGACGGCCATGCCGCCCCCGACACTGTGGCCACAGGCGACGAACTCCGTCACGCCGAGCTGGTCGCACAGCGGCGGGATGCTGTCCCGCGCCTCCGTGGCGACGAAATCCAGGGCGAGCTGCCCCGGATGGGCGTCCGAACGCCCGAAGCCGAGCCGGTCGTAGGCGATGACGCGGCGGTTCGTCTCGGCCGCCAGCCGCTGCGGGAAGTCGCGCCACAAATCCACGCTGCCGAGGGAGTCGTGGAAGAGGATGATCGGCACGGCGTCGACGGCTTCCGGAGTCCAGCTTCTCGCGTAGAGGGCTCCCTTCGCGGTCCGGATCGACCATTCCGTTTCGGTCACGGGGGCTTCGTTTGGCGTCGGCATGGCGGGTGGCGTTGCGGTCCTGGGGACTTCCGTTATGCCGTGAAGCGCCGAGGAACGCCCGTGGAAACGTATCGGCGCTGCCTTTGCCCCCTCCCTTACCTCCCCCGCTGCGCAGGGGAGGGGACTGCCGCCGCTTCGCAAAAGGCACCCTCTCCCGCGAAGCGGGGGAGGGCCGGGGAGGGGGCAAGGCTCACCGCGAACCACCACACGAAAAAAAGCCGGGCGCCATTCCAGACGCCCGGCTTCGTCACTCAAACGGAACCACCCCGCCTCAGCGGGCGAGCCAGCCTCCGTCCACCGGCAGAACCGTACCGTGGACGTAGTCCGACGCGTCGGAGGCCAGGAACACCGCCGGGCCGCCCATGTCGGAGGGAACGCTCCAGCGGCCCGCCGGAATGCGGCCCAGGATCTCGGCGCTGCGCTGCTCGTCGGCGCGGATCGCCGCCGTGTTGTTGGTGGCGACGTAGCCCGGCGCGATGGCGTTCACGTTGATGCCCTTGCCCGCCCATTCGTTGGCGAGCAGGCGGGTGATGCCGGCCACGCCGCTCTTGGAGGCGGTGTAGGAGGGCACGCGGATGCCGCCCTGGAAGGACAGCATGGAGGCGATGTTGATGATCTTGCCCTTGCGGCCCTGGCCGATGGCGTAGCGCCCGAAGGCCTGGCAGAGGAAGAAGACCGTCTTGATGTTGATGTTCATCACGAGGTCCCAGTCGGCCTCGGTGAAGTCCACGGCGTCGGCGCGGCGGATCATTCCGGCGTTGTTGACCAGAATGTCCAGCCCGCCGAGCGCGCCCACCGCCTCCTCCACCAGAGCCTGCACCGGGGCGATGCTGGTCAGGTCGGCCGTCATGGCGTGGAAGCGGCGGCCCTCGGCTTCGACGAGAGCCTTGGTCTCGTCGAGGGGAATGACATCCACCGCTGCGATGTCGGCGCCGGCCTGGGCCAGCGCCAGGGCGATGCCCTGGCCGATGCCGGTGTGGGCGCCGGTCACCAGGGCGACCTTGCCGGTGAGATCGAAGGGATGTGCCTGAGCCATTGTCCTGCTCCTTATTCTTGGGTTCTTATTCTTGGCTTGCGGGGATCAGCGCAGGTCTTCCATGGGGATGAAGTCCATGTCGGTGAAGTCCTGGTTGTCGCCGGCCATGGCCCAGATGAAGGTGTAGTTGCGCGTGCCGACGCCGGAATGGATCGACCAGCTCGGCGAGATCACCGCCTGCTCGTTGGCGACGACGACATGGCGCGTTTCGGTGGGCTCGCCCATGAAGTGGAAGACGCGGGCCGGCTCCGGCAGGTCGAAGTAGAAATAGACCTCGCAGCGGCGGTCGTGCGTGTGGCACGGCATCGTGTTCCACATGTTGTTCGGCTTCAGCACGGTCATGCCGAGCACGAGCTGCGCGGTGCGGCAGACGTCCGGGTGGATCATCTGATAGATGGTGCGCTCGTTCGACTGGGCCGGATCGCCCATGTGCACGGCCTTGGCCTGGGCGATGGAGATCTTCATCGTCTCGAAGCGGGCGTGGGCCGGGGCGCTGTTCAGGTAGAACTTCGCCGGGTTGGCCGGGTCCAGGCTCTCGAAACGGACGTCCAGGCTGCCCATGGTGATGTAGAGGCAGTCGCGCGGAGCCAGCTCGAACACCGCGCCGTCCACCGTGATGCGCCCCGGGCCGCCGACGTTGACGGCACCCAGCTCGCGCCGGTCGAGGAAGTTGGCCGAGCCGATGGCCTTGGCGGACTCCAGCTTCAGCGGGCCGGAGACCGGCATGGCGCCGCCGACCACGAAGCGGTCGATGTGGCTGTAGGTGAGGACGATGTCGTCCGCCTCGAAGATGGACGGGACGAGGAAATGGTCGCGCAGCTTGGTGGTGTCGTAGCTGCGGACGTCATCCTGGTGTGACGCGTGGCGGACGGTGATCTTCATGGCGATGTCCTCGTGTGTGTTTTTCGGGGCCGATGGGGGGCCAATTCAGGGGCCAATTCAGGGACCGGTGAAGAAGAACGGGTTCGCCCCCTGGGCCTGGGGGATCGAGGTCAGCAGGCCGTCGAGGTGGACGGCCATGCGGTCGGCGGCCAGCGCCGGGTCGGCGTCGGCGATGGCGTCCACGATCGCCGCGTGCTCGGCCAGCACATGGGTGAGGCGTCCCGGCTCCGGCAGGGTCAGGCGGCGGTAGCGGTCCACCTGCACCTTCACCTGCTGCGCCATGCTCCACAGGCCGGGATAGCCGGCGATCTCGGCGATCAGGGCGTGGAACCGCTCGTCGGCCTCGTGGAAGGCGTTGAGGTCGCCATCTTCTACCGTCTCCTGCTGGAGCAGCAGATTGGCGCGCAGCCCGGCGATCTGGCTGCCGGTGGCGCGCTGCGCCGCGTAGCGGACGGCGGTGCCCTCCAGCGAGGTGCGGATGACGATGGCCTCGGGCAGGGCGTTCACCGGGATGCGGGCGACGAAGGTGCCGACCTGCGGGAAGATCTCGATCAGCCCCTCGTCGGCCAGCCGCTGCAGCGCCTCGCGCACCGGGGTGCGGCTGACGCCGAAGGCTTCGGCGATGTGCTTCTCGACGATGGGCTCGCCCGGATTGCGGCGCATCTCCACGATCTCGGCGCGCAGCGACCGGTGGATCGCCGCCATGGTGGAGGCGCCCCGCGCCGGCCCGCGGGAGGGCTTCACCGCACTCCGCTGAGTGGCGGGGCGGTCGTTGCTGGCGTCGGGCGTCGGGGTGGTCGGCATGTCCATGGCTGCACCTGTTGCGCCGGCTCGGCCGGTCCTAAGAGAGCATATTAGTATATCAGTGCCGCGGTGCAAGCCGGAAATCGCGGGGTCCGCAATCTCCGGCTTTCGTCCGGGATGGAGCGGCGCTCAGCCGGTCGCCGTCACTCGGCGGGGGCGGGCTGGGCCGGCAGGGGCTGCGCTTCGGTGTTCTCTTGGGCGGCCTTCTGGGCGGCCAGATAGCGCGGGGAGAGGACGCCGAACCGGCGGGCCCACCAAGCGGTCAGGATCGGGGTGAGAAGCGAGGTGACGACGACGCTGGTGGCGACCAGGGCGGTGGCGGCCGGGGCGCTCGGGGCGAAACTCGGCTCGATGGAGGCGATGATCGGCGGGACGGTCACGGCCGCACCGGCGGTGGAGGCGGCGCCGATGCCGGCGGTGCCGTTGCCTTTGGCGAGCAGGATGTCGGCGACGACCAGCGTGAAGCCGGTGATGGCGATGACCGAGAGGCCGAGGACGATGCCGAGCAGGCCGGTGTTCAGAATGACCGCGAAGTTCAGGTTGTTGCCGAGTGCAAAGGCGAAGAAGGGCACCATCACCGGCACGGCCTGGCCGAAGAACTTGCGGAAGTCCTGGTCCAGGTTGCCGAGCGCGAAGCCGATCAGGAAGGGCAGCAGCGCGCCGACCATGGTCTGCCAGGGGAAGGCGGCCAGACCGGCCAGACCCAGCGTCGCCATCGTCATGAAGGGGCCGGATTCCAGGCACATCAGGCAGAAGGCGCCGGATTCCTCCTTTGTGCCGTACTGCTGCATCAGCGCCATGTACATGCCGCCGTTGGTGTCGTTCATGGCGGCGATGATCGCCAACACCGACAGGCCGGTGAAGAAGCCCGAACTGACGCCCTCGTGCGGGATGAACCAGGAGGCGACGATGCCCATGGCGGCGGCGGTGAGGATCTTCACGGTGACGAGCACGCCGCTCTTGCGCAGGACCAGCGGGGTGGCCTTCAGGCTGATGCTGGCGCCGATGCAGAAGAACCAGACGGAGAGGATCGGCAGGGTGCCGGTGATCAGGCCGTTGGTGAAGGACCCGAAGAACTTGCCCGTGTTCGGCGCGAAGGTGTTCAGGCAGGCGCCGAGGAACAGGGGAAGGATCATCATCCCGCCGGGAATGCGGTCGATCCTGGATTTGATGTTCATAGTCGGTACTCCTGGGGCGGTCCGACTGGGCCGTCGATGAAATGTCCGGGAAAAGTCCGGGGTGGTGGCTGCCGGTTGCGGCGCAGGAAGGGGGAGCGTGCCGCGCATTCCCTGCGGGGCGGCGCCGGTCCGGTGGCCTTCGGGCCTGTCCGAGGATCGCGCCGTCGATGGAGTGGATACTAGTATATTAGCGCTGCGAGGCAAGTCAGGAGAACTGCGTACCCCGTCGGATGACACTCTGTCGCACGTCCTGCGGCGGTGGTTCGGTGGTGCCGTTCCCGTGCGCCGGGAAACCCGGCTCCGTGTCGGAAAGCGCAAGCGTGGCAACGGCTTGCAGCGCCTCATGGACGCGGTGGTAGGCGCCCTCGATGCGCTGGGCGGCCTGTTCGCCACCGGCCGATCGGGCGGTTTCCCGGAAGAGGGCGAGGGCGGTGCGTCCGAAATCTTCGAAGCGCGCGTGCAGGCCGTGGTCGTCCAGGGCGAAGATCGGCGTGGTCAGGAAGGCCCGCCGCAGGGCGTCGGCGTCGCGCTCCAGGGCGGCGATGCGCGCGGTCGGCGGGTCGGAGGTCCGGGGCATGCCGCGGCTCCTTCAGAGGGAGTTTTCAAAAAGCGGGGTTTTGAAAACTGGTATTTTAGTTTTTGAGGGGCGGGAGCGGCATGGCCCCCTCCCTAACCCTCCCCCGCTTCGCAGGGGAGGGGACTGCCGCCGCTTCGCAACAATCTCCCTCCCCTGCAAAGCGGGGGAGGGCCGGGGTGGGGGCAATGCGGCTCCGCCCTTACTTGGCGTTGGCCATGGCGACGGCGGTGTCGCTCATGCGGTTGGAGAAGCCCCATTCGTTGTCATACCAAGTCATGATGCGGACGAAGTTGCCGTCGATGACCTTGGTCTCGTTCAGCGCGAAGATCGAGCTGTGCGGGTCGTGGTTGAAGTCGGTGGAGACCAGTTCCTCGGTGTAGGCGCCCAGGATGCCCTTGAGCGGGCCGTTGGCGGCCTCGGCGATCGCCTTGGTGATCTCCTCCACCGAGGTGGCGCGCTTGGCGGTGAACTTGAAGTCGACCACCGAGACGTTGGGCGTCGGCACGCGCATGGCGGTGCCGTCCAGCTTGCCCTTCAGCTCGGGCAGCACCTTGCCCACCGCCTTGGCCGCCCCGGTCGAGGTCGGGATCATGTTCAGCGCCGCGGCGCGGGCGCGGTGCAGATCCTTGTGGTTGGTGTCGACGATGCGCTGATCCCCCGTGTAGGAGTGGATCGTCGTCATGAAGCCCTTCTCGATGCCGATCAGCTTGTTCAGCACGAAGGCCACCGGGGCCAGGCAGTTCGTGGTGCACGACGCGTTCGAGACGATGCGGTGCTCGGCCTTGAGCTGGTCGTGGTTGACGCCGTAGACCACCGTGATGTCCTCGTCGGTGGCCGGGGCGGAGATCAGCACCTTCTCGGCACCCGCTTCCAGATGCTTGGCGGCGTCGGCGTGCTTGGTGAAGATGCCCGAGCATTCCATGGCGATCTGGATGCCCAGATCCTTCCACGGCAGCTTGGCCGGGTCACGCTCCTGCACGACCTTGATCGAGTGGCCGTTGACGATCAGGGCGCCGTCCTTGACCTCCACGGTGCCGGGGAAGCGGCCATGGACGCTGTCGTACTTCAGCAGGTGGGCGTTGGCCTTGAGGTCGGCCAAGTCGTTGATCGCCACGACCTCCACGTCGTTGCGGCCGCTCTCGTAGATGGCCCGCAGAACCAGACGGCCGATGCGGCCAAAACCGTTGATCGCTACCTTCACGGACATGCTGTTCTCCGCTGGTGTTCGCGGCCCCGGATGGGATCGGGGGCGGCGCCGGCCAGGGCCGGTGGGAAAGGGGCACCGGATCGGGCGGCCCGCCGCGGCAGGGCATGGGCGCTTCCGGTCTTCGCCCAGATATATACTAGTATATTAGATTAGCATGCAAGAGCGGAGGGCGGAGTGGCCGGTCCTCCGGACAAAATGTCGCGCTTGCTGCGTTGCAAGACAAACCGCTCCCGGCGCTGTTGGCCTGGGTTGGACCCGTGAACCGGACCGCTCCAAAGGTCTTTCCCGACAACCGGAACCGCCAGAGGACGATGACTTCCGACGACCGTGCCCCACGGCTTTCCGCCGCCCGCTTCCGCGCCTTCCGCGCCTTGCGCGGCCTTCTCGCCCTCCTTCTCCTGCTGACCGCCGCGCTGGGGGGAATCGCGACCCCGGCGTCGGCGCAGATCCCGACGCCCGCCCCGCCGGCCCAGGCCGAGGCGGCGCCCGATCCGGAGGAGATCGCCCGCCTGCGCCAGACGCTGGAGGACCCGGAGCGCCGCGCCGCCCTGCTCGGCCAGCTCCGCGCCCTGGAGCAGGCGGAGGCCGCCACAGCACCGGCGGAGCCGGACGGGATCGGCACCCGTCTGCTCAGCCTGCTGTCGAACCGGCTCGATGGGCTGGGGCAGGAGGCCGCGCTGGCCGGCGACGCCCTGCTGAACGCGCCGCAGGGGCTGCATTGGCTGGAGCGGCAGGTCTCCGACCCGGCGCAGCGCGCCGCCTGGGGCTGGCTGGCCGCCGAACTGGTGTTGGTGGTGGTGGTTGGGCAGGGCGCCCGGCTGATCGCCATCCGCACGCTGCGGCGTCCGCGGGCGATGCTGGCGGCGCGGCCCATCCATTCCACACTCGCCAAGGTGCCGCTGCTGCTGGTGCGGTCGCTGTTCGATCTGGCGCCCATCGTGGCCTTCGCCGCCGCCGGCTTCGGCGTGCTGGCGCTGTTCGACCCGCCGCCGGTGGTGCGGGTTCTCGGCGTCACCTTCCTCAACGCCAGCATCTTCGTGCAGATCGTGCTTCTGGTGGTCCGGGCGCTGCTGGCGCCCGCCTCGCCCAACCTGCGGCTGATCCCGATGAGCGACGGCTCGGCCCTGCGGTTGCTGCGCTGGTGCCGGACCATCGCCATCACCACGCTCTACGGCATGTTCCTGGCCGAGGCGGCTCGGCGGCTCGGCCTGCCAGCGCAGAGCTACAGCGCGCTTGTGACCCTGGTCGGTCTGGTCGTCGCCGTCATGCTGGCGGTGCTGGTGCTGCAAAGCCGGGAGGCGGTGGCCGCGCGCCTGCGCGGCGGGATCGCGGCGGCACAGCCGCTGTCCGACGTGGTGTCGCCGGTTCCGCCCGGACGGCGCGCCGCCGGGGCGGGGCGGATGCTGCGCGCCGCCGGCCGTCGCGTGGCCGATGTCTGGCATGCCATCGCCATCCTCTACATCATCGTCCTGTTCGGCATCTGGGCGCTGGAGATCAGCGGCGGGCTGCTGTTCGTGGTCCAGGCGACGGCGGTGACGCTGGTGGTCGCCGGGGTCGCGCGGCTGATCGGGCGGGGGATCACCCGCGCCGCTGCGGCGATTCTGGAGCGCATGGACCGCCGTCGGGGACACTCGGCCTGGGCGGCGGGGCGGCTGCGCCGCTACGTCGCTCCAATGGCGCGGCTTCTGCACGCGGCGGTGGCCGTGCTGGGCGGGCTGGTGGTTCTGAGCGCCTGGGGGCTGGACGTCTGGGGCTGGCTGCAAACGGCCATCGGCCTGCGCATCGTGGCGTCGGGCCTGTCGCTCCTGCTGGTCGGCGCCATCGCGCTCGCCGTGTGGGAGGTGACCAACGGGCTGATCGAGCGCCATCTGGCGACGACGGACCGCAACGGGCGGGCCATCCAGCGCAGCGCGCGGGTGCGCACCCTGTTGCCGCTGCTGCGCAGCGCCCTGCTGGTGGTCCTGCTGACGCTGGTCACGCTGATTACCCTGTCGGAGCTGGGGCTGAACATCGGGCCGCTGCTGGCCGGTGCCGGCGTGGTCGGCCTTGCCGTCGGCTTCGGCGCGCAGACGCTGGTCAAGGACGTCATCACCGGCCTGTTCATCCTGTTCGAGGACACCATCTCGGTCGGTGACGTGGTCAATGTCGGCGGCAAGGGCGGTCTGGTGGAGGGGATGAACATCCGCACCATCCGCCTGCGCGACTTCGACGGGACGGTGCACACCATCCCCTTCAGCGCGGTCACCAGCGTGTCGAACATGACGAAGGACTTCAGCTACTACGTGTTCGACGTGGCGATTCCCTATCACGAGAACGCCGACCGAGTGGTGTCCGTGCTGCACGGCATCGGCGACGAACTGCGCAAGGACCCGCGCTTCGCACCGCTGATCCTGGAGCCGCTGGAGGTTCTGGGCGTCGATTCCTTCCAGGAGTCCGCGGCGGTCATCAAGGCGCGCATCAAGACGCTGCCCATCCAGCAATGGAACGTCGGGCGGGAGTTCAACGGCCGCATGAAGGCGCGCTTCATCGAGCTGGGAATCGACTTCCCGCTGCCGCAGCGCACGCTGCACATCGCCCGCGGCGCGGCGGAGATGCTGGCCGGGATGGGGGGCGAGGCGGGCCCCGCCAACGCTGGGCGGATGCGCCATGCCGGGGCGGCGGAGTAGGGGAGTGGCGGGGGGCTTGGCGCCCCCTCCCGCGGTCTTGCAAAAAAGTGACGGGGCCATGTCGATTTCGCTTGAGCCCCGCCGGCCGCACGGCTATATCAGCGCTCCCGCGTCACCCCAAGAGATGCGGGGTGCAAGAGTAGACAAAGCGCTTGTGGCGGAATTGGTAGACGCGCTAGGTTCAGGTCCTAGTGGCTGAAAGGCCGTGGGGGTTCGAGTCCCTCCAAGCGCACCAACACTTCTTGTGTTGGTCTGAGACTATAGTGGGGCCATAGCTCAGCTGGGAGAGCGCTACAATGGCATTGTAGAGGTCAGGAGTTCGATCCTCCTTGGCTCCACCATCATGAAGCCAGCAACCTTGACGGGTTGCTGGCTTTTCCCATTTCACGGCTCTCGTTCCCAGCCCCAGGCGATGGGGGGCGGGTAGGTGGGGAAAATACCCCAATTGCCGATTGTTTGAAGGCCTTGCTAAAGCTCCAGGTTGAAGATCCCCCAATTGGACCGGGGCATTCATCCAGGAGAAGGCTTGATGAAATTGTTCCCTATGCTGACCGCAACAGCGGCGTGCGCCGGCCTCCTTCTGGGGTGTACCGCGCATGGCGCTGCGTCGCGGTCGGGTGGCGGCGCCAAGGATTCGGCGAACGAAAAAGCCACGGCCGATAAAGCGAAATTCACCTTCACCAACAAGTTCGTCGACCGGTCTGGCGGCGCTTACCTTTTCACAAAAGGAAGCGACATTTATATCATCGGCGAAGTGTCGGACAACTCAAGCATTGTTCCGTATCTTGTGGCTTATGACTTTTACAATGTCACGAAAGGAACCAGCGGCCGGCACCGCGCTCCGGAAAAAAGATGCAAGGATACGAACGAGTGCGTCAGCCTCGCGGCGGGTTCGGAGGGGTGGGAGAAGGTCGAGCATTTGATGAACGAAGGGTCCGGCCGGTTCAGGACGGCCGGTTCGGTTTTCAATTACAACTACACATTCAAGGAAAAATTTCTCAAGATCAACTTTGTCGATCTTGAGGAGGAAAGGCGCCAAAAGGCTCAGGCGGAGTCGTCATCCGGTGATTCCCCGACCAGAAAGACGGAAATCAAACTCCCAACCATTCCGTACGTGACCACGCTGTATTACGATGGAAAAGACATCTACGGGACATCGACCTACGAGGAGCACGTCGCCAGCAAATATCATTTGCTGTTTGGTCTCACCAATGAATTCAACAAAACGGTAAGCTACCACAATTTTTCCTACCCGGACGGGGCGCTCAAATATTTCGCGAAGACTGGAAGCCTGAAGAAAATCGAGACGATTCGCGGCAGCTCGGCAGGGACCGCGGTGTTCAGCGACGGGGGAACGACATACGACATCCAGTACAGCATCGGCGGCAAGGGCGCGACGTTCCAGGTCACCAACAATTCGAACAAACTCTCCTCGTGGCGGGATGACCTCAAAGCGGCCCGTGCGGCGGAGACGCCGGACGCCCTCCTGCAATTCATCGACAGCCATCCGAAAAGCCCGGATCTGGATGCGGTGCGCAAGGCCGTCGTCACCGACCATTTCAACGTCCGGGTGGTGAATTCCAGCGAATCCCCGCAGCGCGAGGTGTCGGACAAATCCCTGATGACGTCCACGACCGGCGCCTGCAAGGACATCGGAAAGACGATCGAGATTTCGCCGAAACGCGCCGTCCCGTCGCGCGCCGTGACGCTGACCCTTTCCTACACCCTGAACCGCACATACGAGCCTCACCTGATCGCCGAAGCCGGCGACCCGATCCGGAAGACCGCCACCTACACGCTGAATGCGGCCAATGGTTTCAAGGTCCGCGACACGATCACCTACGACTGCGTCCTGACGTCGGGCCGTTTCCATTCGGCCAGCCTCAGCCTGCTGGGCAAGCTGGCGGGCGTCGATCCCAAGGACGCCGGCGTCAGCACGACGCTGACGAAAACATCCTTCTCCCTCGACATCGACAGTCTGAGGTAACGGGCGATCAATGGAGGGGACGATGCGCGTCTTTGCGGCTGTGTTGTGCGGAGTGATGTGGATCGTCCCTGCCTGGGCGGGGGGCATCCTTCTGGAGGAGAAGGCCGAAAGCGCGAAGGATCAGGCGCAGGCCCGGCATCTTCGTGACGGCAAGGCCGCGCCGAACAGCCTGCTGGGGGATGTCGGCGTCGGCATGGGCAAGGCCATGGCGGAGGGCATGGACAGCAGCCGGGTGCGCGGCGCCACCGTCGCCACCGCCTTGCCGAGCCATCACGGCGGGAAATGCAGCGATGGCAAGTCAACCGACCCGGTGAAGCACGACGTCCGCTTCAGCAACGGCGAACATGGCCTCGTCGTGCTCCAATGCAACCGTGGCTGCTGGCAGGTCAGCGTGTACCCCGGAGGGCGCCTGGCAAACAACTGCGGCGAGTTCCAGTCGGGTGGCTGGGCGACGGCCTCCGGGGCGCTGAACCAGTACGGCGCCCGTCTGGTGGATGTGGTGAACTTCCTCAACAACTTCTGACGTCACCTTTTACGTCATCCGCCATGATATCGCCGGAAAGCGGCTTCGGCGGACGTCGCGCGCCGCGGCATCTGAAATGGCGAAGTTCGACCGCCGACCATGCCTTTCCCGCATGGTTCGAACGCATACCCCTACCTCCAATGCGTTTTTGTGCATAATCTACAGCTTTGGCGCCATGCCGACGGCTCTGGTTCCCTTGGAGCCGGAGCCTTCGGGCAGGAACACGCCACCGCACCATGACGCAGGGGGCACCGGGGACTGTGACCGCCCATCTGAAGATGACCGTTCTATCGGCCACCGTTGCCGCCGCCGCCGCCGCGGCCGGGGCCTCCTACGCCTACGTCGATCTTTCGCTCCACCGGATGGGCGCCTCGGCCACCGCAATCGGGCTGAACGCCGCCATGCCGGCCTTGGCATGGCTGCTGACGACGCCGTTGATGCCGACACTTTTGCGCCGCTTCGACCCGGGAGCGGTGTTGAGAGCCTTGCTGGTGGTCGCCATGCTCTCCCCGCTCGGCTTCGTGCTGTCGGCCGACCAGGATGTGTGGATGGCGCTGCGCTTCCTGTTCGGCGGCAGCCTGGGCATGGTGTTCCGCCTGACCGAGTACTGGATCAGCGCCGCCTCGCCGGACGACCGGCGGGGGTTCAACGTCGGTCTTTACGCCAGCGCGTTCTGCGCCGGGGCCGCCGTGGGAGCGGCTCTCGTCCCGCTCACGGGAACCGAGGGCTGGCCGACGATCCTGCTGATCCAGGCGCTGGTCGGCGTCGCGCTGGTCATGCTGACCGTTGCGAAGGCCGCGCCGCCGCGGATCACCGGGGCGCCCCGGATTTCGCTGGCCAAGCTGAGCGCTTCCGTCGCCGTGATGACGGCGCTGATCTTCGGGCTGTTCGAATCGGTCCCCTACACGCTGATGCCGGTCTACGCGGTGACGGCCGGCCTGTCGGAGGACTGGGCGGCGGGGACGGTCAGCGCCTTCCTGATCGGCGCGCTGCTGTTCCCGATCCCGGTCGGTGCGCTCGCCGATCGCGTCGGCAAGCCCGGGGTGCTGGCCGCCTGCGGGGTCGCCGGGCTGGCGGTCCCCCTGATCCTGCCGGCCACGCTGGACGTGCCGCAAGCGCTGATGGCCGCCATGCTCGTCTGGGGTGGCGCGGCCGGCAGCCTGTACACCGTGGCGCTGGCCATGCTGGCCGACCGCTTCCGGGGCGTCGACCTCGCCACCGCCAACGTCGCCTTCGGCACGTTGTACGCCTTCGGTGCGCTGGTCGGGCCGCTTCTGCACGGCATGGCCATGGACTGGCACCCTCCGCAAGGGCTGATGGAAAGCAGCTTTCTGCTGTTCCTCGTTTACCTGAGCACGATGCTCTGGAGTTTCCGCCGCATGGGAAGCCGGCCATGACCCCCGCTCACGACATGCCCGGCCGTGTGCTGGGGGAGGCTGCCGAGGACTTCCAGCAGGCGGCCGACGTGGACGATCTGTGGGCGCGGCTGCACCGCCATCTGGCGGGCTTCGGCGTCACCGCCCTGGTGTACGGCGCCGAAGCGTTCGCCGACACCGGGCGCACGCACGACATCATGCTGACCAGCTTCGGCGGCGCCTACATGGACGCCAAGATGTCCGGCGGGCTGTACTGGTGCGACGAGTTCGTGCGGGCGGCCAGGGTGGAAACCGCCCCCCTGCTGTGGAGCGACACCTCCCGCTTGGACGGGATCAGCCCGGCGGGCAAACGCTCGCTCGACATCGATTGGGCCTTCGGTATGACCACGGGCGTCACGCTTCCCATGCGCTTCAACAACGGGTTGGGAGTCAGCGCGCTTGGCCTGTGCGCGGCGCACCTGTCCTGGGCCGGGTTCGACCGAATCTGGTGGGAGAACAGCCGGGCGATTTCCGGCATCGTCCACGCCTTCGACGTCCGCCTGCGCGAAGGGTGTGTGCGCGACGCCCTCCCGCTGGCCCCCCGCGAGCGCGAGTGCTTGCTGTGGTTGGCCGTCGGCCTGCGCCCGCAGCAGATCGCCCACCGGCTCGGCACGCATGTGAAGACGGTGGAGAAGCAGATCGAATCCGCCCGACGCAAACTCAACGCGGCCACCACCATCCAGGCGGTTTCCACCGCGCTGGCCTACGGCCTGATCACGCTGTGACGCGCGCCGCCGGTTCGGCAACCGGCAGGGCTAATCCATAGGGGCCTTTGCCGCGGCGGCGTTATCGGTTGGATGATGGCTTACCCAATCGAACGAATCCCCGGAGCCCGTCCGCCATGCCGACACCGCCGCACGGAACGCCCGACCGCGGGCTGAAGCCGTTCATCCTCGCCATTCATCGCGAAGCGCTGGACACCGCCGCGACCAAGGGGCTGACCGGCACGCTGGCGCAGGTCGCCGCGCTCCAGGACACCGCCAGCCTCGCCTCGGCCAGGGCCGGGCGCCCCGTCACGGAGGAGGAGGTGATGCGCCTGCTTCTGCGGGAGCGCCGCGCCCGCAACATCCATGAGGCGGCGGGGACGGCTCCGGTGACTCCGATCCGGAAGCCGGCGGCCGCACCCTCCCGATTCCATCTGGGGCGCTGGCGGAGCGTGGCGATGGGAATGGCCCGCTCGGCGTCCGCCGGGCCGGCTGGAAAGGCCCGCTTGTAGGAAACGGGCGGCGCTCCGTACGCCGGTACCGAGTGAGTACGCCCATTGCCCTGTTGAGTGAGGCGCGGGGCGCACTGAGGCTGTCGCTTCCCCGCTGTTCGGCACGAAACACACAATGGGAGGTCTCATGTCCGTTCGCCTGGATCGCCGCCAATTGCTGCTCTCCGCCGGAGCCGCCGCGCTGGTGCTGGCCGTGGCGCCGCGCTTCGTCCTGGCCCAAACAACAGGGGGCCAAACTCCGGCTGGCCAAACTCCGGGCGGCAAGGGATTCACGCTGCCGCCGCTGCCCTACGCGCCCGCCGCGCTGGAGCCGCACATCGACGCGACGACCATGAGCGTGCATCACGACAAGCACCATCAGGCTTACGTCGACAACCTCAACAAGGCGCTCGCCAACCACGGCAACCTTCAGGCGATGCCGCTGGCCGACCTGCTGAAGCGTGTGCCGGAACTGCCGGAAAGCATCCGCACCGCGGTGCGCAACAACGGCGGCGGTCACGCGAACCACAGCATGTTCTGGAGCATCATGGGACCGAACGCCGGCGGCGCCCCGGACGGTGAGGTGGGGGCTGCCATCACGCGCGACTTCGGCGGCTTCGACGATTTCAAGGCGCGGTTCAACACGGCGGGCGCCGGGCAGTTCGGCAGCGGTTGGGTCTTCGTCACCGCCGACCCGTCGTCGGGCAAGCTTGCCATCGCCGCCCGCCCGAACCAGGATTCGCCGGCCATGGAGGGCGTGCCCGTGCTGATGGGCAACGATGTATGGGAGCACGCCTATTACCTGAAGTACCAGAACCGCCGCGCCGACTATCTGGCGGCTTGGTGGAACGTCGTCGACTGGGGCGCGGTGAACCGCCGCTACGCGGCGATCCGCAAGGGCGAGCTGGTGATCTGACCGGTCCGCTGACCTGAAACGGAAAAGGGCGGCGGGTCATCCCCGCCGCCCTTCCTGCGAACCATCCGGTCCGAGGCGCCGGTCAGGCGCCCTGGTGCAGGCGGATGTTGAACAGCGGGCCCTGGCTCTGGCGGCGCAGCGCCTTGGCGACGGCCAGCACGGCGAGGTCGGCCAGCGGCTCGACGATGATGACGGTCATGTAGGCGGCGCCGAAGGAGGCGACTTCCGTCATGGTCTCGGCGGTGAAGCCGTGGCCGTAGAAGGCCCAGAAGGCCACCCAGGCGACGATGCCGCCCTGGTAGGCGGTGGAAAGGGCCAGCGCCTGCGAGTACTTCAGGTCGACATAGGGGGTGGCGTCGGGAACGATCCGCTTCGCCAGCAGGCTGATGCCCCACAGCGGGACCAGCAGCGTGGTGACGTTCATGCCGTACTGCGGCAGGTCGAACGGCGCGAAGAACAGGCCCTGGATCAGCAGGCCGGCGGCGAGGCCGATGGAGGCCGCACCGGCGCCGAACAGCAGGAGCAGCGTCGAACCGAGGATCAGGTGAACCTCCGACACGCCCACGGGGTGGTGCGGGAACACCTCGAAGAAGCTGAAGACCAGCGCGGTGGCGATCAGGCTGCGCAGCACCAGCGGCGCGACCCCGCCGTTGTTGCGGACGTCGTCGCGCGCCAGCTTGCCGGCCATCGCGAAGCCGCCGGCGGCCGTCGCGTAGCTGAGAGCGATCTTGGCGCCGTCCACGACGCCGGGTTCGATGTGCATGCTCTATGCCCTTTCCGAGTCTGCCATGCGTTGGGAGGGGCGTCGTTGCTGGCAGGCACCGGCATCGCAACCCCCTTGGTCCCCTTGGATGGGCGCACCGGAGGGACGGCTTGCGGAAGACGGGCGGCCGTCGGACCGGACATCGGCAAGCGACCACCGGGGCACCCCGCCCGAGGACGTACGTTCGGTTACGGCAGGTCTCCTGGCTTGCGGGTCAAGGCGGCATCGTCCGGCCTTCCCGGCGCCCGTTCCCGCAGGCGGCGCCAGTGACACGGAAAGGACGAGGCCGCTCACCGCTCACAGTTGCGGGGGCAGCGCCGGATTGACCGTTTCTCCCCCTGCGGGGCGGCGCACCGGCTTCCCTCTTAGCCCCGCGACCGGAGGGCGCGGGGAACCATAACCGGCGCCAGGGTAGGGGCGGGGTCCCCCGCCGTCAAGAGGGGGATGGCGACCCATCGGGGGAGTCGCACGGCTTCCTTGACACCGCTCCCACGGAACCGACAAGGTCCGGCGGACTGCGCGAGGCCGGATCAACGGGCGAAGGACGGGGTTGCGGGCATGCTACCGGTTCATTTCCTGACCATCGTGCTGAACGGCGATCCCTTCATTCGTTACCACTTGGAGGTGTTCCGCCAACTGCCCTTCCCCTGGCATTGGCACGTCGTGGAAGGGGTGGCGGAGCAGGTCCGCGACTCCTCCTGGTGCGCGCAGCGGGGTGGGCGCGTTCCGCAGGATCTTCACCGCGACGGCCGCAGCAGCGACGGGACGTCGCAGTATCTCGACCGCATCGCCGCGGAGGAGCCCGGGCGCGTGTCGGTCTACCGCAAGCCGCCCGGCATGTTCTGGCAAGGCAAGGTGGAAATGGTGACCGCGCCGCTGGCCGCCATGACGGAGGACTGCCTGCTCTGGCAGATCGATGCGGACGAGCTGTGGACGGCGGAGCAGATCACCCGGGCGCGCCGGATGTTCCTCGATTCGCCGTCGCGCACGGCGGCTCTCTACCTCTGCCACTTCTTCGTCGGCCCGTCCCTGGTCCTCGACCGGCTGGACCAGTACGGCAATTACCGCGCCTACGAATGGTTACGCACCTGGCGGTACCGGCCGGGGGATTTCTGGCACTCGCACGTTCCGCCCCGGCTGATGCGCCCGCAGCCCGACGGGTCGGACCTCGAACTCGGCGCGGCCAACCCCTTCCTGCACGAGGAGACGGCGGCGGGCGGGCTGGTTTTCCAGCATTTCGCCTACGCGACGCGGGAGCAGGTCGCGTTCAAGGAAATCTATTACGGCTACGACGGCGCGGTCGGTCGGTGGGACGCCCTGCAGGCGGCGGGCCGAGCGGTCGGCAACGGCACCCTCCCGCTGCGCGATTTCTTCCCCTGGGTGACCGACGCGGCGACCGTCTCGCGGGCTGAGCATGCCATGGTGGAGCCGCTGGCGCGCCCGGATGCCGAGGGAACCTGGGGCTTCGTGCCGCCGGCGCGGGGCGCCTCGACCGCCCCGGCGGTGGCGCTGCTGCGGAACTCCGGACCCGCCGTTCGCCGCCGCACGCTCGTCCCCGGTGAACCGCCGCCCTTCCCGACCGACCTGATCCGCAGCGTCGGCGTGTTCCTGCCGGACGGGGTGGGGGGCGTGCTGGGGGCGTCCGGCGTCCTGCGGGAGCTGCGGCGGGCCTTGCCGCTGGCCCGGATCACCGTTTTCGCGACGCCGGACGCGGAGGCGGCGTTTGCCCTCTGCCCCTACGTCAACCAGCGCGTCACCCTCCCACCGCTGAAGGGGCGAGCGCCCGACGACGCGCTGGTGACCGCCGTGCGCCAGGAGATCGGCCAGCAGTTCAGCGGCGCCTTCGACCTCACGATCAATCCCCACCGGGGCGAGGATGCCAGCTTCGCCAACCGCCTGATGCAGGATACAGGGGCGCCGCTCCGCCTTGGTTGCAGGGTCGGTCGGCCGGTGCGCGGCTATTACGCCGACGCCTTCCTGACCCACGTCGCGGCGACTCCCGCCGGGCTGCTGGGGGCGCTGACCACCGGGGAGCCGGACCCCGCCACGGAGGTCTGGACCTCCCCCGCCGGCGAGCGCGCCGCCGCCGCGCTTCTGGCCGAGGGCGTTCCGGCGCGCTGGCGTTGCGCGGTCGGCCTCTCCGCGTCCGTCGGCACCGGCAGCCTGTCGGAGCTGTGCCGCCGGCTTGCCGTGCGGGGCGACACCGCCCTGATCCTGGTCGGCGATGAGGCCGCCCGGGGGGCCGCGGCGCGCATCGCCGGGGAAACCGGAAGCGCCTGCCTGAACGCGGTGGGGCGGCTGGGTTTCGACGGGCTGTGCGCCCTGCTGCGGCGCTGCGACCTGTTCGTCGGAACCGGCGCGCCGGCGGAGGACATCGCCGTGGCGGCCCGGCTTCCCATGGTCGGAACCGGGCCGGAGCACGGCGATCCGACCGCCGAGGCGATGGAGAGCGCCATCGCGGCCTGGCTTGCCGACCGCGCTTGGTGACGGGCGTCCCCACCCGCCCTGTGGGATCCGCGAGGGGAAGCGTGGAAAAACGGAGGGGCAGGCGCGCAAGGCGCTTGTGTTGGCGCGTTTGCGCCGCAATGATCCGCCCCCACCGAATCCCGGACGGCCGCAAGCGGCGCGCCGCAGCGGGGCAAAACCATGGATTGAATCCGGCGGCCCGGTAAGCACACGATGCGCAGAGCAGTCATGAAACCCCGTGCGGATTGGCGTCCGGGGCTCCGCAAATACCCCTACGGCGTCCGTGCCATGAGCGCCGGCGCCTTCTGGCGCGAGGATGTGCGGTACGAGTTCTCCGCCCATCAGATCGACCTGATCGAAAGCGTCGCCGACGAGTTGCACACCATGCTGCGCGAGGCGCTGCGCGCGACGGTGGATGGGCGGGCGCTGGCCCGGCTGGGGGTCCGTGGCGGCGTGGGGCGGCTGCTGGAGGCCTCCTGGAACGACTATTGGGCCGCGGGGCGGCTGAACGAACGGGCCGGCGCGCTGATCGGGCGGCTGACGCTGGCCTATGACGGGCGCGATTCGGTCAAGCTGCTGGCCTGCAACTACGACACGCCGGAGGGGCTGTTCGCCGCCTCAATCATCCAGCGCAACTGGCGCGAGGCCCTGATGGGCGACGCCAACCAGTTCAACGGCCTGCACGAGGGGCTGGTGGAGCGCTGGGAGGAGCTGGCGGCGGGCATGCCGGGCCGCGGCCTCGTCCATCTCGCTTGCGCCACCCCCGACCCGATGCGCGAGAGCGAGCTGGTCTATCTGGCCGCCACCGCGGCGGAGGCCGGGATCGCCACGCATCTGCTGCCGCTGCAGAGCCTGGGCTGGGACGGCCAGCGCTTCGTCGACGACGAGGGGCGGGCGGCCTCCTGGCTGGCCAAGATCTACCCCTGGCAGGGGCTGGCCGACGACGCCTTCCTGCAGAAGCTGCGGATGGGCGGCATGAGCATGCTGTCGCCGCTGTGGTGCTGGCCGATGTCGAACCACGGGCTGCTGGCGACGCTGTGGTCGCTCTACCCGCGCCACCCGAACCTGTGCCGCGCCGCGCTCGACCCCGAGGAGCTGGCCGGCTGCGATGCGGTGACCGAGCGCAGCCTGTTCGGGCTCGACGACGCGGCCCAGCGCATGACGGCGCACGGACGCACCATTTCGGACACCGGCAGCGCCGAGTATCCGGGAGGGCGGGTCTGGCTGGAAACCCCGCCGATCTTCGAGGAGGAGGGCGTCCACGCGCTCCTGCACTGCTGGATCATCGGGGACAAGTGCCTGGGCATGTCGGTTCGTGAATCGGCGGACCCGCGGGTCGGCTCCGACGCGGCGATGGTGCCGCACATCTTCCGCGGCTGATGCCCGTTCACGGGGTGGAAGGAGCCCGCCCTGTTCCAACGAGGCGCAGGGCGGGCGCTTCGGCAGCGATCAACCGGCAGTCCTCAGCGGCCGCGGCCCGGCGCAAAGGGATTGGGCAACGGCGAGCCGAACGCCGCCCGGCGGGCGTCCCGCCACGCGACGTCGTTGCCGACGCCGCTGTGGTTGGCCGAAACCGACACCACCTGACTCTGGTGGCGCAGCCAGCCGCGCAGCTTTTCTTCGAACCGTTGGGCGTCCTGGGCGTCCGCAACCTCCAGTTCCATCGACATCTGCAGCTCGGTCTTCATGGCGTTCCTCCTCTGGACCGTTCCGTTGGACAAACAGCCGGGCGGGCCACTGGTGCCGAAAAAACAGAAAAGGGCGGGGAACTTTCCCCGCCCTGCGCTGCAACGCCGTGAACGCGATGGCCGTCGATGCGATTGGCGGCGCCGCCGCTCACTTCCCTTCGGGCTTTGCCGGGCGGGCCGGCTTGGCGATGCTGGCGATCTGCTTCTGCAGGTCGTCGATCTGCTTCTGAAGCTCTTCATAGGTGTGGCTGGCCGCCGCGGCCGCGCCGTTGGGCGGAACGGCGGACGGGCCGGGGGCCGCCGGGCGGGGCGGGGCGGCGGGCTGCTCGCCGGGCTGCCCGTCCTCGGCGCCGCCGAAGGGCGAGAACATGCGCATGGCCCGTTCGAACATCGCCATGTTCTGCTTGCCGACCTCTTCCAGCCGGCCGAAGGGGAACATCCCGCCCAGCGTGTTCTGGAAATAGTCGCGCATCTGCTCCTGGTTGCGCGAGAAGGACTGCATCGAATATTCGAGGTAGCGCGGCACCATCCACTGCATGTTGTCGCCGTAGAAGCCGATGAGCTGGCGCAGGAAGCTGATCGGCAGCAGGTTCTGGCCCTTGCTCTCCTCCTCCACGATGATCTGCGTCAGCACCGAGCGGGTAATGTCCTCCCCGGTCTTCGCGTCATAGACCACAAAGTCGAGCCCGTCCTTGACCATCTGACAGAGATGGTCGAGCGTCACGTAGCTGCTGGTCGCCGTGTTGTAGAGCCGCCGGTTGGCGTACTTCTTGATCGTGATCGTCGCGGACTTCTGGTCTTCCTTGTCGGCCATCGCTGTTTCTTTCAAGAAGGGTCGTGCGGCGAGAATGTTCCAGATATAAGGACTACTCGAAGGAATGCACCCTGTCCAGTGCTGTGCCGCAGCGCTGCGACCCCAGATGGGCGCCGCCCCGATAATTCGGGATTTGCGGCATTTTCGATCGGTCCTTCGCGGCTCTGGTCAAGGGCACCGCCTCCCTCATATACTCCCGGCCATGGCCGAATCGTCCGAATCCGACACCCCGTCCCTGGAAACGCTCGCGCAACGGTACCTCGACCTGTGGCAGGAACAATGGGCGGCCTGCGCCGCCGATCCCGAGATGGCCGATGCCGCCGCCCGCCTGTTCCAGATGATGGCGCAGGGTGCTGCGGCGATGGCGCCCTTCGTCCTGGGGCCCGGCGGTTTCGCCTACACCAGCCCGCCGGGCACCGGCTGGAATCCGATGCCGGCCTCATCCCAGCCGGCCCCATCTCACCCGTCCTGCGAGGGAGAGCCGCGTGACCGGGGACAACGCCACGATCCCCCCGCACCCCACCGCACGGCTGGGGCCGCGGCCCCTGGCGCTGCATCTGGCGACGGTGGCGGCGACACTGCTCAGTTCCTCCGCCGCATTGCCGCACTTGAGGAACGGCTCGCTGCCGTGGAAGCCGCATCTGCGGGAGCGGGCGGAGGACCTGCGCCGGCGGATCGCCGCAACCGACGCGGACGCGTTCGCCCAGGCGGTTGACCGGGAGGTCCGCCGCCAACTCAACCTCGCCTTGACGGGGATCGAGCGCTACCGCCACCACCCCTACCGGCGCGACCTTCCCGACCCGCCCGTGCTGTGGACGGAAGGGGCCTCCCGCCTGCTCGACTACGGTGCCCTCGGCCCGGCGACCGGCGCGCCGGTGCTGTTCGTGCCGTCGCTGGTCAACCGCCATTACATCCTCGACCTGTCGGCGCGCAAAAGCCTGATGCGCTGGCTGGCCGCGCAGGGGCTGCGCCCCTTCCTGATCGACTGGGGCACGCCCGGCCCGCTGGAGCGGCGCTACAGCCTGACCGACTACATCGCCGGGCGGCTGGAGCGCGCGCTCGCCGCGGTGGTGGAGGTGGTGAGCCGGCCGGTTCCGGTGGTCGGCTACTGCATGGGCGGGCTGCTCGCCACCGCGCTGGCGCAGCGCCGCCCCAAGGAGGTTGCGGCGCTCGGCCTGCTCGCCACGCCCTGGGACTTCCACGCCGAGGACGCGGGCATGGCCCGCCGCGCCGCGAGCTTTTTCCAGCCCTTCGGCCCGCTGCTCGACGCCTGGGGGGAACTGCCGGTGGACGTTCTCCAGGGGCTGTTCGCCCAACTCGACCCGCTGCTGGCGCTGAAGAAGTTCTCGCAGTTCGCCCGCATGGAGCCGGACAGCCGCGCCGCGCTCGCCTTCGTGTCGCTGGAGGACTGGCTGAACGACGGGGTGCCGCTGGTCGCCGGGGTGGCGCGCGACACGCTGGCCGGCTGGTACGGGCGCAACGACACGGCGCGCGGCGAGTGGCTGGTCGCCGGCCAGCCGGTGGAGCCGGCGCGGTTGCGCATGCCGGTCCTGGCGCTGATCCCGGAGCGCGACCGCATCGTTCCGCCGTCCTCCGCGGTGGCCTTGGCAAGATCAATCGACAGCGCGCAAATGATCAGGCCGCCGCTCGGTCATATTGGCATGGTGGTCAGCGCCGGTGCCGAAACAGGCGTTTGGCGGCCCCTGGCCGAATGGCTTAGTGCGGCAGGATAACCGCAGCCAGTCAGGTGTCTTGCATTGTGGGAAATCCGCGCATAAGGTTTTTCCCACTCCGTGCGGCCCACTGACACGATAATAAAACTGACAAAATCTGAGGAGCGTCAACATGACCGAGGTTGTGATCGCCAGCGCAGCGCGTACTCCCATCGGAAGCTTCAACGGGGCGCTCAGCAGCGTGCCGGCCCATTACCTGGGTGAGATCGCCATCCGCGAAGCGCTCAGCCGCGCCAAGACCGACGCCGCGGAGGTGACCGAGGTCATCCTGGGCCAGATCCTGACCGCCGGTCAGGGCCAGAACCCGGCCCGCCAGGCCGCCGTCAATGCCGGCATCCCGGCCTCCGCCACCGCCTTCGGCATCAACCAGCTCTGCGGCTCGGGCCTGCGCTCGGTGGCGCTCGGCTATCAGGCGATCCGCAACGGCGACGCCGAGGTCATGGTCGTCGGCGGCCAGGAGAGCATGAGCCAGGCCCCGCACGTCATGCATCTGCGCAACGGCGTGAAGATGGGCGCCGCCGAGATGCTCGACACCATGCTGAAGGACGGCCTGATGGACGCCTTCAAGGGCTACCACATGGGCACGACGGCCGAGAACGTCGCCCAGAAGTGGCAGCTGACCCGCGAGGAGCAGGACGTCTTCGCCGCCGCCTCGCAGCAGAAGGCCGAGGCCGCCCAGAAGTCGGGCCGCTTCAAGGACGAGATCATCCCGGTCACCATCAAGGGCCGCAAGGGCGACATCATCGTCGCCGACGACGAGTATCCGAAGCACGGCACCACCGCGGAATCGCTGGCCAAGCTGCGCCCGGCCTTCTCCAAGGAGGGCACGGTGACCGCGGGCAACGCGTCGGGCATCAACGACGGCGCCGCCGCGCTGGTCCTGATGACCGCCGAGAACGCCGCCCGCCGCGGCCTGACCCCGCTGGCCCGCATCGTCTCCTGGGCGACCGCCGGCGTCGATCCGGCGATCATGGGCACCGGCCCGATCCCGGCCTCCCGCCTCGCGCTGGAGAAGGCCGGCTGGAAGCATGAGGACCTGGACCTGATCGAGGCGAACGAGGCCTTCGCCGCGCAGGCCCTGGCCGTCAACAAGGACCTTGGCTGGGACACCTCCAAGGTCAACGTCAACGGCGGCGCCATCGCGCTCGGCCACCCGGTCGGCGCGTCCGGCGCCCGCGTCCTGACCACCCTGCTCTATGAGATGCAGAAGCGCGACGCCAAGAAGGGCCTCGCCACCTTGTGCATCGGCGGTGGCATGGGCATCGCCCTCACCGTCGAGCGGGGCTGATGAAAAGCGGGCCGTTCCCTCCGGGGTGCGGCCCGTTTCGTATGTGTGCCTACAGAAACCGATAAAGAATCCAACACCAAGCTTTGGGGGAGGAGCCAATGGCTCGAGTTGCAGTCGTCACGGGCGGAACGCGCGGTATCGGCGAAGCCATCTCCGTCGCGTTGAAGGACGCCGGCTATGTCGTCGCCGCCAACTACGCCGGCAACGATGAGAAGGCGAAGGAATTCTCCGCCCGCACGGGCATCGCGGTCTACAAGTTCGATGTGTCGGACTTCGACGCCGTGAAGGATGGCATCGCGAAGATCACCGCCGAACTCGGGCCGGTGGACGTGGTGGTGAACAACGCGGGCATCACCCGCGACGGCGTGATCCACCGCATGACCCCGCAGCAGTGGAACGACGTCATCGCGACGAACCTCACCTCCTGCTTCAACCTCTGCCGCAACGTCATCGACGGCATGCGCGAGCGAGGCTTCGGCCGCATCGTCAACATCGGCTCGGTGAACGGCCAGGCCGGCCAGTACGGTCAGGTGAACTACGCCGCCGCCAAGTCGGGCATCCACGGCTTCACCAAGGCGCTGGCCCAGGAGGGTGCGGCCAAGGGCGTCACCGTCAACGCCATCGCGCCGGGCTACATCGACACCGACATGGTGCGCGCGGTGCCGCCCAACGTGCTGGAGAAGATCGTCGCCCGCATCCCGGTCGGCCGTCTCGGCAAGGCCGAGGAGATCGCCCGCGGCGTGCTGTTCCTGGTCGGCGACGACGCCGGCTTCATCACCGGCTCGACCCTGTCGATCAACGGCGGCCAGCACATGTACTGACCGTCCGGTGCATTGACTCCCAGGCCCTCGGGCCTGTTTGAAGCGACACGACGCCTTCACCCCTCTCCCGCACCCGCGGGGGAGGGGTTTTTCTTGGGGCGGTCAAGAAGACGGATCGCCGAGGGCATGGCGCGCGGCGTGGAAGGCCGAAAAAGCGAAACCCCCGCGCGGGGGGCGGGGGTTTCAGCGGTTGTGCCAGGACATCCGCAATGGTTGAGCCGTCTCAACGGCAATGTTCAGAAATGTGTGGCCGAACAGGTCGGCTTCCTCAAGTAAGCGCAGGTGGACTCATGATGATCACACCCTCCTGGCTACGGGAACATTTGCTGTGATGAGAAGCTGGCTTTTGGGCCAACTTGATGCGGTGTCCACCGCGTCTTCACCTCAACCAGTGTTGCTCTGAGAGGTAGCCTGCTCTTCCTTGCGGGGGTTGTCAATAGCCGAACTGCGGTCCCGTTACCGCTTGATGACGGGTTTGTGACGTCACTTGAACTGGAAGCCGACCGGGCGCTTGTCGTCCAGCGAGACCACCGCGCAGCCGCCCAGCGCCGGGCCGACCGACAACTCGCCGTAGGCGGTGACCGCCCCCTCTTCCTTCAGGCGTCCCACGAAGCCGCTGCCATCGCTGCGGGCGACCCAGGCGAAGGGAATCCAGGTCTGGCGCACCGGCTGGCCGCCGGCGCGGACCACCGCGGTGAAGGCCTCGGCGGTCGGCGTGCCCGGCGGGAAGACGGCCAGCACCGTGCCGCCGTCCTCCTCGTTGAGCGCCGCCTGTTTCAGCGCCACCCCCGTCACCACCGCCCAGACAACCAGCGCCAGCGCGCCGAGCGCCAGCGCGAAGCCGTGGCCGAAGCCGGGAGAAGAGGCGGGCGCCGGGTTCGTCATGGTCTTCAGGCCTTGGCTTCCGCCGCCAGGGCGGGGGCGGGCTTCTCGGCGATCGGCCAGTTCACCACCGCGGCGGCAAAGGCCAGCGCCACGCTGGCCCACCACACCACGTCGTAGGAGCCGACGCGCTCGTACAGCACGCCGCCCAGCCACACGCCGAGGAAGCCGCCCACCTGATGGCTGAGGAAGGCGAAGCCGTAGAGCATGCCGAGATAGCGCGTGCCGAACATCAGAACGACGAGGCCGGAGGTCGGCGGCACCGTGGACAGCCAGAGCAGGCCCATCGCCGCGGCGTAGAGGATCACCGAAACCGGGGTGACCGGCAGCAGGATGAAGAGCGCCGTGCACAGGCCGCGCAGCGTGTAGTTGGCGCAGAGCAGCAGGCGCTTGCTCATCTTGCCGCCCAGCACGCCCGACATGTAGGAGCCGACGACGTTGAACAGCCCGATCAGCGCCATTGCCCAGGAGGCGAGGCCGGGGCTGATCCCGGCGGCGGTCAGGTAGGGCGGCAGGTGCGTGGTGATGAAGGCGAGCTGGAAGCCGCAGACAAAGAAGCCGGTGACCAGCAGGACGTAGCTGCGGTGCTTGAAGGCCTGCCGGATCGTCGCGGCGAAGCCGATGTCGGCGCCGGTGACGGCCTGCGCGCTCTTCGACCCGCCCGCCCCGGCGAAGGAGGAGGCGAGCACCGGAATCATCAGCATCGAGGCGCCGAACAGGATCAGCGCCGTCTGCCAGCCATAGGCGGCGATGAAGGCCTGACCGGTGGGGGCGAACAGGAACTGGCCCATCGAGCCGGCGGCGGTGGCGACACCCATCGACCAGCTCCGCTTCTCCGGCGGGACGATGCGGCTGAAGCCGGCGATGACGATGCCGAAGGACGCCCCGGCCAAGCCCAGACCGATCAGCAGGCCGGAGCTGAGATGCAGCATCAGCGGCGTGTCGGCGTAGGGCATCAGCGCCAGCCCCAGCGCGTAGAGAACGCCGCTGATCCCCAGCACCAGCGCCGGGCCGTAGCGGTCGCAGAGCGCGCCGGCGAAGGGGGTGCCGATGCCCCAGACCAGATTCTGGATGGCGATCGACAGGGCGAAGACGTCGCGGCCCCAGCCGTGTGTCTCCGAAAGCGGTGCGGTGAACAGGCCCATGCTGGACCGCGGGCCGAACGCCAGCATGGCGATCAGGCAGCCGCAGGCGACGACGAATCCCGGCGTCCGCCAGGAGCGGGGCGACGGCGCCCCGCCCGCCCGGTTGCTGGTGTCCAAGTTATCCTCCCTCGGCGCGGGCTGTGGCCGGTGCGGCAACGCTGGCCCGCGTCTCATCAGGGTCACACGATAAGCGTGCGCCGGGCGTGCATCAAATTCACAATGGGAAAGAAGGTTATTCGGCCGCGGAATGGCAGGGCAGGGGCAAAGGCGCCTCTTCCGCCGGGGGCAGCAAGTCCAGCAAACTGTCCTCCAGCACGTCGAAGACGGGACCGATGCGCCCGGTGAAGCGGCCGCGCAGCAGCCACACCGCGACGGTCAGCGCAAAGTCCGGACACTCCAGCGGCCGCACCTGGGCGGCGTGCAGGGTCGAGGCGATCAGCCGCAGCGGGGCCAGCCCGAATCCGACACCGCGGGCGACCAGCGACAGCAGCAGCGACTGGTCGAACCCCTCCACCGTGACGTTCAGCGCCGGGCCGTGCTGGGCCATCGCCCGGCCCATGGCGGTCCGGTACTGGCAGCCGTCGGGCTGGAGCACCCAACCCACGGCGTTCATCGCCGGCAGCGTCCAATCCCGCTGCCCGGCCAGCTCGGCCGACGCGACGACCCGCACGGGCTCACGCGAGATGCAGACGGCGTCCAGGTCGTCGGGCGGCGTCTGGGCGTCGTGGGTCAGCACCAGCGCGCCGTCCAGCGTGCCGTTGCGCACCTGCTCGACCAGCGGCGTGCTCCAGTCCGAATGCAGGCGGACGGTCAGGCCGGGGAAGGCGGCCCGGAGCCGGTCCAGCGGATGGTGCGCGGCGATGGCGGTCAGCACATGGGCCACCCCCAGCCGCAGCAGCCCCTGGGGCTGGGCGGCCCCGGCGAAGGCGTCCGACAGCTCGTCCGTCGCCTTCAGCACCCGGTGCGCGTGGGCCAGCGCCATCTCGCCGTCGCGGGTCAGGACCAGCGGCTTGGTCTGGCGGTCGAACAGCGACACGCCAAGCTCCGCCTCCAGCCGCTGGATCAGGCGCGAGACGGCGGACTGGGTCAGCCCCAGCCGGTGCGCGGCCTCCTGCACCGACTGGGCTTCGGCCACGGCGACGAAGGTGCGGATTTCGTTGAGCTTCATGGCGGCGTCCGGGGCGGCGGTTCGTTCGGCCTCTTGGCCACTGGTATCCGACTGTCCCCCTGGGTTAGCGTCGGGTCAAGCGCAACGAGGAGCAACCATGTCCAGCACACCCCCCGCCGACCGTTCCGGCCGCGAATACCCCGACCGTCCCTGGGTGGGGGTGGGCGCCGTGGTGTGGCGCGGCGACCGGGTCCTGCTGATCCGCCGGGGCCGCCCGCCGCGGATGGGGCAGTGGAGCCTGCCCGGCGGCGCCCAGTCGGTGGGCGAGACGGTGTTCGAAACGGCGGTGCGCGAGGTGCTGGAGGAAACCGGCCTGCACGTCGTGCCGACGGAGGTGGTCACGGTGGTGGACGCCATGACGCTCGACGACGCCGGGGCCGTCCAGTACCACTACACCATCGTCGAGGTGGCGGCGGAGAGCCCGGAGGGCGAGGCGGTCTGCGCCGACGACGCCCTGGAGGCGCGCTGGGCCACCATCGACGAGGCCGCGGAACTGACCGAGTGGGACGAGACGGAGCGGGTCATCCGCCTGTCGGCGTCGCGGCGAGCCGGCGGATGAAGTCGGGGACCTGCGCCGTGTCCAGGGGCTTGGCCAGCAGATAGCCCTGAATGCGGTCGCAGCGGTAGGCGCGCAGGTAGAGAAGCTCGTCGTTGGTCTCCACCCCCTCGGCGATCGCCTGCATCCCCAGCGCGTGGGCGAGGTCGATGATGGCGCGCACGATGGCGGCGGCGTCGCGGTCCTGCACCATCGCCTGGGTGAAGTGCTTGTCGATCTTCAGCGCCTCGACCGGCACGCGGCGCAGCAGGGACAGCGAGGAATAGCCCGTCCCGAAATCGTCCAGCACCAGCCGCACCCCGGCGCCGCGCAACTGCGTCAGCACCTCGCGCGAGGACTCGCTGTGCTCGAACAGGGCGGTTTCGGTGAGTTCCAGCTTCAGGTTGGCGGCGGGCAGGCCGGTTTCGGCGAGGATGCCCAGAACGGTGCGGGCGAAGCCGGGGTCTTCCAATTGCCGCGCCGACAGGTTCACCGCCACCGGCACGTCGGCGACGCCGTCCTGCATCCAGCCTGCGGCGGTCTCGCAGGCGCGGCGCACCGTCCATTCGCCCAGGATGTTGATGGCGTCGCTGGTTTCCGCCATCGGGATGAAGACGTCGGGGGGGATCACCGTGCCGTCGTCGAGCCGCCAGCGCGACAGCGCCTCGAACCCGGTCAGCCGCCCGCTTTGGGTGTCGGCCTGCGGCTGGAAGGCCAAGCGCAACTCGCCGTGTCGGATGGCGTCGCGCACGCGGTCGGAGAAGGTGCCGGCACCCGGCGCGATGGTCGCGTTCTGGTTCACCGCCATATCCCCTCCGGTCCAGCCCTCGGTTGTCGCCCATTCCAGTGGGCTTAACAGCCGAAGCGAGGCTTGTTAACCATATCTCAGGGGTATTTAAGCGGTTTTTCTAGATTTACGAAAGAGTTAACGGATTTCTCGACGGTGATAAGATTGGGAGGCGTTAACCCTTCTCCCCCGGAGAGGAGAAGGGTTTCGCGGCTGCCCAATCAAACGTTGAAGCGGAAATGGAAGATGTCGCCATCGTTGACGACGTACTCCTTGCCTTCCTGCCGCATCTTGCCGTTGTCCTTGGCGCCCTGCTCGCCGCCCAGCGTGACGTAGCTGTCGAAGTCGATGGTCTCGGCCCGGATGAAGCCGCGCTCGAAATCGGTGTGGATGACGCCCGCCGCTTCCGGGGCCTTGGCGCCGCGGCGCACGGTCCAGGCGCGGGCTTCCTTCGGGCCGACGGTGAAGAAGGTGATGAGGTCGAGAAGCTGGAAGCCGGCGCGGATCAGCTTGTTGAGACCGGTCTCCTCCAGGCCGAGGGATTCCAGGAACTCCTGCTTCTCGGCGGCGTCGGAGAGCTGGGCGACCTCCGCCTCGATGGCGGCGGAGATGACGACCATGCCGGCGTTCTCGGCCTTGGCCTTCTCGGCAACCTTGGCGGTCAGGCTGTTGCCGGTGGCAGCAGACGCCTCCTCGACGTTGCAGACGTAGAGGACCGGCTTGGCGGTCAGCAGCATGAACTGCTTGAAGACCGGCTTCTCCTCCTCGCTGACCTCGACGACGCGGGCCGGCTTGCCGTCCTGGAGGACCTTCAGCGCGCGCTCCATCAGATCGGCCTTGATCTTGGAGTCCTTGTCGCCGCCCTTGGCCTTCTTCTGGAGGCTGGTGAGCTGGCGCTCCAGGCTCTCCATGTCGGCGAGCATCAGCTCCGTCTCGACCACCTCGGCGTCGCGCAGGGGATCGACGTTGCCTTCCACATGGGTGACGTCGTCGTCCTCGAAGCAGCGCAGGACGTGGACGATGGCGTCCACCTCGCGGATGTTGGCGAGGAACTGGTTGCCCAGCCCTTCACCCTTCGAGGCGCCGCGGATCAGGCCGGCGATGTCGACGAATTCGAGCTGGGTCGGGATGATCTTCTGCGACTTGGCGATGGCCGCCAGCTTGTCCAGCCGCGGGTCGGGCACGCCGACGCGGCCGACGTTCGGCTCCTTGGTGCAGAAGGGGAAGTTCGCCGCCTCGGCCGCCTGGGTGGCGGTCAGCGCGTTGAACAGGGTCGACTTGCCGACGTTCGGCAGGCCGACGATGCCGCAATTGAAGCCCATGGGGGTGCTCGCCGTCGGAAATCTCGGGAATTGGGGCGCTTTATCCTACGTGGAGCCGCAAAGCGCAAACGGGAAGTGGGGGTGGGCAGGGTTGAGCGCCGCTTCCGGCGCGCCGGAGTCACCGAGGGCGGAACAGGAAGGGCACGGAGAAGACGCGCTCCTCCGCCGTCAGGCCGGGCGGCGGGGTGGGGAAGGGCGACGCCTTGCGCACCGCGGCCAGGGCCGCCCGGTCCAGCGCCTCGTCGCCGCTCGACGCCAGGATGGAGGCGTCGAGCACCTCGCCCGCCGTGCCGAGGGTCAGCTTGACGGTGGCCTGCCCGCCGCCGACCACCTTCTCCGGCTTGTGCCGCCCGATCCAGGCCCAGACCTGCGCCCCGTAATCCACCATCGCGCCCCGGCTCGCCGAGACTGGCTCGACCGCCGCCGCCGCGTTGCGGCCGGCTCCGGCTTCGGCGGGCGGCGTCGGTGATGGGTTCGGACCGGGAGCGGCCTGCGGTTTCGGCGCCGCCTTGACGGGCGGCTTCAGCGCTGGCTTTGGCAGCGGCTTGGGTGGTGGTGGAGGGATAGGTTCCGGTGCAGGGTCCGGGGGCGGTTCCGCCACCGGGGGGGCCGGTTCGGGGATGGGCTCCGGTTCCGGTTCCGACACGGGGTCCTGCTGCGGCTCGCTTTCCGGCTCGCGTTCGGGTTCGGGCTCCGCTGTCGGCGGCGGGCCGTTGTCCGCCTCGGACGCCACCAGCATCACCTCGATCACCGGGGTGATGGTGTCGTTGAGGCTGACGGCGCCGGTCTCCTCCGTGACCGTGCCGGGGGCCGCTCCGGCGGCGGACAGGAGGACGGCCAGGACGCCGGCGTGCAGCGTCCCGGACAGGGCGAGCGCCCCCAGCGGCCGGCGGGCCGGCTGGGGACGCTCATGCAGGCGGATCGCGCGCAAGGCGGGGGCCTCGTCAGCCGGCCTTCATCAGAAGGCCATGGTCAGGCCGAGGTTGAAGGACCGCCCCATGCCGGCCAGCGCGCCGATCGGCTGGCGGTTGCCGCTGGCGCGGAAATCGCCGTAATCGACGCCGCCCAGCGGCAGGTAATACTGGGCGTCGAACAGGTTCTCGATTCCGACGTCGGCGCGCAGGTTGCCCCAGACGTAGCTGGTGCGCAGGTTGACCAGGGCGTAGCTGGGGGTTTCCGGCTCGTTCCGCCCGGAATCGACCAAGAACTTGCGCCCGACCATCTGGAACTCCAGGACGCTGCTCCAGTCGCCCAGCCGGTGGCCGAGGTCGATCGTCCCGTTCAGCGGCATGATGTGATAGAGATCGCGCCCGGTGTCGAGGTTGCGGCCGCGGACGTAGCTGACCACGGCGCCCACCGTGAACTCGCCCAGCCGCTCGTCCTGGTGGACGATGCTGCGGCCCTCGGCGTTGATGCCGTACAGCTCCGCGGTGTGGTTGGCGAAGCGCAGCTGGACGAAGCCGTTCGACAGGGTGCCGATGCGGTCGGCGTCGATGAAATTCTCGACGTGCGAATAATAGGGCGTGACCTTGACCGACCAGCGCTTGGCCTCGGCGTCCTGCCAAGCGGCGGTGGCGCCGACCGTGTAGGCGGTCTCCGGCTTCAGGTCCGGGTTGCCGACATAGCCGTTGGCGTCGCCGTACCATCCGATCATCGTGGAGGACATGCCCCCGGTGCCCCAGGCGAACCGCTCGTACAGGTTGGGCGAGCGGGTCTTGCGGGCGAAGCCCAGCTCGTAGCGTTCCGACGCGGACGGCGCGAAGCGGAGCAGCGCCGTGGCGTCGACGTTCACGTCGGTCTTGGAGCGATCACCCCGGTTGAAGGCCGTGGCCGCCGCCGCGTCGGGATTCGCCATGCCCATACCCATGCCCATGCCGATCGGGTTGGCCCAGGAGTAGGGCTGGACCGGTCCGTTCTCCATCCACACCACGTCGTTGCGCACGCCGAGCAGCGAGGTCCAGGCCGGGGTCCAGCGCTTCTCCCATTCGGCGAAGGTGCCCAGCCGGTCGCGCCGCGCGTCGTTCAGGTTCACGAAGGTCAGCGGCGACATCATCGCCGCCCCGGCGACCGGCGGCCACCAGTCGTCGATGCGGTAGCGGACCAGCTCGTTGCCGACGCGCAGCGTGTCCTGCGCCGACAGCGGAACCTCCGCCGAGACGGCGTAGCCCATCTCGTGCGAGTCCGTGTTCATCGGCATGCCGCCGCGGTCGGCGCCGCCCTTGTCGTGCAGGAAGTTCATGGCGTGGACGGTGCGCTGCCAGAAGGCCCGGCCGTCCAGCGTGCCCCAGTCGAATTCGCCTTTGTAACGGCCGTTCAGGGTGGTGCCGCGGTTCAGCGTCATGTCCATGCGCTGGTTCGCGAAGCCGGAATAGGGCGAATACTGGTAGCCGCCGGACAGGGTGATCTCGTGCCCGTCCTTGCGCGCGCTGGCCGACAGCGCGTGGTTCTGCACGTTGTAGAGGGTGGAGCGGACCTTGTCCCCGTTGCCGTCCTCGTAGTCGTCCGCCCGGCTCCAGGCGCCGGTGTAGCGCAGGCTGAAACGCTCGGTCGCCGCGGTGGCGGTGCCGGACAGGGTGGTGCCGTTGCCGTTCGAGCGGTAGACGGTGGATAGGCTGCCCTCGCCGTGGATGGGCTCGCCGGGCTGGGCGTAGACGGGGGGCTTGCTGGTCACCGAGACGGTGCCGACGATGCTGTCGCCGCCCTTGCTGACCGGGGTGACGCCGGCGATGGCCTCGATGGCGCCGATGACGGCGGGGTCGGCGTAGGACAGCGGCGCGTTCATGTGGTTGGCGCAGGCGGCGGTCATCGGCATGCCGTCGACCTGGACGCGCACGCGGTCGTCGGCCAGACCGTTCAGCGCCGGCAGGCTGGAGAAGCCGCCCGCGCTGTAGAGCGATACGCCCGGCAGGCTGCGCAGAAGCGCCGCGGTGTCCGGGCTGGCGAGCTTGCGGCTGGCGATCTCGGCGGCGTCGAGCGTGCCGGCGCCGAGCGGCCGGGACAGGCCCTTCTCCGGTGCCGTGGCGGCGGGTGCCGTTTCCGTCTCGACCGGGACGGCGGGCAGGGCCTGTGGAATCTGTGCCTGCGGGGTTTGTGCCTGGGCCGGCAGCGCGCTCAGCGCGGCGAGGACCGCCGTCAGAAGGGCGGTGGAGGCGAGGAGGCGGTTGGACAAGCGGGGGGCGTTCGCCGCGGAGGCGGCGGTGGACAGGCGAATCATAAGGCGCTCGTTCTCGAATCGGACGAGGGAAGATCGACGCAGCCGTGCCGTTCCGCCCGGCCGTCGATCCGCGCGACAATCGGCGCAAGGGATCGGGACCGGCGGGTCGCGGTGCGAAGGCTGGCGTGAGGGATGGGGTGGGCACGGCCGGGAGGGCCGCGCCGCCGGGCTCAACAGCCGGGCGCGGCGATCACAGGGCGCGTGCCGAGGATGGTCAGACGAGAGCCGGAGGTGCTCGGGCTTTCAGCCGCGACAGGAACCAGCCGGCGGCGATGTGCTGGCCGGGCAGCCCGATGGAGCTGTGGGCGACGACGGAGACCGGCAGCACCACCGTCAGAAGCGGCGGCGGCGCGGTGAGGCCGGCGACCAGCCCGCAGACCGGGCAGTCCTCGCCCATGGACAGAGTGGGCTTGCCGTCCGGAAGCAGGGATTCAGGAGGAGGGCCGTCGGGGAGGGCGATAGAGGCCATGCCCTGCGGCGTGCAGATCATGACCGTTTCGCCGGTCGCGGCGTTGGCCACCGGAATCAGGAAGGCCCAGCCGAGAAGCTGCAGAAGCAAAGCGACCCCGCCCGCCATCACGGCGGCGCGGCCCAACCTGCGTCCGATGCTTCCAAACAAAGCCGGCATGTTCCGGGCGAACCCCTTTATCCGAGCAAGGGGTTAGGCTAATCGGACTAAGCCGAAGGAACAAGGGACCATTGGTCGCACCCCCGCACCGGCGCGCAACCCCAGGAGGGCAAAATCAGGAGGGCAAAACCTCGCCCAGCGCCCCGGCCAGATCGGCGGGCAGCACCGGCTTGTGCAGCAGGCGGCAGCCGAGCGACATCGCCTCGCGCAACCGCTCCGGGGCGGTGTCGCCGGTGATGATGATGCCCGGCACCGGCCAACGCTGGCGCACCAGCTCGACCACCGAGCGTCCGGAATCGCCGCCCGGCAGGCGGTAGTCGGTCAGCACCACATGGGGGCGCCGCAGGCCGGGCAGCGCCGCGGCCAGTTCCCCCGCCGAGGACACGGCGACCACCCGCAGCCCCCAGCGTTTCAGCATCATGGTCATGCTGCGGCGAACCTGCTCGTCGTCCTCCACCAGCAGCACCGTGCGCCCTTTCAGCCGCGGCTCCCGGTTGGCGACCGGGACCACCACGGCGCCGGCCTCCGGCTTGCGGGCGTAGGGCACCGTCACTGAGAAGACCGAGCCCACCCCGACCCAGGAGCGCAGCGTCACCTCCGTCCCCAGCAGGCGGGCGATGCGCGACACGATGGACAGTCCCAGCCCGAAGCCCTGGGTGGCGTTGCGCTCCGGGTTGTTGAGCTGGCGGAACTCCTCGAAGATGGCCTCGCGGGCGTCCTCGGGGATGCCCGGCCCGTTGTCCCACACCTGGAACTCCACCCCGTCCGCCCGGCGGCGGCAGCCCACCAGCACCCGCCCCTTGGCGTCCGTTTCCTTGGAGTGGCCGTGCGCGATGGCGTTGGACAGCAGGTTGCGCAGCAGCCGTTCCAGCAGATGCGGGTCGGTGCACACCGCAAGGCGGCTGGGCCGGCAGCGCAGGTCGATGGACGAGGCCTCGGCCACGCCGCGGAACTCCTCGGCCAGACGGGTCATCAGCGCCGTGGGGGAGAAGTCGCTGACCGACACCTCGATGACGCCGGCCTCCAGCCGGGACAGGTCGAGCAGGCCGCTCAGCATGCCGTTCAGGCTGTCGATGGACGCCTTCAGCCGGTTGAGCGATTCCTGGGCGATCGGGTCAGAGCCGACCGACCCGAGCAGGACATGGGCGTAGAGGGCCGCCGCCTGGATCGGCTGGCGCAGGTCGTGGCTGGCCGCGGCGAGGAACTTGGTCTTGGCCCGGTTCGCCGCCTCCGCCGTCTCCTTGGCTTGCTTGAGCTGCTCCTGCGTCCGCTTGCGCTCGGTCACGTCGCGGAAGATCACGGCGATCCGGCGCTGCTCGGGGGCGCCGACCTTGAAGACGTAGAAGTTGATCCATTTTTCCAGCGGCCCGGCATACAGCTCCGTCCGCGTCGATTCACCGTCGCGCGCCGCGCGGCCGAACACCTCGTACCAGTGGTCCTCGAAGGCCGGGCTGATCTCGCGCAGCCGCCGCCCGACGAAATCCTCCCCGGCCATGCGCCGCGCCGCGGGATTCATCTCCAGATACAGCACGTCCACCGGCCGGTCGCCGTCGAACAGGACGTCGGCGAGGAGGAACCCCTCGTCCATCGCCTCGAACAGGGTGCGGAACCGCCGCTCGCTCTCGGTGAGCTGGGCCGTGCGCTCCTCGACCCGCTGTTCCAGAGCGGCGTTGGCCTCCTCCAACTCCTCGGTGAGAACCTGAAGCTCCTCGTAGGAGGTCTGGAGTTCTTCCGACAGATGGTTTTCGTCCCGACGGAGCGTGTTCAAGCGCTGGTCGGAATCGGCCAGGGCGTCGAGCAGCTCCGCCCGGCGGGTTTCCGACGCGATGAGGCGTTCGCGCAACGCGGCGATCTCATGCCGCTGCGCGGTCATCTCCTCTTCGATCTGAATCCGGTCGGCCGCGAGAAGGCGGGCTTCCTCCTGCGCGTCCTCCGCGGTCACCAGGGCCTGTTCCAGGCTCCGGTCCAGCTCTGCGATGCGCTGGAGCAACACGTCGCGCTCGGACTCGCGCGTCTCGTCCCCCGCGCGGATGGATGCTGATCTGTCCAAGCTTCCCCCTCGCTGGGAACGAATGATTGCACAGACCGCACAACACGGCGCGCATGAAAAAGTTATAGGACCAAAGCCGGAATTTCTCGGTCAACACGCTGTTGTCACAGCGCATACACAAACTGTTGTTTCCGACCCATGGATAAGAGGGACATCCTGGCCATCGGGGCCTCTGCCGGCGGTATCACCGCCTTGCGGAGGCTGTTCGCGGGGATGCCGCGCGACGTGACGGCCACGGTCTTCGTCGTTCAGCACATCGGCGCGACGCACAGCGTGCTGCCGGTTCTGCTGTCGCGCGCTGGCTGGCTTCCCGCCTTCCATCCCGAGGATGGGGAGCCGGTGCGGGAGGGCTGGATCCACGTCGCCCCGCCCGATCACCATCTGCTCGTCAGGAACGGCTGCGCGCTGGTGCGCCGCGGCGCGCGGGAGAACCGCTGCCGGCCGTCCATCGATCCGCTGTTCCGGTCGGTGGCGGTCGCCTACGGCGTGCGGGCGGTGGGGCTGATCCTGACCGGCACTCTGGACGACGGGACCGCCGGGCTGCGCGCCGTGAAGCGTTGCGGCGGTCTGGCGATGGTGCAGGATCCGGACGACGCCGAATGGCCGGACATGCCGCGCAACGCCATGCGGAACGTCTCCGTGGACGCCTGCGCCCCGCTGTCCGACCTGCCGGCGCTGCTGGCCCGCCGGCTGGCCGAACCTTGCGGCCCCCCGGTGCCGGTTCCCGACGACATCGCGATGGAGGCGCGCGTCCCGGAGAACGAGTTCGACGCGGTGCCGGAACTCACCGCCTCCGTCGGCAAGCCGAGCACGCTGAGCTGCCCCGATTGCGGCGGCAATCTGGTGGAGATCGAGGACGGGCCGTTGCTGCGCTTCCGCTGCAAGGTCGGCCACGCCTACGGCCCCGCGGCGCTGGCCGAGTCCCATCGGGAGTCGATCGAGCAGGCCATCTGGGTCGCCCTGCGCACCCATCAGGACCGCGCCATCATGTTCCGGCGCCTGGCCGGGCGGGCCCGCGAACATGGACATCCCACCGTCGAGGCCAACTGGACCCGGTCGGCGCAGGAGGCCGAGCGGACCGTGGCGATGCTGAAGGAGGTGTTGTCGAGACAGGGGCAGGAATTGGCGGGCAGCCTGGCCGAGGAAGGAGAGGATTGATGGGACGAACTCCAGCCGATGCGGAACGGGCAAAGGCTGGGGTCCCATGACGGATGGCCCCCTGATCGTGATCGGTGCGTCGGCGGGCGGGCTGGAGGCGCTGGAAGCCCTGGTCCGGGACCTGCCGCCCGATCTGCCGGCGGCGGTGTGCATCGTCCTGCACATCGGCGACCGGCCCAGCGCGGCGCCATTGATCCTCGACCGGGCCGGACCACTTCCGGCCAGCCACGCCATCGACCGGGAGCCGCTCCGCGCCGGCCGCATCCATGTGGCGCCGCCGGATTGCCATCTGGTGGTGGAAGCGCCCCGGTGCCTGCGCCTGTTGCGCGGACCGCGCGAGAATGGCACCCGGCCCGCCGTCGATCCGCTGTTCCGGTCCGCCGCGCGGGCCTGCGGGCCGGCGGTCATCGGCGTGGTGCTGTCGGGGGCGTTGAACGACGGCACGGCGGGCCTTGCCGAAATCAAGCGGCGGGGCGGCGTCGCCATGGTGCAGGACCCCACGGACGCGCGGTATCCCGGCATGCCGCGCAGCGCGCTCGACCACGTCGCGGTCGATCACTGCGTGCCGGCGGCGGCCATGGGTGCGCTGCTCGGCCGGCTGGCCGCGGAACGCGATGCGGACGCCGCACCGCCCGCGGCATCCAAGGAGGCGCCTATGGAAGGCATATACGATTTGAACAGGCCGGCTGCCTTGACCTGCCCGGATTGCGGAGGGGCGCTCCGGGAGACCAAGGTGGACACGCTGCCCTACTTCACCTGCCACATCGGCCACCGCTACGGCGCCGACAGCATGGAGGAGGCGCAGCTCCACATGGTTGAGCAGGCGTTCGAGGTGGCGTTGCGGGCCTTGAACGAACGTGCCGCCCTGTGCCTGCGCCTTGCCGAGACGGCGCAGGGCATGGGGCAGGGGCTGTCCGCCAAGCGGTGGGACGAGGCCGGGCGCGAGGCGCGCGAGCGCGCGGAGTTGTTGATCCGCTTCCTGGGCGAGGAGTGGATTCGCCCACCTTTCCACCCCGGAAGCGGCGGCGCGCCCGACCGGTTCTGACCCGCCCTTTATACTCGGCCCCTTTCCCGGCTCCTTACTCCACCTCCGCCTTTTCGCCGCCCTCGGCGCCGAGATGCTGGCGCTCGGTGGTGTCATGCACGATGGCGACGAGGATCGGCGGCTGTTCCCCGCCGAAATGCTGAAGGCAGACCTCGACCGGATGGGGGCCGCGCTGGCTGCCCTGCATCACCGTCTCGAAGACCACCTCCTCCTTGTCGCCCGAGAGAAGAGGCGCCACGAGCGCCCGGAACCGCTCCGCCGGCACCTCGGGCATCAGGTCGTGCACGGCCAGCTGCTTCAGATGCTCCAGCTTGTAGCCCAGCTTGGTCTCGGCGCCGCGGTTCACCAGCAGGAAATGGAAGCTGGACGGGTCCAGGAAATAGACCTCGTTCAGGGATTCGCCGATGATCCGCCCGAGATAGCCGGCGAAGGCCTCGGTCCGGGTCTGTTCGGTCACGTCCTCGATGATCAGGACGACGCCGCGGGCCTCCCGCGCCTCGTACAGTAGCGGGGAGAGCCGGACCCGGCAGGTCACCGCGCGGCCGCGCCGGTCCACGGCGTTGAGCATGACGGGCGTCTGCGGCGCCTCGCTGTGCAGGACCCTCTCCAGATCGAGGCGGAGCCGGTGCACCGGCAGGCCGATGTCGAGGTCGAGGAACTCCTCGTCCTGCACCTCCTCGGCGCGCAGGCCCCACATGTTCTCGCCCCAGCGGTTCCAGGAGCGCACGCGCAAATTCTGGTCCAGAACGATGATGCCCACGTCCATGCTGCGCAGGATCGATTCCGAGTAGCGGCGGAACTCCCCGGACTCCTCGCCCTGGCGGCGCAGCTCCTCGTTGGCGACCTCCAACTCCTCGTTGGAGCTTTGCAGCTCCTCGATCGTCGTCTCCAGGCTCTCCTGGGCGGCTTCCAGCTCCTGCTGCACCTGGAAATGCCGGCTGGTGTCGGTGAAGCCCAGCAGCGTGGCGAAAGGCTTGCCGTCGCGCCCGTAGAGCAGGGAAATCTCGATGCTCAGGCGCATCGGCTCGCCCGGCGGGCGGGCGAATTCCTGATGCTCGATGCGCACCACGCGCCCGGTCTTCTGCACCTCCTCGATGCGCGAGCGCAGCTCCGCCGGGCGGTAGGAGATCGACAGGTCCTGGAACGGGCGGCCGATGTCGATTTCGCCCACGTCGAGAAGGCGCCGGGCCATGGCGTTGGCGAAGACGAGGATGCCGTCGCCGTTGACCGACAGATAGGCGGTGGCGCTGCTGTCCACGATGCCTTCCATCAGCCGGCTCTGGAAGCTCTGCCGGTGGTTGTTGTGCTCCGGCGCGATGGTCAGGCTGCCGCCCAGGCTGCGCCGCCATTCCTGCGGCACCTTGCGGAAGATGCGGCTCTTCAGGTTCACCGGCTCGAACATCTTGGAGCGGGCGAGCTGGGTCTCCGCCTTGCCGAGGAACAGGACGCCATCGCTGGTCAGCGCGTAGTGGAGGCGCGGCAGCACGATGTTCTGGGTGTCGCTTTCCAGATAAATCAACAGGTTGCGGCAGACCAGCAGGTCGATGCGCGAGATCGGGGCGTCGGTCACCAGATTGTGCCGCCCGAAGATCACGCATTTGCGCAGCTCGCGCTGGAAGACGTAGTGGTTGTTGGTGCGCTCGAAATACCGCTCCAGCAACGGGGGCGGCACGCTTTCCACGTCACGCGGCGAGTAGATGGCGTGGCGGGCGGTGTTCAGCGCCGCGTCGTCCAGATCGGTGGCGTAGATCTTCACCCGGTTGATGAAGGCGTCCTTGCCCAGCGCCTCGGCGAGCAGCATGGCGAGGGAATAGGGCTCCTCCCCTGAGGCGCAGCCGGCGCTCCAGATGCGGATGGGATCGCGGTCGGAACGCTGCGCCAGGATCTGCGGGACGACGTCCTTCCGTAGCACGTCCCAGGAATCGGTGTCGCGGAAGAAGGAGGTCACGTTGATCAGCACAGTGTTCAAAAGATGGATGAATTCCTGCGGGTCGGCTTCCAGCAGGCCGTGATAGGCGGCGAAATCCTCGCAGCCGGCCTCCTCCATCCGGCGGCGGATGCGCCGCTGCAGGCTGGTGCGCTTGTAGCCGCGGAAATCGAGGCCGCGGCTTTCCTGGATGTAGCGGATCAGCGCCTCGAATTCGGGGTCGGCGGGGTCCTTGGCGCTGGTTTCCTTGCTGGACATCTCAGTGTGCCTCGTCCCAGTTGCCGCCGATGCCGGCCTCCGCCACCAGCGGCACGCCAAGCGTCGCGGCCCCCTCCATGACCTGCCGCACCAGGGCGGCGGCACGTTCGGCCTGATCCTCCGGCGCCTCGAACAGCAGTTCGTCGTGCACCTGGAGCAGCATGCGCACGTCGTCGAAGCCGGCCTCCTTCAGGGCGCCGGGCACGCGGGCCATGGCGCGCTTCATGATGTCGGCGGCGGTGCCCTGGATCGGCGCGTTGATCGCCTGCCGTTCCGCGAAGGCGCGGCGGGCGGCGTTCTTGTCGTGGATGCCGGGGATGTAACAGCGCCGCCCGAACAGAGTCACCACATGGCCGTTCTGGCGGGCGAAGGCCTTGGTTGCCTCCATCCACACCTTCAGCTCGTGGAAGCGCTCGAAATAGGCCTTGATGAAGGCGTTGGCCTCGCCCGGCGCGATGCCGAGCTGGCGGCCCAGCCCGAAGCCGGAAATGCCGTAGATGATGCCGAAGTTGATCGCCTTGGCCTTGCGCCGGATCTCCGAGGTCATCTGGTCCAGCGGCACGCCGAAGACCTGGCTGGCGGTCGCCGCGTGAATGTCGATGCCGTCCTGGAAAGCCTGTTTCAGAGCGGCGATGTCGGCCATCTCCGCCACCAGCCGCAGCTCGATCTGCGAATAGTCGATGGAGATCAGCTTGTGGCCGGGAGCGGCGACGAAGGCGCGGCGGATCTTGCGGCCCTCCTCGGTGCGGACCGGGATGTTCTGCAGGTTCGGGTCGGTCGAGGACAGGCGGCCGGTGTTGGTCGCCGCCATGGCGAAGGCGGTGTGCACCCGCTCCGATCCCTCGACGATCTGGGCCTGGAGCGCGTCGGTGTAGGTGTTCTTCAGCTTGGCGAGCTGCCGCCAGTCGAGCACGCGCTGGGCGATGACGTGGCCCTGCTCCGCCAGTTCCTCCAGCACGCTGGAATCGGTGGAATAGGCGCCGGTCTTGCCCTTTTTGCCGGTGCCGAGCTTCATCTCGTCGAACAGGATCTCGCCGAGCTGCTTGGGCGAGCCGATGTTGAAGCTGCGCCCGGCGTGCTGGTGGACCTCCTTCTCGATCTCCGCCATGCGGACGGCGAGGTCCTGGGACAGGCGGGCCAGCGCCGCCCGGTCCACGCGGATGCCGCAGGATTCCATGTCGGCGATCACCGGGACCAGCGGGCGTTCCAGCGTCTCGTAGACGGTGACCATCCGCTCGTCGACCAGCCGCGGCTTCAGCGCCCGCCACAGGCGCAGCGTGATGTCGGCGTCCTCCGCGGCGTAGGCCAGCGCCTTGTCCAGCGGCACGCGGTCGAAGGTGATCTGGTTCTTCCCGGTGCCGCAGACCTCCTTGTAGGGGATGGTCGTGTGGGCGAGGTGCAGCTCCGCCAGCTCGTCCATGCCGTGGCCGTGGGCGCCGCCCTCCAGCACGTAGGAGATCAGCATGCTGTCATCGACCGGCGACACGCGCACGCCGTGGCGGGCGAAGAGCTGGTGGTCGAACTTGAAATTGTGCCCGATCTTCAGGATCGCCGGGTCCTCCAGCACGTCCTTCAGGGCCTTCAGCGCGTCCTCCGCCGGGATCTGCTTCGGCGCTTCCGGCGTCTCGAAGGACAGCTCCCCGCTGGCCGCGGCGTTGGGGGCCTGATGCGCCAGGGGGATGTAGCAGGCCAGCCCCGGCTCGGTCGCCAGCGAGATGCCGACCAGCGTCGCCGTGGCGGGGGTCAGCGAGTTGGTCTCGGTGTCCACGGCCAGGACGCCGGTGGTGCGGGCGCGCTCCAGCCAGACGGCCAGGGCGTCGAGGTCCTGCACCAGCTCGTAGCGCTGCTCCACGTCGGTGGGCGGGGCGGGGCGGCTGCGCGGGGCGGCGGTCTCCGCCGCCGGGGCGGGGAGGGGGTGGCCGTCCTGGCCGGGCCGGCGGATGGCGTGGCGGAGGGGACCGCGCCGTCGGCGATGGTGCCGTCCTTGCGCATCTCCGCCTCGACGCGGCTGACGATGGTGCGGAAGCCCTGGGCGCGCAGGAAGTCGATCAGCTTCTGGTGGTCGGGCTCGCGGACGCGCAGCTCCTCCAGCGGCTTCGGCGGCGGGGCGTGGTCGTCCAGCAGGACGAGGCGGCGGGAGATCCGCGCCTGCTCCGCGAAGTCGATCAGCTTCTGGCGGCGGGCCGGCTGCTTGATCTCGCCGGCGCGGGCCAGCAACGATTCCAGATCGCCGTATTCGGTGATGAGCTGGGCGGCGGTCTTCACGCCGATGCCCGGCACGCCCGGCACGTTGTCCACGCTGTCTCCGGCCAGCGCCTGGACATCCACGACCCGGTCGGGGGCGACGCCGAACTTCTCGAACACCTCGTCGGGGCCGATGGGCTTGTTCTTCAGCGGGTCGAGCATGCGCACGCCGGGGCGGACGAGCTGCATCATGTCCTTGTCGGACGACACGATGGTGACCTCGCGCCCGGCCTCGTTGGCCAGCCGCGCGTAGGTGGCGATCAGGTCGTCGGCCTCGTAGCCCTCCAGCTCCAGGCAGGGCAGGCAGAAGGCTTCCGTCGCCTCGCGGATCAGGGCGAACTGGGGCTTCAGCTCCTCCGGCGGCTCGGGGCGGTGGGCCTTGTATTCGGGATAGAACTCGTTGCGGAAGTTCAGCCGCTTCGAATCGAAGACCACCGCCACGGCGGACGCCTTCAGGTCGGCCAGCAGCTTCAGCAGCATGTTGGAGAAGCCCAGCACCGCGTTCACCGGCGTGCCGTCCGGGCGGTTCAGCATCGGCAGGGCGTGGAAGGCCCGGAAGATGAAGCCCGACCCGTCCACCAGATACAGGCCGCTGCCGTCCCCAACGGGCGCGGGGGCTTCGGTGGCGGTCTGGAGCGTGTCGGTGGTCTTTTCGTCGGACATGATGCGGCCTCTTCCCTTTGGGGCGTTACCATGGCCGAAGGCGGCCCGAGAGTCGAGCGCGCCCGACGCCGCCGAAGGGCGGTCGTGGAGGGCCGGACTCTCAGTCGCCGGTTTCGCTGTTTGGTGCGGCGACCGGCTTGGATTCGGGGGAGCCGCGCTCGCGCAGGTAGATGCCAAGCACGACCAGAACCCCCATGGACAGGAACTCGCTCTGCCAGTTCTGGAAGCTCTCGTACCAGAATTCCGGATCGGCGAGGGTTTCCCCCATGGTTTTGGTGGGCTGGTGATGCCACGCCGCCTCTTCGTTCGAGCGCCGCGTGCTGCCCGCCAGATGCAGGACGAAGGACATCACGAACAGCGTCACCAGCGCGATGCTGAGCGAGTGGGAGTAGAGCCGCAGCAGCAGGCCGCCCCGGTGCACCGGCCACGGCGCGTCGGGATCGCCGCGCCGCCGCTCGGGCGCCTCGTCCTCCGGGTTGGCCTCTCCCGGCTTCTTGGATTCCGAGGAGCCCTTCTGGACCAGGATGGCGGTCAGCAGCACATAGACCGACATCTGGAGAAACTCGCTCTCCCAGTTCTCGAAGGTCGCCGACAGGAAATGGCCGGTGGTCAGATAGTCGAGGAAGCCGATGGGCGGCTGGGCGTGGAGGCGAAGCTCCTCCGCCAGGGCGCGCCACCCGGCCAGCACCTGTCCGACGATCGAGACGAGGAACAGCCCGAACAAGGCGACCGACAACCCGTTGTCCCGCAGGAAGCGACGCATATGCTGCACCTTGATTCTGACGCCACGGATTCCGATGCCACGCCCTGGCCCGTTCAACGCTTGGCCGGGCAAGAGGTTTCCCCGCCGCCCCCGAAGCCTCGCCAGGAACCTTGAAAGGCGGGGTCCTGTTGATTGCAGGCTCCACACAACAACCTCTGGTCCATTTCCCATGAACCACTCTGTCGCCGGAGCCATCGCCGGGCTGGCCGGCACCGTCGCCATGACGGCGGCCATGCGCGCAATGTTCCGCGCCCTGCCGGAGAAGGACCGTTACCCCTTGCCGCCGCGCCTGATCACGGACCGCGTCGTCGGCCCGACCGGCGTGATGGACGCGATGGACGAACCGGAGCGCCGCGACCTGACGCTTGCCCTGCATTACGGCTACGGCGCCGCCGCCGGGGCGCTGTATCCGGCGGTCGCGCGTCGGATCGGCGGGCCGGCGGCGTTGACGGGGGTCGGCTACGGCCTTGCGGTCTGGGGCGCCAGCTATCTGGGATGGATTCCGGCGATGCGCATCCTGACCCCCGCGACCCGTCATCCGCCCGCCCGCAACAGCCTGATGCTGGCCGCCCATGTGGTGTGGGGAGGGGTGACGGGGGTCACGGCCGCGTATCTGATGGGAGCAGGGGAGGAGCGCCGATCCGCTGCGGAGCCGATGGAGGGCGCTCGCGACCATGCCCCCGCCGTCCGGGAGCCGGCTTGAGACCTGTCGCCAAAGGACGCTGGTTTTGCGGGTCTTGTAACAGCCGATCGACAACCTGGCCGATCGACAACCTGATGGTGCGGCTCAAATTGCCAAGCATGCGTTGACTTGCTATAGGGGCCTTACCTCATCCCCGCAGGGGCCGGTCGTCCGCGATGCACACCTTCAGCACCACCGTCACCCGGCGCGCCCTTCTGATGCTGATTGCCGCCGCGTTGGCGCTGCTGGGGATCGTCGCGACGTCGGGATGGCTGGCGGACAGCACGCGGCAGTTTTCGGGGTCCGTCAGCCGGATGACCTCGCTACGGGTCGCCGCCGGGACGCTCCTCAGCCAGTTGCAGGACGCCGAGATCGGCCAGCGGGGCTATCTTCTCACCGAAGACCGTCAGTATCTCAAGCCCTACGAGACCGCCACCACCGCGGTCGACACCACGATTGCCCGGCTGCATGACCTTGCCGGCGGAAACACCGACGCATTGCGCATCGTGGACCGCCTCGCCGTCCTTGCCGCCGACAAACGGGAGGAGTTGGCGCAGACCATCGCGCTGATGGAAGCCGGCCGCCGGGACGAGGCTCTGGCCGTCGTGCGCACCGGTCGCGGCATGATGCTGATGGACGATGCCCGGCGCTCCCTCGCCGATCTCATCACCCCCGCCGACGCCCAACTCGACACCCAGCTGTCCACCCTGATCGGGCAGGCCAGAGCGTCGGGTTGGGTGGCCAACCTGGGGGGCCTGTTCATCGTGCTGGTTGTCGGCGGCGCCGTTTGGATCGCGTTCCGCTACGCGCAGGACCTCATGCGGGCGCAGAGCGCGATCCAGGCGCTCAACGACACCCTGGAGCAGCGCGTGTCGGAGCGGACGAAGGAACTGCAACGGGCCAACGACGAAATCCAGCGCTTCGCCTACATCGTCAGCCACGACCTGCGTGCCCCGCTGGTGAACGTGATGGGCTTCACCGGCGAATTCGAGGCGGGCCTGGCAAGCGTGCGTGCCCATCTCGACCGCCAGCCGGCGGACGGCGATGACGCCGTGGCGTCAGAGGCGCGACGGGCGGTGGCCGAGGACATGCCCGAGGCCATCGGCTTCATCCGCGCATCGACGTCGAAGATGGACCGGCTGATCAACGCCATCCTCGCCCTGTCGCGCCAAGGTGGCCGGACGCTGAACCCGGAACCCGTCGCCATGCGGGCTCTGCTGGAAAGCGTGGTCGCCAGCTTCCGCCACCAAGCCGGCGAACAGCACTGCACCATCGACATCGAGGGGCATCTGCCGGTCCTGGTGTCGGACCGGCTCGCGCTGGAGCAGGTGTTCGGAAACCTGCTCGACAACGCGATCAAGTATCTCGATCCGGCGAGGACGGGACGGATCGCCATCCGTGGGCGGGTCGAGGACGGTCGTCTGGTCTTCGACGTCGTGGACAATGGGCGCGGAATCCCGCCTCAGGACCACGAACGGATCTTCGAGCTGTTCCGCCGCTCCGGCGTGCAGGATCGCCCCGGAGAGGGGATCGGGCTGGCCTATGTCCGGACGCTCATCCGGCGCTTGCAAGGCGAGGTTGCCGTCGAATCGGTGCCTGGACAGGGCAGCGTCTTTCGCATAAGCCTTCCCAGAAGCCTGACCCAGCTTTCGGAGAAGCACGTCCATGACGCATGACACTCAGTCGGCGTGCATCGTCCTGATCGAGGACGACGAGGGACATGCCCGGCTGATCGAGAAGAACATCCGTCGCTCCGGCGCGACCAACGACATCGTCTCCTTTACCGACGGCACCAGCGCGCTCGCCTATCTGTTCGGTCCGGACGGAACCGGGCAGGCAAGCATGGGGCGGGCGCTTCTCATCCTCCTGGATTTGAACCTTCCGGACATGACGGGCATCGATATCCTGGCGAGACTCAAGGCCAACCCCTGCACGAAGCGCTTCCCCGTCGTGGTGTTGACCACGACCGACGACCGGCAGGAAATCCAGCGCTGCTACGATCTCGGGGCCAACGTCTACATCACCAAGCCGGTGAATTACGAAAGCTTCGCCGCCGCGATCCGGAAACTGGAACTGCTTTTTTCGGTCATGCAAATTCCCGAGGCGGTGGCATGACCGACCCGGCCGTCCGCCTCCTCTACATCGACGATGACGTCGCCATGGCGCGGCTGGTGCAACGGAAGCTCGAGCGGCGCGGTTACATCGTGGAGTGCGCAAAGGACGGCCAGGAGGGGTTGAGCCGGCTGGAGTTGGGCGGCATCGCGGTGGTTGGGCTGGATCACGAGATGCCCGGGGTGACCGGGCTGGACATCCTGCCCATCCTGCTGTCGCGCGACGATGCGCCGCCGGTCGTCTACGTCACGGGTGCGGGGGACACGCGGGTGGCCGTCGCGGCGCTGAAGGCCGGCGCGGACGATTACGTCCCCAAGGAAGCCGGGGAAGAATTCTTCGATCTGCTGGCGGCGGCCATCGAGCAGTCCCTGGAAAAGGCGCATCTGCGCCGGGAAAGGGAGCTTGCGGAGCGGGAGGTGCGTGCCGCGCGGGACCGCGCGGAGTTGCTCCTGCGAGAGGTCAACCACCGCGTCGCCAACAGCCTGGCTCTGGTTGGAGCCTTCATACAGATGCAGAAATCCGGCCTGTCCGACCCCGAGGCCCGCGCCGCGCTGGGCGAGACGCAGGCGCGCATCATCGCGATCGCCGGTATACATCGAAGCCTCTACACCTCCGACGACGTGCGCTCGGTCCGGATCGACCTGTATCTGGAAACGCTGCTCGCCGGAATGCACAGCGCGATGGCGACCCGACACCCGGACCGCTTCAGCGTCGTTGCCGATGCGGTGTCGGTGCCGACCGACAAGGCCGTGTCCCTGGCGGTGATCGTGACCGAGTTGGTCACGAACGCCTGCAAATACGCTTACCCGGACGGCCGGATCGGCAGCATCCGTGTCCGGGCGACCGCCGCCGACGGGCATCTGTCGGTGAGCGTGGAGGATGACGGTGTCGGCTTCTCCCGTGACGACGCTCCGCAGGGAACCGGCCTGGGCACGCGGATTGTCCAGGCGATGGCGACCAGCCTGGGAGCGCAGCTGAATTACGACAGGCGGCATGCTGGCACCTGGGTGACGCTGACGATGCCATTTCAGCCGATGTGAGGATTCCTGCCGAGGCTTCTTCCGCGCCTGACACGCTGCTGACACAACGAAAAAAGGCCTAGCGCGCATTGCGGCTAAGCCTTTGAAATCGCTGGCGGACCCGAATGGATTCGAACCATCGGCCTCTGCCTTCGGAGGGCAGCGCTCTATCCAGCTGAGCTACGGGTCCATCATCAGCGGAGGCGCACCATAGCGAAAAGCCTGACCGAGTGCAAACACTCCTTTCGACATTTTTTCACACCCCGCCGGGGCCACCCATCCGTGCTTACTTCGCGGCCAGGAGGCTGCGGTTGCGGTCGGCGCCGCTCGCCAGGGGCTGCTTGGGGTTCTCGATCCAGGCGGCGATGTCGTTGACCACCACCTGACCCTTCAGGTCGCGCAGCAGCATGTGCCAGCCGTCGGGATACACCGCCACCACATGCCGCCCACCGGATTCGAACTCCTCGACCGCGCGGTTGACCGGGGTCTTCGGCAGCACCTCCTCGTGGGCGCCGTAGAGCACCAGGGACGGCACCGACAGATGGCCGCAGGCGGCCAGGGCCGTGCCCATCAGGTCGGTCAGCCCGTCCAGCGCATCGACGCGGGAGCCCTTGATGACCAGAGGGTCGCGGCCCAGCGCGCGCAGCATCTCGATGTTGTCCGACGCCTGGATCTTCAGATCCTTCGGCGGGTGCACCACCATCCCCGGGACCGTGTTGTAGCTGAGCCAGAGCAGCGCCCTTGGGAAGAAGCCCATCGCGTCGCGGCCCCAGACGGCGGGGGCGACCAGGATGGTGCCGTTCACCGTGGGCGGATTCGGGCCGGTCATCGCCGTCAGCACCACCGCGCCGCCCATGCTCTCGCCCATCAGATAAACCGGCAGGCCGGGATGGCGGGCGTGGATTTGCGAGACGGCCGCCTTCAGATCGGCAACCAGCGTGTCGGTCCCCGGCCAGATGCCGGTGTTCCGCGTGGCGCCGAACCCGCGCTGGTCGTAGGCGTAGACGGCGATCCCCCGCGCGGCGAGGCTGCGACCGGCCCCGTCGAAGGCGTTGGAGTAGTCGTTGTAGCCGTGCAGGGCCAGGACCGCCGCCCGCGGCGCCCCGCCCTCGGGCAGCCAGCGCCGCAGCGGCAGTTCGAAGCCATCGGCGGCGATCAGGGCGCTGTCGGTCAGGGCCGGCTGGGTCACGGGCAAACCCATCGGCTGATAGGCCGCGGTGCAGCCGGACAGCAGAAGGCCGATCCCGACGATCAGTTTCGCCATCCGGCCGGCCGCCCTACGCCGCATCGTGCGCGATCTCCTTCCGGGCGTGCGCGCCGCCGGTCAATTGCAGGAAGATGTCCTCCAGGTCCGATTCCTCGGTGCTGAGATCGACGACCCCCAGCCCCGCCCCGGCCAGGGCGGCGAGGATGCCGTCCACCCTCTGGCGGCTCGGCTGGTAGCGGACGATCAGGCGCCGCGGCTCGGCCAGTTCGGCAGTGAAGGCGGACAGTTCCGCCGGCACGGCGTCCAGGTCGCGGTCGACCAGAACGGTCAGCGCCTTGGCGTCCACTCGGCGGAGCAGCGTCGCGGTCGGCTCGCAGGCCACCACCGTGCCATGGTTGATGATGGCGATGGAGTCGCACAGCTCCTGCGCCTCCTCCAGATAGTGGGTGGTCAGCAGCACCGTCGAGCCCTCGCGGTTCAGCTTGCGGACATGCTCCCACAGTTGGATGCGCAGTTCCACGTCCACGCCGGCGGTCGGCTCGTCCAGCACCAGGACGGGCGGGGTGTGGACCATCGCCTTCGCCACCATCAGCCGCCGCTTCATGCCGCCCGACAGCGACCGGGCGTAGGCGTCGGCCTTGTCGCGCAGCCCCACGGCTTCCAGCAGTTCCTCGGTCCGGCGCTCGGCCTTGGGCACGCCGTAGAGGCCGGCCTGAAGCTCCAGCATTTCCCGCGGGGTGAAAAAAGGGTCCATGTTCAGTTCCTGGGGGACCACGCCGATCGACGCCCGCGCCTGGCGCGGATGGGCGTCGATGTCGGTTCCCCAGATCGACACCGTGCCGCCGGTCTTGTTGACCAGCCCGGCCATGATGTTGATGAGCGTCGACTTGCCCGCCCCGTTCGGCCCCAGCAGCCCGAACACCGCCCCGCGCGGAATCGCCAGGTCGATGCCCTTAAGAGCTTGTTTCGGGCCGGCCTTGCCGGCCGCCTGATAGGTCTTGGTGAGGCCGCGCACCTCCACGGCGTAGGCGGGGACGGCGTGGGTGGGCAAGGTGGCGGCGTTCAGCGGGGCGTGCGCAACCATGGAATCGAAAGGGCCTTTCCGGTCGTGCCCCGAGTCCGAACCCCCGGGGGCGATCACTGTCCAATCACTTGATCCGTCCGGCGCGTTGGGTATGATCCGACCCCGCGCGCGTGCCTCATTCGGTGGGCATCTTAACGATGGCGTTAACGCGCGCGTGTGTCAAAGTGGAGGATGTCTGCCATGCAGCCAGTTGAAACGATCGAAGTCGAGACCCTGACCGTCGGGTGCGACGGTGGCGGCGGCGCGCTCGGCCACCCGCTGGTCTATCTGACGCTGAGCGCCGAGGGGAAGGTCGAATGCCCCTACTGCTCGCGTCACTTCGTCCTGAAGGAAGGCGCCAAGACGGGCACGCACGGGCACTGAGCCCGGCGGCGCCTCTTACAGGGCGGAAATCCCGCGCACAGCAAGGGCCGGAGCGATCCGGCCCTTTTTGTTTGCCGGCGGTTCGAACCGGTGGTTCAGCCCAATTTTGTGGCCTTTTCTGTGGCCTTTCCGCCACCCGACGCTGTGGCGATGCAACGTCCGGGCGGGATGGGTCATATGCCTCTTTTATTGCAATTGTGAAAAATATAAAACGAACCGCCTTGACGCGCGTCGCGATCCGCCTTCTACTTTTTTGCGGCGCAAAAGAGGCGTCCATCGCAATTGCCCGCTCAGGTCCTTCGCATGCTTTTTCCTGAGGCCAACGCTCTCGCGCCAGATGAGGCCCGGTCCATGAGCCAAGAGACGGAAGAGCAATACAGAAGTATTTTCGAGAACGCGGTCGAAGGTATTTACCAGACCACGGTGGACGGGCGTTATCTGCGGGTCAATCCGGCGCTGGCGCGGATCTACGGCTACCGGTCGCCGGCCGACCTGATCGACAACCTGACGGACATCGCCGGCCAGCTCTACGTCGACCCCGGCAAGCGTGAGGCCTTCGCCCGCCTGATGGCCGAGCGCGACGTGGTGCAGAGCTTCGAGGCGCGGGTCTTCCGTAACGACGGCTCGATCATCTGGATCTCGGAGAACGCGCGCTGCGTGCGCGATCCGCAGGGCCGCATCCGCTACTACGAAGGCACCGTCCAGGACATCACCGAGCGCAAGCAGCATGAGGAGAAGATCCGCCTGCTCGCCACCGTCTTCGACAGCGTGGCCGACGGCATCCTTATCGTGGACCCCGACCTGTCGGTACAGGCGGTCAACCCGGCCTACGAGGTGATGACCGACTTCCAGCGGGAGGCGCTTCTCCACCGCCCGCTGGTGATCTTCGCTCCCGGCTCGCACGAGCGCGCCTTCATCGACGACATCTGGCGCACCGCCCGCACGGAAGGGCGCTGGCAGGGCGAGGTGACCAGCTTCCGCCATTCCGGCGACGCCTTCGCGGCCTCGTTGTCGGTCACGGCGGTGCGCGCGCCGGGCGGTGCGCTGGAGCATTACGTGCTGACGCTCGCCGACATCAGCCAGCGCAAGTATCAGGAACACCAGATCCGCTACCAGGCCAGCTTCGACCGGCTGACCGACCTGCCCAACCGCTGGCTGGTCTGCGAGCGGCTGGAGGAGGCCATCGCGCGCGCCCAGCGCATGCGCACCAAGGTCGCCGTGGCCTTCCTCGACCTCAACCGCTTCAAGCAGGTGAACGACACGCTGGGCCACCACGCCGGCGACGACCTGCTGAAGCTGGTGGCGAAGCGCCTGCGCAACTGCACCCGCGTGTCCGACACGGTGGGCCGGCTGGGCGGCGACGAGTTCCTGATCGTGGCGCCCGACGCGATGGACCGCGCCTCCGGCGCCCGGCTGGTCGAGAAGGTGCTCTATTCGATGGGCGAGCCCTTCGCCGTCCACAACCAGGAACTGTTCTGCGGCGCCTCGATCGGTGTCGCCTTCTTCCCCGATGACGGCGAGACGGCGGACCAGCTCCTGCGCAACGCCGACCTCGCCATGTACCACGCCAAGCGCAACCCGGAATGCAAGTTCGTCTTCTACGAGGCGGGCATGCGGGAGCGCACCGGCTTCACGTTGGGGCTGGAAAGCGACCTGCGCCGCGCCGCCGCGACCGGCGAGGAGTTCGCGCTGCATTTCCAGCCCAAGGTCGACATGCCGCAGCGCGGCTTCCACCGGGTGATCGGGGCGGAGGCGCTGATCCGCTGGCACCATCCGGTGCGCGGCCTCGTCAGCCCGGCGGAGTTCATCCCGCTGGCCGAGGAGACCGGCCTGATCTGGGAAATCGGCGCCTGGACCCTGAGGGAGGCCTGCGGCCGGCTGGCCGGCTGGCTGGCCGCCGGGCTGGACATCGCCTCGGTGTCGGTCAACCTGTCGCCGCGCCAGTTCCAGGACGCGCGTCTGGTGAACTTCGTCCGCGACGTGGTGGAGCGCAGCGGCGTGCCGCCGGAGCGGCTGGAGTTGGAGCTGACCGAGGGCGCCATGATCGGCGACATCGAGAAGGCGGTGACCATCCTGCACGGGCTGAAGGGGATCGGCATCCGCCTGTCCATCGACGATTTCGGGACCGGCTACTCCTCGCTGGCCTATCTGAAGCGCTTCCCCATCAACACGCTGAAGATCGACCGCAGCTTCGTCCGCGACATCGTGCAGTCGGCCACCGACCCGGCCATCGTCAACACCATCGTGAATCTGGCCGACAGCCTGGGCTTCGACACCATCGCCGAGGGGGTGGAGACGGAGGAGCAGGCGGACATGCTGCGCCGCCAGCGCTGCACGCGCATCCAGGGCTTCCTGATCAGCCGCCCGCTGGATGTGGACGCCTTCCAGCGCTTCCTGGTTGAGAACGCCCGGTAGAGTGGCTCCCCGGCCGGCCGCTGTCCGATTGGAGCGGGCCGGCGGGAAGCCGCGCCCCGTCAGTTGCCGAGCTTGTTGGTGTCGAGCACGATCATCGCCACGCCGATCTTCTCCTTGCTGGCCGGGTCGAGCACGGGAACGCTGACCTCGGTCAGCATGGCGTTCGTCTCGGCGTCCTTCTCCGGGTCGGTCATGTAGAGGTCGGAGCCGCCGCTGTAGACCTTCTGCCACTTCGGCTCGTCGCCCTGCCAATAGTCGGAGGTGCCGCCGGTCTGGGCCACGTTCAGGCCGCGGTTGTCCATCAGCAGGATTTCCACGATCCGGCCGTTGCTCTTGTCCGTCACCTCCTTCAGGCGCTTGGTCACGGCGTTGGCGGCGATCTTGTCATAGGTCGGGTTGGCGGACTTGGCCTTGGCCGCCGCCTTCCAGTCGTTGTCCATGGCGTCGATCTTGGCCTGGTCGAGGCCCTTGTTCTGCGCGTTCTGGGCCTTGACGGCGTCGACCACCGCCGGATCGGCAAGCCAGGTCTGGGTCTGCGGGCTCACCGTCTTGCGGACGTTGGCTTCCAGGGCGGGGTCGGCGGCGTAGGCCGGCAGGGTGCCGAGCATGGTCAGGACCGCCGCGGTGGAGAGCAGCAGGGAAAAGCGTTTGGACATCGATTCCTCCCAAGGTTGATCCGCCCGCGGGCCGTCTTTGCGGCCTGTGCTCCGTGGGCGCAGAACCATAGGTCCCGCTTCATCCCGACCGTCAGAGGAATGCGCGATTTATTCCGTTTAGCGGAAAATCAGTGAGACTAACCATTGTTGTCCTTGAAGCGCCCTGCGGGGATTTCCTTGGGTCGGGCCATCGTGGCGTCACGGCCAAAGAAAAAGGCCCTTCCCCCGGCTGGAGGAAGGGCCTTTCCGGTCCGGCGGCGGGTTACCAGGCCGGGACCACGGCACCCTTGAAGCGGTCGAGGATGAACTGCTTCACCTCGTCGCTCTGGTACACCTTCACCAGCGTGGCGACCCACGGCTTGTCCTGGTCGGCCTTGCGGACGGCGATGACGTTGGCGTAGGGGCTCTCGCTGGCCTCGCGGGCGATGGCGTCCTTGTTCGGGTCCAGGCCGGATTCCATGGCGAAGTTGGTGTTGATGACCGCCACGGTCACGTCGTCCAGCGAGCGCGGGAGCTGCGCGGCGTCGAGTTCCAGGATCTGGAGCTTCTTCGGGTTCTCGGCGATGTCGAGCGGCGAGGCCTTCAGGCCGGCGCTCTCCTTCACCTTCAGCAGGCCCTTGGCCTGGAGCAGCAGCAGGGCGCGGCCGCCGTTGGTCGGGTCGTTGGGGATGGAGACCTTGGCGCCGTCGGGCAGCTCGTCCAGGCTCTTCACCTTCTTCGAATAGACGCCCATCGGGAAGATCACCGTCTTGGCGACGCTGACCAGCTCGTAGCCGCGGTCCTTCACCTGATTGTCCAGGTAGGGCTGGTGCTGGAAGGAGTTGGCGTTCAGGTCGCCCTGGGCCAGCGCCTGGTTCGGGATGACGTAGTCGGAGAACTCCAGAACCGTCAGGTCGAGGCCCTCCTTGGCGGCCAGCGGCTTCACCTTTTCCAGGATCTGGCCGTGCGGGCCGGGGGTGACGCCGATCTTCAGGGCTTCGGCCGACGCGCTAACGGCGGTCGCCAGGGTCGCGATGCCGGCCACCAGACCAAAGGCCGCGCCGAGCACACGGGTACGGAACATCTCCAACTCCTCAGGACTTCAGGTTGCGTTTGTTGACGCGGCGGGCGATCCAGTCGCCCGTCGATTGAACGATCTGCACCAGCACGATCAGCACGATGACCACGGCCAGCATCACCTCCGGCAGGAAGCGCTGGTAGCCGTAGCGGATGCCGAGGTCGCCCAGGCCGCCGCCGCCGACGGCACCCACCATGGCCGAATAGCCGATCAGGCTGACCACCGACAGGGTCAGGCCCAGCGCAATGGCGGGCATCGCCTCCGGCAGCAGGACCTTGCGGATGATCTGGAAGGGCGTGGCGCCCATGGACTGCGCCGCCTCGATCAGGCCGCGGTCGACCTCGCGCACGGCGCCCTCGACGATGCGGGCGATGAAGGGCACGGCGGCGACCGTCAGCGGCACGATGGCCGCGGCGGTGCCGATGGAGGTGCCGGCGATCAGGCGGGTGAAGGGGATGATCGCCACCACCAGGATGATGAAGGGGGTGGAGCGCGTCATGTTCACCAGCACGCCGGCGACCCGGTTGAAGGTGAGATTCTGCAACAGCTCCCCCCGGCCGGTGACGGCCAGGAGCACGCCCAGCGGAAGGCCCAGCGCCGTGCCCAGAAGGCCCGACACCGCCACCATGTAGAGCGTGTCGAGAAGCGCCTTAAACAGCAGCGCGTAGATTTCCGGGGACAGCATGACCGAGCACCTCGACACCGAGCTTGTTGACGTTGAGGAGGCTGATGGCCGCCTCGATGGACTGCGGGTTGCCGATGGCCTCCACCACCAGCGTTCCGAAGGGCGCGCCCTGGATCTCGTCGATCTGGCCGTGCCAGATGTTCAGGTCCAGGTTCATCTTGCGGCTGATCGCGCTGATCACCGGGGAGGTCGCGCGCTCGCCCGTGAAGGTGATGCGCAGCACCATGTTCGACCCCGGCACCGGCGTCGCCGACAGGCGGGCGCGTAGACTGTCCGGGATGCCGCGGTTGATGACCGGATCGACGAAGGTTTTCGTCGTCTCGTGCTTGGGGTGCGCGAAGATGTCGAAGACCGGCCCCTGCTCGATGATCCGCCCGTTCTCCATCACCGCCACCTTGTGGCAGATCTCCTTGATGACGGCGATCTCGTGGGTGATCAGGACGATGGTCAGGCCCAGCCGCTTGTTGATGTCGGCCAGCAAGTGGAGGATCTGGGTCGTCGTCTCCGGGTCCAGCGCGGAGGTCGCCTCGTCCGACAGCAGCACCTTGGGCTTGCTGGCCAGCGCGCGGGCGATGCCGACGCGCTGCTTCTGCCCGCCCGACAGCTCCGCCGGGTAGCGGTCGCGCTTGTCGGTGAGGCCGACGAGGTCGAGCAGCGGCTCCACCGTCGCGCGGATCTGCGCCTTCGCCACCCCGGCCAGCTCCAGCGGCAGGGCGACGTTGTCGAACACCGTGCGCGAGGACAGCAGGTTGAAGTGCTGGAAGATCATGCCGATGCTGTGCCGCGCTTCGCGCAGATCGCGCGGCGACAGGGCGGTGACGTCCACCCCGTCGACCAGCACGCGGCCCGATGTCGGCTTCTCCAGCAGGTTCACGGTGCGCAGCAGCGTGGATTTGCCGGCGCCCGAACGCCCGATGATTCCGTAGATCTCGCCGCGCCCGATGGTCAGGTTGATGTCGGCGAGCGCCTGGACCGGCTGGCCGGTGCCGCGGGACGGGTAGGTTTTCTGAAGCTGTTCGAAGGTTATCATACGCTCTTGGCCTCCCGACGCGCGCCCAGATCGCGGGCCGCGTCGCGCAGGACGGTCTTCTGGATTTTACCGGTCGATGTCTTCGGCAGATCGCTGAACACAACGGTGCGCGGCACCTTGTAGTGCGCAATGCGGTCCCGGCACCATTGAATTATCTCGGACTCAGAGGGGCGTTCGCTGCCGGGCTTCACCGTCACGAAGGCGCAGGGGCTCTCGCCCCAACGATCGTCGGGGCGGGCGACCACGGCGGCCTCCAGAACGGCGGGGTGCCGATACAACGCTTCCTCCACCTCCAGGGACGAGATGTTCTCGCCGCCCGATATGATGATGTCCTTGCTGCGGTCCTTCACCTCGATATAGCCGTCGGGATGCAGCACGCCCAGGTCCCCGGTGCGGAACCAGCCGTCCTTCAGCGCCTCCTTGGTCGCCGCGGGGTTCTTCAGATAGCCCTTCATCACCGTGTTGCCGCGCAGCGCGATCTCGCCGATGGTCTGCGCGTCGGCGGGCACCGGCCGGCCGGTCTCGCGGTCGAGCACGGTGGCGTCCTCCACCGCGACGTGGTTCACCCCCTGCCGCGCGAACTGCAGGGCCAGCCCGTCGGCGTCGAGATCCTCCCAGCCCTCCTGCGGGGCGCAGACGGTGGCCGGGCCGTAGCATTCGGTCAGCCCGTACATATGCACCACCTCGAAACCCAGCGCCGTCATGCCGGCGAGGACCGCGGAGGGCGGGGCGGCGCCGCCGGTGCCCACGATGACGCGGCGGGGGGCGTGCCCCCGCACCGCCGCAGGGGCGTGGATCAGCATGTTCAGCACGATCGGCGCGCCGCACAGATGGGTGACGCCCAACTCCGCGATGGCGTCGAAAATTGCCGCCGGCTCCACCCGGCGCAGGCAGACATGGGTGCCGCCCGCGGCGGTGACCGCCCAGCTGTAGGTCCAGCCGTTGCAGTGGAACATCGGCAGCGTCCACAGGAAGACGCTCTCGGGCCGGACGTTCAGGGTGAAGGCGTTGCCCAGCGCGTTCAGATAGGCGCCGCGGTGGTGGTAGACGACGCCCTTGGGGTTGCCGGTGGTGCCGCTGGTGTAGTTCAGCGCGATGGCCTGCCACTCGTCGTCCGGCCCGCGCCAGGGGGCGGGGTCGGCAGCGGCGAGGAAGTCCTCATACTCCACGGCACCCAGCGACGGCGCGTCGGGCGCCTGCTCGTCGGCGATCTCCACCAGCGTGACGGGGCGCTCCGTCCGGGCGAGCGCCGCCTTGGCGACCGGCGACAGCTCGCGGTCGACGATCAGCAACACCGTTTCACTGTGGTCCAGGATGAAGGCGATGGCCGCGGCATCCAGCCGGGTGTTCAGCGCGTTCAGGACTGCGCCGGCCAGCGGCACCGCGTAGTGCGCCTCCAGCAGCGCCGGGACGTTGGGCGCCAGCACCGACACCGTGTCGCCCCGACCCACCCCGGCCCGCAGCAGCGCCCCGGCGAAGCGCCGTACCCGGTCGTGGAACTGCGCGTAGGTGATGGTGCGGCGGCCGTGGCGGATGGCCGGCTTGTCCGGATAGACCTTCGCCGCGCGTTTCAGGAAGCTGAGCGGGCTGAGCGGGACGTGGTTCGCGGGGTCGGGGGCGAGACCGCGGTCGAAGATCGAGGCGGTGCGGCTGAACGGGCCGGTCATGACGGAGCTTCCTGGAAAGAATCGCTTTCGACTTCCCCTCTCCCCTCAGGGGAGAGGGTTAGGGTGAGGGGGTTGCGCGTGGCGCCACGTCCGGCAAAAGCACAACGCGCGTGGCGCCACGTCCGGCAAAAGCACAACCCCCTCACCGGCCCTCCGGGCCACCCTCTCCCCGGAGGGGAGAGGGCTATGACAACCGGCGACGCTCACCAGGTCGGGATGATGGTGCCGTTGAAGCGCGTGTTGATGAAGTCCCGCACCTCGGCGGAGCGATACAGTTCGATGAAGCGCTTGATCGCCGGGTCCTCGGCGCGATCCTTGCGGACGGCCCAGACGAGGTGCCATTTCGACTGGTCGTCCTCCAGAACCAGGGCGGTCTTCGGGGTCAGCCCGGCCAGGACCGCGTAGTTCAGCGTGATGACCGAGGCGTCCACGTCGTCGAGCGAGCGCGGAAGCTGGGCCGCGTCCAACTCCACCAGCTTGATCTTCTTCGGGTTGGACGCGATGTCGGCGATGGAGGTGTTCAGGCCCGCCCCGTCCTTCAGCCCGATCACCCCGGCCTTGGCCAGCAGGAACAGCGCGCGGGCGCCGTTGGTCGGGTCGTTGGGGATGGAGACGCTGGCCCCCTCCTTCAGGTCGGCCAGCGATTGCACCTTCTTCGCGTAGATGCCCATGGGCACGACGATGCTCTTGGCGACCGGCACGATGTCGTAGCCGCGCTGCTTGATCTGGTTGTCCAGGAAGGGCTGGTGCTGGAAGTTGTTGGCGTCGATGTCGCCGGACTGCAGCGCCGCGTTGGGCATGTTCCAGTCGGTGAACTCGATCACCTCCGCCTTCAGGCCTTCCTTGGCGGCGATCTTTGCCGTGTATTCCAGGATCTCGCCATAGGGACCGGCGGACACGCCGAGCTTGAGGGCCGCGGCGCCGGCGCCGGTGGAAACGGTGAGAAGGGCGGCGGTGACAATGGACGTCAGAAAGGCTTTCACGGAACGGGTCCTTTATCGGCGGTGTGGAATATTGGGATCGGGCGCGGGGTCGGTGTGAAATGTGGGCGCGCGATCAGCGCCGCCGCACTCCGGAGCGCCGGGCCGCCAACTGTTTGGCGGCGCGCTCGGCCTGTCCGACGTTGCGGAAGGTCTGGCGGTCGAGGTCCTTGAAGGACCAGTCGGACACGAAGAAGGTGAAGCCGCCCTGGCCGGCGACGACAATGCCGGCGGACCGGCCCTGGACCTCGATGGCGTAGGCGTTGGACGTGCTCATGACGGTGTTCTCCCTCGGCCCGCGGCGCTGTGGCGCGCGGGTTTCATACGGATCGGATGCTGGACGGGACGGCTTGGCGCGCTGAGGTCAGCGGCGACACGAGGCGTTGCGCATTCGGCAACACAGACCCGTCACGGTGCCGGTCCGATCGGCTGGGGAGGGGTTGGTCATCATGGTCATTCCGGTCACTCCTTTCAGAGTTCCACGACCGGTATCGTGGCGCTTTAGCGTTTGGTGACGCGGCGCAAGCTGGCGATCAAATTGCCGCGGGGCGCCCCCCTTGGGCGTCCGGCTTTTTATCTACAATGTAAGTGGGCATTCGGTCAAGGCGGAAAGTGAATTGATTTTGTGAAAATGAGCATACAGCCATCAATTTTTGTTAATTAGTCGCTGCTGCCATGATGGTCGGCACTCAGCGCCGGCCGCTCTCGCTCGCTGTCTCCCGCGGTCGGCTCTGCGCGTAATGCAGCGACAGGGCGCGGATCTGCTCCTCCGTCAGGTTGCGCACCGCGGCGCCCATGATCCTGGAGAGCGGCGTGTCGCCGTGGGCGTCCCTCTGCCAGAGGCGGAGCTGGTCGGCGATGTAGCTCGCGTGCTGCCCGTCGAGGCGGGGGTAGCGCGGGTCGCGGTCCTCGCCGTGGCAGCCGGAGCAGGCCGGCACGCCGGTGTCGCGGTCGCCGGACTCGGCCAGCCGGGCGCCCAGTTCCAGCAGGGCCGGATCGGCATCGGCGGGCGGGGGCGGGTAGGGCGCCGCCGTCTGCCCCGCATAGTGGTCGGCGAGGCTGCGCAGGATCGAATCGTCCAGCCCGGCGGCCACCGGCTGCATGATGCCGCTGTGCCGCCCGCCCTCGGCGTAGGCCTTCAGCGCGTGGAAGAGATAGTCGGCGTTCTGGCCGGACAGGCGGGGGAAGGCGGCGGCGCTGTCCCCGGCGCCGCCCCCGGCGCCGTCATAGCCGTGACAGCGCGCGCAATTGTCCAGAACCTCACGGGCAGAGCCGTCCAGCATCGCCAGATCGCTCAGCGCCGAGCGGTCGCCGTCCGGCGGCGTCTCCCCGAAGGCCAGACGGCGGTACTCCTCGGCGCTCATGCTGTCGAGCCGGCGCAGGAAGGCGGCCACCGCCCACGGCTCGTCGTCGCGCGCCTGCGCCGGCCAGGCGGGCATGCCGGCGTATTTGATGCCGTTGTAGGTGATCCAATAGAGCTGCTTGTCCGTCCAGTCCCCGGCATGGCCCGGCAGGAAGGGCGGGGTGGGCAGCATGTGGCGCGAAATCGGGTTGCGTCCGACGTCGGGCGCGCCGTGGCAAGGGGCGCAGCCGTCCTCGTAATGGCCGGCGCCACGCCGGATCAGCGCTGGGTCGTCGAGGTCGGGCGGATCGCCGACGAAAGCGGCGTGCGTCTCGATGGAGCTGCGCATCGCCATGCTGAAGAACCAGTGGACCGGCGGCCAGTGCTCCTTGCTGGCGGCGATGCTGTAGAGCCCCGACCAGGCGAACAGGAAGCCCCCCACCGCTTGGGCGCCCAGAACCAGCCCGATGATCGTCAGAACTCTGCGCATGGATGGGACGCTCCGCCGGTTGTGAGTGTTCGTCCCCGAATGAATGCTCCCTCGCTGACCGAAGTTCCGGCGGAACCTGCGGCCTTGCCGTGAGTTTAGCCGTGCAACGACGCCGCCCGCCGCCGCGGGCCAACGCCGCGAGGGGGGTGCATGGACCGCAGGTCTGGCCGCAGCGAGGGACACAGACGGAAGTGGCAGGGGGCGGCCCTGGCTGGCGGAATGGGGCTCCTGGCGGCTTGCGAGCGGGGTCCGCAATCCGCGCTCCACCCCGCCGGGCGCAACGCCGAGGCGATCCTCGACCTGACGCTGATTCTGGTCGCCGGGGGCGGGGTCATCTTCCTTTTCGTCATGGCGCTGGCGGGGTACGCCGTCATCGCCCGGCCGGAGCGCTTTCCCGGAAGCCGCGCCTGGATCATCGGCGGCGGCCTCGTCTTTCCCATCGTCACGCTGACCGCGCTTCAGGTCTACGAGTTCGCCGTGGCCCGGCAACTGTCGGACACCGGTGGGGTGGAGCCGCTGCGCGTCGAGGTCACCGGCTACATGTGGTGGTGGGAGGTCCGCTACCCCGACGTGAGTTTAGAAGGGGCCGGGGAGGGCGGTGAGGTCCTGCGCAGCGCCAACCGCCTCGTCATCCCGGCCGGGCGCCCGGTGGAGGTGGTGGTGACCGCGGCGGACGTCATCCACAGCTTCTGGGTGCCCAGCCTGGGCGGCAAGATGGACATGATCCCCGGCCACGAGAACCGGCTGATCCTGGTCGGGGAGCGGCCCGGCACCTACCGCGGCCAGTGCGCCGAGTACTGCGGCGCCCAGCACGCGCTGATGGCCTTCGACGTGGTGGTGGAGCCGCCCGAGCGCTTCGAGGAATGGCTGGCCGCCGAGCGCCGCCCCGCCGCCGAACCCGACGGGCCGCAGCAGGCCGCCGGACGCGACGCCTTCCTGCGCGCCGGCTGCGGGTCCTGCCACACGGTGCGCGGCACGCCGGCCAACGGGGCGGCCGGGCCGGACCTGACCCATGTCGGCGGGCGCGGCGCGCTGGCCGCCGGGACGCTGCCCAACACGCCGGAGGCGCTGGCCGGCTGGATCGCCGGGGCGCAGCACATCAAGCCGGAAAACCGCATGCCGTCCTTCCCGATCCTGGGCGGCGACGATCTGCACGCCATCGCCGTCTGGCTGGAGAGCCTGAAATGACCCCGCCGCTCGACGATGCCGCCCTGCCCAACCGCCTGCCGCGCCCGAAGGAGGAGCTGGAGGCGCTGAAGCGCGCCTGGAAGCCGACCTCCGGCCTCGGCCTGCTGAAGGAGGTGAACAACAACATCATCGGGGTGATGTACATCGCCACGGCGCTGCTGTTCTTCGTCATCTCGGGCACGCTGGCGCTGGTCATGCGGACACAGCTCGCCGTGCCGGAGAACGACGTGCTGGGGCACAGCCTCTACAACCAGTTCTTCACCGTGCACGGCACGGGCATGATGTTCCTGTTCGCCGTGCCCATCGTCGAGGCCATCGGCGTCTTCCTGCTGCCCTCCATGCTGGCGGCGCGCGACCTGCCCTTTCCGCGGCTGTCGGCCTTCGCCTTCTGGGCCTATCTGTTCGGCGGGCTGGCCTTCTTCTGCTCGCTGATCTTCGAGGTGGCGCCGGACGGCGGCTGGTTCATGTACCCGCCGCTGACCAGCATGAAGTTCTCGCCGGGCATCAACGCCGACTTCTGGCTGCTCGGGATCGGCTTCATCGAGATTTCGGCCATCGCCGGGGCCATCGAGATCATCGTCGGCATCCTGCGCACCCGTCCGCCCGGCATGACGCTGGACAAGATCCCGGTCTATTGCTGGTCGATGCTGGTCATGGCCGGGATGATCGTCTTCGCCTTCCCGGCGGTGATCATCGCGACCGCGCTTCTGGAGATCGAGCGCGCCTTCGACTGGCCCTTCTTCATCGCGGAGCGGGGGGGCGACCCGCTGCTCTGGCAGCACCTGTTCTGGTTCTTCGGCCATCCGGAGGTCTACATCATCTTCCTGCCGGCGGCGGGGCTGGTGTCGATGATGGTGCCGGCGCTGGCGCAGCGGCCGCTGGTCGGCCATGACTGGGTGGTGGTGGCGCTGGTCGGCACGGGCTTCTTCAGCTTCGGCCTGTGGGTGCATCACATGTTCGCCACCGGCATCCCGCCGCTGAGCCTCAGCTTCTTCTCCGCCGCCAGCATGGCCGTGTCGGTGCCCGCCGGCATCCAGGTCTTCGCCTGGATCGCCACGCTGGGCAAGGGGCGGCTGCAATGGACGGTGGCGACGTGGTTCCTGCTGGGCTTCCTGTTCATCTTCGTGGCCGGCGGCCTGACCGGCGTGATGGTGGCGGTCATCCCCTTCGACTGGCAGGCCCATGACAGCTACTTCGTGGTGGCCCACCTGCATTACGTGCTGATCGGCGGCATGGTCTTCCCGGTCTTCGCCGGGCTGTATCACTGGTGGCCGACGATGAAGGGCACCATGCTGTCGGAGCGGCTGGGGCGCTGGGCCTTCTGGATGATGTTCATCGGCTTCAACGTCGCCTTCTTCCCCATGCATATCAGCGGCCTGATGGGCATGCCGCGCCGCGTCTACACCTACCCGGGGGATCTGGGCTGGAACGTCCTGAACATGATCTCCACCGTCGGGGCCTTCGTGATGGCCTTCGGCGTCCTGCTGGTGCTGATCGACATGGCGCGCGACGCCTTCGGCCGGGGCCGCCCGGCGCCGGAGAATCCGTGGAAGGCAGGGACGCTGGAGTGGATTCCGAACGACGACTACGCGACGCGCAGCATCCCGCACGTCCGCTCGCTCTACCCGCTGTGGGACAACCCGAACCTGTCGCGCGAGGTGCAGGAGGGCGCCCACTACCTGCCCGGCGCGCCGACCCGCCGGCGCGAGACCATCGTGACCAGCCCGATCGAGGCCCGGCCCCAATATCTCATGCCGATGCCCGGCCCGCACTGGAGCCACTTCCTGGCCGGGCTGTTCACCGCCGCCCATTTCATCTGTCTGGCGGTGCAACTCTACTGGGTGTCGCTGGTGCCGGGGGTGCTGGCCATCGCCTCGGTCTTCTGGTGGGTGTGGGGCCTGGACAAGGGGGCCGACCATCCGCCGCAGGACGTTGGCGGCGGCTGGCGCGTGCCGGTCTATCTTCAGGGATCGGAGAACCATTCCTGGTGGGGGACGGCGGTCCTGCTGCTGGTCGACGGGACGGCCTTCGCCTGCCTGTGCTTCACCTACGTCTTCCTGTGGACGGTCAGCCCCGACGTCTGGCCGGTGGGCACCGACGCCCTGCCGGGGCTGGGGTGGCTGTTTGGCGAGGCGGCGCTCTGGATCGTGGCGGCGGGCGCGATGCTGCTGGCGAGCCGCGCCGTGGCCCATAACCGCTCCTGGACGATGCGGGGCGCCCTGCTTGTTGGTCTCCTGCTGATGCTGGCCGCCGGGGTGGCCGAGCCCTACAACCGCATCGGCAGCGGGCTCGTGGCGTCGGAGAGCGCCTATGGCGCCATCGTCTACATGCTGGCCTCCTGGCAGGTCTTCCACGTCGTGATCCTGGTTCTGATGACCGGCTTCACGCTGGCGCGCTCCTTCGCCGGGCGGCTGCACGCGCGGCGCCGGGTCACCTTCGACAATGTGATGCTGGTGTGGCTCTACACCTGCGGGCAGGGGATCGTGTCCCTCCTGCTGGTGCATCTGTTTCCGCGTCTGGCCGTGTGAGGTGGACCATGGAAAGGACGGCGTTCACCGCGACCTTCACCGGGATGATGTCGGCCTTCCTGATCTGGGCGGCCCATTTCGCGGCGGTCTACGGCATCAACGGGCTGATCTGCGCGCGCGAGTGGGACGGGGTGGAGTGGTACGGCCACCCCGTCGCGGTGGTGCTGATCCTCGGCGCCACGGTGGTCGCGCTGCTGCTGGCCGCGGGCGTGCTGGCGGCGGCGCTGTGGGGCGCCGCGCCGGGCCGGCGGGCCAGCGAGGACCCGCGCCGCTTCATCCGCCTGTTCACCGGGCTCGCCGCCGCGGGCTCGCTGGTCGCCATCCTGTGGAACGGGCTTCCTGCCCTGCAGGTGCCGGCCTGCGGTTAGCCCGACCGCTTCATTCCGGAATCAGGCGCCGGTAGAGGTGCCAAGTGGCGTGGCCGAGCACCGGCATGACGATCACCAGCCCGACGAAGGCGGGCAGCGAGCCGAGAAGCAGGCCACCGGCCACGATCAAACCCCAGAGCGCCATGGGCTCGGGATTCCTCAGCGTGGCACGGACGGAGGTGCGGATGGCCGTCGCCACGCCGACCCGGCGGTCCATGAGGAGCGGGAAGCTGACCACGCTGATCGCCAGCGCCAGAACGGCGAACAGGAAGCCGACACCCATCCCCAGCACAATCATCGCCCAGCCAGCGCGGGTGGTGAACAGCGCCTGGACGAAGGCGCTCCAGCCCTCCGGCGCCAGCGGGGCAAGGGTCGCCATGTAGATGAGCTGCGCCGCCACGAGCCACAGCAGGAACACCGCCGTCAGGATCGCCCCCATCGCCAGGATCGCCCCGAAGGCCGGGGAGCGTGCCACGCCGAAGGCGTCCGCCCAGGACACGGGGTCGCCCCGCTCGCGCCGGCGGCTCATCTCGTAGAGGCCGACCGCGGCGAAGGGGCCGATCAGCACGAAGCCGGAGGCCAGCGGGAACAGCAGGTGCAGCGCGTTTCCGTGGAGCAGAAGTTCGGCCAGCAGCAGCCCGACCAGCGGGTAGATCAGGGCGATGAAGAGGACGTCGGTCCGGCAGGCCATGAAATCATGGAGCCCCTTCCGCAGGGCGTCGCGCAGGTCGTCGCCGCGGATGCGCCGCACCGTGGGCTCCAGCGCCGCCCGTTCCCGCGCTGGCGGGGCGATGGCGTGGCCCGCTTCGGCCAAGCCGTGGGACCAGGACTTGAAATGGGCCGCTCCCCATTCCGCAGGGTTTCGGATGGTCATGTCCGTTCCTCCCGAACCGTTCGTTCAGGGGGTGCGAGCCCGCCCGTGCCCGGTCGCGGCCTTCGCTGTCGCGGCCCGGCGGTCACAGGAGATCCCGCGCCCCGCCATGCACGGATGATACGCCGACGAATGGTTGGCGGCATTGTTCATTGGAGGAGGGGAGGGCGCTGGGGCACCGCCGGGTTTTCCGGAACCGGCTCCTGTCCTATTGTCCCGACCGTAGGGAAACGACACCGGGGATGGGGATGGCGGACGAGGAAACCCGCAAGGCCGTGCTGGCCCGCGTTCATGGCAAGGTGCAGGGTGTGTGGTACCGCGGCTGGACCGTGGACACGGCCAATCGGCTGGGGTTGGCCGGCTGGGTGCGCAACCGCGGCGACGGCACGGTGGAGGCGCTGTTCGCCGGCCCGGCGGGCGCCGTCGACCGGATGCTGGAGGCTTGCCGCCGCGGCCCCTCCGCCGCCATCGTCAGTGACATCGCCGTCGAGCCGGCCCGCGATCCCGGTCCGGGCGTGTTCGAGCAACGTCCGACGCAGTGACGGCTGGGGATGGTTAGCGTTCTGTTAGCCATGCGGGGCTAGGCTGTCGGGTGTGGATGGGGGAGCGGATCGCCTTGCCCCCACCCCGGCCCTCCCCCGCTTCGCAGGGGAGGGAGATATTCGCGGAGCGGCGGCAGTCCCCTCCCCTGCGAAGCGGGGGAGGGTTAGGGAGGGGGCAATCGGATCGGCATGAGCGGCAAAAGGCCAAAATCTGCGCTTCTGCACCGCGCCACTCTGAGCCTCCTGCTCCTCAGCGTGCTGGCAACCGGAGCCGCCTGGGCCAAGGGGCCGCTCGACCGGACGGAGCCGGGGCACATGCCGCCGGTGCCGCCCGGCGGCTATAACCTGCCGCTGTCGCCGCCGGTGGTCCAGTTCCCGTTGCCGCCGCAATGGGTCACGATCCGCTCCACCCAGGACTGGCGGCACGCCGGGACCTTCGAGAAGGAACTGAGCAAGTCCTGCGCCTCCCGTCAGTTCCGGGAGCAAATGCCCATGCGCTACCGCGCCATTTTCAAAGGCGAGGTCCTGGGCGTCGCCTTCGGCCACGGCCTGAACCTGCACGACCCGAAGAAGCAGGCAAACCGCAAGCTGATCTATCTGTTCCGCAACGGCGACAGCACCGGCTGCACCATCGTGTCGATCACCAACGAGGATCTGCGCGTCCTCAACGACGCGCAGGCCGGCGGGGTGCCGCCGAAGCGGTAGAGGTCACTCCTCTGCGGCCGCGCCGCCGAAGACCTCCGCGAAGCTGGCGATCAGGGCGGCGTCCACATCCTCCATGGCGACGAGATGGCCGAGCGCCACGATGGAGGTCACGCCATGCTCGCTGATGCCGCAGGGGACGATGCCGGCGAAGTGGGACAAGTCCGGCTCGACGTTCAGGGCGACGCCGTGGAAGCTGACCCAGCGGCGCACCCGCACGCCGATGGCGGCGATCTTGTCCTCCTGGCCGGGGGCTCCGCCGTAAGGTCCCTTGTCCACCCAGATGCCGACGCGGCCCTCCCGCCGTTCGCCGCGGATGTTGAAGGCGGCCAGCGTGCGGATCAGCCACTCCTCCAGATCCTGGACGAAGGCGCGGATGTCGGCGCCGCGCGTCTTCAGGTCGAGCATCACATAGGCCACGCGCTGCCCCGGCCCGTGGTAGGTGAACTGCCCGCCGCGCCCGGCCTGATAGACGGGAAAGCGGCCCGGCTCCAGCAGGTCCTCCTCCCGCGCGCTGGTTCCGGCGGTGTAGAGGGGCGGGTGCTCCAGCAGCCAGACCAGCTCCGGCGCGGTGCCGGCGCGGATGGCTTCGACGCGCGCCTCCATCTCGGCCAGCGCGTCGGGGTAGGGGACGGGCGTGTCGCTGATGCGCCACTCCACCGCCCGCGCCGGGGCGGCGGGAACGGCATCGTCACGGGCATCGGCGAACGGCGGAACGGGGGCGGTGAGGTCGGTCATGCCGACGTTATGAACTTTCTTTGGCAAAAACGCGAGACGCCGCTTGATCGGTCATCGGGGATCTGCTATTCCCCCGCTCCACCCGATGACGGGAGTGATCCCGACGTCGGTTCTACCAGCCTTGTGCGGTCGTGGCGGAATTGGTAGACGCGCAGCGTTGAGGTCGCTGTGGCAGAGATGCCGTGGAAGTTCGAGTCTTCTCGACCGCACCATCCCCCCGAAACGGGGGATTTGGCAAACAAACGAAAAGCCCGCCGGTCCATCGGACCACAGCGGGCTTTTTCGTTTTTGGGCCGTCTTTCGTTGTCAGGCTGCCTTTTCCAGGCAATTCCCCCTCAGCGGAACTCCACATACTGGTCGAGCGCGACGCGGCGCATGGTCTGCACGATGTAGGGCTGCGCGTTGTGCACCGTCACCAGCCCCTTGGCGTCGCGGCAGCGGTTGGCGAGGACGAACAGCATGCCGATCGCCGCGGAGTCGAGGAAGGTCAGATAGCGCAGGTCCAGCCGCACGTCGGGCCGCGCGCCGATGTCCCAGTCCGCCAGCAGGTCGTGGAACTTGCGGCTGTCGTCGTAGGTGAAACGCCCCGACAGCATGATCCCCTCCTGACCGTCGATGTCGGTGTAGGCGTACTCCATCGTCACATCCGCTGGCCGGTGGTGTCGGTTCTTCTCGGGCTGCGCGAGGTGAAAAGCCCCGCGCGCATTATGGGTGCACGAATTGTGAAGCCCACGCAAGCAATTGCGCGCAGGGCTGGAGGTCCCGAGCCGGCCCGCCGGGCTGGACAAAAGGGCGGCACACCTATATTCGGTGGGCGCCCCGGCGGGAACCCGCAAGGGCTCCCCACCAACCCGCAAACGCCGGTGCGCCATGGTCGGCCGATCGCAGGACCATGCCGTCACGCCGCATTGCCATCGTGAAGGGAGGGTGCCGCCATGCACACCGACCGCCAGGAACCGGATCGTATCCAGGACGATGTGCCGCACCCGGCCCAACGCCCCGACCCGCCCCGCGAGGACGGCGAGGAGGAGCGCGCCTATGGTGTGGAGCCCGAGTTCGTCGAGGAGGTCGTCGAACGGCTGCACGCCGGACGGCGCGACGAGCTGCGGGCCGAGCTGGACACGCTTCATCCCGCCGACATCGCCGACCTGATCGAGCAGCTGGGCCACGATGACCGGGAGTCGCTGATCGGCGTCCTGCGCCCCGACTTCGACGGCGAGGTGCTGAGCTACCTCAACCCCGATCTCCGCGAGGAGATCGTCGAGCTGTTCGAGCCGAAGGAACTGGCCGCCGCCGTCGCGGAGCTGGACACCGACGACGCCGTCGACGTCATCGAGGATCTGGACGAGGACACCCGGCGCGAGGTTTTGGAGAATCTGCCGGCCGCCGACCGCGCGCTGGTCCAGGAGAACCTGACCTACGACGAGTACACCGCCGGCCGCCTGATGCAGCGCGATCTGGTGGCGGTGCCGCAGTTCTGGACGGTGGGCAAGACCATTGACTATGTCCGCGCCGCCACCGACGAGCTGCCGGAGGATTTCTACGACATCTTCGTCGTCGATCCGATGCACCGGGTGGTCGGGGCGGTGCCGCTGTCGCGCCTGCTGCGCCAGAAGCGGTCGGTCCGCATCGCCGATCTGGTGACGGGGGAGGTGGACACCATCCCCGCCACCATGGACCAGGAGGAGGTGGCGAACCTGTTCCGCCAATACGCCCTGGTCTCCGCCCCCGTGGTGGACGCTGGCGGGCGGCTGATCGGCGTCATCACCGTCGACGACGTGGTCCACATCATCGACGAGGAGGCCGAGGACGACATCGGCAAGCTGGGCGGCGTCGGCGACACCTCCATCTACCGCTCGGTTCTGGAAACCTCGCGCTCGCGCATTTCCTGGCTGGGGCTGAACCTGTTCACCGCCTTCGCGGCGGCGGGCGTCATCTCGCTGTTCGAGGCGACCATCGAGCAGATCGTGGCGCTGGCGGTGCTGATGCCGATCACCGCCTCGATGGGCGGCAACGCCGGGACCCAGACCCTGACCGTGGCGGTGCGCGCCCTGGCGACGCGCGAGTTGTCGTCCTCCAACGCGCCCCGCGTGGTGGGCAAGGAGGTTCTGGTCGGGCTGCTCAACGGCGCCGTCTTCGCCACGCTGGTGGGGGCCATCGCCGCGACGTGGTTCGAGCCGATGATCGGCCTCGTGATCGGCTGCGCCATGGTCATCAACCTGTTCGTCGCCGGGCTGTGCGGGGTGCTGATTCCCATCGGGCTGGACCGGCTGGGCGTCGATCCGGCGGTGGCGAGTTCGGTCTTCCTGACCACCATGACCGACGTCATCGGGTTTCTGTCCTTCCTGGGGCTGGCGTCGCTTTTGTTGCTGTAGGGATGTGCCGTGGAGGAATCGTCAATGAGCGCCCATCCCAACACAGCGGCTCCCCGACACAAGGGGCGCCATCGCTCGGGCGGCACGCATCGGTCGTGATCCGGAGGTTGAGGCGGCGTGCTGGTCATCAAGCAGCCCTTTCGGCGCATCGGCGAGATACGACTGTGCTCTACGACGCCGTTGTCCCCGATGGCTGATGCTTGACTCGAAAGCGCTTTTCCAGCTCGTCGATCAGCCTTCGCACCCATGATGTTACGGCGGAATGCGGACGATCGCTTTCGCTCTCGTCGGTCCGGCCGGACGGCCATGCCTTGAAAATGTCGATGACTTCGCGTTCCCTTGATATGATTTTGGTGCTGAACATCTCGCCTATCGTTTCGGCTTTCGCGATCTCGGCCGCCTCGAAACCACGGAGTCGTGCTTCATAGAGGGTGGAATTGGTGATGAACTTTGCGATCACCGCAAAAAGATCGATGATCACGATAGTGGCAAACATTGCCAGCATCCAATAGCTGGAGCCATCACCCTCTCCGCGGAAATCGGCCCTTATGGTATCGATCATCTCGCGCAGCAGGTCGGTTTTTGATCCTTCCAAACGTTTCTTCGCGTTGGCGATTCTCGTCTGTTGTTCGTCGATGCTATATTTCAGGTTATTCAAAGATCCATTGCTGATTCTATTTTTTTCTTCATATTCTTTGATCTCTTCGTTGATCTTTGTGATGGATTCTTCTTGGAATTTGGCGTCTGTAGCCTGAAAAATAGAGAGGTTAATCCGCTCTACATCCTGTCTCAATTGATCTATTTTTATGTATATTTTGCAGGCATTCGTATTTTTGTGCTTCGCTGCGCAGTCTAGTTCTCCTCTCGGTCCGGCCTCGCGAGGGGCTTTGTTGAGGGATAACCCAAAGTCGGACTGCGGGTCGCATGAGGAGAAATTTCCATATTCTCGTTCATTTTTCAGCATGCACTCAAGTTTGGCTTTGTCGTTTAGCAAGAAGTCGCGCTGTGTTGAAAACTCCTTCAGGCCCGTGGTGTTTGGCGACGATAGGGATTTCTCGCGTTCGCGGAGAGCTGCAAGCGATTTGTCCGATTCTGTTTTTGTTGCTTCTGCTTCTCCAAGATTTGTCCTCAGGATGCCTATTTGCTCTTCCATGTTGCGAAGATCAATTGTTTTCTCCAGTCTTGCTTTGAGAAATTCCTTGTGGAAGTCAATGTTCAGTTGGGCGCCGATCACGCAAGACATGAACAGGGCAAAGGCAAATCGCCAGGAGATACGCGCAAGCGACATCTTTTCAGCAGTGACAATGGACAGGTCGAAAGCATAAATAATGGATGTATACAACAGAGTGCCGAAACTCACCGCCAATAGGGTTGTGAGTGCGCTTGCTCCCGACGATGCGCAAAGCTCCCGGACGAACGACGCCGAACCAAAGGCCGCCATGGCTGTCGTGGTGGCGATAGCAATGGCCAGGGCTACGCGCGCAGCCCAGTGCTTCAGTCTTAGTCCCTGCATCAACTCCCGATCGGTACCGAAGAAGCTCCATAGTTTCGTGGCGGGGCTGCTGGAAATGCGTGCACGTGATAACCCCATATTGTCAAAAGGATCGAAAATCTTGTTGGGAAATATTTCTTTTGAGCGCTTCCACATCTTTTTGATTTGGAGCGTGTCATGGGCAATTCCCACGGACTCCTTTAGAAAAAAACGAAATATTCTGCGAAACAACCAAAGAAAAGATAGACTAATAAAAATCCACGCGAATACAAAAATTACTCCGCTGAAGGCGCTGTCCGATATCGAGGCTGTCTGAATAATTTCTGAAATTGCTTTATTGATGGCGGTCACTATATTGGATGTTGTATCTTTTAATATTTCCTGTACTGACATAATTTCCTCTTTTCTATTCGTTTAGTAGTAGGTAAGATTCAAATCTCGGTTGATTAATGATCAGGTCCGAGAAAATCCTCGGAAGGAATCGGGTCTTGTTTCTCAAGAAGCATGGCTGATGTAGCTTCTCCATCCGGCGGGTATATTGTATATGCCAGAAGGTAAATTGGAAAGCTCTCTAATTGGCTTTGCAGAAAAGCATATCATTGTATGCTTTGGTGCGCGAATGTTCATGTGATTGCATGGGCAGTGTTTTGTACAGAAAATGATAATCCCGCCAAGAATCAATTGAACAAGAAAAATAAGTTTTTCTCGTATTGTACTTCATAAAAGCTGGACTGTGAGGTTGCTGTGAAAAGATTTATTTCTATCATATAGGATGGAAGCCGCCGACGCGGCGGCTTTGTCCCGGCCATCTATGAGAAGGAAAATCTGCGGGTTGAGCCAACGAAAAGGGGCTTGCCAAAGGCGGTTCTCTTCCGGATGATCCGCGCATTGGCTGGGGTGCCGTGCGGGATGCGCTCGCGCGGCTGAGATCACACCCATCGAACCTGTCTGGATAATGCCAGCGAAGGGAGCCGCCGCATGGTATCCGCGCCTTCATTTCATTCCGATTCCGCAAAGCCCACCGTCGCCGTGGTCGGCGCCGGTGTGATCGGCCTGTCCATCGCCTGGAGACTGGCCGCCGCCGGCTGCCGGGTGGAGGTCTTCGACCGTGGCGCCGCCGGCCGGGGCGCCAGCCACGCCGCGGGCGGCATGCTCGCCGCCTGCGTGGAGACCGAACCCGGCGAAGAGAGCCTTCTGCCGCTGACCCGCGCCTCGCAGAACCTGTGGCCCGCCTTCGCGGCGGAGCTGGAGGCCGCCTCCGGCATGGCGGTGGACCTGCGCGACGAAGGCACCATGGTCATCGCGCTGAACGCCGACGACGCCGCCAAGGTGCGCTTCCTGCACGATTTCCAGACCAAGCTCGGCCTGCCGGTCGAGTGGTTGAGCGGGGCGGAGGTGCGGCGGCGCGAGCCCTACCTCCAGCCGGGCGTGGCCGGCGCGCTCTTCTGCGCCGGCGACCATCAGGTGGACAACCGCAAGGTCGCCGCCGCCCTGCACGCCGCTGCTTTGCGGGCTGGTGCCGTGGTGCACGAGTATGCAGAGATCGGCCGCATCGAGGTCCGTGGTGGTCGCGCCGTTGGCGTCCAGGTTGGTGACCGGCTGGTCGAGGCCGACCATGTGGTCCTGGCCGCCGGGGCGTGGTCGGGCTGGATAGACGGGCTGTCCCCGGCGGTGCGTCCGCCCGTGCGTCCGGTGAAGGGGCAGATGCTCTGCCTGCGCATGGACGCCCGCCTGCCGCTGCTGCGCCATGTGGTGTGGACCCCCGGCACCTACCTGATCCCGCGGCTGGACGGGCGGCTGTTGGTCGGCGCCACGACGGAGGAGCGCGGATTCGACGACCGGCTGACCGCGGGGGGCCAGTTCGCCCTGCTGGAAGGGGCGTGGCGTGCCCTACCGGGTATCGCCGAACTGCCCATCGAAGAGGCGTGGGCCGGTTTCCGCCCCGGCACCCGCGACGACGCCCCGATCCTCGGCCTCTCGGAGGTGGAGGGGCTGGTCTACGCCACCGGGCACCACCGCAACGGCATCCTGCTGACCCCGGTCACCGCGGATTCGATCGCGCGGCTGATCCTGACCGGGGAGGCCGATCCGGTGATCCGCCCCTTCGCGCTCGACCGCTTCGCCCAGCCCAGAGGAGCCGCGGCATGAGCGCGCGCATCCGCGTCAACGGGCGGGAGGAGGATCTCGCCGCCCCCACCGTCGCCGCCCTGCTGGCCGGGCGGGGAATCGCCGCGGGCACCCGCGGGGTCGCGGTCGCCCTCAACGGCGCCGTCCTGCCGTCCCGCCGCTGGGACGAGACGCCGCTGTCCGCGGGCGACGCCCTGGAGATCATCCGCCCCGTGCAGGGCGGCTGAAATTCTCACCCGCCGGAGCGCGGGTCCGACATTCAAGGAAACACCCATGAACGACACGCTCACCATAGCGGGCCGTGAGTTCCGCTCGCGCCTGTTTCTCGGCACCGCCGGCTATCCGAACCAGCAGGTCATGCTTGACGCGCTGGCGGCCAGCGGCAGCGAACTGGTCACTCTGGCCATCCGCCGCATCAGCCTGGACGGCTATTCGGAAAGCCTCGTCGACGTCATCGGGGACCGCGCCGGACTGCTGCCCAACACCGCCGGCTGCCTGACCGCCAAGGAGGCGGTGCTGACTGCGCAGCTCGCCCGCGAGGCGCTGGATGTGGACTGGATCAAGCTGGAGGTCATCGGCGACCGCGAGCTGCTCTACCCCGACGTCGAGGAGCTGCTGCGCGCGACGGAGGAGCTGGTGGCCGATGGCTTCACCGTTCTGCCCTACTGCAACGACGATCCGGTGACCTGCCGCAAGCTCGCCGATCTGGGTGCGGCGGCGGTGATGCCGCTGGGCGCCTTCATCGGCTCGGGGTTGGGCATCCGCAACCCGCACGCCATCGAGACGATCTGCGCGCGCAGCCCGGTGCCGGTGGTCCTGGACGCCGGAATCGGCACGGCGTCGGACGCCGCCCTGGCGATGGAGCTGGGCTGCGCCGCCGTCCTGCTGAACACCGCCGTGTCGAAGGCACGCGATCCGGTGCGCATGGCGGCGGCGATGCGCGACGCGGTGGCGGCGGGGCGGGCGGCCCGTCTGGCCGGGCGCATGCCGAAACGGGCCTTCGCGGAGGCGTCGAGCCCGCAGCTCGGCTTGATCGGAACGTAAGGCTGGCGCAGGGTAAGGGCCGCCCGAACACAATCAGAGAGACCCGAGACGTGCCCAAGACCTTCGAACCGCGCGATCCGGACTGGGAGGCGCGCTGCCGCGCCGGCTTCGAACGCCAGCCGATCTGCAAGACGCTGGGGATCGAGCTGACGCGGCTGGAGCCCGGCTTCTGCGAAATGCGCCTGCCGTTCCGCGCCGACCTGACGCAGCAGCACGGCTTCTTCCACGCGGGCATGGTCAGCACGCTGGCCGACAACGCCGGGGGCTACGCCGGCTACACGCTGATGCCGACGGGCAGCGAGGTCCTGGCGGTGGAGTTCAAGGTCAATCTGATGTCGCCGGCCAAGGGCGAGGTGATGATCGCCCGGGCCCGCGTGTTGAAGCCGGGCCGCACCCTGACCGTCACCAGCGTCGAGATCTCGATGCTCGACGGCGGGGTGGAGAAGGACTGCGCCATCATGCAGCAGACCTTGTTCTGCCAGGCCCCCGCCTGACCCGCCCCAACCCCTTCCATCCGATCCAGGAGGTTCGCATGCCGCTGTCGCGTCTTTTCGGTGCCGCGCTGATCGTCGGGGCCGCCACCGTCGCCCTGGCCCAGCCGGCCTTCGCCCAGAAGAAGGAGCCGCCGGCCTGCGGCGCCGTGTCCTTCCGCGCCATCGCCCCCGGCGCGCCGGACGGGGAAACCGACGCCGGCCTCTACAAGTCCCGATTCGGCAAGATCGAGGTGAAGGCCGAGGTCAAGGGCGGGCAGGCCACCAACTACTACATGGTGCTGAACGGCAAGCGCATCGACGCGTCGGCCAACCCGCCCAAGGCCGCCGATTCCTGCCTGAAATCCAAGAGCGTCAAGCTGCCCTACCAGAAGCAGGCGGCGGGCGCCTGCACCGGCAACCGCTTCCGCGTGGTCATCGACCGCTCCGGCAAGCAGCCGGTGGCCCTGTTCTTCGGCCTGCACGGCGACGATTGGGCCTATTGCAGCGGCACGACGCTGGAAAAGGGCGCCTGACGAGGGCGCCTGACGAGGGTTGTAGGACGCGACCGGGAGACCGCTCATGACCGGGACCATTGCCCATCTGTCCGCCGCGGGGCTGTTCCTGCTGCTGACGCATTTCGGCATTTCCAGCACGCCGCTGCGCGCGGCCCTGGTCGGACGGCTGGGCGAGAAGCCCTATCTCGGCCTCTATTCGCTGGTCTCGGCGCTGGCCTTCTGGTGGCTGGTGGCGGCCTACAACGCGGCGCCCCATGTGCCGGTGTGGCCGCCCGTCGGCGGGCTGGCCTGGGTGCCGGTCCTGCTGGTGCCGGTGGCGCTGTTCCTGCTCGTCGCCGGCCTCTCCACCCCGAACCCGACCTCGGTCGGGCAGGAGAGGCTGCTGGCCGGCGACCGGGAGCCGGTCCGCGGCATCCTGCGGGTGACGCGCAACCCGTTCCTGTGGGGCGTCGGGCTGTGGGCGGTCGCCCATATGGTGCCGAACGGGGATCTCGCCTCGTTGATCCTGTTCGGCACGCTCGCCCTGCTGGCGCTGGGCGGCAGCGTCCTGATCGACGCGAAGCTGGCGCGGCGGTTGGGGGCCGATTGGGACCGCTACGCCGCGCGGACGTCCAACCTGCCCTTCGCGGCGATCCTGGCCGGGCGCCAAAGCCTCGTCTGGCGAGAGATCGGCTGGTGGCGCCCGGCGGTGGCTCTTCTGGTCTATGGCGGACTGCTGCACCTGCACCGGATGCTGTTCGGCGTGTCGCCGCTGCCCTGGTGACGCTCCGCCTTTACGCTCAGAACGTCATGCCGCGCACCTGATCGCGCAGCGTGTTGCGGGCGGTGTCGGCCTCCTTGCGGGCGGTGGCCAGCTCGCGGGACAGGCCGTCCAGGCGGGTTTCCTGCTCGCCCATCTTGGCGATGGTCCGCTTGAACAGGTCGCTGTCGCGCGGCAGCGTGGCGAGGTTCTGGCGCAGCCGCTCCTGCTCCTTGCCGATTTCCGCCTGTTCACGCTCCAACTCGCCGACGCGGCGCTCCTTGTCGGCGACGGCGCCGCGCAGGGTCGCGACCTTCGCCAGGGCCTCGCGCGCCGCGGGCGGCAGCTCCGTGGAGGAGGCGTAGGCCCTCACCTGCTCCGGCGACATCTCCGAGATGCCGAAGCGTTCGATCCGCGGGCGCTCCAGCGCGACCGCCAGGGTCACCGTCTGGCCGGCGGGCACCGCCACCGGCAGACGGTAGGCGTCGGCCGTCAGGTCGGGAGCGGCCCCGCCGGTGGCCCCACCCGAAGGCGGCACCAACTCCCAGCCGGAACGCCGCGGGTGCTCGACGATGACGGTGCGGTCCTCGCCCGCCGCGCCGGCGATCCGATAGGTGGTGGTCTGGCGGTCGGTCACGGTCAGCTGCAGCACCCCATCGGCCAGGGTGGCGCGGGACAGGGTGCGGCTCGGCTGCTCGGAGCGGTCCACCGTCACCGCCTGATCCACCGCGAAGCTGAGGATTCGGCTCTCGCCGGCCGGAAGGGTGGCCAGCCGCGCGTCGCCCACATAGGCGGCGGCCCCGCCCAGCCGCTCATAGAGCGTCAGCACGCCCGGCGGCAGGCTGGTCTCGCCCGAGTCGCCGTTGCTGAGGCGCAGCGCGGCCAGCGGGTGGCGCGGCTGGGTGTTGGGCTGGTAGAGCGACAGCCGCTCCGCCGGGATGGCGCGGGCGGTGATCGGCATCATCATTGTGCCGCCGTTCGCCAGGGTCACCGGCTGCGGGTAGCGGAACAGCACCTGCGCCGTCGCCTCCGTGCTCTCGGCGGGGGTGGTCTCCGCCGCGCGCTGGGGCATCGCCCCGGCGAAGGGCGCGCTCATGGCTGGCGCGGGGGCCGGCGAGGGCGGGGCGGCCATGGCGGTGGGGGCGCCGGACTCGGCGGCGGCGCGCGAGCGGACGGCCGAATCCTGCGCCTTCGCCATCACGTCGGCGACCACGGAGCCCTCGTCGGGGGGCGGCAGGACGCGGCCCAGAACCTCCACCGGCACCTCCGGGCGGTTCACGAAATAGGCGGAGTAGAGCGCCTGCCGGAAGGTGACCGGGTTGCCCGACGCCACCGACAGCTCCACCCCCTTCCAATCGTCGCCGCTGAGATTCTCCAGCACGGCCCAGCCCTGCAGGTCGCCGGTGCCGCCCTCGGCCCCCTTCGCCGATCCGGGCGCCGATTCGGGCAGGGTCAGGCGGTAGGTCGCCTTCCACAGCGGGGCGGCGACCACGTAGGCGACGCGCACGGTGCGCTCGGCGCCGGCGTCCGCCTGCGGGGCGGTGGTGCGGATGGTCAGGCGCCGCCGCTCCTTGCCCGCCGCACCGGCGACGGCGGCCAGCGCGGAATCGAGCTGCGCCTGCACTCGCGGGTCGGCGAAGCGCAGGGAATCGGTTTCCTCCAGGACGAGCTGGCGCAGCCCTTCCGCGGTCATCAGGCTGACGCGGTTGCGGGTGACGGTGCCGCCGCCGTTGGGAAGCTGGGTGTATTCCTCCGTCACCGAGAGCAGCCGGCCCGACACCGCGCGGGAGCCGCTGGTCTGCACCTCCGCCCCCTTCATGGCGTTCAGCAGGGCGGTGGGGGAGGCGAGATCCTGCGGTGTGAAGGGCAGCTCGCGGAAGGCGGTCTCCAGCGGCTCCTGGCCCGGCAGGTCCACCGTGCCGATGCCGCCCCGGTCGTCGTAGACCACGATGCTCTTCAGCACGTCGTCCACCTGGTCGCGGCGCACCTCCAGGGTCAGCGCCGCGTCGCCGGACACGCGCGCCTCATGCTCGAAATAGCCGACGCCGCCGGTGGACAGCAGCACCCGCTTCAGCGCCAGCGCTCCCGGCGGCTGGTCCGCCGCCAGGGCGGGCGCGGCCAGCAGCGGCACGGCGAGGGTGAAGAGGGCGGCTTTCGTGATCCCGGACATGCGGGTTTCTCCCGTTATGGACGATTGGGCGTTCTTGGCCTGACTGGACCCGATTGACCGGACCCGGCTTCCTGGCCCGGCTTACGCTTGGATTTGGGAAAGATTTGGGCGGGCGAAAAGACGCAAACCGCGCCGACATGCCGCGGAACCGCCGCCGGTCAGGCTTTGTGCGGGTTCGGCGCTCTGTGACATAAAGGCGTCAAGGCGGTTTTGCTGACTGTAAAGAACGCCAACAATAAGGGATGGAAGCGCCATGGATCGTGACGGGAGCAACGGCGAAGGGGACCCCGGCGGCTGGTGGGGCAACGGTGCGCGGACCCTTTTGGCCGGGAGTGCGGGCGCCCCGGACCGGCGCTGGGTGTTCGTGTCCGGCACCTCCGGCTTCGACGCGGAGCGCCGGATGATGGCCGGCGATGTGGAGGAGCAGGCGCGCCAGACCCTGCGCAACATCCGCAGGACCCTGCGGCGGTCGGAGGCGGATTTGTCGGACGTGGTGCGGATGCGGGTCTATCTGGCCGACGCCGCCGACTTTCCTCGGGTACAGCCGATCCTGGCGGAGGAATTCCGCGATCGCCCACCCGTCGGCACGACCATGGTCTGCCCGTTGGCCGACCCGGGCGTGAGGATCGAGATCGAGGTCACCGCCCGCTGCTGAGCGTTTCGTGCTGCAGGCTCATGCCTCGCCGATCAGCGTGCGCGCCGATTCGATGTGGCGGCGGGCCTCGCTCAACAGCGCGCGGTGCTGGGCCAGCGCTTCGCGGATCGGCAGGCGGCTGTTGTAGACGCGCACCTCGTTCAGCAGGCGGTCGGCGCGGTCGAGATGGGCCATCCGTTCCAGGCAGTGGTCGAGCACGAGCATCGTTGTTCCCCTTCGGTGCGGGCTTTTGCCTTTCGCCTCGCGGCTGAGAGGAATAAACCAACCTGTGATGACCGCGTGATTTCAGGAAACCGGCTTTTTCGTTTCGATCGCACGGCAGGATGTTTCAGCCGATTCACCCATCGGTCGTGCAACGAGTGCCTGTTACGGGGTTGTAACCGATTGCGTGCACCCATGGCGGTGAGCTATGAAGAGGACGGGAGGTAACGGCCATGCACATTCTCGCGGTCGATGATGACGAGCCGGTGCGCGAACTTCTGGAGTCCTATCTGGCTTCGGAAGGCTACCGTGTGACCACCGCACCGGACACGGCCGCGGCGAAGAAGGCGTTGGAGAGCGAACCCGTCGATCTGGTGGTCTGCGACCTGCGGCTTCCCGACGGCGACGGGCTGGGGCTGGTCCGCCAGATCCGCACCGAATCGCACATTCCCGTCATCATCCTGTCGTCGAAGGACCAGGATGTGGACCGCATCGTCGGGCTGGAACTGGGCGCCGACGATTATCTGACCAAGCCGTTCAACCCGCGCGAATTATTGGCCCGCATCAAGGCCGTGCTGCGCCGTGTCTCCGGCGAGGGGCGCCCGCCGCGCAGCCCCGACGACCTGCGCGCCGTGGTGCAGTTCGCCAATTGGGAACTGGACCTGACCGCCCAGCGCCTGCGCAGCCAGGACGGGCGCGAGGTCGAGCTGACCAAGGCCGAGTTCGGCCTGCTCGCGGCCTTCGTGAAGCGCCCGCAGCGCGTGCTGACCCGCGACCAGCTTCTGGACCTGACCCGCGCCGACGGGGCGGAGGTGTTCGACCGCTCCATCGACGTGCTGATCCTGCGGCTGCGCCGCAAGATCGAGTCGAATCCGAAGGAGCCGCGGATCATCAAGACCGAGCGCGGCGCCGGCTACGTCTTCGACGCCAAGGTGAAGACGGTCTGAAGCCCGTCCGGCCGTCGGCGGCTGGACGGAACCTTCGGCGCGCGCTAGCCTTTCCGGAAAAGCAGAACCGGGAGGAACCGCGGATGGCCGACCCCATCGATTTCTACTTCGACTTCGCCTCGCCCTACGGCTATTTCGCCAGCCGCCGCATCGAGGAGCTGGCTGCGGCGCATGGCCGCACCGTCTCGTGGCGCCCGATTCTGCTCGGCGCCATCTTCAAGGTGACTGGGATGAAGCCGAACCTTCAGCAGCCGTTGCGCGGCGAGTATCTGGTCCATGACGTGGGCCGGATCGCCCGGCTGACCAACGCGCCCTTCACCTACCCCGATTCGGCCCCCGCCAACAGCGTCGCGGCGTCGCGCGCCTTCTACTGGCTGACCGACGAGCATCCCGAGCAGGCGAAGCTGCTGGCCCGCACCCTCTACCACGCCCATTGGGGGGAGGGGCGCGACATCGGCCCCGCCGAGACGGTGGTGGAGATCGCCGGCACGCTCGGCCACGACCGGGCGGCGGTGGCCGCGGCCCTGCAGGACCAGACCGTCAAGGACCGCCTGCGCGCCGAGAACGACGCGGCGGTGGACCGCGGCGTCTTCGGGTCCCCCTTCGTCATCGTCGATGACGAGCCCTTCTGGGGCTGGGACCGTCTGGACATGGTGGAGCGCTGGCTGTCCACCGGCGGCTGGTAAGGCCCGCCGCACAGCAAGGCCCGTTGGGGGAGGGTGGTTGAAAGTCCTGCCATCGGGACCGGCCATGGCGCTATAAGGTGGGCATCACCGACAACCGGTTCGCGCATGGACCAGATCCTCCCCGACCGCCGCTCCAGCAAGGCCGCCGGCTCCGCCCATACGTCCCGGCCGCGCGCCCGCCGGTCCTGGCTGACCGGCGCGGTGCTGACCGCGCTGATGCAGGGGATGATCGCCCTGTCCATCCGCTCGGTGTCGGGCGATCTGGCCTTCGCCCTGCTGGGGTCGGTCGGCCTCGTCGTCGGGGCCTTCCACTATCTGTTTCCGGGCAGCCAGTTCTTCAGCCTGGCCCTGGCGAACTTCATCGGCGTCTACGCCTGCGTCTTCGTCTTCTTCCTGGAAAGCAACTTCCACAGCATCCCGTCGCACATCCAGGCCGCCGCCTTCGCGATCCCGCTGATCGCCTTCCTGGGGGGCGCCTGGTGGCGGGCCGACACGATCCGCAGCATCGTGATGTCGCGGCGGCTGCGCGACGGCGGGCATTTCGACCGCATCTTCCTGTGGATGGCCCCGGTCTGGGGAATCGGCGCGTTGACCTTCCTGCTGCCGGGGCGGGAGGTGTCGCCGGAGATGCTGACGGCGATCTTCCTGCTGTCGATGTCGGCCATCGGAATCGTCGTCGCGCTCGTCGCCCGCGACATCGCCGTCTTCCTGCTCGACGCCGGGCTGCTGTTCGAGGGCTTCTTCCAGCAGGCCTCCCGGCTGGTGCTGCCGGCCTTCGCCTTCCTGACCTTCTATTCCCTGTGCATCATCATGTTCGGCGCCTTCTACACCATCCTCGACCGCTTCATGGTGGAGCCGAACTTCATCATCGACGGCGTGCGCCGCGACCTGACCTTTCCGGAGGGGCTGTACTTCTCGCTGGTCACCTTCGCCACGGTCGGCTACGGCGACATCCACCCGGTGACGGGGGCGGTGCGGCTGGTCTGCGGGATCGAGATCGTGATGGGCGTCCTGCTTCTGCTGTTCGGCTTCAGCGCCATCATCGGCCACGCCGCCCCGCGGGACCGCCGCGACCGCGACGGTCCCCTGTGAACCGCGTCAGGGCGCGAGGAACACCGTTTCGGCCTGATGAACCACCCCGTCCGACAGGCGGGTCAGGGTGAGGGTCAGCGGCATGGAGCCGGCCACCGCGGCGCCAGCGGGGGCGCGGACATGGACGCGGTGGGTCTGCACCGTGTCGGGCTCGGCGCCCAGCACCGGCGCCGCCCCGTCGGCATTCCCGCCGGCCGCCGTCACCGTGGCGCCGCGGGGGCCGGAAACCGTCAGGCGGTAGCCCTGCGGGGCGCGGGTCATGTTGGAGATCTTGACCGTGTAGCTGTTCTGGATCGCGCCGTCGGACAGGGTGACGTAGAGCGGCGCCCGGTCGCGCAGGACGGAGACGTCCACCGTCGGCTCCAGCAGCACGCCCAGCGTCATCATCCCGCCGACCACCAGCATCACCAGCGAGTAGATGATGGTGCGCGGGCGGACCAGCCGGTAGGGCTCCGGCTTGCGGGCCACGGCCTTGGCCTCCTGGGCGGACTGGGTGTCGTAGCGGATCAGCCCGCCCGGGCGCCCGATGCGGCCCATCACGTCGTCGCAGGCGTCGATGCACAGGCCGCAGCTGATGCAGTCCATCTGCAGGCCGTCGCGGATGTCGATACCGGTCGGGCAGACCTGGACACAGGCCTTGCAGTCAATGCAGTCGCCCAGCCCCTCGGCGGAGCGCCCCGCCCAGCTCTGCTCCTTGCGCAGCGGCGCCCGGCCGTCGCCGCGCCAGTCCTGATAGGTGACGGTGAGGCTCTCGTCGTCCAGCAGCGCGGCCTGGATGCGCGGCCAGGGGCAGACATAGACGCACATCTGCTCCCGCATGAAACCGGCCATGGCGTAGGTGCAGGCGGTCATGAACAGGATCCAGCCGGTCGCCACCGGCCCGGGCTGGAAGCGCAGCAGGTCCGCGACGTAGCCCGGCGCGTCCACGAAGTAGAAGAGGGCCGAGGCCCCGGTCACCAGTGCGATCAGCAGCCAGACTGCGTGCTTGGCGGTCTTCTTGGCCAGCCAGCCGGCGTTGCGCGGGCCGTTGTCCAGCCGGATGCGGGCGCCGCGGTCGCCCTCGATCCACTCCTCCACCTTCACATAAAGGTCGGTCCACACCGTCTGCGGGCAGGTGTAGCCGCACCAGACGCGGCCGGCGAGCGCCGTCGCCAGGAACAGGCCGACCGCCGCCAGGATCATCGCGCCCGTCAGGTAGTAGATGTGCTGCGGCCAGAGTTCGAGGGCGAACAGGTAGAAGCGCTGGCTGTCCAGATCGAACAGGATCGCCTGGTTGGGCAGGCCAGTCCCGCGGTCCCAGCGCAGCCAGGGCAGCAGCATGAACAGCGCCAGCAGGCCCACCATCAGCGCCGACTTGATGCGGCGGAACCGGCCGCGCGCCGCCTTCGGGTAGATCTTCTGATGCGAAGCGTAGAACGGAGCCGGGGTCGAGGAAGCCGGGCTGGACGGGGCCGGAGCGGAGGGCGGCGGGGGAAGGCTGGACGAGCGGGCGAGATTCTGCATGGCGTGCCTCTGCGCAAACATCCGCACCACCCGAGCGGTGGCCTGCGGCATGGCGCCGACTGTATGCCTTCAATCGCCGACTCCGCAAGCGCGATTGAATGCATTCAATAGAGGCTGTGTATGGAAAATCCTGATTCTTCAGGGGTCGATCCCAGCAATGCGACACTCTGAAGCAGGCTTTGATGGGCCTCAGATGATGACGCCCGCGGTGGCGGGGGGCAGGACCAGGGCGTCGGCCAGGATCTCCAGCGCGCGGCGGGTCTCGTCGCGGTCCAGCGGGGCGCCCAGGCAGAAGCGCAGGGCCGCGGGCACGTCCGGGGTGGTGGCGAAGGCCTCCGCGGCCACCGCCGAGATGCCCCGGCTGCGCAGGTGGGCGGTGAACTCCCCGCCGGTCCAGCCGTCCGGCAGGGTGAGCCAGAGATGGAAGGCCTCCCGCTTGGTGACGATCCGCTCCGCCGGCAGCAGCGATTCGGCGAGCGCCCGGCGGGCCATGGCCTCCGCCCGGATGGCGTCGCGCACGGCCTCCGCGGTGCCGTCGGCGATCCACAGCCGGGCGATGGTGGCGGACAGCGGGGCGGCGATCAGCGTGGTCGCCCGCTGCGCCACCGCCACCCGGCGGGCCTGCCGGGCGTCGGGCGCTGCCACATAGGCGATGCGCAGCGCCGGGGACACGCATTTGGCAAGCCCGGCGACGTGGTAGGTCAGCTCCGGCGCGAAGGCAGCCAGCGGCGGCGGCGCCGTTTCCGGCAGCGGGCCGTAGATGTCGTCCTCGATGATCGGCACGCCGTGGTCGCGCATCGCCGCGGCGACCGCCCGCCGCCGCTCCTCCGGCATGGTCGCGGTGGTCGGGTTGTGGAAGGTCGGGATGCAGTAGAGCGCCTTGGGCCGGTGCTCGGCGAGCGTGGCGCGCAGCGCGTCGGGGTCGATGCCGTCCGCGTCCATCGGAACGCCGACCACCCGCAGCCCGAGTTGGGCCGCGGCGGCGCGGAAGCCGGGATAGGTCAGCGCCTCCGCGCAGACCGTGTCGCCGGGGCGGGCCAGGGCGGACAGCAGGGCGAGCAGGGCGGCCTGCGTGCCGGGCGCCACCAGCACCCGCTCCGCCGTCAGGCCGGGCAGGCGATGGCGCAGCCAATGGACCGCCGCCTCGCGGTCGTCCGGGCTGTCGGCCCCGTCCGGGTAGCGCAGCAGGTCCGGCAGTCCCAGAGCCGCGGTGGCCGCGGCGATTCCGCGGTTCATGCGGGCGGTCAGGGCCGTGGAATTCTCCGGCTGCGGCGGCTGGTTCATCGCCATGCTGACGGCCAGCGGCACCGTCGCAACGGTGGTGTGCGGCTCCGCGGCGAAGGGCGGGAGGACATGGCCCGACTTGCGCACGAAGGTTCCCTGCCCGACCCGCGCGTCGACCAGCCCGCGGTGGCGCGCCTCCCCATAGGCGCGGCTGACGGTGGTGAAGTCGATGCCCAGCCGGTCGGCCAGGATCCGCTGCGGCGGCAGCCGGTCGCCGGGCCTCAGCCGCCCCGACCCGATGTCCGCCGCGATGGCGTCCGCGATGGCGATGTAGACGGGCCGGCTGCGGTCCTCCAGCGAGGGTGCCCAGTCGATGGGTTGGGAAGCTGTTTGGGGGGCGGGAAGCGGCGGCATGGCGATCCTTGTAGGGAGGCGGGGCGCTCCCTTCCAGACATAAGACCCGTGATTGTATGGATTGTCAATGTGCGCGTCGGGGAAGCGCGACCGGCCGGGTCCGGCGCCGCATCGACAGCAGAGCGGACGGGCTGTCTGGGCTGTTGTCGCGCGGGATCGGATGCATGGGAACCTCCTTTCCTCCCACCGGGGACAACAGGCTCCACAGCCGAAGCGTGCGCAGAAAAAAGGCCACCGGGGTGGACCCCGATGGCCTTCGAGTCTAGGGAGGAAACGTCCAGGACGTCGCACCGGCCGCCGCAACGGCGGCCCACAACGCTTGAACACAAGAAGAAGCATACTAATATATTAATATGAAAGCAAGCGGGAAATCGGGGGTGGCAACCCATTTTCGATGCTGTTCCACGGTTTTGCCGCTTCCGTCCCGCCGGAGCGACGGGACGGAAGCGGCAATCGTAGAGGTCAGCCGCTGTTGCGCAGGCCGGCGGCGACGCCGTTGATCGACATCAGGATGCCGCGCCGCACCCGCTCGTCGCTGCTGCCGGCGCGGTGGCGCCGCAGAAGCTCGACCTGGACATGGTTCAGCGGGTCCATGTAGGGGAAGCGGTTGCGGATCGACCGCGCCAGCAGCGGGTTCTCGCCCAGCAGCTCGTCATGGCCGGCGATGGCCAGCAGATGGCGGCGGGTGCGCTGCCACTCCTCGCGGATGCGGCCGAAGATGCGCTCGCGCAGCTCGACGTCCTCCACCAGCTCCGCGTAGCGCGAGGCGATGGCGAGATCGCTCTTGGCCAGCACCATGTCCATGTTGGACAGCAGCGACTTGAAGAAGGGCCAGGCGCGGTTCATGCGCTGGAGCAGGGCGAGCCCGTCCGGTTCCTCCTTCAGCCAAGCCTCCACGGCGCTGCCGAAGCCGTACCAGCCCGGCAGCATCAGGCGGCACTGCGCCCAGGAGAAGACCCAGGGAATGGCGCGCAGGTCCTCGATGCGGTCCGACTTGGTGCGCGAGGCTGGGCGGCTGCCGATGTTCAGCGTGGCGATTTCCGAGATCGGCGTGGCCGTGCGGAAATACTGGGTGAAGCCCGGCGTCTCATAGACCAGCCCGCGATAGGCGCCGAAGGCCAGCTCCGACAGCCGCTCCATCGCCGCGTAGAAGGCTTCCGCCGGCTCGACGCGGTTCTCCAGGTCGAGCAGGGTGGCCTCCAGCGTCGCCGCGGTCAGGACCTCCAGGTTGCGCTGCCCGACCTCGGGGCGCCCGTACTTCGACGCGATGACCTCGCCCTGCTCGGTGATGCGGATCTGGCCGGACACCGCGCCGGTCGGCTGGGCCAGGATCGCCTGATAGCTGGGGCCGCCGCCGCGGCCGACCGAGCCGCCGCGGCCGTGGAACAGCCGCATGCGCACGCCGTGGCGGTCGAACAGCTTCGCCAGCTCGATCTCCGCCTTGTACAGCTCCCAGCCGGAGGTCAGGAAACCGCCGTCCTTGTTGCTGTCCGAATAGCCGAGCATCACCTCCTGCTCGTCCCCACGCGAGGTGACCAGGGCGCGGTAGGCGGGCAGGGTGAACAGCCGCTCCATGGTCGCCGGGGCCTGCCGGAGATCCTCGATGGTCTCGAACAGCGGGACGATGTTGAGGCCGAGCGCCGGCTCGCCGCCCGCACCGGGACGCAGCAGGCCGGATTCCTTGAGCAGCAGCGCCACCTCCAGCAGGTCGGACGCGCCGTCCGTCTTGGAGATGATGCTGTTCGGCAGGGCGGCGGGTCCGTAGGTCTCGCGGAGCTGGCGGGCGGCGAAGAAGATCGCCAGCTCGCCCGCCGTCTCCTCCGAATAGGCGTGGTAGGGCGAATGGAGCGGGCGCGGGCTCTGGATTTCCTCGGCCAGCAGGGCGATGCGCTCGTCCTCCGACAGGGCGGCGTAGTCGGCGCAGCGCCCGGCCACGGCCAGCAGCTCCGCCACCGTGCGCTGGTGCACGTCGGAGTTCTGGCGCAGGTCGATGGGCGCCAGATGGAAGCCGAAGGTCTTCACCGCGATGATCAGGCGGCGCAGCCGCCCGGCGGCCAGACGCCCCGCCCCGTGGGCCTTCAGCGAGGCGGCCAGCACCTCCAGGTCGGCCAGCAGTTCGGCGCTGGTCGGGTAGGGATCGCCTTTGCCGACCGCGTTGCGCAGCGCCTCATGCTGGTCGAGCGTGCGCGAGGTCGCCGCCAGACGGGCGTAGATGCCGGTCAGGGCGCGGCGGAACGGCTCGTCGGCGCGGTGCGGCGAATGGTCGGGCGAGCGCTTGGCCAGCTCCTCCAGTTCCGGCGAGGTGCCGAGCAGCAGCTCGGACAGCGGCAGCTCGCCGCCCAACTCGTGGATTTCGGTCAGATAGTGGTCGAGCGCGGCGGTCGATTGCAGGCGCATCGCCTCGCGCAGGATCGGTGCCGTGACGAAGGGGTTGCCGTCGCGGTCGCCGCCGATCCAGGAACCGATGCGGAAATAGGGCGGCAGCGACCACTGCCGGTCGGGGAAGCGCTTGGCCAGCAGATCCTCGAAGCGGCAGAACAGCTTCGGCAACTCGGAGAAGAAGGTGTCGGTGTAGTAGGAAATACCGTTCTTCACCTCGTCGATCACGGCGAGGCGCTGCGGGCGCAGCATGCGGGTGCGCCACAGGGTCAGGATGGCCTCCTGGAGCGCGTCCATGTTGGCCTCCGCCTCCTCCGGCGTCAGGCGCGAACGGTCGCGGGTGTCGAGCAGGGACGCCACCTTGTGCTCCAGCGCCAGGATGCTCTTGCGCTGGACCTCGGTCGGGTGGGCGGTCAGCACCGGGCTGACCTGTGCGATGTCCAGCACGCCGGCCAGCCGGTCCGGGGCGACGCCGGCGGCCTCCAGCCGCTCCAGCGCGTATGGCAGGGTGCCTTCGCGCGCCGGCGAGCCGGCGATGGCGTGGTCGCGGGTGCGCCGGATGTGGTGCTGGTCCTCGGCGATGTTGGCGAGGTGCAGGAAGTAGGAGAAGGCGCGCACCACCGACATCATCGTGTCGCGCGGCAGGCCGTTCAGGATCTCGGCCATCTCGCGGCGGGCGGAATCGTCGTCGTCGCGGTTGAAGCGCACCGACGCCTGGCGCACGCTCTCGATGACGCCGTAGACGCTGTCGCCTTCCTGCTCGCGCACCGTGTCGCCGAGCAGGCGGCCGAGCAGGCGGATGTCCTCGCGCAGCGGGAAATCCTTGTCGTCGGTGCCAGTGTCGGTGCCGGTTTCGGTGTCGCTGACCGGAGCGTTGGAATGGAGGGCGGCGTCGGTGGTCATCGTGGGTCGCTCCGGCTGTGCGAAGGTGGAACCGTCGAAAGGATCGGCGTGCAACTGTAAAGCAGTTTGCTGCACCCGCTAAAGCCCTTTTTCCCTTGTGGGAGAACGGCTTCGGCACGGTTGCGGACGCCGCCACCCGGGGGTGCCGGTTGCGCTGCGGTGTCCGCACAGATCTATCACTTGGCCGAAGGGCTCGCCACGGCGGCGCGTGATCCTTCCGCCATGCGGTGACGGCTGCTGTTCAGCACCAAAGTTATACTAGTATATCAAATCCACTGGCAAGACTCGCAGCCTGTTTAGGGGGCGCCGAACCGTCCCGGCGCCAGCCCGACGACGCCGGGCGTGCAGGCGAACAGCCCGCCGGCCAGCGGTTCTCCGTCCGGCGCGTCCTGAGTGGCGGTGGTGATGAACAGTTGCTCCAGCCCCGGCCCACCGAAGGCGCAGGAGGTGACGTTGGACACCGGCAGCCGCACCACTTGGTCCAGCGTCCCGTCCGGCCGGAAGCGGCTGACCCGCCCCCCGCTCCAGTGGGCGACCCAGAGGTGCCCCTCGGCGTCGCAGGTCATGCCGTCGGGATAGCCGTCCTCTTCGCCGAAGCGGAGGTGGACGCGCTTGCTGGACAGGGTGCCGTCCGCGGCCAGGGTGAAGGCGAAGATGGTCCGGGACGGGCTGTCGGTGTGGTAGAGCGTCCGCCCGTCCGGGGACAAAGCGGGGCCGTTGCTGACCGTGTAGCCCTCGTCCACCCGCGTCGGGGATCCGTCCGGCTCGACGCGGTACAGCGCGCCCAAGGCATCCTGCTCCGCGTCGTCCATGCTGCCCACCCACAGCCGGCCCGCGGTGTCGGCCATGGCGTCGTTCAGCCGGTTGCCGGGTGTGTCCTCCTCCAGCCGCAGCAGTTCGGGCCCCATCGAGAGCCGGTCGCCGTCGAGCGTCAGGCCGACCAGCCGGCGCGAGCGCAGCCCGGCGACGAAGCCGGCGCCGTCCGCCCGCTCGACCAGCCAGCAGGCGGCTTCCTCCAGCGGCCAGTCGCGGCCCCGGCCGTCGGCGGGGCTGTAGCGCAGCAGGCGCGACCCGCGGATGTCCACGGCGAACAGGGCGTTGCGCGACGGCGACCAGACCGGCCCCTCACCGAGCCTTGCGCCCGCCTCCCAGACACAGTGGGCATCCATGGTCCCGGTCTCCTTGCTATTGCTGTTCTGCGGGATGCCGCGGGTCTTTTCGTCACAGGCCCGGGGTGACTTTCGCGGCAAGTCTTTTGCAGCGTTCCGGCGCGGGAAGTGGCAAAAAGAGCGCGTGGCGTTCGCCGGTCCCATGCCCATATGGGGCTTGACCGAACGATCGAACCGAAGTTCGAACCAACGTTTCAAGGCAGTATTTTTCCGAGGGAGGAATTCATCCATGTCTGCCCCGACCCGACTGAAGCCCGGCGTCGTGACCGGAGAGGACTACCGCGCGCTGATCGCCGCCTGCCAGGACGGCGGTTATGCTCTGCCGGCGGTCAACGTGGTCGGCACCAACGGCATCAATGCCGTCCTCGAGGCGGCGGCGAAGAACCGCTCCGACGTGATCGTGCAGCTGTCCAACGGCGGCGCCCGCTTCTACGCCGGCGAAGGCATGAAGGACGCGCTCCAGGCGCGCATCCTCGGCGCCGTGTCGGCGGCCCAGCACGTCCACCTGCTGGCCGAGCAGTACGGCGTCTGCGTCGTCCTGCACACCGACCACGCCAACAAGGGCCTGATCCCCTGGGTCGAGGGCATGATCGGCCACGGCGAGGAGCATTTCCGCCGCACCGGCCGTCCGCTGTTCAGCTCGCACATGCTCGACCTGTCGGAGGAGTCGCTGGACTTCAACCTGTCGGAATGCGCCCGCGTCCTTAAGCGCCTCGCCCCGCTGGGCATGAGCCTGGAGATCGAGCTGGGCGTGACCGGCGGCGAGGAGGACGGCATCGGGTCGGAGGACCTGGACGCCGCCAACAACGCCCACCTCTACACCCAGCCGGAAGACGTGCTGCGTGCCTATGAGGAGTTGTCGCCCATCGGCCACTTCTCGGTCGCGGCCTCCTTCGGCAACGTCCACGGCGTCTATGCGCCGGGCAACGTGAAGCTGCGTCCGGAGATCCTCGGCGCCTCGCAGGCCCTGGTGGCGGAGCGTCACGGCGGCGGCGCCAAGCCGCTGGCCCTGGTGTTCCACGGCGGTTCGGGGTCGGAGAAGGAGAAGATCGCCCAAGCGGTCGGCTTCGGCGTGTTCAAGATGAACATCGACACCGACACCCAGTTCGCCTTCGCAGAGTCCATCGGCGGCTTCGTGCTGGAGAACGAGGCGGCCTTCCGCCATCAGATCGACCCGCAGTCGGGCAAGCCGCTGAAGAAGCTGTACGACCCGCGCAAGTGGCTGCGCCTGGGCGAGCAGGGCATGGTCCGCCGCCTGGACGAGGCCTTCGCCGATCTGGGCGCCGCCGGCAAGTCGCTGGCCGGCTGATCCGTTGGGGATTGGGGGTGGGGGGCCGACACGGCCGCTCACCCCTACACCGACGGTACCATCCCGATCACCGGCTCCGGCGGCGTCGCGACTGCCGCCGGAGCCGGGGTTGGAGTCAGGACCGGCGACGGGGACGCCGTGAAATCCACGGACAGTTGCTCGATCGTCATCGACCCGGCGCCCGCCGCCACCTCCGCGCCGAACTGGAAGCCCAGAATCCAGTCCGTCTTGCTGACGATCCCGCGGGTCTGAAGCTCGTCGAGCAGCCCGTCCAGGTCCAGCGTCCCGGCCAGCCGGTCGTCACCGTATTGCAGGACCGTGTATTCCCAGTCGATCGGGTTGCCGTCCACCCCGCCGCTGAACACCGGCTTGTTCCACAGGGTGGCGTCGCCCTGCGCGTCGGTCAGCTTGGCGATCGGCTCCCCGGCGGGCGTGAAAAAGCCGCTGTGCAGCCAGACCATCACCTCGTCGGTCACGCCCTCGATCCCCTTCTTCGGGTCGTCGCCGATCCATAGGCTGACGGCGACGTTGTAGAGGTTCGTCGCACCGGTCAGGCCGACCTTGTAGGTCACGTCGAAATTCGGCAGGTCGGCGATCCGCGCCGGCAGGTCCATGCTGGTGGACGGCGTGCCGTTCCATGGATTGACGCCGTGCGTCAGCTCCGGATAGGCCCGCACCGGGTAATTCTCGTAGGTCAGGGTACGGCGGCTGTCGTAGGGCCAGCTCCAGCTGATCACCGTGCCGTTGGGAAAAGTCGCCTCGTCGATGGCGATGGACTGGGTGAAGTCCTTGCCGTTGCGGTAACCGCCGGGATTCCAGACGTTGCTGCTGGCCGCCCAGCCGCCGACCTCCAGCCGGTCGGCGCTTCCCTTCAGCGTGGTGGTCATGATGAGGTCCCGCTCCGTCCTGTTCCGTCCGGCGTCGCGGCTTCAACAGAGGCGTGGGGGGATGATTGCGGCGGCGCTCAGCGCTCCATGGACAGCCGGCGGTCGATGTCGCGGGCGAGCCGATCCATCGGGCTCGACGGCTCGATCGTGTCGCGCCACTTGTTGTGCCAGTGAAAGCAGAAGGCACCGGGGAAGAAGCTGTCGAGGGTGTGATCGACCGGCGACGCCTTCATGAAGTCGTTGAAGTGAAGCACCGGATTGTCGATCCATCCGGCGTCGAACCAGGGGCACGGCAGCACGAGAATGTCCATCGGCGTGTCGTAGACCAGGCCGGCCTGCTGGAAACCCCAGCCGCGGCCGCGGTTCCGGATGAACGCGATGTTGCCCCTCATCTCCTCCGACCGCGGCGTGGGGGAGATGTAGATGGCGCCGTTGGGATAGTTCTGCCGCTCCCACCGGTAAGCCAGGATCTTGCCGGGAAACTGGTTCAGGAGGGGTGTGACGCTTCTCAGGAACAGGCAGTCGAGGTCGAACCAGACGCCGCCGTATTTGTAGAGCAGGATGTAGCGGACGATGTCGGAATAGAAGGACGCGTCGATCGACCGTCCGAAATCGTTCCCCTCAAGAAAGGTGCCGCGGCACTCGTCACGCTCGGAAAAGGCGCGTATTTCGGCGTATTTTCCGATTTCGCTCAAACAGTCGTTGTCGACGCCGTTCTGGGTCCAGACGATGATCCTGTTCCCGTTGCCGCGCGCGTTGAACAGATGGCAGCTTTTCACCGAAATGAGGTGCTTCTCGTTCAGCGCGCCGTCCCAATAGGCGTGGAAGGTGAGCGGCTCGGGCGGGGGCGTTTCGTCCTTGATGAGCTTGGCGACCTCCAGCGCCAGAAGCTCATGGGAGAAATCCTCCGGCGAGAACGTCAGCACTTCCATCGATGGACCCTTCACGACGCCGTTCTTGGGGGGATCTCCCGCCGAAGCCGTTATGCAACAGGTCCGGCGCGGCGGGCAACCTCACCCCTGATGGAAAGCGGGCGCCCTCACTTGCCCTTGCGGGTCAGCAGGAAGGCGAAGACGCCGATGGTCACGACGAACACGCTGACGGCGCCGACCAGGGCGATGTAGGTGGTGGTGTCGAAGTTCATGGCGAAACCTCCATCGGTTGAAGAGACAGGCAGGATCAGGGGGCGAGGAAGACGCTCTCATGCTGGACGGTCAGCCCGTCCGGCTGGCGGGTGATGACGAAGGCCATGGGAGTCGACGGCTGGCGCAGCGCCTCCTTCGGCACGCGGACCAGCACGCGATGGGTCGCCACGCTGTCGGGATCGGCCTGGACCGGGACGGCGCCGTCCGCCGCCTCGCCCTCGCCGCCGGCCACCGACAGGATGGCGCCGGGAAGCCCGGTGAGGGACAGGCGATAGGTCTGGGCCGCCCGCGTCATGTTCAGGACCTTGACCGTGTAGGCGTTCTGGATGTCGCCGTTGGACAGGGTGACGAACAGCGGCGCGCGGTCGCGCAGGATGTTCACGTCGACCTTCGGCTTCAGAACCAGCCCGGCGGCCATCATCCCGCCGACGACGGTCAGCAGCAGCGTGTAGATGATCGTCCGCGGGCGGACCGGCTTGAACGCCGGCTTGGCGCCGTTGGCCCGCGCGATCTGGGCGTTCAGGGAATCGAAGCGGACCAGATCGCCGGGCCGCCCGATCCTCGCCATCACGTCGTTGCAGGCGTCCACGCACAGGCCGCAGCCGATGCAGGCGAGCTGCGGGCCGTTGCGGATGTCCACTCCGGTCGGGCAGACATGGACGCAGGCCCCGCAATCGATGCAGTCGCCCAGCCCCTTCGCCTTGCGCTCCTCCCAGCTTTGCGAGCGTTTCAGGTGGCCGCGGCCCTCGCCGCGCCAGTCCTCATAGGTGACGGTCAGGCTCTCCTCGTCCTGCATCGCCGCCTGGAAGCGCGGCCAGGGGCACATGTAGACGCACACCTGCTCGCGCGCGTGACCGGCCAGCAGATAGGTGGTCGCTGTGAACAGCCCGATGAACAGCAGCACGGACGAGGACGCCTCGAGCCGCAGCATCTCCAGCGCCAAGGTCGGGGCGTCGTTGAAGTAGAAGACCCAGGCCCCGCCGGTCAGCAGAGCGATCAGCAGCCACGCGGCGTGCTTGGCCGCCTTCTTGCCAAGCTTGGCCGGCGACCAGGGGGCGTTGTCGAGGCGGATGCGGTCGCCGCGGTCGCCCTCGATCCGGCGCTCCACCCACAGGAACAGGTCGCTCCACACCGTCTGCGGGCAGGCGTAGCCGCACCAGACGCGGCCGGCGAGCGCGGTCGCCAGGAACAGGCCGATGGCCCCCAGGATCAGCGCGCCGGTCAGGTAATAGACCTGCTGCGGCCACAGCTCGATGAAGAAGAAATACAGGCGGCGGCCCGGCATATCCACCAGCACCGCCTGATCCGGCGCGTTGGGGCCGCGGTCCCAGCGAATCCAGGGGGTGACGTAGTAGAGGCCGAGCAGAAGGATCAGCGTCAGCCATTTCAGCCGCCGGAAGGTGCCGGCGACCGACTTCGGGTAGATCTTGTTGTGCTTGGCGTAGAGGCTGCTCTTGCGCGCGGACTCCGCGGTGTGGGAGGCGGTTTGCGGTTCGGTGGTGGAAACGCTCATCATGCTCGTCCGTGGTTCGGCCCGCGGACAAAGGGGCAGGGGCGGGGCAGGGGGCGGGCCATCCCCGCAGGCTAGGGAGACGGCGCGGCGCCGCCTTTGCGAATCCGCAAACGGACGGGGGTTGGGTGGCGATTTTTGTCGGAAGGGGCGCTGGGGTGCGGCGCCTGCCCCCACCCTAACCCTCCCCCGCTGACGCAGGGGAGGGAACGGACGTCGCTTTGCGAAAAACTTCGTCCCCTGCGAAGCGGGGGAGGGTCGGGGTGGGGGTGCCGAGGGGTTGAGCCTCGCCTACCCGTCCAGCACCACCGCCTCCAGCGCGGGCAGGTCGCAGACGAAGACGTTCGGCGCCTGCTCGACCACCAGACCCGCGCGCTTGAACTCGGCGATGGTGCGGCTGGCCGTCTCCATGCCGACACCGAGCATGGCGCCCAGATCCTCGCGGCCCGACAGCAGGACCGGCTCGTTCGGAGCGTCGGCGGCGAGCTTCAGGAACAGCCGGGCCAGCCGCCGCCGGGCGCTGCCGGTGGACAGCTCGGTCAGCCACTCGTCGGCTTGGTGCAGGGATTGGTACCAACGCTCCATCAGACGGGCGTGCAGGCGCGGCGTCTCCTTGCTCAGCCGCTCGACCACGGCCCGCGGCAGGCGGCAGGTCTCGGCCTCCTGAAGCACGACGGCGGTGTGCTCATAGGGCTTGCCGACCAGCACCTCCAGCCCGGCCACGGCGCCACGGCGGAGCAGCCGGACGATGCGCTGCGTGCCGTCGGGGAGGAACTGGACCAGCTTCACCAGCCCGCCGCGGATCGTGTAGAGGGAGCCGCCCTCGTCCCCCGCGCTGTAAAGCGTGGCGCCGGGCTGGAAGCGCAACTCGTCGATGGGAATGTGGATCAGGTCGAAATCCTGGTCGCGCAGATCGCCGAACAGGACGAGGTCCCGGATGGCGCAACTGCTGCAGCGCGCGGTGCCCAGCCGCGCGGCGTCGATTCCGTTCCGATGCACCCCTGCCCGCCTTCCGTCCGCCGGACCCGTTCCGGTTCCGCCCGAAGCTCCGGAGCGAATTTTACGCGATCCGGTCGAAAAGTTCCAACCGCGTGGATCCGCCCCGGGCGATCTCCCGTATCCTGTCCTACCCCCTCTTCCCACGTTGCGCGCAGCGAAAGGCAATCTATATGACCAATCGCTTATGCCCTTGTTCTGAAGTGGTATTGTCTCACTCCCCCGCCGTTGATAACCAAAGAGATGCCCGCCACGTCGAAACATTCGACATTATCTGAAATCATCGAATAGACCGGACGGCGAGCAGGGCATTAAGGAGCGACCTATTGGATTGTCTTTGTTTTCGGAGTGATCGCTGCCGCGAGGATCAGCGCCATGACCGTTGGTGATTTGGACCTCGACGCCTGCAGCCGGGAACCGATCCATCGCCCCGGCAGCATCCAGCCCCACGGCATGCTGTTGGCCTTCTCCGGAAGCGACGCCGGCGCCCCCCTGATCCAGGCCAGCGCCAACGCCGCGCCGGCGCTGTCCCTGCCGCTGGCGCAGGCGTTGGGTCAGCCGCTGGAACGGGCGCTGCACCCGCAGATCGCCACCGCCGTCCGCTCCTTCCTCGCCGCCGGCCCGGTTCCCTCCCGCCCGGTGCCGGTCATCTTGACCGAACTGCCCGGTGCCGGCCGTCACCAGCTTCTTGCCCACGCCGTCGATGACGCGGCGGGCGACCGCGTGGTGATCCTGGAGCTGGAGCGGCTGGACGGGCTGGAGACCGACCTCCTCGACCACGTCTACCCGCGCATGCGCGAGGCGCTGGAACGGCTGGACGCGCTGAACGCGCCGACGGATCTTCTGAGCTGCGCCGCGCAGGAGGTCCGCGCGCTGACCGGCTTCGACCGCGTGCTGATCTACCGCTTCGACGCCGATTGGCACGGCACGGTGGTGGCGGAGGACGGGAACGGGCGGCTGCCCTCCTACATGGACCTGCGCTTTCCCGCCTCCGACATCCCCACCCAGGCGCGCGAGCTGTACCGGCTGAACCGCCAGCGGCTGATCCCCGACGCCGGCTACGCCCCGGTGCCGCTGGTCGCGCTGCCGCCGGTCCCCGAAGGAGCGCCGCCGCTGGACCTCAGCTTTTCCGTCCTGCGCAGCGTGTCGCCGGTGCATGTGCAATACATGCGGAACATGGAAACCGCCTCCTCCATGTCGGTGTCGATCCTGCTGCACGGGGCCCTGTGGGGGCTGGTTTCCTGCCATCACCACAAGCCGAAGGCGGTGTCCTACGCCGTGCGCTCGGCCTGCGACCTGATCGCCCAGATCCTGTCGGTGCGCATCGCCGCGGTTGAGGACCGGCGCGACGCGGAGCACCGCATCGCCCTGCAGGCCATCCAGGCGCGGCTGCTCGCCGCCATGGCCCAGGCCGATCCCTTCATCGCCGGCCTGACCGAGCATCCCGACGACCTGCTGCGCTTCGCCAACGCCAGCGGGGCCGCCGTCGTCTTCGAACGGCGCTGCACGCTGGTCGGCGACACCCCGACGGAAGAGCAGGTGCGCGGCCTCGTGGACTGGCTGGCCGCCCAGGGCGAGCCGGAGCAGTTCGAGACCGACAGCCTGCCCGCCCTCTACCCGGCCGCGGCGGACTTCGAAGGCAAGGCGGCGGGGCTGCTGGCCATCGCCGTGTCGAAGCTGCACGCCAGCTACGTGCTGTGGTTCCGGCCCGAGGTGGTGCGCACCGTCCGCTGGGGCGGCGACCCGCGCAAGCCGCTCGCCCGCGACGGGCGGGGGCAGGGACAGGGGTTGAGTCCGCGCGCTTCCTTCGAGACCTGGAAGGAGACGGTGCGCCACCGCGCGCTGCCCTGGACCGCGGCGGAGCGCGACACCGCCGCGGCGCTGCGCCACGCCGTCATCGGCATCGTCCTGCGCAAGGCGGAGGAGCTGGCCGCCCTGTCGCGGGAGCTGGCGCGCTCCAACAAGGAGCTGGAGTCCTTCTCCTACTCCGTCTCCCATGACCTGCGCGCGCCGTTCCGCCACATCGTCGGCTACGCCGAACTGTTGCAGGAGCTGGAATCGGACCGGTTGAGCGACACCGGAAAGCGCTATCTGAACGTCATCGTGGACGCGGCCAACAGCGCCGGCACCCTGGTGGACAACCTGCTGCACTTCTCCCAGATGGGGCGCAGCGAGCTGACCCCCGTCTCGGTGGACATGAACACCCTGGTGGCGGAGGTGCGGGAGACGCTGGCACCCGACACCGCCGGGCGGGCCATCGAGTGGGACATCGCCCCGTTGCCCACGGTGCGCGGCGATCCCGTGATGATGCGGCTGGTTCTGCAAAATCTTTTGTCGAACGCCATCAAATATTCCCGCAACCGGGAACCGGCGCGCATCGCCGTGGGTTGCGAAGACCGGCCCACTGAAACCATCTTCTTCGTCAGGGACAACGGGGTCGGCTTCAATCAGGCTTACGAGAAGAAGCTGTTCGGGGTCTTTCAACGGCTGCACCGCAACGAGGAGTTCGAAGGCATCGGCATCGGTCTGGCCAATGTGCGTCGCGCCGTGGACCGCCATGGCGGACGGACCTGGGCCGATGGGCGGCTCGACAAGGGGGCCATCTTCTACTTCACGCTGCCGAAGGCCGGGACGGCGAAACCCGATCTGCGAGACCTCGATGAGTGACCTGAAACCCATCCTGCTGGTCGAAGACAACCCGCGGGACCTGGAACTGACCCTGGCGGCGCTGGAGAAATGCCAGCTCGCCAACGACGTGATCGTCGCCCGCGACGGCGAGGAGGCGTTGGGTATGCTGACCCGCCGCGATCCGGAAACCGGAAAGCCGACCCAGCTTCCCGCCGTCGTCCTGCTCGACCTCAAGCTGCCGAAGATCGACGGGCTGGAGGTGCTGGAGCGGGTGAAGAGCGATCCGGAGACCCGGCACGTCCCCATCGTGATGCTCACCGCGTCGCGCGAGGAAAGCGACCTCGTGCGCAGCTACAAGCTGGGCGTGAACGCCTTCGTGGTGAAGCCGGTGGATTTCAAGGCGTTCTTCCAGGCGATCCGCGACCTGGGCGCCTTCTGGGCGATCCTGAACGAACCCCCGGTCGGCTGCACCCGCCGCCCGGCGGGAATCCCGCCCGCGGGAAAAGGCGCCTGAAGGAATGCCCGCCGGAATGCCCGCTGCCGTGACCATCCTGCATCTGGAAGACAGCCCGCTGGACTGCGAGTTGGCCTGCGCGCGCCTGCGGAAGGCGGGAATCTCCTGCGACGTGACCCGCGTGGACACCCGCGCGGCCTTCGAGGCGGCGCTGGTCAAGGCGGTGGGAGGTCAGCGCTTCGACTTGATCCTGGCCGATTTCTCCCTGCCGGACTTCGACGGGCTGGCGGCTCTGGAGATCGCCAAGGCCCGTGCCCCGGAAACCCCCTTCCTGTTCCTGTCCGGGCGCATGGGGGAGGAGACGGCGGTGTCGGCGCTGAAGATGGGCGCGCGCGACTATGTGCTGAAGCAGCGGCTGGCCCACCTCCCCGCTGCGGTGGAGCGGGCGATCGTCGAGGCGCGCACCCTGGCCGAGCGGCGGCTGGCCGAGGAGAACCTGCGCCGGCTGCGGCAGGCCATCGACGACATCCGCGACTACGCCATCGTCACGCTGGACCTGGAGGGCCGCATCACCTCGTGGAACGAGGGCAGCCGCCGCCTGTTCGGCCACACCGAGGGGGAGGCGCTGGGCCACCCGCTGTCCCTGCTCTTCGCGCCGGAGGAACGCTGCGCGGAGAACATCCGCGGCCTGCTGGCCGGGGTGGCGGAGAAGGAGCGTTGCGAGGTCGAATGGATCCATGCGGCGCGCGACGGGCGGCGCTTCTTCGGCTCCACCGTGCTGACCGTGGCGCGCGACGCCACGGGCGCGCCGGCCGCCTATTCGGTGGTGGTGCGCGACATCACCGACCGCCGCGCCTCGGAAATCGCGCTGCGCGACAGCGAGGCCAAGTTCCGCGCCATCGCGGAAAGCATGCCGCAGCTCGTCTGGTCCGCCCCGCCGGATGGTCTCCCCGACTACTACAACCTGCACTGGTTCGCCTACACCGGCACCCGGCCGGAGGCGATGACCGGCGCGGCCTGGATGGATGTGGTCCATCCGGACGACCGGGCGCGGACCGTCGCCCTGTGGACCGCCGCGGTGCGGTCGGGCGATTTCTACGAGGCCGAGTACCGGCTGCGCGAGGCTGGGGGGCGGTACCGCTGGTTCCTCGGGCGGGCGGTGCCGCTGCGCGACGGGGACGGGCGGATCACCCGCTGGTTCGGCACCTGCACCGACATCGACGACGCGGTGAAGGCCCGCGCCGCCCAGGCCGACGCCCGCGAGGATCTGGAGCGGCAGGTGGCCGAGCGCACGGCGGAGCTGGTGGCCGCCAACCGCCGGCTGCTGGGCGAGGTGGCGGAGCGGCAGCGCGCCCAGGCGGACCTCAGCGCGCTCTATGCCAAAACGCCGGTGCCGCTGCATTCGCTGGACGCCGAGGGGCGGCTGCTGAGTGTCAGCGATCGCTGGCTGGAATTCATGGGTTACGAGAGCCGGGGCCAGGTGCTCGGCCGCAACATCACGGAGTTCATGCCGCCGGACGTCGTGCGGGAGCACCGGGAGCACCACTGGCCGGAGCTGCTGCGGCTCGGCGCGTTCCAGGACATGCCCTACCGGCTGGTCAAGCGGTCGGGGGAGGTCGCCGACGTGCTGGTGTCCGCCCGGGTCGAGCGGGACGGGTGGGGCGGTTTCCTGCGCACCATGGCCGCGGTGGTCGACGTCTCCGCCCGCCTGCGCGCCGAGGCGGAGCGCGAGCGGGCCGAGGAGGCGCTGCGCCATTCCCAGAAGATGGACGCGCTGGGCCAGCTCACCGGCGGCATCGCCCATGACTTCAACAACCTGCTGACGGCGATCTCCGGCAATCTGGACCTGCTGCTGTCCCGGCTGGACACGGCGGAGCGGGCGGACCTGCGCGACTACGCCAGCCACGCCAAGGTCGGGGCAACCCGCGCCGCCGGGCTGACGCAGCGCCTCCTCGCCTTCGCCCGGCGGCAGCCGTTGCGCCCCGACGCGACGGAGCCCTGCGTGCTGGTCCAGGGGATGGAGGACCTGCTGCGCCGCACGGTGGGCGAGCAGGTGTCCATCGCGACCGACTGTCCGCCGGACGCTTGGGCGGCTTGGTGCGATTCCAACCAGTTGGAGATCGCCCTGTTGAATCTGGTGGTGAACGCCCGCGACGCCATGCCGGACGGCGGGCGCATCACCATCACCGCCGCCAACGCCCATCTGACGGCGGCCGACGTGGCAGGTGATGCCTCCGGTGCGGCGCCCGGCGATTATGTGGTCCTGACCGTCGCCGACACCGGCATGGGCATGCCGCCCGACATCATCAAGCGCGCCTTCGACCCCTTCTTCACCACCAAGCCGATCGGGCAGGGGACCGGGCTGGGTCTGTCGCAGGTTTATGGCTTCGTCAGCCAGTCGCACGGGCTGGTGCGCATCGACAGCGAGGCCGGGCGGGGCACCGCCGTGCGCCTCTACCTGCCGCGCTGCGACGGGGAGGAGGGCACCAGCCTTCCGCCGGGGGCCGCTGTGGTGCCCGCCGCCGACGCGGCGGATGGGGCGGTGGACAACACCGCCGGAACCGTGCTGCTGGTCGAGGACGAGGCGCTGGTTCGCATGGTTGCGGTTCAGGCGCTGGAGGACGCCGGTCTGGACGTGGTCGAGGCGTCGGATGGGACGGAGGCGCTGGAGCTGCTGGACGGCGGGCTGCGCGCCGATCTGGTGGTGACCGACGTCGGGCTTCCCGGCATGAACGGGCGGCAACTGGCCGAGGCGGTGCATGAGCGGCGGCCCGAGCTGGGCGTGCTGTTCATGACCGGCTACGCCTACGACGCGACGCTCGGCACCGGCATTCTGGAGCCGGGTTGCGAGGTGCTCCAGAAGCCCTTCGAGACGACGGCCCTGGTCGCCCGCGTCACCGGCATGCTGGCCCACACGCGGGGTGGCGGCGGCGGGGGTGGCGTCCTGCGCGAATCTGTCCCGGAACGCCACTGCGATTGATGCGTTACTCTCCTCCAAGGACGAGTCCGGCCCCGCGCACGGACTCCACGCGGGGGGAGGACGGGCGATGCTTCAGGTCTCCGAATCGCAGGTGCGCCTTGGTCTCTCGGCGCCGGACAAGACGGAGGCCATCCGCATCGCCGGGCGGGCGATGGTCGACAACGGCCTGATCGACCCCGGCTACATCGACAGCATGCTGGGCCGCGAGGCGGTGTCCGGCACCTATCTCGGCAGCGGCATCGCCATCCCCCACGGGCTTCCCGAGGCGCGCGATCTGGTGCGGCGGACCGGCGTGGTGGTGGTCCAGTTTCCGCAGGGCGTCGATTGGGGTGGCGGGGAACCGGCGCGGCTGGTTGTCGGCATCGCCGCCAAGTCGGACGAGCACATCGCCGTGCTGCAACGGCTGACCGGCGTGCTGGGCGATCCCGCGGAGGCCGCGCGGCTGGGCAATACGAGCGATCCGCGCGCCATCATGGCCGTTCTGAACGGAGAGGCACCCACCGCGCCCGCGAGTGAGCCGGTCGCGGCTCCCATCGATGGGAACTCCATAGCGGTCACCGCGCCGTCACCTCACGGGCTGCACGCCCGCCCGGCGACGGCGCTGGTCGAGGTCGCCAAGCGCTTCCGCGCCGAGATCGCTGTCCGGCACGGCGGCACCACGGCCAACGCCAAGAGCCTGATTTCCCTGCTGCGGCTCGGCGCGTCGGGTGGACAGCCGCTGACCGTCACCGCTGCGGGCGAGGACGCGGCGGCGGCGCTCCAGGCCATCCGCGCCGCTTTCGAGGCAGGGCTGGACGAGCCGGTCTCCACGGCGGCGCCCGCGGAGGAACCTGCCCCGCGGGCCGTCCCGGCCGATCTCGATTACGACGGGCGGGTGATCGCCGGCATCTCCGCTTCCCCCGGCGTCTCCACCGGCCCGGTCTGGAAGTTCCAGCGCGAGGAGCTGACGGTCGCCGAGACCGCCCCCGATCCCGCGGCGCAGCACCGCCGGCTCGATCAGGCGCTTGCCGCCGCCGCCGCCGACCTGCGCAACCTGCACGAGGAATTCTGGAAGAAGGCCGGCGCCGCCAAGGCGGCCATCTTCAAGGCGCATCAGGAGCTTCTCGACGATCCAGAGATGGTCGCCGAGGCCCACGCCCTGATCGACCGCGGCAAGAGCGCCGGCTGGGCATGGCGCGCCGTCTACGAGGAGCGCGCCGGCACGCTCGCCCAGCTCGCCGATCCACTGCTGGCCGGGCGGGCCGCCGACCTCAGCGACGTCGGGCGCCGCGTGCTGCGCCTGCTCGCCGCGGTGACGGAGACCATGGCGGCCCTGCCGGACCATCCCGTCATCTTGCTCGCCGAGGATCTGGAGCCGTCCGACACGGCGAAGCTCGACCCGGCCAAGGTGCTGGGGCTGTGCACGGCGGGGGGCGGCGCCACCTCCCACACGGCGATCATCGCGCGCTCGCTCGACATCCCCGCGGTGGTCGCCGCCGGGCCGTCGGTGCTGGATCTGGAGAACGGACGGGCGGCGATCCTTGACGGCGACGGCGGCGTGCTGGTCGCCGACCCCAGCGACCGCGACCGCGGCCGCGCGGCCCAGGCCCGGATCAAAGTGGGCGAGCGGCGCGAGGCCGAGCGGCTCGACCGCTACAAGCCGGCCATCACCACGGATGGCCGGCGCGTCGAGGTCGCCGCCAACATCTCCGACCCGGCGGAGGCGGTGCAGGCCGTGGAAGCGGGCGGCGAGGGCGTCGGGCTGATGCGCACGGAGTTCCTGTTTCTCCAGCGCGACCTGCCGCCGGACGAGGAGGAGCAGTTCGCCGCTTACCAAACCATGGTGCGGGCGATGAACGGACTGCCGATCATCCTGCGGACGCTGGACATCGGCGGCGACAAGAGCGTCCCCTATCTGCGCATGCCGGCGGAGGGCAACCCCTTCCTGGGCGTGCGCGGCATCCGCCTGTGCTTCGAGCGGGAGGACCTGTTCCGTACCCAGCTCCGCGCCATGCTGCGGGCCTCGGTGGAGGGGCCGGTGCGCATCATGTACCCGATGATCGCCGCGCCCGCCGAACTGGAGCGCGCCAAGGCGATCACCGAGGCGGTGCGGCAGGAACTGAACGTGCCGCCGGTCGAGCTTGGCATCATGATCGAGGTGCCGTCCGCCGTGATGATGGCCGACCGGCTGGCGCGGGAGGTGTCCTTCTTCTCCATCGGCACCAACGACCTGACGCAGTATGTGCTGGCGATGGACCGGCTGCACCCGGTCCTGGCCCCGCAGGCGGACGGGCTGCACCCCGCCGTCCTGCGCATGGTGGAGCGGACGGTGGACGCCGCCCGCCGCGCCGGAATCTGGGTCGGCGCCTGCGGTGGCGTGGCCGGCGACCCGGCCGGGGCCGTGCTGCTGTCCGGGCTGGGCGTCGCCGAGTTGAGCGTGGCCATTCCTGCCGTTCCCTCGGTCAAGGCGCGGCTGCGCGCCATCGCCATGGCCGACGCCGAGCGCACGGCCCGCGACGCGCTGGACTGCGTCGACGCTGGCGAGGTTCGGGCGCTGGTCCGTCAACGTTTCGCCGACGCCGGAGGCGTGTCATGAGCGCACTGTCCACCCCACGCCCCGGCGTCGTCACTGTGACGCTGAACGCCGCCATAGACCAGACGCTCGACGTGCCGGGTTTCGCCGCGGGAGCGGTCAACCGGGCGGTCGCCGAGACGCGGACCGCCGGCGGCAAGGGCATCAACGTCGCTGCCTTCCTGGCCGGAGCGTCCTTGGCGGGCGGTGCCGTACCGGTCACCGCCACCGGCATTCTGGGTGAAGAGAACATCGCCGTGTTCGACGCGCTGTTCCGCCGCCGGGGCATCCGCGACCGCTGCCTGCGCCTGCCGGGCCGCAGCCGGGTGAACATCAAGCTGGTGGACCGCGAGGGCCGCTCCGTCACCGACATCAACCTGCCGGGCCTGCATGTCCCGGCGGAAAGCTGGCGGGGGTTGCTGACCGTGGTGGACGACCTCGCCGTCACCAACCGGACCTTCGTTCTGTCGGGCAGCGTCCCGGCGGGCGTGCCGGACACCGCCTACGCCGAGATGGTCACCGCCCTGCACCGGCGCGGCGCCTTCGTGGTGGTGGACGCCAGCGGCCCGCCGCTGCGCCACGCCGTGGCTGCCCGCCCCGACATGGTGAAGCCGAACGCGGCGGAACTGGCCGAGCTGCTGGGCCGCCCGCTGAAGGATCGGGCCGAGGTGGTGCGCGCGGCGCGCGAGCTGTCGGAGTCCGGCATCGCGCTCGTCGTCGTGTCGCTGGGCGCCGAGGGCGCCGTCTTCGTGGAGGGCGGCCGCGCCCTGCTCGCCGTGCCGCCGCCCGTGGAGGTCGCCAGCACGGTCGGCGCCGGGGACGCCATGGTGGCCGGGGTCGTCGCCGCCCGGCTGGAGGGTATGGGGTTGGAGGACTGCGCGCGGCGCGGCACCGCCTTCGCCGCCGGCACGCTGTCCCGCCTCGGCCCCGAACTGCCGCCGTCGGAGCGTCTCGCCGAGCTGATGCGGGCCGTTCGGGTGGAGGAATTATAAGGCATTCAGCGCCGGAGGGATCGCGATGGCAAAGCTCGTGGCTGTGACCGCCTGCCCGACGGGGATCGCCCACACCGTCATGGCGGCCGAGGCGCTGCGCCGCACCGCCGCGCTGATGGGCCACGCCATCGCGGTGGAGACCCAGGGGTCGAACGGCGTGCAGACGCCGCTCTCCGCTGCCGACATCGCGGCGGCCGACGCGGTGATCCTGGCCACCGATATCGCCGTGGACGATTCCCGCTTTGTCGGCAAGCCGATCCTGCGCACCTCCACCGCCGCCGCCATCCGTGACACCAAGACGGTGATTGGCAACGCCCTGGGCCATGCTCCCGGTGCGCAACCCGAAACCGCAGCTCCGCAGCCCGCCCCAAAGCCGACACCGACCGTGGTGCGCAGTCCCGGCCTGCTGGTCGCCATCACCGCCTGCCCGACCGGCATCGCCCACACCTTCATGGCGGCGGAGGCTCTGAAGCAGGCCGCCCAGGCCAAGGGCTACCGCATCAAGGTCGAGACCCAGGGCTCGGTCGGCGCGAAGAATGCGCTGACGGAGGAGGAGATCGCCGAGGCCGAGGCCGTCATCATCGGCGCCGACACCCACGTCGCCACCGACCGCTTCGCCGGCAAGCGCCTGCTCAAGACCTCGGTGGGGGAGGCGCTGAAACAGCCCGCCCGCGTGATCGACGAGGCGCTCGCCCTGCCGGTCCCCGCCGCGACGGGGAATGCCGCCGCGCCCGCCTACGCCGACACGGTGTCAGGCGCCAAGGCGCGGCAGAAGGAGGCGCAGTCCGGCCCCTACAAGCACCTGCTGACCGGCGTGTCCTTCATGCTGCCCTTCGTGGTGGCCGGCGGTCTGCTCATCGCCCTGTCCTTCGTCTTCGGCATCGAGGCCTTCAAGGAGCCGGGAACCCTGCCGGCAGCGCTGATGCAGATCGGCGGGGAGGCCGCCTTCGGGCTGATGGTGCCGGTGCTGGCGGGCTACATCGCCTATTCCATCGCCGACCGGCCCGGCCTCGCCCCCGGCTTCATCGGCGGGATGCTGGCGGCCAAGATCGGGGCCGGCTTCCTGGGCGGCATCGTGGCGGGATTCCTGGCCGGCTACATCGCCCGCTGGCTGCGCGACACCATCCGGCTGCCGCAGAATCTGGAGGGGCTGAAGCCGGTGCTGATCATCCCGCTCCTGGGCACGCTGGCGGTCGGTCTGCTGATGGTCTACGTCATCGGCACGCCGGTCGCCGCGATCATGAACGGGCTGACCGCCTTCCTGCAGAGCATGACCGGAGCCAACGCGGTGGCGCTGGGCGCGCTGCTCGGCGCCATGATGGCGCTGGACATGGGCGGGCCGGTCAACAAGGCGGCCTACACCTTCGCCGTCGGGCTTCTGGCCTCCAACACCTACACGCCGATGGCCGCGGTGATGGCGGCGGGCATGACGCCGCCGCTCGGGCTGGCGCTCGCCACCATGGTCGTGCCCAGCCGCTTCACGATGCAGGAACGCGAGGCGGGCAAGGCCGCCGGCGTGCTCGGTCTCGCCTTCATCACGGAAGGGGCGATTCCCTTCGCCGCCAAGGACCCGCTGCGCGTCATCCCCGCGGCCATGGCCGGGTCGGCGGTGGCCGGCGCCCTGTCGATGTGGTTCGGCTGCGGCCTGCGGGCGCCGCACGGCGGCGTCTTCGTGCTGGCCATCCCCAACGCGGTGGCGCCGCTCGGCCCCTATGTCCTGGCCATCGTCGCCGGGACCATCGTCACGACGCTCGGCCTGATGGTTCTGAAGCGCCGCGTCGAGGCCGACCCGGCCGCGGCCCCGGCCCTCGACACGGCGGCCCCGACCTCGTCCAGCCCCGCGCCCAGCGGGGCTGGACGCTGAAAGGGCGGGACGACCGCACCCGCTGATACCGCACCCGCTGATTGTCGGCTCTACCACAAATTAGTTTTAATTTTCGCCAAAATTGAAAGAACTCGACAACTCCAGAGTGCTATCGCTAGCTTTGCGATGTTCCGCCGCCGGCCTGTTCCGCAGTCCCCTGGAGGAACGGCAGCCGGCGGAGCGTGATGAGGATCTCGTATCGCATAGCGACGGTGGGTGGAATCCCGGTGGTCATCGCGGCGCTGATCGCGGTGTCCGCCTGGATTCTGCTGGAGCGCGCCGGCCGTTCGCGCGAGGCCGCGGTCCTGGCCGGCACCGTCTACCGCGAGATGATTGCCGCCACCGCGGCCCGCAACGACTTCATCCATTCCCCCCCGGAAAGCCGGCTCCCCCATGAGGTCACCTTCCGCCGCGCCACCCACGGCGCGCAGACGGCTCTGGACGCGCTGGGCGGGCTGGCGGACCAGGGCATCCAGGCCGACGCCGTGGAGACCGCCCGCCGCGCGTCCGACCGTCACGCCGCCCGGCTGGAGGAGCTGGTCGACGCGATCACCGTCAGCGACGCCCGCGCCCGCGGCATGGCGGAGCAGGAGACGCGGCTGCTCGGTCTGGCCGAACAGGCGCGTCAGCGGCAGCACGCCACCAACGCGGCGCTCGTCGCCTCCCTGGCCGAGGCCGACCGGCGGATGCGCGACAGCCGCGATCTCGTGGACGGGCTGCACAGGCTGCGGGAAGCGATTCTGAACGCCCGGCTGGCCGCGAAGGACGAGGCGGCGCGGCCCGATGCCCTGACCCTCTGGCTGGACCGTGTGGAGCGAGCCGCCGAGGGTCTTGCCGCGTCGCTTCCCGCCGACATTGTCCGTGGGACGGCGCTGGACGAGTTGACCCGGTTGCGGGCCGAACGGCTGGACCGGACGACGCTCCCGGAACTGGCGCCCCGCTACGACGCGCTCGCCGGGCGGGTCCTGAAAGCCGCCGACACCGGCTACAGCGCCGCCCAGGACGAGGTGGCGGAGCTTTTGCACCACACCGTGTCGGCCCACGCCATGGAGCAGGAGACCCAGACGCTCGCCATGACCGCCCTGACCCTCAGCGGGCGGACCCTGAGGGCGCTGGAGCGGCGCGACCCCCGCAGCCTGCGCGACGTCGCCACCGACAGCGGTCGGCTGCGCGACCGGGTGGCCGGGCTGCCCATCTCCCCGCTGATCCAGGACGGGATGCTCGCCGCCATCACCGCGTGGCGCGACGGGCTGGAGCGCGCCACCGATGGGCTGGCCCGCCAGAACGGGGCCATCGCGGCGATGGACATGGACGCCGCCGCGGTGATGAACACCGCCCGCCGTCTGAACGACCTGTTCCAGGACAGCGCGGTGCGCAGCGCCGGCCTGCTGCGCTCCACCCTGCTCATCGGGGCGACCATCGGCCTGCTGTTCGCCGCCGGTGCGGCGCTCCTGGTGGCCGGCGGCATCACCCGGCCCCTGCGCCGGCTTCAGGGCGCCACCCGGCGGCTGGCCCACAACCCGCGCGACGGGCAGGTGACCGACCTGGAGCGGCGGGACGAGCTGGGCGACATGGCCCGCGCCGTCCATCACTTCGCCGCCGAGATCAACCGCCGCGAGGAAGAACTGCGCCGCGCCAAGGAGCAGGCGGATTCGACCCTGGCGGAGCTGCGGCGGACCCAGGCCCATCTGGTGCAGGCGGAAAAGCTGGCCGCGCTGGGGCAGGTGGTGGCCGGCGTGGCGCACGAGATCAACACGCCGCTGGGCATCACGCTCACCACCTCGACGCTGATCCGCGAGAAGGTGCCGAAGATGAAGCGCCTTCTCGATTCCGGCCAGTTGCGCCGCCGCGAGCTGGAACGTTTTCTGACCGACATGGGCGACGTGTCCGACCTGATGGTCAGCAACACCGTCCGCGCGGCGGAACTGGTGCAGCGCTTCAAGGAACTGGCGGTGGACCCGGCGGGCGAGAAGCGCCGGCGCTTCGACCTTCGCCTTTGCCTGATGCAGGCGGTGGAGGCGCTGGGAGCTTTCTGGGAACCGGCGGAGCACCGGGTCGTCGTGGACTGCCCGCCGGGACTGATGATGGACGGCTACCCGCAGACCATCGCGCAGATCGTCTCGCACCTGTTGCTGAACGCGGTCAACCACGGCTTCTCGGGCGGGGAGGGGACGGACGGGAATGGGCGGTGCGGCACCGTGACGGTCCGCGCCCGCAAGGCCGCGGCGGATGTCGTGGAACTGGCCGTCGCCGACGACGGGCGGGGCATCCCGGTGGAGCTTCGGGCGCGGATCTTCGACCCTTTCTTCACCACGCGCCGCGACCGCGGGCACGCCGGGCTCGGCCTGCACATCGTCCACAACGCGGTCAGTCAGCTCGGCGGCACCATCGGCTTGGAGGAGGGAGAGGAAGGGGCGGGCGGGGCGCGCTTCGTCATCCGCCTGCCTTCCGCCACGCCGGAGAGGGAAGGCGCGTGACGCCGGCGGATGCTTGCGCGCCGCGCCGGTTCCGGTTTACTGCAAGGCGGGTCCGTTCGACGATTTCCCGTTTGATGATCTAGCGCGGGGTGCGAGGGCATGGCGACGATCGAGGAAGCCTACGCGGTCGCCATCGACCACCATCAGGCCGGGCGGCTGGACGAGGCGGCGGTCATCTACCAGCGCATCCTGGACGCCGATCCGGAGCAGGCTCACGCCGCGCATCTGCTGGGCATCGTCGCCGGGCAGCGGGGCCGTCCCGCCGAAGCCGTCGTGCTGATCGGCGCCGCGGTGGCGCGGGACGGGCTGAACACCGATTTCCTCGGGAATCTGGGCGCGGCGCTGAAGGCCGCCGGTCGCTACGATGATGCCATCCGTCATTTCGCCCGCGCCCTGGCGCTGGAGCCGTCGGCGCGCGGCGTTCCGGGCAATCTCGGCTCCGCCCTGGCCGCCGATGGCCGGATCGGCGAGGCTGTGCCTTGGCTGGGACGCGCCGCCGCCCTCGACCCGGCGCATTTCGAGACGCTTTTGAATCTGGGCATCGCGTTGCGCGACGCGGGCCGGTTCGACGAGGCGGAAGCGGCGCTGGAGGCGGCCAAGGCCCTGCGCCCGGACCATCCGCACCCGGTCTGCGAGCTGGCGGTGCTGAAGCTGGCGCTCGGCGATTTCGAAGAGGGCCTGGCGCTTTACGAACGGCGCTGGGACTACACCGGCCAATCCGCGGCGGTGTCCGGCAAGCCGGTGTGGCGGGGCGAGGACATCGCCGACAAGACCATCCTCCTCTATTACGAGCAGGGCTTGGGCGACACCCTGCAATTCGTCCGCTACGCGCCGCTGCTGGCCGACCGCGGCGCGCGGGTGCTGCTGATCGTCCAGCCGGAGCTGCGCCGCCTGCTGGCCTCGGTGCGGGGCATCAACCGTCTGGCCACCTACGACGACGCGGCGGCGCTGCCGGCTTTCGACCTGTGCTGCCCGCTGATGAGCCTGCCCTTCGCCTTCGGCACGCGCATCGACGGGATACCCTCCGGCGAGCCCTACATCACGCCGCCCCCCGATCTGGTGACCGCCTGGGCGAAGCGGCTCGGCTGGAACCGGACCGGAGACTCCGCCGGAAAACGCCCGTTGCGCGTGGGATTCGTCTGGTCGGGCAACCCGCGGCGCCACGACCCCACCTCGCACGCGATGGACCGCCGCCGCAGCGTGCCCTTTGCGCTGATGGAACCGCTGCTGTCGGTGCCGGGGATCGCGGCGGTCAGCCTCCAGGTCGGGGACGCGGCGGAACAGGCGCAGGCCGCCGTTGCGGCGGGCCTGTTCACCGATCCCATAGCGGGCGTGACCGACTTCGCCGACACCGCGGCCATCGCGGCGCATCTCGACCTCGTCGTCACCGTGGACACGTCGGTCGCCCACCTCGCCGCCGCCATTGGGCGCCCGGTGTGGATGCTGTCGCGCGCCGACGCCTGCTGGCGCTGGTTGCGCGGGCGCGACGACAGCCCGTGGTACCCGACGATGCGCCTCTACCGTCAGGACTCGCCCGGCGACTGGGGGCCGGTCATGGCCCGCCTGGGCCATGACCTTGCCGCCGCCGCCGCGGCGTGGGATCAGAACTGCGCCGAGGCGCTGAGCAGGAAGGCCCGGCCCGGCTGGTAGAGCGGGGTGACGGTGCCGAACTCCTGCCCGTAGGTGGCGCGGTCGGCGTAGGTCTCGTCGAAGAGGTTGCGGACGTCGAGGCGCAGCGCCAGGTTGGCGTGCTCCGGCAGCCGGTGCTCCACGAACACATTGGCCGTCTGATAGCCCTTCAGTGGCCGCTGCCCGGCCTGGACCTTGTCGTAGTCGAGCACGAACTCCACGTCGGCGCCGAAGGTCAGGTTCCAGGACTGCACGGTGTGGGCGCCGCCGACGGTGAAGACCTGCCCGATCGGCGTGGCGAGGTAGGTCCCAGTGTCGGAATCCGCGGGCAGCCCGTCGATCTTCACGTCGATGTCGGCGTATTTGGCGCGGATGAAGCCGTTCGTCCAGGCGTAGCCGAGACCCAGCTCATAGCCTTCCGACCGCACGTCGCGGGCAAGGGTGGCGCTCGTGGCGGCGAAGCGCGCGGCGCGGGCGTCGTCCAGCTTGGTGCGGAAGATCCGGCCTTCCGCGGTGAAGCCCTCGTAGCGGGCCTCCAGCCCGGCGGTGCTGTTGTAGGCCGTCACCGGGCGCGGGCCGGCGCCGTAGTTCCAGGCCGGGTTCATGATGTAGTTCTCGGCCAGCTGGACGCCGCCCCAGCCGCGGGACACGCCGGCCTTGGCGGTCAGGTAGCGGGGCAGCAGGTCGAACTCGCCCGAGAGGTTGTGGCTGAGGCCGTGGTTGGTCCACTCCCGCCCGGTCGTCCCCTCGAAGGTCTGGCGGTCGCCGCGCAGGCCGAAGGACAGGCGCAGACGCTCCATCGGCTCCAGCCGGGCCTGACCGTACAGGCCGTTGTTGCGCGCCCGCTCGGTCGCGGTCATCGTCCGGTCCCGGTAGTTGGCGCGGTCCACGTAGAAGTCGGTGCCCGTCGTGACGGTGCCGATCCGGAAGCCGAAGGTGTTTTCCAGCTTGCCGTTGAAGGAGCTGGTCGCCCCCTTGCCCGGGTAGCTCCCCGGCACGGTGCTGCTGCCGACCGGGCGGGTGAAGATCGGCGTCTCCACGTCGGTGCGGCCGTAGGCGAGCACCAGCTTGGGGTTCCACAGCTCCGTCGGCAGGGCGTCGGTGTAGGTGAAGACCATGTTCTGGCGGTCGAGCGAATAGTCCCGCACGCGCGGCTCCCAGGCCGGGCGGCCGGCCAGCGACCCGATGTTCGCGCGGAAGGGCCGCGGCGCGTCGTCGTAGACCCGCTCGTAGCTGGCCTGGAAGCGGTGGCCGCTCTCCGTCTGCACCGCCGCCTTGCCGAGACCGCTGACCACGTCCGTCTCGGTGCCGTCCACCTTGCGCCCGTTGCCCGCGGTGTATTTGCCGCCCTTGCCGTAGGTCACGGTGCCCAGCGCCTCCAGCCCCTGGTGGCGCCCGAAGCCGGCGAGGTTGGTGGTCAGGCCGGAGCCGTTGGTGTTGAAGGTGGTCTTGCCGAAGGCGCCGATGCCGTCGCTCGCCAGGAAGTCGCTGGCGTCCTTGGTCTCGTAGGCGATGGAGCCGGCGAGCGCGCCCGGCCCGGCATCGGCGGGGGCGACGCCGGCGTCCACCCGCGCCACCTTCAGCAGCGCCGGGTCGATCAGCGTGGTGCCGTTGTGGTGGAAGACCTTGTTGTTCTGGCGGCTGCCGTCGATGGTGACGGCCAGATTGGTTTCCTCGACGCCGTTGACATAGACCTTCTGCGACATCGGCACGGAACTGCCCACGCGGATCGTCGGCTCACCGGAGAAGACATCGCGGAGGTCGCTGGGATTCTTGCGCTCCAGGTCCTCCCTGGTGATGGTGATGTTGCCGCTTCCGCTGCCGGCTCCGGTCGAGGCGGTGACCGACACCGGCGCCAGCATGGTGACGTCGCCGGTCGGGGCCGGAACCAGCGTCGCGGAGCCGGTGCCGGTCGTGCGGTAGCCGACGCCCGTTCCGGACAGCAAAGTGTCGAGCGCCTGGGCCGGCGTCATGCTGCCCGACACCGGACGGGAGCTGCGCCCGGCGGCCAGATCGGCGGAATAGCCGATTTGCCAGCCGGTCTGCCGCGCGAAGGCGTCGAGCGCCGCGGGCAGGGGCTGCGCCGGCAGCGCGAAGGCCATCGTCTGCGCGGTGGATGCGGCTGGCTGGGCCAGGGACGGGGAGGGGAGGGCCAGGACGCCGCCGAGCGCGGTGGTCGCCATCAGGGCCAGGATCAGATGCCGGGCGGCGGTTCCCCGCGCGCACACCAAGAACTTGCCTGTCGAAACCGTCCGGCCTTCCATGCCTCACAACTCCCGTCTGCGCTGGTGGCGGGGGCGTGATTACCGGTGTATGAACCGTGCCCCCTCTTTTCGGCAGACGCGCGGGGGCGTGGCGTCTCACAAAAAAAATCCTGAAAGAAGGACAAAGCCTATCGAAGCAGGATGATCCCGGCAGGAAGCTCGGTCACGCGGGCGCCCACGACGTCGGCCAGCGAGCGGAGCGCCGCGATGGGATCGTCCAGCCGGTAGTTTCCGCTGACCCGCGCGCCGGCCAGCCGGTCGCCGATCAGGATGATCGGTGCGCCATGGTAGCGCCGGATGGTGTCGACGATCGCGGCGAAGGGCTGGTCGTGGAACACGTAGCGCCCGTCCTTCCAGGCAAGCGCAACCGCCGGGTCCGGGCGGGCGGGCGCCGACAGGCCGTCCACCGTGGCCGTCACCCGGTCACCCGGAACGAGGGACACCGTCTGGCCCGGCGGTTCCCGCCGGCTGACCGACACCCGCCCGCGCTCCAGGAAGACGGCGTCCTGCCCGCCGTCCGACCGCACGGTGAAGGCGGTGCCGGTCACCTCCACCTCGCTGAAGCCGGCGGTGACGCGGAAGGGGTGGGCGGGGTCGCTGACCACGTCGAAGTAGGCCTGCCCGCGCAGCAGCCGGACATGGCGCCGACCCTCGGCGAAATCGAGCGCGACCGCGGAGTCGGTGTCGAGGATCAGCAGGGACCGGTCGGGCAGGGCGATCTCCCGCCGCTCCCCGGCGGCGGTGCGGTGGTCGGCGGTCAGGCGGAGCGTCAATGTGGGCTGGAGATGGACGCCGATGGCCAGCAGCAGCGCGGCGGCGGCCAGCGAGGCCCGCCAGCCGCCGAACCGCCCGGACCGCCGCCGCGCCGCGGACCGGCCGGCCGTCGGCAAAGGCGCCGTCTGCGGGTGATGGGCGAGCGTCGCGGCCTGCAATTCGGGCATGCTCCCAAGCGACGACAGGCGGTCGAACGCCGCGGCGTGGCGCGGGTCGCGGTTCCGCCATGCCTGATAGGCGGCTCGGGTGTCCGGGTCTACGGGCGCGTCGAGAAGCGTCACGAACCAGGTGAGCGCCTCGTCCGTGATCGGGTCCGTATGCCGGTAGGCCCCGGCATCCTGTCCGCCGTTTGCCTTGTCCTGCTCCACGCTGGTCTTCCACTCTTCCTTGACCGGTCACGTACAGTTGAGACGTTTCATCGCTCGGCGGGTCACAATTCGCAAACCGCGGCCCATGGCCCGCGGATGGTGATCGTTTTCGCGCCCGTCCAACCGGCTTGACATCTGAAATTGAGAATCATTATCAATCTCGATGTTGCAAGGCCGCCGATGTCGCACCGACCGCGGTGGTGTCCTTTTCGCCGCCGTACCGACAGGGCTATCATGTCCGCAAGCCTGATTGCGATCTATCTCGATCACCGCCGCTCGTTGTTCGGGTGCGCGATGAAGATCGTGCGTGATCTTCAGGTTGCCGAGGATCTGCTGCAGGAAAGCTATCTGCGCGCCTGCAAGGCGGTGGAGAGGGGACCCATTGACAACGTCGGGGCTTTTCTTCACCGGACGGTCCACAACCTCGCGCTGGACCATCTCCGGCGCTGCCGGACCCAGGAGCGCTTCGAGGCCGGACCGACGGACACCGTCGAGGCGCTGGGCATCGCATCGGAAACCCCTTCGGCGGAAGAGCGCCTGCTGCACCGCGAGCGGCTGTCGTGCTTCATGGACGCCCTGGACCGCCTGCCGGCACGGGCCCGGCAGGTGTGGCTTCTGAACCGGGTCGAAGGCCTGTCCTATCCCCAGATCGCCACCCATCTGGGTGTGTCGCAGGGCACGGTCTTCAACGACATGAAACTGGCGATGGGCCATTTCGTGGACACCATGGCGCGCCGCGACCGCCCCGAACCGACCGGGAGCCGGTCCGGCGGGACGCCCTAGCCGCGGAACACGCTCCCGATCGAGACCGGGAGGGCGGTCCGACCCCGGATCACGGGAAGCAGATGCACGGATCCGGTGCCGGGTGTATGCATGATGGTGTTTCGTTCGGAACAGCAGATAAATCCCATAAGTTATCTTATGGAAAATAAACAAGTTAGGCTTGCGCTGCACGCCGTTGCCCGCAGGATGAAGCTGCTGGTGCCGCTCAGCTATTGGAATGCTGTCGGCACCCTTCGAGCCAAACGTCACTATGCCCTTCGGGAACACACGCTCCTGCCACCAAGCGTTCAATCCGCCTGACACGCTCGTTGAGCGCAGGGTCATTGTTACGAAGCTTGAAGGATGCTGGCGAGATGAGAACGGCGACCAATCGAGCAAATTCCGTACTGCTCAACTCAGCCGGCGGTCGCCCATAGATTGCTGAACTTGCCTTATGAAAGCCCGTCACCCAGCCTTCCGGACCTTCACCCATTTCCAGTGTATCGAGCCAAAGGGCCAGAATCTGATCCTTGGAGAGTCGGCTTTCCAGGCCCATCGCGTACCCGGTTTGTCGTATCTTTCCGACGCCCGGTTGAAATTTTTCGAAAGCAAGGCGCTTGGAAGCCGATTGCGTGATTGTCGTCGCTCCAGCCCCAGGGGTCGAAAAATCCACTCCGGCGTGATCGACGAAATTTGGGTCTTCAACTGTCAGCAACATCGCCAGATGGTCCGCGCCGAGCGAATCTCCTCCCAGCCCCTGAGCTATCAGATCGTCTGCGCGCTGACGCAATTGCGGAGCATCCGATAGAGCGTCCCAATATCCTTTTCCGCCGTAAGCAATGGCCGCGACGACAAGCAAACCAACAAGAAGACCTGCGAGCTTGAAAATTCGTCTCATGGGTCGTTTCCCAAGGCGTGATGTGTGAGCCGAAGCATTCATTATGATTGTGGCATTATTGCCGAGCGGTGCGATGGTTTCCAGCGTCATGCAGCGCGCGCTGGAAAGGGCGGGAACGTCTGTGGATCACGGTGAACGCCACCGCCTTGCCGGAAAAATTCGGCACCAGGAACACGCAGGTCGTGTCCAGCCCCTACACCGGCGACTATGTGATCATCTGTAAACCCGCCCGCTGCGCGGATGGGGCTGTCTGAGTGGGTCGGCAATTTTCACAGTGTGAAAATGTGTAAAAATTCGTGGTGGCCCTTCATTCCCCGCAACATGGCTCCCCTTCCGGAAAGCGGCGTGCTAGGCTTTCGTCCGGCCTGTTGAAGGCCCCATGACCGGACCGACGGCCGGACCGGTCGGGAACATCAGGACAAGCCTACCATGAATCACATCGTCGCCCCCTGCTTTCAGGATCAGGGCCTCAAGGACCAGAACCTCAAGGGGTTGGACCGCCCGGAATCGCCCCTTCTGGAGGGCGTCGACGGCATGTGGGCGATGCTGTGCGCCGAGGCGGAGAACGTCGTCGTCAAGGAGCCTTGGCTGCGCCCCTTCATCGACACCGCCATCCTGCTGCACCACGACTTCCCGTCGGCGCTGGGCAGCCTGCTGGCGCGCAAGCTGGGCGACTCCTACATCTCCGCCGACCAGCTCGCGATGCTCGTGCGCTCAGCGGTCGCCGACGCACCTTGCATCGTGGAGGAAGCCTGCTCCGACCTCCAGGCCATCTGCACGCGCGACCCGGCGGCGGACAACTGCCTGACGCCCTTCCTCTACTACAAGGGCTTCCACGCGCTGGAATGGCACCGCATCGGCCACTGGCTGTGGCGGCGCGAGCGGCGCGACCTCGCCCACTTCCTGCAAAGCCGGGTGTCGGAGGTGTTCGCGGTGGACATCCACCCGGCGGTCCCGGTCGGACGCGGCGTCTTCATCGACCACGGCACCGGCGTGGTGATCGGCGAGACCGCGGTGGTCGGCAACGACGTCTCGATCCTGCAGGAGGTCACGCTCGGCGGCACCGGCAAGGAGCATGGCGACCGTCACCCGAAGGTGCGCGACGGCGTCCTGCTGTCGGCCGGGGCCAAGATCCTCGGCAACATCGAGATCGGCAGCCGCGCCAAGGTCGGAGCCGGCAGCGTGGTGCTGAAGGACGTGCCGCCCTGCGCCACCGTGGTCGGCGTTCCGGCGCGGATCGTCGGCTGGTGCCGCGACACGGTGCCGGCGCTTGCCATGGACCAGACGGTGCCGGAGCCGGAGTATCACATCTGACGGTACCGGCGGATTCCGGGCTGGACATCCCTCAGGGAAAGAAAATCTCCTCGATGGTCAGGCCGAACGTCCGGGCGATGGCGAAGGCCAGCGGAAGGCTGGGGTCGTAGCGCCCGTTCTCGATCGAATTGACGGTCTGGCGGGACACCTGAAGGCGCTCCGCCAGTTCACTCTGGCTCCAACCGCGGGCCGTGCGGATGTCTTTCACCGCGTTTCTCATCGGTAGCGCCACTGGGCTACGCACACCCCGACGACCCACAGCACCGCCATGAGCGGCCAGACATGGAAGGCCCGCAGTTCCGGCGCGCCGGCACCTTCCGCAAATCCCCAGGCGAAAGTCGCCAGGGCCGTTCCCGTGAAGGACAGGACGATCGCATCAAACTGAATGCGGCGCTGAAGCTCGTCCATTCGCCGCAGCCCCCGCAAGACTGTCCAAGCGACGGCGACCGTGCCGAGGATCGGCAGAATCGCGATCGCCATTTTCATCGTGCCTTCCGGTTGGAGCAACTGGTCCGCCGCGTTGGCACCGAGCAGAAGCGCCACGTAGAGAGCCAGAGCCCCGGACAATTCGACGCCGTAGCGCTTGATGCTGAACATCCCCTGCTCCCTCCATGCCGCCCAATGACAAGGAAGCTTTACACACGACGCCTCGCCACTGTCAAGCATGCTTTACATTGCGCCGCACCGGGCCACGATCAGGCCGGTCGGACGACGGGAGCGCTTCGGAATTCCGGCGCGGTCATCTCCTCGCGGGTCAGGGCGATGAACAGGTCCACCACCGGGCTTTTGGAGCGGTTGGCGTCGAAGGCGACCTGGAAGGGGGCCTGATAGGACAGGATCTTGGGCAGCAGAATCCGCAGCCGCCCGGCCTTGACGTAGGGTGCGGCGTAATGGTCCGGCAGATAGCCGGCGTAGGCGCCGGACAGGATCAGCCGCGCCGCCCCCTCCATGTCGCTGACCGTCGCCTTGGGCGTTGATATGGCGAAGATCTTCAGGTCGCGCGATCCCCAATAGCTGCGCGCGACCAGCCGGTAGCGGCGGATTTCGTCCAGGTCGATGGCCTCGTCCGGCAGGGTGAACAGCGGGTGCCCGTCCGCCACGCAGAAGTGGATCGTCTCGTTGTAAAGATCCTGGTAGGACAGGCTGGGCACGATGCGCGGAAAGCTGGCGATGGCGAGTTGCAACTGCCCACCGATGACGTCGCGCAGCAGCTCGTTCGGCGGGCGCACGTTGATGATCAGCGAGACCTCCGGCGCCGCCTCGGTGAAGCGGGCGAAGACACGCTCCAGCGGGGCGCGCGGGTCGGTCAGCGTGTTGTCCACCAGCCCGACAGCCAGCGTGCCGGTCAGCCGCTCGCGCAGGCCGCGCACCCGCCCACGGAAGCGCTCCAGCGTGTCGAACACGCGCCGCGCCTCGTCATAGACCGCCTGCCCTTCCGGGGTGAGCTGGAATCCCGACCGTCCCCGCCGGCACAGCCGCAGGCCCAACCGCGTCTCCAGATCGGCGAAATGGGTTGAGATGGTGGACAGCGACAGGTTCAGTTCGCTCTGCGCCGCACTGAATCCGCCGGCCTCGACGATGGTCATGAACAACCGCAACAGGCGCAGATCCACGGTTTCCAGCTGAATCATCGCCACGACGCCCGCCCTCCCCTGCCCCGCCCGCCGGGTCCGGCCCCCCGATACTTCGGCCTGGATCGAAGTAAGATACAAAACTTTCTGATTTTCGGGCAACGGCGCCGGGCGTCTAATGATCGCAGGCCACAATGCTGGCCTCACGAACAGATAAGCTCGTCCGCAAGGAAAGGTCGCATCCATGAACGAGACGACGGGTAAGCAGGGACTTCACGCCGCTTTGACCGGCGGCATCAGCCGGCGCGCCGTCCTGGCCGGAGCGGGCACGCTGGCCACGGTGGCCGCCATCGGCTTTCCGAACATCGTCCGCGCCCAGTCGAAGACGCTGAAGGTCGGCGTCTACGGCGGCTACTTCAAGGAATCCTTCGAAAAGCACATCTTCCCGGAATTCTCTAAGGCCACCGGCATCGCGGTGGAGGCCATTGCCGAGCCGACCGGCGAAGCGTGGCTGGTCCAGCTCGAACAGGCGGCCCGCGCCCGTCAGGCGCCCGCCGACGTCTCGATGATGTCGCAGGTGGCGATGCTGAAGGGGGCCTCGGCGGAGCTGTGGGCGCCCTTCGACCTGTCGAAGATCCCCAACGCTGCCAAGGTCGTCCCGCACCTCATCAACAAATACCCGGACGGCAAGGTCAGCGGCATCGGCGCGGTGTCCTGGTACATCACGCTGGTCACCAACACCAAGAGCTACCCGCAGGCTCCAGACAGCTGGGCGGCGCTGTGGGACCCGGCGAACAAGGACAAGCTCGGCCTGCTGGCGCTGGTCAGCAACAGCTTCCTGCTGGAGGTCACGGCGGCCACTTTCTTCGGCGGCACCAAGCATCTGGACAGCGAGCAGGGGCAGCTCGACTGCTTCAAGAAGCTGGCGGAGCTGAAGTCCAACGTGAAGCTCTGGTACCGCGACGAGGCGCAGTTCGAGGCCTCGCTGAAATCCGGCGAGATTCCGATGGGCCAGTATTACCACGATGTGACCGGCCTTGCCGCCGCGGACGGGCAGCCGGTGCGCTCGACCTTCCCGAAGGAGGGCGGCATCCTCGACTCCGGCAGCTGGGCGGTCACCCGCGCCTCCAAGGCCGGCGATCTCGCCCATGTCTTCGTGGACTACATGTGCCAGCCGTCGATCCAGGCCCTGCTGTCGCGCAAGGTCGGCACCGCCCCGACCATCGACCGCAAGCTGACCGACCTGACCGACCAGGAGTTCGCCGCCGTGTCCTCCGACATCGCGCCGATCATCCCGCGCTACGACCTGTACACGAGCAAGTCCGACTGGCTGAACCAGAAGTGGACGGAAATGATCGTCGGGTGAGTGCCTAACCCCTCTCCCGTCTCGGGAGAGGGAGGGGCCCGCCGCACCGCGGCGGGAGGGTGAGGGTGCCGCCAAGAATCAGCCCCTCGATTCTCGGCCGTACCCTCACCCGCCCGCTTTCGCGGGCACCCTCTCCCGGGACGGGAGAGGGGAATCACTCCCTCCATCAGAACAAAGCCATCCCATGTCAGCTCTTGTCCTCGACGGTCTCACCAAACGATACGGTCCCGTGACCGCGGTGCACGGCGCGTCGCTGCGCATCCCGCACGGGCAATTCGTCTGCCTGCTCGGCCCGTCCGGCTGCGGGAAGACGACGCTGCTGCGCATGATCGCCGGGCTGGAGGACCCCTCCGGCGGACGGCTGGTCATCGACGGGCGCGACATCACCACGGCCCCCGCCCACACGCGGGAATTCGGCATGGTGTTCCAGTCGCTGGCCCTCTTCCCGCACCTGACGGCGGGGGAGAACATCGCCTACCCCCTGCGCATCCGCGGCGCCACGAAGGCCGAGCAGCGCAAGCGCGCCGACGAGCTGCTGGAGCTGGTGCGCCTGCCCGGCGTCGCCGACCGGCCGGTCTCCAAGCTGTCGGGCGGGCAGCGGCAACGCGTCGCCATCGCCCGCGCGCTGGCGCTGTCGCCCAAGCTGTTCCTGCTCGACGAGCCGCTGTCGGCGCTCGACGCCAAGCTGCGCGAGGCCATGCAGATCGAGCTGAAGCAGCTTCAGCAGCGGCTGGGCATCACCACCATCGTCGTCACCCACGACCAGCGGGAGGCAATGACCATGGCCGACCTCGTGGTGGTGATGTCGCAGGGCCGCATCCATCAGGCGGCCCCGCCGATGGAGGTCTACCGCCAGCCCGCCGACGCCTTCGTCGCCGACTTCATCGGCATGACCAACCTGCTGGAGGGCGAGGTCACCGCCCCAGGCACCGCCGCCGTGCCCGGCGGCACCCTGCACCTGCCGGACCTGCCGCCGACGGGCCGCGTCCTGCTGTCCGTCCGCCCGGAGGACGTGGTCGTCCACCCCGCCGGGACGGACGGGCCGAACCGGCTGACCGGCACACTGTCCTTCATGCGCGACCTCGGCGCCAGCGTGGAGTTCCGCATCGACGTGGCCGGGCGGGAGATCGTCGCGCTGTCGCGACCGCAGGAGCGCCCGCCGGTCGCCCCCGGCGGCGCCCTGTCGGTGGAGTTCCCCCCGGCGGCCTGCGTCGTGCTGCCGCCAATGGCGGAGCGCCCGCAATGATCCGCCGCGCGCCCCGCGGTCTGGCCGAGCACGCGCCGATCCTCTTCCCGGCGCTGATGCTGGTCGTCTTCTTCGTCATCCCCTTCAGCCTGATGATCGCGGTCAGCGTCTTCCGGCGCGTGCCCGGCGGCTTCTACGAGCCGGACCTCGTCTTCGCCAACTACGAGCGCTTCCTGACCACCTTCTTCGGCGGGGTGATGTCCTTCTCGCTGGGGCTGGCGGCGCTGGTCGCGGCGCTGTCGGTGGGCATCGCCTTCCCCTTCACCTACCGGCTGGTCAAGCTGCCGCGCAGGGCGCAGATCCGCTGGCTGGTCTTCCTGCTGTCGATCCTGTCGCTGTCGGAAGTCATCATCGGCTTCGCCTGGTCCACCCTGCTGTCGCGCACCGCGGGCATCACCAACCTGTTCGTGGCGCTGGGCCTGATGGCCGAACCGCAATCGCTCAGCCCCAGCTTCGGCGCGCTGCTGGCCGGGCTGGTCTATCAGGCCTTCCCCTACACGGTGCTGGTGCTCTACCCGGCGCTCGCCCGCCTCGACCCCTATCTGGAGGAGGCGGCACGAACGCTCGGTTCCTCGCCGCTGCGCGCCTTCTTCACGGTGGTGGTGCCGGGGCTGCGCAACACCATCGTCGCGACCACGATCATGGTGTTCGTCTTCGCGCTCGGCTCCTACCTTCTGCCGCAGCTTCTGGGACGGCCCCAGCATTGGACACTGTCGGTGCTCATCACCGATCAGGCGATCTACCAGTCCAACATGCCCTTCGCAGCGGCCATGGCCGTCTTCCTGGTGCTGGTCAGCCTCGCCCTCGTCGGGCTGGCCCTGCTCGCCGGGCGGCGGGAGGAGACGGCCTGATGCTGATGCGCACGCTGAATTCCGTGGCCGCCGGTCTGATCGCCCTGGTTCTGGCCGCCCCCATCCTGGTGGTGGCCGGCGTCTCGGTGAACGAGAAGAAGGCGCTGACCTTCCCGCCGCAGGGCTTCTCGCTCGCCTGGTACGTGGAAGTCTTCACCGATCCCGGCTGGCGCGGCGCGCTGATCACCAGCCTCGTCGTCGCCACCCTGTCGGCGGCGCTGGCGGTGCTGATCGCCTTCCCTCTGGCCTGGTTCCTGTGGCGCTGGCGCGCCCCCTGGGCGCGGGCGTTCGAGGTGCTGGGGATGACGCCCTTCATCCTGCCGCCGGTCATCACCGCGCTGGGCTTCCTCAGCTTCTGGGCGGCGGTCGGCGAGTACGGGTCGCCCTGGACGGTGGTGGTCAGCCACGCGGTGTTCTTCGTGACGCTGCCGCTGGTCACGCTGTCGCTGGGCTTCGGCGCGGTGGACCGCTCCTACGTGGAGGCGGCGGCGACCATGGGGGCGGACGACCGGACGGTGCTGCGCACGGTGGTGATGCCGCTGGTGCGGCCCTACGTGATCTCCGGCTTCGCCTTCGCCTTCGTGCTGTCGCTGAACGAGTACATCGTGGCCTACATGGTGGTCGGCTTCACGCTGGAAACGCTGCCCATCAAGATCTTCAACGCGCTCCGCTACGGCTACACCCCGACCATGGCCGCCGTGACGGTGCTGTTCGTGTCGCTGACGGCGGTGGTCTTCGGGCTGATCGCGTGGTTCGGCGACCTGCCCCGCCTGCTCGGCGCCTGGGCCAAGAACGACTGATAACCCTTTTCCTTTTTCAAAGAGATCCGGACGATGATCGACCCTCAGAAGCTTGATCGTTTGCGTACGAAGTACAGCGGCTCCGGCGGCGACGACTTCCACAATCCGGAGTTCCAGCGGGTGGCCGCCCTCCAGTTCTCCGGCGGCAAGCGGGTGCAGCCCTTCGCCGGGGTATCCACCCTGCTCGACGCCCCCTACCGCCCCGACGCGGCCGACACCGCGGACTTCGGCGGGCTGGACATCGCGCTGATCGGCGTGCCGATGGACCTCGGCGTCACCAACCGGGCCGGCGCCCGCCTCGGTCCGCGCGCCGTGCGCGGGATGGAGCGCATCGGCCCCTACGAGCACGCCCTGCGCATGGTCCCGGCGGCCTCCTGCACGCTGGCCGACGTCGGCGACGTGCCGCTGTCCAGCCGCTTCAGCCTGGAGGCCTGCCACGGCGACATACTGGCCTTCTACAACCGCGTGATGGACGCCGGTGTCATCCCGCTGTCGGTGGGCGGCGACCATTCCATCACCTATTCGATCCTCAAGGCACTGGGCCGCGAGCGTCCGGTGGGCATGATCCATTTCGACGCCCATTGCGACACCGGCGGTCCCTACGAGGGCGCCAAGTTCCACCATGGCGGCCCCTTCCGGCAGGCGGTGCTGGACGGCGTTCTCGACCCGGAGCGCACGGTGCAGATCGGCATCCGCGGCAGCACCGAGTATCTGTGGGAGTTCTCCTACGACAGCGGCATGACCGTGATCCACGCGGAGGACATCCCGGAGCGCGGCATCGCCAGCGTCATCGAGACGGCGCGCAAGGTGGTGGGCGACGGGCCGGTCTACGTCTCCTTCGACGTGGATTGCCTGGACCCGGTCTTCGCCCCCGGCACCGGCACCCCGGAGGTCGGCGGCCTGACCACGCGGGAGGCGCTGGCGATCCTGCGCGGGCTCGACGGGCTGGACATCATCGGCGGCGACGTGGTGGAGGTGGCGCCGCAGTACGACGCCACGACCAACACCGCCCACGCCGGCGCGCAGATGCTGTTCGAAATCCTCTGCCTGTCGGTCCGCGCCCTCGCCAACCGCCAGAAGCAAGGCTGACCGCATGCGGCTGACCCTGTTCCAGGCGGACGCGGAGTCCGGTGCGCCGCACCGCAACCTCGACCGTCTGGAGCGGGCGGCGGCGGCGGCGGCACAGAACGGCTCCACCCTGCTGGTCGGTCCGGAAATGGGCCTGACCGGCTACGACATCGGCGCGGAGGTGGTGTGCGCCCTGGCCGAGCCGGCGGACGGGCCGATGGCCGCGCGGGTCGCCGACATCGCCCGGCGCCACGGCATCGCCATTCTCTACGGCTATCCGGAGCGCGGGGCGGACGGCGCCGTTTGCAACGCCGCGCAACTGATCGGGTCGGACGGTCGCTCCCTGCTGAACCAGCGCAAGGCGCATCTCTATGGCGATCTCGACCGCGGCTCCTTCGCGCCGGGCGGTGACGCCTTCCCGACCGCGGAGGTTGGCGGGATGCGGGTGGGCGTGGCGATCTGCTACGACGTGGAGTTTCCGGAGCTGGTGCGCCGCCACGCGCTGGCCGGGGTGGACCTGCTGCTGGTGCCGACCGCGCTGATGACACCCTACGAGATCGTCGCCACCACCATCGTCCCCGCCCGCGCTTTCGAGAACGGCATCTTCGTCGCTTACGCCAACCGCTGCGGGCAGGAGGGAACACTCATTTATTGCGGGCTCAGCAGCGTGGCGGCGCCGGACGGGTCGGTGCTGGCGCGGGCCGGCGACGGCGAGGCGTTGCTGACCGTCGATCTGGACCCCGCCCTGCGCCGGGTCGGCACGCATCTGGCGGACCGCCGCCCGGACCTGTACGGTGCGGTCTCCAGCGCGCCTGGGAAGGGCGGTTCGTAGAGGAAGAACAGGACACATGCCGGTCACCATCGACGACATTCACGCCGCCGCCGAACGGCTGGCCGGACGCATCAGCCGCACGCCCTTCCTGCGCTCGGAAACCCTGTCGCAGATCACCGGCGCCGAGGTCTGGGTCAAGCTGGAGAATCTCCAGTTCACCGCCTCCTTCAAGGAGCGCGGGGCGGCCAACCGGTTGCTCCACCTGACGCCGGAGGAGCGGCAGGCCGGGGTGATCGCCATGTCGGCCGGCAACCATGCCCAGGCCGTGGCCTACCACGCGAAGCGGCTGGGCATTGCGGCGACCATCGTCATGCCGCGCTTCACTCCCTTCGTGAAGGTCAAGCGCACGCGCTACCACGGCGCCACCGTCATCCTGGAAGGCGAATCCCTGGCCGAGGCCGCGGCCTTCGCGCACGACCTCGCCAAGCGGGAGGGGCTGGTCTTCGTCCATCCCTACGACGACGACGCGGTGATCGCCGGCCAAGGCACCGTCGTGCTGGAGATGCTGGCGGAGGTGCCGGACCTCGACGCGCTGGCCATCCCGGTGGGCGGCGGCGGGCTGGCCGCCGGGGCCGCAGTCGCCGCCCGCGCGCTGCGGCCCGGCCTGGAGGTCGTCGGAGTGGAAGTGGAGACCTACCCCGCCGCGGCGCAGCGCCTCGCCGGGCAGCCGGTCAAGGTCGGCGGCCCGACCGTGGCCGAGGGCATCGCCGTGCGCGACGTCGGCGACCGGCCCATGAACATCCTGAAGCAGAACGGCTGCGACGTGGTGCTGGTGCCCGAGGCGGTGATCGAGCGCGCCATCGCCATGCTGATCGAGGTGGAAAAGACCGTCGCGGAGGGCGCCGGGGCCGCCGGTCTGGCCGCCCTGCTCTTCCACCCCGAGCGCTTCCGCGGCAAGCGGGTCGGCCTGATCGTGTCGGGCGGCAACATCGACACGCGCACACTCGCCAACGTGCTGATGCGCGGCTTCGCCCGCGACGGGCGCCTGATCAACCTGGACATCGACGTGGCCGACCAGCCCGGCGCGCTGGCCCAGGTGGCCCGCATCGTGGCGGAGTGCGGCGGCAACATCATCGACGTCCAGCACCAGCGCCTGTTCGGCGCCTTTTCCGTCAAGTCCGCCGAGGTCGCCCTGCTGATCGAGGTGGAGGACGAGGGCCACGGTGACCGCATCACCGAAGCCCTGCGCGGCGCCGGGCTGCCCGTCCGCAAGGCGGTGGTGGCGGAAGCCGCCCAGCCGCTGTCCAGCGCGCGGCCGTGAGCCGAGCCCCTTCGCTTGCGGTGGAATAGCCCTCTCCCCTCCGGGGAGAGGGTGGCCCGAAGGGCCGGTGAGGGGGTTGCGCTTTTGCCGAGCGTACCGACACGCACAAGTTGCGCTTTTGCCGAGCGTACCGACACGCACAACCCCCTCACCCTAACCCTCTCCCCAGAGGAGAGAGGGGATATGGATCTGCCCAATCGTTGCGCATCCCTCCCTGGCACCGCCATCTTTCGCAGCACATTCCGGCGGGCTGAACCAAAATCCTCTGCCCCGCCGGTTGTGGCATGAGCCATGCACTTCGCGCCTGTTCATTCGCGGAGGTCATGGATCATGTCGTCGCTGGAATCACCAATCCGACCCCACCCGGTTGACGAGAGGCTTCCGCTGCTGCGCCTGCTGGCGCTGGGCATGCAGCACGTGATGGTGATGTACGCGGGCGCCATCGCCGTGCCGCTCATCATCGGCGGCGCGTTGAAGCTGCCCAAGGACCAGATCGCGCTGCTCATCAACGCCGACCTGTTCGCCTGCGGCATCGTCACGCTGATCCAGACGCTGGGCTTCTGGAAATTCGGCATCCGCCTGCCGGTGATGATGGGCGTCACCTTCGCCGCGGTCGGGCCGATGGTCGCCATGGCTGGGAACCCGTCGCTGGGGCTTCTCGGCATCTATGGCGCGGTGATCGGGGCCGGCGTCTTCGCCACGCTGGCCGCCCCGCTGGTCGGCCGCCTGCTGCCGCTGTTCCCGCCGGTGGTGACGGGGACCGTGATCGCCATCATCGGCATCTCGCTGATGCGGGTCGGCATCACCTGGGCCGGCGGCGGGGCCGGGAATCCGAATTTCGGCGATCCGCTCTATCTCGGCGTCGCCCTGTTCGTGCTGGCGGTGATCCTGCTGATCACCAAGTACGCCAAGGGCTTCTGGGCCAACATCTCGGTCCTGCTTGGCATCGTCGCGGGCTTCGCCCTGACTATGGTTCTGGGGCTGGTCAGCTTCGACGGGGTGGGACAGGCCAAGTGGGTGGACGTGATCTACCCGTTCCAGTTCGGCATGCCGGTGTTCGAGTTCTGGTCGATCCTGACCATGTCGCTGGTGATGATCGTCGTGATGATCGAATCCACCGGCATGTTCCTGGCAGTGGGCGAGATGGTCGGCCGCCCGGTAACGCCAGAGCAGCTGACCCGCGGCTTGCGCACGGACGGGCTGGGCACGCTGATCGGCGGCGTCTTCAACACCTTCCCTTACACCTCCTTCTCGCAGAATGTCGGACTGGTCGGGATCACCGGGGTGCGCAGCCGCTGGGTCTGCGTGGCGGGCGGCGTCATCCTGATCGCCTTCGGCCTGTTCCCGAAGCTCGCCCACGTCGTCGCCTCCGTCCCCACCTATGTGCTGGGCGGGGCCGGACTGGTGATGTTCGGCATGGTCGCGGCGACGGGAATCAAAATCCTGGCGAAGGTCGATTACACGACCAACCGCGGCAACATCTACGTCGTCGCCATCAGCATGAGCCTGGGCATGGTGCCGCTGGTCGCCGACAAGATCTTCCAGAAGATGCCGCCCTTCCTGTCGCCGCTGCTGCACAGCGGGATCCTGCTGGGCACCATCGCGGCGGTCCTGCTGAACCTGTTCTTCAACGGGCTGGGCAAGGCGACCAGCGAGGAGTTCGTCGCCGCCGCCAAGACCGCGGAGGCGTAAGGGGACGAACCGTCTAGCCCTCTCCCCCTGGGGAGAGGGTGCCCGCGAAGCGGGCGGTGAGGAGGTTGTGCATTTGCCGGACGTACAGCAATGCGCAATCCCCTCACCCTAACCTTCTCCCCGGAGGGGAAAGGGGATTTCACCGCCGATTCAGCCCCTTAAGCGGCCGGTTCGCTGCCGTAGACGGACTTGGTCTCCAGGAACTCCTCGAACCCGACCTCGCCCCACTCGCGGCCGATGCCGGACTGCTTGTAGCCGCCGAAGGGAGCGGCAAGGTCGATGGAGGCGCCGTTCAGATGCACCATGCCGGTGCGCAGACGCTTCGCCACCGCCCGCGCCTCGTCCACCGTGCCGGCATAGACGTAGCCGGACAGACCATAGAGCGAGTCGTTGGCGCTGCGGATCGCCTCCTCGATGTCCTCGTAGGGACGGATGGTCAGGACCGGGCCAAAGATCTCCTCGCGCATGATTGTCATGGTGTCGGTGGCGCGGCTGAAGACGGTGGGCTTTGCGTAGAAGCCGCGCTCCAGCCCCTCCGGACGGCCCGGACCGCCGCACAGCAGGGATGCCCCCTCCTCAATGCCGGCCTGGATCAGGCGTTGCACCCGCTCGTACTGGCGCTGGTTGGCGATCGGGCCGACGCCGGTGCGGTCGCCGCGCGGGTCACCGACCACCAGACGGGCGCAGACCTGGGCGGCGATCTTCTCCGCCTCGTCCAGGCGGGAGGCCGGGACATACATGCGCGACGGCGCGTTGCAGCTCTGCCCGGTGTTGGACATCATCGACCGCACGCCGTGGGTCACCGCCTTGGTCAGGTCGGCGCTCTCGCAGATGATGTTGGCGGACTTGCCGCCCAGCTCCAGCGACACGCGCTTGATGCTGTCGGCGGCGTTGTGGGACACCGACGCCCCGGCGCGGGTGGAGCCGGTCAGCGACACCATGTCGACCAGCGGGTGCGAGGCCAGGACCGGGCCGACCACCGCGCCGTCGCCGTAGAACATGTTGAAGACGCCCGCCGGAACCCCGGCCTCGTGCAGGATCTCCGCGAAGATCCAAGCCGAATAAGGGGCGAACTCGCTGGGCTTCAGCACCATCGTGCAGCCGGTGGCCAGCGCCGGGGCGACCTTGCAGGCGATCTGATTGATCGGCCAGTTCCACGGCGTGATCATGGCGCAGACGCCGACCGGCTCGCGCAGGATGCGGGTGGTGCCGCGGGTCCGCTCGAACGGGTACTCGCGGGCGGCCTCCAAGGCCGTCTTGAAATGGGCCAGCCCCATGAAGGCCTGCGCCGGCTTGGACAGCGCCGCCAGGGGCGCGCCCATCTCCTCGGTGATGGCGTCGGCCACCTCGTCCATGCGCTTCTCGAAGAGCGCGCAGACGGCGGCCAGAAGCTCCAGCCGCTCGTTCAGGGAGGTGCGGGAAAAGCCGTCGAAGGCGGCGTGGGCCGCGGCCACCGCGCGCTGCGCGTCCTCCGGCCCGCCGAGCGCAACGGTGCCCGACACCTGCTCCGTCGCCGGGTTCAACACCTCCATCACGGTGGCGCCCGCCGCGGGTTCGGTCCAGGCGCCGCCGATGTAGAAGGATTGGCAGGTCTTCATCTCTAATCCCCTCGCTCTCTGCGTTGGCGTTTTCGGGTGAACCGATCCTGCCCCGTCCGGCGCCGTTTGCCAAAGCTTTCCATCGGGGAAAAACCGGATAGGTCAGAAGACCAGACCCTGTTGACAGATCAATGGTTTCAAGCTCTGATCGTTGAACACATACGTGCCGCCGCCCCGCTTGCGGCGAGCCGAACGACAAGAATCGGGCCGCAACAACCGTGGTCCAAAGGGCTGGGAGCCTGCTTCACGGGTACAAATCAAACGTACAATCAGGGGGACGAGGGATGGCCTTACGTGATCGGCATCGGCGTCTTGCGGATGCGCTGCGTTCCGGAACCTTGAAACAAGTCCTGCCGGCGGCGGCCTGCCTGGCCCTGCTGGCCGCGGCCCCGACGCCGTCTCAGGCCGCCACCCTGACGGTGGGCACCTCGGCGGAGCCGAGCGCGCTCGACCCGCACTACCACAACCTCGGCCCCAACACGCGCGCCCGCAAGCATGTGTTCGAATCGCTGGTCAGCATGGACGCCAAGATGCGGCTCCAGCCCGAACTGGCGGAAAGCTGGCGCGCCATCGACGAGACGACCTGGGAATTCAAGCTGCGCAAGGGCGTGAAGTTCCACGACGGCACCGAGTTCACGGCGCAGGACTTCGTCTACACGGTCTGCCGCATCCCGAACGTCGCTAACAGCCCCTCCTCCTTCACCGTCTACACCAAGGGCATCGCGGGGATCGAGGCGCCGGATCCGCACACCCTGATCATCAAGACCGGCAAGCCCTACCCGCTTCTGCCGGTGGAACTGTCGACCTTCGGCATCATCTCCGCCAAGGCGGCGGGCGGCGAGGCCGTCACCTTCGACAAGGCGGGCTGCAAAGCCGATTCCTGGCCGACCACGCAGGCCTTCAACGACGGCTCGCTGATGATCGGCACCGGGCCGTTCAAGCACAAGTCCTACACCAAGGGCGACCGGCAGGTGCTGGAGCGCAACCCCGACTACTGGGGTCCACAGGCCGCCTGGGACACGGTGGTCTTCCGCCCGATCACCAGCGACGGGCCGCGCGTCGCCGCCCTGCTCGCCGGTGACGTGGACATGATCGAATCGCCCCCGGTGCAGGACATCGAGCGGCTGAAGTCCGCCCCCAACGTCTCCCTGGCCCAGGCCCAGTCGAACCGCGTGATCTATCTGGCGCTGGGCGTGCAGGACACCCCGCCGACCATCACCGGCACCGACGGCAAGAATCCGCTGAAGGACCCGAAGGTGCGCAAGGCGCTGTCGCTGGCGGTGGACCGCGACGCCATCGTGAAGCGCATCATGATGGGCGTGGCGGAGCCGGCGAACCAGTACCTCCCCGCCGGCTTCTATGGCAACAACCCGGAGGTCACCGTCGCCACCGACGCCAACAAGGCCAAGCAGCTCCTCGCCGAGGCCGGCTACCCGAAGGGCTTCCAGCTCACCCTCGGCACGCCGAACGACCGCTACATCAACGACGACAAGGTGGCCCAGGCGGTCGCCCAGATGTTCACCCGCATCGGCGTGCAGACCCAGGTCGACGCGACCACCGCCAACGTCTTCTTCTCCAAGCGCAACAAGCAGGAATACAGCGTCTTCCTGGCCGGCTGGGGCGCCGATTCGGGCGAGATGTCGTCGCCGCTGAAGGCGCTGATCGCCACGCCGATCAAGGAGAAGGGCTACGGCACGACCAACTACACCAGCTACTCCGACCCGGAGCTGGACGGCATGCTGGACACGGCGCTGGCGACCGTGGACGACGCCAAACGGGAGAAGCTGCTCCAGGCCGCGGTGAAGCGGGCGGTGGACGCCGACATCATCATCCCCCTGCATTACGAGGTGACGGTCTGGGCGATGAAGAAGGGGCTGAGCTACGAACCGCGCGCAGACCAGTACACGCTGGCGCAGAAGGTGACCCCCGCGAAGTAGCGAAGGGGGAGCGGTCCTCCATTTCCCCTCTCCCCTCCGCTCTCGCGCAAACTTCGTTTGCGCTGACGCGACAGGCGGACCTTCGGTCCGCCGAAAGCGGGGAGAGGGTTAGGGTAAGGGGGTTCCGCTTCTGCCGAACGCTCCGCAACGCGCATCCCCCTCACCGGCCCTCCGGGCCACCCTCTCCCCAGAGGGGAGAGGGTTAGGGGTTAAAATCCATGCTTGTCTTCATCCTCCGACGGCTGGCGCAGAGCGCGGTCGTCGTGGTGGCGATGTCGGTGCTGGTCTTCGCCGGCATCTTCGCCATCGGCAACCCCATCGACGTGCTCATCAGCCCCGAGGCCGACGCGTTCGAACGCGCCGCCGCCATCGCCCGGCTGGGGCTCGACAAGCCCATGCACGAGCAGTTCCTGCGCTTCGTGGACAGCGCGCTCGGCGGCGACCTTGGCACCAGCTTCGTGCATGGGGTGCCGGCGCTCGGCCTCGTGCTGCAACGCTTCCCGGCGACGCTGGAGCTGGCGCTCTGCGCCATGCTGGTGGCGGTGGTTCTCGGCATCCCACTGGGGCTGTGGGCCGGGCTGAAGCCCGACAGCATGGCCGGGCGGGTCATCATGACCGGCTCCATCCTCGGCTTCTCGCTGCCCACCTTCTGGGTGGGCATGATGCTCATCATGGCCTTCGCGGTGACTCTGGGCTGGCTGCCGGCGGGCGGACGCGGCGAGACGGCGAGCCTCCTCGGCGTGCAGTGGAGCTTTTTGACCGCCGACGGGCTGGCCCATCTGATCCTCCCCGCCGTCAATCTGGCCCTGTTCAAGCTGTCGCTGGTCATTCGTCTGGCCCGCGCCGGCACGCGGGAGGTCGCCTTGCAGGACTATGTGAAGTTCGCCCGCGCCAAGGGGCTGGCGCCCGCGCGGGTGGTCGGGGTGCACATCCTGAAGAACATCATGATCCCGGTGGTCACCGTCCTGGGGCTGGAACTTGGCAGCGTCATCGCCTTCTCGGTGGTCACGGAATCGGTCTTCGCCTGGCCGGGCATGGGCAAGCTGCTGATCGACAGCATCCTCCAGCTCGACCGGCCGGTGGTGATTGCCTACCTGCTGGTGACGGTGCTGCTGTTCGTCGTCATCAACCTGATCGTCGATCTGGTCTATTCGCTGCTCGACCCGCGAATCCGGCTGGGCGGAGGGCGGGCATGAGCAGCGTCGTTGCCAAGGCCCCGCCGGTCGAGACGCCCTTCCTGCGGCTGGCGCGGGACTTCGCGCGGTCGCGCACGGCGCTGGCCGGGCTGGCGGCGCTGGTGCTGATCGTGCTGGCCGCCCTGCTCGCCCGCTGGGTGGTGCCGCAGGACCCCTACGACCTCGCCCAACTCGACATCCTCGACGGTATGATGGCGCCGGGGTCGCTGGGCGGCAGCGGCTGGACCTACTGGCTGGGCACCGACGACCAGGGGCGCGACATGCTGTCGGCCATCGTCTTCGGGTTGCGCACCAGCCTGCTGGTCGGGGTGGTCGCCACGCTGATCGCGCTCGCTGTCGGGGTGGCGGTCGGGCTGCTCGCCGCCTATGCGGGGGACCGGGTGGACGGGCTGGTGATGCGGCTGGTCGACATCCAGCTCTCCTTCCCGGCCATCCTGATCGCGCTGATCCTGCTGGCCCTGCTGGGCAAGGGGGTCGACAAGGTGATCGTCGCGCTGGCCGCCGTGCAGTGGGCCTACTACGCCCGGACCATCCGCGGTTCCGCCCTGGTGGAACGGCGCAAGGAATACATCGAGGCCGCGCAATGTCTTGCCCTGCCCCACCGGCGGATCATGATGCGCCACCTACTGCCCAACTGCCTGCCGCCGCTTATCGTCGTGGCGACGGTGCAGGTCGCCCACGCCATCGCGCTGGAGGCGACGCTGAGCTTCCTCGGCGTCGGCGTGCCGGTGACCCAGCCGTCGCTGGGGATGCTGATCGCGTCGGGCTACCAGTACATGCTGTCGGGCGATTACTGGGTCAGCCTGTTCCCCGGCCTCGCCCTGCTGATCACCATCGTGGCGATCAATCTGGTGGGGGACCGGCTGCGCGATGTCCTCAACCCGCGGCTCAACCATTGAGAGGGGGCACGCGATGACCGAACCCCTGCTGCGCGTGGACGGGCTGAAGACCCATTTCCTCACCCGCGCCGGCACCGTGAAGGCGGTGGACGGGGTCGACCTGCGGCTCGACCGCGGCGAGATCCTCGGGCTGGTCGGGGAGTCCGGCTCCGGCAAGTCGGTGACCGGGCAATCCATCCTCGGCCTCGTCGATCCGCCGGGGCGGGTGGTCGGTGGCCGGGTCCTGTTCCAGGGCGAGGATCTGGTGGGCGCCGGGGAGAAGCGGCTGCGCGCCATCCGCGGGCGGCGCATCGCCATGATCTTCCAGGACCCGATGATGACGCTGAACCCGGTGCTGAGCATCGGCACGCAGATGGTCGAGGCCGTGCAGGCTCATGACAAGGTCGGCCGGGCGGAGGCGTGGGAGCGCTCGCGCCGGGCGCTGGCCCGCGTCGGCATCGCCTCGCCCGACGAGCGGCTGGCCGCCTACCCACACCAGTTCTCCGGCGGGATGCGCCAGCGCGTTGCCATCGCCATCGCCCTTCTCCATTCCCCGGACCTGATCATCGCCGACGAGCCGACCACCGCGCTCGACGTGACCATCCAGGCGCAGATCCTGTTCGAGGTGCAAAAGCTCTGCCGCGAAACGGGGACGGCGCTGATCTGGGTGACCCACGACCTCGCCGTCGTCTCGGCGCTGGCCGACCGGGTGGCGGTGATGTACGCGGGCCGGGTGGTGGAGACCGGGACGGTGGCGGAGATCATCGGCACCCCGCGCCACCCCTACACCCGCGGCCTGCTGGAATCGGTGCCCAGCCGCAACCGGCGCGGCGTGCCGCTGCGCTCGATCCCCGGCATGACGCCCTCCGTCCTCGACCTGCCGGAGGGCTGCGCCTTCCGCCCGCGCTGCGACCGGTCCACCGGAGCCTGCACCGTGATGCCGGAGTTGATGGGGGAGCGGGAGGACCGCGCCTGGCGCTGCTGGAACCCCGTCGCGGCCGAAGCGCGGGGAGACGCCGCATGACCACTCCCCCGATCATCGAGCTGAATGGGCTGACCAAGCGCTTCTCGCGCAAGCTGGACGTGGTGGAGCGCTTCGCCCGCCGGCTGGGGGCGGCCATCGACGACCGGGCGGTGCAGGCGGTCAGCGGCGTGGACCTGTCCATCGCCGAGGGCGAGGTGGTCGGGCTGGTCGGCGAATCCGGCTGCGGCAAGAGCACGCTGGGTCGCATGGTCGCCGGCATCCTGCCGCCCAGCGCCGGCAACCTGCGCTGGCGCGGCCGCGACCTGCGGGAGCTGTCCCCGGCCGACCGCCATCACGCCAACCTGAAGATCCAGATGGTCTTCCAGGACCCCATGGCATCGCTCAACCCGCGCCTGCGCGTGGCCGACATCGTCGGCGAGGCGCCGGTGGTCCATGGGCTGGTGCCGCGGAGGGAGGCGGAGGACTATGTGGCCGCGACCTTGCGGCAGGTCGGGCTGGACCCCGCCTATCTGCGGCGCTACCCGCACCAGTTCTCCGGCGGGCAGCGGCAGCGCATCGGCATCGCCCGCGCACTGGCGGTGAAGCCGGACGTGCTGGTCTGCGACGAGTCCGTCGCGGCGCTCGACGTGTCGATCCAGGCGCAGATCATCAACCTGTTCATGCGCCTGCGCGAAGAGCTGTCGCTGACCTATCTCTTCATCAGCCACGACCTGGGCGTCGTGGAACACATTTCCGACCGCACCGCGATCATGTATCTTGGACGGATCGTGGAGTTGGCCCCGACACCGGAGCTGTTCGACAAACCCAATCATCCCTATGCCAAGGCGCTGTTGGACGAGGCGCCGCGCGTGTCCGTGGAGAAGCGGCGGTTCGCGCCGATCCGCGGAGAGATTCCATCGCCCCTCGACCCGCCGTCGGGCTGCGCCTTTCATCCGCGCTGCCCACACGCGATGCCACGCTGTTCGGCGGAACGCCCGGCCCTGCGCGAGATCGCGCCCCGGCGCTGGTCCGCCTGCCACCTGAACGAAACCACAGGTCCATGATGCCCTCATCCGATCCCGCCGGCCCATCCGCGTGCAGCCCGCGCACGCTGGAGCTGCTGCGCGACCTGATCGCCTTCGACACGACCAGCCGCAACTCCAACCTCGACCTGATCCACTACATCCGCGACCATCTGGCGGCGCTGGGCGTGTCCAGCACGCTGGTGTTCAACGAGGAGCGGACCAAGGCCAACCTCTACGCCACCATCGGACCGATGGACCGCGGCGGCGTCTGCCTGTCCGGCCACACCGACGTGGTGCCGGTGGACGACCAGGACTGGTCCAGTGATCCCTTCACCCTGACGGAGCGCGACGGCAAGTTGTTCGGGCGCGGCACGGCGGACATGAAGGGCTTCATCGCGGCGGCGCTGGCCATGGCGCCGGACTTCCTGGCCGCCAACCTGACGACGCCGATCCATTACGCCTTCTCCTACGACGAGGAGCTGGGCTGCCTCGGCGTGCCCGGCCTGCTCACCCAGCTTGCCGGGATGGCAGTCAAGCCGCGCCTGTGCATCGTCGGCGAGCCGACGCGGATGCGGGTGATCGTCGGCCACAAGGGCAAGGTGGCGCTGCGTTGCCGCGTCCACGGCCACGCCTGCCACTCCTCGCTCGCCCCGCAGGGGGTGAACGCCGTGGAATACGCGGCGGAACTGGTGTCCTTCCTGCGCGGCATGGGCCGCCGCTTCGCCGAGCAGGGGCCGTTCGATTACGATTACGACGTGCCCTTCACCACGGTGCACACCGGGGTGATGGAGGGCGGCACGGCCCGCAACATTGTCCCCTCCGACGCCTCCTTCGAGTTCGAGATCCGGCATCTCGCCGACCATCCAGTGGCGCCGATGCTGAAGGAGCTGCGGGACTTCGCCAAGACGCTGGAGCCGGAGATGCGCGCCGTCCGTCCGGATGCCGGCTTCTCCTGGGAAACCCTGTCGGACAGCCCGGCGCTCGACACCCCGCCGGAGTCGGAGGAGGTGACGCTGGTCAAGAACCTCGCCGAGCAGAACGGCCATGGCAAGGTGGCTTTCGGCACGGAGGGCGCGCTGTTCACCAGCATCGCCAACATCCCCGCCGTGGTCTGTGGCCCCGGCGACATCGAGCAGGCCCACAAGCCCGACGAGTATGTGGAGCTGAGCGAACTCGCCCGCGCCGAGCGCTTCCTGCACCGGCTGAGGGACGCCGCGAAGAAGGGGCTGTGACAAATAGGGCTTTAACGCGGAAGGGCCGGAGCGTTGCCGCTCCGGCCCCTTTTAAAACTGTCCGTAGACCGTTGCGCTTCGCCGGTCAGTGGACCTCCACGCTGACGATGGCCGGCAGGGTGCGCAGGAAGTTCACACCCGTGTCGGTCGCCTCGACGACGAGGTGACCGCAGCGGTCGTGCCCGCGCAGGCGGGCCTCCGCGCCCATGCCGGCGGTGCGCAGCACCTCCGACAGGTCGGACACCGCGGTGCGGACCCAGGCCCGATGCTCGGCCAAGCTCTTGTACGCCGTTGCTTCCGAGTGATTCAGGGTAACGGTAAAGGTGTGCAGCTCGATGGTCATAAGAGCTCCGGAATGAACCGATTGTTCTGGGACAAGCTCAGTGTTTGACGCTGTTCGAGCATCCGCTCCGCCCCAACCGGACGGTGTGTGAAAACAAGCTGGAAAGGGACGTGCGGACACTTGCCGGTTGGCGGATTGAATCCGGGGATCAGCCGATCGGCGAAAAGGGTCCCTTTCGATTTGGGGAGCAAACAAACCGCAGTGTAATCGAAATCGGCGGCCGATGCTTGTGATATCGTGGGAACGCTGCTCTGCGCCAAGAGCGTTCACGAGACGCAAAAGGGGTAGCCGTGGGCATGCCCCCACGGTGCTCCACGGCTACCTCAGACCACCCTCAATCCAGGAAGATGTCCGGCGCCAGCGGAGCGCCCGGCTTGACCGCGTAGGGCTCCAGGTCGGTGACGCCCTCCTCCGCCAGCACCTCGTCGTCGATGAAGAAGTGTCCGGTGCAGGTCCTGGCGTCGCGGGTCAGGATGGCGTGGGCGGCGTCGGCCAGGATCTCCGGCTTGCGGCAATTGTCGAACTCGGCGGCGCCCTTCAGCATGGCGATGGCCGCCGTGCCGATGATCGTGCGCGGCCACAGGGAATTCACCCCGACCTTGCCGCGGAACTCGGCGCTCATGCCAAGCGTGCACAGGCTCATCGCGTATTTGGCGATGGTGTAGGCGGTGTGGTGCTGGAACCAGCGCGGGTTCAGGTTCAGCGGCGGCGACAGGGTCAGGATGTGCGGGTTCTCGGCCTTCAGCAGATGCGGCAGGCAGGCCTGGGAGCAGGCGAAGGTCCCCCGCCCGTTGACCCCCATCATCAGGTCCCAACGCTTCAGCGGCGTGTCCAGCGTGCCGGTCAGGCTGATCGCGCTGGCGTTGTTGACCAGGATGTCGATGCCGCCAAACGCCTCCACCGTGCGGGCCACCGCCTCAGCGACCTGGGCGTCGTCGCGGATGTCGCAGAGGATCGGCAGCCCCTTGCCACCGGCGGCCTCGACCTCCTCCGCGGCGGAGAAGATGGTGCCGGGCAGTTTGGGGTGTGGCTCCGACGTCTTGGCGGCGATGACGACGTTGGCGCCGTCGCGGGCGGCGCGCAGCGCGATCGCCTTGCCGATGCCCCGGCTGGCGCCGGTGATGAACAGGGTCTTGCCCTTCAGCGTGCGCGCGTCCGTCATGTTGCTTCCCTCCCCATGGTTCTTCCGCCGCAGCCGGCCGGTTATCGGCGATGCTAGCACACATTCCCCAGGACTCGTCCAGACGCATGCGTCATTTAATTGACCTATGCGTCAATGCTGCCATCCCGTCTAGACTGCGCTCGCCCCTCTCGTTCGGGAGTCTCAGCCGGTGCGCCGTCTTGCCCTCGCCCTCGCGCTGATCCTCGCCACGGCGCCCGCCTTCGCGCAGGTGGTGGCGCAGCATCTGTTCTTCGAGGCCGTGCCGGCGGGCGCCCCGTCCGGCGCGTCCTACGAGGCGCGGCAACGCCTGACCGAGCGCGCCCGGACCGAGCTGCTGCCGGCCATCCTCGACGCCGCCGGCCTGGATGGAGCGGCCGCGGTCGCCGACCTGCGGATGGGCGGTTACCGGCTCCACACCAACCCGTCGCTCCACCTGACCCTGCGGCTGGAGGACGGTCCCGCCGACCGTCTGGCCGGGGCCATCGCCTGGAGCCTCGAACAGGACAGCGTCCTGGTGGCCGATTTCGACAGCGCCGACGGCGCCACCGGCTACGCCCTGGTCCGCTTTCCCGCGGGCAGCCTGACGCCGGACCGCGCCCAGCGCTTCTTCCTCGCCGCCGCGGCGGAGCATGAGGGGCTGGGTGGTGGCTACACCGCCTTCGGCGATACGCTGCTGTTCCTGAATCTGCGCAGCGCCGACGGAACGCCCTACAACGGCCTCCCAGACGAGGCCTTCGCGGAGTTTTTGCGCCGCGCATCCGACGCCTTCCCCGGTGCGGTCCTGGCCGCGACCGGGCGCGCCGACGCGCGGCTCGTCCTCCAGCCGCCCCAGCCCGACAGCCCTGCCCTCGCCCCGCTGCGGGCGCGGCACGCGGCGCTGGTGTCCGAAATCCTGACCACCGAGCCCGCCCGATGACGACCCATCTCTCCCGCCGTTCCGTCCTGGCGCTCGGTGCCGGCGGCCTCGCCACGCTGGCCGCTCCGGCGCGGGCGCAGGACTTCGCGCCGGGGCTGCTCTACGCGGTCGGCCAGAAATTCGACAAGAGTTTCAACGAGGGCGCCTTCACCGGCGCGGAACGGTTCAAGGAGGCCACCGGGGTCGCCTACCGCGACTATCTGCCGGCCAGCACGGCGCAGTTCGAGCAGGCGGTGGCCGCCCTGCTGCGCCGCGGCGTGACCGACCTCGCGCTGATCGGCTTCTACTACGCCGCCCCGCTCGCCAGCCTCGCGCCGAAACACCCCGCCGTCCGATTCACCCTCGTCGACGCGGTGGTGGAGGCGCCGAACGTCCAGTCCGTGACCTTCAAGGAGCAGGAGGGGTCCTTCCTCGTCGGCATGCTGGCGGCCATGGCCTCGCGGACGGGAACCGTCGGCTTCATCGGGGCGCTGGACATCCCGCTGATCCGCAAGTTCATCGCCGGCTTCCAACAGGGCGCCCGCCACGCCCGCCCGGACATCGGCCTGCTGGTCAATTTCGTCGGCACCACCCCCGCCGCCTTCAACGACCCGACCACCGGGGCGGAGGTGGCGAAGGCCCAGTTCCAGCGCGGCGCCGACGTGGTGTTCGCAGGGGCCGGCGTCTCCAACTTCGGCATCTTCGCCGCCGCCAAGGACGGCGGGCGCCTTGCCATCGGGGTGGACAGCAACCAGAACCACCTCTACCCCGGCACCATCCTGACCTCGATGCTGAAGCGGGTGGATCTGGCGGTGGAGCGCGCCTTCGGGGAGGGCCGCAGCGGCGCCTGGACCCCCGGCCCGCGCGCCCTGGGGCTGGCCGAGCGCGGCGTCGATTACGCGCTGGACGACAACAACCGCGCGCTGGTCACCCCCACCATGAAGGACCGGCTGGAGGAGGCGCGCGCCGCCATCATCCAGGGCCGCATCCGGGTGGCGGACGCCGTTTAGGCGCCCATTCAGGCGTATTGCGGTTCCACCCCGACGGCGAAGCTCAGGTCGGCGCCGCGCAGAGTCTCCGTGGTGGCGCGGACGCGCGTCAGGTCGGTGCCGTGCAGGATCGCGCGGGCGAGGCTGGTGTCGCGCAGATCGGCGCCGGTCAGGCTGGCCTCGGCGAGGTTGGTCGGCCACAGGCGGCGGCCGTCCCCGGCGAGGTCCACCGGGCGCAGCCGCGCCCGCCACAGCTTGGCCCCCGCCAGATTGGCACCGCGCAGGTTGCAGCCGGACAGGTCGGCGCTGGTGAAGTCTGCCTCGCGCAGGTCGCAATAGGACAGATCCGCCATGACCAGTTTCGCCCCGGAGAAATCCGCCCCGCGCAGCCCGCAGAAGCGCATCACGCTGCCGGCCAGGAGCTGGTTGGCGAAGTTGTAGCCGCGCAGATCGACGCGCTGCATCTCCAGCCGCTGCCCGGCGGCGGCGTTGCGCTCGACCCAGAGCTGGTGGGCGGAAATGCTGTCGGCCATCCGCCCGGCAAGGCTGACCAGACCGGTGCCGTCGACGTCGATGCCGCGCCGCTCCAGCGTCTGGCGCAACTCGTCGTCCAGCCGGGCGCCGCACAGCAGGGCGCCCTGCATCTCCACCCGCTCCATCACCGCGCCGATCAGATTGGCGCCGATCAGGATGGTTCCGGTCATGTCGCTGCCGGAAAAGGTCGCGCCGCAGAGATCGCAACCGGAAAAGTCGCACTGCGCCAGACGCGCGTCGGACAGGATGGCGCGGGCCATCTTGGACCCGATGAAGGTGGTGCTGCCGTCGGCGTTGCCCGCCGGCTTGCGCTCGTCCGCGCCCAGCATCATGCCCTTGCGCAGGTCGGCGCCGCGCAGGTTGGCCTCCTCCATCAAGGCGCCCTCCACCCGCGCGCCGCGCAGGTCGGCACCCTCCAGCGACGCGCCGGTGAGATCGGCCTTGGACAAGTCGGCGCCGAACAGGTCGGTGCGCGCCAGAACGGCCCCGGACAGCCGGGCGCTGTTCAGGTTCGCACCGCTGAGCTTGGCGCCGCTGAGGTTGATGCGGCGCAGCCCCAGGCCCGACAGGTTGTGGAAGCTGAGGTCGGCGCAGCGCCCCTTCATGCTGGGGTCGCGCGTCAGCCATTGCTGATGCTTGACCAGCGCGTTGCGGATCGCCCTCAGATATCGCTCTTCCACGTGCGACGCCTCCGCGCCGTCCAGCCGTTTCCGCCGGCACCGCACGCCGGTTGAACGATCGGGACCCTTGCCACGCTGGGATGTTACCAGAGCCGCCTGGAAAAAGCGAAAGCCTTGATTTGCCTTGCCTCAGCGCAACGTGTCGGACAGCAGCGCGCCGCGCGAGGCCATCATGTACAGCCCCATGTGGTGCGCCGGCTCCTGCGGGTGGGCCGCCGTCTCAGGCAGGCCGAGGTCCCGCGCCGTCTCCGCCGGCAGGTCGTAGGTGGCGCAGCCCGGCTCGTAGACCACCACGTCCTTCAGCGTCGGCATCATGCCGTGGTTGCGCGCGGACAGCAGGGTCAGGACGAAGTCCATCACGCACACGTCGGTGCAGATGCCGACGGTGACGACCGACACCAGCCGGTTGCCGTTGACCCAGTCCACCAGCCGGTTGCGCCCGGCCTTGCCATCCGCGCCCAGTTCGGTCGCACCGATGAAGAAATTGATGCAATCCTTGGCGATCAGGGTCGCCGACGGCTCCGACTCGAGCCAAGCCAGTTCGGACACCAGCTCGTCATGGCCGGTGCCGATCAGGCAGTGCGGGGGATAGGGCGGTTCCGGCTTGTCCGGGGCGTGGCGATCCAGCGAGACGCAGATCGGCCAGCCGGCCCCGGCGAAGCGGCGGGCCAGACGGTCCGTCTCGGCGATCATGCGGTCGACCTGGGCGTTCGGCGCCGCCGGGGCGAGCGGACCGCAACCGACGGCGGCGAACCCCTTCACCTCGTCGATGATCACCAGCCCGGTGCCCCCGGCCGGCATCGCGTAATCGCCGAGCGCCACCGGAAAGGTGCGGCGGATGGTGTCCAGCGCCTCGTCGCTGCGAGTCATCAGGTCCAGCATGGGTCCTCCCTTCGAACGGTGGAAATGTCAGTCCTGTGACCAGGGGTGCGCAACATTTCAGGACTGTGTCCAAGCACTGCGACATTGTGGCCGAACGCTTGCCCATGGGTCCGAAAAGATCAATGGAATTCAGCCCGATCGACCGTTTGTTGCAACCGCGCGACATATTCCTGTCTGCATGCGGCGGGCCGTGCGACGGAATACCGCGGTGCCAAGTCGTGGTTCCCGGTCCTCAATGAAGGAGACGCGAAGCTTCCGCCGCAACCATAAGGTACACCAATGGTTCCATCGGCCGAGTTCCTGGGCATGCTTCTGCTGGTCACCAGCGCCGCGGCGCTCGGCCTGTCCATCGTCATCGACGTCGGGCAGATCACGTCGGAGAAGGCGCGCCAGACCATGATGATGCGCCAGCACGACCGGAAGAAGACGGCACTGGGCGAATGGACCCGCAAGCTGGAGCAGCGGCAGGAGGAAATGACCGCCTTCCAGGCCCGCTATACCGAATGCAACGGGCGACGGCAGAAGGCACTGTCGGAGATCAGGGCCCTGGAGCTGACCAAGGTGGAGTTCGTCCATGAACTGGGCGACGGCGAGGAGGCGAGCGCCTTCTGGGTCCGGCTGAGCGTGCAGGACGAGTTCCCCGCCATCGAACGGCGCGACGTGATCTTCGCCCGCCAGATCTGGAGCTATCCGAACGTCGCCCATGTCTGGACCTATTCCGTCGATCAGGCGGCGGCGATGGCGCGCCTCGCCTTCACCGTGAAGAACGGCGTCCTGCCGACCATGGTCGTCCCGCTCGCCCAGGCGCCCGACCCCGACGCGGAAGGAGCGGCGGCATGACCGGGATGATGCTCTATCTCAGCCTTGGGCTGATGGTGCTGACGGTGCTGTCCAACCGCTACTGGCGGCGGCAGCTGGAAGGTCTGCGGCAGGGCCAGTTGCGCATCCGCGAGAAGATGGAGGAGGTTGGGAAGGACGTGGAGGACATCGCCACCGCCTATTCCCAGGTTACTCAGAAGCACGCCGAGGCCGAGAAGCGCGCCCAGAAGGCGGAGCAGGACATGCAGGCCGCCTTGAACGAACTGGAGGCGAGGCAGACCGCGCCGGTCGTGCGCTATCACGTGTTCGACCGCTCCGAACCCCGTCCGGGCCGGTTCTGGGAAGCCGCGGTGCGTCATGTGCCGAGCGACGCCACCGTGATGACCGGCCAGCGCGGCTGGCTGGGCATCCGCCGCTGTCTCCTGACCGCCGAAACGGAACGGGAGGTGCGCGAGCGCGTCAGCGCCCGCTACCCGCGCAAGGCCGGATTCCAGGTGTTGGAGGTGGTGCCCTGCCGGGTTGCCGGCCTGTCGGTGAACCGCATCCCCGAACTCAGCACCTTCCGCCGCTCCGCCCCGCCGGAGGAAGCCGCACGGCCTCCCCGCCGGGCCGCCGGCGGCCGTTGACGAGCATACAGCCAGCGAAAGCAGCCTGGCCCGCGGGGAAAGGACGGCGCCCCTCCCCGCGGGCCGTCCGCCTCAGCAGTACTTGCGCAGCATGTCGCGGACCTTGTCCGCCATGTCCGGACGGCGCAGCGCGTGGGCCAGCGTGGCTTCGATGAAGCCGACCTTGTCGCCGCAGTCGTAGCGGGTGCCTTCGAAGCGCAGGCCGTGGAAGGGCTGCGTGCCGATCAGTTTGGCCATGGCGTCGGTCAGCTGGATCTCGTTGCCGGCGCCGCGCTGCTGCTTCTCCAGATGATCGAACACCTCCGGCTGCAGGATGTAGCGGCCGATGATCGACAGGGTGGAGGGCGCCTCTTCCGGCTTCGGCTTCTCGACGAGGCCGCGCACGGTGGCCAGACGGCCGTCGTCCTTCTCCACATCCAGGATGCCGTAGCTGCTGGTCCGCTCGCGCGGGACGTCCACGACGGCGACGACGTTGCCGCCCACCTCGTTGTAGGCGTCGACCATCTGCTTCAGGCAGGGGGTGTCGCCCTGGACGAAGTCGTCGGGCAGGACGATGGCGAAGGGGTCGTTGCCGATCACAGCCCGCGCGCACCACACCGCGTGACCAAGGCCCAGCGGAACCTGCTGGCGCGTGTAGAAGCAGCGGCCCGGCGCGATCTCGCTGTCGCGCACCACCTCGAGGGCGTCCTGCTTGCCGCGCTCCTCAAGGGTGCGGTTCAGTTCCGTGTCGGTGTCGAAATGGTCTTCGATGGCGCGCTTGCTGCGGCCGGTGACGAACACGAAATCCTCGATGCCGGCGGCCCGCGCCTCTTCCACGGCATGCTGAAGCAGAGGCCGGTCGACCAAAGGCAGCATTTCCTTTGGAATCGCCTTGGTCGCCGGCAGAAAGCGCGTACCGAGACCGGCGACGGGGAACACCACCTTGCGCACAGGCTTTCGCATTGGGGTTCTCTTGTGGTTGCTTGAGGAAATACTTCGAATATGGAGACGATTCGCAGGTTTGCAAAACGCTCGTCCAGCTTTCTGCCACAGGCAATTCGGTGACGCAACTCCCCTTCCGTAACCCGGCAAAAGGTTAGTTGCGCAGCAGCAAATCCTTCGCTTGGTTGATCTTGGCTGCCAAATAGGTGGACCCCCCATGATCTGGGTGCACTTTCATCATCAGCCGTCGGTGGGCGTCCTTTACCTGTTCGGGTGTGGCGCCGGGCGACAACCCCAAAATCTCATAGGCCTCGTCGCGGGTCATGGAACCGCCGCCACGACCACCGCCGCCGCCCGCCGAACCGGCATCGTTCGCGCGTCCGGCGGATTGCTCTTCAGCGGCTTGCCAGTCGGGATGGGCGCGGTCCAACCACGCCTCCAGCACGGAGGTCGATTGCGCATCGTCGCGCCGGCACTCGTCCAGCAGCGCCAGCAATTGCCCCAGGGTCAGCGACTCCAGCGTCCGCCCGCGCCACGGCCCGTGCAGCACCTCCCCCGCCATCGCCCCGGTGTCGTGCTGCAGCGTCATCCGCAGATAGAGCGTCTCGATCTGCGAGGTCTGTCCGCTGCCCGAGGAGGCTCCATAGGACGACGGGCGGAAGGCGTCGCGCAGCGTCCGCCAGCGCGTCAGCAGCGGAAAGGCCAATGCCCCCAGCATCATGGCGGTGCCGAGCCGTCCGGTCAGGGTCAGGACGACAACCGTCACGGCCGCGAGCGCGATGCCGCCATAACGCACCGCCGTGGCCAGCGTGCGCGGGTCCGCGGACACGAAGACACGGGCCAGCATGGCAAAGCCGGCCACCAGAGCGATGCCCAGGAGAAAAAACCCAAACATCCCGCTCTGCCCCATCTCTAGCCAAATCCTGCTTTATGATGCATGGCTTTGCCCCCCGCGTCCCCCCTGACCGCTCCCGAGCTGGCTGGTGAGCAGCCGCACCGCGTCGCCACGCCCGCGGCTGTAATGCTCCAGCGCCGCCCGGCCGCCCGCCGCATAGACGGCGACCGCGCTCAGCAGGTCCCGCAATTGCTGGGCGGACGAGCCGTCGAACGGGCAATAGGCGCCACCGCTCAGCCGCGCGATCGTCTGGAAGGCGCGTTTGGCAATCAGGTCCCCACGCTCGTGAAAGATGAAGACCGGGACGCCTAGCAGCCCCAACTGGCCCGCCTGATGGGCGAGCTGATCGACGTCCTCCTCCATGCAATCGCCGACGAAGACCAGCGCGTTGACCTTGCGGTCCCGCGTCTGCTTGATGCAGTGCCCCAGCACCCGCGCGATCTGGGTCTGGCCGGCCATACAGGACACCGCGGTCATCCGCCGCAGCAGGTCCTGCGCGTTGCCCACCCAGGGGCTGGCCTGGCACTCGCGGAACCCCCGGTAGTAGACGAGCTGGATGTCCAGTCCGCCCAGCGCGGAGGTCGCCTGAAACATCTCGCCCTGGATCTGGCAGGCGCGGTCCCAGGTCGGCTCGCGGCTGGCCGTGGCGTCCATGGCGAACATCAGACGCCCGCGCGGCCCCCCCGTCGCCCGAGGAAGGGCCGCCACACGGCTCAGGAAATCGTCCACCTCGGTCTGGGTGGACCGCTGCTGCGCCGGCAGATTGTCGCGTTCAGCCATCGCCCGTATCCCCTCGCCACGGTGATCTGTCATTCCGTAAAGATGGGCGGCGCGGCGGCATGGGTCCAGACTTGTCCAAGACTTGTCCACGGCGCCGCCCGTTGGGCAACAGAGCGTCCGCCGATGTGGTTCCGCGACGCGGGAGCCGCCGGCGGGCTTGCCCCTCTCCCCGCACCGTGCTTGGGTGGCGCCCATGAGCGACGCCGGTACCACCTTCACCCCCACCACGCTGCGCGCCCGAATCCTGCACGAGGACGAGGACGTCTTCATCATCGACAAGCCCGCCGGGCTGGCCGTGCACAAGGCCGGGCGGATCACCGACCATCTCGACCTCTACCTGCCTTTCCTGGCGGAGGGGGACGGCACGCCGCCGCGGCTGGCCCACCGGCTGGACCGCGACACGGCGGGCTGCCTTGTGCTCGGCCGGTCACTCTGGGCGCTGAAGCGGCTGGGCGACATGTTCGCCGCCGGCCATGTCGAGAAGACCTACTGGGCAATCAGCGAGGGCATCCCGGAGACGGCGGAGGGGGTCATCGACTTCCCGCTGCTGAAGCTGCTGATCCCCGGCGCCTGGAACATCGTGACGCACCCCACCGGCCAGCCCGCCGTCACCGAATACAAGGTGCTGGGAACCGGCAACGGGCGGGCATGGCTGGAGCTGCGGCCGCGGACCGGGCGCACCCACCAGCTCCGCGTCCACAGCGCGGCCATCGGCTGTCCGCTGGTGGGAGAGCCCTATTACGGTCCGGTGCGCGTGCCGCCGGGAAACCTGCATTTGCTGGCGCGGTCGGTCACCTTCACCATGGCTTTTGACCGCGAACCGGTCACCGCCGTGGCACTGCCTCCGCCGCACATGCGGGACGCGCTGATCGCCTGCGGCTGGACCGAACGAAGCGGGACGTAACAGTCAGCGCCCGACCTCGGTGACGCCGTCGGCCAGCCAGACCATCCGGCCAAGCTCCGCGTCGCCGCCACGCAGCGCCTTGCCCTTGGCGACCACCGTCCGTCCGGTGTTGTCCTGGATCGGCCCGCGGAAGACGGCGGCGTTGCCGTTGGCGAGCTGCATGCGCGCCGCGTCGGCGTGGGCCCGCGCCTCCACCCCCACCGCCGGACCATAGGCGGTGTTGCGGACGAAGCCCTGGTCGAAGCCGCCCTGGCGCAAATGCTTCCACGGCTTTCCCGCCGCAATCAGCGCGACGGTCTCGGCATAGGCCTTCTCCCAGGCCCATTCGGCTCCGGTCAGGAAGCCCTGCGGCGCGAAGGCCGACAGGTCGGTGTGCAGGCCGCAGCACAGGATGCCGTGGGCCTCCGCCACCTCGCAGACCGGGCGGGCCCCGTCGAGCTGGGCGGCCAGCACGTCGGCCCCGCCGTCGGCCAGGGCGCGGGCGGCCTCCGCGACTTGCCGCGGCGTCGCCGCCTCGCCGACGAAGACGACGCGCAGCGCGGTGGCGGAATCGGCGCGCCGGGCGCCCAGCGCGAAGGCGTTCACGCAACGCAGCACGTCCGGTGCGGGGTGGGAGGCGACGAGGCCGATCGTTTTGCCCCGGCTGGCGTAGCCGGCGACAAGGCCGGAGATGTGCTGAGCTTCCTCCAGATAGCCTTCAAAAAAACCGGTGTTGATCGGCAGCCGGTCGCGGTCCAGCGGCGCGCCGGAAAACAGGAACACCGTGTCGCGGTGGGCGTCGGCCTGGGCCAGCAGCCCCGGCAGGGCGTCGCCCGCGGCGGTGACGATGACGATCCGGCAGCCCTCGGGGCCGACCAGCTCCTCCGCCGTGGCGGCCAGCGTGCCGGCGGCGTGCTCCCGCTCCTCCAGCCGCAGGCCGGGCAGGCCGGTCAGGGCGCGGGCGGCCTCCGCATGGGCCTGGTTGAAGCCGAAATCCCCGCGGTCGCCGCAGTAGAGGACGCCGACTCCCAAGTCGGGCGATCCAAGGGCGGACGGTGACGAGGGTGCCGATTGCCCCAACGCCTGGGGCGCCGTCAGAAGCATGGCCGCGGCCCCGAACACCCGGAGGACATCCCGGCGGTTATGGGTCAATGTCTTCATGCCCGCCTCCCGATGACGGGGGACTATAACCTCCGGATGGCGGTCGAACCAAGCAATTCGCCTCAATTCCCGCGCCAGAGCCCGTCCGGAGCCTCAAAACGGCGCATTGCGCAGCGGAATTGGCGCCCCGTCCGGCCAATGCAGCAGATGGCTGGCGCAGCGGCGGCAATCGCTGCTGCCGAAGCCGGGAACCGGCACCGGCAGGCCGGACAGCGCCGCGACCAGGGCGCATTCGTTGCCACCGGGAACGATCCAGGCGCCGAGCATCCGGCCCGCCGCGGTCAGCCGGTCGATGTGCCAGCGCTCCGGCTTGCCATGGCGGAAATGGCGCCCGACCCGTGCCCGCAGCCCGCCCGGCCCCCGCGCGCTGCCGCAATAAAGATAACGGCCCGGTGTCAGTACACGCTCCGGCTTGCCGGGCAGGCGAAGCGGGAGTTCGCATTCCAGCGCGATCAGCAGCACATAGGCGCCGGGCTCGGGCGGCAGGGTGTCGGGACGGTCGTGGAATTGCGGATCGGGCGGCATGGCCACGCCAGTCTACCGCCGTCGAGGCGCCGGAGCACCGGTTGTTAATCGGACCTTTCGCCCCAGCGGCGCGCTCTGCTATCACGCCCGCATCATGTCCCTGCTCGACCCGCTGTTCCGCCAGCATCTCGACCGCCTCGACCGGCGCCACACGCGCCGCACCCTGCTGCCCGTGCGCCTGGAGGGGGCGGGGCGCATCCGGCGCGGCGGGCGGACGCTGCTGAACTTCTCCAGCAACGACTATCTCGGCTTGGCGTCCCACCCCCTGCTGGTGGAGCGCGCCGGCGACTGGGCGCGGCGCTGGGGTGCCGGGGCGACGGCGTCGCGCCTCGTCTGCGGCACGCTGGAGCTTCACGCGGAGGTTGAGGCGAAGCTCGCCCGGCTGAAGGGCACGGAGGCCGCGCTTCTGTTCAATTCCGGCTGGCAGGCCAACGCCGCCGTCCTGCCCGCCCTGTTCGACCGCGAACTTCTGGGCGCGGAGGCCCTGGCCTTCACCGACCGGCTGAACCACGCCAGCCTGCACCATGGCTGCGCCGCCGCCGGGGTGCGGCAGATCCGCTTCCGCCACAACGACCTCGACCATCTGGAAACCCTGCTGGCCCAGCGCGCGGGCGAGCCGGGCACGCGCTTCATCGTCACGGAAAGCGTCTTCAGCATGGACGGCGACCGCGCCGACGTGCCGGCGCTGGCCGCGCTGGCGGAGCGGCACGGCGCCTTCCTGTACCTCGACGAGGCGCACGCGACCGGCGTGCTCGGCCCGCGCGGGATGGGGCTGGCGGCGCTGGGCGGCGGGCGCGTGGACCTTGCCATGGGCACCTTCAGCAAGGCGCTGGGCGGCTTCGGCGCCTATGTGGCGGGGTCGAGAGCGCTCTGCGACTATCTGGTGAACCGCTGCGGCGGGCTGATCTACGCCACCGCCCTGCCGCCCGCCGTGCTGGGGGCGATGGACGCGGCGCTCGACCTCGTGCCGACGCTGGACGCGGAGCGTGCCCGGCTCCAGGCCATGGCCGAACGGCTGCGCGCCGCCTTCCACGGGCTGGGCATCGCCACGGCGGGGTCGAGTACGCAGATCGTCCCGGCCATCACCGGCGCGGAGGAGAACGCGCTGGCGCTCAGCCGGCGGCTGGAGGAGCGCGGCATCCTGGGCATCGCCATCCGCCCGCCGACCGTGCCGCCGGGCACCAGCCGCCTGCGCTTCGCCCTGTCCGCCGCCCACACGGACGCCGACCTGGAGACGTTGATGAGCGCGGTGGCCGACGCCTGGAGCCCGCGATGAACGCGCCGCTGTTCGTCCTCGTCCATGGCTGGGGCTTCGGCCCCACCATCTGGGACGGTGTGCGGGCCGCCCTTCCGGAGGGCAAGAGCGTGGCGATTGATCTGGGCTTCTACGGCCCGCCATCGATTCCCGCACTTCCCCGCGGGCGCCGCGTCATCGCGGTCGGCCATTCCTTCGGGGGGCTGTGGCTGCTGCACGAGCGGCCCTTCGCCTGGGACGGGCTGGTGCTGGTCAACGGCTTCCCCCGCTTCACCGAGGGCGACGGCTTCACCCCCGCCACGCCGCGCCGGCTGCTGGACCGCATGATCGCCCGCTACCACACCGCGCCGGAGGCGGTGACCGCCGACTTTCTGCGCCGCTGCGGCTGCGAGGTCCCACCGCCTGAGGGCCTGGATGCGGCCCGGCTGGGCGAGGCGCTGCGGGCGCTGCGCGACTGGGACGCCCGCGCTGCGCTCACCGGCCCGGTGCTGGCTCTGGCGGGCGGGCAGGACCCCATCGTCCCCCCGGCCATGACCGAACAGGCGTTTCGCGACCACTCTGTCCCTCGCCCCTCCGGGGAGAGGGGGGCGCCGAAGGCGCCGGGTGAGGGGGTTCTCGGGGAACCGGACGATCAGGCATTGCGCAATTCTCGGGAACCGGACGATCAGGCATTGCGCAACCCCCTCACCCTAACCCTCTCCCCAGAGGGGAGAGGGGATGGTGGATGCGGTCAGATTTCGGTCGAGTGGCACCCCGAAGGCGGGCATCTGCTGCCGCTGACCGCGCCGGGCTGGTGCGCGGAGCGGATCGCTGCCTTCGCCGCCGGACTGATGGCATGACCGCCGACCCGCGCAAGGCCGCCATCGCCGCCGCCTTCGGCAAGGCCGCCCCCCGCTACGAGGAACACGCCGCCGTGCAGCGCATCGCGGCGGAGCGTCTGGCGGAGCGCGTCGCCCGCCTGCCCTTGCCGCCCCGCCCCCGCGTGCTGGAGATCGGCTGCGGCACCGGCTTCCTCAGCTGCGCCCTGCGCGAGCGGATCGGCCCGGCCGACTGGCTGCTCACCGACCTGTCGCCGGACATGCTGGCGCGCTGCCGCGCCGCGCTGGGCGACCCGACCGATTCCGCGTTCCGGATCGTGGACGGGGAACAGCCGGACCTCGACGGTCCCTTCGACCTCATCGTCTCCAGCCTCGCCCTTCAATGGTTCCGCGACCCCGCTGCCGCCCTGGCGCGCTGGGCGGGGCTGCTGGCGCCGGACGGACGAATCGCCGTCGCCACGCTCGCCACCGACAGCTTCCGGGAGTGGCGGGAGGCCCACCACGCGCTGGGGCTTGAGGCCGGGATTCCCACCTACCCCACCCGCCACACCCTCGATCGGCTGTGGCCCGCCGGGGGCAGCGGATCGGTGGAGGAGGAGCGGCTGCTCCGCCGTCACGCCGACGGGCTGGAGTTCCTGGCCGAACTGAAGGGCATCGGCGCCCATCTGCCGGCGGAGGGCCGCCGCCCCCTGCCTCCGGGCGCCCTGCGCCGCGTGCTGCGCCGGCTGGAACGGCCGGAAGGACTGACCATGACCCATCACATCGCCTACGGCCTGTTCCGCAAGGACGGCGCCCAGCCCCGCGGGGTGTTCGTCACCGGCACCGACACCGGCGTCGGCAAGACGCTGGTCTCCGCCGTGCTCGCGCGGGCCTGGGACGCCGCCTATTGGAAGCCCTTGCAAACCGGCCTGAAGGACGAAGCCGGCGACACCCCCACGGTCACCGCCCTCGCCGCCCTGCCCGTGGAGCGCGTCCACCCCCCGGCCTACGCCCTGGCCGAGCCGCTGTCCCCCCACGCCGCGGCGGAGCTGGAGGGAGTCGCCATCGACCCCGACGCGCTGTCCTTGCTCGACACCGACCGTCCGCTGGTGGTGGAGGGGGCCGGCGGGCTGATGGTGCCGGTGACGGAGGACGTCTTCATCATCGACCTGATCGCCCGCTTCGGCCTGCCAGTGGTGCTGGTGGCGCGCAGCACGCTCGGCACCATCAACCACACGCTGCTCAGCCTGGAGGCGCTGCGGGCGCGCGGGCTGGCGGTGGCCGGGGTGGTGCTGAACGGCCCGCCCAACCCCGGCAACCGCGCCGCCATCGAGCGGTTCGGCAAGGTCCGCGTGCTGGCCGAAATCCCCACCCTGCCCCGCCTCGACGCCGAAACCGTCGCCGAAGCGGCGGCCCTCATTCCGTCCTTCGACAGCGTGTTTCCATGACCGACACCATCGTCCTCGACCACCGCCACGTCTGGCACCCCTTCACCCAGGCGCAGACCGCGCCGGAGCCGCTGGCCGTCACTCACGGCAAGGGAGTCAGCCTGTTCACCGAGGACGGGCGGGAAATCCTCGACCTCATCTCCTCCTGGTGGGTGAACCTGCACGGCCACGCCCACCCGGCCATCGCCGGGGCCATCGCGGAGCAGGCGCACCGGCTGGAGCAGGTGATCTTCGCCGACTTCACCCACAGCCCCGCCGCCCGCCTCGCCGCCCGGCTGGCGGAAGTGCTGCCGGGCGGCCTCGACCGCGTCTTCTACTCCGACAACGGCTCGACCGCGGTGGAGGTGGCGCTGAAGCTCGCCTGGCAGTACTGGCGCAACAAGGGCGAGGGCCAGCGCCGCCGCTTCCTCGCCTTCGAGGGCAGCTACCACGGCGACACCTTCGGCGCCATGGCGGCGGGAGTCGGCTCCGGCTTCTACGCGCCGTTCCAGGAGCTGCTGTTCGCCGTCGACCGCATGCCCTACCCGGCCACCTGGGACGGCGACCCGAAGGTCGAGGCCAAGGAGGAGGCGGCGCTGGACTGGCTCGACCGCTGGCTGGCCGCCAACGGGGCGGAGCTGGTCGCCGTCATCATCGAACCGCTGGTCCAGGGCGCGTCCGGCATGCGCTTCTGCCGTCCGGAGTTCCTGCGGGCCATGGCGGCGCGGGTGCGGGCGGCGGGCGGCCTGGTGATCTTCGACGAGGTGATGACCGGCTTTGGCCGCACCGGCGCCCTGTTCGCCAGCCAGAAGGCCGGGGTCGCACCGGACCTGATCTGCCTGTCCAAGGGGCTGACCGGCGGCTTCCTGCCGCTGTCGGTCACCGCCTGCGGCGCTTCGATCTACGAGGCGTTCCTCGGTGCCGGCTTCGACCGGGCTTTCGCCCACGGCCACAGCTTCACCGCCAACCCGCTGGGCTGCGCCGCCGCCCTGGCCTCGCTGGAGCTGACCACCTCGGCGGAGACCGCCGCCAACCTCGCGCGCATCGAGGAGCGGCACCGCGCCGCCATCGCCGACCTGTCCGGCCACCCCAAGCTGTCGCGCGGGCGCGTGCTGGGCACCATCGCCGCCATCGAGGTGACCGACGCGCAAGGCTACACCGCCGAGGTCGGGCAGACGCTGAAGCGCTTCTTCCTGGAGCGGGGATTGCTGCTGCGCCCGCTCGGCCCCGTGATATACCTGCTGCCGCCCTACTGCGTGACGGATGGGCAGCTGGACCGCGCCTACGCCGCGATCCGCGACGCCGCCGATACCCTTCTCTGATTCGCTTTTCCCCCGAGGACCGATCATGCCCGACACCGCCATGCAGACCGCGGACTCCGCCTCCACCACCATCGCCCGGCGCTGGACCCGCGAGGACATCCTGGCCCTGTTCGAGCTGCCCTTCATGGAGCTGCTGCACCGCGCCCACGAGACGCACCGCCAGCACCACGACCCGAACAAGGTCCAGCTCTCCACCCTGCTGAACATCAAGACCGGCGGCTGCCAGGAGGACTGCAAGTACTGCGCGCAGAGCGTGAAGTACGACACCGGCGTCGGGGCGGAGAAGCTGCTCGACCGCGCCCAGGTGCGCGCCGCCGCGGAGAAGGCCAAGCAGGCGGGCGCCGGCCGCTTCTGCATGGGCGCCGCGTGGCGCGAGCTGAAGGACCGCGACGTCGAGAAGCTGGCGAACATCGTCCGCGACGTGAAGGACCTGGGGCTGGAGGCCTGCATGACGCTGGGCATGCTGACCCGCCCGCAGGCCGACGCGCTGAAGGACGCCGGCCTCGACTACTACAACCACAACCTCGACACGTCGGAGGAGTTCTACGAGCAGATCGTCTCCACCCACAGCTACCGCGACCGGCTGGACACGCTGGCCAACGTCCGCGACGCCGGGCTGAAGGTCTGCTCCGGCGGCATCGTCGGGCTGGGAGAAAGCCGGGTGGACCGCGCCGGCCTGCTGGAGACCCTGGCGAACCTGTCGCCGCAGCCGGAGAGCGTGCCGATCAACAAGCTGGTCTCGGTCGCCGGCACTCCGCTGGGCGGCGTCGACGCTCTGGACGCCTTCGAGTTCATCCGCACCATCGCGGTCGCCCGCATCCTGATGCCGCGCTCCTACGTCCGTCTGTCGGCGGGCCGCCGCTCGCTCAGCGACGAGGGTCAGGCGCTCTGTTTCTACGCCGGCGCGAACTCCATCTTCTATGGGGACAAGCTGCTGACCACCGGCAACCCGGAGCATGAGGCCGACCGGCGGCTGTTCGACCGGCTGGGGCTGGAGGCCGACGGCGGCGCCCACTGACGCGCCGGCGTCCCCGGTCCCTGCGCCAAGAAAAGCCAGGGGAGGACGCCGAGCATGGACAACATCGCCGCCAAAGCACCCAAGACCAACTATACCTCGGCCGAGGTCGCGGCCCTGTCGCATCTCTACAGGGCCGAGATCTACCGCAGCACCGTCTGGCGCACCCGGCTGGACGCCACCACCAACTGGGCGGTGGTGACCACCGGGATCGCCCTGTCGCTGACCTTCAGCAGCGCCACCGCCTCCCCCCTGCCGCTGGTGCTGGTGGGGCTTCTGGTCGCCGTGTTCCTCTACATCGAGGCGCGGCGCTACCGCTTCTTCGATTTCTGGCGAATCCGCGCCCATGTGCTGGAGCTGTACTTTCTCGGCCCCATCCTGCGCGGCCAGGGCGACCAGTTCGCCCGGGGCTGGAACGAGACGCTGTTCCAGGACTACCAGCACCCCAACCTGCACATCACCTACCTGGAGGCTGTGGGCCGTCGGCTGCGGCGGAACTACGGCTGGATCTTCCTGATCCAGGTGGTGGCCTATCTGGGCAAGCTGATGATCCACCCGGTCCCGCTGTCGAGCCTGGGCGAGCTGTTCGCGCGGGCGACCATCGGGCCGGTGCCGGGGGAGATCGTCCTGCTCTGCGGCCTCGCCTTTCACGGCACCTGGATGGCCATCGCCTTCCGGACCTTCCGCAGCCGCCGCGGCGCCGACCGCGAACGTCCGCCCCCGCCGGCCACCGACGCCGTGCTCGATCTGGCGCGGGGGCCGTGAGAGCCATGGCAAATTTCCCTTTTCGCGCAAGGTATAAGGGGTAGTTTTCCGTCCGGCCTGCCCCTTTTGCGCGCCGTGGCATAAATGGGATCAGCACCGTCGCGCTCACGCTATGCAACGGATCGTCTTGTGTTCTCCTTCCGCGGGGGGCTAGAAGGGGCTCCATCGGATGCGGTTGCGCGGTCATACCAGAAGGACACCCGTTCGCCGGGCTGATCTTCACCGGTTCCCCGCACAGCCGACGGCCGGACGACCATAGAGGTGAACGAGGATTTCACGATGGCGAGCCAGGGCGAGAACAAGTGGGTTTACTGCTTCGGTGCCGATGCCACCGAAGGCCGGGCGGACATGAAGAACCTGCTCGGCGGCAAGGGAGCCAATCTGGCCGAGATGGCCAATCTGGGCCTCCCGGTTCCTCCGGGTTTCACCATCACGACTGGGGTCTGCACCTATTTCTATGCCAACGGCCGCAACTATCCGCCGGAGCTGAAGGCCCAGGTGGAAGCCGCGGTGAAGGGGCTGGAGCAGGCCATGGGCGCCACCTTCGGCGATCCGGCCAACCCGCTGCTGGTCTCGGTGCGCTCCGGCGCCCGCGCCTCCATGCCGGGCATGATGGACACGGTGCTGAATCTCGGGCTGAACGACGCGACCGCCGCCGGCCTCGCCAAGCGCTCGGGCGACGCCCGATTCGCCTACGACAGCTACCGCCGCTTCATCCAGATGTACTCGAACGTGGTGCTGGACGTTGACCACCACCACTTCGAGGAGATCCTGGACAACCACAAGCGCGACAAGAACCACAACCTCGACACCGACCTGAGCGCCGCCGACTGGCAGGCCGTCATCGAGGACTACAAGAAGGCCGTCGAGCACGAGCTCGGCAAGCCCTTCCCGCAGGATGTGCAGGAGCAGCTGTGGGGCGCCGTCGGCGCCGTGTTCGGCTCGTGGATGAACGCCCGCGCCATCACCTACCGCAAGCTGCACGACATCCCCGCCGACTGGGGCACCGCCGTCAACGTGCAGTGCATGGTGTTCGGCAACATGGGCAACGACTGCGCCACCGGCGTGGCCTTCACCCGCAACCCGTCCACCGGCGAGAACGCCTTCTACGGCGAATACCTCGTCAACGCCCAGGGTGAGGACGTGGTGGCCGGCATCCGCACGCCGCAGCACCTGACCATCGCCGGCAAGCAGGCCAACAAGTCCGACCTCCCCGCCATGGAAGAGGTCATGCCGGAGGTCTTCAACCAGCTGAACGAGGTCCGCCTCACGCTGGAGAAGCACTACCGCGACATGCAGGACATCGAGTTCACTGTCCAGCAGAACAAGCTGTTCATGCTGCAGACCCGCAACGGCAAGCGCACCGCCCCGGCGGCGCTGAAGATCGCCGTCGACCTCGCCGAGGAAGGGCTGATCGACAAGGCGGAGGCCGTGCGCCGCATCGATCCGGCCTCGCTCGACCAGCTCCTCCACCCGACGCTGGACCCGAAGGCGGAGCGCAAGGTCATCGCCAAGGGCCTGCCGGCGTCGCCGGGTGCCGCCTCGGGCAAGGTCGTCTTCACCGCCGACGAGGCGGAGACTCTGGCCGGCCAGGGCGAGGCGGTCATTCTCTGCCGCGTGGAGACCTCGCCTGAGGACATCCACGGCATGCACGCTGCCCGCGGCATCCTGACCACCCGCGGCGGCATGACCAGCCACGCCGCCGTGGTGGCCCGCGGCATGGGCCGCGCCTGCGTGTCGGGCGCCGGTGACCTGCGCGTGGACTACAAGTCCAAGATCATGTCGGTCCGCGGCGTCACCATCAAGGAAGGCGACATCGTCACCATCGACGGCTCGACCGGCGAGGTGATGCTGGGCCAAGTCCCGACGATCCAGCCGGAGCTGTCGGGCGACTTCGCCACGCTGATGGGCTGGGCCGACTCGCTGCGCCGCATGAAGATCCGCACCAACGCGGAGACCCCGCTGGACGCCCGCACCGCGCGGAAGTTCGGCGCGGAGGGCATCGGCCTGTCGCGCACCGAGCACATGTTCTTCGACCCGGACCGCATCCTGGCGGTGCGCGAGATGATCCTGGCGGAGACCGAGGCCGGCCGCCGCGCCGCGCTCGCCAAGCTGGAGCCCTTCCAGAAGAAGGACTTCGCCGAGCTGTTCACGATCATGTCGGGCCTGCCGGTGACCATCCGCCTGCTCGACCCGCCGCTGCACGAGTTCCTGCCCAACACCGAGGCGGAGATGGCGGAGGTCGCCAAGGCCACCGGCACCGACCAGCTCAAGGTGAACCACCGCGTGGTGCAGCTCCACGAGGCCAACCCGATGCTCGGCCATCGCGGCTGCCGCCTCGGCATCACCTACCCCGAGATCTACGAGATGCAGGCCCGCGCCATCTTCAGCGCGGTCGCCGAGGTCTCCCAGACCACGGGCGAGACGGTGATGCCGGAGGTCATGATCCCGCTCATCGGCACCAAGAAGGAGCTGGACATCCTCAAGGCGGTCGTCGACCGCGTCGCCAAGGAGGTCATGGACTCGACCGGCGTCACGTTCGAGTACATGGTCGGCACCATGATCGAGCTGCCGCGCGCCGCGCTGAAGGCCGGTGAGATCGCCGAGACGGCGGAGTTCTTCTCCTACGGCACGAACGACCTGACCCAGACGACCTTCGGCCTGTCGCGCGACGACGCCGGCGCCTTCCTGCCGGAGTACCAGCGCCAGGGCATCCTGGAGCACGACCCGTTCCAGACGCTGGACCAGGACGGCGTCGGCGAGCTGATCGCCATCGCCACGGAGCGCGGCCGCAAGGTCCGTCCGAACATCAAGCTCGGCATCTGCGGCGAGCATGGCGGCGACCCGGCCTCCATCTCCTTCTGCGAGAAGGTCGGTCTGGATTACGTGTCCTGCTCGCCCTACCGCGTGCCGATCGCCCGTCTGGCGGCCGCCCAGGCGGCGCTCGACGCCGACACGGTGAAGCGCGACTGATCCGGACCACGGCCCGCCTCACCGGGGCGGGCCGTTTCAGGGTTGAGCGGGCCGCCTCATCGGGGCGGCCCGTTGCGTGTCAGACGTTGCGCGTCATATCCGGCCGCTGCAGGCGGTCAAAGTGCTCTTGGCGTTCCGCAGGGCCTGGGCGTGGCCGGGTTGTCCCGCCGCGATCTTTTCGGAGATCGCCGCCATGGCCGCCTTGTAGCTCCTGTTCGGCTCCTGGTTCCCCCTCAGTTCCACCCTCTTCAGGCTCTCGAAACGAGAAAGGGTGTCCGAAAACGCCTTTTCCGTCGCGGTGCGCCGGACGACGCAATTGTTCCAGGCTTCCCGCCGCCGCTGGTTCTCCTGCACCCCGGCATTGGCCTGACAGGCCGGCGCCGAGCAGGCGTCCTGGGCGTGAAGCCCGGCGTTGGCTTCAATGCATCGGCCGCGCAGATCCGCGAACGGGATGAGCTGGCATCCATCCTCACCCATGGCCTTCTTGAAATCGCTGAGATTTGGCAGCTCCGTGGCAAATCCGTAAGAAGGAATGCCCATTGTCAGGGCGGCTCCCAGCGCCGCGGCAACCAATCGTTTGCGATGCAGCATCATCTGCTCCTTTTGGTCGGTTCAACGACAGGCAGACGTGCAGGCGGACCATGGCGTGAAGCCGGCACGGCCCGGTGCGGCCGTTATGGCGTCGCCATTCGCCCGGCATGGCCGTACTATCCGGGAATTCCTCACCGGAGGACCCGCGAGGCATGGATCGTTACACCGCCGATCGATTGACCCGGCTTCTCGACGAAGGCGATGGCCCCGCCGCGGCCCGCGCCGCCGTGGTGGCGGTCCGTTCGGGTCCGCACTCCTGGACCACCGGCCTCGCCCGCAGCGGCGCGCCGCTCCCGCCGGCCACAGCCCGCTTCCTGATCTACAGCATCACCAAGACCCTGACCGCCGCCGCGCTGCTGCGGCTGTGCGAACGGGGCCTGATCGACCCCGACGCTCCGCTGGACCGCTGGCTGCCGGACTTCGCGGCGGCCGGCCGGATCACCCTGGCCCAGCTTCTCGCCCACCGCGCCGGCCTGCGCAATTACGGCGGCAGCCCCGCCTACCACGCCGCCGTGCGGGCGGGCGAGGAGCCGTGGAGCGAGGACGGCTTCCTGGAACACTGCCGCGCCAGCGACCTGTTCGCCCCGCCGGGCCGGGAATTCTCCTATTCCAACATCGGCTATCTGCTGGCGAAGCGGGTGCTGGAGCGGGCCTCCGGCCTGCCCTTCGCCCAGGCCCTCGACCGCGAGCTGTTCGGCCCGCTGGCCCTGACCGGCTGGTCGGTGCCGACGGAACGCGGTGACCTCTCCGGCCTGTGGACCGGTCCCAGTCCCTATCTCGGCGGGAAGGACGGCCTGCCCGCCGATGTGGCGGCCCGCTACCATCCCGGCTGGGTGGCCCATGGCGTGGTGGCCGCGACGGCGGCGGACATCGCCGATCTTCTGCACGCGCTGTTCGCGGGCGGTCTGCTCCCCGGCGCTGCGGCGGCGCGCATGCAGGAGTCCTTCCCGGTGCCGGGAACGATGCGCGGGCGACCCTGGGTGGAGCCGGGCTACGGCCTCGGCCTGATGGTCGAGCGCGACGGGCAGGCCGGACCCTACTGGGGGCACACCGGCGGCGGGCCGGGCGGGTCGGCCTGCGCCTATCACTTCCCCGCCCGCAAGCCGGGAGAGGAGCCGGTGACCGTGGCCCTTTTCACCGACGGCGAGGACAACGACCAGGCGGAGTGGATGACCGTGGAGGCTGTGGAAAGCCTGCGGGAATGACCCGTCAGCGCCGGTCGAACAACTCCATCTCCCCCTCGACGGGGGTGCGCCGCAGCGCCTGGAGATAATCCATCTCCTGATGCACCGTCTCCCGCTCCGCCTCGGGGCGCAGCAGACGGCGGAAGGCCCGCCCGGTGGCCGGGAAGAAATGGACGCGCCGCCCCTTGTCCCCTCCCAGATCCCGAACGGCCAGCGCCAACCCTTCCCGCCGCACATAATCCACCGCGAAGGCGGCGTTGGCGGCGCCGACGTCCAGGCTGGTGTCGATGACGCGGGCCGCCCCGAACAGCTTGACCTCCATCCGCTCGCGGCGGGCGCCGCGCGCCAGCAGGTCGTTGATCAGGCGTTCCATCGCGACGCTGCCGTAGCGGGTGGCGACTCCGAAGCCCTCGCCGCCGGACGGGGAGCCGGGCAGCAGGAAGTGGTTCATGCCGCCGACCTGGGCCACCGGATCGTTGATGCAGGCGGCGACGCAGGAACCGAGCGTGGTCACCAGCATGTCGTCGTCACGCCCGGAAATCCGGTGATGGCCCAGCACGACCGGCACCACATAGGCCCCGAACTCACGGTCCAGGTAGCTGCCGTCCGCGCGCGGCCCGTCACCGTCCGCGCCGCGGCCGTCGAATCCGGCGGAGGATTGGAAGTGAAGCGATCCGGACAGAGGCATCACCGTCAGCCTGAAAGGGACAAAGGCTCGGCGATGGTAATCAATGGCAATTAAAGAAAATACAATAAGTCCGTATGCCCCGCCGACCTTCTAGCGTCCACGACCGCGTCACAGCAGCACGACCCAGGACGCCTCCCGTCCCTTCGGCGCGGCGCGCACCCGCAGCAGCACCCGCTGTCCGGACTCCAATCCGGTCAGATTGCAGCGGCGCAGAACGCTCTTGTGGACGAAGACGTCCTTGGCCCCGTCGTCCGCGATGACGAATCCGAAGCCCTGCTCCGGCTTGAACCACTTCACGGTGCCCGTCAGTTCCTCCTCGGCGCCGGACGCCGCGTCATGGCGCGCGTTGCGGCTCTCGGCGGTCGTGCCGGTGCTCAGAACGTCCAGGATGTCGGCCACCTGCGGCCCCTTGGCACCCGGAACCACCCGGCACAGAAGCTCCGCCCCCTCGCCGATCTCGTGCAGCCCGGCCCGGTTCAGGACGGAAATGTGCAGGAAGGCGTCGGTCGTCCCGTCCTGCGGCGCCACGAAGCCGAAGCCCTTGACCGGATCGAACCACGTCACCGAAGCGCGGAGCGGGGCCGCTTCGCCAGGATCGGAAACATCCAGAACGTCGCTGGGATGCGAATCGGCTGAAGGCAAGGGTCCGATCCTTTCGGTCAAGGCGCCAAGCGTGGAAAGCGGATCGTCCGCCGAACATGAATTTAGCCACACAGAAAATAGGGTTTCCAGCGTAATTTTTTCTTCACAACCGCCCTTTGCCTCTGGCGGCGGCACCGTCACAGGGACCATTTCTCCGGATGACGGGTTACAAAAAGGGCTACTATGAGCCAAAGGCCCCCGAACCTGATTGGAACAAGCCCGAACGGGCACCGGGGCCGAACAAACAAGAATCGAACATGGGAGGGACGACGATGATGGGGGATGCGGCCCGCAAATTGCCGGACCAGAGCTGGACCCTGGGCTACCCGCCCGACGTGGACTGGAACGCGCCGCTTCCGGTGAAACCGCTGACCGCGCTGTTGGAGGACGCGGCGGCCCGTTTCGCGGAGCGGCCCTTCCTGGATTTCATGGGCAAACGCTCGACCTACGCGGAGGTGGCGCGGATGGTGGACCGCGCCGCCCGCGGCTTCCAGGCGATTGGCGTCGGCAAGGGCGTGCGCGTCGGGTTGTTCCTGCCCAACACACCCTATTACGTGATCTGCTACTTCGCGATCCTGAAGGCCGGCGGGACGGTGGTGAACTTCAACCCCCTCTACGCCGAGCGGGAACTGCACCACCAGATCACCGACAGCGGCGTCGAGCTGATGGTCACGCTCGATCTCACGGTGCTTTACGGCAAGATGGCGCGGATGCTCGCCGAATCGGGGCTGAAGCGGCTGGTGGTCTGCCCGATGGCCGATATCCTGCCCTTTCCCAAGAACTGGCTGTTCCCCATCGTGAAGCGGGCGGAGGTCGCGCGCATCCCCGCGGACGACCGCCACCTGTCCTTTCGCCGCCTCGTCGCCAACGACGGCGCCCCGAAGCCGGTCGCCATCGACCCGGCGGAGGACGTGGCGGTGCTGCAATACACCGGCGGCACCACCGGCGTGCCCAAGGGCGCCATGCTGACCCACGCCAACCTGTTCGCCAACACCGAGCAGTGCGGCCTGTGGTTCGTCGGCGCGCGGCAGGGGGAGGAGCGGATGCTGGGCGTGCTGCCCTTCTTCCACGTCTTCGCCATGACCGTGGTGATGAACTTCAGCATCCGCATCGGGGCGGAGATCGTCATGCTGCCCCGCTTCGAGCTGGACCAGGTGATGGAGACCATCCACGCCAAGAAGCCGACGCTGTTCCCGGCGGTGCCGACCATCTACACGGCGATCAACCACCACAAGCATCTGGAGAAATACGACCTTTCCTCGATCCGCTACTGCCTGTCGGGCGGTGCTCCCCTGCCGGTGGAGGTCAAGGAGGCGTTCGAGCGGAACACCGGCTGCGTCCTGGTGGAGGGCTACGGCCTGTCCGAATCCTCCCCCGTCGCCACCGCGAATCCGATAACCGGGCTGAACAAGGCCGGCTCCATCGGCCTGCCCCTGCCCGGCACGCTGATCGAGATCGTCAGCCTGGAGGAGCCGCGCCGCGTCCTGCCCATCGGCGAGAAGGGCGAGGTGTGCATCCGCGGTCCGCAGGTGATGAAAGGCTACTGGAACAAGCCGTCGGAAACGGCGCTGACCCTGGTGGACGGCCGGCTGCACACCGGCGACGTCGGCTACATGGACGAGGACGGCTACACCCACATCGTCGACCGCATCAAGGACATGATCCTGTGCAGCGGCTTCAACGTCTACCCGCGCAACGTGGAGGAGGCGATCTACCTGCACCCCGCCATCGCCGAATGCGTGGTCGCCGGACTGCCCGACGAGTACCGCGGCCAGACGGTGAAGGCCTACATCCGCGTCGACGACGGCAAGACCCTGACGCGCGAGGAACTGATCGACTTCCTCAAGGACAAGCTCTCCCCCATCGAGATGCCCAAGGCGGTCGAGTTCCGCGGCGAACTGCCCAAGACGATGATCGGCAAGCTGTCGCGCAAGGCCCTGCTCGACGAGGAGGCGGAGCGGCGGAAGGGCTCGTAAGGCACCGCGCGCCCTTCCGGAACCGCAGGGTGGCCATACGCCCCACCCCACCTTGCGGCCCCGCCCCCCGGACCCTATAAGGACGCTCGTCCTTTCTTTCGGTCCGGCGGCAAGGAAAAGCGCATGATCGTGGTCACCGGTGGGGCCGGTTTCATCGGCTCGAACCTCGTGGCGGCCCTGGCCGCGCGCGGGATCACCAACGTCGCGGTGATCGACCGCTTCGGCGACGGGGAGAAGTGGCAGAATCTCGCCAAGCGGGAACTCGCCACCCTCGTCGCTCCGGAGAACGCGCTGGCCTTCCTCGACCAGCACGCCGCCGAGATCGACGTGATCTTCCACCTCGGCGCCATCTCGGCGACGACGGAACGCGACGTGGACAAGATCGTCGCCAACAACGTGGCGCTGACGCTCGACCTGTGGCGCTGGTCCTCCTGGCGAGGGGCGCGGCTGATCTACGCCTCGTCCGCCGCGACCTACGGCGACGGCTCCGCCGGCTTCGACGACGACGGGTCGCCGGGGGCGCTGGCGACCCTGCGCCCGCTCAACGCCTATGGCTGGTCCAAGCACCTGATCGACCGCCGCGTCGCCCGCGTGGTAACGGAGGGCGACATCGTGCCGCCGCAATGGGCGGGCCTGAAGTTCTTCAACGTCTACGGCCCGAACGAGCGGCACAAGGACGACATGATGAGTGTCGTCGCCAAGTTGCACCCCAAGCTCAAGGCCGGCGAGCCGGCGCGCCTGTTCAAGTCGCACCGCCCGGAGTTCGAGGACGGCGGACAGCTCCGCGACTTCATCTTCGTCGACGACTGCGTGGCGGTGATGCTGTGGCTCTACGACAACCCGCAGGTCAGCGGGCTGTTCAACGTCGGCACCGGCAAGGCCCGCAGCTTCAAGGACCTGGCGCTCGCCACCTTCGCCGCTCTGGGGCTGGAGCCGCGCGTCGAGTATTTCGACATGCCGGCCGAGCTTCAGGGCAAATACCAGTATTTCACCGAGGCGCGCACCGAACGCCTGCGCGCCGCCGGGTTCGAGCAGCCCTTCACCGAGCTGGAAGAGGGCGTGCGCCGCTACGTCCAGGATTTCCTGTCGCAGCCCGACCCCTACCGCTGACGGTTCCGCCTCCCCCATCGACGGGGGAAACGCCGAAACAACATAAGGCACCCGCCGCGCATGCTCGCCATCGCCTTCCCCGCCATCGACCCCGTGGCGTTCGAACTCGGGCCGATCGTCATCCGCTGGTACGCGCTCGCCTATCTGGCAGGCTTCGTGCTCGGCTGGCGCTACTGCCTGGCGCTGGCCCGCCGCACGCCCGGCCGCCCCTCGGCGGAGGATTACGACGACTTCCTGACCTGGGCCGTGGTCGGCGTCATCCTGGGCGGGCGGATCGGCTACGTGCTGTTCTACAACCTGCCCTTCTACCTCCAGAATCCGCTCGACGCGCTGATGGTCTGGCACGGCGGGATGTCCTTCCACGGCGGTCTGATCGGCGTGTTGGGCGCGATCCTGCTGTTCTGTTGGAAGCGCGGCCTGTCGCCGCTGGCCTTCGGCGACCTGATCGCCGCGGCGGCCCCCATCGGGCTGTTCTTCGGCCGCATCGCCAACTTCATCAACGGCGAGCTGTACGGCCGCCCGGCGCCCGACGTGTCCTGGGCGGTGGTGTTCCCGCGCGACCCGCTGCAGGTGCCACGGCACCCCAGCCAGCTCTATGAAGCCTTCCTGGAGGGGGCGGTGCTGTTCGTCCTCCTGGCCATCCTGGTGCGGATGCCCGCCGTGCGCGGGCGGGCCGGCATGACGGCGGGTATCTTCTTCATCGGCTACGGCCTGTCGCGCATCATCGCGGAGTTCTTCCGCGAGCCGGACGCGCAGCTCGGATTCCTCTATGCCGGGGCGACGATGGGACAACTTCTGTCGGTGCCGATGGTTCTGTTCGGTGTGTGGCTGGTCGCCCAGGCCCGCCGCCGCCCCGCCGCCGTCTGAGTTCGGAAGGTACCGTCATGAGTGATGCCGCCCCGGACAGCCTCGCCCGCCACCTCGCCCGCCGCATCCTGATGGACGGGCCGCTGTCGGTCGCCGCCTTCATGGCGGAGGCGCTGGGGCATCCGCGCTTTGGCTACTACATGCGCCAGGACCCCTTCGGCGTGTCCGGCGACTTCACCACCGCCCCGGAAATCAGCCAGATGTTCGGCGAGCTGGCCGGGCTGTGGTGCGTCGATACCTGGGCGCGGCTGGGCGGCCCCGCCCCCTTCCATCTGGTGGAGCTGGGGCCGGGCCGCGGCACGCTGATGCAGGACGCCCTGCGCGCCGCCGCGCTGGTTCCCGCCTTCCGTGAGGCCGCCCAGGTCCATCTGGTGGAGACCAGCCCGACGCTTCGCGCCCGCCAGAAGGAAACCCTGGCCGGCACTCCGGTCGCTTGGCACGACCGGCTGAAGGATGTGCCCGAAGGCCCGACCCTGATCCTCGCCAACGAGTTCTTCGACGCCCTGCCCATCCGTCAGGTCCAGAAGACCAACCACGGCTGGTTCGAGCGGCTGATCGACATCGACACTGCGGCTCCCGCCGAAACGCCCCGCTTCCGCTTCGTCCTGGAGGCCTTCGGCAGCGCCGGCGCCCGGCTGATTCCACCTGCCCTGCGCGACGCGCCGGAGGGCAGCGTGGTCGAGGTCTCCCCGGCCTCCCAGGCGGTGGCCCGCGTGATCGGGGAGCGTCTGGCCGCCCACCCCGGCGCGGCGCTGGTGATCGACTACGGCTACCGCGGCGGTCCGGCGGTCGGCGACACGCTCCAGGCGCTGCGCCGCCACGCCTACGCCCCGGTGCTCGACGCGCCGGGCGAGGCCGACCTGACCGCCCATGTGGATTTCGCCGCCATCGCCGCCGCGGCCCGCGAGGGCGGGGCGGAGAGCTTCGGTCCGGTGGACCAGCGCGACTGGCTGGTCCGGCTGGGCATCCAGCCGCGCGCCGCCGCGCTGAAGCGCAGCGCCACGGCGATGCAGACCGCGGACATCGACTCCGCACTGGCCCGCTTGATCGGGCCCGACCAAATGGGCACCCTCTTCAAGGTTCTGGCCCTCGCCTCCCCCGGCCTGGGGCCTCCGGCGGGCTTCGAAAGCCCGGATCTGGCAAATTAACAAGAGACCGCGACAGCAAAGGGACGGGTTCGTGATTACGCTTGGCGCGCTGAACGACATCACCCACATCCGACACGCCTTCTTCACCCGCACCGGTGGCGTGTCGACGGGGCTGTACGCCTCGCTGAACGTCGGCTTCGGCTCCGGGGACGCGCCCGCCGCCGTGGCGGAGAACCGCGCGCGCGCCGCGGCCCGCATGGACGTCCCGCCGGAGCGGCTCGTCACCTGCTATCAGGTGCACAGCCCGACCTGCGTCGCGGTCACCGAGCCTTGGACGCCCGATCAGGCGCCCCACGCCGACGCCATGGCGACCGACCGTCCGGGCATCGCGCTGGGCATCCTCACCGCCGACTGCGCCCCGGTGCTGTTCGCCGACGAGAAGGCCCGCGTCATCGGCGCCGCCCACGCCGGCTGGAAGGGCGCCAAGGGCGGCGTGCTGGAGGCAACCATCGCGCGGATGGAAGAACTGGGCGCCAAGCGCAACCGCATCGTCGCCGCCATCGGCCCCTGCATCGCCCAGCGCTCCTACGAAGTCGGGCCTGAATTCCCCGCCCCCTTCCTGTCGGAAGACCCGCGCAACCGCGATTATTTCGCGCCGGCCCGCCGCCTGGATCATTTCCTGTTCGATCTGGCCGGCTACATCACCCGCCGCCTGGGCGATACCGGGGTGCAGATCATCCAGCGCTGCCCCAACGACACGGTGGTCGAGGAGGACCGCTTCTTCAGCTACCGCCGGTCCTGCCTGCGTGGTGAGAAGGACTATGGGCGCGGCCTCTCGGCCATCGTCCTTCAGGGCTGAACACGACAGAAAAGTTCCCGCCCGAAATTTGTTCTTACCTCTGACTGATTGCGATACGACCCATTTCGGGTAAGATCGATTCTCAAGGGTGAGGGCATTCCGGAGAGGGAGACGCCGGCATGACGATGGACGCGCACCGGGAAGACACGCATCGGGCCGATGGGCGGGGCGGCGACGGGCGAAGCGATTGGCGCAGCGCGCGGATGGTGCTCGACAACGGCGGGCTGGACGCCGATCACCGGATGCAGCACGAACTGATCCGCCGCTTCGTCGCCTTGCCGGGTGAGGAAGCGGAGCGCAAGCCGGCGCTGGCCCTGCTGAACGAGCTGCGCCGCGTCTCGGTCCGCCACTTCCTGCGGGAGGAGCGGGTCCAGGCCTCCATGCGCTACCCGCATCTGGAGGAACACCGGGCGCAGCACCGCCGGCTGGCCACCCTTCTGGACGACATCATCGGGCAGGTGGACGCCGAGGAGTCGGCCTTCGAATACAGCTATGTGAAGGCCAAGGCGGACGAGCTTCTGCAGTTCTGGTTCTTCGACCATTTCGTGAAGGCCGATCTGCCCATGAAATCGCACCTTGCGAAGTTCGCCGTGCGGTGATGCGCAGGCGTCCTGCCGCCACGCTTGCGCCATGCGGGAATCGCAGGGCCGGCTGGCTGCGGCGTCTTGAACCGCCCGTCATGGAACGTTTACATAGGTGCGCCCCTTTGTTATGGTCCGCCGCGTTTTCAAGGGGCGGCGTCGGCAAGGGACTGACGGGCGCACCGGAACCTATTCCCTGCAGAGAGAGCCGACTGCGATGAAGGTGCTTGCCGGCAACAGCAACCGTCCGCTGGCCGAGGCCATCTCCACCTGTCTCGGCGTGCCGCTGACCAAAGCGAGCATCCGCCGTTTTTCGGACATGGAGGTGTTCGTCGAAATCCTGGAGAACGTGCGCGGCGAAGACGTGTTCGTGGTCCAGTCGACGTCGTTCCCGGCCAACGACAACCTGATGGAGCTGCTGGTCACCATCGACGCCCTGCGTCGCGGGTCGGCCCGGCGCATCACGGCGGTCCTCCCCTACTACGGCTATGCGCGCCAGGACCGCAAGACCGGCCCGCGCACGCCGATCTCGGCCAAGCTGGTCGCCAACCTGATCACCCAGGCCGGCGCCAACCGCGTGCTGACCATGGACCTGCACGCGGGCCAGATCCAGGGCTTCTTCGACATCCCGACCGACAACCTGATGGCCGCCCCGGTGTTCGAGAAGGACATCCGCGCGACCTTCGAGGACATCGGCGAGGTGACGATGGTGTCGCCCGACGTCGGCGGCGTGGTGCGCGCCCGCTCGCTGGCCAAGCGGCTGGACGCCGATCTCGCCATCATCGACAAGCGGCGTGAGCGCGCCGGCGTGTCGGAGGTGATGAACATCATCGGCGACGTCAAGAACCGCCGCTGCATCCTGCTCGACGACATCGTGGATTCGGGCGGCACGCTGTGCAACGCCGCGGTCGCCCTGATGGACGCCGGCGCGAAGTCGGTCCACGCCTATTGCACCCACGGCGTCCTGTCCGGCGGTGCGGTGGCCCGCGTGGCCGTGTCGCCGCTGGAGCAGCTCGTCACCACCGACAGCATCCAGGCGACCGAGGCCGTGCGCGTGTCCCGCAACATCCGCCAGCTCACCATCGCCCCGCTGCTCGCCGACGCGATCACCCGCATCAGCGAGGAGCGTTCGGTGTCGAGCCTGTTCTCGTAACGGCGCCGGACCACACGCGAAAAGCCCTTCCCCTTCGCGGGGGAAGGGCTTTTTTCATGGGCGTCATCTTTTCATAAGGGCCATCCGGGCGTTTCCGGACTCTGTCCTTGACGCCGCGCCCCGCATGGCTTAATCACCGCGCCCACGCGTCAGCACCCCTGGAGGCTGGCGCTTTTTTCCGTTCAAGGAGTTCTTCCGATGACGCAGATCGTTCCGCTCAGCGCCGAAGCGCGCGACCGGGCCGGCAAGGGGACCGCCCGCCAGACCCGTCGTGATGGCCGTATCCCGGCCGTGATCTACGGTGGCAAGCAGGCCCCCATTATGATTTCGCTGGAGAAGTTCACGTTCACCCGTGTTCTGAACCAGGCGGGCTTCTTCACGCACCTGTTCGACGTCACCGTCGATGGCGCCACCCACCGGGTCCTGCCGCGCGACGTGCAGTTCCATCCGGTCACCGACGTCCCGCTGCACGTCGACTTCCTGCGCGTCTCCGCCGAAACCCGCACCACCGTGCAGGTTCCGGTCGAGTTCGTCGACCAGGAGAAGTCGCCGGGCCTGAAGCGCGGCGGCGTGCTCAACATCGTCCGCCACGAGCTGGACGTGACCGTCTCCGCCGGCAACATCCCGGAGCAGATCACGATCTCCTGCGAGGGCTACGACGTCGGCGATTCGATCCACATCTCTTCGGTGAAGCTGCCGGAGGGTGTCGCCTCGACCATCACCGACCGCGACTTCACGATCGCCACGATCGTCGCCCCGTCGGGCCTGAAGTCCGAAGAGGGCGAAGCCACCGAGGCCGCCGCTTCCTGATCGGAAGCCGCCTTTGGGGTTGCGACAGGGGGCTTCGGCCCCCTGTTTCGTTTCCGGCCTACGCTGTTTCGAGATGAGGAGAATGCGCCATGCTGCTGCTGGTGGGATTGGGCAACCCTGGCGCCGAGTACGTGCGCAACCGGCACAACATCGGCTTCATGGCGGTGGAGGAGATCGCCCGCCGCCACGGCTTCGGCCCCTGGCGCAAACGCTTCCAGGGTCAGACCGCCGAGGGCACGATCGGCGGCGAGAAGGTGATCGCCCTGGAACCGCTGACCTTCATGAACCTGTCCGGCCAGTCGGTCACCGCGGCCGTGCAGTTCTTCAAGATGAAGCCCGAGGACGTCGTCGTCATCCATGACGAGCTGGACCTGCCGCCCGGCAAGATCCGGGTGAAGAAGGGCGGCGGGCATGGCGGGCACAACGGCCTGCGCTCCATCGACGCGCATCTCGGCAAGGAGTACTGGCGCATCCGCCTGGGCATCGGCCATCCCGGCGACAAGGACCGGGTCAGCGGCTATGTCCTCCACGACTTCGCCAAGGCCGAGCAGAGCTGGCTCGACCCGCTGATCGACGCCGTTGCCGACGCCTTCCCGCTGGTCGTGAAGGGGCAGGCCGAAAATTTCATGAACAAGGTCATCCTGGCGACCGCGCCCACCAAGTAGACGGGGTTACGCCTCCGCCGGGGCGCCGCCGCGGCCGGTCCAGACCGCCAGCAGGCCCTTCTGCAGCAGGATGAAGACGAACAGCAGGACGCCGATGGCGATCTTCGTCCACCAGCTGCTCAGGCTGCCGTCGAAGGTGATGTAAGTCTGGATCAGCCCCTGGATCAGCACGCCGATGAAGGTGCCGATCACATAGCCGTAGCCGCCGGTCAACTGCGTGCCGCCGATCACCACCGCGGTGATGGTGTCCAGCTCCACCCCGGTCGCCGCCAGCGAATAGCCGGCCCCGGTGTAGAGCGAGAAGACGATCCCGGCCAACCCAGCCAGCAGCCCCGACAGGGCGTAGACCGCCACCGTCGTGCGGCCGACCGGCACGCCCATCAGCTCCGCCGACTGGCGGTTGCCGCCCAGCGCGTAGAGGTTGGCGCCGAAGCGCGTCCAGTGGGCGCAGACCACCGCGGCGGCCACCACCCCCAGCATCAGCAGCGCCGGCAGCGTCAGCTTGCCCCCGCCGTCGAAACGCAGCGCCCAGTCGCCCAGTTCGGCGTAGAGCGGGTGGTTGATCGGAATGGAATCGGTGCTCAGCACGAAGCCGAGGCCGCGGGCGACGAACATGCCGGCCAGCGTGACGATGAAGGGCGGCATCTGGAAGACATGGATGACGGCGCCCATCGCCGCGCCGAAGCCGCCGGCCACCGCCAGCGCCACCGCGAAGGCGGAGACGGGGTGCCAGCCGCCCTGCTCGATCAGCACCGCCAGCAGCACCGTGGTGAAGCCGATCACCGCCCCCACCGACAGGTCGATGCCGCCCGACAGGATCACGAAGGTCATGCCGACCGCGGTGATGCCGAGGAAGGCGTTGTCGGTCAGCAGGTTGCCGACGACCCGCAGCGAGGCGAAGTTGGGGAACTGCGCGGCGCAGAGCAGGAAGCCGACCACTAGGACGGCGCTGGTCACCAGCAGGGGAAGGAAGCGGTGGATCATGGCGTCACGTTCCCGCGCTCGGGCTTCGGCTCTCGGGCTTGGCCCGTGGCGGTGTCGACGCCCGGACGGGCCGGGGTGCCGGACGCGGCAGGAACAGCGTCAGGGTCGGCGACTGCAGCAGCAGGACGACCATCAGGACGCCCGCCTTGACGATCAGGTTGAACTCCGGCTTGAAACCGCTCAGCAGGATGCCGGTGTTCATCGCTTGGAGGATCAGCGCGCCCACCACCGATAGCAGCAGCCCGAACCGGCCGCCGAGCAGGGACGTGCCGCCGACCACCACCGCCAGGATGGCGTCCAGCTCCAGCCACAGACCGGCGTTGTTGGCGTCGGCGCCGCGGATGTCGGCGGCGACCACCAGACCGGCGACCGCGGCGCACAGGCCGCACCAGACATAGACGGCGATCAGCACGACCGGCGTGTTGACGCCCGCCCCGGCGCTGGACAGCCGGTTGACGCCGACCGCCTCGATCATCAGCCCCAGCGCGGTCGTCCGGACCAGCAGCGCGGTCGCCCCCAGCAGGACGGCGGTGATGACCACCGGCATCGGCACGGTCAGGAACGACCCGCTGCCGATGAAGGCGAGGCCGGGGCTGGTGAAGGTGACGATCTGCCCCTCGGTGACCAGTTGGGCGATGCCGCGGCCGGCGACCATCAGGATCAGGGTGGCGACGATCGGCTGGATGCGCAGGACCGCCACCAGAAGCCCGTTCCACAGGCCGCAGAGCAGGCCGGCCGCCAGCGACGCCGCGAGCACCGGGAGCAACCCCCAGCCCGCCTGGGTCAGGGTGGCGGCGACCGCGCCGGAGATTGCCATCACCGCGCCCACCGACAGGTCGACGCCGCGGATGGCGATGACCATGGTCATGCCGATGGCGAGCAGCGCCACCGGGGCACCACGGTTCAGCACGTCGATCAGGCTGCCGAACAGCCGGCCGTCCTGCAGGCGGATGGAAAAGAAGTCGGGGAAGAGCAGCCAGTTGGCCAGCAGCACGGCGGCGAGCGCGCCGTATTGCGGCAGGTTGCGCGACGGGCCGGGGGCCGACCGCGTCATGGGCGCGGCTCCACGGGAGCGGACTCCGACGCGATGGCGGCGACGATGCGGTCCACGGCGACCTCCCCTCCCCTCAGCTCCGCCACGTGGCGGCGGTCGCGCAGCACGACGACGCGGCGGCTGTAGGCGACGATCTCCTCCAGCTCCGACGAGACGACCAGCAGGGCCATGCCGTCGGCGTACAGCCGCTCGATCAGGCGGATGATCTCGGCGTGGGCGCCGACGTCGATGCCGCGCGTCGGCTCGTCGAGAATCAGCAGGCGCGGCTCGGTCGCCAGCCAGCGGGCGAGCAGCGCCTTCTGCTGGTTGCCGCCGGACAGGAGCTGGATCGGCTGCTCGGCGTGGGGCGTGCGGATGTCGAGCAGGCGAATGAAGCGGTCGGCGATCTCCTCCTGGCGGCGGCGCGGGATCGGCCGCAGCCAGCCCTGGCGGGCCTGGAGCGCCAGGATGATGTTCTCGCGCACCGACAGCGCGCCGACGATGCCCTCCTTCTTGCGGTCCTCCGGGCAGAAGCCGAAGCCAAGCCGGATGGCGTCGCGCGGACCGCGCAGCCGCACCGCTTGACCGTCCACCGCCGCCTCGCCGCGGTCGGCGCGGTCCATGCCGAAGACCAGCCGCGCCGTCTCCGTCCGGCCGGAGCCGAGGAGCCCGGCGAGCCCCACCACCTCGCCGGGGCGGATGGCGAGGTCGAAGGGCTCGACGCTGCGCGCCTTGCCGTAGCCGCGGAAGCGGACCAGCGGCGGCCGGGCGTCCTCCTCCCCGTCGTCGGCCGGCGGGGCGATGCGGTGGGCCGCCGCTTCCAGCTCCCGCCCCAGCATCATGGCGACGAGGTCGAGGCGCGGCAGCTCCGCGGTGCGCCGCTCCCCCACCAGACGGCCGTTGCGCAGCACGGTGATGCGGTCGCACAGCGCGTAGACCTGATCGAGGAAATGGGTGACGAAGACGATGCCGATGCCGCGCGAGCGCAGGGTCCGCATCACCTTGAACAGGACCGCCACCTCCTGCGCGTCGAGGCTGGCGGTCGGCTCGTCGAGGATCAGCACCTTGGCCGACATGTCCACCGCGCGGGCGATGGCGACGATCTGCTGCGTCGCCACCGAGAAGCGGCCGAGCGGCGCCGTCACGTCGAGGGTCAGGCCGTAGGGGATCAGCACCGCCCGCGCCCGCCGCCGCATGGCGCCACGGTCGACCAGACCGAACCGCATCGGCTGCCGGCCGAGGAACAGGTTCTCCGCCACCGACAGGTTCGGCAGCAGGTTCACCTCCTGATAGACGGTGCCGATGTGCAGGCGCTGCGCCTCCTCCACGCCGCGGGGGGCGATGGCCCGCCCCTCCAGCGTCACGGTGCCGGCGTCGCGCTGGTAGACGCCGGTCAGCGTCTTGATCAGCGTCGACTTGCCGGCGCCGTTCTCGCCGAGCAGCGCGTGGATCTCGCCGTGGCGCACGGTGAAATCCACGCCGTCGAGCGCCTGGACGCCCAGGAAAGCCTTGGACAGGCCGCGGATCGCCAGAAGCGGCGGGGACGCGGTGAGGGTGGAGTCCGTCATGCGGGGGCCTCGCCGGCGGTTCCGTGGGACGGCCGGGTCAGTAGGCGTCCTTGCGGCGTTCGTACTCGGCCTTGGCGGTGTCCGGGGTGAACAGGGCCGACTCCGTCTGGATCCACTTCGGCGGCGCCTTGCCATCCTTCTTGAAGGCGACCAGCGCGTCGAAGGCCGGGCCGGCCATGTTCGGGGTCAGTTCCACGGTCGCGTTGGCCTCGCCCTCGGCCATCGCTTTGAAGATGTCGGGCACGCCGTCGATGGACACGACCAGGATGTCCTTGCCCGGCTTCAGCCCGGCCTCCTTGATCGCCTGGATGGCGCCGACCGCCATGTCGTCGTTGTGGGCGTAGACCGCGCAGATGCCCTTGCCGCCGTTCTCCGCCTTGATGAAGCTCTCCATCACCTCCTTGCCCTTGGCGCGGGTGAAGTCGCCGGACTGGGTGCGGACGATCTTCATGCCGGGATTCTTGGCGACGACCTCGTCGAAGCCCTTCTTGCGGTTGATGGCGGGGGAGGAGCCGACGGTGCCCTGGAGTTCGACCACGTTGCAGGTGCCGCCGGTCTGCTTGGCCAGCCACTCGCCGGCGACCCGGCCCTCAAGCACCGTGTCGGAGGTGACGGCGGTCATGTAGAGGCCGGGGTCCCGGGTCTCGATCTGGCGGTCGAGCAGGACGACGGGGATCTTCGCCTCCTTGGCCTCCTTCAGCACCGAATCCCAGCCGGTCGCCACCACGGGGGCGATGAAGATGGCGTCCACGCCCTGGGCGACGAAAGAGCGCACGGCCTTGATCTGGTTCTCCTGCTTCTGCTGGGCGTCGGAGATCTTCAGGTCGATCCCGCGCTTCTCGGCCTCCGTCTTGGCGGTCTTGGTCTCGGCGGCGCGCCAGCCCGATTCCGAGCCGATCTGCGAGAAGCCGACCACCAGCTTCTTGTCGGCGGCCTGCGCACCGCCGAGCCCGATCAACAAGGCCGCGGCGGCGGCGGCGGAGATCAGCCATGTCCTGGACATACCGTTTCACTCCCCTGGGGTGTCTTGTCATCGATCCGGGCGGCGCCCGTTCGCATCTGTTCGTTGCGCAAACATTAGGCGCCGAAAACCATATCTGTCCAATACGATTCTCGACCGAAGCGATACCGAAACCGACATGATCGCCCGATGCGGGCAATGCGTTGCCGGTCCTTCCCTCACGCCCGTCCTTTTCTCAGGCTTGGGCGGGCGCGCCGTCGATCCGCCGCCACAGGCCGAGCGGGTTGCCGTCGCGCAGCGCCTCCGGCAGCAGGGCGACGGGAATGTCCTGGTAGCAGACCGGGCGCAGGAAGCGCCGGATCGCCAAGGTGCCGACCGAGGTGGTCCGGCTGTCCGAGGTCGCCGGGAAGGGGCCGCCATGCACCATGGCGTGGCAGACCTCGACGCCGGTCGGCCAGCCATTGGCCAGGATGCGCCCCGCCTTGCGCTCCAGCGTCGGCAGCAGGGCGGCCACGGCGGCGCCGTCCGCCGGCTCCATCTGCACGGTCGCGGTGAGCTGGCCCTCCAGCCGCTCGGCGACGGTCCGCATCGCCGCGACGTCCGGGCAACGGATCAGCAGCGACGCCGCCCCGAACACCTCGTCCTGCAAGGCCGTGTCGGCGAGGAAGGCGTCGGCCGTCGTGCCGAACAGGGCGGCCTGCGCCTGGTTCGGGCCGGAACAGGCCAGCCCGCGGGCGAGCGTCGCCACGGCGGCGCTGCCGGACAGCCGCGCCACCCCCGAATCATAGGCGGCGTGGATACTTGGGGTCAGCATGGTCGAGGCGGCGCTGCCGCCCAGCGCGTTCACCGCGGCGGCCACGAAGCGGTCGAGGTCCGGCCCGTCGACGCCCAGCAGGATGCCGGGGTTGGTGCAGAACTGGCCGGCGCCCATGGTCAGGGACGCCACGAAGCCCTTGCCCAGCGCCTCGGCCCGCGCCGCCAGCGCCGCCGGCATCAGGAAGACCGGGTTGATGCTGCTCATCTCCGCGTAGACCGGGATGGGTTCGGGCCGTCGGGCCGCCGCTTCCATCAAAGCGAGGCCGCCGCCGCGCGAGCCGGTGAAGCCCACCGCCCTGATGCGCGGGTCGGACACCAGCGCCGTTCCGATGGGGTTGCCGACGCCGAACAGCAGCGAGAAGACGCCCTCAGGCAGTCCGCAGGAGGCCACCGCCGCCCGGATGGCCCGGCCGACCAGCTCCGACGTGCCGGGATGGGCGGAATGGCCCTTGACCACCACCGGGCAGCCGGCGGCAAGGGCCGACGCGGTGTCGCCGCCGGCCACCGAAAAGGCCAGCGGGAAGTTCGACGCGCCGAACACCGCGACCGGGCCGAGTGGGATGTGGCGCTGCCGGACGTCGGGGCGCGGCAGCGGCTTGCGCTCCGGCTGGGCCGGGTCGATGCGGGCCTCCAGCCAGCCGCCCTCGCGCACCGTCTGGGCGAACAGGCGGAGCTGGCCGACCGTGCGGCCCCGCTCCCCCTCCAGCCGCGGGCGCGGTAGGCCGCTCTCGGCCATGCCGCGGACGATCAGCGCGTCGCCGAGATCGAGGATGTTCGCGGCAATGGTTTCCAGGAAGGCGGCTCGCGCCTCCAGCCCGGTCTCGCGAAAGGCGTCGAAGGCGGCCCAGGCCAGCGCGCAGGCGCGCTCGACCTCCGCCGCCCCGCCACCGCCGAAGACCGGCTCCAGTTCCGCGCCGGTGGCGGGATCGACGGCGCGGAAAGCGCCGTCGATCCCGCGGTGGCACTCGGCGCCGATCAGCATCTCGCCGGTGATGGTCATCATGGGTCTCCCGGTTTGGCGAGGGGTGGCGCTGTTCTCAGCGCGCCCAGCGCAGGACCAGCGGGTCGAGGCGGCGGGCGGCGTCGAGCAGGCCGGCGCGGCTGGCCGGGTGCGGGTCGGCCAGCGGGTGGCGCACGGCGTCGCAGGCGATGATGCCGCCCTCCTTCATCAGGATCTTGGCGGTGGCGAGGCCGCACTGGCGGTTCTCGTGGTTGATCAGCGGCAGCCAGCGCCCGTAGGCCGCCACCGCCGCCTCGCGGTCGCCGGCCAGGAAGGGATCGATGATCTGGCGGATGCCGTCGGGATAAGCGCCGCCCGTCATCGCGCCGGTGGCCCCGGCGTCGAGGTCGGCCAGCAGGGTGATCGCCTCCTCGCCGTCCCACGGCCCCTCGACGGCGTCGCCGCCCAGCTCGATCAGCCGGCGCAGCTTGGCGGCGGCCTGCGGCACCTCGACCTTGAAGTAGGCGACGTTGGCGATCTCCCGCGCCATGCGGGCCAGCAGCTCCGCCGACAGCGCGGTGCCGCTGACCGGCGCGTCCTGGATCATGATGGGGATGTCGATGGCGTCGGACACCCGCTGGAAGAACGCGACGATGCCCGCCTCGGGCACGCGGATGGTGGCGCCGTGGTAGGGCGGCATGACCATCACCATGGCGGCCCCCAGCTCCTGGGCGCGGCGGCTGCGCGCCGCGCAGGCGGCGGTGCTGAAATGGGTGGTGGTGACGATCACCGGCACCCGGCCGGCGACGTGGCCGAGGATGGTCTCCATCAGCAGCTCGCGCTCGGCGTCGGTCAGCACGAATTGCTCGGAGAAATTGGCGAGGATGCACAGGCCGTCGGAGCCGGCGTCGATCATGAAATCGACGCAGCGCGTCTGCCCGGCGAGGTCGAGGTCCCCCGTCTCGGTGAAGATGGTGGGAACGACGGGAAACACTCCCCGATAGGGGCGGGCGCTGGGGGCCATGGCCGTTGGGGTCCTTCTGTCGGGTATGCGGAGGGGGGCCGGGTCAGCCCGGCGGATGCCCGAAGCGGCCGGGCGGCAGGCCGCGAACGCCGCCGGGATCGCACTCGAACAGCGCGCCGGCCAGCGGTTCGTCCGGCCGGCCGTCACGGCCGATGCCATGCGCCGCGGTGGTCACGAACAGCCGGTCGAGGGCGGGGCCGGCGAAGACGCAGGAGGTGACGCGCGACACCGGCAGCGCGATCGCACGGTCGAGCGTGCCGTCGGGCCGGAAGCGGCTGACCCGTCCGCCGTCCCAATGGGCCACCCACAGGCCGCCCTCGGCGTCGCAGGTCATGCCGTCGGGATAGCCGTCGGCCTCGGCGAAGCGGATGTGGGCGCGCTTCCCGGATAGCCGTCCCGCGCCGTCCAGATCGAAGGCGTGGATCGTCCGCGCCGCGCTGTCGGTGTGGTAGAGCGTCCGCCCGTCCGGGGACAGGGCCGGGCCGTTGGCGACGGTGTAGCCCTCGTCCACACGTACGATCGCCCCATCGGGGTCGAGCCGGTGGAAGGCGCCGGACGGCGCTTCCTCCCCGTCGTCCATGCTGCCGATCCACAGGCGCCCCTGCGCGTCGGCCTTGGCGTCGTTCAGCCGGTTGCCCGGCCGGTCGGGGTCGATCCGGGTCAGCTCCCCGGCAATCACCGCGCGGCCCGGCTCCAACCGCAGGCGGACCACCCGGCGCGAGCGCAGCCCGGCGATGAAGCCGTCGCCGTCGACGCATTCCACCAGCCAGCAGGCCGCATCCTCCAGCGCCCAGTCCGTTCGGGACCCGTCGTCGAGCCCGTGGCGCAGAATCCGCGATCCGTGGATGTCGACGAAGAAGACGGCGCCCTGCCCCGGCGACCACAGCGGGCCTTCGCCCAGGAGCGCCCGGGCGGGCCAGACGCAACGAACCTCCTGCGGCATGCCGTGTCGCCTCCCCCTCGCGGTCCCGTTCTGAATTTTGTTGACCATGCCAACAATAGAGAGCGTTCTGATAATCGTCCAATACGAATATCGGCGCCGGCGATACGAGATTTCGTATGTCGGCGCCTCGCCAGACCGGAGGCCCCCGCCCGTGACCCCCCACCGTTTCCCGGCCAACTGGTTCCTCAAGGCCCGGCTGAAGCTGCGCCATCTCCAACTCTTCGTGGCGCTGGACGAGCACCGCAACCTGCACCGCGCCGCCGCCAGCCTGACCATGTCGCAGCCCGCCGCCTCGAAGCTGCTGGGCGATCTGGAGGAGTCGCTGGGCGTCACCCTGTTCGAGCGCCATGGCCGCGGCGTCGAGCCGAACTGGTACGGCGGCCTGATGATCCGCCACGCGCGGGCGATCCTCAGCGGCCTGCAGGAGGCGGGGGAGGAGCTGAACGACCTGCTGGCCGGCCACAGCGGCAGCGTCTCCATCGGCACGGTGATGGCTCCGGCGGTGGAACTGGTGGTGCCGGTGATCACCACGCTGACCCGCGATCACCCCGACCTGAAGATCGCCGTGGCGGTGGAAACCAGCGACGTGCTGGCCGAGCGGGTCCGGCAGGGCGTCATGGATTTCGCGATCGGCCGCCTGCCCGACCACGTCGACGCCGCGTGCTTCGACTATCAGGAAATCAGCAGCGAGGAGTTGTGCTTCGTCTGCCGCGACGGCCACCCGCTGCTGCGGCTCGGCCGCCCGCTGACCGCCGCCGATCTGGTGGACGCCACCTGGATTCTCCAGCCCCTGGGGAGCCTGCTGCGCAGCCGGGTCGAGGCGCTGTTCCGCGCCGAGGGGGTTCCGCCGCCGCGCAAGGTGATCGAAAGCGCCTCGCCCGTCATTTCCCTGGCGATGGTCGCCGAGAACGATTCGGTCACCGTCTTCGCCCGCGCGCTCGCCCAGGTGTTCTCCCCCACCGGCAGCTGCACCATCGTGCCCTTCCACAAGCGCTTCAGCGTCGAGCCCTACGGCATTTTCTGGCTGAAGGACCGCCCGCTGTCGCCGGGCGCCCGCACCGCCCTGGCCGCCTTGCGGGCGGCGTCCGACGCGAAGATGCGCCGCGCGCAGGAAACGCCACAAGCGGGCCCTTCAAGTGATATCGAAATGTGTATGGATTCCGCCAATAATCGTATTTGACAGTTATGGTTTTTCGGCCGATTGCTAGCCTTACAAACATTGCGCCACCCGACACCCGTTCAAGAGCCGCGGGTGTGGTCAACCCGGTGCCGCAGAAGGGGGAGGAAATCGGCCCATGTCTTCTTCGTTCACGACCACACTGGCCGGGATGGCCGTCGGCGTGCTGGCCCTCACCGTCGCCGCCACGCCGACGCTGGCGCAGGACAAGCCCACCGTCGGCATCGCGATGCCCACCAAGTCCTCGGCCCGCTGGATCGACGACGGTAACAACATGGTCAAGCAGTTCCAGGCCAAGGGCTACAAGACCGACCTGCAATACGCCGAGGACGACATCCCCAACCAGCTTGCCCAGATCGAGACGATGGTCGCCAAGAACAGCAAGGTTCTGGTGATCGCCGCCATCGACGGCACGACGCTGACCGACGTGCTTCAGCAGGCCAAGGACCGCGGGGTCAAGGTCATCGCCTACGACCGGCTGATCCGCGGGTCGGAGAACGTGGACTATTACGCGACCTTCGACAATTTCCAGGTCGGCGTGCTCCAGGGCAGCTACATCGTCGACGCGCTGGGCCTGAAGGACGGCAAGGGTCCCTTCAACATCGAGCTGTTCGGCGGCTCCCCCGACGACAACAACGCCTACTTCTTCTACAACGGCGCCATGTCGGTGCTGCAGCCCTACATCGACAGCGGCAAGCTGAAGGTGGGCAGCGGCCAGGTGGGCATGGACAAGGTGTCCACCCTGCGCTGGGATGGCGCCACCGCCCAGGCCCGCATGGACAACCTGCTGAGCGCCTTTTACGGCAACCGCCGCGTCGACGCCGTGCTGTCGCCCTACGACGGGATCAGCATCGGGATCATCTCCTCGCTGAAGGGGGTCGGCTACGGCTCGCCGTCGCAGCCGATGCCGGTGGTGACCGGCCAGGACGCCGAGGTGCCCTCGATCAAGTCGATCCTGGCAGGCGAGCAGCGCGCCACCGTCTTCAAGGACACCCGCGAGCTTGCCCGGGTCACGGTCGAGATGGTCGACGCGGTGCTGGGTGGCGGCACGCCGCCGGTCAACGACACTAAGACCTACGACAACGGCAAGAAGGTCGTCCCGGCCTACCTGCTGAAGCCGGTCAGCGTGGACGCGTCGAACTGGAAGAGCACGCTGGTCGGCAGCGGCTACTACACCGAAGCCCAGTTCAAGTGACGAAGCGGCGCGGGGTGGGCGCATTTGGCTTTCATAACCCTCTACCCTCTGGGGAGAGGGTGGCCCGAAGGGCCGGTGAGGGGGATGCGCGTGACGGTGCGTCCGGCAAAAGCGCAACCCCCTCACCCCAACCCTCTCCCCGCTTTCGGCGGACCAAAGGTCCGCCTGCCGCGTCAGCGCAAACTTCGTTTGCGCGTGAGCGGAGGGTAGAGGGGATTGAAAATGCGAGCGACCCGCCACCGGACTGAGGTGCGCTCGGGCGATCGCAGGTTCCTTGGAGGATTCTCATGGACTCCATCCTGGAGCGGTCCAGTCTGGCGATGCCGATCCTGGAGATGAAGGGCATCACCAAGACGTTTCCCGGCGTGAAGGCGCTGGACGACGTCAACCTGTCGGTCCGCGAGGGCGAGATCCACGCGCTGATCGGCGAGAACGGCGCCGGCAAGTCGACGCTGATGAAGGTGCTGAGCGGGGTCTACCCGCAAGGCAGCTTCGACGGCGAGATCCGCTTCCGCGGCCAGCCCCAGGCCTTCCGCGGCATCGCCGACAGCGAGCGGCTGGGCATCATCATCATCCACCAGGAACTGGCGCTGGTTCCCCTGCTGTCGATCACCGAGAACCTGTTCCTCGGCAACGAGCAGGCAAGCCGTGGAGTGATCGACTGGGACGCCGCCACCCTGCGGGCGCGGGAGCTGCTGCGCCTCGTCGGGCTGCACGACCCGCCGGAGACCCTGATCACCGACATCGGCGTCGGCAAGCAGCAGCTCGTGGAGATCGCCAAGGCGCTGTCCAAGGAGGTCAAGCTGCTGATCCTGGACGAGCCGACCGCCAGCCTGAACGAGAGCGACAGCGACGCCCTGCTGGACCTGCTGCTGCAGTTCAAGGCGCGCGGAATCGCCTCCATCCTCATCTCGCACAAGCTGAACGAGATCGCCAAGGTTGCCGACCGGGTGACCATCCTGCGCGACGGCGCGACAGTGGAGACGCTGGATTGCCGCGAGGCCGTGGTCAGCCAGGACCGCATCATCCGCGGCATGGTCGGGCGCGCCCTGTCGGACCGCCATCCCAGGCGGACCACCGTGCCCGGCGAGGTGCTGTTCGAGGTGAAGGGCTGGAGCGCCGACCACCCGGCCCATCCCGGCCGGCGCGTCGTCCGCGACGTGAACCTGACCGTCCGCCGCGGCGAGGTGGTGGGCATCGCCGGGCTGATGGGCGCCGGCCGCACCGAGTTCGCGATGAGCCTGTTCGGCCGCTCCTACGGCCGCAACATCCGCGGTCGGGCCTTCCTCGACGGTCGGGAGATCGACGTCTCCACCATCAGCCGGGCCATGGCGAACGGCCTCGCCTACGCGACGGAGGATCGCAAGCATCTCGGCCTCGTGCTCGACAACGACATCCGCCACAACGTCACTCTGGCGAACCTCAGGGGTGTGGCGAAACGCTGGGTCATCGACCATGAGCGCGAGGTCCAGGTGGCCGAGGAGTTCCGGCGCCGGCTGCGCATCCGCTGTGCCGACGTGTTCCAGGAGACGGTGAACCTGTCGGGCGGCAACCAGCAGAAGGTCGTGCTCAGCAAGTGGCTGTTCGCCGGCCCGCAGGTGCTGATCCTCGACGAGCCGACCCGCGGCATCGACGTCGGCGCCAAGTACGAGATCTACACCATCATCAACCAGCTGGTCGCCGAGGGCCGGGGCGTCGTCCTGATCTCCTCGGAGATGCCGGAGCTGCTGGGCGTCGCCGACCGCATATACGTGATGAACGCCGGCGAAATGGTCGCCGAGATGCCGGCGGCCGAGGCCAGCCAGGAGAAAATCATGGGAGCGATCATGCGCTCCGGCGAGACGCTGATGTCCGGGGAGGCTCTGCCATGAGTGCCGAACTCAACCTGCCGGCGCGCGGCCCGCGGGTGTCCATGGGACGGTTCGTGAAGGCGCACATGCGCGAGTACGGCATGCTGCTGTCGCTGGTCGCCATCGTCCTGTTCTTCCAGTACATGACCGACGGCACGCTGCTGCAGCCGCTGAACCTGACCAACCTCGTGCTGCAGAACAGCTACATCGTCATCATGGCGCTGGGCATGCTGCTGGTGATCGTCGCCGGGCACATCGATCTGTCGGTGGGCTCCGTCGTCGCCCTCATCGGGGCGCTGGCGGCGACGCTGATGGTGCGGCTCCACCTGGACTTCGTCACCACGACGCTGCTGTGCCTGCTGGCCGGGGCGGCGATCGGGGCGGTGCAGGGCTTCTGGGTCGCCTATCTGCGCATCCCCTCCTTCATCGTGACGCTGGCCGGCATGCTGGTCTTCCGCGGCCTGTGCCTGATCCTGCTGGCCGGCCAGTCGGTCGGTCCCTTCCCGGTGGAGTTCCAGCGCCTCAGCTCCGGCTTCATCCCGGACTTCCTGGCGCTGGACGCCCTCAACCTGGGCAAGTTCCACCTGACCAGCCTGCTGCTCTGCGCGGCCGTGGCCGCCGCGATGGTGGCGATGAACACCAAGGCGCGCCTGCGCCGGCAGAGCGTCGCCATCGAGCAGGAGCCGCTGCCGCTGTTCATTGCGAAGAACGTCGCGCTGGCCGCCGTGCTGATCTATGTCGGGCAGTTGCTGGCCTCCTACCGCGGCCTGCCCAACGTGCTGATCATCATGAGCGTGCTGATCGCGCTCTACAGCTTCGTCACCCGCAACACCACGGTGGGGCGGCGCGTCTACGCGCTGGGCGGCAACGAGAAGGCGGCCAAGCTGTCCGGCATCGACACCCGGCGGCTCAGCTTCTACACCTTTGTCAACATGGGGGTGCTGGCGGCGCTGGCCGGTCTGATCTTCGCGGCAAGGCTGAACACCGCCACGCCGAAGGCCGGCGTCTCGTTCGAGCTGGACGTGATCGCCGCCTGCTTCATCGGCGGCGCCTCGGCGTCTGGCGGCGTGGGCCGGGTGACCGGAGCGGTGATCGGCGCCTTCATCATGGGCGTGATGAACAACGGCATGTCGATCCTGGGGATCGGCATCGACTGGCAGCAGGTCATCAAGGGCATGGTGCTGCTCGCCGCCGTCACCATCGACGTCTACAACAAGAACAAGGCGTGAGAGCCGTCATGACACGTTCCATCACCCTCGGCATCGTCGGCCTCGGCAAGATCGCCCTCGACCAGCATGTCCCGGCCATCGCCGCCACCGGCCTGTTCCGCCTCGCTGCGGTGGTCAGCCCGCACGGCGCCACCCCGGAGGAAACCGGCCTCGGCGACGTGCCGGTCTTCCGCAGCCAGGGGGAGATGCTGGCCGCCCTGCCCGGCCTCGACGCCGTGGCGATCTCCACGCCGCCCGCCGTCCGCCACGCCCTGACGGTGGAAGCGCTGCGCGCCGGCAAGCATGTCCTGATCGAGAAGCCGCCGGCCGCCACCCTGACGGAGCTGCGCCTGCTGCTCGACGCGGCGGAGGGCGCCAAGCGCACGCTGTTCGCCGCCTGGCACTCCCGCTTCAACGCGGCGGTGGACGACACGCGGCGGCGGCTGGCCGGCGCCACCGTCCGCCACGTTGCCATCACCTGGAAGGAGGACGTGCGGCGCTGGCATCCCGGCCAGGACTGGATTTTCGCGGCGGGAGGCTTCGGCGTCTTCGATCCGGGCATCAACGCTCTGTCGATCCTGACCGAAATCCTGCCCGGCCCCGTCGTCGTCCGCGACGCCGAACTGCGGGTCCCCGCCAACCGCGACACGCCCATCGCCGCGACGCTGAGGATGGAGGGCGTTGCGGGCTCCGCCGTCGGGACGGTCACGGCCGCCTTCGACTTCCTCCAGGAGGGTGAACAGACCTGGACCATCGCCATTGAAACGAACAGCGGGCGGCTCGACCTGACCCACGGCGGCACACGGCTGAGCGTGGACGGCGTGCCCGTGCTGGCCGAGCCCGACGCCGAGTACCAGGGCATCTACCGCCGCTTCCACCATCTGATCGCGGACGCGGCCGGCGAGGTCGACGCCCGTCCTCTGCAACTGGTCGCCGACGCCTGTCTGGTCGGGCGCTGGCGCACCACCGACGCCTTTCACTGGTAAAGCGCCGGACACACCGCCCGGCCGACTCCCAACGACGCCCGAACGAGGCTCCGAACGACCCCGGCGCCGGCCGCCCCCGGTCCGCGCCCCCAACCCGAATTGGTGCCGACATGTCCGATACGAAACCCTCCTCCCAGCACCCGGAAATCGGCTCCGGCCGGCGGCTGCGGTCGCGCGCGTGGTTCGACAACCCCGACATGACCGCGCTCTATCTGGAGCGCTACCTGAATTTCGGGCTGACGCGGGAGGAGTTGCAATCGGGCGCGCCGATCATCGGCATCGCCCAGACCGGGTCCGACCTCAGCCCCTGCAACCGGCACCATCTGGTCCTGGCCGAACGCCTGCGCGAAGGCATCCGCACCGCCGGCGGCATCGCCATCGAGTTCCCCGTCCACCCGATTCAGGAGACCGGCAAGCGGCCGACCGCCTCGATCGACCGCAACCTCGCCTATCTCGGCCTCGTCGAGGTGCTGCACGGCTACCCGCTCGACGGGGTGGTGCTGACCATCGGCTGCGACAAGACCACCCCCGCCTGCCTGATGGCGGCGGCCACCGTGAACATCCCGGCCATCGCCCTGTCGGTCGGCCCCATGCTGAACGGCTGGTTCCGCGGCGAGCGCACCGGCTCGGGCACCATCGTGTGGAAGGCCCGCCAGATGATGGCGGCCGGCGAGATCGACTATCAGGGCTTCATCGAGCTGGTGGCATCGTCGGCCCCCTCGACCGGCTACTGCAACACGATGGGCACGGCCTCCACGATGAATTCGCTGGCGGAGGTGCTGGGCATGCAGCTCCCCGGCTCCGCCGCCATCCCCGCCCCCTACCGCGAGCGCCAGCAGGCCGCCTACGAGACCGGCAAGCGCATCGTCGGGATGGTCCGCGAGGACCTCAAGCCGTCCGACATCCTGACCCGCGACGCCTTCCTCAACGCCATCGTCGTCAACTCCGCCATCGGCGGCTCGACCAACGCGCCGATCCACATCAACGCCATCGCCAAGCACATCGGCGTGCCGCTGACGGTCGAGGACTGGCAGACCCACGGGCACGACGTGCCGCTGCTGGTCAACCTCCAGCCGGCCGGCGAGTATCTGGGCGAGGACTTCCACCGCGCCGGCGGGGTACCCGCGGTCGTCGCCCAGCTGATGGGCAAGGGGCTGATCCACGAGGGGGCGCCGACCGTCAACGGCCGGACCATCGGCGAGAACTGCCGCCAGCAGCCGATCCTCGACACGCGGGTGATCCACCCCATCGACGAGCCGCTGATGCCCAACGCCGGCTTCGTGGTGCTGCGCGGCAACCTGTTCGGCGCCGCCATCATGAAGACGAGCGTCATCTCCGACGAGTTCCGCGAACGCTACCTGTCCAACCCGCAGGACCCGGAGGCGTTCGAGGGCAAGGTCGTCGTCTTCGACGGGCCGGAGGACTACCATCACCGCATCGACGACCCCGGCCTGGGCATCGACGCCTACACCATCCTGGTCATCCGCGGCACCGGCCCCATCGGCTATCCGGGGGCGGCGGAGGTGGTCAACATGCGGCCCCCCGCCACGCTGATCAAACAGGGCGTCCATTCCCTTCCCTGCATCGGCGACGGCCGCCAGTCCGGCACCTCGGGCTCGCCCTCCATCCTCAACGCGTCCCCGGAGGCGGCGGCGGGCGGCGGGCTGGCCCTGCTGCGCAGCGGCGACCGGGTGCGCATCGACCTGCGCCGCGGCAGCGCCGACATCCTGATCCCAGAGGGCGAACTGGCCGACCGCCGCGCCGCTCTGGAGGCCGCGGGCGGCTACCCGATCCCGCCGTCGCAGACCCCCTGGCAGGAGATCCAGCGCGGCATCGTCGACCAGCTCGACGAGGGCATGGTGCTGAAGCCCGCCGTCAAGTACCAGCGCGTCGCCCAGACCATGGGCATCCCGCGCGACAATCACTGACCCAGGAGGCGGGGGCGTCAGCCCCCAACCTTGAACCGGTCATCCAGCCAATCGAGGACGCGGAGGTTCAGGAGAGAGCGGTTACCCATCTCGCAATGCCCGTCAGCGCCCTCGGCGGCGGTGAAGCGCATCAGCGTCTTCGGTCCGACGAGCGCGTCGAAGAAGGCGCCCGCGCCGGCCGACAGGGCGTCACCCTCCGCCTGGGTGATCAGGGTCGGGCAGGCGATGAGCTGCGCCCGCCCCCGCATGGTGAACCGCTCCGCGGAGGCGAGGTAGGAGCGCAGGTCGGCGACGCCATGCACCCAAAAACCGCGCTGCACGACCTTCCAGTTCAGTTGGCGGTGGCTGCGGATGAAGGCGTTCATGCGGTCGATCACGCCTTGGTCCAGGGCGCCGAGATCGGCCGCCGCCTCCGGCGCGACGCCGAGCTTGTGCACCACCACATCGCGGAAGCCGTCGGCGATGCTCCAGGTGCCGGGATCGGCGATCAGCGCCGCGATGCGCGGCTCGCCCGACGCGGCGCGCGGGGCGAGATGCCCGCCCAGGCTCCAGCCACTGAGCGCGATGCGCTCCGCATCGACGAGCGGCAGGGTTTCGGAGAAATCGACCACCGCCGCGATCACCGTTTCCCAGTCCGGCCGCAGCGGGACGCCGTGCTCGTAGAGCATCGCCCCCTGGCCGGGGCCGTCGAACAGCAGGCTGTGATAGCCGCGCCGCGAGGCCGCCACCGCCGACGCGAAATACATGTCGGTGATGGTGCCGTCGTAGCCGTTGGTGAAGACGATCAGCGGGCGGACCCGGGTCTCGAAGCCCTCCGCCAGGATGAAGCGGCCGGGCATCGCCATCCCGCCGAAGGGAATGGCCAGCGGGATGGCCGGGCGCGGTCCGAGCGAGAGTCCCTTGTCGAGCGCCGCCGTCCCCTTGCGGAAGGCGGCGATCAGGCGCGGATCGACGGGCGCGCCGTAGAGCGGGTGGAAGGAGGCGTTGTGGAAGGCGCTCGCCCGCAGATAGAGGGCACGGGCGGTCGCCTTGTGGCCCTTGGACAAAGCGATATCGGCCTCGTGCGCCAGCCGGTCGCCCGCCGCGGTCCAGGCGTCGTAATAGGCGCCGTCGTCACCATCGCCGATGGCCTCGGCGACCGCCTTGATCTCGCCGAACTCCGCCCCGCCATAGGAGATGTAAGCGATGGGCCAGGTGCCGAAATCCTCGTGCAGAGCGTCGTGAAAGAGGGTGGTCACGGCTGTCCTCCCCAGTCCCGCCGGCGGTTCGCGGCGCCCCGGCAACCCTCGAGTGTCGCGTCGCCGTCATCATCACACCACCACGCAGAAGGTGAGACGCCCGAACGGACGTGACGTTGCTCCACCGACCTTCTCCATCTTGTTGTGTGCGGCAAAAGCGCCCACTCCGGCGTCGGGCGCCTTTCTCCTTTCGCCCCAATAACTGATATATTAATATATCCAATATCCTTCCGGCATCCTCCGGTCCAAGGGGCACCCACGCCATGACGCCTTATGCCGACCTCCGGCGCGAGGACTTCCGCGCCACCATCGACGGCACGCCGACCGACCTGTTCACCCTGCGCAACCGCCGGGGCATGGCCGTCCGCATCACCAATTACGGCTGCAAGATCGTCCAGATCCTGGCGCCCGACCGCGACGGCGCCCTCGGCGACGTGGTGCAGGGCTACGAGACGCTGGAGCAAACGATGGCCGGGCAGCCCTCCATGGGCTCCTTCATCGGACGCTATTGCGGGCGCATCGGCGGTGGACGCTTCACGCTGGACGGGGTGGAGCACCGCACCGCCGTCAACGCTCCGCCCAACACGCTGCACGGCGGCCAGCGCGGTTCGCGCTTCCGCACCTTCGCCGCGCGGCAACTGGACGAGGCGAGCCTGGAGCTGACCTACGTCTTCCAGGACGGGGAGGAAGGCTTCCCCGGCACCCTGCCCGTCCGGCTGGTCTATACGCTGGACGAGGACAACGCCCTGACCATCGCCTGGACCGCCGTGGCGGCGGACAAGGCGACCGTGGCGAACTTCACCGACCACACCTTCTTCAACCTGTCAGGCGACGCCGGGTCCTCCATCCTCGACCATGTGGCGACGGTCAACGGCAGCCGCTATCTGGCGCTCGACGCCACTGCCGTCCCCACCGGGGAGCTGGTGGACGTGACCGGCACCCCCCTCGACTTCCGCAGCCCCGCCGCCTTTGGCGCGCGGATCGCTGCCGACCACCCAATGCTGGCGCTCGGCAAGGGTTACGACCTGCATTACGCGGTGGACAAGCCGGCGGGCGCGCTCGGGCTGCACGCCCGCGTCGTCCATCCCGGCAGCGGACGGGTGCTGGAGGTCCTCTCCACCGAACCCGGCGTGCAGGTCTACACCGGCAATTTCCTCGACGGCCAGACGCCGCGCGACCTGGGCAAGGGCGGCACGCTCTACACCCGGCACAGCGCCTTCTGCCTGGAGCCGTCGCACTTCCCCAACGCCGTCAACATTCCGTCCTTCCCCTCCACCGCGCTGGCCCCCGGCCAGTGGTATGCGGGCCGCATCGTCTACCGCTTCGGCGTCGCCTGAACTCCGATCCCCAAAGGACCCTCCGTCATGCCTCTTCTTTCCCGTGAATCGCTCGCCGCCGACGCCTTCAATGTGACGCACACGGCGGGCGCCCCGCGGCTGCCCGTCACCGTCCTTCAGATCGGCGACGGCAACTTCCTGCGCGGCTTCGTCGATTGGATGGTGGACGTCGCCAACGGTGCCGGGCTGATGAGCGCCGGGGTCGCCGTCGCCCAGCCGCTGGACCAGGGCGTCGCCAGCCTGCTGAACGCGCAGGATGGGCTCTACACCGTCCTGCTGCGCGGCATCGAGCAGGGCAAGGAGGTCGAATCCCGCCGGGTGGTGAGCTGCGTGTCCGACGCGCTGAACCCTTACGCGGAGTGGGACCGCATGCTGGCCCTCGCCACGTCCCCGGCGCTGCGCTTCCTGGTGTCCAACACGACGGAGGCCGGCATCGCCGACGTGGCGGAGCCCTACACCCCCGGTGCCTGCCAACAGAGCTTCCCGGCCAAGGTCGCGGCGCTGCTGCACGCCCGCTTCACCGCACTGGGCGGCACGCCGGAGAGCGGCCTCGTCCTGCTGCCCTGCGAACTGATCGAGGCCAACGGCGCCAAGCTGAAGCGGATCGTCCTCGCCCACGCCAAGCGCTGGGGCCTGGAGTCCGGCTTCGCCGCCTGGGTCGAGACGCACAACCACTTCCTGAACACGCTGGTCGACCGCATCGTCCCCGGCTACCCGCGCGACGAGGCCGCGACGCTCGCCGCCAAGTGGGGTTATGAGGACCCGCTGGCCGTGGCCGGCGAGCCCTTCCACGTCTGGGTCATCGAAGGCCCGGCAGCCCTGGCCGAGGAGTTCCCGCTGCACAAGGCCGGGCTGAACGTGGTCTGGACCGACGACCTGCAGCCCTACCGCACGCGCAAGGTGCGCATCCTGAACGGCGCCCACACGGCCAGCGCGCTCGCCGCCTTCGTGGCGGGGGTGGACACCGTGAAGGGCATGATGGACGACGCCACCCTGTCCGCCTACCTGAACACGGTGATGTTCGGGGAGATCGTCCCCTTCGTCCCCCTGCCGGACGCCGAGCGCCAGGACTACGCCCGCACCATCATGGAGCGTTTCGGCAACCCCCACATCCGGCACGAGCTGATCGCGATTTCGCTGAACTCGGTGTCGAAGTGGCAGGTGCGCGTGTTGCCCAGCCTGAAGGATTACGCGGCCGCCCATGGCGAGGCGCCGGACGGCCTGTCCTTCTCGCTGGCCGCCCTGCTGCGCTTCTACAAGGTAACGCCGGCGGCGGACGGCGCCTGCACCGGCACCCGCGACGCCGGCCCTTATCCCATCCGCGACGACGCGGCGGTCCTGGCGGCGCTGTCCGACGCCTGGGCCGCGCATGGCGGCGAGCCGGCGGCGCTGGTGAAGGCCGTGCTGTCCAACGCCGCGCTGTGGGGCGAGGACCTGACCCGCATCCCCGGTCTGGCCCACCGCACCGCCACCCATCTGGCAGTGATCGAGGAACGCGGCATGCGCGGCGCTTTGGAAGCGCTGGTGAGCTGAGTCCCTTAAGCCACACGGCTCTTCATAACCCTCTCCCCTCTGGGGAGAGGGTGGCCCGCAGGGCCGGTGAGGGGGATGCGCATGGCACTAACGTCCGGCACAAGCGCACCCCCCTCACCCTAACCCTCTCCCCGGAGGGGAGAGAGGAGCACCCCCCACCCGCAACCGCTATATACCTTCGCGTACAACGGCCTGTTGACAGCGTCCATCCAGCGCAGTATCCGAATCGATACAGCGTCGGGCGAGTCACCATTCCGCAACGAGCCGAAGGAACCGTGTCCATGCGTTTGAAAGCTCTCGCCCTCGCCTTCGGGCTGCTGGCCCTCCAGACCGCCGCCCAGACTGCCACGGCCGCGGCCCAGGACCTCCACGCCTATGTGGGCGCCGGCCTCCGCCCGCCGGTGGACGCGCTGATCGAGGCGTTCCGCAAGGAAACCGGGATTGCCGTGACGGCCGAGTATGGCGGGTCGGGCCAGCTTCTTGCCCGCTTCGCCGAGACGAGAACCGGCGACCTGTTCATCCCCGGCACGACCTTCTACACCGACAAGCTGAAGGAACTGGACGCCGTCGCCGACCTCAAGGTGCTGGTGGTGCACGGCCCGGTGCTGGCCGTGGCGCCAGGCAAAGCCGAGGTGATCCGCGGTTTCGCCGACCTCGCCAAGCCGGGCGTCCGCGTCGGGCTGGGCGACCCGCAGGCCATGGCGCTGGGCCGCACGGCGGAGGACATCCTGGACAAGTCCGGCCAGGGCGAGGCGATCCGCCGCAACGTCACCGTCCGCGCCGCGACCGTGAAGCAGCTCGCCCTCTATGTGCTGGACGGCAACGTGGACGCCGCCATCATCGGCGCGTCGGAGGCCGCGCAGAATCCCGGCAAGCTGTCGGTCCTCGCCATCCCGCCGGACTGGTACGAGGCCGAATACGCCCCCGTCGCCGTGCTGAAGACCAGCGCCGCGCCGGACGCAGCCAAGCGCTTCGCCGACTTCCTGGCCTCGGACGCCAGCCTTGCCACCTTCCAGCGCTTCGGCTTCCCACCCGCCCCGAAGATGTGACGGATGGGCTTCGCCGCCCTGCTGGCCCTGCCGCTCGCCATTGTCGCGCTGACGATCGCGGGCGTGCTGGGCGCCCTTCTGGCCCGCCTGCCCCCGGACGATCTCTGGGCCGCCCTGAGCGCGGCGGAAACGCTGTTCGCGCTGCGGCTGTCGGCGCTGACCTCCGTCGCGGCGCTGGGGATCTCGCTGGCCCTCGGCCTGCCGGCGGCTTACCTGATGGCGCGGCGGCGCTTTCCGGGGAAGGTCCTGCTCGACACGCTGCTCGACGTGCCGCTGGTCATGCCGCCGCTGGTCGCCGGGCTGGGGCTGCTGTTCCTGCTCGGGCGCAACGGGCCGGTCCCCGCGCTGGGGATGGAGCTGCTGTTCTCCCCCGCGGGCGTGGTGGTGGCGTTGGCCTTCGTGTCCACCGCGGTGGTGGTGCGCACCGCCACGGCCGCCTTCCGATCCGTCGACCGTGGCTACGCCGTCGCGGCGCAGTCGCTGGGCGCCGCCCCCTGGGCGGTGTTCTGGCGGGTGGAGCTGCCGCTGGCCGCCAGGGGCATCGCGGCGGGCGCCGTTCTGGCCTGGGCGCGGGCGCTGGGCGAGTTCGGCGCCACGCTGATGGTCGCCGGGGCCACCCGCCTGAAGACCGAGACGCTGCCCATGGCCGTCTTCCTCAACATCGCCACCGGGGAAACCGGCATCGCCGTGGCTTGCGCCATCCTGCTTCTGGCGGCGGCTCTGCTGATGCTGGTGGCGATGCGGCTGCTCGGCGCGCGACGGGACGACCGAGTGCGAAAGGGCCGGATCAACCGCGGGTCCGCAGCCGGTTGCGGACCCGCTTGAGCGGCTGCTTCAGCTCCATGGCGTCGAGCAACCCCACCGCCGCCTGCCGCAGCGACGCGGCGGCGCCCTTCATCGCCCGGACAGGACGGGGTTCGGGACGATCAATATCCGGCTGGATGGCGTGCACCCGCTCCTTCAGCCGCTCCAGCCATTCCCCCTCGACCGCGTGCTGGCGGGCGTAGTCGAGGATGGAGCGGAGTTCCGCCGCCTGCGGCTCGTTGCGCACGGGGATGCCGGCGATGCGCGCGGGGTCGAGCGGCCCGTCGAAGCAGTCCGGGGCAAGCACCCCAGCGGCGGCGAAGTTCATCCGGGTGCGCACGCATTTCTCGCAGACGCCGCAGTTCCGGAACTGCTCCGCCCCCTCCCAGCAGACGCGCAGAGAGCGCACCGCCTCCGGATAGGCGGCGACCGCCGCGGCCTTCTCGGTGCGGGAATAGGCAGCCCCGTCATGGACGATCGAAAAGCCGTCGCCGGACAGCAGATGGTCGGCGATCGGCGTGGTGCCGTAGGGGATGACCAGCGCGTCGTAGGGCTTGGTGCTGCCGATCAGCCCGAACTCGAACTCCGCCTCGTAGAGGTGCAGGCAGGCCGCAAGCTCCGCCGCGTGGGAATCCTGCCAGTTCTGGAGATGCAGCTCCTTGCTGTTAGTGCGCACCACCCGCAGGTCCAGCCCGACCAGATCGCGGAAGGGCCGGGTGCGCTCGACCAGCCGCTCGAAATCCTCGGCCCGGTCCAGCTCCACGTCGAAGCCGTGCACCATCAGCAGCGCGCCGACGGTGTGGCGCCGCTCCGGCGGCAGGAGAAGCCGGTGGCGCAGGATGGTGAAGGTGCTGTCCAGCCCGCTGGAATAGGCGGCGATGGCCCGCCGCCCCGGCTTGGGCGCGTTGCGGTCGACCACCGTCTCCGGGATGATCTCCACTGTCCGGTAGCGGTCGGGACGCCAGCGCCGCCACACCCCTTGGAGCGCGTCGATGTTGTGCAGCGCCGTGCGGGTCAGCGGCCCGTGGACATGGACGGGAAGGCCCCGCTCCATGGCGTGGAACAGGACGGCCATGACCGACCCGTCCATCGGCCGGTCCGCCGCGGTCCCGGCCGGGTCCTCGAACTCGTAAACGACGCGGTGCCGGCGGCGGGTGCCGTCCTCGGACAGCAGGACGGTGCGGCGGACCAGACCGCCGCTCGCCGTCTCCTCGAATCCGATGTGCAGCCCCTTGCCCGCCATACCCGCCGACACCCTCTTCAGCCCATGTTCCGGGATGACAGACGGATGCGGGGCGCAAACGTTCCCGGAGCCCTCAGCGTTTCCAATCGGCGAGCCAGCTGTCGATGTAGTTGGTCAGCTTGCCGTAGGAGTTGTCGCGCACCTGCACCGGCAACCCCATCATCAGGGCCAGCAGCATCCCGTGCAGGCGGTTGGTGACCACGGCGTTGGCCGCGCCGAAATGGGCGACGGCCTTGCGGACCAGCCGGTCGCGGATGGGATACCAGCCGCGCAGCGGATCGGCGGGCAGCGGCACCGCGTCGTCCAGCCGGATCAGCCGGGCGGCCAGCGCGAAGCCAGCGAAATCCTCCGGCCCGCACAGGTCCTCCCAGTCGAAGACCGGCGAGTCCTGGCGCAGCCAATGGCGCCCCGCGCATTCCTGGTCGCGCCGGGCCATGACGAGCAACGTCGTGTCATGGGCCGAACGCACCGGCGTCAGCCGCGTCGGATAGCGCGTCAGGTAATGGGCGAGGTCCGGCACCTGGATCGCCCGCTCCCCCAGAAAGGGCCGCACCAGATCGAGCGACGGCGCGTCGCGCGCCATGAAGACCAGGTTGCGGTGGGCCGCCCAGCGCTTCATGTCATGGCGCAGCCGGTCGCGGTCGCGGTAGTAGACGGTCTGCGGCAGCAGCACGATGCGGCTGGACGGAAAACTCTCCAGCACCTTCTGCCGGAACGTCTCGTGATGGGGGTAGAGGTCGCCGAAATTGCCGCCGCCGTGCAGCAGGATCGCCGCCTGCCCGTCGCGCTGGCGGCGCAGCAGGCGCCGGGCGTTGCCCAGCGTCACCCGCTCCCGAATGTCCACACCGCCATCGGTGAACAGGGTTTCCGCCGCTTGGTTGATCAGCAGGTCCCCGACGTTCAGATGGACCGGGATGTCCGCATAGACGGCCGGTCCGCTGCCCAGATGCGGCAGAACCAAGTCCCGCACCCGCAGCGACAGCGCCTCCAGGGCCGCAAGATCCGGGTCCAGCCACAGGTCCGCCGCACCGGCGGCACCGCCGGCAGACCCGTCACCAGACCCTGCGGCTGAGCGCCCCCCGGCACCGCCGTCATAACACCACGTATCCATGGCCAATGGCCGCCCCCGCAGAAGATTGGTCCCGGAACATTGGTTGCCGCCCCCGGAGATGGAAGAGAAGTGACACGTCCCGGTCCAATGTGAATGGGAGTGATGCGTGAAAGTTCGCTCCCAAAGGAATGCGTCTGGATTTGCCGGTTTCATCCGTCCGAACCGGCGCGGGGCTTTTGCGGTACCCGTTCCGGCGCGGTCGGTCCGCGCTGGAATCTTCGTGTTCATATGGTTTGTTCACACACCAATTCGGTCATCATCCCCGTCGCCATGTGCAAAAGATTGTGACAGTGCAACGGCCAGCGCCCGGGATTGTCGGCGTCGAAGGCAATGGTGGCGGAACCGTTCATCGGCACCAGCACCGTGTCGCGCACCGCCCCGGCCAGCGCCGTCCCGTTGAGCGCCGCCACCTGGAAATGCTGGCCGTGCAGATGCATCGGGTGGGCCATCGGGCTTTCGTTGACCATGGTGACGGTCACCCGCTGCCCCTTGAGGACGGTCAGCGGCCGATGCTCGCCGAAGGGACGGTCGTCGATGGTCCAGACATAGGGAGCCATGCCACCGGTCAGCCGGATGGTGAAGGCCGCATCCGTGGGGCGCAGCGCCAGAGGGGCGAGCGCCGTCAGCCGCCGCTCCAGCGACAGGTCCACCGGACCGGCGGCGCCGTCCGCGAGGCCGGCGACCTTGTTCACCGTGGCGCCAGGGGTGGCGAGGATGATGCCGGTGCGCTGACGCTCCCCCTCCCGCTGCGCCAGGACGGGGAAGGCGCCGCCTTCGTCGGGAAGCCGGACGAGGATGTCCAGCCGCTGGCCCATGACCATGCCGAAGCGCCGCCCGGTCACCGGCTGCACCGGGTTGCCATCCGCCGCGACCACCGTCCCGTCGAGGGCACCGAGTTCGATGTGGAAGGCCGTCGAGGTCGCCCCGTTGATCAGCCGCAACCGGACCCGTCCGCCGCGCTCCACCCGCACCACCTCCGGGTCGTCGAACGTGCGGTCGTTGGCGAGGTAGGCGTCGTACTCCACGTCGTTCAGGTCCATGGCGGCCATGGTCATGCCGCCCATGCCCTTCATGTCCCCCATCCCCTTCATGTCCATGGAATGGTTCATCATCGGCATGGCCCCACCATGACCGCCGCCATGACCGCCGCCGTGATTCATATCGCCATGATCCATGGTGCCGCCGGTCAGCCCGGCGAGCACCTCGGCAGGGTCCTTGAAGGTGAAATCGTGCAGCAGCACGGTGACCTCCTGCGCGTCCTCGCGCCGGTCTTCGACGGTGCGGACGATCAGGGGGGCCGCCATCAGCCGCTGTTCCTGGAGGCCATGGTGCGAGTGCATCCAGTGCGTGCCGGGCCGCGGCTCGAAATCGTAGCCCTGGCTGGCGCCGTCGCGGATCAGCGGCCGGTTCGCGTCGGCCACGCCGTCCTGGGCGTAGGGCGGGGTCATGCCGTGCCAGTGGATGACGGCGTCCTCCCCGGCCCGGTTCGCCAGATCGACCAGGAAGCGCTGCCCCGGATCGAGGAACAGGCCGGAGGTGCCGTCCGGTTGGCGGATGCCGAAGACGGAGGCGGGTTTGCCCATCACCTCCAGCACGCGCCGCTCGACGGCGAGGCGGAGGGGGGCCGCGGCCCATGCGGGGCGCACGGCCCCAGGAATCAGGGCGGGAAGAAGGGTGGACAGGCCGCCCAGCGCGGCGGCCGAAGCCGCGGACGCCAGGAAACGGCGGCGGGTCTGAAGAATCGTCATGATGCGGTGGTCCGTTTTTGCGAAATGCCGGCCCGGAGCGCGCGGAAAAGGCGCACCTCGGGCATGGAGTCCGGTCAAACGGCCAAGCGCGGTGGCCTGAGGGCCGGCGGCGGGCCGATACCCTCCGGCAACAGGCCGGCGGGCCGGAAGGGCGCGGACGCGCGGAGCGGCGGCGTCGGAAAGGCCGCCGTGGTGGCGATGCCCGACAGCATCATCGGACAGGTGCCGCCGCAGGACAGCCCGTTCCTGCCCGCGCAGGCGTCGTCCGCCGGCGGCGCGTGGTCGGCATCCCCCACCCAGACGCTCCCGGCCGGCGTTGGAGCCGAGGATGCGGCATGGCCTTGAGCATGGGGGCTAGCATGGGGGCCAGCATTGGCGCCGGCATGGACATGCGCCTGCGCGACGGACGGCGCGAACAGCGCCAGCGCGGCCAGCAGCAGCAGCCCCGCCACCAGCCGCCCGATCGGCGGCGTCCCGCCAAGGGGGCATCCACCCCGCGCCATCGCCGTTTCCCGTTCCTGCATCGGCATCACACCGCACAGTCTCCACCTTCCAGCGGCGGGAAGGTCAAGCGCTAATTCGCGCCCCGATCACCACCCTGGACAGCCTGAACGCACCGTGGTATCTCCAGCCCGAACAAGGTGAGTTAGTACTCACTTATGCTATAAGGTTAATCATGGGACGGCTGGACAACTCGGCCCGGCGCGCGGCGATCATCGACGCGGCCCTTCCACTGTTTGCGCGCAAGGGGTTCGCCGCCACCACGACGAAGGAGATCGCGCAGGCTGCCGGCGTGTCGGAGGCCTTGATCTTCAAGCATTTCCCCAGCAAGGCCGCTCTCTACGAGGCGATCTTCCGCTCCTGCGTGGACGGAGACGAGGATCTGGCGAAGCTGCTGGCGATGCCGCCGAGCACGGAGACGCTCGCCGCCTACGTCCAGGCGATGGTGAGCTGCTACGTCAGCGAACTGCCGAGCGACCGCGACACCATGCTCCCCCGCTACCGGCTCTACTTCATGAGCCTGCTGGAGGACGGGGAATTCGCCCATATGGTGCGCCGCTGGATGTCGGAGCACATCGCGCCGCCCTTCGTGGCCTCGCTGCAGGCCGCACGCGACTCAGGCGACCTCATCCCCTCGGCCCCGGTGACGGAAAACGCCTTCTGGCTGGCCGAGATGCTGGGCTCGACCCTGGCGACCATTCACCTGCCGCCGACACCGCTCGTCCCGTCCCTGGCCGAGCCGCGGCGCACCATCCGCGACGCGGTCGCCTTCATCCTGCGCGGCCTCGGCCTGCGGGAGGAGGCGGTCGCCCTTTACACGCCTTTATTGCATTGCACCCAATCAACAGAACCAGAACAGACCTGTTCGAGAGAGGCTGATCGTGACGAGTGACATCCACCATTCCGCTCACGCGCCAGAGCGGACCACCGCACGCCGTCCGGTCACCCGCGGGCGGCTGGCGTTCCGCATCATCATCATGGCCGTCATACTGGGCGTGCTGTTCGGCGGCCTGTACGCCTTCAACAATTTCCGGAACAAGGCCATTGCCGACTTCTTCGCCGGCAACAAGCCGCCGCCGACCCCCGTCTCGGTCGCCGAGGCGACGGCGCAGTCCGTTCCCAAATACACCACCGCCATCGGCACCCTGACCGCCAGCCGGCAGGTCACCGTGGCGCCGGAGGTGGTCGGGCGCGTGACCCAGATCTTCTTCGAATCGGGCGCCCGCGTGAAGGCCGGCGAGCCGCTGGTGCAGCTCAACGACGCCACCGAGCAGGCCGACCTGCTGGCCTTCCGCGCCCAGGCGAAGCTGGCTGAGAACAACCTGCAGCGCGCCCGCAACCTGCTGCGCAACCAGGCCGGCCCGCAGGTCACCGTGGACCAGAACCAGGCCCAGCTCGACGAGGCCAACGCCAACATCAAGAAGACCGAGGCACTGATCGCCCAGAAGCTGATCCGCGCGCCCTTCGACGGCGAGCTGGGCATCCGGCAGGTGAATGTCGGCGAGTATGTCAGCGCCGGCGGCCCCGTCGTCACGCTGACCGACCTGTCCAACCTGTTCGTCGACTTCACCCTGCCCGAGCAGGCGCTGAGCCAGATCCGCATCCGCCAGCCGGTGCTGATCTCCGCCGACGCCGCCCCCGGCGCCACCTTCGACGCGGTGATCTCGACCATCGAGCCGCAGGTCAGCCCGGACACCCGCGCCATCAAGGTGCGCGCGACGCTGCAGAATCCGGAGCGCAAGCTGCTGCCCGGCATGTTCGCCAACATCCGCGTCGTCCAGCCGCCGGCCGCGAACCGCATCGTCATTCCGGAAACCGCGGTGGACTACACGGTCTACGGCGACAGCGTCTTCGTCGTCGCGGCCCAGAAGGACGGCGAGGGCAAGGACGGCCATGTCGCCAACCGCGTCCCGGTGAAGACCGGCGACCGCTTCGACGGCAAGGTGGAAATCCTCGACGGGGTGAAGCCCGGCGACCGGGTGGTGTCCTCCGGCCAGCTCAAGCTGAACAACGGCGCCGCCGTGGTGCCGACGGAAGCGAGCGCGCTGGTGCCGCCGCAGACCGTTCCGCGCAACTGAGGACCCGGCCATGTCATTCACCGACATCTTCATCCGACGGCCGGTCCTGGCTCTGGTGGTCAGCCTGCTGATCCTGCTGGTTGGCGTCCGGTCGCTGACGGATCTGCCAATCCGGCAGTATCCGGAGCTGCAGAACACCGTCATCACCATCACCACCTCCTACCCCGGCGCCTCTCCCGACCTGATGCAGGGCTTCATCACGACGCCCATCGAGCAGGCGGTGGCGACGGCGGAAGGCATCGACTACATCACCTCCTCCTCCACCCAGGGGGTGAGCCTCGTCACCGCCTACATCCGGCTGAACTTCAACCCCAACGTCGCGATGACCGACGTGATGTCGAAGGTGCAGCAGGTCAAATACCAGCTTCCGCGCGAGGCCAACGACCCCGTGATCCTGAAGTCCACGGGCGAGACGACCTCCATCCTCTACATGGGCTTCGCCAGCCCGGAGCTGTCCGGGGCGGCCATCTCCGACTATCTGACGCGCGTGGTGCAGCCGCTGCTGTCCACCGTGTCCGGCGTCGCCGAGGCGCAGATCCTGGGCGGCCAGACCTTCGCCATGCGCGTCTGGCTCGACCCCGACCGGATGGCCGCGCGCAACATCGCCGCCGCCGACGTGCGGGCGGCGATCCAGGCCAACAACTACCAGTCCGCCCCCGGACAGGCGAAGGGTGTCTTCGTCGTCTCCAACATCACCACCAACACCGGCCTGACCGACGTCGAGCAGTTCCGGCAGATGGTCGTGAAGTCCAAGGACGGCGCGCTGGTCCGCATGAAGGACATCGCCGAGATCGAGCTGGGCGCGCAAAGCTCCAACGCCAGCGTGTCGATGAACGGCCAGCAGGCGATCTTCATCGGCATCAACTCCACGCCGACCGGCAACCCGCTGACCATCGTGGAGGACATCCGCAAGCTGGTGCCGGAGCTTGAGCGCAACCTGCCGCCGTCGCTGAAGATGGAGATCGTCTACGACTCCACCCGCTTCATCCAGGCCTCCATCGACGAGGTGCAGAAGACGCTGCTGGAGGCGGTCGGCATCGTCATCGTGGTGATCTTCCTGTTCCTGGGCTCCTTCCGCTCGGTGCTGATCCCGATCGTGACCATCCCGCTGTCCATCGTGGGTGCGGCGACGATCATGTTGGCGATGGGCTTCAGCCTGAACCTGCTGACGCTGCTCGCCATGGTGCTGGCCATCGGCCTCGTGGTGGACGACGCCATCGTGGTGGTGGAGAACGTCCACCGCCACCTGGAGGAGGGAAAGTCGCCCGTCGAATCCGCGCTGATCGGCGCACGGGAGATCATCGGGCCGATCATCTCGATGACCATCACGCTGGCCGCCGTGTACGCCCCCATCGGTTTCCTCGGAGGGCTGACCGGCGCGCTGTTCCGTGAGTTCGCTTTCACCCTGGCGGGAGCGGTCATCATCTCCGGCGTGGTGGCGCTGACGCTGTCGCCGATGATGTGTTCGCTCCTGCTGACCCGCGACATGAACGAGGGCCGCTTCGCCCGCTTCGTCGACCGGACCTTCGACAAGCTGTCCGGCTGGTACGGGCGGCGTCTGGGCGGCGCGCTGGACTACCGGGCGGCGACCCTGCTGTTCGGCTTCGGCGTTCTGCTCAGCGTCGGCTTCCTCTTCGCCAACACCATGTCGGAGCTGGCGCCGGAGGAGGACCAGGGCATCCTGTTCGGCATCACCAAGGGGCCGCAGTACGCCAACCTCGACTACATGGACGCCTACGGGCGCGAGATGGACGAGGTGTTCACCCACTATCCGGAAACCGACACCCGCTTCGTGCTGAACGGCCTGCCGACCCTGACCCAGGGCTTCGCCGGCATGATCCTGAAGCCATGGGACGAGCGCACCCGCAGCGCCAAGGAGCTTCAGCCGCTGGTCCAGGCCGATCTCGGCAAGGTGGCTGGCACGCAGGTGTTCCTGGTGTCGCCGCCGGCCCTGCCCGGCTCCACTGGCGGCCTGCCGGTGCAGATGGTCATCAACAGCCCCGGCGACTATCAGACCATCTTCAACGCCATGGAGCGCATCAAGACCGCCGCCATGGAAAGCGGCATGTTCATCGTCACCGACAGCGACCTGCAGTTCAACAGCCCGGTCGTCCGGCTGCATGTCGACCGGTCGAAGGCGGCGGACCTCGGCCTGTCGATGCAGTCGATCGGCGACACGCTGGCGGTCCTGATCGGCGGCAACTACGTCAACCGCTTCAACCTGAACGGCCGCTCCTACGAGGTCATCCCGCAGGTGCCACGCGACAAGCGCCTGACGCCGGAGACGCTGACCCGCTACTACGTCACCGCGGGCAACGGCGCGCAGATCCCGCTGTCCACCGTCGTCTCGATCGAGATGGCGACGGAGCCGAACGCCCTGACCAAGTACAACCAGCTTCCCTCCGCGACCTTCTCCGCGGTGCCGATGCCGGGCGTGACGATGGGTCAGGCCGTGGAGTTCCTGGAGCGGCAGGCCCGCGAGGTTCTGCCCGCCGGCTTCGGCCACTCCTACCTGTCGGAATCGCGCCAGTACGTGACCGAGGGCAGCCAGCTCATGGTCACCTTCGCCTTCGCGCTGGTGGTCATTTATCTGGTGCTGGCCGCGCAGTTCGAATCGCTGCGTGACCCGCTGGTGATCCTGATCTCGGTGCCGATGTCGATCTGCGGGGCGCTGCTGCCGTTGTTCTTCGGCCTGTCCACCATGAACATCTACACCCAGGTGGGTCTGGTGACGCTGATCGGCCTGATCAGCAAGCACGGCATCCTGATGGTGGAGTTCGCCCGCGAGATGCAGATCAACGAGCGGGTGGACCGCCGCACCGCCATCGAGCACGCGGCCCGCGTCCGCCTGCGCCCGATCCTGATGACCACAGCGGCGATGGTGGTGGGCCTCCTGCCCCTGCTGACCGCCGCCGGCGCCGGTGCCGCCAGCCGCTTCTCCATCGGTCTGGTGATCGTGTCGGGCATGCTGATCGGCACGCTGTTCACGCTGTTCGTCCTGCCGGCGGTCTACACCGTGCTGGCCAAGGACCACTACGCGGCGTCGGTCTCCCGCCGCGCGCGGGAGATCGCGGCGGCCTCGCAGTAAGCATCGTCAGACCGTAGCCTGTCCAAGAAAAGACCCCCTCGCCTTGCTCGGGCGAGGGGGTCTTTTCTTTGCCGGCCTGCCTTTATCGGGGCAGAGCCGCGGCGACCGCGGCGGAGAGCGGCGTGGTCGGGCGCCCGATCAGCGCCGACAACTGGCGCCCGTCGTCGAACAGCGCGCCCTTCGACGCATCGGCGTCCCAGGAGGCGATGCCCTTCGCAAAAGCTTCCGGAAGGCCGAACCCGGCGAGAATGGCCGCATAGTCCGCCTCCGGCAGGTTCCGGTAGGGGATGTTCTTGCCGGACTGGCGGGAGATTTCCGCGGCCAGATCGGCCAGCGTCACCGCCTCGTCCCCGGCCAGCTCGTAGGTCTTGCCCTCATGACCGCTGCCGGTCAGCACCGCCACCGCCGCGTCGGCGTAGTCGGCGCGCGTGGCCGAGGAAATTCGCCCATCGCCGGCGCTGCCGATGAAGGCACCACCGGCCAGCGCCGCGCCGACCGAACCGGTGTGGTTCTCCGTGTACCAGCCGTTGCGCAGGATCATGAAGGGGATGCCCGACGCTTTGATGTCCGCCTCGGTCGCCCGATGCTCCTCGGCGAGGCTCAGTGGCGAGCGGTCGGCGTGGAGCAGGCTGGTGTAGACGATCCGGCCGACGCCCGCCGCCTTCGCGGCGTTGACGACGTTGCGGTGCTGCGCCGCCCGCTGCCCGATCTCGTTCGACGAGATCAGCAGCAGCGTGTCGACGCCGACCAGCGCGCGGGCGAGCGTCTCGGGGTTGCCGTAATCGGCCTCGCGGGCCTCGACCCCCAGGTCGGCGGCCTTGGCGGGGGAACGCACCAGGGCGACGATGCCGGAGGCGGGAACCGTCTCCTTCAGGCGGGCGATGACGAGGCGGCCAAGCTGGCCGGTGGCACCGGTGACGGCGATGGTCATGGTCGGGTGTCCCGTTTGCGGTTGGGTGGTGACCACCTACCTAAGCCACTTGCTTACTTTTCGTAAGTACGTACATAAATGTAAGTGTGACGATTTTTTCCAGCGGGAGAACGGCGATGCCGGAACCGGACGATGATTACATTCCGCTGCCGCTGTCGGAGCGGATGCAGCGCGGCGACCTGATGGCCGCGGCCTGCCCCTCGCGGGAGGTGCTGAAGCACGTCACCAGCCGTTGGGGCGTCCTGGTTCTGATCGCCCTGGAAAGCGGAACGCTGCGCTTCAGCGAACTCCGCCGCACCATCGGCGGGGTCAGCGAGCGGATGCTGGCCCAGACGCTGCAATGGCTGGAGGGCGACGGGCTGGTCAAACGCACCGCCCACGACGTGGTGCCGCCCCATGTCGACTACAGCCTGACGCCGTTGGGGCGGGAGGCCGCCGAGAAGGTGCGCCTCCTCGCCGACTGGATCGAATTCAACCTGCCGCGGATTGCCGAGGGCTGGGCGAACCGGCAGGACGCCGCCGCTGACTGACCCGCCCTACAAAAAAGCCGCCGGACGCGAGGGGGGTGCGTCCGGCGGTGCCGTGTGTTCAGGCGTTGGGCTCAGCCGGCCACGGCCGCCTCTTCGGTCGCCGCGGCCGCCGTCAGCCCCAGCCTCTTCGCGACGCCCGCGCCATAGGCGGGGTCCGCCGCGAAGAAGTGCGCCAACTGCCGCCGCTGGATGAAGCCCGGCGCCTCCCCCAGCGAGTTGGCGATGGTGTCCATCAGCCGCCCCTGCGCCTCCGCCCCGATCAGGCGGAACAGCGCGCCGGCCTGGGCGTAGTCATCGTTGCCCTCGCGGTGGTCGTAGCGGGCGGCGTCGCCGGAGATGCGCAGCGGCGGTTCGGCCACCGCGCGGTTCTGCACCGGCCCGCCGAAGCTGTTCGGTTCGTAGTTCGGGCTGCCGCCGCCATTGCCGTCGAAGCGCATGGCGCCGTCCCGCTGGTGGTTGCGGACCTCCGCGGCGTGCGGGCGGTTGACCGGCAGCGCCTGATGGTTGGCGCCCAGCCGGTAGCGGTGCGCGTCGGCGTAGGCGAACAGCCGGCCCTGCAGCATCTTGTCCGGGCTGAAGGAAATGCCGGGCACCACGTTGGCCGGGCTGAAGGCGGCCTGCTCGACCTCCGCGAAGAAGTTCTCCGGGTTGCGGTTCAGCACCAGCTCGCCGATCTCGACCAGCGGGTAATCGGCGTGCGGCCACACCTTGGTCACGTCGAACGGATTGATGCGGTAGGAGTCGGCCTCCACCTCCGGCATGATCTGCACCGAGACGGTCCAGGCCGGGAAATCCCCGTCGCGGATGGCGGCGAAGAGGTCGCGGGTGGCGTGGTCGGGATCGACGCCGGCCATGCGCACGGCCTGCTCCGCCGTGAAGTTCTGGATGCCCTGACGCGTCTTGAAGTGGTACTTGACCCAGAAGCGCTCGCCGGCCGCGTTGATCCACGAGAAGGTGTGGCTGGAGAAGCCGTCCATGTGGCGGTAGCCGCGCGGCGTGCCGCGGTCGCTGAACAGGATCGTCAGCTGGTGCATCGTCTCCGGCGACAGCGAGAAGAAGTCCCAGACCGCGGTCGGGTCCTTCAGGTTGGTCGCCGGGTTGCGCTTCTGCGTGTGGATGAAGTCCGGGAATTTCAGCGGGTCGCGGACGAAGAAGACCGGCGTGTTGTTGCCGACCAGATCGTAATTGCCGTCCTCGGTGTAGAACTTGACGGCGAAGCCGCGCGGATCGCGCTCGGCGTCGGCGGAGCCCTTCTCGCCGCCGACAGTGGAGAAGCGCAGGAACACCTCCGTCTCCTTGCCGACGTCCGACAGGAACCGTGCCGCGGTGTAGGGCGTCACGTCCTTCGTCACCCGGAAGACGCCGTAGGCGCCGGCCCCCTTGGCGTGGACCACCCGTTCCGGGATGCGTTCGCGGTTGAAGTGGGCCAGCTTCTCGATCAGGTGGAAATCCTGCATCAGCACCGGACCGCGCGGGCCGGCGGTCAGCGAGTTCTGGTTGTCGGCGACGGGGATGCCGGCAGCGGTGGTCAGGGTGCTCATGGCTCAACTCCTTGCGTTTCTTATCGGTTGCCGCGTCCGCTTTGCCCCCTGGTTATCCCGCCGTGTCGTTGATATATCCAAGACATCGTTTCAAATGCTCCGATAGCCTGAACCTATGAATCTCGCCGGTCTGTCCCTTCGCGATCTGGAATATGTGGTGGCGGTGGCCGAGCAGCGGCATTTCGGCAAGGCGGCGGAGCGCTGCTCGGTCAGCCAGCCGTCGCTGAGCGCGCAGATCCGCAAGCTTGAAGACCTTCTCGGCATCCCCCTGTTCGAGCGGACGAGCCGCCGTGTGCTGCCCACCCCCCAGGGCGAGGTGGTGATCCGTCAGGCCCGCGTCGTTCTGGAGGAGGCGCGCCGCCTGCTGGCGCTGGCCCGCGGGACGGCGGGGGCCCTGCACGGTCCGCTCGCCATCGCGGCGATCCAGACGCTGGGACCGTACCTGTTCCCCCACGTCCTGCCCGCGATGCGCCGGCACCTGCCCGACGTCCAGCTCGTGCTGTCCGAAGGCCGCACCGACGGCCTGCTGGAGGAATTGCGGGAAGGGCGGCTGGACGCCGTCCTGCTCGCCCTGCCCGTCGAGGCGGAGGGGCTGACCTGCGACGCCCTGTTCTTCGAACCCTTCGTGCTGGCCCACCCCACCGGCCACCGGCTGGAAAGCCTGCCCTCCATCGCCCTGGCCGACCTCGACCCCGGCGAGCTGGTGCTGCTGGAGGAGGGGCACTGCCTGCGCGATCAGGCGCTGGCCGCCTGCGGCGCCATCACCCGCGGCATGCGCCACGCCACCGGGCTGGAAACGCTGCGCCACATGGTCGCCAGCGGCACCGGCTACACGCTGATGCCGCGGCTCGCCACCGGCGACGGGGAGGCGGCGACGGTGGGTGGCTTGGTCGCCTACCGCGCCTTCCAGGGCGATCCACCCGGCCGCGTCATCGGTCTGGTCTGGCGGGCCAGCGACCCGCGCGCCACCGGCTTCCGCGCGCTCGCCCAGAGCCTGCGCGACGCTACCCCGCCCGGCCTGCGCCGGATCGAAGACTCAGCCGAGGCCTGACTCCGGCTCCGCCATGAAGGCGAGATGGTGCAGGACGATCCCGCTGGTCGTGGCGACGTTCAGGGAATCGAAATCCGGCGCCATGGGGATGCGCACCGTCCGTGTCCGCCCCAAGACGGACGCCGGCAGGCCCGGCCCCTCCGACCCCAGAAGCAGCGCCGCACGCTCCGGACGGCGCAGCCCCGCCAGGGTCACCGCTCCCGCCGGGCTCAGCGAGAGGACGGCAAAGCCGTGCCGCTCCAGCAGCGCGACCGGGTCGGTTCCCGCCGGAATCCGCACAAAGGGCACCCGCAGCGCCGCCCCGACCGACACGCGGATCGCCTTGCGGTAGAGCGGGTCGCAGCAGCCGGAATCGAGCAGCACCGCGTCCACCCCGAAGGCCGCCGCGTTGCGGAAGATGCCGCCCACATTGTCATGGTTGCCGATCCCGCACAGCACCAGCACGGTCGCCCGCGATCCCAGCGCGGCCAGAAGCGCGTCCGGCTCGGGCATCGCCGCCGCCCGCCCCAGGCCCAGGATGCCGCGGTGCAGAGGGAAGCCGGCGATGGCGTCCAGCACCTCCTGCCGGGCGCTGTAGACCGGCACCGCGGCGGGCAACGCCTCCAGCATCGGTGCCAGCCCGGCGATCCGCTTGTCGGCGATCAGCAGCGACAGGGTTTCATGGCGCGAGGCGGTCAGCAACGTCCGCAGCACCACCGCCCCCTCGGCGATGAAGCGCCCCTCCCGCCCCACGAGGTCGCGCTCCTTCACGTCGCGGTAAGCGGCGATCCGCGGGTCGTCCGGGTCGTCGATGGGGATGATGGAGGGGGGAATGATGGCTGGCATGGGCGCCTGTGTAGCGCCCCTGCCGTCCCATCGGAAGTCCGGAAAGCGCGGGGCCGATGTGAAGGGGGCCACTTCGCCACCGGCCGAAGCCCGCTAGACAGGACCGGCAACGCGGGGCGGCAGTCCCCGCCCGAACGGAGGAATCGCCCATGCCGACCCTGCCCGCCGTCCGCGCCCTCGGCGCAACCCTGCCGAAGTCACTCACCGCCACCTTGCTGGATGCCTGCCGCAAACTGATGGAGCGCCGGTCCCGGCGAACCGCCGTCGCCCCCGACCGCCTTGACGACCGATTGCTGAGGGACATCGGCGTCAGCCGCAGCGACCTGATGGCCGCGGAGCGTCTGACGAAGCCATCCAAGCGCAGCCGAGGCCGCTGAACCGGAGCTTACGATTTGCCCGCCGGAGTCACCCGCAGGATCTCGCCGCTGTTCTCGTCGGTCAGCAGATAGAGCGCACCGTCGGGACCTTGGCTGACCTGCCGGATGCGCTTGCCGAGATCGCGGAACATGCGCTCCTCGTGCTTGACCTTGTTGCCGTCGAGTTCGAGCCGCACGACCTCCTTGGTCGCCAGCCCGCCGTTGAACAGGCTGCCCTTCCAGCCGGGCAGCGTGTCCGCCGTGTAGAAGGTCATGCCGGAGGAGCCGATCACCGGAGTCCACTGGTACACCGGCTCTTCCATGCCGGGCGCGCTCGACTTGCCCGTCCCGATCGGCGTCCCGTTGTAGTTCACGCCGTAGGACACCACCGGCCAGCCGTAATTCTTCCCCGGTTCGGGGACATTGACCTCGTCGCCGCCGCGCGGGCCGTGCTCGTTGATCCACAGCGCGCCGGTCTGCGGATTCAGGGCGGCGCCCTGGATGTTGCGGTGACCGTAGGACCAGATTTCCGGCAGCGCGCCGGACTGGTTCACGAAAGGGTTGTCGGCGGGCACCGAACCGTCGCGGTTGATCCGCACCACCTTGCCCAGATGCGAGTCGAGGTCCTGCGCCTGCGTCCGGAACTGCTCCAGCGAGCGTTCG
>NZ_CP007797.1:407500-510000 GCF_000632475.1 Azospirillum argentinense
AGCGGACGCGGCGGGTCGTCGGGATGGATGCACATGCGGATGCCCACCTCTTCCGCGGTCGGGATCACCTCGCGCAGGAAGCGGGCCAGCGTCTCGCGCAGCGCGCCGTGGCTCATGTCCTTGTAGCGGTCGAGCATCTTGCGCAGGCCCGGGATGTCGTAGCGGTCGAAGGCGCCCGGCAGGCCGGCCATGATGTTGGCGAGAAGCCTCTTCTTGTCGTCCTCCGACGCCTTGTCGAACCAGGCGCGGGCGCGGGCCAGAACCTCGGGCGAATGATCGTCCTCGGCACCCGGACGCTCCAGCATGAAGACGTCGAAGGCGGCGTGCTCGAAGGCGTTGAAGCGCAGCGAGGTGCCGCCGCCCGGCACCGGCGCGGCGAGGTCGGTGCGGGTCCAGTCGAGGATCGGCATGAAGTTGTAGCAGACCGTCGTCACCCCGCAGGCCGCGAGGTTGCGCAGCGACTGGCGGTAGTTGTCGAACAGCGGGGCCAGATCGCCCTCGCCGATCTTGATGGACTCATGGACCGGCAGGCTTTCCACCACGCTCCAGCGCAGGCCGAGCGAGGGGTCGGCGGCGATCATCGCCTTGCGCTCCTCGATCTCCTTGACCGACCAGACCACGCCGTAGGGGATCTGGTGCAGGGCGGTGACGATGCCGGTGGCGCCGGTCTGACGGATGTGGTTGAGCCGGATCACATCGTCCGGGCCGAACCAACGCCAAGTTTGTTCCATGGTCTGCTCCTTGAAGAAGAGTGCTGTGCCGAGTCCGGCGTGTCTCGATAGGATTTGTGGGATGGGGCGCCTCAGCCCGCCGGCGCGACCGATTGCACGACGGCGCGGGCGCCCTCGGCGTAGAGCCGGCGCAGCGCGTCGGTCACCGGGCCGGTGAAACGCGGGTCGCGCGGCAAGTCGTCGCCGAAGACGGCGGTCAGCCCGAACAGGGCGGTCGCCAAACGGTCGGCGTCCGGTCCGGCCTCCGCCGCCAGCTCGGCGAGCTTGGCGGCCATGGGGTCGCGCACGTCGATGGGGCGGCCGGCCTCGTCGGTGCCGGAGACGTAGCGCATCCAACCCGCCACCCCCAGCGCCAGCCGGTCGATCGGCGCCCCGGCGGCCAGCCGGTCGCGGATGGTGCCGAGCAGGCGCTGCGGCAGCTTCTGCGTGCCGTCCATGGCGATCTGCCAGGTGCGGTGGCGCAGGGCCGGGTTGCGGAAGCGCTCGATCAGCGCGTCCTTGTAATGGCCGAGGTCGGCGCCCGGCGGCATGTGCAGCGTCGGACCGGCCTCCTCGTCCATCAGGCCGCGGATCAGCCGGGCGAAGGCCGGATCGGCCATGGTATCCGACACCGTCTCGTAGCCGGCGAGGTAGCCGAGATAGGCGAGCGTGGAGTGGCTGCCGTTCAGCAGGCGCAGCTTCATCGTCTCATAGGGGTGGACGTCGGGGACCAGCTCCGCGCCCTCCAGATCCCAGGCCGGGCGCCCGGTGGGGAAGCGGTCCTCGATCACCCACTGGCTGAACGGCTCGGTCACCACCGGCCAAGCGTCGCGCAGGCCCAGCCCGTCCGACACGCGGTCGCGGTCGGCGTCGGTGGTGGCCGGCACGATGCGGTCGACCATGCTGTTCGGGCAGGCGACGTTCCCGGCGAACCACGTCCCCAGCGCGGGGTCGCGCAGCTCGGCGTAGCGGCGCAACAGGCCCGCGGCGGTGTCGCCGTTGCTCGGCAGGTTGTCGCAGCTCAGCACCGTGAAGGGCTCCACCCCGGCGGCGCGGCGGCGGATCAGAGCCTCCACCAGGAAGCCGGGCACGCTGCGCGGACTCTCCGGGTTGGCAAGGTCGTGGACGATGTCCGGATGGACCTCGTTCAGCGCGCCGGTCGCCGGGTCGTGGCAATAGCCCTTCTCGGTGACGGTCAGGGTGACGATGCGGACGGAGGGGCGGGTCAGGAGGTCCAGCACCGCGGCGGGGTCCTCCGGAGCGACCAGCAGTTCGGTGACCGAGCCGATCACCCGCAGCCGCTCGCCGGCGGCGTCGCGCACCGCGACGGTATAAAGGCCGCCCTGCGGCTCCAGCGCGTCGCGCGTGTCGGGGCTGCGCAGGCTGACCCCGGCGATGCCCCAGGGACCGAAGGACCGGGCCAGGGCGGCGTCGGTGTAGACGGCCTGATGGGCGCGGTGGAAGGCGCCGATGCCCAGATGGACGATTCCGGTGGTCAGCGCGGCACGGTCATAGCCGGGACGCTGCACGCCGGGGCGCAGCGAGGGCAACGTGTCGGGGCTCAGGCGCATGGAACACTCCGCATAAGGGCTTTACGTCTCGAAGAAGTGGCTGTTGGTTCGGGCGATCTCGTCCACCGCCGCGAAGACGGTGCGCAGATGGGCGCGCATGGCCTCCTCCGCCCCGTCGGGGTCGCGGGCGGCGACGCGGTCCACGATGCTCTGGTGCTCGCCGACGATCTTGGCTGCCCAGCCTTCGCTGTGCAGCGACAGGAAGCGCACGCGGTCGAGCTGCGCCTTGACGGCAACCAGCAGGTCCCACACCGCCGGACGCCCGGCGATGCGCGCCAGCTCGGCGTGGGTGGCCTCGTCCAGGGCGAAGAACTCGGAATGGCGGTCAGGGGACATCACCGCGCGGTGCGAGTCGAGAAGCCGGGTGAGCGAGGCGACGTCCGCCGCCTCCGCCCGCTCGGCGGCCAGACGCACGGTCCGGCATTCCAGAGTCTCGCGGATGAACTGGCTGTCGGACACCGCGGAGAGCTGGATCGGCGCCACGAAGGTGCCGACCTGCGGCACGATGCGCAGGAACCCCTCGTCGGCCAGCCGGCGGAAGGCTTCGCGCACCGGGGTGCGGCTGACGCCGTAGCGGGCGGCCACGCGGGTTTCCGAAATCCCCTCGCCGGGGCGGATCTCCCCCGACAGCACGGCGGCGCGCAGAGCGTCGTAGACCCCGTGCAGGCGGGGGCCGCGGATGTCGGTGGGGGCGGATGAGGTCGGCGAATCGGTCATGGCGTCCATCGCAGCAACTTGCATACTAGTATGCCATTACGGACGGAGGCTGGCAAGGGGGTGGTAGAGGCGCGAGAGGGTGGAACTGAAAACGTTGGGGAGGTGGAGCGGTTCAGCGACAGAACACGCCGCTACCTGTGGACGTACAGGCATTAAGTGCTTAATCAGATAGATTATTTTCCGCGCAAAGCAGCAAAGCACAAGACTAACCATAGCAGCGTTAATTGAAGTGGCGGAAGTTAAAAATACAGCTCGCGCATAAGAACTGAACAAAAGCCGAAATCCGCCACTTCTTAGATCAAGCCTTAAGAAATAAAACAATTACCTCCGCCAAGCTGTCCCACATTGACATAAGATGCTCCGGTGACGGTGCAAAATTCGATGAATGGACATACTTGTTCAACGTGTCCGCCGAGACGATTTTGTCACCCTGCTTAAATTTGCGAATCACCTCCATATGCTTGCTATCGATCTTGCCCGCTGCCTGAAGGTGAAGGCCCGCCTTTTCCAAGCGGGTAGCGAGTTTATCATTATCGTAGACGGTGACGCCGGCCTCTTTGATATAATTCTCTATAGCGAGTTCAATCAAGACACGCAGTAGCACCGACACCGCGTTAGCATGCTTTCTCGGTTCAAGATGAAACTGAAGCTCTTCCCAAATTTGATGATGGCGCTGAAGTCGGCCGGGCCAGAGCAACCCAAAATCCTTTTGTGGGATGAGCGTGGAGCGCGTCGTCGGAGTGGCTTTGGCAATCGGCTTTGCCTTCCCAGACTTTGACCTCGTCGTTACGCCGTCTACCTTGACGGCCTCGTGACTCGGACTGGGCAATATGCCTTCGCCATCAAGCCTATTTAGATATTGCTCTTTACCGTCTACATCCCAAATATCTCCTAAAACCACTTGGCGGCTTGCAAGGTCGTTTGCGATCCTGGCAAGGGCGCCAAGCGATGTCGCCTCGTCATGGGTGAACTGAAATCTTCCGCCTTTCATGCTGATACCAACCCGATTTCTCAGTGGCTCTGCTGACAGTAACCGATTGAGTGTCGACCGTGGTATCTTTCGGCGTAATGGCAGCAGGTGAGCGTCCGCTAAGCGCTTTTCGATCTCATCGGCAACACTGGGTCCACTACCCTTGCCGGTACGAGCTACGAACGTCGCCTTCATCCGGTCGTCCCACGTGCTCTGCCCAACACCGTTTTGTGTGCCGGTGTGCCGTCGGTACAGGATCTCGTCGATCCGGTCTCGGTCCAGTTCAACTTGACACTGAATATCTTTGGGAAACGCGCCTTTCCAACGCGACCGCTGTTCTTGGAAGAATACCTGAAGCTCAATGGTCGGCCCTCTGCGAGGATCATCAAGTAGCTTCAGGCACGTAACCCGCCGATTCCCGTCAAATACGACAAATTTATCTTTCTCAGGCGAGACAAGTGGAAATTCATAGATTTCACCGCGATCAACGATATCCTTCGCAAGGTTGCGCATGTGCTGTTCGCGCTCCTTGAACAGCCAAGCGATAGCGGCCGTTTCATTCTCAAGCTCGCCGTGCCGATCGTTCGCGCGATTCACCAGAAGCGTACATATTGAAATGTTTTTGATCGCCATTTTCGTACCTCCAGTGAACAATACCACCAAAGAAGGTTATTCTAGCAAGGGACGCGACTGGGCTGAGCACGCCTGATAGCTTGTTGCCAAGCCTTCATCTGGTTGTGCGATCATGGCTGAAGGGCTGCCCTTGGCGCGAAGCAAACATGTAAAGCGCTGATGCCTTCACCCGTCACATCGATGAATCTCTCCGCCTGCTCAAGGATCACTATTCATTCTGAACTCGTAGAGTCCCCAGAAACCATCCCCCCCTCCCCCAAAAAATGTTCGCCCCTTCCTCAAAATCAGGCTTGCGCGTCACGCTGATATATTAATATGCTCTTCCTCAAGGAACAGCACGGACCGGTCCCGGACGGGGCACGGGCCGGCCCATGGGGAGGACTGCAATGGCTTCGACTTCCAGGCGCGCCCTGGACGCTCAACCGCCCGGAACCGCTCCGGAGACCGTGCCCGGCAAGGTGCTTGGAACCGCCAAGGAACCGCGCCTGTCCGCCCGCGCTACGGCCACCGCGGAGATTTACCGGTCGTTGCGCGGGGACATCGTGGCCATGCGGCGCAAGCCGGGGGAGCCCATTGTGGAGAAGCACGTCGCGGAGTCCTTCGGCGTCAGCCGCACCCCGGTGCGTGAGGCTCTGCTGCGGCTGGCCGACGACGGGCTGGTCGAAATCTTCCCGCAGTCCGGCACCTTCGTCGCCCGCATCCCGGTCAACGCCCTTCCCGAAGCGGTGGTGATCCGCACCTCGCTGGAATGCACCGCGGTCCGCTACGCCGCCGTCCGTGCCGCGCGCAGTCAGATCGCAGCGCTGCGGGCCAACGTCCTGCTCCAGCAGGAGACGGCGGCGGCGGGCGACCTCGACGGCTTCCACGAGGCCGATGAGGAATTCCACCGCCTGATTTCCGACATCGCCGGCTTCCCCGGCCTGTGGACCATGGCCCAGCAGGTGAAGATGCAGGTGGACCGCTACCGCCGCCTGACCCTGCCGGAGCCGGGCCGCATCCCGCATGTGCTGGCCGAGCACAGCGGCATCGTGGACGCCATCGCGGCGCGCGACCCGGCCGAGGCGGAGCGGCTGATGGTCATCCATCTCGGCGCGCTTATGGAGTCCGTCCCGAACACCCAGGGGGCCAACCCCTTCTTCTTCTCCGGCGCGCAGCCGGACGACGCATCGAAGACCCCGCCGAAGACGAAGACAGAAAGCACCCCGTCATGACCAACCCCTTCGACCTCTCCGGGAAGACCGCCCTGGTCACCGGCGGCAACGGCGGCATCGGGCAGGCCATCGCGGTCGCCCTGGCACGGGCCGGCGCCGACATCGCCGTGGCCGGGCGCACCCCGCCGGACGAGACGCGCGCTCTGGTCGAGGGGCTGGGCCGGCGCTTCGCCGCGATCCCCGCCGACCTGTCGAGCATCGCCCCGATTCCCGCGCTGATGGAGGAGACGGTCGGCACGCTCGGCGGGCTGGACATCCTGGTCAACAACGCCGGGCTGATCCGCCGCGACGACCCGCTGGACTTCACCGAGGCCGACTGGGACGCCGTCCTGGACGTGAACCTGAAGTCGGTCTTCTTCCTCTGCCAGGCCTTCGGGCGCTACGCGCTGGGGAACGGGCGGAAGGGCAAGATCATCAACATCGCCTCCATGCTGTCCTTCCAGGGCGGCATCCGCGTGCCCTCCTACGCGGCGTCGAAGAGCGGCATCGCGGGGATCACCCGGCTGCTCGCCAACGAATGGGCGGGCAAGGGCATCAACGTGAACGCCATCGCGCCGGGCTACGTCGCGACCAGCGTCACCACCGCGCTGCGCGCCGACGAGCGCCGCAACGCCGAAATTCTGGCCCGCATCCCCGCCGGACGCTGGAGCGAGCCCGCCGATATGGGCGGCCCGGCGGTGTTCCTGGCCTCCGATGCGTCCGATTATGTCCACGGCACGATCCTGCCGGTGGACGGCGGCTGGCTCGCCCGCTGACGAGTGGCCCGCACTAGTAAAGGGAAGACGAGGATGAGCACGGACGTTTTCGTGATCGACGAGGCGGTGGACTGGCAGGATCTGGGCGCCGGAGTGCGCCGCAAGATCCTCGGCCACAACGACGCCATGATGATGGTGCGCGTGGAGTTCGAGACCGGCGCCATCGGGCCGCAACACCGCCACCCGCATGTCCAGTGCGCCGTGGTCGAGAAGGGCGCCTTCGACGTCACCATCGAAGGCGTCACCCGGCGGCTGGGCACCGGCGACGGCTACATGGTGCCGTCCAACGCCCTGCACGGCGTCGTGGCGCTGGAACCGGGCGTCCTGCTCGACATCTTCACGCCCCCGCGCGAGGACTTCCTCGCCTGACGACATCACCCGCCGACCTTCACCCGTTGCCCGGCGCGCGGGAACACGCGCCGGGCGGCTCCCGGACCCAACCGTCCAAACCAAAAAACCAGCCTGAAGCTGCCGAACAATCGCCAGGAGGACACGCTATGCATCTTTCGACCCGCGGTATCCGCGCCGCCCTTCTCGCCGCCTGCGCGGCCTGCACCCTGCTCGCCACCCCGGTCGTGGCCCGCGACTTCCGCTCCGCGGACATCCACCCGGCCGACTACCCGACCGTCGAGGCGGTGAAGTACGTCGACAAGCTCCTGAAGGAGCGGACCGGCGGCAAGCTCGGCGTGAAGGTCTACCCGAACGGCGCGCTCGGCACCGAGAAGGACACCATCGAGCAGCTGAAGATCGGCGGGCTCGACATGATGCGCATCAACGTCGCGCCGCTGAACAACGTCGTCCCGGAGACGATGGTCACGGCCCTGCCCTTCATCTTCCGCTCCACCGAGCACATGCGCGCCGTGCTGGACGGCCCGATCGGCGACGAGATCCTGGCCGCCATGGAAAGCCAGGGCATGATCGGCCTGGCCTTCTACGACAGCGGCTCGCGCAGCATGTATTCGGCCGCCAAGCCCTACAAGACGCTGGCCGACATGAAGGGCGCCAAGATCCGCGTCCAGCAGTCCGACCTGTTCGTCGCCATGATCCAGGCGCTGGGCGCCAACGCCACGCCGATGCCCTTCGGCGAGGTCTACACCGCGCTGAAGACCGGCATCGTCGACGCGGCGGAGAACAACTACCCGTCCTACGAGTCCTCGCGCCACTTCGAGGCCGCCAAGTACTTCACCCTGACCGAGCACGCGATGGCGCCGGAAGTGCTGGTCTTCTCGAAGGTCTCGTGGGACCGCCTGTCCAAGGACGACCAGGCCGCCATCCGCAAGGCCGCCAAGGACTCCGTCCCCTACATGCGCAAGCTGTGGGACGAGCGCGAGCAGAAGTCCAAGGACGTGGTCGTAAAGGCCGGCGCCCAGATCGTCGAGGTCACGAACAAGCAGGAGTTCATCGACGCGATGGCTCCCGTCTACAAGCAGTTCGCGAGCACGCCGAAGCTGGACGGCCTCGTGAAGCGCATCCAGGACACGAAGTAAGCACAGTCGAACGCGGCGCTTCCCTTCGGCAGACCGAAGGGCGGCGCCGCGTCCTTTGAGGGGAGCCGGCGGCATGGAAATCGAGCTGCAAGCAATGGACCACAGCCCCCCGCAGAGCGCGGGCCTGCTGACGCGGGTGAACGCGCGTCTGGCGCGGTCGGGGATGTGCGTGGCGATGGTCGGCCTGATGGCCATCGTCTGTGTGGTGTTCTATCAGGTCTTCGGCCGCTACGTGCTGAACGACTCGCCGACCTGGGCGGAGAGCCTGGCCATCGTGCTGGTCCTCTACGTCACCCTCATCGGCGCCGCCGTCGGGGTCCGCGACGCCGGACACATCGGCCTGGAATCCTTCCTCGTCATGCTGCCCGACGCCATCCGCCGCAAGGTCGAGATCGTCATCTACGCCCTCGTCGGCGTCTTCGGCGCCTGCATGGCCTACAACGGCTGGGTCCTCGGCAATTCCGTCGCCGCCTACTACATCCCCAACCTGCACGTCTCCGAAGCCGTCCGCTACATCCCGCTCGTGCTCTCCGGCGTCCTGATCGTGCTTTTCGCCATCGAACACGTCGTCGCCATCATCCGCGGCGAGGAGGTCGCACCGTCATGGAACTGACCATTCTCGCCGTCACCTTCTTCGGCTTCCTCGTCCTGGGCATTCCGGTCGCCTTCGCCATCGGCCTGTCGGCGCTCTGCACCATCCTCTACGAGGGCCTCCCCGTCGCCGTCATCTTCCAGCAGATGATGTCCGGCATGAACGTCTTCTCCTTCCTCGCCATCCCCTTCTTCGTCTTCTCCGGCGAGCTGATGCTCCACGGCGGTGTGGCCGACAAGATCGTCGCCACCGCCAAGAACATGGTCGGCCACATCCGCGGCGGCCTGGGCATGTCCAACGTCGTCGCCTGCACGCTCTTCGGCGGCGTCGCCGGCTCCCCCGTCGCCGACGTCTCGGCCATGGGCGCGGTGATGATCCCGATGATGAAGCGCGAGGGCTACCACGCCGACTACGCCGTCAACGTCACCACCCACGCAGCCCTGGTCGGCGCGCTGATGCCGACCAGCCACAACATGATCATCTACGCGCTGGCCGCCGGCGGCAAAGCCTCCATCGGCGCGCTGATCGCCGCGGGCATCGTCCCCGCCCTGCTGCTGATGGTCTGCAACCTGGGTGCGGCCTACTACGTCGCGGTCAAGCGCGGCTATCCCCCGGGCACCTTCCCCGGCTGGTCGATCCTGGGCCGCTCCTTCGCCGCCGCCGCGCCGGGCCTGCTCATCGTCGTCATCATCCTGGCCGGCATCACGTCCGGCGTCTTCACCGCCACCGAGTCCGCCTCCATCGCGGTGATCTACGCGCTGCTGCTCACCACCTTCGTCTACCGCACGCTGACCTGGGACCACTTCCTGGCGGCCGCCGCCAAGACGGTCAAGACGACCGGCGTGGTCCTGCTGCTGATCGGCGTCTCGACGATGTTCCAGTACATCATGGGGCTGTACCAGGTGGCCGAGATCACCGGCGAGCTGATGGCCGGCATCTCGACCAACCCGCTGGTCATCTTCCTGCTGATCAACATCATCCTGTTCCTGCTCGGCACCTTCATGGACATGGCGAGCACGATCCTGATCTGCACGCCGATCTTCCTGCCCATCGCCATGCAGTACGGCATGGACCCGGTGCAGTTCGGCATCGTCATGCTGATCAACTGCGCGCTCGGCCTCAACACCCCGCCGGTCGGCACCACCCAGTTCATCGGCTGCGCCATCGGCGAGATCTCCGTCGGCCAAGTCATGCGCTCCATCCTCCCCTTCTATGGCGCCCTCTTCGTCACCCTCCTCCTCGTCACTTACGTTCCAGCCTTCTCACTCTGGCTCCCCCACCTCCTCATGCGCTGAGGCACACAGGGTTATGAAAAAGGGCCGCGCCGGCATCCCCGGCGCGGCCCTTTTCATGTCGGATTTCGGCGGATCAGCCGGCTTCGGCGTTCGACGAGTTCTGCCAGAGGTTCAGCCCGCCATCGACGGCATGGCGGTCGATCTCGGCCAGCTCCTCCGGCGTGAAAGCGGTGTTCTTCAGCACATCCAGCGAGTTGTCGAGCTGCTCGACGTTGCGCGCACCGACCAGGGCGGAGGTCACCCGCGGGTCGCGCAACACCCAGGCGATGGCCATCTGGGCCAGCGTCTGGCCGCGCCGCGTGGCGATGGCGTCCAGGGCGCGCACGCGCTCCAGATTCTCCGGCGACAGGAAGTGCGCCTTCAGCGTGCCGCCCTTGGCGGCGCGGGCGTCGGTGGGCTGGCCGTTCAGATACTTGGTGGTCAGCATGCCCTGGGCCAGCGGCGAGAAGGCGATGCAGCCAATCCCGGTCTCCTCCAGCGCGTCGAGCAGACCGCCCTCGATCCAGCGGTTCAGCATCGAATAGGACGGCTGGTGGATCAGGCAGGGGGTGCCGAGGTCCTTGAGGATCGCCGCCGCCCGCCGGGTCATTTCCGGCGAGTAGGAGGAGATGCCGACATAGAGCGCCTTGCCCTGCCGCACGGCGTGGTCGAGCGCCCCCATCGTCTCCTCCAGCGGAGTGCGCGGATCGACGCGGTGCGAGTAGAAGATGTCCACATAGTCGAGCCCCATGCGCTTGAGGCTCTGATCCAGGCTGGCCGTCAGGTACTTGCGCGAGCCCCAGCTTCCATAGGGGCCGGGCCACATGTCGTAGCCGGCCTTGGTGGAGACGATCAACTCGTCGCGGTGGGCCTTGAAGTCGGTCGCCAGGACGCGCCCGAAATTCTCCTCCGCCGAGCCCGGCGGCGGGCCGTAGTTGTTGGCGAGGTCGAAATGGGTGACGCCGCGGTCGAAGGCGCGGCGCAGCACGGCGCGCCCGGTCTCGAACACATCGGTGCCGCCGAAATTCTGCCACAGCCCCAGCGAAATGGCCGGCAGGTCGAGCCCGCTCCGTCCGCTGCGGCGGTAGGTCATGCCGGTGTAGCGGGCCGGATCGGCGCGGTAGAGCGATTGCATCGCGGTCTCCTGGCTGTCATGCGCGGTGTTGGGAGGAACGTGACTGATATATTAGAAATCAGCCTCCGTCCAAAGCCAAGAGCGCAAAACGACCTCAGACCGGCTCGGCCTCGTCCTCCGAAGGGGCGGTGAAGTAGAGCGGGTTGGCCTTCTGCGCGTCGGCGATGGTGACCTGGAGATAGTCCAGATGCAGGTCGATGGCCTTCGCCGCCGCCTCCGGGTCGTTGTTGGCGATGGCCTCGATGATGACCGAATGCTCGGCGATCACGTCCGGCACCCGGCCGAGCACCGGCAGGGTCAGCAGGCGGTAGCGGTCCACCTGCACCTTCACCTGCTGCGTCAGGTTCCAGAATCCCGGATAGCCGGCGGTCTCCGCCAACAGCGCATGGAAGGTCTCGTCGGCTTGGTGGAAGCCTTCGAAATTCTGGGCGGCCTCCATCTCGCGCTGGAGTTCCAGGTTGGCGCGCAGCTTGGCGATCTGGCTGCGGGTGGCCCGCTTGGCGGCGTAGCGGACGGTCGCCTCCTCCAGAGCCTTGCGGATGGCAATGGCTTCCGGCAGAGCGCCTAGCGGGATACGGGAGACGAAGGTGCCCGATTGCGGGAAGATCTCGATCAGCCCCTCGTCCGCCAGACGCAGCACGGCCTCGCGCACCGGGGTCCGGCTGACACCATAATCCTGGGCGATCACCTTCTCGGCGACCGGCTCGCCCGGCTTGCGGCGGAGCGAGACGATCTCGTTGCGCAGGTCGCGGTAGATCGTCGCGGCCACGGTGGTGCCGCGCTGGGCCGGGCGGGCGACCGCCGCCGCCGTGCGGCGCCGGGTCCGCGTCTTGACGCCCTCGGCCTGTCCGGAATCCGCCGTCGATGAATCCGCCATCGATGTCTGCGCCGCCTTTTTCAACACCCGCTCCTGCCAGGAAGATTCAAGGGCGCCGGTGCTCCGGGATGCCGGCGCCGAACCCGCTGGTTCACGCCGCAGACGGTCCGCCCTTCATCGCAATATACTAATACCCGGCGGGGTGGGTCAAACGCCTTGACCCCGCACGACGCCCCGGTTCCGCGCCAGTTTGTCCCACCGGGAAGCGCGTTGCGCCACTCATCAGTATACTAGTATATTGATGGAAGCTCCACCGCGGAGCGCACAGCCGCAAGGACCGTCACCGTGGACCGCAAACGCATCGCCCTCGTCGCCCACGACGCCCGCAAGCCCGACCTGATCGGCTGGCTCGGCGCCAACATCCACGCGCTGGAGGGGAACGTCTTCTGGTCCACCGGCACCACCGGCCGATTGGTCCGGGAGGCCCATCCCCAGCTGGACATCACCTCACTGAAGAGCGGTCCGCTGGGCGGCGACCAGCAGATCGGCGCGATGATCGCCGAGGGCCGGATCGACCTGCTCGTCTTCTTCGTCGACCCGATGACCGCCCAGCCCCACGACGTGGACGTGAAGGCGCTGACCCGCCTCGCCACGCTCTACAACATCCCGATGGCCTGCAACGAGGCGACCGCCGACATGGTGATCTCCTCCCCCCTCTTCACCAGCGGCTACCGCCCGCGGGCCGTCGATTTCGCCGCTCACGATTCGCGCCGCCTCTGACGGGCCCTCTTGACCAGTCGCCCTCTTGAATTGCGCGTCTCGCCGACAGAATTGTGGGCGGGACGCACAAAGTCCTTGCATTCGGAACTGATATATTAATATATTCCGACATGCGGGGAACCACCGGCGCAGCACCACGCGCCGCACCCGAACCACCCATTCAAATGGGCACCGGACCCCCGTCCGGCATCCCTTTTTCCGGAGATGAACGATGCTCCACCCCGACCGCCTCTTCCCCAGCGATCCCACGCAGCGCGACATCGCGCGCCGGCTGTACGCGGAGGTGGGCCACCTGCCGATCATCAGCCCGCACGGCCACACGGACCCGTCCTGGTTCGCCAAGAACGAGGCGTTCCCGAACCCGGCGTCGCTGTTCGTGGTGCCCGACCATTACGCCTTCCGCATGCTCTACAGCCAGGGCGTGACGATGGAGAGCCTGGGCGTGCCGCGCAAGGACGGCGGGGCGGTGGAGAGCGACCCGCGCAAGATCTGGCGCCAGTTGGCGCAGAACTGGCACCTGTTCCGCGGCACCCCGACGCGCATGTGGCTCGACCACGCCTTCGAGACGGTGTTCGGCGTGACGGAGCGGCTGAGCGGGGCCAGCGCCGACCGCATCTTCGACCAGATCGACGCCTGCCTGCAGAAGCCGGAATTCCTGCCGCGCGCCCTGTTCGAGCGCTTCAACATCGAGCTGCTGGCGACCACCGAGTCGCCGCTCGACACGCTGGAGCATCACCGCGCCATCCGCGAGAGCGGCTGGAAGGGCCGCGTCATCACCGCCTTCCGCCCCGACCCGGTCGTCGATCCGGAGTTCGAGGGCTTCCAGGCCAATGTGGAGCGGCTTGGCGCGCTGTCCGGTGAGAACACCGGGACCTGGGCCGGCTACCTCGCCGCCCTGCGCAACCGCCGCCAGTATTTCAAGGAGGTCGGCGGCGCCACCTCGACCGACCACGGCCACGCCACCGCGACCACCGCCGACCTGTCGGACGCCGACGCCGAGCGGCTGTTCGAGAAGGCGCTGCGCGGCACCATCACGGTGGCCGAGGCGGAGATCTTCCGCGGCCAGATGCTGACCGAGATGGCGAAGATGAGCTTGGACGACGGGCTGGTCATGCAGATCCACCCAGGCAGCTTCCGCAACCACAACCCGGGTGTCTTCGAGCGCTTCGGCCGCGACAAGGGCGCCGACATCCCGACCGGCACCGAGTATGTGCGGGCGCTGAAGCCGCTGCTCGACCGCGTCGGCAACGAGCGCGACCTGACCATCATCCTGTTCACCCTGGACGAGACCAGCTACGCCCGCGAGCTGGCGCCGCTGGCCGGCCACTACCCGGCGCTGCGCGTCGGCCCGGCCTGGTGGTTCCACGACAGCCCCGAGGGCATGCGCCGCTACCGCGAGATGATCACGGAGACGGCCGGCTTCTACAACACGGTCGGCTTCAACGACGACACGCGCGCCTTCTGCTCCATCCCGGCCCGCCACGACGTGGCCCGCCGCGTGGACTCCGCCTTCCTGGCCCGGCTCGTCGCCGAGCACCGGCTGGAGGAGGACGAGGCCGCGGAGCTGGCGGTTGATCTCGCCTACACGCTGGCGAAGAAAGCCTACAAGCTTTGACGTGAAAACCCTCTCCCCTCCCTTTCGCGCCCGCTCGCGGGCGCTGTCGGCGACAGGCGGCCTTTGGCCGCCGAGAGCGGGGAGAGGGTGGCGCCGACGGCGCCGGATGAGGGGGTTGCGCTTTTGCCGGACGTACCGCCACGCGCATCCCCCTCGGGGGTTGCGCTTTTGCCGGACGTACCGCCACGCGCATCCCCCTCACCCTAACCCTCTCCCCAAAGGGGAGAGGGAATCTCCATGAGAGGACCATCACCATGGCATCGCTGACCATCCGCCTGCACCCCGCGGACAACGTCGTCGTTGCCGGCGCCGACCTGCCGGAGGGCACCCCCCTGCCCGACACGGACGTCGTCGCCCGGACCACGATCCCCTCCGGCCACAAGGTCACGGTGCAGGCGATCGCGGTCGGCGAGCCGGTGCGCAAGTACAACCAGGTCATCGGTTTCGCGACCGCCCCCATCGCGCCGGGCGACCATGTCCATGTCCACAACATCGGCGTGGGCGACAGCTTCGAGCGCGACTACGCCTTCGGCGCCGACGTCCACCCCACCGACCTCGTGCCGGAGACGGAGCGCGCCACCTTCCAGGGCATCGTCCGCCCGGACGGACGCGTGGCGACCCGCAACTACATCGGCATCCTGACCACGGTGAACTGCTCGGCCACCGCCGCGCGGATGATCGCCGACCAGTTCCGCGGCGACGCGCTGGCTGCCTACCCGAACATCGACGGGGTGGTCGCGCTGACCCACGCCTACGGCTGCGGCATGGGTTCCCAGGGCGACGCCATCGACGCGCTGCGCCGGACCATCGCCGGCTACGCCCGCCACCCGAACTTCGCCGCCGTGCTCGTGCTCGGCCTCGGCTGCGAGGTGAACCAGATCGACAAGCTGGTCGAGGTCGAGGGGCTGACCGTCGGCGACACGCTGCAGACGCTGGCGATCCAGGAGAGCGGCGGCACCGCCGCCACCGTGCGGGCGAGCGTGGAGCGCATCCGCGCCCTGTTGCCCCGCGTCAACGACGTGACGCGCGAGACCGTGCCGGCCAGCCACCTGATCCTGGCGCTGCAATGCGGCGGGTCGGACGGCTATTCGGGAATCACCGCCAACCCGGCGCTGGGCCACGCCGTCGATCTGCTGATCCGCAACGGCGGCACCGCGGTGCTGAGCGAGACGCCGGAGGTCTATGGCGCCGAGCATCTGCTGACCCGCCGCGCCGTCAACCCGGCGGTCGGCGAGACGCTGGTCGAGCGCATCCGCTGGTGGGAGGACTACACCAGCCGCACCGGCGGCGAGATGAACAACAACCCGTCGCCCGGCAACAAGAAGGGCGGCCTGACCACCATCCTGGAAAAGTCGCTGGGCGCGGTCGCCAAGGCCGGCACGACCAACCTCGTCGAGGTGGTGCGCTACGCCGAGCCGATCACCGGGCCGGGCCTCGTCTTCATGGACACGCCGGGCTACGACCCGGTGTCGGCCACGGGACAAGTGGCGGGCGGCGCCAACGTGCTGTGCTTCACCACCGGGCGCGGCTCCGTCTTCGGCTGCAAGCCGACGCCCTCGCTGAAGCTCGCCACCAACACGCCGCTGTTCCGCAAGATGCCCGACGACATGGACATCGACTGCGGTCCCATCGCAACCGGCGACGCCACCATCGAAGAAGTCGGGCGGGCGATCTTCCAGCTCATCCTCGACACCGCGTCGGGCAAGAAGACCAAGAGCGAGGAGCTGGGCTTCGGCTCCGACGAGTTCACGCCCTGGCAGATGGGCGCCGTCATGTGAGCGAAAGGGCTTGCGCGCTCAGTGATATACTAGTATAAGTGTTTTCGTTCGGTTATCCTTTGAAACCCAGTCGGCAGGCCGCGCCATGCGCGTGGTTCCGCCGAGTGACGTTTCTCCAAAGTGCGACTTCAGGCCGCCGGGGCACGCTCCGGCGGTCTTTTCTTTCCGGGGTCCGGCGATCCGGCCGCGGCGCGCAGCCAGTCCCGGAAGGCGGTGAAGCCCGGCTCCCGGTGCCGCGCTGGGCGCGAGACCAGATACCAGGCCCGCCCCATCGGCACGGCCAGCGTGAAGGGCGTGACCAGCCGGCCCGCCGCCAGATCGTCGGCGATGTAGAGCCGCGCCCCCAGCGCTACCCCCACCCCGTCCGCCGCCGCCTGCAGGGTCATGGCGTAGCTGCCGAAGGACAGCCCCTTCACGGCCGGCGGCGCCAGCCCCGCCGAGGCGAACCAGTGCGGCCAGTCGTCCGCCCAGTGCGACACCGAGAGCAGCGTCGCCGACAATAGATCCTCCGGACGGCGTAGCGTCCGCGCCAGGGCGGGCGCGCAGACCGGCAGCATGTCGGCGGTGAACAGCTCCTCCACCTCGTAGCCCGGCCAATGCCCGTCGCCCAGCAGCAGCGCGCAGGTCCAGTCCTCGCGGATCGGCGCGCCGGCGCCGCCGGTGGCGATGCGCACCTCCACGTCGGGGTGGCTCTCGTGAAAGGCCGACAGGCGCGGGATCAGCCAGCGCACCGCGAAGGTGGCGCCCACCCCCAGGGTCAGCACCGGGCCGTCGCGCATGGCGACGACCCGCTCGACGCTGTCCGCGATCGCGTCGAAGGCGCCGGTCAGACCGGGCTGCAGCGCCCGCCCACGCTCGGTCAGCTCCAGCGCGTTGGCTCGCCGCTCGAACAGCGGGAAGCCCATGCGCTCCTCCAACAGGCGCACCATGCGGCTGACCGCGGCCTGCGAGACGTTCAGCTCGCTCGCTGCCCCGGTGAAGCTGCCGTGGCGGGCTGCGGCCTCGAACGCCCGCAAGGCGTTCAGCGAAGGCAAGCGCCGCATCTAATCCCCTCCTCCATGCACCCCAACATTTCCTGGGGGTCAGCATCAGACAATCCCGTTTGCAGGGCAAGCGTGCCAGGGGCATCATGCGATCCACAGCCAAAGAAAACTTTCGGATGAGCGGGATGCTGACGGTTCCCCTGACACTCGGACTCGGCCTTGCGGCGCTGGTGACCTCGTTCCTGTCGGGCCTGTTCGGCATGGCCGGTGGCATGGTGCTGATGGGGTTGCTGCTGGTGTTGCTACCGGTGTCCTCGGCGATGCTGCTGCACGGGATCACGCAGATGACCGCCAACGGATGGCGGGCGTGGCTGTGGCGGCGGCACGTGCAATGGGAGATCGTGGCCCGGTTCCTGTTGGGCGGGGCGGTGGCGGTCGGCATCTTCACCCTGATCCGCTACGTGCCCGGCAAGGCGGAGTCGCTGATCCTGCTGGGCCTGTCGCCCTTCATGGCGATGGCGGTTCCGTCGCACTGGTCGCTGAACGTGTCGCGGCGCGGCCACAGCACGCTGGCCGGCCTGCTGTGCATGGGCGTGCAGTTGATCGCCGGCATCTCGGGGCCGCTGCTCGACGTCTTCTTCGTGAAGTCCAGCCTGTCGCGGCAGAGCGTCGTCGCGACCAAGGCGACGATGCAGGTCTTCGGCCACCTGTTCAAGACGGTCTATTTCGGCTCCCTCGTCGCGGCGTCGGAGGCGGAGGCGCTGGACATCACGGTGACGGCCCTGTGCATCGGCATGGCCGTCCTGGGGACGAACCTGTCGCGCCGCGTGCTCGACGCCATGAGCGACGCCCAGTTCCGCAGCTGGAGCCAGCGTCTGGTCGCCCTGACCGGCACCGTCTATCTCGGCCAGGGGCTGTTCCTGCTGGTGGTGCGGTAGGTTCCGGGGGCATTGCCCCCACCCCGGCCCTCCCCCGCTTCGCGGGGGAGGGAGCTTTAAATCCCCTCCCCTGCAAAGCGGGGGAGGGTTAGGGAGGGGGCCACGTCCCCCCCCGGCGGGGGAAAAACCGCCGAAGACCGGTCTCCGCCTCTTCCGGGTGGAGCGCCGAAATTTTGCGTGCCTGGGTGGTGTTTGACAGGTTCATGACAGGTTCGCCTGCTAAACAGTTGGAGCAACCAACCACCGTTCCCGGAACCTCCACCATGGCGACCGAATCCGCAGCCCGAAAGCCGGCGGAACCCACGGCGAAGACCGCATCGGCGGACCAGCGAACCCCGCTTTTTTATGGCGCCGCCTGCGGCGCGGGGGCCGGCGGCTCCGTCCTCCTCTACGAGGCGCGCCCGCAGCGCCCCACCACCAAGGCACCGTAAGGCGCAGCAAGCGCCGTCCAAAAAGCAAAAAAGCCCAATCGGAGGAAACACCATGAGCCTCGGCAACCCCGCCAAGGGGATGCTGGCGGCGGCCGTGCTGGCCGCTTCCGCCCTGTTCGCCGCCCCCGCGTCCGCGGAGATCAAAAATCTGGAAATCATCGCCCCCGCCAACGCCGGCGGCGGCTATGACCAGCACGCGCGCGCCATGCAGCAGGTCCTCCAGGACCACAAGCTGGCCTCCAGCGTCCAGGTGGTCAACATTCCGGGAGCCGGCGGCACCATCGGCCTCAGCCAGTTCGTCACCGCCAAGAAGCGCAACCCCGGCCTGATGATCTCCGGCCTCGGCATGATCGGGGCGATCCTGATCAACAAGTCGCCGGTGTCCCTCGATCAGGTAACCCCGCTGGCCCGCCTGACCGGCGAGTACCAGCCCATCGTCGTGGCCGCGGACTCGCCGCTGAAGACGCTCGATGACCTCGTGAAGAAGTTCAAGGCCGATCCGGGCTCGGTCTCCTGGGGCGGCTTCGCCGTCGGCAGCCCCGATCACATCCTCTACGGCCTGCTGGTCAAGGCGATCGGCGGCGACGTCTCCAAGATGAACTACATCGCCGCCGGTGCTGGCGGCGAGATGATGGCCTCGGTGCTTGGCGGCCACATCACCGTGGCGACCGGCGGCTACAACGAGATGGCCTCGCAGCTCCAGGCCGGAAAGCTGCGCGCGCTGGCGATCTCCTCCCCGCAGCGCCTTCCCGGCATCGACGTCCCGACCTTCAAGGAGCAGGGCGTGGATGTCGAGCTGGTGAACTGGCGCGCCGTGATGGCGCCAGGCAACCTGAAGGCGTCGGAGAAGCAGGTTCTCGACGACGCGGTCGGCGCCATGGTCCGCACCGACGAGTGGAAGCGCATCGCCGAAGAGCGCGGCTGGATCGACCTCTACCTGCCGCCCGACCAATTCGCCGCCTTCGTGAAGGACGAGCGGACCCGGATCGAAGGCGTCCTGACGGAACTCGGCCTCGTCAAGTGACCGACAGCCGGCGGTGATCCGCCGGGTCTCAGAACAAAACACACCCATGGAGCGAAGCGTCATGACCATCCGCATGCCGGGCGCCGTGAAGGGCGTCCTGACCGCCGCCGTCCTCGCCACGGCCGCCCTCGCCGCCACCCCGTCGCTGGCCGAGATCAAGGGGCTGGAGATCATCGCCCCGGCCAGCCCCGGCGGCGGCTGGGACCAGCACGCCCGCACCCTCCAGCAGGTTCTACAGGATCAGAAGCTGGCCTCCGGCATCCAGGTCGTGAACATCCCCGGCGCCGGCGGCACGGTCGGCCTCGCCCAGTTCGTCACCGCCAAAAAGCGCACGCCGACGATCCTGGTCGGCGGCCAGATCATGCTGGGCGCCATCGTCACCAACAAGTCGGCGGTGACGCTCGATCAGGTGACCCCGCTGGCCCGGCTGACCGGCGAGTACACCGCCATCGTCGTCCCGCCGGATTCGCCCATCAAGACCTTCGACGACCTGATCAAGAAGTTCAAGGCGGACCCCGGCTCGGTCTCCTGGGGCGGCGGTTCGGCGGGCGGCAGCGACCAGATCCTGGCCGGCCTGATCGCCAAGTCGGTCGGCGTCGATCCGAACAAGGTCAACTACGTCGCCACCGCGGGCGGCGGCGAGCTGCTGGCCTCGGCGCTCGGCGGCCATGTGACGCTCGGCATGGGCGGCTACAGCGAGTTCGCCCCGCAGTTCCAGGCGGGCAAGCTGCGCGCCATCGCCGTCTCCGCCCCGCAGCGCCTGCCGGGCTCCGACACGCCGACCATGAAGGAGCAGGGCGTCGATCTGGAGTTCGTGAACTGGCGCGGCGTCTTCGCCCAGTCCTCCGCCAAGCCGGCCGAGCTGAAGGAACTCCAGGAGGCCGTCGCCAAGGCGGTCGCCAGCGACGAGTGGAAGCAGGCCGTGAAGCAGCGCGGCTGGATCGACCTCTACCAGCCCTCCGCCGAGTTCGCCTCCTTCCTCAAGCAGGAGCGCGCGCAGATCGAAGGCACGCTGAAGGACATCGGCCTTGTGAAGTAAGGACCGAACCAAGGTGGGCGCGGTCGCCGCGCCCACCGGTCCGCAAAAAACAGTCTGGGAGGATGAAGCGATGACCACCGGTCGGAGCATGCGCGCCGGAGAGGCGGTGCTGGGCGGCGGGCTGATCGCCCTGGGGGGCTTGATCGCGGTCGAAACCATGCTGACCCCGAGCGTCGGCCGGGCGGTGGTCGGCCCCGCCCTGTTCCCCTACCTGATCTCGGGCGGCCTCGTCCTGGTCGGGCTGTCCCTGCTGCGCGAGGCCTTCGCCGGGGCTGTCGCCCACGCCGAGGGGCTTGAGCTGGACCTCTGGGCCGTGGCGCTGGTCGCGGCGGGGCTGGCCGTCCAGTTCCTGCTGCTCGACACGCTGGGCTGGATTCCCTCCACCACCATCCTGTTCGCCGCGGTCTCCCGCGCCTTCGGCGGCCGGCGGCTGGTGGTCAACCTCGCCATCGGGCTGGCGCTCGCCGCCTTCACCTTCGTGGCCTTCAATTACGGGCTCGGCCTGAACCTGCCCGAGGGCAGCATCGTCGAACGGCTCACGTCAGCCGACGCCGAATAAGCCCCGCCTCGGGAAGGAAACTGCACAATGGACACCCTTGCCGCCCTGGGCCACGGCTTCCTCGTGGCGTTGACCCCCTACAACCTTCTGTGGTCGGCGATCGGCGTGACGGTGGGCACCGCGGTCGGCGTTCTGCCCGGCATCGGCCCGGCGCTGACCGTGGCCCTGCTGCTGCCGGTCACCTACGGGCTTGAGCCGACCTCCGCCTTCATCATGTTCGCCGGCATCTATTACGGCGCGATGTACGGCGGCTCGACGACCTCGATCCTGCTGAACGCGCCGGGCGAGTCCGGCAGCATCGTCACCGCCATCGACGGCCATGCCATGGCCCGCCAAGGCCGCGGCGCCCAGGCGCTGGCGACCGCCGCCATCGGCTCCTTCATCGCCGGCACCATCGCCACCGCGGCGCTGACCTTCGTCGCCCCGCTGATGGTCAAGATGGCCCTCCTGTTCGGCCCGGCCGAGTATTTCGCGCTGATGGTGCTGGCGCTGACCACCGTCACCGCCGTGCTGGGCAGCTCGCTGGCCCGCGGGCTGGCCAGCCTGTTCCTCGGTCTGGCGCTGGGTCTGGTCGGCATCGACATGCAGACCGGTCAGGCGCGGCTGGCCTTCGGCGTGCCGGAGCTGCTCGACGGCATCGACACGGTGGTCGTCGCGGTCGGCCTGTTCGCGGTCGGCGAGACGCTCTACGTCGCCTCCCGCCACCGCTTCGAGACGGAGGAGATCTACGCGCTCAAGGGCTCCAAATGGATGAGCCGCGAGGACTGGGCGCGCTCGTGGAAGCCGTGGCTGCGCGGCACGCTGCTGGGATTCCCCATCGGCACCCTGCCGGCGGGCGGCAGCGAGATCCCGACCTTCCTGTCCTATCTGGTCGAGAAGCGTCTGGCGAAGAAGCCGGAGGAGTTCGGCAAAGGCGCCATCGAGGCCGTCGCCGGTCCGGAAGCCGCCAACAACGCGTCGGCCGCCGGCGTGCTCGCCCCGCTGCTGTCGCTCGGCCTGCCGACCTCGGCGACCGCCGCCATCATGCTGGCCGCCTTCCAGCAATACGGCCTGCAGCCCGGCCCGACGCTGTTCGACAACAACCCCGAACTGGTCTGGGGCATGATCGCCAGCCTCTACATCGGCAACGTGCTGCTGCTGGTGCTGAACCTGCCGCTGGTCGGCTTCTGGGTGAAGCTGCTGCTGATCCCGCGGCCCTGGCTGTACGCCGGCATCCTGGTCTTCTCGTCGCTCGGCGCCTATACGCTGAACAACAACGTCATCGATCTGGTCATCCTGTGGGTGATCGGGCTGCTCGGCTTCGGCATGCGCGTCCTGAACGTGCCGGTGGCGCCCTGCGTGGTCGGGCTGATCCTGGGGCCGCTGGCCGAACAGCAGTTCCGCCGCGCGCTGGCGATCAGCCAGGGCGACCCCTCGGTCTTCCTGACCCACCCGATCTCGGCGGCCCTTCTGATCATCGCCGCCCTGCTGGTGATCGGCCCGATGGTCCTGCGCTTCCGAAGCAACGGCGCGGGTAAGGGCACGGGCAAGGGCGACAGCGCCTCGCAGCCCGGCAGCCATCCCGCGACGTAAGACCGCCATCCCGCGAAGGACTTTTCCATGGAAAGCGTCGATCTCTGGTCGCAGCTCGCCGCCCTCGGGCAGGTGGTCGCCATCGACCTCGTGCTGGCCGGCGACAACGCCATCGTCGTCGGCATGGCCGCCGCCGCGGTGCCGCTGGCGCAGCGCCGCAAGGTGATCTTCTGGGGCATCGGGGCGGCCATCGTCCTGCGCATCTTCTTCGCGCTGATCACCACCCAGCTCCTCGCCATCATCGGGTTGACCCTGGCCGGCGGCGTTCTGCTGCTGTGGGTCTGCTGGAAGATGTTCCGCGAGCTGCGCTCCCACGGGACGGACGAGGTGGCCCCCGACGAGGCGATGGACGCCCCTGACACGCCGGCGGGGGTGTCCGGAAACGCCGCCGCCGGGGCCGCGGTCGGCGGCGTCACGGTGGGAGCGGCCATCTGGCAGATCGTGGTGGCGGACGTGTCGATGTCGCTCGACAACGTCTTGGCGGTGGCCGGCGCCGCCAAGGACCACCCGACCATCCTGGTCATCGGTCTGCTGCTCTCCGTCGTGCTGATGGGGGCGGCGGCCAACATGATCGCGCATGTCCTGCACAAGCACCGTTGGATCGGCTGGGTCGGTCTCGCCATCATCACCTATGTGGCGCTCGACATGATCTGGCGCGGCAGCAACGAAGTCCTCATGCACACCTCCTGGCTATCGTGACGGAGCGCTTCCGATGATCAAGAAGGTTCTCGTTCCCCTGACCGGGCGGCCGCTGGACCGCCGCGCCATCGCCACGGCCTTTCTGCTCGCTGGCCGCTCCCGCGCCCATGTGGAGGGGTTGAGCGTCATGCCGCAGGTCGAAATCCGCACCTCCGTGGAAAGCGCCGCCATCCCCAAGGCGCTGGTCGAGCAGCTCATCCGCATCGGGCAGGAGGATCAGGCGCGGGTGGTCGACTCCGCCCACGAGCTGTTCGAGGAGTTCCGCGGCCGCTTCGGGGCCGCGGAGGCGGACAGCCTGACCGGCGGCACCGTGGGCGCGGAGGGTCCGACCGCCTCCTGGCAGCAGGCGACCGGCCCGCTGGCCGAGACGCTGGCGGAGGAGGCGCGGCTCGCCGATCTGGTGGTGATCGCCCAGACCTCCGACGGCACCAACGCCATGGGCCCGGCCATCGAGGCCACCCTCTTCGGCTCGGGCCGCCCCCTGCTGCTGGCGCCGGCGGCCGAACCGGCCTCGGTCGGCTCCGCGGTCGCCGTGGCTTGGGACGGCGGGGCCGCAGCCTCACGGGCGGTCGCGGCGGCATTGCCCCTGCTGCAGCGCGCCGGCAAGGCGGTCATCCTGTCGGCCGACGTCGCCGACCCCGGACGCGCGTCCGACCCCGACCGCCTGTCGGCCTATCTGGCGCTGCATGGCGTCGCGGCGTCGATCCGCCGGGTCGCGGCGTCGGGCCGGGCGGTCGGTCGGGCCTTGCAGGAGACGGCGGCGGAGGCTGGCTGCGACCTGCTGGTGATGGGCGCCTACGGCCACAGCCGTGTGCGCGAACGGGTGTGGGGCGGCGTGACGCTCGATGTCCTGCGCGAACCGCCCGCCATTCCCATCTTCATGGCGCACTGATACATGGGCTCATGTCCCCTCTCTCCTCTGGGAGGGGGCTATGAAGGCCGGAGACGGACCATGCGCATACTCGTCGTCGAGGACACCGAGGATCTGGCCGACGCCATCGTCCACCGGCTGCGCAAGCTGGGCTACGCCGTCGACTGGGCGCCGACCGGCGACGAGGCGGAGGAGCTGCTGCGCCAGGAGGCGTACCAGCTCGTCCTGCTCGACATCATGCTGCCGGGGGTGGACGGGCAGACGCTGCTGAACCGCCTGCGCCAGCGCCGCGACGCCACGCCGGTCCTGGTGATGACCGCCCGCTCTCAGGTCAATGTCCGGGTCGACCTGCTCGACCTCGGCGCCGACGACTTCATCGTGAAGCCCTTCGACCTGCGGGAGCTGGAGGCCCGCTGCCGCGCCCTGCTGCGCCGCTCGCACGGGCTCGCCTCCTCGCGCACGCAGTTCGGCAATCTGGTGTTCGACGCCGCGGCCAAGAAGGTGCTGGTCGACGGCCGGACCGTCGATCTCGGCGGCCGCGAGTTCCGCCTTCTGGAGCTGTTCCTCAGCAACCTGAACACCGTCCTGTCCAAGGAGGACCTGATGGACCGGCTGTTCAGCCTCGACCAGCCCACCGCGCTGAACGCCATCGAGTTGTATGTCTCCCGCCTCCGGCGCAAGCTGGAGGGCGCGTCGGTGGAGATCCGGACGGTTCGGGGGCTGGGGTATGTGGCGGAAGTGTGTGCCGAAGGCTGAGGGGTTCTCGCTGCGGCGGCGGCTGTTCATCCGCCTGCTCGGCGTGCTGGCCGTTCTGACCGCCGGACTGTTCCTGTTCATCAGCGCCTATGCCCAGCGCGCCGCCGACGCCGCCTTCGACCGGCTGCTGATGGCGTCGGCGCTGTCGATCTCCGACACGGTGCGGGTGGAGGACGGGCGCTTCTCCGTCGATCTGCCCTACTCCTCGCTGGGCATCCTGGCCCAGGCGCGGCGCGACCGCGTGTTCTATCTGATCACCGCGCCGGACGGCGAGCTGGTCACCGGCTACCACGACCTGCCGGTGGCGCCCGCCAAGACCGGGGTCGCCGGCGCGGCCGGCGGAGACCCCGCCACCCGGTTCGAGAACGCCAGCTTCCGCGGCATGCCGGTGCGGATCGCCGTCCTGAAGCGCTTCGCGGCGCAGCCGGAGCTTGGCGGCTGGATCACCATCGCCGTCGCCCAGACGCGGGAGGAGCGCGGGGCGCTGGCCCGCGACATCCTGGCGAACGCCTTTCTGCCCATCGCCTTCACCGTGGTCGCGGCGGGCGGGCTGATCTGGTTCGGGGTGCGGCAGGCGCTGGCCCCGCTGGGCTCGCTGGAGCGGATGATCCGCGAGCGGCAGCCCCACGACTTCTCCCCCATCGCCATGCCGCCGCCGCAGGAGGTCTCGCAGCTCGTCCAGGCGATCAACCAGCTCATGGCGCGGCTCAAATCCAACCTCGACACCATGCAGACCTTCCTGGCCGACGCCGCCCACCAGATCCGCACGCCGCTGGCCAGCCTTCGCCTGCAGGCGGAACTCGCCATCGACGAGGACGACCCCGACGCCCTGCACCGCATCGCCCAGCGCGTGCACCGCAACGCGGTGGAGGCCAGCCAGCTGACCAGCCAGCTCCTCAACCACGCCATGGTGATCCACCGCAGCGAAGCCTTGAAGCCGGAGGACGTCGATCTCGGCGCCCTGCTGGAGCAGGTGTTCCAGCGCGCCCGCGCGGTGGCCGGCGACACGGCGATCCGCCTGGACATCGACCGCGCGGCGGAGCCAGCCACCGTCCCCGGCGACGCCATCAGCCTGCGCGAAGCGCTGACCAACCTGCTCGACAACGCGGTGAAGTACGCCGGCCCGGCCGGCCCCATCGACCTGACGCTGACCCCCCGGCCAAACGGGCGGGGCCTGCGCGTGGAGATCGCCGACCGCGGCCCCGGCGTGCCGGACGCCGAGAAGCGCCGCGTGCTGGAGCGGTTCGGGCGCGGCAGCTCCGCCGCCGGGGTGGCGGGCAGCGGTCTGGGCCTCGCCATCGTCACCTCGGTGGTGGAGGCGCATGGAGCGGATTTGTCCCTGCTCGACCGCCCCGGCGGCGGGCTGATCGCGCGCATCGACTTCCCGGAGGCGGGTGGCGGCACCACCACGGCGGGGGGAGGGGCCGCGCGGGCCCTGCTGCCCCTTCTGGTCCTCGTCGCCCTGCTCGGGGCGCCTTGGATGCAGGCCGTGCAGGCGGCGCAGCTTATCACCTACCCCGCCCCCGGCGGCGCGCGGGAGCGGCTGCGCATTCATTCCGCCACCGACCGGCAAGCCATCGAGCCGCTGGTGCTCGACTTCCAGCAACTCCACCCCGACGTCACTGTCGAATACAAGGACATGGACACCGCCGACCTCTACGCCGAGGCGGTGGCCGTGCCGGCCAAGGGGGCGCCGGCCAATGGTTTGACGGCGGAGACGCCCGACCTGCTCATCAGCTCCGCCTCCGACCTGCAGGTGAAGCTGGTCAACGACGGTTACACCCAGCCCCACCGCTCCGCTTTGACCGACGCGCTGCCGGACTGGGCGAACTGGCGGGACGAGGCGTTCGGCTTCACCTTCGAGCCGGCGGTGATTGCCTACAACCGCGACCTGCTGCCGGACGCTGAGGTGCCGCGCACGCGCCCGGCGCTGATCCGGCTGCTGCGCGACGACCCGGCCCGCTTCAGCCGGCGCGTCGCCACCTACGACACGGCCACCAGCGGCATCGGCTATCTTCTGGCCTCCCACGACGCCCTGCTGTTCGGCCAGTATTGGCAGCTCGTCGCGATGATGGGCAACGCCCAGGCGCGTCTGGCCTGCTGCTCCGGCGACATCCTGGACATGGTGGAGCGGGGGGAGGTGCTGATCGCCTACAACGTCCTCGGCTCCTACGCGCGGGCGCGGGCGGCGGCGGGGGCACCCATCGGCATCGTGGTGCCGGAGGACTACACGCTGGTCATCTCCCGCGTCGCGGTGATCCCCCGGACGGCAGCCCGGCCGCAACTCGCCGGGGCGTTCATCGACTATCTGCTGTCGCCGCGCGGGCAGGAGGTGGTGGCCGACCGCTCCGCCCTCTATGCCATCTCCTCCGGCATCAAGCGGGAGGCGTCGGCGTCAGGCCTGCGCTCCAGCACGGCTGCGCCGCTGCATCCCATCACCCTCAGCCCGGCGCTGCTGGTGTTCCTCGACCGGCTGAAGCGGGAACGGTTCCTGCAACAATGGCAATCGGCGATCCTGCTGCCCTGAGCCGGAGAGCGCCCTTACCCATTCCAGCCCCCTGGCGCCGACGACGCCCGCAGCGCCAAGCCCATGCCGTGCAGCCGCGCCCGGCGCTTATCCACCGGTAAGGACGCCAGCCCGAGCAGCACCGTCGTCGCGGCGTCCAGGCCGCCCGGCGGGGCCAGCGCACCGGCGCCAAGCGCACTGGGGCCAAGCGCACTGGTACCAATCGCTTCGGCAATGACATCCGACCGTCCCGCGTCCGGGCTTTCAGCGGCGGACAGCAGCCGCTCCGCGGCGGCGGCGCGGTCCGGCATCGTCCCTCGCCCACCCGCCCTCTTCAAAAGTGCCTTCACCCGCTGCCGCTCGGCGCGATCCTGGAAATGGCCGTGCCGCTGCATCAGCCGCACCGCCTCCACCATGTATTCGGCGAAGCTCCGCACGTCCCGCGCCACCCGATGAGCGGGCTGATCGTACGCCGCCGCCGCCGCCTTGCGCAGCCAGCCGCTGGCCCGCGCGGTGGGGACGATCGCATCGACGCGGGGCGGTGCCGCGGCGGCGAAAAGGTCCGCGAGGATCAGCGCGTCCTCGGCGCCATCGAGAACCGGACGCTGCAAAGCCTCTGCGAGCAGTCCATTGAGCCATGACGAAGAAAAAGGACGTGCCCGCCGGTCCTGCATCCGAACCCCCGTGACGCCAAGATGAATTGCAACCTCCCGCAGAAGATACCAACTCTTCCGCGGATATCAATGCAAACGATTCAATCAAGTGAGATATCTCACACGACCAGACCATGACTTTCTCGAATTGGACTGCATACGTATGCGATCCCAAGGACGCTATGGTTCAGATTCAATACAAATTTACGATATGCACTTGAGCACTTGCACAACCGACACTATGATGCACTCGGGTATGCAGGAGGGGCGCATGACGAGCCTGTTGCGGGAGCTAACGGGGCGTGTTGCGCGCACGAACGTAGCCTTGGCGGTTTACCTCCGGCGGCAGCCGGACCATGCCGACCGGTGCCATGCACAGGCGCCGGACGGTTGGGCACGACCGGCCAGGACCCCTCTTCCTTGAACCGGCCCACACATGCCGGCGGTCGTTGTTCCGCCGCCGCGCACGGGTCGGCGTCATCAGGCGGAGGTCCTTGAGGACCGAAGTGAACCTCATCCCTTTTTGAAAGGATCATCGAGAATGAACGACAACAGCGAACGCGTCCTGTCCGTGCAGCCGGCGAACCTCGACCTCTCCTTCATCAACAAGCGGCTCGAAATGGCCGGCTACACGCCGGAGCAGGCCACGGAATCGGTCGAGGCCTACCGCCAGTTCCTCGTCGTGGTCGCGGCGAAGCCGAACCTGATCCTGGTGCCGACGAAGGCGGCGGACGCGGCATGGCACGAACACATCCTGTTCATGGACCGCTACGAGGCGGACATGAAGCGGCTGGTCGGCGCCCGGGTCCATCACCACCCGGACGCTCCCGACGCCGCCACCTGGCAGAAGGCTGTCGCCAACACCCAGGACGCCTTCCGGGCGACGCTCGGCGTGGAGCTGCCGACGGAGGAACTCGCCGGCTGCTTCCTCACGGTCGAGGCGGCCTGAGCGTCATACCATCGTATTGATCGTTGCATGACACGGTGCGTTTGCTGCTAAATTCGCTCGATTGGCAGCGCGTTTCGTGGACACCCCCCCTGAGCGGCGGTCCAGGCCCCGTTCAGGGGGGTGTCCGTCATCCCCGGCAGCGAGGAAAGAGGAGGGATTGATGTCTGATCTGGTCCACGATCTTTCCGGCCGCGCCAGGGACATGAACGCCGGGCTTGCCGTCTTCGACAGAAGCGACACTCTGCTGGCGACCAACGACAAGCAGAAGACGATCTATCCCTTCATCGACTATTCGCGGGCGGTCACCTTCCGCGACATCGTGTGGGAATGCGTGAGGCATAAGAAATTCGGGTCGGACACCATTTATTCCGACCCGGACCGGTGGATCGGCTACGCCGAAGACCTCCGCCGCTTCAACCGGTTCTGGCAGTCCTTCACACTCCACTCCGACGGGCGGGTCATCCAGATCACCTACGAGCGGTTGGACGACACGGACGGCTGGTGGTACCAGATCCGGCGCGATGTCACCAGCAACGTCCTGGAGAATTTCCGGAGCGGCTTCGACAGCCTGATTTCCCTCAACGGCGGCGGGGTCCTGCCGCAGGCGGCCCAGCCCTCCTTCGTCGTCCGGCTTCTCGACGCCCTGCCCTACCCGGCGGCATTGCTGACGCCGCGCTGTCAGGTCATCGACGGCAACCAGTCCTTCGCGTCCATCCTGTCGCGCGGGGACGGGCTGTCCATGGTCGGTGGACGGCTGTGCATTCCCGGCGCCCCGAACGAGCAGATGGAACTGGCCAAGCGGGCCGCCGGTTTCTTCCGCCGCCGCACCCGCACGCCGATCACCCTGCGCGTGTCGCGCCAGGACCAGCCGTCACCCTATTTCGCCACCCTGTCGGAACCGCCGGCCCAGAGCGTCGGAAACGGCACGCCGATGACCGGCATCCTCCTGCTGACCCTCGTCGATCCGGACGTGCTGCCCAACGTGTCGGTGCGCGCCGTCGCCGAGCTTCTCCAGATCACCGGTTCGGAGGCCGAGATTGCGCTGGCCCTGTGCTCCGGGCGGAGCGTCGACGAGATCGCCGAGGACCGCGGGGTGGAGCGGCGGACCGTCTACAATCAGGTCTCGTCCATCCTGGGCAAGACGGGTCTTCGCAACCAAGCGGGAATCGTGCGGCAGGTGACGACGATCTGCTGGCATTTCGGGTCGCGCGTCTGATCGAATCCGGGTATGGTGCCTGACGCATCGCCGGCGGCGCGAATACCTGGATATGAACGCACTCTTGTGCATACATATGGCGGACGTCCGGCGCGGTTCCGGCTCCGCTCTGGCCGGAGGCTGTGAAGGAGGCAGGGGCGTCTGGTTTTCTACCCCCCGGCCACCGCTCTGCAGCGTCCCTCATCATGCCTTTGCTTGCTGCCCTTCGTCTCCTTCTGACCGTTCTCGCCATCGCGGCCGGCGGCGCCTTGCCGGCAACCGCAGGAACCTTGCGGGCCAGCCTGTCTGACGATCTGACGACGATCGATCCGTTCGTCTTTCCCGGACTGGTCTCCTCCGGCGTCCTGCGGCAGGTGTATGAGGGCTTCACCGCGATCGACGCCGCCGGCAACGCCGTTCCGGCGCTGGCCACCCGCTGGGAAACTCCGGACGGCGGGCGGACGTGGCGCTTCGCCCTGCGCCCGGACGTGCGGTTCCATTCGGGACGCCCGTTCACCGCCGCCGACATCCTGTGGACCTGGGAACATCATCTGACGCGCAAGCCCCAGCCCGGCTACAGCGCCTTCTACCTGCGCGACATCGAGGGGGCCGCGGCGCTGCAGCAGGGGACCGCAACCGCGCTGTCCGGCGTCGCCATCCCCGACCCCCACACACTCGTCGTGCGGTTGACCGAACCCGACGCGCTGTTCCCGCTCTACCCGTTCCTGTTCGTCGACCGCGGGATGGAGGCCGAGTTCGGACCGGCGTGGCCCGAGCGGGCGTCCGGCGGCACCGGGCCGTTCCGCCTCGCATCCTGGCGGCACGGCGAGTCCGTGCGTCTGGAAGCCCATGCCGGTTACTGGAATGGCGCCCCTGCCGTGGACGCGGTGTCGCTGGCGGTCCTGCCCGACACCAACACGCTTCTGGCGCGCTACGACGCCGGACAGCTCGACGTGGCCATGCTTCCTGAAAACGCCGTGCGCACCGTGGTCCGCCAGCCGCGCTACGACGGGCAGATCGCCGCCTTCGCCCGCGCCCAGGTGCGCTATCTCGCCCTGAACCAGGATCAGTACCCGCCCTTCCGCGACCGGCGCGTGCGCGAGGCGGTCGGCCTCGCGCTGGACCGGGCCGCCACGGTCAACGGCCTGCACGCCGGGCGGGCGGTGCTGACGAACGGCTTCGTCACGCCCGGTCTGGGTGGCTACCGGCCCGACGCGCCGCCGCCGCCCCCATTTGATGCGGGCCGGGCCAAGGCGCTGCTGGCCGAGGCCGGCCACGCCGGCGGAGGCGGCCTGCCGCCGCTCCAGATCGCCGGCGGCCCCAACGTGCGCGAGGAGGCGACCTATTTCGCCGCCCAGCTCACCGCGGTTTTGGGTATTCCGGTCGGCGTGCGCATCCAGGAGCGGGCGGCCTTCGTGACCGCGATCAACGAAGGGCACGAGGCGTTGTTCGTCAACGGCTGGACGGCGGATTTCCCTGATCCCATGGACCAGCTCGCCACCCAATGGCACAGCGCCAGCCCGACCAACCGCAGCCGCTGGCATGACCTGAACTTCGACCGGCTGATGGAGCGGGCGCGCGGCCTCGCCGACCCTGACGCCCGCGACGCGCTTTACCGGGAGGCCGAAGCCCTGCTCCGGGAGCAGGCCGTGGCGATACCGCTTGCGGTGCCGCAGTTCGTGGCTCTGGTGCGGCCGGGCGTGACCGGGGTGGTCATCCGGCCCGACGGCACGACGGACTTCCACGCCGCCCGGTTGCCATGACGGAACGCCGGCCCGGCCGCCGCGGCCCGCTCTGGCGATTGGCTTGGCGATTGGTCTGGCGCCTGCCGGGACTGCTGATTCTGGCCGGAGCCGCCGTGCTGGCGAGCTTTCTCGCCTCCCACGCGCTTCCCGGCGATCCGGTCATGCTCATGGTCGAGGGGCGGGCCGCGGACCCGGACATGATCCGCCGCATGCGGGAAGACGCCGGGCTGGACCAGCCGCTGGCCGTTCAATTCCTGTCCTACACGCTGGACCTGCTGCGGGGCGATCTCGGCCAATCGCTGCGCTACGGTGGCGTGCCGGTGACGACGCTGCTGGGCGACGCCCTGCCGGTGACCCTGGGGCTGATGGTGGGTGCTGCGGCGCTCGCCCTGCCCCTCGGCCTCGCGCTGGGACTCGCCACGGCCGATCTCCGGCGGGCATGGCCGGGCACCGCCCTCACCATCGGGTCGGTGCTGGCCCTGTCGATGCCGCCGTTGGCGCTGGCGACGTGGCTGATGCTGGCGGGGTCCGGCACCGCGCCATGGGCCGTGGCGGCGCTGGCCCTGCCGGCGGCGGCGATGATCGCCCGCCTGACGCGCACCCAGGTGATGGAGGTGCTGGGACGCGACTTCATCCGCACCGCGCAGGCCAAGGGGCTGGGCCGGGTCGCCGTTCTGCTGCGCCACGCCCTGCCGAACGCCCTGGTGCCGCTGGCGGCCGCGGTCGGATCGGTGGCCGGGACGGTCCTCACCACCACGGCGGCGGTGGAGACGGTCTTTGCCCTGCCAGGGATCGGGCGGCTGACCGTCCAGGCGGTGCTGGCCCGCGACCACACGGTGGCCGGAGCCGCCGTTCTGGTCTTCGTCCTGCTGCAGGTGGCCATCAGCCTGACCGCCGAACTGCTGATCGGACTCGCCGACCCGCGGCTGCGCGCCGATGGGGTGCATAGGGCTGGGGCGCATGGGGATGGGGAGCCGCCATGACCGTCACGCGCTCGCTCGCCGGACGCGCCGGCCTGCTGCTCGCCGCGGCGCTGGCCGTGCCGCTGGCCCTGGCCGTTCTTCTTCTGCCACTCGACCCGTCCACCATGGATCTCGGGCAGGCCTGGGCTGGGCCGTCCGCCGCCCACCCGCTGGGCTGCGACGGGCTGGGCCGCGATGTCGCCGCCCGGCTGATCGCCGGGACCGGAACCTCCTTCGCCATCGCCGGTTTGGCGCTCGCCCTGGCGGTGGGGCTGGGTGTCGCGTCGGGTGGGGTGGCGGGCTGGATCGGCGGGCGCACGGACGCCGTGGTCCTGCGGTTGGCCGACCTGCTGCACGGCTTTCCCGAGCTGTCGCTCGCCATCGTCGCCGCCGCGCTGCTGGGTCCGGGGACGGAGGCCATGGTTCTGACGCTCGCCCTGGCGGCGTGGCCCTCGCAGGTCCGCTGGTGCCGGGCGCTCGCCCTGTCGAACCGGACCGCCGAGCATGTACGCGCCTCCGCCGCCCTGGGCGCGGGACCGCTGCACACGGTCCGCCGCCATCTCCTGCCGACGGTCGCCGGGCCGGTCGCCATCCGCGCCGCCCTCTCCATCGGTCCGGTCATGGTGGCGGAGGCGACGCTGAGCGGTCTCGGTCTGGGCATCCAGGAGCCGTCGGTGTCGCTGGGCACCCTGATCCGCGACGGGCTGGCCGACCTGCGCGACGCCCCCCACCTGATCGCCGCGACGACGGTCACCGTCGCCGCCATCGCGTTGGCCGTCAACCTGCTGGCCGAAGGCCTGCGCGAGGGCCTCGACCCGCGGTGGGCACCGTTCCGCCGGTCGTGAAGCCGTGTCTGTCAGCGCCGCTGCAGCGCCATGGTGTAGCGGAAACCGGCGCCCGGATGGGTGTTGACCGCAATCTCCACCAGACGCCCGTCCTCGGTGAAATAGCGCCGGGTGATGACGAGGATCGGCGACTGCGGCGGGACATGCAGGCGCGAGGCGACGTTCAGGCTGGCGGGGGCGGCCTCGATGTCCTGCATCACCTCGGCGATGCGGACGCCGTAGCGCTGCTCCAGAACCGTGTAGATGGCGTACTGCACCACCTCCAGGTTGCGCACCACGTCGGAGAAGGCGGCGTCGATGTAGACCTCGACGTAGGAGAAGGGCTCCGACGTCTCGCGGGTGCGGCGCAGCGCGCTGACGCGGAACCACTGCGTCTCGGGGCGGCAGCCCAGCCGGCCCGCCAGTTCCTCCTCCACGATGATGCGGTCCACCGAGAGGATTTCCAGGCGGGTCGAGGTGGCGTACTGCACCAGCTCGTCCAGGGAACTGATCGAATTGACGAAGCGCCCGTCGGCGCGGCGCGCCGCCAGGACCGAACCCGATCCCTGGCGGCGTAGGATGTAGCCCATCTCCTGAAGCCGGCGCAGCGCCTCGCGCACCGTGTGGCGGCTGACGGCGAAGCGGCTGCACAGCTCCTGCTCGGTCGGCAGGCGGTCGCCGACGGCGTAGGCGCCGGCGTCGATCTCCTCCAGCAGCGTGCGGACGATCTCCTGGTAGAGCGGGGTCTCCCCCCGCTCCGCCGCGCCGTCCGTGCCGCTGGTTTCCTTCAGGCTATCCGCTTCGTCCGACATCGCATCCCTCATGATGCCGGAAGATGGACGAGCCGGGGCGCCGATGCAACCGGCGTACGAGGATGATCCGTGCGGGGCGGCTTACTTCAGCAGGACCAGCGACAGGGCCGGGAAGGCGTTGATGACGAGCAGGGCCACCACCCGCATCCCGTAGAAGGGCAGCACCCCCTTCACGATGGCATGGAGCGGCATCTTGGTGATGCGGCTCATCACGAACAGGTTCAGCCCGACCGGCGGGGTCAGGGTCGCCACCTCGACCAGCGCGGTCATGATGACGGCGAAATGGATCAGGTCCACCCCCACGGCGTGCGCCATCGGGAACAGGATCGGCGCCAGCAGCACGATCATCGACACGCCGTCCAGGAACATGCCGACGACGAGCAGCAGCAGATTGACCGCCAGCAGGAACTCGAAGGGCGAGACCTGCGCCTCCTTGAGCATCGCGGTCAGTTCGGCGGACAGGCCGAGACGGGTCAGCACCGCGGTCAGCAGGCCGGAGCCGAGCAGCACACCGTAGATCATCACGGTCTGGAGGACCGACTCCCGCGCCGTCTCCCACACCGCGGCGAGGTTGGCGGTGCGGTAGACCATCGTCACCAGGACCACCGCGTAGACCGCGGCCAGCGCCGACACCTCGGTCGGGGTGAACCAGCCCATGTAGATCGTGCCGATGATGATCACCGGCATCATCAGCGCCCCGGCGGCACCCGGCAGGCGCTGGCCGAAGCCCTTCCAGTCCGGACGCTCGCCGACATGGCCGTAGCCTTTGAGCCGGCTGACGATCAGCGTGGTGAGACCGAGCAGGAACGCCTCGAACAGGCCGGGCACGATGCCGGCGATGAACAGGTCGGTGATCGGCAGGCCGACGATGGAGCCGATCAGGATGAAGGTCAGCGACGGCGGGATCATCAGCCCCAGCGTGCCGCAGACCGCCACCAGAGAGGCGGCGAAGCGGGGCGGATAGCCCTCTGCCGGCAGCAGCTTCACCGCCGCCGGGCCGAGCGCCACGGCGCAGGCCACCGACGAGCCGTTGACCGCCGCGAAGAACACGCTGGACATGGCCAGCGCCAAGGCGACGCCGCCGCGGAACCAGCGGATCACCGTGCCGACCAGATCGAGGATGACCAGCGCAAGGTTGCCGCGCGACATCAAGTTGCCGGCGAAGATGAAGAAGGGAATGCAGACCAGCGCGTATTTGTCGACGGAGTCCCAGGCCATCTGCGCGACCAGGACGACCGGGATGTTGAAGTTGAAGGTCAGCAGACCGACCGCGATGACGCCCAGGGCCAGCGCGATGTGCACGCCTCCCGCCACGAGAAGCAGCAGGCTGACGACGGCGATGATGGATGTCATGGTGTTTCCTTCCCCCCTTGCTGGGTTGCCCTTTTCTTATCGCCGCCTAGAGATTCTCGCCCTCGGTGGGCGGATCGGGGTCCTGGCCGCGCAGCAGCAGGATGATGTTGCCGATGAAGGCGAAGCCGTAGAGCACCCCGCCCAGCGGCAGCACCAGCCGGACCATCCACAGCGGCAGGTCGAGGTTGGATTCGGTGAACATGCCGATGGCCTGGAGGTGGGCGACCTCCTGAATCCCGGCGACCACCAGAAGCACGCTGAAGCCCAGCCCGATCAGGCTGTTCAGCCAGGAGAAGGCCAGCCGCAGCCACTGCGGCATCATGTTGAGCAGCAGGTCCATGCGGATGTAGTGGCCGTGCCGCGTGCCGACGCCCAGCGACAGGAGCACGCTCCACACCACCAGGAAGCGGACCAGCTCCTCCGCCCACCAGTGGCTTTCCGACAGGAGGGAGCGGCTGGACGCCTCGTAGAACATGATGCCGATGGCCGCCATCATCAGGATCGTGGCGACGTTCAGGAGGAGGCGGTCCTCGATGAAGCTCCACCAGCCCGGCAGGCCGCGGCCCGGCTGCGGAGCGGCGTCCACCGCAGGCGACGTCGCCTGGGTGTGCGGGGCCGCAGACGTCAATGTATCGGTTCCCGGCATGGGTGTAACTCCCTTCACGAGAAGATCTGTGTCTGGGGGACGCGGCTCAGCCAGCCGGTGGCGCGCTCGTAGGCGTCGGCGATGCGCAGCAGCGTGGCTTCCGCCTGCGGGCGGCCGATGAGCTGCATGGCGATCGGCATCCCGTCCGGATCGAAGCCGGCGGGCGTGACGAGTGCCGGCAGGCCGAGGTAGGAGACCGGACGGGTCAGCGCCGCCACCCCGGCGACCACCGTGGCCATCGCCGGCCCGGCCCCCACGTCGGTCTGCGCGGCGGTCGGCACGCGGCTGCGCAGCGCGGGAACGAACAGCGCGTCGCACCGGGCGAAGGGACCCTCGATCATTGCCCGGAGATGAAGCGCGCGGAGCTGCTTCGCCTGGAGGTAGGAGGCCGCCGGCACCATCAGCCCCTGCAGAAGCCGCGCGCGGACCTGCGGGCCGTAGTCCTGCGGACGCTCGCGCAGCCAGGGCGCATGGACGGCCGCCGCCTCCGGCGTGAAGACGAGGTTGGCAAGGTCGCCGTAGGGCTCGTGGTCGGGGATGTCCACCTCCACGATGCGGGCGCCGGCGCGCTCCAGCACCGCCCGCGCCCGCTCCAGCGCGGCGGCGACGGCGGGGTCGAGCCCGTCGTAGTAGAATTGGCGCGGGATGCCCAGCCGCAGCCCCTCGACCCCCTGGCCGATGCCGTCCGCGACGTCCGTTCGCCCGGTGATGACCGAGAACAGCGTCGCCGCGTCCTCGGCGCTGCGGGCCAGCGGACCGACGCAGTCCAGGCTTTCCGACAGCGGCATCACGCCGTCCATCGGCGTCGCCCCCTGCGTCGGCTTCAGCCCGACCACGCCGCACAGCGCCGCCGGAAGCCGCACCGACCCGCCGGTGTCCGACCCCAGCGAGCCGAAGGCCAGCCGCCCCGCCACCGCCGCCCCGGAGCCGGAGGAGGAGCCGCCGGTGATGCGCTCCGGCTCCCAGGGGTTGCGGCAACGCCCGAGATGGGCGTTGTGCCCGGTCGGCCCCATGGCGAATTCCGCCATGTGCAGCGTGCCGAGCGTCACCGCCCCGGCCGCATCCAGCCGCTCCAGCACCGTCGCCGTCCGCTCCGGGCGGAAGTCGCCGCGGATCGTCGGGGAACCGCAGGTGCAGCGTTTGCCGGCGCGATAGAACATGTCCTTGTGGGCCAGCGGCACGCCGTGCAGCGGCCCGCGCAGCCGTCCGGCCCGCGCCTCCGCGTCGGCGGCGCGGGCGGCGGCCAACGCCTCCTCCGGCTCGACCGACAGGAAGGCGTTGAGCGTCGGATTCAGCCGGGAGATGCGGTCCAGGCAGGCATCGACCAGGGCCTCCGCCCGCAGCGCGCCGTCGCGGACCGCCCTTGCGGCGTCCGTCAGGGTCAGCGATGTGGGATCGGTCATGCCCGCTCCCCGGCAATGAGCGCGGCATGGGCGCCCAGCGGCACGTCGAACAGCGAGCCGCCGGGATGCGCCGCCGCCAGCACGCCCGGCACGGCGGCCAGCAGGCGCCCGCACAGGGCGGCGTCGGCATCGTCCAGGGTCACGCCCTGGATCCTGGCCAGGGTCCGCGCGCAAGCCGCGGCGTCCCCGATGAGGTTTTCCGTCATTCCTTCCCTCCCTTCCGGTGCTGTCCCGCGCGGCTCTTCCGGCCGTTCGCCGCGGGCAGGGCCTTGATGGCCCCTTACCCGGATCGTTGCAGCGTCATTTCGTAGCGGTATCGTCCGGCCGCGTGGCTGCTGACCGCCACCTCCAGCGCGTTTCCTTCGGCGTCCAGATAATGGCGGATCACCACCAGGATCGGGGTGCCGACCTCCACCGACAGGCGGGACGCGAGATTGGCGTCCGCCGAGGTGGCCTCGATGGACTGCACGACCTCCTCGATGCGCAGGCCGTAGCGGCTTTCCAGCACCGCGTAGACGGCGACCGGAAAGGTGCCGATGGCCTGGGCCACGTCGTCGAAGGCGGCGGGGAGGAACACCTCGGTGTAGCAGAGCGGCGTCCGCTCCCCCGGCTGGCGGCGCAGCGCTACCACCCGGACCCAGGGCGTGTCCGGCTGGGAGCGCAGAAGCTCCGCCGTCCGTCCCTCCACCAGGATCTTCTCCACCGCCAGCACCTCCAGCCGGGTGGAGGAGGCGTACTGCCCGATCTCCGCGAGGCTGGACAGCGTGTTGTGGAAGCGCCCGTCGGGGCGGGCGGCGGTCACCACCGAGCCCGAGCCCTGGCGGCGCGCGATCAGGCCGAGATCCTGGAGCCGGCGCAGCGCCTCCCGCACCGTGTAGCGGCTGGCGGAGAAGCGCAGGCACAGCTCCTGCTCGGTCGGCAGCCGTTCGCCAACCCCGACCCGCCCGTCCGAGATGTCGGCGCGCAACGCGTCCAGGATCTCCTGGAAGCGCGGCCCCTCCGCGGCGGACGGGCGGACGGAGGCCGGGCGAACGGCGGCCTTCACAGCGCCCCCTGCTCACGCAGCGCGGCGATCCGCTCCGGCCCGATGCCGATGCGGCCCAGAACGTCCTCGGTGTCGGCGCCCAGCGCCGGGGCGGGGCGGGTGGGAAGCGTCTCGCCGCCAATGCGCACCGGCCCGGTCAGCATCCGCACGCCGTGGGACCCGTCCGGATAGGAAAAGTCGGCGACCCGGTCGCTGTCGCGGACGAAAGGGTTCTCCAGCGATTGCGCGATGTCGAGGACCGGGGCGGCGGGAACCGCGCCGCCGAGGATCTCCACCCACTCCGCCGTGTCGCGCTGGCCGAGCACCTCGTCCAGCAGGACGGTGAGCAGTTCGCGGTTGGCGAGCCGGTCCTTGAAGCTGCGGAAGCGCGGGTCGTCCCCCCATTCCGGCTTGCCGATCTTGTCGCAGAAGACCGGCCAGAACTTCTCCTTGTTGCACATGACGAACAGCCAGCCGTCGCGCGTGCGGTAGAGCTGCGACGGGGTCAGCGAGGGATGCGCGGAACGCGGCTCCCGCCCCTGGTTGTGGCCGCCGTTGAGGTACCAGGTGGCGAGGTAGGTCATGTTGTGCAGCGCCGTGTCGAACAGGCTGACGTCCACGTCCGAGCCCTTGCCGCTGGCCCGCGCCCCGACCACGCCGGAGACGAGGCCGAAGGCGGTCATCAGACCGGTCATCATGTCGACCACCGACATGCCGAAGCGGGCGGGCGGACCGTCGGGCTCGCCGGTGACCGACAGGTAGCCGGCCTCCGCCTGCATCAGATAGTCGTAGCCCGGCCAGGCCCGGCGCGGCCCCGTGCGCCCGTAGGCGGACAGGTGGGCGCAGACGATCTTCGGGTTGACCGCCTTCAGATGCTCGTAGGTCAGGCCGAGCTTGTCCGGCAGGTCGCCGCGCAGGTTGTCCAGCACGGCGTCGGCGTGGCGCACCAGCTCGTGCAGCACCGCCATGCCCTCGGGGTGCTTCAGGTTGAGGGTGATGCTGCGCTTGTTGCGGTTGAAGGACTGGTAGAAGTGGCTGTTGCCGGGGCCGAAGAAATGGGGGCCGACATGCCGGCCGACCTCGCCGCCCTCGGCGGGATTCTCGACCTTGATGACTTCGGCCCCGAGGTCGGCCAGCAGCATGGTGCCGAACGGGCCGGCGCCGTATTGCTCCACGGCGATGACGGTGACGCCTTCGAGGGGTAGCACGCGGTGTCTCCCTGATGGGGGTGTGCGGGGTGTGTGGGGAGTGGTTGCAGCGGGCCCCCACCCAACCCTCCCCCGCTTTCGCAGGGGAGGGCTTTTGTCCTCACACCGGATTCTGCTCGATCAGCCGCTTGGCGATGATGATGCGCTGGATCTCGTTGGTGCCCTCGCCGATGCACAGCAGGGGGGCGTCGCGGTAGAGCCGCTCCACCACGAACTCCTTGGAATAGCCGTAGCCGCCGTGGATGCGCATGGCGTCCAGGGAATTCTCCACCGCCGCTTCGGAGGCGAAGAGCTTGGCCATGCCGGCCTCGTAGTCGCAGCGCTCGCCGCGGTCGAGCGCCTTGGCCGCCTGCTGCACGAGCAGCCGCGCCGCGGAGACGCGGGTCGCCATGTCGGCCAGCTTCATCGCCACAGCCTGATGCTCGTGGATCGGCTTGCCGAAGGTCTTGCGCTGCTGGCTGTACTTGACGGACTCGTCCAGCGCCGCCTGGGCGACGCCGACGCCGCGGGACGCCACGTTGACGCGGCCCAGTTCCAGGCCGGAGATGGCGCAGGCCATGCCGCGGCCCTCGACCCCGCCGATCAGCCGGTCGGCCGGGACGCGGTAGTCCTCGAAGACCAGCTCGGCGGAATCGATGCCCTTGTAGCCCAGCTTCTCCAGCTTGCGGCTGACCTTGAAGCCCGGCCCTTTCTCGGCCAGGAACATCGTCATGCCCTTGTGGCGGGGCTGCGCCGTCGGGTCGGTCTTGACCAGAAGGGCGAAGCAGCTTCCCTGGATGCCGTTGGTGATCCAGGTCTTCGAGCCGTTGATGACGTAATCGTCGCCGTCGCGCTTGGCCACCGTGCGGATGGCCTGCAGGTCGGTGCCGCAGTCCGGCTCCGTCAGAGCGAGGCCGCCGCGCAGCTCGCCGGTGGCGAAGCGCGGCAGGAAGGCGGCCTTCTGCTCCTCCGTCCCCGTCTTGGTGACGATGAAGGCCATGATGAGGTGCGAGTTGATGATGCCGGACAGCGACATCCACACCGACGAGATGCGCTCGATCATCTTGGCGTAGGTCGAGGGGCGCAGGCCCAGCCCGCCATACTCCTCGGGGATCGTCGCCCCGAAGAGGCCCAGCTCCTTCATCCGCTCGACGATCTCGTCGGGGTAGGTGTCGTCATGCTCCAGCTTCAGGGCGACCGGCCGGACGTGGCGGTCGAGGAAGCGGTCCACGCTGTCGAGGATCAGACGGTCCTGCTCGTCGCGTTCCGCGTCGGTCATGCTGGTGGTGGTCTCGCTCATGGCGTGTTTCCCGGATTGGATGGTCAGCGGACGGACGGCGACAGCACGGACAGCGAGTCCGCCGCGCGCGGGCTGGCGTCGAGGCCGAGGACGGCGTCGGCGATGCGCGCCGCGGCGGTCTCGTTCACGGCCATGGCGGCGTTGCCGCGGTACTTGTCCACGATCTCGGCGTTGGAGAGCGGGCGGTCGGCGGCGCCGCGGTTGATGTGCTCGCGGTGGCGCAGCTCCCGCCCGTCGTCGAGCGTGATGACCAGCTCGCCCGAATAGGCCTTCGGGAAGGGCGAGTCGGGGTCGTGGCGGTAGGACACCTTCGACGCGATGTCGAGGATCGCCGCGTCGCCCAGCGCGTCGTTCTCCAGCTCCGCCAGGGTCAGGCGCCCGCGCACCAGGGCGGCGGCGGCCAGGAAGGGCACGCTGAACTGCGCGTCGTAGGAGTTGGAGGGCCGCTTCTTGTTGGCCTCCGGCTCGCAGACGGTCTTGACCACCTGCTCTGGCACCAGCGCCTCGATGCGGCGGATGCGCGCGAGGTCGAGGCCGTCGCGGCGCAACTCGAGGGCGGCGTCGACGCAGGCGTGGGTGAAGTGGCAGGCCGGATAGGGCTTGATCGCCGTCGCCATCAGCTCCCACGTCTCGCCGAGGCCGGCGGTGGCGATGCCCAGCTCGGCGCGCCCGGCCTCCTTGCCGAGATAGGCGTTGAACAGGCCGAAGCGGCCCTCGTAGGGACGGGTGACGCCGGTGAAGCCCTCGCGGGCCAGCGCCGCCGCGGTGATGCCCGCCGCCGCCGCCCAGCCGGGATGCAGGCGCTTGTTCCAGGCGCCGTCCTCCAGGAACTCCAGGCTGCCGCTCGCCATCGACAGGGCGATGCCCTGGGCGGCGGCCAGCTGCGCGCGGGTCAGGCCGAGCAGCCGGCCGGCGGCCAGCGCGCAGCCGAACACGCCGATCATGCCCGTCGGGTGGAAGCCCACCTGATGGAAGCCGCCCCGCGCCACCGCGCCGAGCCGGGCCGCCACCTCGACGCCCAGCACATAGGCGCTGACCACGGAACGGCCGTCCGCCCCGGTCATCGCCGCCGCCGACAAAACGGCGGGCATCACGCTGGCGGTCGGGTGGATGACGCCGCCGATGTGGGTGTCGTCGTAGTCGAGACCGTGGCAGAGCAGCCCGTTGACCGTCGCGGCGTCGCGGGCGGGCAGCGAGGCGGGCATGCCGATCACCGGCACCGGCCCCTCCCCCGCCAGCCCGCGCAGGGCGGTCAGCGTCTTGTGGGCGAAGTCGTAGCGCGTCGAGGCCAGCGCGATGCCCACGGCGTCCAGCATATGGTGCGGCGCGCGGGTGCGGACCTCCGCCGGGATGGCGTCGTCGGGGGTGTCGGCGACGAAGGCCGCCAGCGTGGCGGCGATCGAGTTGGTGGTCGGATCGGTGGCGGGCATGGTTCCTCCCTCTTGTTCTTCTCGGGCCATCGGGTCGCTCCGGGTTGTCCGGATCAGTCGCCCCGGATCAATCGCCCCGGATCAGTCGCCGATGCCGTGGCCCCGCTTGGGGACGAGGCTGGCCCGCTCGAAGGTCAGGAAGACCGTGCCGTCGGCCTTGTAGCCCTCGGTGTAGGTGGTCACGATGCCCTGGGTCGGGCGCTTTTTGGATTCGCGCACGTCCAGCACCTTGGAGCGCGCGTAGATCGTGTCGCCGGGGAAGACCGGGGCGACCAGCTTGATCTCCTTCCAGCCGAGGTTGGCGACCGACTTGTAGGAGACGTCGTCCACCGTCATGCCCAGCACCATGGCCAGCGTCAGGCCGCTGTTGACCAACGGCTTGCCGAACTCCGACTTCTCGGCGAAGGCGTGGTCGCAGTGCATGGGGTGGCGGTTCATCGTCAGCAGGCTGAACTGGATGTTGTCCGCTTCGGTGATGGTCCGGCCGGGGCGGTGCTCGTAGACATCGCCGACGGTGAAATCCTCAAGGTAGCGGCCAAGGTCGGCGACGATGGTCCGCGGTTCCTGAACATCGGGCATGGGCGGGCGTCTCTTGTCTGCGGATCGGAGGGATGATTGCGGGGCGCCGATCATTTCAAGGTGACATGTTCAGCGCGTGTGATAGCATGTTGTACGTACAAATAACACGCCCCCTCACCCTTGGAAAGCGTTTTCATGCCCAACAATCCGCAGAACGCAGCAACGGCGCCGGGTTCGCCGGTCCGCCGCTCCTACCTGTTCGTTCCCGGCGCCCGTCCCGACCGTTTCGCCAAGGCTCTGGGGGCCGGCGCCGACGCCGTCATCATCGATCTGGAGGACGCGGTGGCCCCCGGCGACAAGGACAGCGCCCGCGCCGCCGTCTGCGCCTTCCTGCTGGAGCACACCGGCGCGGGCGGGCCGGCGGTTTTCGTTCGAACCAATTCGGTGCGCAGCCGCACCGGCCTGCTCGACATCCTCGCTTTGACCGACCTTCCGGACGGCGCCGCGCCGCGCTGGGCGGGCATCCTGCTGCCGAAGGTGGACGGGGCCGAGGACGTCCGGCTGGCCGCCGGGCTTCTCGACGAGCGCAATCTGCCCGGTGCGCTCGGCGCGCTGATCGAGAGCGCCGACGGGCTGGAGAACGTCATGGCGATCGCCGCGGCCTCCCCCCGCCTGTCCTTCCTGATGTTCGGCGGGGGCGACCTGTCGGCGGAGCTGCGCGTGCCGCTGTCCTGGGAGCCGCTGGTCCAGGCCCGCACCCGGATCGTGCACGCCGCCGCCCGCTTCGGGCTGGACGCGCTGGACATGCCGTGGATCGCGCTGGACGACGAGGAGGGCTACCGCCAGGAGCTGGCGCGCAGCGTCCTGCACGGCTTCACCGCGCGCTCGGCCATCCATCCCAAGCAGATCACCGCCATCCACGACGCCTACACCCCGTCGCCGGAGGCGGTCCTCCGCGCCGGGCGGGTCCTGGCCGCCTTCGAGGCGGCGGGCGGCGGGGTCTGCGTGCTGGACGGCAGGCTGGTCGAGCGGCCCCTGGTGCTGGGGTCCCATCGAATCCTGGCATTGGCCCGCCGCGCCGGAATGCTGTAGCCAGGGATTGCCCGTTCATGCGCCCCGCGCCACCGTCACTTGTCCGGACTCCCATGACCACGCAAGAAACCCCGCCCGCCCCCTTTCCCCTGCTGCTGGCGGAGGTGACCAGCGTCCAGACCGTCGCCACCCTGTCGGTCCTGACCCTGGCGACGGTCGCCCCGCTGGCCGCCGCCTCGCTGGGCGTGGGGTCGGAGGCGGTCGGCTACCAGATCAGCGTCATCTACAGCGCCGCCGCCCTGGTGTCGGCCTTCGCCGGTCTGGTGGTCCGCCGCTGGGGCGCCGGGACGGTCGGCGTCCTGGCGCTGGCGCTTGGGTTGGTGGGCTGCCTCGGCATCGCCACCGGCTCCCTGTGGGTCGCGGCGCTGGCGTCGGTGCTCCTCGGCATCGGCTACGGGCTGGTCAACCCGTCCTCCTCCCACCTGCTGAACCGCTTCACCCCGCCGGCCCGGCGCAATCTGGTCTTCTCGCTGAAGCAGACCGGCGTGCCGCTGGCCGGCGTGCTGGCCGGGCTGACCCTGCCGGGAATCGGCGAGATCGCCGGCTGGCGCGGGGCGGCGCTGGCGGTGGCCGGCATGTTCGCGCTGCTGCTGGTCCTCTTCGCGCCGGGCCGCCGGGTGTGGGACGACGACCGCAGCCCCGGCCTGCCGATCCGCGGCAACCTGATGGAGGGGCCGCGGCTGGTCTGGCGGGTGCCGGCGCTGCGCGGCTTCGCCCTGATGGGCTTCTTTTTCTCGGCGATCCAGCTGTCGCTGATGGCCTTCACGGTGAACATGCTGGTGCACGACCTACACTGGTCCATCGTGTCCGCCGGGCTGGCCGTGTCGGTGATGCAGGCGGCGGGGGCGGCCGCGCGAATCGGCTGGGGGCTGCTGGCCGACCGGCTGCGCTCCGGCGTGGCGGTGCTGGGCGGGATCGGCGTGCTGTCCGCCAGCGCCGCATTGGCCACCGCCGGCCTGGGGCCGAGCTGGCCGGTGCCCGCGGTGATCGGCGTGCTGACGGTGTTCGGCATCGCCGCCATCGGCTGGAACGGCGTGTTCCTGGCGGAGGTGGCGCGGGTCGCCCCGAAGGGCACGGCCAGCACGGCGACGGGCGGCGCGCTGATGTTCACCTTCTCCGGCGTGGTCGTCGGGCCGGCGCTGTTCGCCACCCTGTTCAACACGGTCGGCAGCTACGGCGAGACCTTCGCCCTGATGATGGCCTTCCCGCTGGCCGGGGCGGCGGCCGTCCTGTTCTGGTCGCGCCGCAAAACTTGATGGCGGTGGTCATAGGCCCATCGCGCAGAGTTGTCCGTACAATAATGTTGGCACTCCCCACTGTTTTCCCCTATGATCGTTCGGACAAGCGGGCCAAAAGCGTCCGAATGCAGCAATGGGAGGGAAGCCAATGTTCAATCCGTCACTCTTCAGGCCATTCTGGGCGAAGACGCTGCTGGTCGGAATGACCGTGGCCGGGCTGGCCGCCGGGACGCCGGGGCAGGCCCGCGCGCAGGCGGCGCCGGTCGAGATGGTGATGACGGACGAGATCGCGACGTCCCATTGGACCGCCAAGATGATGGACGAGTATGCGGCCCTGATCGAGGAGCGCTCGCAGGGCCGCATCAAGCCGAAGGTTTTCCACTCCGGCACGCTCTACAAGGACAAGGACGCCGTCGCCGCCCTCGGGTCGGGCGCCGTGCACATGGTCTGGCCGGTCAGCGTGCAGTTGGAGAGCATCGCTCCGCAGTACGGCGTGGTGAATCTGCCCTTCGCCGTCACCGACGCGGCGATGTCCAAGCCGGAAACCGCGCAGGAGGTCTCCAAGCTGCTGTCCGGGCTGGTCTCCGACAAGGGCATCCGCGTCATGGGGCTGATGCGCACCGCCGACCTGATCTTCCTCTTCAAGGACAAGGAGGTCGACTCCGTCGGCGACCTGAAGGGCAGCAAGATCCGCCTGACCGGCGGGCGCGTCCTGCAGCTTCTGATGCGCGACTTCGGGGCCAGCCCGGTGTCGATGCCCGCCTCCGAAATGGCGGCGGCGCTGATGCAGGGGGCCATCGACGGCATCTACACCTCCGCCGGCGGCTGGGAGATGGTCGGCACCAACGCCGCCAAGGTCGCCTCGCTGGTGCCGGGCATGAGCCTGCTCACCTACTCGGTCCTGGTCGACGACAAGTGGATGAAGGGCCTGCCCGACGACCTGCGTCAGGTGGTGGAGACGACCACCAACGAGATCATCGCCAAGCAGTGGCAGCGCGCCATCGACGCCGACAAGAAGACCATGGACCAGATGATCGCCCAGGGCGGGCGTCTGGCCGTGGCGCCCGAGGCGGAGCAGGCGAAGTTCCGCGAGATCGCCAACAAGGTCAACCAGGACTATGTCCGGCGCTACCCTGAGGTCTGGAAGCAGTATCAGGCCATCGTCGGCAACAAGAGCTGAGGCGATCCCCCTCGCTTCACCTCGCGGTGCGGGCGGCGTTCCGAAAGGGGCGCCACCCGCACCGATTTTTTTATAAGGACCTTCAGACCGACCGCATGAGGCCGCCGTCCACCCGGATACTCTGCCCGGTGATGTAGCCGGCCCCGTCGGAGGCGAGGAAGGCGACGGTCGCCGCAATCTCCTCGCTCTTGCCGTAGCGGGCCATCGGCACGCCCTGGCGCCGCTCCTCGGTCGCCGGCAGGCTGTCGATCCAGCCGGGCAGCACGTTGTTCATCCGCACATTGTCGGCGGCGTACTGGTCGGCGAACAGCTTGGTGAAGGAGGCCAGCCCGGCCCGCGCGACGGCGGAGGTCGGGAACATCGGGCTCGGCTCGAAGGCCCAAGCGGTCGAGATGTTGATGATCGTCCCGCCCTTCTGCGCGACCATGACCGGGGTCACCAGCCGGACCGCCCGGACGACGTTCAGGAAATAGACCTCGATCCCCTTGTGCCAGTCCTCGTCGGTCAGCTCCAGCAGGCCTTTTCGCGGGCCGTGGCCGGCGCTGTTCACCAGCGCGTCGATGCGCCCCCAGCGCTCCATCGTCCGGCTCACCAGACGCTCCAGATCCTCGGCGGACTGGTTCGAGCCGGTCACGCCGATCCCGCCCAGCTCCTCGGCCAGAGCCTCGCCCTTGCCGGAGGAGGACAGCACCGCGATCTTGAATCCGTCCGCTGCGAGGCGCCGCGCCGCCGCGGCGCCCATGCCGCTGCCGCCCGCGGTGATGATGGCAACCTTATCGCCCATGATTCGTCAACCCTCTCCTGCCGGAACGGTTCGTCCGTTCCTTCTCTCCTCCTGTATCGCACCGGATGCAGGACGGGGCCAAGGGAAGCGTGCGCGCCTTCGGGCGTCGAAAGGACGGCGCCGGAATAAGGCCGGTCAGAGGGTGAGGAGGAAAGCCAGCGACGCGACCGGAGCCGCCGTGACGAAGCCGACGGCGACGAAACGCTCGACCGGGCTCCAGGACGCCCAATCCCGCTGAAGCGAGGACAAGAACGACTTCATGATCCCTCACGGACCGGCTGATGTTGCAATGCATATAAGATACGGTTTCCGAGGGCGTTCGTGCCAGGGGCGTGGCTTCCGTATCGCGAAATATCGGGGGGTGATGCAGCGCTGCCACAGGCCGGAAAGCGGCACTCCGAAAGGGCTTTGCCGGGGCGGCGCCGTCAAAGGTTGCCCATCGGCCACAGGGACCGATGGGCGGGCGGCTCAGGGCAACGCACCACCACTCTCGCCGAACAGGGCGAGGATGCGCGCCGCCGCCAGCTCCGGCGGGATCGAGGCGATGCAATGCGCCTCCACCGCCGTGCAGCTTGCCGCCGGACAGGGCGCAAGCGCCGCCGCGGGCCGCAGCACCAGCGCCCGCGCGCACCAGGGGCGGAAGCGCTCCGGCGCGTGGAAGTGGTTGGGGTCCCCGCCCTCCGGATGGCAGGAGAAGACGGCGACCGGCACGCCGACGGCAGCCCCGAGATGGGCCGGACCGGAATCCATGGCGATCAGCCCCGCCGTCCGCTCGATCACCGCCGCCGCCAGCCGCAGGCCGGTCGCCCGGTGAGGTCGGTCACCCGCCCCGGCAGGGCCGCGGCGATCCGCTCCGCCGCCGCCCGCTCCAGCTCCGTGCCGAGAACCGCCACCCGCGCGCCGAGCGCGACCGCCGCCACGGCGACCACCGCCGCCAGCCGCTCCGGCGGGTATTCGCGGCGCGAAGCGGCGGCCCCCGGCGCCACGGTGACGATCCGCTCCCCCGCCGCATCGGCCAGCAGGCGGGCGGCCTCCGCACGGTCCTCCGCGGTCAGATGCACCTCCACCCCAGCATCGTCCGGCGCACCGCCGGCGAAGCGCAGCAAAGCGAGGTTCTGCTCCGCCTCGTGGCAGCCCGGCGGGGGCGTCAGCCGGTGGGTGTAGGCGCGGTCGAAGCCGGCGTTGCCCGACGCCTTCCAGGGCGTGACCGTCTCCGAAAAGCCCACAACGGCACGGGCGCGGCTGTTCGCGGCGAGCGCCGTGGCGCCGTGGCGGTCGAAATCGTAGCGGGGGACCAGCGTCAGGTCGAAGCCGGCGCGGAACGCCTCCGCGAAGGCCGCGGCACCGCCCGGCGTGACGCCGCGCAGATCGATGCCGCCCCCCGGCTTCGGATGCGGCGCCACCACCGCGTCGACATGCGGGCAGGTCACGGCAAGGTCGGCCACGGCGGGGCGCACCGCCAGCACGATGCGCGCCCGCGGCGCCGAGGCCCGCAGACCGCGCAGGAAGGGTGTGGCGAGCACGAAGTCGCCCGCCTCGTCCAGCTTCACCACCAGGATGCGCCGGGCGGACGAAAGGTCGAAGGCAGGGTCTGTCATGCCACGCTCATGTCGATGCGGGCGGGCGGCAGGCCGGCGCACCAGCGCCGCCACGCCAGACGGTAGCCGGCCTCGACCGCCCGGACGTACCCCGCCTCGTCCATCAGGGGGGAGCGCGCCATGCGCTCGCGCAGGCCCGCGCGCTGCGCCTCCAGGAAGGCGCGGTCCGTGGCCAGCCGGACGGCGAGCGCCACGTAGTCGTCCTCGCGCTCCACCACCAGCCCGCCCAGCCCGACGCTGCCGAGCATCGTGGCGCCCCAGCGGGAGATCATCGCCTCCCCCGCAATGGACAGCACGGGAACCCCCATCCACAGCGCATCGCAGGTCGTCGTGCCGCCGTTGGCGAAGACAGGGTCCAGCGCGCAATCGAGCAGCCGATAATCCTCGTAGGGGTCCGGGGCGGTGCCGCGCAGCAGCAGCCGCGATTCCGCCACCCCATGGGCGGCGAAGGCGTCCAGCACCCGCCGCGCCACCCCACCGCCGGACAGCCCGCGCCATTTCAGCATCAGCCGCGCCTCCGGCACCGCCGCCAGCACCCGCCCCCACAGCGCCAGCGTCGAAGCGTTCAGCTTCGTCAGGTTGTTGAAGGAACCGAAGGTGAACACCCCCGCCGTCTCCACCGGCGGGCGGACGGACGGCGCGACGGCGGACTCCGCGGGGCGGTAGCACAGCACGCTTCCCGGCAGGCGGATCAGCTTCTCGGTGTGCAGGGCGTCCGCGCTCGCCGCGGCGAAGCGGTGGTCGGAGAACTGGTAGTCCATCGCCGTCAGCCCCGTCGTGTTCGGGTAGAGCGGCAGGCTGACCTGGACCGGCGCCGGGCGGCGGATGAACAGCGGCATGCGGTTGCGCGACATGTGCCCGCCGCAGTCCACCAGCACGTCAATGCCGTCCGCCCGGATCAGCCGCTCCAGCTCGCCGTCCGGCAGGGCCGCGACGGGGCACCAGCGGTCGGCCAGCGCCGCGAAGCGGACGGTCGCGGCGTCCTTCGGCAGGTCGGCGTAATAGCAGGTCACCTCCACCGCCGCCCGGTCGTGGCGCTCGATCAGCGGCAGCAGGAAGTGATAGCCCGGCCCCGGGTAGCGCTGGAAATCCGGCGACAGGTAACCGACGCGCAGACGGCGCTCCGGATCGCGGTTCACCGCGTCGAAGCGCGGAGCGGCGGGCGGCACCGGCGTCACGGCGCGTTCGAACCGCCGGTGCTCCTCGAACACCGCACCGAGGTCCGCCTCCTCGGCGAAGCACAGGCAGAACAGCAGGTTGGAGCGGACCTCCGCATCCAGCGGCGCGCGGTCCAGCGCGGCGCGCAGGGCGGCCACCGCCTCGCCATGGCGCCCCAGCGCCATCAGCGCGACGCCCAGGTTGGAACTGGCCAGCGCCTCCCGCTCCGCCGCGCGCAGGGCCAGCGCCCGCCGCAGCAGGGTCAGCGCCTCGTCGAAGGCGCCCGCGTCGATGGCGTGGGTGCCGAGGTTGGTCCAGCCGGCGGCGCCGTCGGGCTGCAGGACCAGCGCGCGCCGGAACCACGCCCGCGCCTCCTCGGGGCGCTTGGCCCGGTGCTGGACGGCCCCGGCGTTGAGGGCGTGGCCCGCCTCCTCCGGGTCGGCGCGGACGGCGCGGCGGGCGGCGGTCGCGGCTCCGTCCACCTGACCCAAGGCCGACAGCGCCATGCCAAGCCCAGTCAGCGCGGTCGCGGAGTCCGGGACCAGCGCCAGGGCGCGCCGATAGCAACGCGGCGACGCCGCGGGATGCCCCCGCTCCTGCCACAGATTGCCGAGCACCAGCAGGGCGTCGGGCGCCGGGGCCAGCACCGCCGCCCGCTCCAGCCATGCCGCCCCCTCGCGCCAGGGCTCCGCCGCGGCCAGAGCCGCGCCCAGGATCTTCGCACCTTCGCCGTGGCCCGGCTCCAGCGCCATCAGCCGCCGCCCCGCCTCCGCCACGCCCGCCCTATCGCCCAGCGCGTGGCACAGGCCGGTCACCTGCTCCTGCGCCTGGACCAGCAGCGGCGCCAGGACGGCGGCGCGGCGGAAGGCGGCGAGCGCGTCGCGCGGGCGCCCGGCGTCGCGCAGCGCGGCACCCTGGTTGTAGGCGGGCAGCACGTCTCCGGGTGCGAGCGCCGACGCCCGCCCGTACCAGTCCGCCGCCGGGCCGGGCCGCCCCAGATCGTACAGCGCGTCGGCCAGCGCGTTCACGGCCTCCCCATCCTCCGGCGCCACCGCCAGCAGACGACGGAAGGCCCGCGCCGCGCCCTCCCCCCGGCCCAGCTTGGCGTGGGCGGCGGCCTCCAGCCGGTGATGGTCGGGAATCAGCGGAGCGAGGCGGGCGGCGTGGCCATAAGCATCCGCGGCATCCGCCCAGCGCCCCACCGCCTCCAGCACGCGGCCCAGGTTGAGGCGGAAGACCGGCTGGGCGCCATCCTGCGCCACCGCCTTGCGGATCAGCGCAATCCCCGACTCCGGATCGCCGGTCTGCGCCGTCAGCAGGCCCAGCAGATGCAGCGCGTCGCTCTGGTCCGGCATCTGGCGCAGCACCCGCTCGTAGAGGGGCCGCGCCTCCGCCAGCCGTCCGTTCTGGTGATGGACGACGGCCTGCGCCAGCGTCTCCTGGAGCGTGGCGGGGGATGAATCGCGGCTGGCGCTCATGACGGTCCGTGTGTTTGGCCCACTGACGGGATTTAGGGGGACGGGATTGGGGGACGGTGCTTCGGGACGCGCAGTGTAGCGCGCCCACGCGGTCGCGGGTACGAATGCCTTGACGCCTCCGGGATCGACCGGCCGCAAATTTTCGCTCCGGACCGCGCAGGAGGTCCCAAGCGCCCGCGTATCACCACCAGCAGGGTTCCTGGAGCCGGCCGGACGGCCCCGGATTCAGGCCAGGGCCCGGGAAGGAGCAGAGGATGGCCGCGTGGCGGTGATCGACGAGGATGACGACGAATCGCTGATGGCCGAAACGGCCGCGGGGAACCGGGCGGCCTTCGACCGGCTGACCCGCCGTCACCTGCGCCGGAGCCTCGCGCTCGCCCACCGGGTGGTCGGCAACGCGAGCGACGCGGAGGAGGTCGTGCAGGACGCCTTCCTGCAGATCTGGACGCACGCCGACCGCTGGCGCGGCGACGGGACCCGCTTCTCCACGTGGCTTTACCGCATCGTCGTCAACCGCTCGATCGACTACCGCCGCCGCAGGAGTTTCCAGCCGCTCGACGACGCGGTGGAGGTGGCCGACCCGGCCACCGGCGCCGACGGGCTGCTGGCGGAACGCCAGCTCGGTGCCGCGGTCGACGCGGCGATCGCCGCCTTGCCGGATCGGCAGCGGGCGGCGCTCAGCCTGTGCTACTACCAGGAGATGAGCTGCGCGGAAGCATCGGAGGTTCTGCACGTTTCGGTCTCGGCCATGGAAAGCCTACTGGTCCGGGCGCGGCGTATGGTCCGCACCCGTCTCAACTCCCTGATCCGTCAGAAGGACGGCGACGAGAAATGACACTCAAAGAGTTCAAGCGCTTCGCCGACCTCTACGGCGGCGACATCGACCGCTGGCCCGCGACGGACGGCGTCGATGCCCTGACCCTTCTCGAAAATTCCGCCGAGGCGCGGGCCATCCTGGCCGACGCCACGGCGCTGGACGCCCTGCTCGACCGCGCCGCCCCAGCGGTGGACGAGGACAGCGTGCACCGGGTGATGGACGGCATCGCCGCGCGGCTGGACGCGCCGCCGGTGGAGCGTGTCCCCGCCCCCTGGACCCTGTCGGCGCCGCCCATGCGCTTCTGGCCGACCGCCGGATTCCTCGCGGTGATGGGGATGGCGGGTTTCCTTGCCGCCGCCCAGGGGGTCTTGCCGGTGCAGAGTGCCCAGGCGAACGGTTACGCGGAGGTGGTGGTGAACAGCAGCTATCTGGGGGCGATCCGATGAGCCGTCCCGTCAGCGGTCCCGCCGCCCCGCGCCGTTGGCCCTGGTACCTTCTGGTCGGCTCGCTCGCCGTGAACATGCTCCTGGGCGGCATCCTGGCCGCGCAGGCGCTGCACCTCATGCCCCCACCGCCGCCGCCCGATCCCGGCCAGGGAATCGCGCGCTTCGTCGAACGGGCCGAGCGCTCGCTGTCCCCCGCCGACGCGGCGATCCTGCGGCGCGGGTACGAGGCGGAACGCACATCGATCGAACGCATGCATCAGAACATGGAGGCCTTGCGCCACCAGATTCGCGAGAGCATGAAAGCCCCCACCTTCGATCCGGAAGGGCTGCGGCGCGCCTTCGAACAGGCCCACGCGACGGAGGCCGAACTGCGTGGCCGAATGGACAGCCGCGTGATCGAGGTGCTCGGCCAATTGTCGCCCGAGGGGCGCCGCAAGCTGATGGAAATGGGCCCGCCCCGTTAAACGGTCTGTCCGCCCGGCGCCAGCCGGGCGGCGGCGTTGGCGGCGCCCATGGCGAGGGCCGCCTCGCGGGCGGTCAGGCCGCGGGCGTCCCGCGCGTTCGGGTCGGCGCCGCGGGCCAGCAGGAACTCCACCATCGCGACGCGGTCGAACATGGCGGCGGTCATCAGTGCCGTCCGCCCGTCCGGCCCGCAGCCGTCCACGGCGGCGCCCTCCTCCAGCAAAACCCGCAGCACCGCCTCGTCCCCCTTGAAGGCGGCGGCGGCCAGCGGCGTCTGCCCACGGTCGTTCGCCAACTCCGGATCGGCGCCGTGGCGCATCAGGTTGCGGGCCAACTCGGCGTGACCGTGGTAGCTGGCCAGCATCAGCAGGCTGTCGCCCTTGTCGTTGCGCAGGTTGGGCGGCAGGCCCATCTCCAGCAACTCGGTCAGCTCGGCGGTGCCGCCCGACCGCGCCCAGTGGAACAGCTTCCCGGCGAAGGCGATGGTATCCTCGTCGAGTTCCCTGCGCGGCTCCCGTTGCGGCTCCCCCTGCGCTCCCATGGCGGCGCTCCCCCGGTCAGGATTTCGGCTCAAACCGGGGAAACAACCGCCGCAGCGCTTTGTTGCGCCGTCTCGCCGCGCGCCTCCTCCTGCAGCCAGCCGCGGAAGGCGGCGACGGCCGGGCGGTCCTGCATCCCTTCCGGGCAGACGAACCAGTAGCTGCCGGACGACGCCTCGATCTCCGGGAAGGGCAGGACGAGCCGCCCCGCCGCCACATCCTCGGCGCACAGCATGCGGTCGGCGACGGTGGCGCCCATCCCGGCGGCGGCGGCCTGCATCGCCGGGTCCATGGCGTCGAACACCGCGCCCTGCCGCAGCGCCTCGAAGAAGGGCAGCCCCGCCGCGGCCAGCCAGGCCCGCCAGTCCTGCCCCTCCGAACAGCCGTGCAGCAGCGGGATGGCGCCGAGGTCCATCGGCACCCGCAACCGCTCCGCCAAGGCCGGCGGGCAGACGACGGTCAGGCGTTCCGGCAGCACCTCCACGGCGGAGAAGCCCGACGGCACCTCCCGGCAATAGGGGATGGCGGCGTCGAATTCCTGCGGGTCGAACTCCAGCCCGCTGCTCCAGGCCACGGTCACCCGCACCTGCACGTCGGGGTGGAGCGCCTGGAAGCGGACCAGCCGCGGCATCAGCCAGCGGATGCCGAAGGAGAAGGCCACCTTGATCCGCAAATCCCGCCCCCGCGCCGCCAGCCGCGCCGCTGTGCCGGCAATGCGGTCGAAGGACTCCGACAGCACCGGCAGCAGGGCGCGACCGTCGTCGGTCAGTTCGACCCGGCGGGTCAGCCGCCGGAACAGCGGCACGCCCAGCCACTCCTCCAGCCCCATGATCTGCCGGCTGACCGCGCCCTGCGTCACGCACAGCTCGTCCGCCGCCTTGGAGAAGCTCTCGTGGCGGGCCGCCGCCTCGAAGGCGCGCAGGGCGTGAAGGGGCGGCAGGGCACGCCGCATCGGATGCTCCATGGATGACTTTCGCTCATCCATCTTATGAGAAAGCATGGTTTGTCGTCCACGCACCGACGCGCGATTTTCCGGCTTCGAGGAATGACCGACCGGCGGGAGGGCCGCATGACGAGCATGAGCGGAACGCACGACAAGCGGCACAGCGGAACGACCTCTAGCCCCGCCGCCGGCTCCTGGCTCGCCCGCCTGACCGGCTGGCGGGAGCGGCGGGCGCTGCGCCGCGCCCTGGCCCGCATGGACGCGCATCTCTGGGCCGACCTCGGCTTCGACGAGGCGGCGGCGCGCGAGGAGATGGACAAGCCCTTCTGGAAAGGATGAGCGGACCGACGGATCAGGGCGGCCGGTAGCCGCTGCCGTCCTCGGCGCGGGCGGGCACGTCGACGTAGGTCCCGTGGTCCGGCACGGCGATCCGGTCGAAATCGCGGGCAAGCTCATGGAGCGCCGCCCGCATGCTGCTGCCACGCATGGCGGGACCGTGGCCGGTGACCACAAGCTCGGGCTCCAACCCCGCCAACAGAACCACCGACTCCCGCGCCTTTTGCCAATCCATCGTATAATACATGGGTGGTCCGTGCATCTCCGGGTACTGGACGGCCACGGCGTAGGCGGATTCCTGGCGCGTCGTGATGAAGGCGTCGCCCGCGATGAGGCTGCGGTCCGCCGCGCGCCAGAAGGAGACGTGCCCGGGGCTGTGCCCCGGTGTCGCCAGCCAGCGCCACCCCGGCATGCCCGGCACGCTGCCGTCCTCCGGAAGGCGGCGCAGCCGGCCGCCCACATTCACCGGCCCGCGGGGATAGAGCGGCGCCATCAGGGACATCAGGCCGCCGCCGACCGATGGATCGGGCGGCGGATAGGACGCGCTGCCGTCGAGATAGGGATGCTCCAAGGCGTGCGCGTAGACCGGCGCGTCCCAGCGCTCGGCCAACTCCTCAAGGGCGCCGACATGGTCGAAATGCCCGTGGGTCATCACGATGGCCGCAGGTCGCGAGTCTGGCCCGAACCGCTCCTCCGCCGCCCTGGCGATGAGGCCCGCCATGCCCATGATACCGGCGTCGATCAGCACCCACTGCCTGTCACTGGGCCGGTCGCCGCCCCCCGGCGCGCCGACGAAGACGACGTTGACGATGGCGAGCCGCCGGTAGGCCAGATCGGGGGCGATCTCGTGCATGCCGTCGTCGCGCGCCCGGTCCCGCTCCGGATCGTCGGCACGCCCCGCGGAATCGAGAGGGATCTGCCGCGCCATGCGCCGTCCTCCGTGCTGCGATGGGTGAGGGTCGGCACCACTCACCATTCGTAGGCAAACTGAAGGTGCCGACGATGGTTCCCCACGCAGGGTGGTGGCGGCTACTCCATTGGCTGATCGAGCGGGCGGCCCATCGCGCCACCGGCCGCGGCGCCCAGGGCACAGCCCAGCGCCACGGCCGGTCCGGTCACCGGCAGGGCGGCCCCGCCGGTCGCCGCACCCGCCGCGACGGCGCCCGTCGCCCCCACCGCCCCGCCGGCCAGACAGCCGAGCGTCAGCCCCGCCACCGTATGCCGGTTCTGGTACAGCAGGGCGCCGCCGAGGATGATCGCGCGCTCCGCCCCGTCGCGCAGCCCGCCCGCGCTGTCGGACAGCCAGCCACGCCATTCCGCCCGCCCCTCCGATGTTGGCGACGCGGCCTGGGCCACCGGTGCGGCCATAAGCACGAGCGTGGCGAAACCCGCCGCGGCGAGGGGTCGGCCCGTCCTGTGTCGCATGGGAAGCTCCTTTTTCCAGGACCCGAGAATACGCCATCGCGGCCGGAACGCCGTCCCGAAAGCAGGGATGAGCGACCGCCGACCGGGCTACCCCCTTCGCGTCGGGCCTGTAGTAGATACTTACTGCCACACCAACAATCAGTGTCACTAACATTCACGCTGGAGCCACCAACCGGAACGGAGCCAGCCCCCATGGCCAAGGCCATCCACATGATGATCCGGGTTCTCGACGAGGAGCGGTCGCGGGACTTCTACGCGCGCGCGTTCGGCCTGGAATGCGCCGACCGCTACGCCTTCGACGGCTTCACCCTGGTCTATCTGCGCAACGCCGAAAACGACTTCGAGATCGAGCTGACCATCAACCACGGCCGCACCGAACCTTACGCCCACGGCGACGGCTACGGCCATTTGGCCGTCTGCGTCGAGGATCTGGACGGGGAGCACCGGCGCTTCACCGCGCTCGGCTACAGCCCCAACCCGATCAAGGAGTTCGCGCGGGACGGCGCGCTGATGGCCCGCTTCTTTTTCGTCCAGGACCCCGACGGCTACAAGATCGAGGTCCTCCAGCGCCACGGCCGCTACCGCTGACAAAAGCGCGGCCCCCTCGAAGCAAAAATCATAATCGGTCTTGGGAGGAAGCCATGCGTTCTCCGACGAGCACAACAGCAAAAACCACCCCGAACTTCAGCATGCACCGGCGCGCCTTCCTGGCGGCCTCGGCCACCGCCGCGGCAGCGACGGCCATCCTGGTGTCGGGCGGAGCGATCCTCTGCCCGCGCGAGGCCTGGGGGTATGAGACCAAGGCGCTGGCGCCCGACACCATGCGCTCGCTGATCCGGGTGTCGCGGGACATCTACCCGCACGACCGGCTGGCCGACCGTTTCTACGCCGTCGCCATGAAGGCGCAGGACGAGAAGGCGGCCGCCGACGCCGCCCTCAAGGAGCTGTACGAGTCCGGCATGGCGAAGCTCGACCGGCTGGCCAAGGCCAAGCACGACGCGCCGTACGCGGAGGTCGGCTGGGAGGCCGACCGGGTCCGGCTGCTGCACGAGATCGAGGCCGATCCCTTCTTCCAGACGGTGCGCGGTGGGCTGGTCACCGGGATCTACAACAACCAGGAGGTCTGGCCGCTCTTCGGCTACGAGGGCGAGAGCGCGGCCAAGGGCGGCTACATCGACCGCGGATTCAACGACATCGAGTGGCTCTGACCACCGTCTCAGGAAGGATGTTTCAGCCATGGAAGCGAAATTCGACCTGAACGACGACAGCGTTGTGGTGATCGTGGGCTCCGGGGCCGGCGGCGGCACGCTGGGCACCCAACTGGCGCTGAAGGGCATCAGGACGGTGATCCTGGAAGCCGGCGGCCGCCACAACATGGAGGATTTCCAGAACGACGAATGGGCCAGCTTCGCCCAGATCTCCTGGCTCGACCCGCGCACCACCTCGGGAAGCTGGCGGGTGTCGCGCGACTTCCCCGGCCTGCCCGCCTGGATCGTCAAGGCGGTCGGCGGCTCCACCGTGCACTGGGCGGGCGCTGCGCTGCGCTTCCAGCCGCACGAGTTCAAGACGCGCACCGCCTACGGCGAAGTCGCCGGCGCCAACCTGCTGGACTGGCCGATCACCCTGGAGGAGTTGGAGCCCTGGTACGCCAAGGCGGAGGACCGCATGGGCGTCACCCGCACCAACGGCATCCCCGGCCTGCCCGGCAACAACAACTTCAAGGTCCTGAAGGCCGGCGCCGACAAGATGGGCTACAAGGAGTGCCACACCGGCAACATGGCCATCAACTCGGAGCCCCGCGACGGGCGCGGGTCCTGCCAGCAGATCGGCTTCTGCTTCCAGGGCTGCAAGTCCGGGGCGAAATGGTCCACCCTGATCGCCGAAATCCCCAAGGGCGAGGAGACCGGCAAGCTGGAGGTCCGCGCCAACGCCCAGGTGCTGAAGATCGAGCATGACGCGAAGGGCAAGGTGACCGGCGTCGTCTACGCCGACAAGGACGGGGCGATCCAGCGCCAGAAGGCCCGCATCGTCGCGGTGGCCGGCAACTCCATCGAAAGCCCCCGCCTGCTGCTGAACTCCGCGTCCTCAATGTTCCCGGACGGTCTCGCCAACTCCTCCGGCCAGGTGGGGCGGAACTACATGCGGCACATGACCGGCTCGGTCTACGGCGTGTTCGAGAAGCCGGTGCGCATGTACCGCGGCACCACCATGGCCGGCGTCATCCGCGACGAGGCGAAGAACAAGCCCGACCGCGGCTTCGTCGGCGGCTACGAGATCGAGACGCTGTCGCTCGGTCTGCCCTTCATGGCCGCCTTCCTTGACCCCGGCGCCTGGGGGCGGGAGTTCACCTCGGCGCTCGACGGCTACGACCATATGGCCGGCATGTGGCTGGTCGGCGAGGACATGCCGCAGGAAAGCAACCGCATCACCCTGCACGCCGACAAGAAGGACAAGTACGGGATGCCCGTCCCCAACGTCCATTTCGACGACCACCCCAACGACGTCGCCATGCGCCAGCACGCCTACCGGCAGGGCATGGCGCTGTATGAGTCGGTGGGGGCGACCCGCAGCTTCCCGACGCCGCCCTACCCGTCCACCCACAATCTGGGCACCAACCGGATGAGCGGGAAGGCAAGCGACGGCGTGGTGAACAAGTGGGGCCAGACCCACGACGTGGCGAACCTGTTTGTCTCCGACGGCTCGCAGTTCACCACCGGCGGGGCCGAAAACCCCACCCTGACCATCGTCGCGCTGGCGCTGCGGCAAGCCGACTACATCGCCGGCCAAATGGCCAGGAACGCGATCTGATCGCTGTTCTGTCCCATTATTCGGGACGCTTCGCGGACTACAGCCCCTCTCTTCCGGATGGAGGAGGGGGGCACTCTTTTGCGCTCAGGCCGTCTCGCGTTCTTTTTCCGGGGCGGGAAAAGAGGCCGCAATTCCCACCGGGAGGACGGCGGCGGCCACCGCGGCGAAATCGGTGCGCGCCTCTCGCTCCAGTTCTTCCACGCAAGGGCGGTGGCCCTTCACCTCCTGGGCGTAGGTCAGGCAGGCGCAGCGCAGCAGGCCGGCAAAATTGCGCCGCTCCACCCCGCGGGCCAAGACTTCGTCGTGCAACTTTGACAAGAAGCGACCCAGTGAGACGCCTTGCATCGCCGCGATTTCCTCCAGCGCGTCCCAGAAGGCCGCTTCCAGACAGACGCTCGTCGAATGACCGCTGAGGCGGACCCGCCGGGTTACCATGCGGAAGCGCTCCGGGTCCTGACCGGCAAAAATTCGGCACATCCCTCGTCTCCTTCCAAACTTCCCCGACTCCTTGAATGCACTATGAACGGAAAATCCGTAATGCGCATTAATTTCCGAAAGACGGAACTCGCCCAGGGCGAGTGAAGCGAGAGAAACATCACCAAATCCGCGCGCGTCGAAAAGCACTGGAGACGCGCAGTCTTCCCCGGATACCACCCCCGCCCGCTGAAATATGCGCTTACCTCAGCCAACCCGGCGCAAAAGAACGAGCGTTGAAAAATCGGGGAACCGTTTCCGCAGCGCATTTCTGTCACGGAACCCACCCCTGCCGACCACGTTATTGGTTTCCGGTTTTCGACGCCATTCCGCTGCGCCGCAAAAATCCACTGTATTCGTGGCGAATTCCCCGGCGGCACCCCGACGACACGTCATTGAAGAGAGGATGGAAACATGAGTTGGGCCGGCCAACACCAGTTCCCAATCGGCAGAAACCGAAAAAGAACACGTCCGACCGCCGACTCTCCACACTCCGATTTCACCACCCAGCCCTCGCAAACCCTGATCTGCTTCTCGCACCTGCGCTGGAGCTTCGTTTATCAGCGTCCACAACATCTTATGTCGCGATTCGCGCGCGACCACCGCGTGCTGTTCGTCGAGGAGCCGATCCACAACGACACGCCCGAGCCCTGGCTGGACGTGCGCGAGGATGAGGGCGTCCTCGTCCTGGTGCCCCGCCTGCCCGCCGGCATGGACGGAGAGGCGGCCGTCACCGCCCAGCGCCAGCTGCTCGACCGCTATCTGGCCGAGGAGGGAGTGACCGACCCGATCCTCTGGTACTACACGCCGATGAGCCTCGGCCTGTCCGGCCATTTGCGCGGGGCGCTGGTGGTCTACGACTGCATGGACGAGCTGTCGGCCTTCCACGGCGCTCCGCCGGAGCTGGTCGAACGCGAGCGGCAGTTGATGGCGCGGGCCGACGTGGTGTTCACCGGCGGCGTCAGCCTCTACGAGGCCAAGCGCACCCTGCACCCCAACGCCCACGCCTTCCCCAGCAGCGTCGACGTCGCCCATTTCGCCGCCGCCCGCGGCATCGTCGAGGAGCCCGCCGATCAGGCGGCCATCCCGCACCCGCGGCTGGGCTTCTACGGCGTCATCGACGAGCGGCTGGACATCGCCCTGCTCGACGCCGCCGCCGCGGCCCGGCCCGACTGGCAGTTCGTCCTGGTCGGCCCAGTGGTGAAGATCGACCCGGCCGACCTGCCCCACCGTCCGAACATCCACTATCTCGGCCCGAAGAGCTACGACGACCTGCCGCACTATCTGGCGGGCTGGGACGTCGCCCTGATGCCCTTCGCGCGCAACGAATCCACCCGCTTCATCAGCCCGACCAAGACGCCGGAATATCTGGCCGCCGGGCGCCCGGTCGTCTCCACCTCGATCACCGACGTGGTGCGCGGCTATGGCGACAGCGGCGTCGTGCGCATCGCCGATGCGCCGGAGGATTTCGTCGCCGCCGTCGCGGCCGCGCTGGCCGACGCCGCCGACCCGGAACGGCTGCGCGCCACCGCCGACCATGTCCTGCGCGACATGTCCTGGGACAAGACCCAGGGCCGCATGAAAACGCTGATGGAGCAGGCCCGCCAGCGCGGACGCGCCGGTCCGCCGGCCCACCGCCCGGCTCCCGCCATTCATCCGGCCAAGCACGTCAACGGGCGCGCCGCCGGCCGCCGCTCCGGCTTCGACTATCTGATCGTCGGGGCGGGCTTCGCCGGCAGCGTGTTGGCGGAACGACTGGCGGCGGGGCTGAACAAGCGGGTGCTGCTGATCGACCGGCGTCCGCACATCGGCGGCAACGCCTACGATCACTACGACGACGCCGGCGTGCTGATCCACCGCTACGGCCCGCACATCTTCCACACCAACTCCAAGCCGGTCGCCGACTATCTGTCGCGCTTCACCAAGTGGCGCCCCTACGAGCACCGCGTCCTGGCGCGGGTGGACGAGCGGCTCGTCCCGATCCCGATCAACCGGACGACGGTCAACCAGCTGTACGGGCTGGACCTCGACGAGGCCGGCGTGGCGGAGTTTCTGAAAAGCCGGGCCGAACCGGTCGCCGACGTCCGCACGTCGGAGGACGTGGTGGTCGGCGCAGTCGGGCGGGAGCTGTATGAGAAGTTCTTCCGCGGCTACACCCGCAAGCAATGGGGCCTCGACCCGTCGGACCTCGACAAGGCGGTGACGGCGCGCGTGCCGACGCGGACCAACGACGACGACCGCTATTTCGGCGACAGCTTCCAGGCGATGCCGCTGAACGGCTACACGCGGATGTTCGAGAGCATGCTCGACCACCCGAACATCAAGGTGATGCTGAACACCGATTTCGACGACGTGCGGGACGAGATCGCCTATGACCGCATCGTCTTCACCGGCCCGATCGACGAGTATTTCGGCCACCGCTTCGGCAAGCTGCCCTACCGCTCCCTGACCTTCCGGCACGAGACGGTCGACCGGGAGTGGTTCCAGCCCGTCGCCGTGGTGAACGAGCCGTCAGAGGCGGTGCCCTACACCCGCGTCACCGAGTACAAGCACCTGACCGGGCAAAGCCACCCGAAGACCAGCATCACCTACGAGTACCCCTCCGCGCAGGGCGATCCCTACTACCCGATCCCCCGCCCGGAGAACCAGGAGCTGTTCCGCAAGTACCAGGCGCTGGCCGACGGCACTCCGGACGTGATCTTCCTGGGGCGCCTCGGCACCTACCGCTACTACAACATGGACCAGGTGGTGGCGCAGGCGCTGGCGGTCTACGCCCGCCTGGAGAAGGAGGAGCAGCAGAGCCGCGGTCTCTCCGCCGCCGCGCGGGCCTTCGGCTCGCTGGGCGCGGAGCAGGAGGTGCGGGTCGCGGGGATGGGAGATTAGGAGGAGCGCGCACACCCTTGCCCCCACCCTTTTCCCCCGTCCTGAGCGGGGAAGGGCGCTTTCTTATCCCCTCCCCTGCAAAGCGGGGGAGGGTTAGGGAGGGGGCAAGACTCCGCACACCCCAAACGCCCCAAAATCACAGAGCATCCCCATGCACACCCCCACCCTGTTCGACAGCGTCTTCCTCGGCGGCTTCGAATGCTCGACGCACCGGCGGCATGACGGGCGCCGGCTCGACCTGATCGCGGCGACCGGCCACGACCGGCTGGCCGCGCAGGACTACCAACGCATGGCCGCCCACAGCCTGCGCAGCGTGCGCGACGGCGTGCGCTGGCACCTCATCGAGACCACGCCGGGGCACTACGACTGGTCCAGCCTGCTGCCCATGGTCCGGGCGGCGCGGGAGGCCGGGGTCCAGGTGATCTGGGACCTCTGCCATTACGGCTGGCCGGATGACATCGACATCTGGCGCCCCGCCTTCGTGGAGCGCTTCGCCCGTTTCGCCGGGGCCGCCGCCGCCCTGCTGCGCGACGAGGGCGTGGAGACGCCCGCCTATTGTCCGGTCAATGAAATCTCCTACTGGGCCTGGGCCGGCGGCGACATGAAGCGCTTCAACCCGATGGCCGAGCGCCGCGGGGCCGAACTCAAGCACCAGCTCGTCCACGCCAGCATCGCGGCCATCGACGCGATCCGCGCCGCCGACCCGCGCGCCCGCATCGTCCAGGTCGATCCGGTCATCAACGTGCTGCCCCGCCCCGACCGCAAGGGTGACGCCGGGGCCGCGGAGGAGGCCCGGCTGGCCCAGTACGAGGCGTGGGACATGATCGGCGGCTACGCCTGGCCGGGGCTGGGCGGCAAGCCGGAGTATCTGGACGTGATCGGGGTCAACTACTACTCCGACAACCAATGGTTCCTGAAGGGCGGCACCATCGGACGCGACGACCCGCGCTACCGTCCCTTCGCCGACATCCTGGCCGAAGTGCACCAGCGCTACGGCCGTCCCGTCCTGGTGGCCGAGACCGGCGCCGAGGGCGATGCCCGCGCCCCCTGGCTCGACTATGTGACGGGGGAGGTGATCACGGCCTTGAAGGCCGATGTGCCGGTCGAGGGCGTCTGCCTCTACCCGATCCTCGACTATCCCGGCTGGGCCAACGACCGCCATTGCGAGACCGGCCTCTACGGCCTGTGCGACGAGGATGGCGGGCGTTGCCTGTATCAGCCGCTGGCCGCCGCCCTGGAACGCGCGCAGGCCTGCGTCGGCGCGCTGCTCGGCCAGCCGCAATCCGGCCGGCCGGAACTCCAGGCGGCTCAATGAGCGGTTCCAACACGGACACCATCCCGGACCGTCCCGGCCGCTTCCTGCTGCGCTACATCCGGCGGCGGCCCTGGTCGTTCGGCGGGCTGTTCTCGGTGATCGTGGCGGCGGCGGGTTGCGCGGTCGCCGTGCAATACGGGATGAAGCTGCTGATCGATGCCATGGCCTCCCCCGACCGGGCGGCGGCGGACGTCTGGACTCCGCTCGGGCTGTTCCTGGGCTTCATCGCGGCGGAGAACGTGCTGTGGCGGCTGGGTGGATGGCTCGGCTGCCGGACGGTGCTGGCGACCGGCGTGGACATGCGGCTGGACCTGTTCCGCCACCTGACCGGCCATTCGATGCGCTACTTCTCGGAGCATCTGGCCGGGTCGCTCGGCAACCGCATCGCCGCCACCGAAAACGCCGCCACCACCATCTTCCGCACCCTGACCTGGAGCATCGTCCCGCCGGTCACCGACTTCCTGGGGGCGGTGCTGGTGCTGCTGACCATCCACTGGGGCATGGCGGCGGCGCTGGTGATGTTCGCCGTGGTGGTCGCGGTCGCCATCGTCGGGCTGGGGCTGCGCGGGCGGACGGTGCACCACGCCTTCGCCGAGCAGTCCGCCCGCACCAACGGCGAGCTGGTCGACGTGGTGTCCAACGTCTGGACGGTGAAGGCCTTCTCCGCCCGCGGGCGGGAGCGCGAGCGCCTGCGGCAGGCCTTCACGGTCGAGGCCGGGGCGCACCGCCGCAGTTGGATGCATCTGGAGAAGACCCGCGTCGTCCATGACGTCTGCCTGTGGGTGATGGCCGGGTCGATGCTGCTGTGGGCGCTGCTGCTGTGGCGGGACGGCACGATCACCACCGGCGACGTTGTGATCGTCAGCGCGCTCACCTTCCGCATCCTGCACGGCTCCCGCGACCTCGCCTTCGCGCTGGTCACCGCCACCCAGCAGGTCAGCGCCATCGACGAGAGCCTGCGGGTGATCGCCCGCCCGCACGACGTGCTCGACCCCGTGCCGGCCGAGCCCGCCACGCCCGGCGGCGGTGCCATCGCCTTCGAGCGGGTCTCCTACCGCTATCCCGAAGGGCGCAAGGTGCTGGAGGACTTCAGCCTGACCATCCCGGCCGGGCAGAAGGTCGGACTGGTCGGGCCGTCGGGGGCCGGCAAGTCCACCATCATCAGCCTGATCCAGCGGCTGGACGACGTGCAGCGCGGCGACATTCTCATCGACGGCCAGCCGCTGACCGCGCTCGCCCAGGACGACCTGCGGGCCAAGATCGCCGTGGTGCCCCAGGACATCGCGCTGTTCCACCGCCCGATCCTGGAGAACATCCGCTACGGCCGCCCCGACGCCAGCGACGAGGAGGTGTTCGAGGCCGCCCGCCACGCCTTCTGCGACGGCTTCATCCGGCAGCTGCCGGAGGGCTACGGTACGCTGGTCGGCGAGCGCGGCGTGCGGCTGTCGGGCGGGCAGCGGCAGCGGCTGGGCATCGCCCGCGCCTTCCTGAAGAACGCGCCGATCCTGATCCTCGACGAGGCGACCTCCGCCCTCGACACCCAGTCGGAGCAGGAGATCCAGGCGGCGCTGGCCGATCTGGCCGAGGGGCGGACGGTGGTCGCGGTGGCGCACCGGCTGTCCACCGTGTCGGCCTTCGACCGCGTGCTGGTCCTGGTCGACGGCCGCATCGCCGAGGACGGCCATCCCACGGAGTTGCGGCGGCGCGGCGGACTGTTCAACTCCCTGTGGCAACTCCAGGCGCAGGGCTTCGCGGCGGAGTAGATGACGGCCTCCGCACCGTGGCGCGGAGGCCGCATCAGCCGGAACGGTTAGGGAAAACCGCCCTTCGACGAGCTATCTTTCCGGGCGTTGTGTGTTAAGACACCAGACGCAACCTCGCCTCGGCCCGAAAGCTCGATGAAAGCCACGACCGACGATAGCATCCTTGAAATTCAAACCCTTATTCCGTGCAAAATCCACGGAGCCGGCGCATGACGGACCTGCCGGTGATTGGCCGCCCGGTGATTGGGGACGACCTGGATTTCCTGTCCGGCGGGGGCGAGATGGGAGAGCGGATGCGCTCCCACGACTGGGCGTCCACGGCGCTCGGGCCGCCGGAGGGCTGGCCGCAGAGCCTGCGCACCATCGTCAGCGTCGTCCTGTCCTCCCGGCAGGCCATGTTCGTGGCCTGGGGGCCGGAGCTGTCCTTCCTCTACAACGACGGCTACGTGCCGATCTTCGGAGCCAAGCATCCGGAGGCGCTCGGCCGTCCCTTCGCCGAGGTGTGGTGGGACATCTGGCCCCAGATCAAGCCGCTGGTCGACCGCACGCTGTCCGGCGAGGCGTCCTGGTACGAGGATCTGCTGATCCCGATGGAGCGCCGGGGCTTCCGCGAGGACGCCTGGTTCACCTTCTCCTACACGCCGGTGCGGGGCGAGGATGGGCGCATCCCCGGCATGTTCTGCGCCGCCATCGAGACGACTTCGCAGGTGCTCGCCGCCCGGCGCACCGACTTCCATCTGAAGCTGGAGGCCCGGCTGCGCCAGCTCTCCAACCCGTTCGCCGTGGCCGCGGCGGCGGAGGAGGCGCTGGGCCGTCACCTGGGGGTCAGCCGCGTCGGTTACGGTGTGGTCGACGAAACCGCCCGCTTCTTCACGACGGAGCGGAACTGGACCGACGGCAGCGTCGACCATCAGGCCGGCACCCATGACCTGCTGAGCTTCGGGCCGGAGCTTCTGGACACGCTGCGCAGCGGCGGAACACTGACCATCCACGACGCCACTGCGGACCCGCGCTTCGCCGCACCCGACCGGCAGGCCGCCTTCGCTGGGCTGAACATCGCCTCTGCTATCACCACCAGCCTGGTGAAGAATGGGCGGATGGTCGCCGCCCTCTACGTCCATGACCGGAAGCCCCGGCGCTGGCACCCGGACGAGGTCCGTCTGGTGGAGGAGGTGGCGGAGCGCACATGGTCGGCGCTGGAGCGCGCCCAGGCGGAGGAGTCGCTGCACCGCGCCAACGCCCGGCTGGCCGCGGAGGGGGAGCAGATGCGCAACCTCTTCCGGCAGTCGCCCAACTTCATGTGCGTGCTGCGCGGCCCGGACCACGTGTTCGAACTGGCCAACGACTCCTACCGGCAACTGGTCGGCGACCGTCCCCTGATCGGCAAGCCGGTGCACGAGGCGATGCCGGAGGTTGCCGGGCAGGGCTTCTTCGAGCTGCTGGGCCGCGTGTACGATGGCGGGAAGCCCTTCGTCGGGCACGCCCTGCCGGTGCGCGTCGCCCGCCACCCCGGCGCGCCGGTGGAGGAACGCTTCATCACCTTCATCTACCAGCCGATCAAGGATGCCGTCGGGCGGGTGACCGGGATCTTCTGCGAAGGCAGCGACGTCACCGAGGCCAAGCGGGCCGAGGACGCGCTGCGCGACCTGAACGCCACGCTGGAGCAGCGCGTCGCCGAACGCACCGCCGACCGCGACCGCATGTGGCGCCTGTCCACCGACGTCATGCTGGTGGCGCGCTTCGACGGCACCATCAACGCCGTCAATCCGGCCTGGACCAGCCTGCTGGGCTGGACGGAAGAAGAGTTGGCGGCACGCAACTTCCTCGACTTCGTGCATCCCGACGATCTGGAGCGCACACGGGCCGAAGCGGCGCGGCTGAGCGCCGGGCACACCACGCCGCGCTTCGAGAACCGCTACCGCCACAAGGACGGGCGTTATCTCTGGCTGTCCTGGGTCGCCGTGCCGGACGACCGCTTCATCCACGCCGTGGGCCGCGACATCACCGCCCAGAAGGAGGCCGACGCCGCCCTGCGGCAGACCGAGGACCAGCTTCGCCAGGCCCAGAAGATGGAGGCGGTCGGCCAGTTGACCGGCGGCGTGGCCCACGACTTCAACAATCTGCTCCAGGCGCTGGAAGGCTGCCTGTCGATGATCGGGCGGCGCACCGGGGAGCCCCAGGTTCATGCCCTGCTCGACGCCGGGCAGCAGGCGGTGGGGCGCGGGGCCAAGCTGGTGCAGCAGCTCATGGCCTTCGCCCGGCGCGACAGCCTGCGCCCGGAATCCATTGGCGTGCGCGACCGGGTGCTCGCCATGTCGGCCCTGCTGGAACGGGCGCTGCGCGCCGACATCGCGCTGGACCTCCGTTTCGGCGACGATCTCTGGCCCGTCGAGGTCGACCCGACCCAGTTCGAGCTGGCGGTCATCAACCTCGCCGTCAACGCGCGCGACGCCATGCCGTCCGGCGGGCAGCTGACGGTGGAGGCGGTCAACAGCGTGTTTGCGCCCGGCGATCCACGGGGGGTGGAGGGCGAGTTCCTGCGCCTGTCCGTGTCGGACACCGGCTGCGGCATGCCCGCCGCGGTGGCCGCCCGCGCCTTCGAGCCGTTCTTCACGACGAAGGACCTCGGCAAGGGGACGGGGCTGGGGCTGGCCCAGGTCTACGGCCTCGCCCGGCAGGCCGGCGGGACCGCCTGGATCGACAGCGCGCCGGACCACGGCACGACGGTGCATCTGCTGCTCCGCCGCTCCGGCGTGGCTCCGGCGGTGGAGCCCGCCCTTCCCGCCGCCATCGTGCCGCCGTCGGTTGGCGCGCGGCGCCACGGCCGCGTCCTCGTGGTGGAGGACGATCCCATCGTCGCCATGACCGTCAGCACCGCGCTGGAGGACGCCGGGTTCGCCGTGCTGTCCGCCGCGAACGCCGAGGAGGCGCTGCCCCACCTGGCGGACGACGGGGTCGACGTGCTGCTGAGTGACGTGGTGATGCCCGGCGGGATGAGCGGCATCGACCTGGCCCGCGAAGCCCGCGAGCGGCGACCCAGCCTGCCGGTCATTCTGGCGACCGGCTACAGCGAGGACATCGCCCGCGCCACCGGCATCCCGGTGCTGGCGAAGCCCTACCGGATCGACGAGCTGGTCGGGCGGATCGACGCGATCCTGATGGGCCAAGCAGAGAAGTAAAAAGGTCGGGGAATAAAAAAGCGGAGCCCCCGGGGGGACTCCGCCTTGGCCGGCCACGATCCGGTTGCTCAGATGTGGTCGGAGGACAGGATGGCCTCGGCGTCGCCGCCGGTGCCACGGCCCGGCAGGACCGCGTTCAGGACGACGCCCATCAGCGCCGACAGCGCCATCGAGGAGACGACGAAGCCGCCGTCGCCGAACTTCAGCGACGCCCCGCCGATGCCGATCACCAGGATGGTCGAGGAGATCAGCAGGTTGCGCTTGTCGCCCAGATCGACCTTGCCCTCGATCAGCGTGCGGATGCCCGAGGAGGCGATGACGCCGAACAGGGCGATGGACACGCCGCCCATGACCGCCGTGGGAATGCTCGACAGGAAGGCCGACAGCTTGCCCACGAAGCCCAGGATGATGGCGAGCGTCGCCGCGCCGCCGATCACCCACACGCTGAACACGCGGGTCACCGCCAGCACGCCGATGTTCTCGCCGTAGGTCGTCGCCGGGGGACCACCCAGCGCGCCCGCCACCATGGTCGCCACGCCGTCGCCGAACACAGAGCGGTGCAGGCCCGGATCGGCGATGAAGTTGCGGCCGACGACGCGGCTCAGCACGATCTGCCCGCCGATGTGCTCGGCGATGGTGACCAGCGCCACCGGCGCCACCAGCAGGATCATCGCCAAGGCCGAGACGCCCTCCTTCATGCCGGAGAACAGCAGGTGGAAGTCGGGCATCCGCAGGAAGGGTGCCGCGGCGACCGGTCCGAAGTCGACCATGCCGAAGACCACGCCCAGGACGTAGCCGGTCAGGATGCCCAGCAGGATCGGCACCACCGTGAAGAAGCCGCGCAGCACGATGGAGTAGAGGAAGATGCTGCCCAGCGTCGCCAGCGCCAGCAGGAAGTGCGGCAGGCTGTATTCGCCGCCGCCCGCGGTGTTCTGCGCCATGCCCACAGCGACCGAGGCGAGGCCGAGGCCGATCACCACGATCACCGGCCCGACGACGATGGGCGGCAGAATGGCCAGCAGCCAGCGCACGCCGAAGGCGCGGATCAGCAGGGCGACGGCGACATAGACGGCCCCCGCCGCGCAGGCCCCGACCAGCGCGCCGCCGGTCCCGCCGATCTGGGTGGCGGCGACGATCGGGCCGATGAAGGCGAAGGAGGAGCCCAGATAGGCGGGCAGCCGCCACTTGGTGAAGACCAGATAGATCAGGGTGCCCAGACCGCTGGTGACGAGCGCCACCGATGGGTCGAGACCGGTGAGGATCGGCACCAGCACGTTGGCGCCGAACATGGCGAACAGGTGCTGGAGGCTGAGCAGGAGAAAGGTGGCCGGGGGCGGACGGTCGTGGACGTCCAGCACCCGGTCGCGCGGGGCTGTCATGAACTGCGGTTCCCGTGTCGGTGGTTGCGCGGCAAGGGTTACTCCGCGACGGCCTGCCCGGTCAAACGCCACCATGCGGAATTTTTCGGCACAAGGCGCCCACAGGACCCGGCGGCACCGTCATAGGCGTGAAATCATTCAACCGTTGCCTAAGCGATAGGCCATTCGTTAGTATGACGCTGGATAAAATTCCCGTGAATGGACATGACACTGCGTTCCTGCACGCGATGCGGGTTTGAGCGCTTGCTTTTAGAGTGATTGAACGCATGGCCGACGAACTGTTTGCACAACTTACAGACACCCTTTCGTCGGCGAAGACGGTGGAGGAGCTGACGCGCCCCCTGCTGTCGCTTCTGGAGCTGGTGACGGAGCTGGAGGCCACCTACCTCACCCGGATCGAGCTGGAACACGGCATCCAGCGCATTCTCTTCTCCTGCAACACCAAGACCCTGACCATTCCCGAAGGGCTGGCTGTTCCATGGGAGGGCACGCTGTGCAAGCGGGCGCTCGACGAGGGGAAGCTCTACACCGACGACGTGCCCAGTTGCTGGGGTGACTCCGAGGCGGCGGCGGCGCTGGGCATCCGCACCTATGTCAGCACGCCCGTCCATCTCGACGACGGCAGCCTGTTCGGCACGCTCTGCGCCGCCAGTTCGGAGCAAAAGCCGCTGACGCCCAAGGGGGAGCAGGTGCTGCGCCTGTTCGCCTCGCTGATCGCCCTCCACATCCAGCGCGAACAGCTCCTCTCCCAGTTCCGGGAATTGAACGCGGCCCTGGAGTCCTATTCCTACACCGACGCGCTGACCGGCCTGCCGAACCGGCGCGCCGTCGTCGCCGAACTGCACCGGCTATTCGCCATGGCCGAACGGGCCGGCCAGAGCGTGCTGATCGGCTTCATCGACCTGGATGGCTTCAAGGCCATCAACGACACCCACGGGCACGAGGCCGGCGACGCGTTCCTGACCGAGGTGGGGCGGCGCATCGGCGCGGGGCTGCGGGCGGGCGACACGCTGGGTCGGCTGGGCGGCGACGAGTTCATCATCGTCGGCATGGGCGCCACGCCCGGCGCCGAGGGGGATGACGCCGCCGACGCGCTGCGCGAGCGGGTGGAGCCGCTGATCCGCGGCGTCTACCGCCTGGGCGGCTGCGCCCTCGACTATCCGGGGGCGAGCGTCGGTGTGGTCAGCGCCGACCCCGGCACCACGACGCCCGACCACGCGCTGCGCGCCGCCGACGCCGCCATGTATGTTCAGAAGAAGATCCGGCGGGCCGCCCGGGCCTGAGGTCCGGGCCAGACACCGCCCGCGACGATTGTCGGCGCCTTACGGGCCGCCGGCCGCGCTCCAGGGATCGGGAGCGGTCACCTCGTAGGGCTGGGCGACGCCGCCCATCGACAGCGCATGGACCGAGTTGTTGGTAAAGCCGCAGGCCTGTTCCGGATTCACGGCTGCGTTGGGACGGACGGCGTAGGGCCGCGGGGCGTCGGGCGACACCGACGTGGCCTTGGTGCGCACAACCAGCCCGTGGCCCGTCGGAACGCTCTGCTCCACCCAGACCCACAGGACATCCGGGTTGTCGCGGAAGCGGGCCAGCAGGGTGGACAGCGCCTCCGTGCAGGCGGCGTGGTCGAGTTGGTGGGCGCCGCGGTCGATGATGGCCGAGGCCGGTCCGGACGACGAGGCGTCCGCGGGGTTCCAGGTGAACGCCATGAGGCCGGACAGCGCGATGCCAGCGATGGAGGTTCCCCAGAGAACTCCGGAATCGAAACCGGAATCACCGTGACGGCTGGAATGATCGCGCATCGTGGCCCCTCTACAAAACACTCAACCGCTGCAACCGGCGTCCGCGTGTTCCCATCTGTTTGACAGGAAGGCAGGCCCGTGACGTTGATCCAGGACAAGCACCTTACGGCCTCGTCCTGCTCGTTGTTTATTGTGCACCGCAACATCGGCCCGTCAACACCCACCGGAAGCATGGCAGGGCTGATTCCATGCGCTTTCACGCCCGCGTGGCGATGACCGCGGCAATTTGCCGCTCCTCCGTGCCGGAGCACCGTGGCGACCGGCGGATGCGCCGTCGGCCGGCAGGCTCCCAGACAACGGACTTGGCGACGACATGGTTCCCCACCGCTGCCCGATTTGCCAACAAAGTCAGTTGGTTATATTTACGCACATTCAGGATTACAAACGAAGGAAACCCTTCAATCCCGCGCCCGCGGGGTCGATCGCGGACACGCGGACGCCATTCCCTTTCACCCGTGCTGCCGCCGCGCGCTATGGTGCGCGCGGCGACCAGCGGACCGGCAAGAGTCCGGGGCACCCGCAAGAAGAACATGAGAACCGGAAGGGACGAGCATGAGTGACGAGACCCCCAGCCGCCGCGCCGCCGCGGCCTTCGCCCAGACCGCGGAAACCGGAACGCCGGTCCCCTTCGCCGATCTGGTGGCGCTGCTGGAGCGCATCTTCCTGCGCCACGGCACGTCGGAGCGGGTGGCGGCGATCCTGGCGGAGAACTGCGCGTCCTGCGAGCGCGACGGCTCCACCAGCCACGGCGTGTTCCGCATTCCCGGCTATGTCGGCTCGCTGAAAAGCGGCTGGGTGGACGGACGGGCCGAACCGACGGTGGAGGAGGCCGGTCCCGCCTTCCTGCGCGTCGACGCCGCCAACGGCTTCACCCAGCCCGCCTTCCTGGCCGCCCGCGACCGTTTCCTGGAGATGGTGCGCGACAATGGCGTCGCCGTGATGGCGATCCGCAACTCCCACCATTTCAGCGCCCTGTGGCCGGACGTCGAGCCCTTCGCGCGGGAGGGGCTGGTGGCGCTCTCCTTCGTCAACAGCTTCGCCTGCGTCGTGCCACCGGGCGGCAAGGCCGCGGTCTACGGCACCAACCCGATGGCCTTCGCCACCCCAGTGGCCGGCGGCGACCCGATGGTCTTCGACCAAGCGGCCAGCTCCATGGCCAACGGCGACGTGCGCATCGCGGCGCGCGAGGGGCACGCCATTCCCGCCGGCTCCGGCGTGGACCGCGACGGCAAGCCGACCACCGACCCCAAGGCCGTTCTCGACGGCGGCGCCCTGCTGCCCTTCGGCGGCCACAAGGGCGGCTCCATCGCCTTCATGATCGAGGTGCTGGCGGCGGCGCTGACCGGCGGCAAATACTCGCGCGAGGTCGACTGGTCGGCCCATCCCGGCGCCGAGACGCCCTGCACCGGCCAGCTCTTCATCGTCATCGACCCGGAGCGCGGCGGGACCGGAGCCTTCGCCGACCGCGTCGCCGGACTGATCGGGAACGTCAAGGAAGCGGGGCAGGACCGCATGCCGGGCGAGCGCCGCTACGCCCGCCGCGCCCGCACCCTGCGCGACGGCATCCCGCTGGCCCCCGCCCGGCTGGCCGAGCTGCGCGCCCTGGCCGGCGACGCCTGATACCGAAGGCGTTTGATGGCCTCCATCAAACGCCTTCGGTTCAAACCCGACAGCACATGGCACAGCCATGTGCGAAAGGGTCATACGGCCGGCCGATCATGGAACTCTCATGCGCCGGTCGTATGACGCCCCTTCCCTCCTTCAAACCCGGTCGGTTCCCGCATGACGACGCCCACCATCGCAACCCTGTCCCGCCAGCTCGACGACGGCGCCACCACCAGCCGCCAGCTCGTCGATTCCACCCTTGCCGCCATCGCGGCCGGGGGCGAGGAGGCGCGCAAGACCTACACCGCCCTGCACGCCGAGCAAGCCCGCGCGGCTGCGGACGCCCAGGACCTGCTGCGCCGGGCCGGGCAGCACCCCTCCCCGCTGGCCGGCCTGCCGATTTCGGTCAAGGACCTGTTCGACGAGGCCGGGCACGTCACGCGGGCCGGGTCGCGGGCGCTGGAGGGCGCCTCCCCGGCCAGCCGCGACGCCGACGCGGTGGCCCGGCTGCGCGCCGCCGGGGCGGTGGTGGTGGGGCGGACCAACATGACGGAGTTCGCCTTCTCCGGCGTCGGCATCAACCCGCATTACGGCACCCCCGGCAACCCCGCCGATCCCGCGCGCATCCCCGGCGGCTCGTCGTCAGGCGCCGGGGTGTCGGTGGCGGCGGGCCATGTCCCGCTGGCGTTGGGCACCGATACCGGCGGCTCGGTCCGCATCCCGGCGGCGCTGTGCGGCATCGTCGGCTTCAAGCCGACTCAACGCCGGGTGTCGCTGCGCGGCGCCCTGCCGCTGTCCTGGTCGCTGGATTCCATCGGGCCGCTCGCCCGCACGGTGGAGTGCTGCGCCATCGCCGACGCCGTCCTGGCCGGCGAAACGGAGTGGGTGCCGCCGGCGGTCGGGCTGGCCGGGCTGCGCTTCGCTGTGCCGCAGACGGTGGTCCTCGACGGCATGGAGGACGCGGTGGCCGCCGCCTTCGACGCCGCCTGCCGCCGCCTGTCCGAGGCCGGGGCGCGCATCGTCGAGATTCCCATGGCGGAACTGGCGGAGATCGGCCCGGCCAACGCCAAGGGCGGGCTGCCCGCGGCGGAGGCGGCCCACTGGCACCGCGCGTTGCTGGCGGAAAAAGGCGACCTCTACGACCCGCGCGTCCGCGTCCGCATCGAGCGCGGCCAGACCATGAGCGCCGTCGATTACCTCGAGGTGACGCAGCGCCGCGCCGACCTGATCGCCCGCACCGACCGGACCACGGCGGACTACGACGCGCTGCTGATGCCGACCGTGCCACTGCTGGCGCCGCGCATCGACGACTTCGCCGAGGATGAGGCGTTCACGCGGCTGAACCTGCTGCTGCTGCGCAACTGCGCCCTGTTCAACTTCCTGGACCGCTGCGCCATCAGCCTGCCGATGCAGCGCGCCGGCGAGTTGCCCAGCGGCCTGATGCTGGTGGGTGCGGCCGGGGCCGACCGCCGCCTGCTGTCCATCGCCGCCGCGGTGGAGCCGGTGGTGGGCGCCTGACGCGAGGGAGGCGGCGCACCAAGCCCGCCCCCCTCAGAATCCAAGGGCGCAGCCGTCCTTGCGGTGATCCGAGCCGGCGATCAGCAGACCGGCCGCGTGGTCGATCCAGATCGCCTGTCCGCCGCCCATCGGCTCGTCCCGGCGGACCACCGTGTGGCCGCGGTGCGCCAGCTCCGCCGCGGTGTCCTCCGCCACGGTGGGCTCGATCTCCAGAACGCCGTTGAAGGCGAAGCTGCGCGGCTGGTCGATGGCCGCCTGGACGTCCAGCCCGCGGTCGAGCACCGCCGACACGAAGGCGCCGTGCCCGGCCGCCTGGTAATGGCCGCCCATCACCCCGAAGGGGCAGACCGCGCGCCCATCCTTGCGGATCAGGCCGGGGATGATGGTGTGAAGCGGGCGGCGCCGCGGCGCCAGGGCGTTGGGGTGCCCCTCGGTCAGGCGGAAGGAGGTGCCGCGGCTGTGCAGGAGGACGCCGGTCGCCGGGTCGAGTTGGACGCTGCCGAAGCTGTGGAAGATCGAGTTGATGAAGGAAATGGCGTTGCCGTCGCGGTCGACCACGCTGAGGCAGACCGTGTCCTTGTGCTCCGCCTCCGTCCACAGCGTGGGGGCCTGGGCGCGGGCCGGGTCGATGCGGCGGCGCAGCGCCGCCGTCGCCTCCGCCGACAGCAGCGCCGCGGCGGCGTCTGGGCCGCCCTCCCCCACCAGGACGTCGCGGTGGTGGTAGGCGAGCTTGGTCGCCTCGGCGTGCAGATGGTGGCGGTCGGCGTCACCGACCGACGGCGACAGGTCGAAGCCGCCCAGCGCGTTCAGGATCATCAATGCGGCGAGGCCCTGGCCGTTGGGCGGGCACTCGAGAATCTCATAGCCGCGGTAGTCGGTGGCGATGGGCGTCACATACTCCGCCCCGCCCTGCGCCGCCGCGAAGTCGTCCAGCGTGTGCAGCCCGCCGCGGGCGCGCAGGAAGCCGACCAGCGAGTCCGCCGTGGCCCCGCTGTAGAAAGCCGCCGCCCCATGCGCCGCGATGTCCCGCAGCCGTTGGCCGAGCAGCGGCTGGGCGTGGCGTTCCCCGGCGCGCGGGGCGCGGCCGCCGGGCAGGAAGACGGCGCGGCAGCCCTCGTCCGCCGCCAGCAGGGGGACCGCCGCCGCCCAGTCCTGGGCCACCCGCGGGGAGACGCCGTAGCCCTCCTCGGCGTAGCGGATGGCGCGGAGGAAGACCCGGTCGAGCGGCAGCCGCCCGTAGTCGGCGTGCAGCCGCGTCCAGGCGGCGACGGCGCCCGGCACGGTGACCGCGTGGGCGCCGTGGCGCGGGATCTCGCCGGTGACGCCCAGCCCGGCCAGACGCTCGACGCTTGCGGCGGCGGGAGCGCGCCCGCTGCCGTTCAGGGCGACCACCGGCCCGTTCGCCGGGGCGTAGAGGGCGAAGGCATCGCCGCCGATACCGGTCATGTGCGGCTCGACCACGCATTGCACCGCGACGGCGGCGATGGCCGCGTCCACGGCGTTGCCGCCCGCCGCCAGGATGTCCAGGGCCGCCGCGCTGGCCAGCGGGTGCGAGGTGGCCACCGCGGCCTCCGTCGCCACCAGCGCCGACCGTCCGGGCCGGCAGAAGTCACGCATCACGATGGGGCCTCCGGACCGGGGGAGAGGATCAATGGGGGCTGCGGCGCAGGGGGACCACGCGGCGCCCCCGCCCCTCCGGCTCTTCCGCGCCGTGGGCGTGCACCTTCTTGAGTTGGATGACGTAACGTTCGGCGCCGTTGACCATCACGGCAATGACGGTCGGCCCGTTCGCCCAATCGCTGGGCACGAGGTGAAGTTCCTTGATGCGCGCGGTTCCGGCGGTCAGCTCAGCAAGGTCCAGAACCTCATCCCCGGCGCGAAACCCCAGATATTCATCGACGATCATGGCGTCCGGCGGCAGTGTCTTGGCGGCAGTGTTGCCAAGCCTACCAGCACCGCGGGCGGCGGGCCACCGCCCAAGCCGCCGCCCGGCGCTTTTTCATAGAGGGGCTTACGGACGGCGCGTCAGGTGGCGATGCGCGTCATATGGCAAAACGAGTCATATGATTGTCCCAGCGGAAGTCGGCCAGCCGCAGGTTGTCGCCCGGCAGGTCCGGCGCCGCGCCGACCGTCCGGAGGCTGCCCAGCCCGCTGCTTGCCAGGAAACCGTCGCCGTCCGGGGCGATGCCGCAGCCGTCGGGCAGCGCCGCCGACCCCAGCCACGCGCCGGTGGCGTCGTCCCACAGCCCGATGATGCCGCCCTTGGGCGAACTGGCCGCGACCTTGCCCTTGTCGGCGGCGACGCTGCCGATGTAGCCCTCGAAGCGGGACAGCTCGTCGTCCGGAGTCTCGAACAGGCGCACCGCGCCGCCGCCCGGACGGTGCGTGCCGGTCAGCGGCTGGAGCATGCCGACGGGCCGCTCGTCCTGCGCGCCGAAGGCGATTCCGCCATCGGCCAGGGCGGCGATGTGGCGGATGCCGAGGTTGGCGTGCTCCTCCGGCAAGCGGATCTGATCGAGCAGTTTCCCGCTCGCCACCTCGACGTAGGTGATCGAGGAGTCCATCTCGTCCAGGTTCAGCTTGGCCCGCCCGGTGTCCGGGTGGGTGATGACGCCGCCGTTGCCGACCGCCAGGACCGTGCCGTCCGCGATCATCAGAAGCTCGTGCGGCCCCAGCCCGTGGGTCGGCATCGCGCCGACGCGGCGGTAGCCGTCCATCGCGTCGTAGACGCCGATCGACCCCGTTTCGCGCGGCACGTCGTCCTCCGCCACGTAGAGCAGCCGCCCGTCGGTGGAGAAGGCGCCATGGCCGGTGAAGCGGCGGTCTTCCGGCGCGCGGATCACCGGCCCTGGACGCCCATCAGCCAGAGAGAGCGGCATGAACCAGCGCCCCGGACGGCGGGCGAAGGCGACCGCCTCGGCCCGCGTCGGGTGAACGACGATGCCGTGGGCGCGGCCCGGCGTCGGGGTGGTGAAGCGCACCCCGCCCGCCCCGTCCAGCGCCGCCACGCCATAGTCCGGCGATGCCGCCGCGGTGGCGTAGGCGTTGAGGAACAGCGTGCCCCCCGCGGTCTCCGCCCGCGCCGGCCCCAGGAGGGCGCCGAGCAGACCGCCTCCAAGCAGGCCGCCGCCAATCAGGAACAGGGTGCCCCGGCGGGTCGCGTCCATCGCTCAGTCTCCATCCAGTTCGTTGAAGCCGATGCTGATGTCCAGCAGCGGCGCGACGGTGCCGGTCAGCAGGTTGCGCAGGTCCTTGGCCCGTTGCAGGGTGGCCTCCACGGTCTTGCGCTTGGCCGGATCGGCGACGGCAATGTTGATCGGCGCGGGGATCGCTTCGGCGGCGCGGATCGCGGCGGTGAAGCCCTCCTCCAGCGCGCGGCGGGCCTGGGCCCCGGCGTCGCCGGCGGGCAGCAGCGCGGTCAGGCCCGGTCCGCCGCCCTCGCCCAACAGCAGGGCGCGCAGCGCCTCCAGGTTGATGCGGACGTTGCGCGCCGACTGGCCGCTGCGCAGCGCCTCGGCCACCGCCGGCTTGGCCTCCCCGGCGTTGGGGCCGAGCGGCGCCAGCAGCTTCTGGTCGGCGACCACCTGCAGGGCGGTGAGCGCCCCGGTGAACAGGACGTTGACCGCCGACCCGGCGTCGGGACCGAGCGCGGTTTGTTCCCCGGCGGTCAGCGGCGCCTCCAGCGCCTTCCAGCCGTCGCGGACCTCGCGGGTGATGGCGAGGACGTTCTGCGCCACCGCGGCGGCCAGCGCGCCGCGGAAGCGCCCGGCCTCATCCCCCTGGAACGACGCGGCGGTGACGCCCTCGTCGAACAGCAGCCGCTCCAACGCGGTCAGCCCCTGCACCGCGGCGCTCTGGCGGGCCAGCCCGCCCGGCTCCAGCAGCTTGGGGTCGCGGGCCTTCAGCATGGCAAGGATCTGCCGCTGCACCACCCCGGCCCGCTCCGGCCAGAAGGCGATGCGGTCGGCCCGCAGCTCCATCGACAGCGGCCCGGCGCGCAGGTGCTGGACGCCGGCCCAGGCGTCGTAGACGGCGCGGTGGGCGGCGCGGCAGCTCTCCAGCCCGTCCGCGGTCGGCGCCGCGGCGAACTGGGCCAGCCGCTCCGCGTAGATGCCGGCGGCGGAGGCCAGCGCGTCGAAGCGCGGCAGGGCATGGGTTCGGACCAGACCGCCCAGCACGGCGGCGTCTCCCGCCGGCTCCCGCGCCGCCAGGGCGAGCTTGCCCGGCAGGAGGATCGACAGGGCGGCGGCCGACATCAGGCCGATCATGCGGCGGCGTTGCATCTCATCACCTATGCCATTCAAACCGTGTGGACTTTAGAGCCCCAGAACGAAACGCACCAACTTTTCCCGGTCGCCGCGCGGCAAGGCCATGAAGGCGCCGCGCGCCTTGTCCGCCTCGCCGCCGTGCCACAGGATGGCCTCGGTCACGCTGCGCGCCCGCCCGTCGTGGAGCAGGGCCAGCGTGCCGTCAGCGTCGGCCAACCGCTTCATCCCCCACAGCGGCGTCGTGCGCCAGTCGCGGCCCCGCGCCTCGCCCATCGCCACGCCGTCGGCCAGATCCTCGCCCAGGTCGTGGAGAAGCAGGTCGCTGTAGGGGAAGATCGTCCGGCGCGACAGCGCGGGGTGTGCCGCATCCTCCGCCGTGGTGAAGGAGGGGCGGTGGCAGGACGCGCAGCCGGTGGCGGCGAACAGCGCGCTTCCCGCCGTGTCGCGCGGCGCCTCCAGCCCGCCGTCGGGGGGCAGGGTGCGCAGATAGCCGTCGATCAGCCCGATCACCGTGGAGGGGATCTCCAGCCCCTCATACTGCGGGGAGTCGCCGTGCGGGGCGTTCCGGCATTCGGTCTGCGCCGGGGTGCAGTCGCCCCAGGGCTCGGGATAGGCGGGGGTGGACATGCCGATGTCGAGGCTGAAGGCCTCGGAATTCTGGCGGTGCAGCGTCGGGTGGACGGCCTTCCAGCCGAAGCGGCCGAGTTGCCGCGTGCCCTCCGGCGCCACCCAGTTGGGACGCCCGGCGATGCCGTCGCCGTCGCGGTCCTCCGGATCGGCACCGGCCAGGATGTCGGCCTCGGGGATGCGCTCCAGCAGGCCCATGCCGCGCACGGACGGGGCGATGCGGGCGGAGATCGCCGTCGCCTCGGCCAGCGGCCCGTAATTGAGGTCGGTGACCGTCACCACCGGCCGGCGCAGCGTCGCCGTGTCGCCGTCGGGGAAGTGCACCGTCTCCTCGCGGTAGCTCAGGGACGGCTTGCCCTCGATGGCGAAGCCGAGCACCGCGTTGGTCTGGATCTGCCGCCCATAGACGGGGTCGCCGCTGAGCTTCAGCGCGTAACCGACGCCGCGGTCGTCGGGTGTGTCCGGGTCGGGCGGGCGCCCCTGGCGAGCCGCCGGATGGCAGGCGGCGCAGGAGCGGGCGTCGTAGAGCGGCCCCAGCCCGTCGTTGGCGTGCGTCACCGTCGGGGCGCTGACCCACATCCGCCGGAACAGCTTCTCGCCGATCCGGGTATCGAGATCGCCCGCCGCCGCCGGCAGGGCCGGCAGCAGGGCGAGTAGGAAGGCGAAGCGGGCTTTCATCGGTCGGGCGGGCATCGGTCGGGCGGAGTGCCCCATTTCATGAGGACGAAAAGACAGGGCTGCGGCCCCTCCCCCCGCGCGGGCGGTCGGTGGGGAGCGGACAACGCCGCCCCACGCGGGAAGAAGGGTCGCAACCCGTGGTTCGCCGGCTTACTTGCCGACGTCTTACTTCCCGACAGCCGACGGGTTGTCGAGGCTGTCCGAACCGGCCAGATCGACCGAAACGCCCAGGGCGGCGACGACGCCTTCCAGGGCCTTCTTCTGGTCGACCAGACGGTCCACCGCGGTCGAAATGATCGCGTTGCCCTCGGCGTTGTCGGTGCCGATCATCTGGTCGTAGGCCATCTTGCCGCTGTCGGCGGTGTCCTTCATGACCTTCATCGCGGCGGTGGTGGCGGTCATCGCCTCCTTCACCTTGGCGTCGGCCTCCGGCGCAGTGGCGGCGACGTACTGCGACAGCGACGGGCCGGTCACGACCTTGCCGTCCACGCGGGTGTAGCGCCCGTTGTAGACGTTGACCATGCCGACCTGGTCGTAATAGTGCGAGTTGTGGGTGTTGTCGGAGAAGCAGTCATGCTCCTCCTCCGGGTCGTGCAGCATGAGGCCGAGCTTCATGCGCTCGCCGGCCAGTTCGCCGTAGCTCAGGCTGCCGAGGCCGGTCAGGATGCGGGCGACGCCCTCCGATTCCTTGGCCTTGGCGATGGAGGCGCGGGCCTTGCCCTTGGCGCCCCAGGCCTTGGCCATCTCCTCCAGATCCTCGACGAGCATCTGGGTGGCGACGGTCAGGAACTGGGCACGGCGGTCGCAATTGCCGTTGGTGCAGTCCTTGCCCTTGGCGTAGTCGGTCGCCTTGCGGTCGCCGGCGCCCGGACCCGTGCCGTTCAGGTCCTGGCCCCACAGCAGGAACTCGACGGCGTGGTAGCCGGTCGCCACGTTGGCCTCGACCTTGCCGGCCTCGTGCAGCGTGTCGGCCAGCAGTTCCTTGGTGATCTTGCGGGCGTCGATGGTCTTGTCGCCGGCCTTGATCTTCGGGTTGGCGATCACGTTGGCCTTGGCAAACGGGTTGCTGTCGCCGCCGGCGTAGCTGTCGTCCACATAGTCAATCAGGCCCTCGTCGAGCGGCCAGGCGTTGACCTTGCCTTCCCACTCGTCGACGATCGGGTTGCCGAAGCGGAAGGCCTCGGTCTGCATGTAGGGGACGCGGGCGTTCAGCCACGCCGTGCGGGCGGCGGCCAGCGTCGCGTCCGACGGGTTGGCCACCAGCGCGTCGATGGCCTTCTTCAGCGCCTTGGCGGTGCTGGCGGAGTCCTCGTAGCTGGCCTGGGCGATGTCGGCGTAGGTCTTCACCACGTCCTTGTAGGCGGGCTTGGACGACTGGGCGTCGGCGGCGAGCGGCGCCAGCGCGATGAGAGCCGCGGCGGCAAAGCCGGAGGCGTGCTTGAACATGAAGGTCTCCTCAAGCGTCGGTGATCGTTGGCGTGAGAGCCATGAAAGTGCGAAGCATTCTCAACATGCGCCGCTAATCACTCTCATTGTCAAGATGCATTTGCCAAGCAGGGCGCGCATTGCCGAATTTGCGGCGGGCGGCGGGGCCATGGCGACCACCCCGCCCGTCCGCGCTCACTTCAGAAGCGGTTCGTAACGGGCGTCGGTCAGCGTCTTCATGAAGGCGACCAGAGCCTTGATTCGGCGGTCGTCGAGCGCGGGGCCCTCCTCCAGCTCCTTGATGGAGACGGTGGCGGCGATTTCCGGATTGCCCCAGGGCTTGCCGGTCTCCGGGTTGATCTGGTCGGCCGGCTTGCGGCTGTTGTACTTGTTGTAGAAGCGGACGACGGTCTCCAGGTCCTTGAAGACGCCGTTGTGCATGTAGGGGCCGGTCACCGCGACGTTGCGCAGGGTCGGCGTCTTGAATTTCCCCTCATAGGCTTTCTGGTCATGGGCCTTCTGGCCCTTCAGCGCCGGATTCTCGGCCAGCCCGCGGTCGATGTGCGTCGGCGCCACCCCGTTGGCCGCCCGCAGCTCCGCGTTCACCGGCACGCCGATGTTGTGGTACTCGTAGTTGGTGAAGACCTCGTTCGTCGCCGCCGGCATGGCGTTCAGCTTGTGGCAGACGTTGCAGTTGGTGAATTGCTGCGAGAAGAACAGGGTCATCCCCAGCTCCTCCTCGCCGGTCATCTTGTATTCGCCGCGCAGATAACGGTCGTACTTGGAATCGAAAGGCGAGAAGACGTCGGTCTTCTCGAAGGCGGCGATGCTGTCGGTCATCGCGTCGTAGGCGCGGTCGGCATCGTCCAGCACCCCCGCGCCGTAGAGGGCGACGAAGCTGCGCGCGTAGTCGGCGTTCTCCTTCAACCGCCCCTGCACCTCCGCCTTGGAGGCCATGGCCATCTCGGCGGGGTTCAGCGGCGGGCCGCCGGCTTGCTCCTGGAGGGTGGCGGCGCGGCCGTCGTGGAACTGCCCGCCGAAGGGAACCCCGTTGGCCTTGAAGCCGAAGCGCGGGGAAAGATGGGCGTAGGCGGCGGTCGGCGCGTTGCGGTCGCCCAGCGACTTGCCGTCCGCGCCCAGCGACGCAGCACCGCGCGGGTCGGCGAAGCCGAATTCCGGGTTGTGGCAGGTCGCGCAGGACTGGCTGCGCGTGGAGGACAGGTTGTTGTCGAAGAACAGCGCCTTGCCCAGCTCGGCCTTCGCCTTCTGCAACTCCGCCGGATCGGCCGCCAAACCGGAGCCACCAGTGATCAACAGGCCAGCGATCAACAGGGAGGACAGCGCCGCGGCCGGCGCGACATATTTGCCGAACAATGACATCCTGACTCTCGCTCCTTGACGGCGGTGGCCCACGGCGGCAATTCATGGCGGGGCCTGCCGGTCAGTATCCATGCCCTTCGGCCTGGATGATAGTTATTCTCATTATCACGAACGTGCGACCTATTGCCACTGGTCGTAGGACCGACGGGATTAACTCCTCGTCCCGTTCGTCCGGCCCTATTCCCGGATGGAGGATCCGGTCCGGATGCTTCGACATGACGGAAAAGGGTACCCCGACCCGGCTACCGACTCTGCTTCGCCATCCGGCGAACCAGCCACCATTCCGAGGTGCTGCGGCACCACCGTCGGGACTCCGAATGCTCCGCGCACCGCGAAAGGAGCGGCGGCGGCAGCACCGGCACAATCCCGTCATGGTCCGATAATCACTTCAAATTCTAATCATTTCCTTCCAAAGCAATCCGACCGCTATTCACGCCCTCGAACGGCGCTCTCCTTCCCGTTTCTTTGACCCGGCTCTTCTGCACATGGCAGCGCCTGCGCTTTGCCTGAAGGCAGCGCGAAAAGTTGCGTTGCGGATCGCGAGGACAACGGCACCGGCCCGCCGGACTACCCCTATCGATAGGTTTATTAAAATGTCGGGCTTCGACATCCTGAAATCACAAACGCCGTGCATTCCCTGAAAATCAGTAATCAGACCCCTCCGCTTCACAGTGATGAAGCGAAAACCCTTCGCGTTGCAATTATCAACGGAGACAATCAATGACCCTGTTCGCCAACATCCGCGCCATCATTTCCCCGGTCCAGGCCGCCACCAAGAACCGCAAGGGCATCACGGCCCTCGAATACGGTCTGGCGGCGGCGCTTGTCGCGCTGGTCATCATCGGCGGCGCCCGCACCTTCGGCACCAACGTCAGCACCCTGTTCACCGGCATCGGCACCACGGTCAGCGGCACCTCGACGAAAATTCCGTAAACGCCGCTCCTCCCCCTCCCACGCAAAGCTCCCGCCATGGATACGATCGCTCTCTTCGATCCCCTCTCCCTGGCACCGCCCGTGGCGGGACTTGCGCTGGGCTGGGCGGCGGCGGACGACCTGTGCCGGCGCATCATTCCGGACACGGTGTCGATCCTCCTCGCCAGCCTCGGTCTCGCGCTTCCGCTGTGGCAGGGCGCCCCCTTTCCCTGGGCCAGCCTTGCCGCCGCCGCCACGCTGTTCCTGGTCCTGTGCATCCTGCACGGGCGGGGCTGGCTGGGCGGCGGGGACGTGAAGCTGGCCTCGGCCATCCTGCTGCTGGTCGGGGTGGAGCGGGCCGCCCCCTTCGCGACCGCCACCGCGCTGGCTGGAGGGGTGCTCTCCCTCATCTATCTCGCCGGGTGGCTGGCCCTGCGCAAGGCGCGCCCAGTGCGCCGGCTACTGCGCCGCTTTGGCGGACGGTCCACGCCGGTCCGCCTTCTCGCCGCCGAGGCGCACCGCATCGCCACCCGCCATTCCGTGCCCTACGGCGTCGCTCTGTCCGCCGGCGGGCTGCTCACCCTCTCCAACCCCACCGGAGGAGCGGCATGGTTCTGAGAGTGCTTTTCCTGTCCCTGCTGCTCGTCGGTCTGTCGCTGGTGGGCTACGTGTCCTTCTCGATGCTGCCGGCCCCGACCGCCGCCGTCGCGGTGCCGGCGCCCCAGGCGCCCATGGACTCCGTGCTGGTCGCCGCCCGCCCGATCTCCACCGGCATGCTTCTGCGCGCCGAGGATCTGCGCTGGGAAGCCTGGCCGCCGGGCCGTCTGGTGGACGGCTACATGGTGCGGGGCCGCGTGGCCGAAAGCGCCTACAGCGGCGCCGTCACACGCCGCTCCTTCACCGCGGGCGAGCCGATCATGGCCGGCCACATCGTGGCGCCGGGGGAGCGCGGCTTCCTTGCCGCCGTGCTGTCGCCGGGCAGCCGCGCCGTCTCGGTGGCGGTGGACGCGGTCAGCGCGACCGGCGGGCTGATCTGGCCGGGCGACCGCGTGGACCTGATCCTGACCCAGAATTTCGAATCCCAGGCGGGGCGCGACCTGCGCAGCCGGGCGGTCGGCGAAACCGTCCTGCAGAACCTGCGCGTCATCGCCATCGACCAGCAGCTCGGCGAGGCGGGCATGACGAAGAACGGGCCGGACGGGCGCATCCCCCGCACCGTGACGCTGGAGGTCACCGCCCGCCAGAGCGAGACGGTCACCGTCGCCGCCGCCATGGGCAAGCTGTCGCTGGCGCTGCGCAGCCTGCTTTCCGACGAGACCGTCCTCGCCACGGGCGATGCGGAAGCCGCCTCGACCCCGACCTGGGCCGAGGACGTGTCGCCCGCCCTGCGCCAGCTTCCCGCACCCCACAGCGCGGAGGCGCCCGCCGCCCGCCGCCCGGCGCTGCTCATCATCCGCGGCTCCAAGACGGAAACGCTCGAACGCTGAACCGGCGCGCCGACCCAGGGGGGACGAAGTCATGACGATGGCAACCATCAACACCACAAGCCGGGTCGCGGCCCTCAGGATCATGGGGGCGGCCCTCCTGGCCGGGCTGTTCGCGACGCTGGCCGCGGCGCCCACCCAGGCGCAGCAGCGCCCCCGCGAGATCACGCTGGAGGTCGGCGGCGGCCAGCCGGTCAACCTGCCGGCCCCGGCGGCCAGCGTCTTCACCTCCGCCCCGGAGATCGCCGACGTGCAGGCCTCCGGCCCGCAGGCCTTCTTCATCGTCGCCAAGACGCCGGGGCGGGCCAGCGTCTACGCCCTGTCGGCGGACAACAAGCCGTTGGCCTCCTTCAGCGTCGTCGTCACCATGCCCATCGGCGACCTGCGGTCCAAGCTGGTCGCCCAAGTGCCCAACGCCGCCATCGACGTGCAGAGCACCGGCAACGGGATCTCGCTGACCGGCACCGTCTCCTCCCCCGCCACGGCGCGGCAGATGGTCGAGCTGGCCGAGCGCTACGTCGGGCAGGGACAGACCGTCACCAACCGCCTGACCGTCGCCGCTCCCGCCCAGGTCAACCTGCGGGTCCGCGTCGCCGAGGTGTCGCGCCAAGTGACCAAGGAGCTGGGCGTCAATTTCGAAAGCATGTTCAACATCGGCTCCTTCGCCTTCGGGATCGCCACCGGGCGGACCATCCTGGACGCCGCCGGCAACCTGATCCGCGCCGCCCCCCCGACCAACTCCTTCGGCGGCAGCTACCGCTCCAGCAACGGGCGGGTGGACATCAACACGGTGGTCGACGCGCTGGCCGAGGACGGTCTCATCACCGTGCTGGCCGAGCCGAACCTGACCGCCCTGTCCGGCGAGACGGCCAGCTTCCTGGCCGGCGGCGAGTTCCCCATCCCGGTCGCCCAGTACGACCGCACCACCACCATCCAGTTCAAGAAATACGGCGTCAGCCTGGACTTCACCCCCACCGTGCTGGGCGGCGGCCAGATCAGCATGCGCGTCCGCCCGGAGGTCAGCGAGCTGACCAACAACGGCGCCGTCGTGGTCGACTCCATCCGCATCCCCGGCCTGTCGGTGCGCCGCGCCGAGACGACCATCGAGCTGGCCAGCGGGCAGAGCTTCGCCATCGCCGGCCTGCTCCAGAACAACACCTCGGCGACGCTGGACGCCGTGCCGGGGCTGGGCGACGTGCCGGTGCTGGGGGCTCTGTTCCACTCCAGCAAGTTCCGCCGCAACGAGACGGAGCTGGTCATCGTCGTGACCCCCTACCTCGTCCGCCCGGTGTCCGCCGCCAACGCCTTGTCCGCCCCGACCGACGGCTTCGTCGCGGCAACCGACGTGGAGCGCATCTTCCTGAACCGTGCCCAGAGCCTGCAGCCCCCGCCGGGCGGCGGCAGCGCAGCCCCGACCGCCCCTCTCGCCATCGGGCCGGGCGCCGCCCGCCTGCACGGCGACGCCGGCTTCAGCCTCCAATGACCCCTTTCGCGGAGCACAGCGCCATGCCCAGAGCCATGCGAACGCCGATGCTGCTTCTGCCCCTCCTCACGGGTCTGCTGGGCGGCTGCGCCGTGCCACAGACGCCCCCGTCGATGCCCGTCGCCCAGACGCCCGCCGTGAAGGCCTTCCGCAACGCCGTCCCCGTCGCCATCGACCCGCGCAGCGGCGCCATCACCGCGGAGGAACACGCCCGGGTGGTCCGCACGGTGGCCGGGCTCGGCCGCGACACCACCCCCCATGTGACGGTCACCGGTCCGCTGCTGGCCGCCCCGGCGCGGTCCGCCGTCGCCTCCCTGCTGGGCGCGGCCGGCGTGCCGCCGGAGAACATCACCTTCGCCCCCGACCAGACCGGCGCCCCGGCGCTCCAGGTGACCACCTACGTCGCGCTGGCCCCGGACTGCGCGGCATGGAGCGACATCTACAGCGGCTGGTACCAGAACAGCCCGACCGAGGCGCTGGGCTGCAGCAACCGCCGCAACCTCGCTCTGATGCTGGCCGACCCACGCGACCTCGTGCAGGGCCGGGAGACCGTGCCCGCCGACGGCCAGCGCATGGCCGGCGCCATCCAGCGCTACCGCGCCGACCAGGTGAAGCCCTTCGTGAAGGGCAACGGCACCAGCGCCTTCGTGCTGTCCCCCGCCCTGAACGGAAGCCAGGAGGAGCAATGAGCCTGCTCGCCACCCTTCTCGGCGACGCGCCGTCGCCGGCCGACGCCGCCCGCGGCGCCGGTCCCCGCCTGCTCGCCTACGTCGCCGACGCGGCCAGCGCCGCCCTGCTGAACAGCGCGGCGCCGTCCCTGCTGCCCTGCGAGGTGCGGACCGGCGACATCCGCAGCGCCGTCCGCGACCTCGCTCGCCAGCGCTCGCCCGACCTGCTGTTGGTCGATCTGTCCGGCGTCGCCGACCCGCTGGCCGCCATGGAGGCGCTGGCCGGGGTTTGCGACCCGTCGGTGCGGGTCATCGCGGTCGGCGACAGCAACGACATCGGCCTCTACCGCGACCTGCGCCGGATCGGGGTCACCGACTATCTGTTCAAGCCGCTGTCCCGCGACCTGCTGGAGGGGGCGCTGCGCGCCGCCGGCGCCGGCACCGCGGCGGACGAGGCGACGGGCCGGCTGGGCAAGCTGGTGGCGGTGGTCGGCGCGCGCGGCGGCGTGGGCACGACCACGGTGGCGGTGCATCTGGGCTGCTGGCTGGCCGACGGAGCGCGCGGGCGCACGGCGCTGGTCGACCTCGACCTGCAGAACGGCACGGTGGCTCTGGCCCTCAACCTGCGGCCCGAGCCGGCGCTGCGCGAGGCGGTCGAGGCGCCCGACCGGGTGGACGACGTGTTCATGGAGCGCGCCATGGTCGCCGCCTCCGACCGGCTGTCCGTCCTGGCGGCGGAGGAGCCGGTGGAGGACGTGATCGACATCGCGCCGACCGCCGCCCTGTCGGTGCTGAATCGTCTCCAGGCCCGCCACAACTACGTCGTCGTGGACGCCGGCCGCGCCCAGGGCGGGGCCGCCCGCGCCGCGCTGGAGGCGGCGTCCATCGCAGTCCTGGTCGGCGACGCCAGCGTCGCGGGGCTGCGCGATCTGGTGCGGCTGCGCGCCGCCATCGCGCGCCGGTCCGGCGGCGGGCGTCTCGTCACCGTCCTGAACCGGCGCGGTGCCCCCGGCGAGCTTCCCGCGGCGGACCTCATGCGGACGCTGGGCGAGCCGCCGGAGCACGCCCTGCCCTACCGCCCGGTGCCGCTGGCCGTCGCCGCGGGCGTCGGCGAGCCGGCCTTCCGCCATTGCCGCCGCTTCCGCGAGGCGATGGAGCGGCTGGGCGCCGACGTCGCCGGCCAGCCCGCCGCCCAGGACGGCCTGTTCCGCCGCTGGGTGAGGCGATGAGCACGCTGTTCGGCCGCAAGACCGCACCCCCCTCCCTGACGGTCGCCAGCCCCTCGCCCGAGGAGCCGAAGCCCACCCCGGCCCCCGCACCGGCGGCGGCCCCCGTCCCGCCACCGCCGGCCGCGCTGCGCCCGGTCAACCGCTCGCTGAACGACATCCGGTCGCAGGTGCTGGCCCGCATCGACCCGGCGAGCATCGCCGACATGCCGGCGGAGACGCTGCGCCCGCTGGTCGAGCGGCTGATCGACGACATCGCCACCACCAGCCGCAGCCAATTGAACGGGCGCGAGCAGGCCACGCTGGCGACGGAGCTGGTCCACGACATGATCGGGCTGGGGCCGCTGGAACCGCTGCTGGCCGACGACGCGATCACCGACATCATGGTCAACGGCCCCTCCCACACCTTCGCCGAGCAGCGCGGCAAGCTGGTGGAAATGCCGGTGCGCTTCCGCGACGCCGGGCATCTGCTGAACATCGCGCAGCGCATCGCCTCGGCGGTCGGGCGGCGGGTGGACGAATCCAGCCCGATGGTCGACGCCCGGCTGGCCGACGGCAGCCGCGTCAACATCGTGGTGCCGCCGCTGGCGCTCGACGGCGCCTGCATCTCCATCCGCAAATTCGCCCGCCGCACCATCGGCTTCCGCGAGCTGGTGGAGTTCCGCAGCCTGTCGGAGCCGATGGCCCGCGCGCTGGAGATCATCGGGCGCTGCCGGCTGAACGTCATCATCTCCGGCGGCACCGGCTCGGGCAAGACGACGCTGCTCAACGCCATGTCCCGCCCCATCGAGGCGACCGAGCGCGTCATCACCATCGAGGACGCGGCCGAACTCCAGCTCCAGCAGCCCCACGTCGTCCGGCTGGAGACACGCCCGCCCAACCTGGAGGGCCAGGGGCAGGTGACGCAGCGCGACCTCGTCCGCAACGCGCTGCGCATGCGTCCCGACCGAATCATCATCGGCGAGGTGCGCGGGGCGGAGGCCTTCGACATGCTCCAGGCCATGAACACCGGCCATGACGGGTCGATGTCGACCATCCACGCCAACAACCCGCGCGACGCGCTGAGCCGCGTCGAGAACATGGTGCTGATGGCCGGCATGAACCTGCCCAGCCGCGCCATCCGCCAGCAGATCGCCGGGGCGGTCAACGTCATCGTCCAGGTCCAGCGGATGCGCGACGGCGTGCGCCGCATCACCCACGTCACCGAACTGGTCGGCATGGAGGGCGACGTGATCCTGACCCAGGACCTCTTCACCTTCGAATTCCGCGGCGAGAACCGCGACGGCATCCTGGAGGGGCGCTACGCGGCCACCGGCCTGCGCCCGCGCTTCGCCGAGCGGCTGGCCTATTTCGGGCAGGAGGCGGCCTGGAACGCCGCCACCACCGGCCTGTAGCAGGAGGGGACACGCGATGGACCGCATCCAGGCCCTCCAGCTCGCCACCCTCCTCCTCGGCGTTGGGACGCTGCTCTTCGCCCTGTCCACCCTGCGCGCCTTCCGCCGCCGCAAGGCGCTGCGCCGCAGGCTGGCCGCCCTGTCGGCCGAGGCAAGGGCGGTGCTCAAAGACGGCAGCCCCGACATCACCGGCGCCGGGTCCCTGACCCTCGCCGACCGGGTGAAGCGGCGCATGTCGCGCTTCTACGCGCGGCGCCAGACCGTCTATCTGCCGCCGGGCATCCGGCTGTGGCGGGCGCTTCTGTACGCCGTGATCGCCGCCGGCCTGTGCTGGTGGCTGGGCGGGCCGGTGATGGGCGACGCGGGCGCCACAACCGCCGCCGCCGTGGCCCTGCTGGTCACGCCGCGCCTCGTCTTCGCCGCCAGCCGCCGCAAGACGCTGGAGGCGCTGATGAACCAGCTTCCCGACGCGATCAGCCTCGTCGTCCGCGCCACCCGCGCCGGCATCCCGGTGTCGGAGAGCCTGCGCATGGTCGGCACCGAGCTGTCCGAGCCGATCGCCCCGCTGTTCCGCCGCATCGTCGACGAGACGGCCATGGGCATCGACCTGGAGACCGTGCTGGCCCGCGCCGCCGCCAACGTCCGCCTGCCGGAGTTCCGCTTCTTCGTCGTCACCCTGCTGCTGCAGCGGGAGACCGGCGGCAACCTGACGGAGCCGCTGGAGAATCTGGCCGACATGATCCGCCAGCGCCGCCGCGTGCAGATGCGCACCCGCGCCCTGACCTCGGAGGCGCGCAGCTCCGCCGCGGTGCTGGCCGCCCTCCCCTTCCTGGCCGGCGGCGGCATGGCGATGCTGAACCCCGACTACGCGTGGCGGCTGATCGACGAGCCGAGCGGCCAGACGATGCTGGCGGTGGCCGGCGCGCTGCTGCTGGTCGGCGTCGGCTCCATGCAGCTCCTCATCCGGAGGACCCTGTCATGAGCGGCGGCGTGATGGGCGGCCTGATCCCGCCGCCGGTCCTTCTCGGTTTCGGCGTGCTGATGATCCTGACCGGGGTGGCCGGGCTGCGCTCCTGCGTGCTGCGCGAGCGGCTGCTGGCCCGGCTGGAGCGGCTGCGCGCCGGGACCGCGCCCGCCGCCCTGCCGGAGACCGAGCGCCGCAGCCCGCTGAGCCGGATCGGCGCCGCGCTGGCCCGCACACCGCTCGTCGGCTCCGCCGACCGCGAGCGGATGCGCAAGAGCCTGATCGCCGCCGGCTACAACCAGCCCGGCCACCTCTACTCCCTGCTCGGCATCAAGCTTCTGTGCATCGGCGCCGGGATGGCGCTGGTCCCGGCGGCGGCGGGCGACCTGCTGCCGTCGCTGATCGGCGCGCCGGGTGCTGCGGCGCAGGTGGTGGCCGGCGCCCTGCTCGGCTGGCGGCTGCCCGATCTGGCGCTGGGCCGGATGCGCGACCGCCGCCTGGAGGAGGTGCGCAACGGCCTGCCCGACGCGCTCGACCTGCTGGTGATCTGTGGCGAGGCCGGCCTCGGCCTGGAAGCGGCGGTGGACCGCGTGGCCCGCGAGGTGGCGACCGCCTACCCGGCGCTGAGCGCCGAGCTGTCGGCCACCGCGGCGGAGATGCGCGTGCTGTCCGACCGCGGCGGCGCGCTCAACAATCTGGCCGCCCGGCTGGACATGGAGGGCGTGCGCGGCATGGCGACGACGCTGATCCAGGCCATGCGCTATGGCACGCCGCTGGCCCAGGCGCTGCGCGTCCTGGCCGGGGAGATGCGCGCCCAGCGCCTCGCCCGGTTCGAGGAGAAGGCGGCCCGCCTGCCCGTGCTGCTCACCCTGCCCATGGTGGTCTTCATCCTGCCCTGCGTCTTCATCGTCGTCGGCGGCCCCGCCATGCTCGACGTTTCGCGCAGCTTCGACAGCGCCGGCAACAGCCAGCAAACCCATAGCCAACAAGCCCATTCGAACCCGCCCCACAGCCAGACCAAGGGAGGTCAGCCATGATCGCCATTCCAGCGTCATCGCATCCGACATCCCCTCTCCCGTCCCGGGAGAGGGAAGGGGCCCGCGCAACGCGCGGGAAGGGTGAGGGTACCGCCGAGGATGGGTTTGTTGATCCTCGCACGGTACCGCCGAGGATGGGTTTGTTGATCCTCGCACGACCCTCACCCGGCGCCTATGGCGCCACCCTCTCCCGGGGCGGGAGAGGGGACCGTGGCCGAAGAAGCGCCTCTCCGGTCTGGGCCGTGCCGCGGCGGCGGCCCTCCTGCTGCTGTCGGTCAGCGCCTGCGCCTCGGCGCCGGGCGGCGGGCCGGTGGGGTCGAAGAGCGGCCCGACGGCCAACGCCACCCTGGACGACAAGGCGCGCGTGCAGCTCCGCCTCGCCCGCGCCGCGCAGGAGGCCGGCAACACCGGCTCCGCGGTGCGCTTCTACCGGGCGGTGCTGGATCAGGCGCCGGGCCATGTCGGCGCCTTGCTCGGGCTCGGCGAGACCCTGTCGGAGAGCGGGTCCGCCGCCGACGCGGTGGTCGAGCTTCAAAAGGCCGCCGCCGCGGTGCCCGACAATGTGGAGGTGCAGACGGCGCTGGGCCGCGCGCTGGTCCGCGCCAACCGGCCGGACGACGCGCTGAACCGCTTCGACGCCCTGCTCCGCCGCAACGACGACGATCTGCGCGCCCGTCTGAACCGCGGCGTCGCCCTCGACCTCGCCGGGCGGCACGCGGAGGCGCAGGGCGAATACCGTCACGTCCTGAAGGCAGAACCGAACAACGCGACGGCCATGGCCAACCTCGGCCTGTCGCTGGCGCTTAACGGCAGCGCGGAGGGCGTGGCGATCCTGGAAGGGCTGGTCCAAGGCGGGGTTGATTCCCCCCGCGTGCGCCAGAACCTCGCGCTGGCCTACGGGCTGAAGGGCGATCTGGAGGCGGCTGCCCGCGTGGCCCGGCTCGACCTCGACGACGCCAACGTCCGCTCGAATCTGGCCTTCTACGAGACGGCGCGCCAGTTCGTCGCCTTCAAACCGTGAGGCGGCCCCATGCGCAGCCGCCCCTCTCCCGTTCGCCGCGCCCTGCGTGACCGCCGGGGCCTGACCACGCTGGAGCTGGCGATCGTCTCCCCGGCGCTGATCGCGGGCATGATCGCGCTGGCCGAGGTGTCCTACTCGCTGACCGTGGACGGCCTGCTCAACCACGCCGCCCGCGCCGCCGCCCGCAGCGGCTTCACCGGGGAGCTGGCGACCGGCTTCACCGACCGCCGCGCCCAGGTCTGCGACACGGTGTACCGCTTGACCAGCCGGGTGCTCGACCAGAGCCGCCTGTCGGTGCGCAGCCACAGCTACGCCTCCTTCACCACGCTGGGCCAGATCAACGGCGGGGTTCCGCCCTCCACCTCGCTCACCGACCTGAATTGCGGCTCCACCGACTGGGACGCCAATCAGACCGGGACGGCGCTGGGCGGCAGCGGGCAGGTCGTCGTCTACACGCTGCGCTACACCCAGCCGGTGCTGACCGGGCTGGGCGCCACGGTCCTGGGACGGGCGGAGCTGATCCACGAGGCCCGGCTGGCCGTGCGCAACGAACCCTTCATGGTGGGGGAATGACCGGCATGACGGCGATACAGGTCCCGAAATCCCGGCGCCGGCCCCTGCCGCGCGACCGCAGCGGCGTCGCGGCGCTGGAGATGGCGCTGCTGGCGCCGGTCCTTCTGCTGCTGGTCACCGCCACTGTGGACGTGGTGCGCTACGTCAGCATCACCCTGACCCTGAACCGCACCGCCGCCAACGTCAGCGACATCGCCACCCAGTTCGACAAGCTGCGCGCCGGCATGACCGTGGTGAAGGGGAACGAGGTCGGCGTGCTGTTCCTCGCCGCGACGGAGGTCGCCCAGCCGCTGGACCTGATGGCCGGCGGGCAGGTGATCGTCACCTCGGTCGCCAATATGGGCCAGGGATCGCGGGTGATGTGGCAGGAACGGGCCGGCACCGGCTCCGCCATCAGCCACTACGGCGCCGCGGGCGGGGCGGCCACGCTGCCACCCGGCTTCACCCAGCAGCCCGGCGACAACGCCATCTTCACCGAGCTGTTCTACCGCTTCACCCCCTATCTGCTGAGCGGACCGTGGCTCGGCGACGCCGGGACCTCCACGACGCTCTACGCCAGCGCCGTCTACCAGCCCCGGCTCGGCACGCTCACCACGCTGGAGACCGGGCCATGAGAACACGCTTCCTGACCGCGGCCCGCCTGCTCGCCTCTCTGGGCGCCACCTCTCTGGGCGCGGTGCGGCGGGACCGCCGGGGCGCCACCGCGCTGATGTTCGCCGCCGCCGCAGTGCCCCTGCTCGGCATGGTCGGCTTGGCGGTGGACTACGGTCGGGCCTTCCTCGTGCAGTCCCGCCTCCAGACCGCCATCGACGCCGGGGCGCTGGCCGCCGGCAAGATGCTGAACTCCTCGGCGGACGCGCAGAGCGACATCGCCATGTTCGTCGCGGCCAATCTGCCGCCGGGCTTTCTAGGGGCGGCCATCGGCACCCCGGCGGTGACGCTGGACCAGACGAACCAGCGCGTCGGCGTTTCGGTCACCGCCACGCTGCCGACGACCTTCCTGCGGGTCCTGCAGGTGAACGAGCTGACCATCTCGGTCACCAACCAGGTGCAGCGCGCCAACGCCGGGCTGGAGCTGGCGCTGGTGCTCGACGTCACCGGTTCCATGGCGACCAACAACCGCATCGGGGAGCTGCGCAGCGCCGCCACCGACCTCGTCAACATCCTGTTCGGGCCGGGCAGCGCGCCACCAAAGAACCTGTGGGTCTCCCTCGCCCCCTACGCGGCGGAGGTCAACATCGGCAAGACCCGAGCCAATTGGCTGGCGGCGGGCAGCTACGACGCCACCAAATGGGCCTCCCAGGGCTGGCGCGGCTGCGTCCTGGCGCGCACCCAGCCGCAGGACCAGACGGACACCCCGCCAGCCGTCGGCCCCTTCAAGCCCTTCTGGTACCCGAACAACCAGTACACCGGGACCAACAACGACAACCCCTGGACTCCCACGAACATCACCGACGACGGCACCTACCGCCAGACCAACGACATGGCCGGACCGAACCTCGGCTGTCCGCCGCCGATCATGGCGCTGACCAACGACCGTTCGGCGCTGCTCGCCAAGATCGCCGGGCTGAAGCCGGTGAACCGCGGCGGCACCATGGCGAACCAGGGGCTGCAGGCCGGTTGGTTCACCCTGTCGCCGAAGTGGCGCGGCCTGTGGGGCGGCACGACGCCGGACACGCTGCCGCTCGACTACGGCACACCCGACATGTCCAAGGCGGTCGTCCTGCTGACCGACGGCAACAACGAGTGGTACAAGTACAAGCCGCAGGGCGACTACACCAGCTACCAGCGCCTCAGCGACGGGCTGCTGGGCACCACCGATACCAATCAGGTGACGACGGCGATCAACAACCGCATGCTGACGCTGTGCAGCAACATGAAGGCGGCGGGGATCACCCTCTTCACCATCACCGTCGGCGACAGCGCCAGCAGCGCCACCCGCACCCTCTACGAAAGCTGCGCCTCGCCCGGCCCGAACCATTATTTCGACAGCCCGACGCCGGCGGACCTGCAGACGGTGTTCCGCACCATCGCCGGCCAGCTCAGCAACCTGCGAATCATCCGCTGACCGGCCGCTGACCGGCCGCTGATCGGCTGGCGCCGATCGGTCTGCGCTGAACGGCCGACACCTTGGCCGGGGGCGGTATGGCGGAGACGGCGGTTTATGACCTATTGCGCATTGGTCCGCCGCCGCCCGATGGGCTACAGGAATCGGGACCGTGCAGACAAGAGGCCCGCCCGTCATGTCCCAGACCTTTCATGTGATCGTTGCCGAAGACGACCCCGTCGTCGCGGTCACCATTGCCGAAACCCTGGAGGAGCGCGGCTTCCGCGTGACCATCGGGCGCAACGGGTTCGATGCCTTCAAGATCGACCAGAACGATCCCGCCGACATCCTGATCACCGACCTGCGCATGCCGCACTTCGACGGCACCAGCCTGATCGCCCGCATGCAGGAGCAGCGCCCCGAACTGCCCATCCTGGTCACCACCGGCTACAGCGACAACCTGCCCAAGGAGGAGCCGGGCCAGCTGTCCGTCGTCCAGAAGCCCTTCTCCGAGGACAGCATCGTCCGGGCGGTGCAGAGCCTGCTCGGGGTCGCCTGAAGGGGGGCGGAAAAAAACTTCGCCACCCGGTGAAGTTCCTGCTTGCGCTGCGCCGCTGGGACCCGTATAAGCCGGCCTCCGTTCCGGATTAGCTCAGTCGGTAGAGCAGCGGACTGTTAATCCGCGTGTCGCTGGTTCGAGTCCAGCATCCGGAGCCATATGCGGGTGTAGCTCAGTTGGTTAGAGCGCCGGCCTGTCACGCCGGAGGCCGCGGGTTCAAGTCCCGTCACTCGCGCCACATTGCGGGCGTAGCTCAGGGGTAGAGCACAACCTTGCCAAGGTTGGGGTCGAGGGTTCGAATCCCTTCGCCCGCTCCAGTTTCGGGGCACGACAGTGTCTACGGGGGCCGCTTGTTCATCAAGCGGCCCCTCGTCGTTTCAGGCATCGCTTGAGACCAACCCGTTCCTTCCCCATTCCGCTCAGCCGAAATAGGCCGATGGCGTCACGCCCAGCGTCCGCTTGAACAAGGCGATGAAGGCGCTGACGCTGTCGTAGCCGAGGTCGATGGCCACGGTCGTCACCGGCGCGCCCTCGGCCAGCATCTCCAGCGCGCGCATCAGGCGCGCCCGCTGCCGCCACGCGGTGTAGCTGTGACCGGTCTCCGCCACGAAGCGGCGGCTCAGCGTCCGCTCGGACACGCCCGCCCAGGAGGCCCAGGCGCCCATGCCGCGCCGATCCCCGGGATCGTCGAGCAAGGCCCGCGCGATCCGGAGAAGGCGCGGGTCGCGCGGCATCGGCAAGGTGAAGGGGTCGATGGGCGAAGCCCTGAGTTCGTCGAGGAGGACCATGGCAAGGCGCCATTGCGCCTCGTTCAGCTCCCATCCCTGCCATCCGGAGGCGCGGATCACCGCCTCGCGCAACAGCCCGGACACCTTGATGATGCAGGGCCGGTCCGGCAGCGTCGCGCAGGCGGCTTCCGCGATGTAGCAGCTCCACCCCTCGACGGCCCCGTGGGTGTAGCCATGGTGCGGCTGGTGGGGCGGAAGCCAGACCGCGTGCTCGGCGGGAACCACCCAGGTGTCCGTCTCCGTGCCGATGGTGAGCAAGCCGCGGCGCAAACCGGAAAGCTGGCCGCGCGGGTGGCTGTGCAGCCCCAGCGCGCTATGTTCGGCCTGCGTCTCGTAGATGGCGACGATGATCGGTTCGCGCGCATCACTCGCGGCAAAGGCGAACCGTTCCTCGGACATGGCGTCAACCCGCTATCGAATGGCCGCCATAGCTTAGCGCCGCCTTCGGTCGCCCGCTAGACTGCTCGCGACAGGAGAAAGCCATGACCCCGCAGAAACCCCGCTCGCACACGCCCGACCTCGACCGGCTTTACGACCCGCCGATGGAGCATGTCCAGAAGGCGGTCATGACGGAGTTGATCTCCTTTCACGCCGATTACCTCGCCAAGGCCACCTTCTTCTGCCTCGCGACCGGTCGCGCTGCGGGTCTGGACGCCTCGCCGCGCGGCGGCCCGCCGGGCTTTGTCAGGATGCTCGACGCCAAGACCGTCGCCTTCGCCGACTGGCCGGGCAACAACCGGATCGAGTCCATGCGCAACCTTCTGGAGGATGATCGGCTGGGGATGCTGTTCCTCTTCCCGGGCCTGGACGTCTTCATGCGGATCAATGGGCACGGCCGCGTCTCCGACGACGCGGCTCTCCGCGCCAGCCTCGCCGAGGGGACGAAAATTCCCAAGACGGCCATCGTCGTGAGCGTGGATGAGGTGCTGTTCCACTGCGGCAAGGCAGTGAACCGGGCCAAGCTGTGGGGTCCGGAATCGCGGATCGGGCGCGGCATCCTCCCGACCCCCGGCCAGATGCTGGCCGCCATGACGAATCAGGACGCCTCCACCGCCGCGACGATCGACGCGCACTACGATCATGCGATGCGGAACGACCTCTACGGCTGAACCGTGATCCCCTCCCCCGCCGGGGGCGGGGGAGGGTTAGGGAGGGGGCCCGCGTCGACATCTTTGGCACAACAGGCACAACGAAAAACCGGCGCTTCCCACGTGGGAAAGCGCCGGCCTTGCCGTTCATGAAGCCGATTGTCAAGTGTGTCTGAAGCCTTGCTGCGTCCACGTCCGTGTTGGTGTGGCGTGTGCCGTGGTGACCTGGCGGCGACCTACTCTCCCACGTCTTAAGACGCAGTACCATCGGCGCTGAGGCGTTTCACGGCCGAGTTCGGAATGGGATCGGGTGTTGGGAGCCTCGCCATGACCACCAGGTCACCAAGGCACACGCGAACCATCCGGACTGGACGGCAGAGGTTTTGTTGATCGAGGACGTTTGCTCTTGTTCTTTGCGGTGTTGGCTCGTGCGCCCAGGGCTTGCCGCTGCGCGCGGGCCGCCTGCTGGGAAGGATCAAGCCGATCGAGCGATTAGTAAGGCTCAGCTTCAGGCGTTGCCGCCCGTCCACATGCCTCCTATCGACGTGATGGTCTGTCACGGCTCTCAAGGGAGTTCTGGTTTAGAGGTGGGTTTCCCGCTTAGATGCTTTCAGCGGTTATCCCGTCCATACTTAGCTACCCGGCCATGCCACTGGCGTGACAACCGGTGCACCAGAGGTATGTCCATCCCGGTCCTCTCGTACTAGGGACAGATCCTCGCAAAACTCCGACACCCACGGCAGATAGGGACCGAACTGTCTCACGACGTTCTAAACCCAGCTCACGTACCACTTTAATCGGCGAACAGCCGAACCCTTGGGACCTGCTCCAGCCCCAGGATGTGATGAGCCGACATCGAGGTGCCAAACGACTCCGTCGATATGGACTCTTGGGAGTCATCAGCCTGTTATCCCCGGCGTACCTTTTATCCGTTGAGCGATGGCCCGTCCACATGGAACCACCGGATCACTATGGCCGACTTTCGTCTCTGCTCGACTTGTCTGTCTTGCAGTCAGGCGGGCTTATGCCATTGCACTCGACGAGCGATTTCCGACCGCTCTGAGCCCACCATCGCGCGCCTCCGTTACACTTTGGGAGGCGACCGCCCCAGTCAAACTACCCGCCATGCAGGGTCCCGGCTCCGGATCGACGGAGCGCGGTTAGATGCCAGAGACCTCAAGGGTGGTATTTCAAGGGTGGCTCCACCCGAGCTGGCGCCCGGGCTTCCTAGCCTCCCACCTATCCTACACATGAGATCCCTAGCACCACTGCAAAGCTGTAGTAAAGGTGCACGGGGTCTTTCCGTCTGACCGCGGGTACTCCGCATCTTCACGGAGAGTTCAATTTCGCTGAGTTGGTGTTGGAGACAGCGGGGAAGTCGTTACGCCATTCGTGCAGGTCGGAACTTACCCGACAAGGAATTTCGCTACCTTAGGACCGTTATAGTTACGGCCGCCGTTTACCGGGGCTTCAATTCGGAGCGTGAACCCCTCCTCTTAACCTTCCGGCACCGGGCAGGCGTCAGACCCTATACGTCGCCTTGTACGGCTTCGCAGAGCCCTGTGTTTTTAGTAAACAGTCGCCACCCCCTGGTCTGTGCCCCCCGCCATGGCTTGCGCCACAACGGGGCCCTCTTCTTCCGAAGTTACGAGGGCAATTTGCCGAGTTCCTTCAACACCATTCTCTCAAGCGCCTGGGTATACTCTACCAGTCCACCTGTGTCGGTTTGGGGTACGGTCTGATGCGGGGGCTGTTTCCTGGAACGGGTCCCCAGCCGGGCCAATCCGATAAGGCCCGACACGCTTTCCCATTCGTCACACACCCGCTGGCCCACGAATATTAACGTGGTTCCCATCGACTACGCCTTTCGGCCTCGCCTTAGGGGCCGGCTCACCCTGCGTGGATTAACCTTGCGCAGGAACCCTTGGACTTTCGGCGACAGTGTTTCTCACACTGTTTGTCGCTACTCATGTCAGCATTCTCACTTCCGATACCTCCAGGCACCCTCGCGGGGACCCTTCGCAGGCTTACGGAACGCTCCGCTACCACGTGATCAGAGATCACATCCGCAGCTTCGGTACACGGCTTGAGCCCCGATACATTTTCGGCGCAGGCCGGCTTAACTAGACCAGTGAGCTATTACGCTTTCTTTAAAGGATGGCTGCTTCTAAGCCAACCTCCTGGTTGTCATGGCCTTCCCACATCCTTTCCCACTTAGCCGTGATTTGGGGACCTTAGCTGGCGGTCTGGGCTGTTTCCCTCTCGACGATGGACCTTAGCACCCACCGTCTGTCTGCCGGGCTGTGCTCCACGGTATTCGGAGTTTGGTTAGGTTTGGTAAGCCGCGAGGCCCCCTAGCCCATCCAGTGCTCTACCCCCGTGGGCAATCGCCCGACGCGCTACCTAAATAGCTTTCGCGGAGAACCAGCTATTTCCCGGTTTGATTGGCCTTTCACCCCTAGCCACAGGTCATCTCCGACTTTTTCAACAGGCGTGAGTTCGGTCCTCCAGTGCGTGTTACCGCACCTTCAACCTGCCCATGGCTAGATCACCGGGTTTCGGGTCTACAGCAAGCAACTCAAGCGCCCTCTTCAGACTCGCTTTCGCTGCGCCTCCGGCTATCGCCTTAAGCTCGCTGCTTACTGTAAGTCGCTGACCCATTATACAAAAGGTACGCCGTCACGGCGCAAGGCCGCTCCGACTGCTTGTAGGCATCCGGTTTCAGGAACTGTTTCACTCCCCTCGTCGGGGTGCTTTTCACCTTTCCCTCACGGTACTGGTGCACTATCGGTCACTGAGGAGTACTTAGGCTTGGAGGGTGGTCCCCCCATGTTCGGACAGGGTTTCACGTGCCCCGCCCTACTCGAGCATTCAGTCCGGTTTACCCGTACGGGGCTATCACCCGCTCTGGCCCGCCTTTCCAGACGGTTCCGGTTATGTAGACTGAATGACTGGCCTGGTCCGCGTTCGCTCGCCACTACTAGCGGAGTCTCGGTTGATGTCCTTTCCTCCGGCTACTTAGATGTTTCAGTTCGCCGGGTTCGCCTCCCATGCCTATGAATTCAGCATGGGATACCGCTTGCGCGGTGGGTTGCCCCATTCGGAAATCCACGGATCAAAGCCTGCTCGCGGCTCCCCATGGCTTATCGCAACGTGCTGCGTCCTTCATCGCCTCTCAGTGCCAAGGCATCCACCAGATGCCCTTCAGACGCTTGATCCTAAACTCAGCGG
>NZ_CP007797.1:512500-641573 GCF_000632475.1 Azospirillum argentinense
TTTCATCAACCCGCATTTTTTCTGAAACGCCAGCGTCACAATGAACCATTGGTCACAGACAGGGCCATTCAGGATTTGAGGGAAATGTGCAATCTTGCCGTCCCGGTCACCCACCGGTCATCCGATCGATCGTCACAACAGGTGGACGGCACTGTGCGTTTCAGAAAATCGCTCCTGACGGCGGCCCTTCTGTCCGGCCTTCTCGCGGCGTGCGCCAGCGATCCGTCATCCTCCTCCCGCGACACCAACATCGACGCCCATATATCGGAGGCCTCGCGCCGCTTCGGGATGCCGGAGCAGTGGATTCGCGAGGTCATCCGCCAGGAGAGCGGCGGGCGCACCATGATGAACGGGCGCCCCATCACCAGCCATGCCGGCGCCATGGGTCTGATGCAGGTGATGCCGGTGACCTATTCGGAGATGCGCCGCAAGCACGGGCTGGGCTCCGACCCGTATCACCCGCGCGACAACATCCTGGCGGGGACCGCCTATCTCAGGGAGATGTACGACCTGTTCGGGTCGCCGGGCTTCCTCGGCGCCTACAATTGCGGACCGGGCTGCTACGCCGATTATCTGGCCGGCAACCGCCGCCTGCCCGGCGAGACGCGGCGCTACATCGCGTCGGTGTCGCCGCGCCTGGAGGGAGGCACCACCGGCGGCACGGTGGAAGTCGCCAGCCTGCCCGCCACGCAGCCCTCGCCCATTTCCGCCGCCCCGGCCCCGGTGGTTCCGGTGACTCCGGTGCCGGCCCCACCGGTCGCTCCCCTGCCCCCGCCGGTCATCGCGGCCACGCCGCTGCCGGTGAAGGTCGCCGCCGCGGGCGGCTGGACCGTCCAGCTCGGCGCCTTCCGGTCGCCCGACGACAGCGCCCGCATCATCGACCGGGCGCGCCGGTCCATGCCGGGAACGCTGAGCCGCACGGAGCGGGTGGTGCAGACGGTGGACACGCAGAACGGGCCGCTCTACCGCGCCCGGCTGACCGGCCTGACGCAACAGGACGCGGCGCAGAGCTGCGCCGGCCTGACGGGCATGGGCATGGCCTGCTTCGTGGTACCCCCGGGCGCATAAGCGCCCGGTACTCCAATAACAAGCGCGTAAGCGCCCGGTATTCCAATGACGGGCGCGTAAGCGCCCGGCATCACCAGGCTGGACGCGGGATCAGATGTCGAGCGGCAGGGAGTCGAGATCCAGGCCGAGGCGGCGGACGATCTCCGCCGCCGTGTTCAGGTTGGTCTCGAACTTCCAGGTCTGGCCGTTGGGGCGGTATTCGTTGACGTTGGGGCGCCCGTTCGCGAAGCGGTAGGGCTGCACGCTGTACCAGCGGGCATCGCTCATGCCGATCCCCTGCTCCGCGGCGTAGGATTCGGCAGCCTGCGGCCACATGATGCCGCCGGGCTGGGTGGGCTGGTCGCTGTCCAGGAAAGCGACGATGCGGACGCCATTCAGTTCGAAGTCCACGCGCTGTTTCACACCACCGCCGGTGGAATTGTCGGGGACGGACGCGGCCGAATTCTGCGGCACTGTTACCTTTTCCATGACCTATAGCTCCGATTTGTCTGACAGCGTATAGGCAGTGGCGCACCGGAACCAGAGGCAAAATGCTCCGACCAGCCCCGCCGGCTTGCAAAAGCGGCGGCCGCGTCCCGCGGAAGGTGCCGAGGCGGCGATGCACACGGCTTTCGTCATAACCTGCGATCGAAGAATTACCGCGGGCGGGCCATCGTTGGGGATTCCCACGGACCGTGCGATGCGCTAGATTCGGTTTTGGTTTTGTTCGCAGCCACCATCCCTGGTCAGAATGGCCCGCCTCATCGACCGTCCCGCCGAACATCAGGACCGTTCCATCGCCCCCAGCCCTGCCGCTCCGCGGTGCGAGCATTGCGGGCGGCCGCACGGCCATACGTTGCGCTGTTTGCCGGACGGCCGCTGGCTGTCGCCCGACGGGATCTGGTTCAGCGACGAAGGCGACCCGGCCCCCTGGCCGGACGTGGTCGAGTATGCCGGGGTCCGGACCTCGCGCAGCATCGTCGGACAATACCGCCGCGCCGCGGCGATCGAACGGTCCGCCGAAAAGGCGATGGCCGAGAAGGCGATGGAACGGCGGTGGCTGTGCCGGCGTTGTCATATGGTCACCGCGCGCGACGAGCATCGGCGCGTCACCCGGACCCGGTCCCTGATGCGCCTCGCGCTCGGCGACCTGTTCGAGGGAACCTACACCATCTGAAGGGCTGCTCGGCCCTTCCGGGGAAAGAAAGCCAGACATTCCATGCAGAACGGACATTCGACGCGCCGCGGGACCGAGCCGCGGCGTACGGTGGGGGACTCCGCTTCGCGCCCCGCGAGGCCGGTCGATCCGGTCGTGATGGCTCTGAACCTGCTGAACGGTTCCCGCACCCGGACGGCGCTTCTGAAAGCCGTGGAGGAACGGGTGAAGACGGATGCGGAGGAACGCCGCCGCTTCGCCGCCGCCGCCGGGCGGGTGCAGGGCGCTACGGGCGAGCAGGCGCTGACCCAGGCGGTCGGCAATTACCTGCGCGACCTGTCCCGCCTTCCCGAAGCCGGGCGCAGCGGGCCCTATCTGTGGCTGGCCGAGACGGTCGCCATCCTGGCCGGCGGCGGGCGTCCGGGACAGCCGGCCAGCCTCTTCCGTGACCCGCGGGCCGAGGCGGAAGCGCTGTTCCGCCCGCGCGGAGCGGCCTCGGCGTAACGGCGGCGCTGGAAAACGGGAGAAGCCCGGCGCCGGAGATTCTCCGATGCCGGGCGCTTCCTCAACGGACCACGCGTGCGATCAGGCGATGGTGCCGTCGAACAGGGCCGGTTCGATGGCGTGCATCTTCGCCGTGTTCACCGCCCAGTCGTCGGTCATGATGCCGCCGGTGTCGCCCGAGCCGGGGCTCCAGGCCCAGTAGGTGAAGCTGACGCCCTGGTCGCCCGCCGCCAGGTCGGACTTGCCGTCGCCGTTGTAGTCGCCGTCCATGTACTTGACCATGGCGTCGAGCCACTGCTTGTCCTGGCTGGTCTCCAGCTTGGTGCCGAACTCGCCGACCAGGACCGGCGCGATGTCCTTCTGGACGATCCAGCCCCAGGCGTCCGTCCAGATGTCCTTCATGTTGTTCGGATAGCTGGGGTCGTTGAACCAGCCGAAGCCGGCCATCGACGGCGGGTAGTCGTGGACGGAATAGACCAGCTTGTTGTCGACGTTGAAGTCGACCGGGTTGGTCTTCACGCCGTCCAGGTTGCCGCCCCACCAGTAGGTGCCCTCGGACGAGTTCTCGACGCCCTCGACGATCAGCAGCCAGTTCGGGTTGACCGACTGCACGGCGTTGCCGATGCGCTCCGCCGCGGCCTTCCAGTCGGTGGCCTGGTTGCCGTCACCCCAGGTGGCTTGGCCGTGCGGCTCGTTGTGCAGGTCGGCGGCGACGACCGACGGGTTGTCGGCGTAGCGCTGGGCCAGCATCTTCCAGTTTTCGATCATCTTCGATTCCGGGTACTGGTCGGTGTACCAGAGCCCGTTCTCGTTGGCCGAGGCACCGTCGCCGGAGCGGTGGTGGTCGAGGATGATCTTCATGCCGGTCTGATCGGCGTATTCGATGATCTTGTCGAACACCTCGAGGCTGGTCTTGCCCTGAAGCTCCGGGTTCTTCGAATAGTCGATGCCGGTCGGCATGCGGCCGTTGTCCAGCATGGCGTCCGACCAGGGCAGGCGGATGGTGTTGAACCCCTGGTCCTGCATCTGGTTCATGATGTTCTTGTAGCTGTCCTGCCACAAGCCCTGCGGGGCGAAGGCATAGCCCTCCGCACCGAACCAGTTGACGCCGGTCAGCTTCACGTTGTTGCCGGCGCTGTCGACGATCTGGCTGCCTTCGGTGTGCAGGTAGCCGCTGCTTGACCCGGCCCCGCTGTCGGTGGAGGGGGTGGTCACCGGGGCGGCCGGCGTCGTGCTCGGCGACGTGGAGGGCGCGGAGGCGGAGCCGGAGGTGAACAGGCCCTTGTCGGCCTCCACCACCAGCGTGCCGTTCCACCACAGGTCGGCCTGCCCCTTGATGACGTCCTTGCCGTCGAGCGCGCCCTTGTCGTAGCTGACCGCGGAGCCGGTCGGGGCGTATTCGTGGCCGTTGATGGTCACGCTGCCGACGTGCAGGTTGCGGTCCTGGCCGTTCACCGTGGCGTCGTTGTCGTACTGGACCTGGATCTTGTGCGCCTGATCGGCGGCCAGATCGGTCTTGAAGGAGAAGTCCTTGGACTCGGTGCCGGCCGTGCCCTCACCGATCTTCTTGCCGTCCGCCAGCACCGTGAAGTGCGCGTTCTGGCCCGCCGCGGCGGTGCCGCGGGCGTTGATGGTGATGGTCGAGGAGCCGGTGGCGGCGGAGGCGTCGCTGCCGCCCGTGGCGGCGCTGTCGGCCTCCGGCGCGGCGGGGGTGCTGCCGGACGTGGCCGTATTGGTGGCCGTGTCGGGCGTGGCACCGTAGAGCGACGCCGGGGTGGAGAAGCTCAGCGCCCCGTTCCACCACAGGCCTTCCTGGCCGGCCATGGTCCCGCCGGCATCGTCGTGCCGCTCGTAGCTCGCGTCGGTCGGGCTCAGCGTGTGGCCGTTGATGACGATGGACTTGATGCCCAGGTCGCGGTTCGACCCTGCGTTCACATCGTCGTTGTCATAAACAACCTGGACTTTGTGTGCCTGACCAGAGGAAACGTCAACGTCGAATGTATAGGCTTTCGGCTCGGCCGAGCCCACCGACGCCTGACCAACATCCTTGCCGTCGATCATCAGACGAAAGTGAGGATTCACAGCGTCCGAAGAGGTGCCATAGGCGTTCACGACGATTTTGGACTTGGTCAAACCAGTGGAGGTCGTCGCCATTTGTCTATTCCATTGCGGTTTCGATGGCTAGACCGTGGCTCCAGATGGTTAATGAGATACTAACAATTCCTTTAAAATGAATTAACCATTTGTGGCAAATAGGAGCGGCCGACCGCAGGCATTGCCTGATGCGGCGGCGCAACAGCAGGCCAGCCCTGGGTTTGCGGGGGACGTGCCGGGGACACCGCCGCCGCCCTCGCGCAGGACCGTTCGGTGCCCGTGCCCCAGTCTGGTCACAGGCGGGAGGTCACCCCATTCACATCCGGGATGCCCCCATCGTCCCGGTATGGACAGCGTGGTGCGAGCCGGCGCGGAGTCCGCCCTTCCGAAGTGTCAACCCGTGGGCGAAGCCGCGCGTGCTACACTGTGCGCCACGACGGATGGTGGATGATGACGAGCATGAGGATGGTGGCGGCGCTTTGGACAGCGGCTTTGGCGACAGCCCTGGCAACCGCGCTTGCCAGCGCGCCGGCTCAGGCGTCTCCGGCCCCCGCCATGGGGCAGAGCGTGTCGCTGGTAACCACCAGCGGGTCAGCCACTTTCAAGCTGTGCCGCAACTGGGTCTTCACCCACACCTGCCGCGAGTACGGCAACGTGCCGGTGCCGGCGCGCATCGCGGCGGGCGATTCGTTTGAAATCACCTTCGGCAGCAACCCGAAGACGATGTGGTTCCGGGTCAAGGCCGTCCTGCTTCAGGACGGACGTTGCTTGCTGATCCCCAAGCACGAGGACATGCCCGCCAAGGGCGAGGACGAGCCGGTGGACATGCTGATCGTGGACCCCTGCCGCGTCCTGCGATGAAGGTCCTGCGGTAAAGGCGCGCCCGGTCGCGGGCCGCCTTCCGCAGGACGGCGGACTCAGCGCAGCGGGATGTTCATCTGCACGCTGAGACCCGGGGCGGGCGCGTAATAGACCGGCGGCGGCGGTGCGTAGACCACACGCGGGGCCGGGGCGTAGTAGACGGGCGGCGGGCGGCGCATCACCACGACCGGCGGAGGCGGCTCGTAAATCACCACGGGGCCGTGGTCGCGGTGGTGATGCTTGTGCTTGTGCTTCTTCCAGCGCCCATGGTCGTCGGCCATGGCCGGAGCAGCCAGCGCCACGGTCAGCACCAAGCCTCCCAGCGCCACGCCCCAGCCACGCTTGCCGGGCACACGCTTGCCGAAACCACCATTGCCTGAATGGCCCGCGCCTGAGTGGACGGACATTCCCTGCATCCTTTTTCTGCGATCGGTTGACCCGATCCTAACAGCAGATCGTGTGCCCAAGCTCTGGCTCCAACCATCCGCGCTGGGACAAATTTCGGGCACCCCTTATTCCCCGAAGGTGGTGCCCCCCGGCGGAAATGGCGGGTCGAAAACCGAACGAACGTCAGAGGTTGCGGCCATTCGATTTGGTGTTCGCAGGCGCCGAAACTGTGTCACACTGTCGCATGGTGAATGGCATCGGGAGCGTCCGTATGGAAAGCCGCCGCAACCAGCCGCAACGTCACATCGTTCTCGCCTCGCACCCGACCGGCGGCGCCAAGCCGCGCTACACCCCGGTCCACTGGGGCGCCCCCACCGCTGCGGAGCGCGGGCCGGTCGTCGCCTCCCTCTCCGATCCGGCGCAGCGCAATTCCATCGGCGCCCACGCCGGCAGCTATGCGGTCTACCGGGCGCTCGCCGTCGCGGCGGGTCAGCTCAGCGCCTATCACGTGCCGGACCTGACCAACACCGCCCCGGCGGAGCCCATCGGCCCGCACCCGCAATGGGGCGATCCGGAGAAGATCGTCTCCATCGATCCCTTCGGCCACATGGTCAGCGAGGCCTTCGGCGATCATCTGGCGCGCGGTGTCGACGTCCGCCCGACCATCGCCGTGACCAAGGCGCGCATCAAGATGCCGGAACTGGTGGACGCCATGCGCGCCGGGCGGCTGGCGGCGGACGGCCAGATCCTGCTGCCCAGCGGCGACGCCCGCGTGACCAAGGTCGCCATCGAGCCGGTGTGGTTCCTCCCCGGCATCGCCAAGCGCTTCGGCATCACCGAGAGCGCGCTGCGCCGCGGCCTGTTCGAGCACACCGGCAGCATGTTCCCGGAGCTGGTGACCCGCCCCGACCTGAAGGTCTTCCTGCCGCCGATCAACGGGCTGACCGTCTACATCCTGGGCGACGTGGCGGCGCTGACCGACCCGGCGCGCAAGGTGACCTGCCGGGTCCATGACGAGTGCAACGGGTCGGACGTCTTCGGCTCCGACATCTGCACCTGCCGCCCCTACCTGACCCACGGCGTCGAGGAGTGCATCCGCACCGCCCAGGAGAACGGCGCCGGCCTGGTCATCTACAACCGCAAGGAAGGGCGCGCCCTCGGCGAAGTGACCAAGTTCCTGGTCTACAACGCGCGCAAGCGCCAGCCCGGCGGTGACCGCGCGGAGGCCTATTTCGAGCGGACGGAGTGCGTGGCCGGCGTTCAGGACATGCGCTTCCAGGAACTGATGCCCGACGTCTTCCACTGGCTGGGCGTCACCCGCATCGACCGCATGGTGTCGATGAGCAACATGAAGTCCGACGCCATCCGCCGCGCCGGCATCGAGATTGTCGAGCAGATCCCGATCCCGGAGGAGCTGATCCCCGACGACGCCAAGGTGGAGATGGACGCCAAGAAGGCCGCCGGCTACTTCACCCCCGCCGTGCCGACCGCGGAGGAGTTGACCGTCGCCAAGGGCCGGGGGCTGACCGATTGAGCGCCGTCAGCGACGACAATGTGGGGTGGCTGCTCTCCGCCAACGCGGTGCGCCAGCGCGCCCACGCGATCCTGGCGAAGGCCGAGCACGGCGACCTCGCCCATTTCGAGCTTCGCCCGGAGCGGCTGCTCGATGCCGCCGCCCTGGTCGCCGCGGTAACGCGGGAGTCCTACCCGGACCTCGACGTTCCCTACCACAGCCGCTGGCGGCACTTCGTGGTGAACGGCGACGACCGCTGGGCGACGCTTGCCGCCGGGTTGAGGGCGGACGCCGACGAGACCGCGCGCATCCGCTTCGACCTCGCGGTGACCAGCGTTCTGCTCGACGCCGGGGCGGGCGACCGCTGGCGCTACCGCGACGCCGCGGGGGTGGAGCTGGCCCGCTCCGAAGGGTTGGCCATCGCCAGCTTCGACCTGTTCCGCTCCGGCGGCTTTGCCGACGATCCAGTCCACGCCCCTCTGCGCGCCGACGCGGCGGCCCTGTCCGCCATGACCGAGACGGCGCTCGCCCGTGGCTTCCAAGCCGGGCCGGACAACCCGCTGGTCGGGTTGGAGGGGCGCGCCGCCCTGCTGCGCCGTCTGGGAAGCGCGCTGACTGCCGCGCCCGACCTGTTCGGCACGCCGGGGCGGGTCGGCACCCTCTACGACGCGCTGAAGTCGCGGGCCGTGGACGGGACGCTTCCCGCCTCCGCCATCCTCGACGCGGTGCTGCGCGGGCTGGGGCCGATCTGGCTGGGCCGGATCGAGCGCGGCGGCGTCAATCTCGGCGATACCTGGACTCATTCGGCGGTCGGCCTCGTCCCCTTCCACAAGCTGTCGCAATGGCTCAGCTACTCGCTGGTCGAGCCGCTGGAGGCGGCGGGCATCGCCGTCACCGGGCTGGACCGGCTGACCGGCCTGCCGGAATACCGCAATGGCGGGCTGCTGGTGGACAGCGGCGTTCTGGTGCCCAAGGACGCGCGCCTTCTCACCGACGAGTTGGAGGTGGGGGACGAGGCGGTGGTGGAGTGGCGCGCCCTGACCGTCGCCCTGCTCGACCGCCTCGCCGACGACGTGCGCGCCCGTCTGGGCGTGCCCGCGGAGAGCTTCCCGCTCGCCAAGGTTCTCCAGGGCGGGACCTGGACCGCCGGACGCCGGATCGCCCGCGAGCGCCGCCCCGGCGGCGGCCCGCCGATCCGCATCCGCAGCGACGGAACCGTCTTCTGATGTGACGCCAACCACCCGAAGGGTTGCCCATGCCCATTCCGACACTCACCGTCATCGACCATCCTCTGGTCCAGCACAAGCTGACCCTTCTGCGGCGGCGGGAGACCCCCACCGCCCGGTTCCACGAGGTGATGCGGGAGGTGTCACAGCTGATGGGTTACGAGCTGACGCGCGACCTTCCCCTGGAGGACCGCTCGGTGGAAACGCCGCTGGCCAGCTTCGACGCGCCGTTGCTGACCGGCAAGAAGCTGTGCCTCGTCTCCATCCTGCGGGCCGGGCAAGGGCTGCTGGACGGCATGCGCACGCTGCTGCCGTCGGCCCGCATCGGGCATATCGGCCTCTACCGCGACCAGGAGACGCTGACCCCCGTCGAGTATTTCTTCAAGGTGCCGGAGGACATCGAGGAGCGGATGGTCATCCTGGTCGATCCCATGCTCGCCACCGGCCACACGGCGGTCGCGGCGGTGCACCGGCTGAAGGACGCGGGTGCGGCTTCGATCAAGCTGGCGGTGCTGGTGGCCGCCCCGGAGGGCCTGCGCACCTTCCACGACGCGCACCCCGACGTGCCGGTCTTCACCGCCGCGGTGGACGAGCGGCTGGACGAGAACGGCTACATCCTCCCCGGCCTGGGCGACGCGGGCGACCGGCTTTACGGCACCCGCTGAGAATCGTTGCCGCCCTTTTGGTCACATGCCACCCTGCCGACCCGTGAGAGCCGCAGCAGGGCTGACGCGCACGGAATGGCATTGCCGTTGCAACGCCTCTGCTGCATTTCTGAGCTGAAACAGCAAAGCAGACGGAGGGGGTTGCAAAATGGGGAATCTGTTGGGCGTGGCGCGGCGCGCCGTCCTGTGCGGCGCGGCGGCGGCCGCCGTCGCGGCGATGGCTCTGCCCGCCTGGGCCCAGTCGAAGGTCAAGGTCGCCGGCATCTACACCGTGCCGATCGAGCAGCAGTGGGTCAGCCGCATCCACACCGCCCTGAAGGCCGCCGAGGCCCGCGGCGAGATCGAGTATGTCTGGGCCGAGTCGGTCGCCAACACCGATTATGAGCGCGTGATGCGCCAGTACGCCGAGGGCGGCCAGCAGCTCGTCTTCGGCGAGGTCTTCGGCGTCGAGCGCGCAGCCCGCGCCGTCGCGAAGGACTATCCCAAGACCGCCTTCGTCATGGGCTCCAGCTTCAAGCCGCAGGAGCCGAACTTCTCGGTCTTCGACAACTACATCCAGGAGCCGGCCTATTTGACCGGCATGATCGCGGGTGCGGTGTCCAAGTCAAACGTCATCGGCATGGTCGGCGGCTACCCGATCCCGGAGGTGAACCGCCTGATGAACGCCTTCATGGAGGGCGCCAAGGAGGTGAACCCGAACGTGAAGTTCATGGTCAGCTTCATCGGCTCCTGGTTCGACCCGCCGAAGGCCAAGGAAGCCGCCTTCGCCATGATCGACCGCGGCGCCGACGTGATGTACGCCGAGCGCTTCGGCGTGTCCGACGCCGCCAAGGAGCGCAAGGTCCTGGCCATCGGCAACGTCATCGACACCCAGCCGCAGTACCCGGACACGGTGGTCGCCAGCGCGCTGTGGCACATGGAGCCGTCGGTGGACCGCGCCATCGCCGCCGTGAAGGCAGGTAATTACAAGGCCGAGGATTACGGTCCCTACAGCCAGATGGTCCACAAGGGCTCCAGCCTCGCCCCGCTCGGCACCTTCGAGGGCAAGGTGCCCGCCGATGTGGTGGCCAAGGTGAAGGCCCGCGAGCAGGAGATCCTCGACGGCAAGTTCACCGTGAAGGTGAACGACAACGAGCCCAAGTCGACGATGTGATCCACATTTCCTTCTCCCTCCTGTGAGGGAGGCCATCGAACCCTCTCCCCTCTGGGGAGAGGGTGGCCCGAAGGGCCGGTGAGGGGGTTGCGCTTTTGCCGGACGTGCCGAGACGCGCGCGCTTTTGCCGGACGTGCCGAGACGCGCAACCCCCTCACCCTAACCCTCTCCCCGGAGGGGAGAGGGAATATGTTTCTTGCCTCCCCGGCACCCCGCGGACATCCATGACATCACCCCCCATCGTCCTCCGCCTCTCCGGCATCACGAAGCGGTTCGGGCCGCTCGTCGCCAACGAGTCCATCTCGCTGACGCTCCACAAGGGCGAGGTGCTGGCCCTGCTGGGCGAGAACGGCGCCGGCAAGACGACTCTGATGAACATCCTGTTCGGCCATTACGTGGCCGACGAGGGCAGCATCGAGGCGTTCGGCCAGCCGCTTCCCCCCGGTTCCCCCGCGCGGCGCTGGCCGCCGGGATCGGCATGGTCCACCAGCACTTCACGCTCGCCGACAACCTGTCGGTGCTCGACAACATCGCCGTGGGCACGGAGTCGCTATGGCGACCGCGCTCCAACCGCGCCGCCGCCAAGGCCAAGCTGCTCGACCTCGCCCGCCGCTTCGGACTGGAGGTGCGGCCCGACGCGCTGGTCGGCGACCTGTCGGTGGGCGAGCGGCAGCGGGCCGAGATCCTGAAGGCGCTGTACCGCGACGCCCGCGTCCTGATCCTGGACGAGCCGACCGCGGTGCTGACCCCGCAGGAATCCGCCAGCCTGTTCGACACGCTGCGCCGCCTGACCGCCGACGGCCTGGCGGTGGTCTTCATCAGCCACAAGATGAACGAGGTCTTCGCGGCCAGCGACACCGTCGCCGTGCTGCGCGGCGGGCGCCTCGTCGCCACCCGCAGGACCGCCGAGACCGACCGCGAGGAGCTGGCCGAGCTGATGGTCGGGCGCGCCCTGAAGCCGCCTACCCCCGCCCCGCTGGAGCCGGGCGAGCCGGTGCTGACGCTGTCCGGCGTCACCGTCGCCTCCGGCCACGGGCGCCCGCTGCTCGACGGCGTGGACCTGACCGTGCGCCGTCGTCAGATCGTCGGCATCGCCGGCGTGTCGGGCAACGGACAGACCGCGCTGGCCGAGCTGATCAGCGGCCTGATCCACCCCGACTCCGGCACCATGGCGCTGAAGGGAGAAGCCGCCGGGAACGCCAGCCCGGCGGGGATGGTCCGGCGCGGCGTCGCCCGCATCCCGGAGGACCGGCATGCCGCCGGCCTCGTCGGCGCCATGGCGGTGTGGGAAAACCTGATCGCCGAGCGCTACCACGACCCCGCCTTCCAGCGCTTTGGCCTGATTCGCCGGGGGGCTGCCCGCGCCTACGCCGAGGAGGTGATCGAGGCGTTCGACGTGCGCTGCCCGGGGCCGGACGCCCGCACGCAGCTGCTGTCCGGCGGCAACATGCAGAAGCTGATCCTGGGCCGCACGCTGGCCCACGGGCCGGACCTGATCCTGGCGAGCCAGCCTACCCGCGGCCTGGACGTCGGCGCGGTATCCTACGTCCATGGGCGGCTGCTGGAGGCCCGCGCCGCCGGGGCCGGGGTGCTGGTGATCTCCGAGGATCTGGACGAGATCCTGGCGCTGGCTGACGGCATCACCGTCGCCTATCACGGGCGCCTCACCCCCGTTCTGCCCCACGGCCGCGTGTCGGTCCGCCAGCTCGGCCTGCTGATGGCCGGGCATTGGGAGATTTTGCCGGAGATCGTCGGGGAGGGCGTCCAGTGAACCGACACCGTCCACCGTCATTGCCGCGAAGGGGCACTGCCGGCGCCGTTGCCCCTCCCCGACCCTCCCCCGCGTTGCGGAAGAGGGTGCCTTGGGCGAAGCGGCGGCAGTCCCCTCCACCTCGAAGAGGGGGAGGGTTGCGGCAGTCCCCTCCACCTCGAAGAGGGGGAGGGTTAGGGAGGGGGCAGCGGCGGTGCCTGAATGCCGCCGCAGGGAAAACGAACAAGGAAAAAACCATGCGGCTTGAACCGCGAGAGCATACCCCGCTGGCCGCCCGCCTGCTGGCGCCCGTGGCGGCGGTGGTGGCGGCGCTGGCGCTCTGCGCGCTGCTGGTCGCCTGGACCGGCGCGCCGGTGCTGCGCGCCTACGGCCTGCTGCTGGAGGGAGCCGCCGGCTCCCGCTTCGCCCTGACCGAGACGCTGACCCGCGCCACCCCGCTGATCCTCACCGGCCTCGCCGCCGCCGTCGCCTTCCGCGCCAAGCTGTGGAACATCGGGGCGGAGGGGCAGCTCTACATGGGCGCGCTCGCCGCCGTCGTGCTGGGCGGCGGGATGCTGGACCTGCCGGCCTGGCTGCTGCTGCCGACCGTGATGATCGCCGGGGCCGCCGCCGGGGGCGCCACGCTGCTCGGCCCCGCCGTGCTGAAGGTGCGCTTCGGCGTGGACGAGGTGGTGACCACGCTGCTGCTGAACTTCATCGTCCTGCTGCTCGTCTCCATGCTTTTGGAAGGCGCGCTGAAGGACCCCATGGGCATGGGCTGGCCGCAGTCCGCCCCCGTCGTCGAAGCCGCCGAGCTGCCCAAGCTGGTCGAGCGCACGCGGCTGCACACCGGCCTGCTGGTCGCGCTGGGCCTGTCGGCCCTGCTCTGGCTGATCGACACCAGGACCATCTGGGGCTACGAGAACCGGGCGGTCGGCGCCAACCCGCGCGCCGCGGCCTTCGCCGGCATGCCGGTGACCCGCGTCATGCTGCGCACCGCCCTGCTGTCCGGCGGGCTGGCCGGTCTGGCCGGGGTGATCGAGGTCTGCGGGCTGAAGGGCTACCTGACGCTCGACCTGTCGCCTGGCTTCGGCTACAGCGGCATCGTCGTCGCCATGCTGGCGCAGTTGCACCCGGTGGGCGTGGTCGGAGCCGCGGTCTTCATCGCCGGCATCTTCGTCGGCGCCGACGCCATGAGCCGCGCCATGCCGGTGCCCAACTACATCGCCGACGTGCTCGTCGCCACCAGCCTGTTGTGCATGCTGGTCGCCGGGCTGCTGACGCGCTACCGGCTGCGGCGGGGGTGAGCGCCATGGAGCTGTTGCAAACGATCCTCGACATCCTGGTCTCCGCCGCCTTCTGGACGGCGGTGCTGCGCATCGCCACCCCCTACATCCTGGGCACGCTGGGCGAGCTGCTGTGCGAGCGGGCGGGCGTGCTGAACCTCGGCATCGAGGGCATCATGACGATGGGCGCCATGGCCGGCTGGATGGCCGTCTACCAGGGCGCCGACCTGTGGACCGGCGTGCTGGTGGCGGCGCTGTGCGGCGGGCTGATGGGGCTGCTGCACGCCACCCTGACGGTGCCGCTGGGCCTGTCGCAGCATGTGGCGGGCATCGGCGTCACCCTGCTCGGCACCAGCCTGTCCTACTTCGTCTACCGCCTCGTCCTGCCGCAGGCGAGCACCCCGCCGACGATCGAGCCGTTCCAGCCGCTGGACCTGCCCGGCGCGCTGGCCCAGACGCCGATGACCTACATGGCGCTGATCCTCGTCGCCGTGGTCGCCTACGTCCTCTACCGCACGCCGGTCGGGCTGGCGGTGCGCATGGTCGGCGAGAATCCGGCGGCGGCGGAGGCCCAGGGCCTGAGCGTCACCGCGGTGCGCATCGGCGCGGTGGTGGCGGGAAGCGCGCTGATGGCGCTGGCCGGGGCCTTCCTCACCCTGTCGGCCTTCAACGCCTTCTTCTTCAACATGGTCAACGGGCGCGGCTGGATCTGCATCGCGCTGGTCGTCTTCGCCTCCTGGCGACCCGGCAAGGCGCTGCTGGGCGCGGTGCTGTTCGCCGCCTTCGACGCGCTGCAATTGCGGCTTCAGCAGGTGGCGGGGGGCGTCCTGCCCTACCAGCTGTTCCTGATGATGCCCTACCTGTTGAGCATCCTGGCGCTGGTGCTGGTGGCGCGCCGCGCCTCCTACCCGCGGGCGCTGATGATCCCGTACCGCAAAGGAGAACGCTGATGTTCGATCTGATCCTGCGCCGCGCCACGCTGCCCGACGGCCGCACCGGCATGGACATCGGCGTCCGCGAGGGCCGCATCGCCGCGGTGGAAAAGGACCTGCCCGGTCCCGCCGGGGAGGAGATCGACGCGACGGGCCGGCTGGTCACGCCGCCCTTCGTCGATTCGCACTTCCACATGGACTCCACGCTCAGCTACGGCCTGCCCCGGGTCAACCGCTCCGGCACGCTGCTGGAGGGCATCGCGCTGTGGGGCGAGCTGAAGCCGCAACTCGTCCAGGACGCCATCGTCGAGCGGGCGCTAGCCTATTGCGACTGGGCGGTGGCGCGTGGCCTGCTGGCGATCCGCAGCCATGTGGACATCTGCGACCCGCGCCTGCTGGCCGTGGAATCGCTGCTGGAGGTCAAGCGGCGGGTCGCCCCCTACCTGGACCTGCAGCTCGTCGCCTTCCCCCAGGACGGCGTCCTGCGCGCGCCCGGCGCGGTGGAGCTGCTGAAACGCGCGCTCGACATGGGCGTGGACGTGGTCGGCGGCATCCCGCATTTCGAGCGGACGATGGCCGACGGTGCCGCCTCCGTGAAGCTGCTTTGCGAGATCGCGGCGGAGCGCGGGCTTCTGGTCGACATGCATTGCGACGAGTCGGACGACCCGCTGTCCCGCCATGTCGAGACGCTGGCCTACGAGACGCAGCGGCTGGGGATGCAGGGCCGGGTGACCGGTTCGCACCTTACCTCCATGCATTCCATGGACAACTACTACGTCTCCAAGCTGATCCCGCTGATGGTCGAGGCGAAGCTCGGCGTCATCGCCAACCCGCTCATCAACATCACGCTCCAGGGCCGCCACGACACCTATCCCAAGCGCCGCGGCATGACCCGCGTGCCGGAGCTGATGGGTGCCGGCCTGACCGTCGCGCTGGGCCACGACTGCGTGATGGACCCCTGGTACCCGCTCGGCTCCGGCGACATGCTGGAGGTCGCGCACATGGGCCTGCATGTCGGGCAGATGACCGGCTATGACGGGATGCTCGCCTGCTTCCGCGCGGTGACCGAGGCGCCGGCCAAGCTGCTGCACCTCGACGGCTACGGGCTGGAGGTGGGCTGCCACGCCGATCTGGTGGTGCTCCAGGCCGCCGACCCGGTGGAGGCGATCCGCACCCGCGCCACCCGCCTGTTCGTCCTGCGCCGCGGCGCCGTGGTCAGCCGCTGCGCCCCGGTGGAGGCCCAGCTTTCCCTGCCGGGCCGCCCGGAGTCGGTGTCCTTCACCCTGCCTACGGCGCGGGCGCGGTAACGTCCCGCAATCCTTCCCTCTCACTTCCGGGGAGATGGAAGGACCCGCGGATCACGCCTTGTGGACACCGGCGATGAAGCGGTCGATTTCGCGCGCCAGTTCCTTGGACTGACCGGCCACCCCGGCGGCGGCGGCGAGGAGCTGGTCGGCGGCGGCGCCCGTATCGCCCGCCCCGGCCCGGATCTCGCCCATGCCGCCGCTGACCTCGCGGGCGCCGTCGGCGGCCTGCAGGACGCTGCGGGCGATGTCGCGGGTGGCGGCGGACTGCTGGTCCACCGCCGCCGCGATGCCGGACGCGATGCGGCTGACCTGGGCGATGGTCTGGCTGATGCCGCGCACCGCCTCCACCGCCTCGCCCGTTGCGTCGCGGATGCCCTTGATCTGGCCGACGATGTCCTCGGTCGCGCGGGCGGTCTGGTTGGCCAGGCTCTTGACCTCTCCAGCGACCACCGCGAACCCCTTTCCCGCCTCACCCGCACGGGCCGCCTCGATGGTGGCGTTGAGCGCCAGCAGGTTGGTCTGGCCGGCGATGTCGTTGATCAGGCCGACGACGGCGCCGATCCGCTCCGCGCTGTCGGCCAGCACGACGACCGCCGAGTCGGCGCGCTTCACGTCGGCCACCGCCGCCTCGGCGATGCGGGCGGACTCGCCCACCTGCTGCCCGATCTCCTCCACCGAGGCCGACAGCTCCTCGGTCGCGGCGGCGGCGGTCTGCACGTTGTCCGCGGCGGAATGGGCGGAGAGCGTCATCCGCTCCGACCGGCCGTGGGTCTGCTCGGCGATGCCGGTGAGGGCGCGGGCGGTGGATTCGAGCTGCTGCGCCGCCGAGGCCAGCGCCCCGGTCAGGCCGCCCGCCCGCTCCTCGAACCCGCGCTGCAGGTCGAGGAGGGTGGCGGTCCGCGCCTCCCTGGCGCGCCACTCCGCCTCCTGCTGGCGGCCCAGGTCGCGGGCCTGCACCAGCCCCTGCTTGAACACCCCGACCGCGCGGGCCATGGCGCCCGCCTCGTCCTTGCGGTCGGCGCCGGGGATGGCGGCGTCCAGATCGCCGGCGGCCAGCCGGTCCATGGTGACGGTCAGCCCGGCGATCGGCCGGGCGATGCCGTCGCCCACCCGCCACGCCACCAGACCGCCGAGCAGGATGCAGCCCACCCCGACCAGGACGGTCAGCAGGGTCAGCCGGTTGGCATCGGCCATCACGCTGGCCTGCGGCGCGGCGACCAGGAACGACCACGCGCCGTCGGCGCCGGTGAAGCGCACCGGCGACAGGCGCAGGTAATAGGGGGCACCGCCGAGCGTGACGACGCCGTCGTAGGCCCGCCCCTCGGCGATGGCGCGGCGCGCCTCCTCCGGCAGGTCGTCGGCGGGATGGGACAGGCGGCCGGCGTCGGGATGGGCCACATAGACCCCGGCGCCGGTGAGCACCGCCGCGTGGCCGTCGCCATAGGGCTTCACCCGGCGGACCAGATCGGTCAGTCCGCTCAGCGTCAGGTCGACGCCGGCGACGCCGATCACCCGGTCGCCGTCCTTCACCGGTGCTGCGGCGCTGGTCATCAGCGTCTTGGTCAGATCGTCCAGATAGGGTTCGGTCAGCACCGGCTTCCCGGCCGCGGCGGCGGCCCGGTAATATTCCTTCTCCTTCACGTCGGAGAAGGGATAGCCCTCGCTGTCGTCGGCCTTGGGGCCGGGCAGCCACAGCAGGCTCATCCGCCCGGTGCCGGGCAGCCCCAGAATCTCGGCGGCGCGGTCCAGCCCGGCTACCTCGCGGTCGCGCCCGTCGAAGCCGTCGTCAGCCATGTCCACCCACACCCCGGCGTAGAGGGGGCCGACCGCCATCAGGCGGTTGAGGTAGCGGTTGACCGTCTCCCGGCGCGGGGCGCCGGTGGAGCGTTCCACCTCCACCAGCGCGGCGGTGGAACGGGCGTCGGCCAGGGCGGCGGAGATGTCGGCGGCCACCCGCGCGCCGTGATGGTCGGCGGTTTCGGCCACCAGGGTCGTGACCGCCCGCTCCGCGGCGTCGCGCGACAGGAACAGGGAAACCGAGGTGACCGCCGCCGCTCCCACGGCCAGGACAGCGGTCATGCCGATGATGATCTTGGTTCTGAAACGCCCCGTCATGCCCCTACCCTGTTCGAGCCGCCGCCCCGGATCAGAGGCGGTCGGCCATCTTGGCACACCGAAAACCGAACGGCCATATCTGCCGGCTACGGATCATCCGCCGGCTCAACGGTGGCGAGCGCCCGCCCTCCCCCTCATCCGCCACGGACGAGGCGGGTGCCGGTTTTATACCGGAGGCTTCATGGCGGCTCCCTGGTGCCGGAACGGACCCGGATGCGCGCATCGGGCCGCCCCCTCTCCCAGTCTCCGGCATTTGCCGCGAAAGGTCCGAAGCGCGATTAGTTCGCCTAACGCACAAAAGGGCTTGCCAGGCATTTCGCATCTGGTATACGGTATCTCACATCCCATCGCGCTTCGGAAACGAAGTGCAAAACCAAGGGCGCGGGCGTGTTTTGAAGAAAACATGACGGCGTCGGAAGGTTTCGGGTCCGGTGTCGGAGCGAATGCTTTCATGAGCGCAACAGTCGATTTCGCACAGCTGGTCATGGCCGCCGGGGACGCGATCGTCGTGTCCGACGCGCAGGGCGCCATCACCCTGTGGAATCCGGCGGCCGAGCGGATGTTCGGCTTCGCGGAGGGCGAAGCGCTGGGGCAATCGCTCGACATCATCATCCCGGAACGCCAGCGCCAGCGCCATTGGGACGGCTACGCCAACACCATGCGCACGGGCCAGACGCGCTACGGCAGCGATGTGCTGCGCGTCCCGGCCCTGCACAAGGACGGGCACGCCCTGTCCATCGCCTTCACGGTCGCCCTGCTGACCGCGCCGGACGGCTCGGTGACCGGAATCGTCGCCATCATCCGCGACGAGAGCAGCCGCTGGGCCGAGGAGCGCAAGCTCCGCCGACGCCTGTCGGAGTTGGAGTCCGCAAGCCAGTAACCACAACCCATCCCGCCAGTTTGTCCGTGTTGTCCAGTGCTCAACAACGGCATCGCAATAAGTGAGAGGGAGTAAACGAGCCATGAGCAAGCCGCTCGAAGGAATCAAGATCATCGACTTCACCCACGTTCAGGCCGGCCCCGCCTGCACGCAGCTCCTCGCCTGGTACGGCGCGGACGTCATCAAGGTGGAGCGGCCGGGTTCCGGCGACGTCACCCGCAACCAGCTCCGTGACATTCCCGAAGCGGACGCGCTCTACTTCACGATGCTGAACAGCAACAAGCGCTCGCTGACGCTGGACACCAAGACCCCGGCGGGCAAGGAAATCCTTGAGAAGCTGATCAAGGAGTCCGACGTCCTCGTGGAGAACTTCGGTCCGGGCGCGCTCGACCGCATGGGCTTCACCTGGGAGCGCATCAACGAGCTGAACCCGGGCATGATCGTCGCCTCGGTGAAGGGCTTCAGCGACGGCCACCATTACGAGGACCTGAAGGTCTACGAGAACGTCGCCCAGTGCGCCGGCGGTGCGGCTTCGACCACCGGTTTCTGGGATGGACCGCCGACCGTCAGCGCCGCCGCTCTCGGCGACAGCAACACCGGCATGCACCTCGCCATCGGCATCCTGACTGCCCTCATGGGCCGTTCGAAGACCGGCAAGGGCCAGAAGGTCGCCGTGTCGATGCAGGACTCGGTCATCAACCTCTGCCGCGTCAAGCTGCGCGACCAGCAGCGTCTCGACCGCGTCGGCTATCTGGAAGAGTACCCGCAGTACCCGCACGGCGAGTTCTCCGACGTGGTTCCGCGTGGCGGCAACGCCGGCGGCGGCGGTCAGCCGGGCTGGGTCCTGAAGTGCAAGGGCGCCGAGACCGACCCGAACGCCTACATCTACTTCACCATCCAGGGCCACGCCTGGGCGCCGATTTGTAAGGCTCTCGGCAAGCCGGAGTGGATCGACGATCCGGCCTACAACACCGCCCAGGCGCGTCAGGACAAGATCTTCGACATCTTCGCCTTCATCGAGGGCTGGTTGGCCGACAAGACGAAGTACGAGGCGGTCGACATCCTGCGCAAGTTCGACATCCCGTGCGCCCCGGTGCTGACCATGAAGGAAATCGCCGAGTGCCCGTCGCTCCGCAAGAGCGGCACGATCGTCGAGGTCGACCACAAGGCCCGCGGCAAGTACCTGACCGTCGGCAGCCCGATCAAGTTCTCCGACATGACCGTCGAAGTGACCGGATCGCCGCTGCTCGGCGAGCACTCCGACGAGGTTCTGGCCAGCCTCGGCTACACCCCGCAGCAGATCGCCGAGCTGCACGCCAACAAGGTTGTCTGATCGCTTCCCGACAGTCTGACGGCACACCTCGCGAAGACGGCGCCCCCAAAAGGGGCGCCGTTCCTTTTTGTGCGCTTGGCGTCCCGCTCTCTCCAGGGCCCGCTCTTTATAGGGAGAGAGGGCGCTTTCAGCGCAGCCACTCCCTCACTTCACGAATGCGCTGGTTGCCCTCCGGCGTACGGGCGTAGGCCTTGCCGTACTGGGTCTCGTACTCGCGCACGAAGCCTTGACGCAGCAGCCCGTCCAGCACCGGGCGGACGATGGCCGGCTTCAGGTTCGCGGCCTTGGTGATCGTCAGGAACGAGGCCGGCAGAGCCGTCACCTCCGGCCCCGGCGTGGCGCGCAGGGTGTTGAGCGAAGTCCAGTCGACGGAGGTTGGTGAAATCATCGGCTACCCTCGATGCGGCGCGCTGTTGACTCTCTCTCGATACGACCTCAACTTCACTTGAGGTCAAGAGGTTCCGAACCCCAGGGGAGGCCCGGCGATGGCGATTCTCGATCCCGCCGACATGGACAAGGACCTTTCCGTGGGCGAGGTCGCGGAACGCTCCGGTGTGGCAGTGTCCACCATCCACTTCTACGAATCAAAGGGGCTGATCGCGAGCTGGCGGAGCAGCGGCAACCAGCGCCGCTTCCCCCGCGACGTGCTCCGGCGCATCGCCGTCATCAAGGTGGCCCAGCGCCTGGGCGTCCCGCTGGCCACCATCGCGCAAGCGCTGAAGACTCTGCCGGACGGCCGCACCCCCACCGCCGAGGACTGGAAACGCTTGTCCGCGGCCTGGAAAGCGGACCTGGACGAGCGCATCGCCGTGCTCACCAAGCTGCGCGACGGGCTGGAGGGGTGCATCGGCTGCGGCTGCCTGTCGCTCGGTGAATGCCCGCTGCGCAACCCCTGGGACGAGCTGTCGGAGGACGGGCCCGGCCCGCGCCTGCTCGATCCGCGGTGACATCCGCGCTGTTTTGCCGCACCGCAGCATGGCCTCCTCATCCGGCTCCGCCTCGGCAATAAAAAGGCCGTGCTGTTTCCAGCACGGCCAGTATCCGAGAGGCTCGCATATAATGCGGAGCAACAACCCGCCCGATACAAAGGGTGATGAACCCTGTGTAAGAAGAATGATGCCTGAGTCTTCGTCGGGACGCAACAAGGAATCTTAAGTTTCCACATTGCGGAAACAAAGTATTTTGCCAAAAAAAGACCGCGCCGTTGCGGGCGCGGTCAGTTTCTTCAGGGCAGCACTACGTGACAGGAAGGAAAACCGGGGTAACAGCCGCCCCAACCCAATCCGAAGGATTTGCGGATCGGGGCGGATCGCGCCTCCCGGCCGGCGCGAATTCGAATTCCGTAAGGGTGTTCCGGATCAGGCCCAGGGATCAGGCCCGGGGATCAGGTGGGAAAACGCCCGCCGATCTCGGCGGTCACCGCCGCGGCGGTGCGCTTGACCATCTCGCCGAAGGCCACGACGCGGGCGTCGTCCAGGCGCCGGTTGGTGCTGGACAGCGACAGGGCGCCGATGACGCGGGCCTGCTCGTCGTAGATCGCCGCGGCGACGCAGTGCAGGCCGCTGACCCGCTCCTCCTGGTCCACGGCGTAGCCGCGGTCGCGCGTCAGGATCAGCTCCCGGTGCAGCGCCGGGATCGATGACACGGTGGTCCGGGTGAACTGGCGCATGCCGCGCTGGGTCACGATGCTCTGCACCCGCGTGTCGGGCATGCCGGCGAGCAGCGCCTTGCCCACCGCGGAACAGTGCAGCAGCGTGCGGTCGGTGACGGGAAGCGCCGCCTGGGCGACGCGCGGGCCGCCGACGCGGTGCAGATAAATGGCTTCGCCGTTCTCCTCGACGGCCAGATTGACGACCTCGCTGGTCTCCTCCATCAGCCGGCGCATGCGCGGGCGGGCGACGTCGAGCAGGCTGCGCGTCTTCAGGAAGCCGGTGCCGGTCATGTAGGCCTGCACCCCGACCGCCCAGCCGCGCTTGCCCTGGTCGAAGCGCACGTAACGCTCCTCCTGCAGGGTGGTCAGCAGACGGTGCGCCGTGGAGGGCGAGAGATGTGCCGCTTCGGCCACCGCGGTGAGGCTCATCGGGCTGTCCGACTGGCCGAGGATGGTCATGATGCTCAGTGCCCGCGACAGCGACTGCACGAGATTGCCCTTCGCCGCACGGTCCACGGTTTCCGCGCGGCCTTCGGCCCGCGGGGCCGGGGGTGCCATCATCAGCGCTTGCGTCTTCATCGTCCCATCCCTCTCGAAATCGTCCGGCGCTGTTGCATCGCGCCGTTGTCGTCCTCGGGTGTGGCGGCCCCCGGTTCTCCCTTGCGGGGAGCGGGGGCCGCCGGTTGGCTATGCCGCCGGCTCGATGCGGGCCGCGGCGAACTTGAACTCGGGAATCTTCCCGTAGGGGTCCAGCTTCGGGTTGGTCAGCACGTTGGCCGCCGCCTCGGCGTAGCAGAAGGGCACGAACACCAGCCCGGACGGGACGTTGTAGTCCGACCGCGCCTTCAGCTCGATGGTGCCGCGCCGGGTGGTGACCTTCATGCGGTCGCCGCCCTTGGCGCCCATCCGCCGCAGGTCCGCCGGGCTCATGTAGGCCACCGCCTCCGGCTCCAGATCGTCGAGAACCTGGGCGCGCCGGGTCATCGACCCGGTGTGCCAATGCTCCAGCTGGCGCCCGGTGGTCAGGACCATCGGGAACTCGGCGTCCGGCTCCTCGGCCGGCGGGATCACGTCGGCGGGGACCAGACGCCCGCGGCCGGTGGCCGTGGGGAAGCCGTCGCCGAAGACGATCTCCTGACCCGGATCGTCCGCGGACAGACTGGGGTAGGTGACCGAACGCTCACGCTCCAGCCGCTCCCAGGTGATGTTGTCGAGCGACGGCATCGCCCCCTTCATCTCCCGGAACACGTCGCGCGGATGCTCGTAGTTCCAGTCCAGACCCAGGCCGCGGGCCATGGCGTTGACGATCCACAGATCCTGCCGGGCCTCGCCCGGAGGCGGCAGGGCCTGCCGGCCGAGCTGGACCTGGCGGTTGGTGTTGGTCACCGTGCCGGTCTTCTCCGGCCAGGCCGAGGCGGGCAGAACCACGTCGGCGTATTTGGCCGTCTCGGTCAGGAACAGGTCCTGGACCACCAGATGGTCAAGCTTGGCGAGCGCGTCGCGGGCGTGCTCCACGTCCGGGTCGGACATGGCCGGGTTCTCGCCCATCACATACATGCCGTTCAGCGAGCCGGCATGGATCGCGTCCATGATCTCCACGACGGTCAGGCCGCGCTTGGAGTCCAGCTTGGTGTCCCAGAAATCCTCGTAGAAGGCGTGGACCTCGGGATCGTCCACCGGACGGTAGTCCGGGAACATCATCGGGATCAGGCCGGCGTCGGAAGCGCCCTGGACGTTGTTCTGGCCGCGCAGCGGGTGCAGGCCGGTGCCGGGGCGCCCGATCTGGCCGGTGACCAGCGACAGGGCGATCAGGCAGCGCACGTTGTCGGTGCCGTGGGTGTGCTGCGACACGCCCATGCCCCAGAAGATGATCGAGCCCTTGGAGGTGGCGTAGAGGCGGGCGACCTCGCGGAGCTGCTCCGCCGGGATGCCGCAGACCGGCTCCATGGCCTCCGGGGTGTAGCTGGCGATGTGGGCGCGCAACTCCTCGAAGTCCTGGGTGTGCTCCGCCACATACTGCGCGTCGTACAGCCCCTCGCTGATGATGACGTTCAGCATGGCGTTCAGCATCGGCACGTCGCGGCCCGGCTTGAACTGGAGCATATGGCTGGCGTGACGCTTCAGCACCTGGCCGCGCGGGTCCATGATGACCAGCTTGGCGCCGCGCTTGGCCGCGTTCTTGAAGAAGGTCGCGGCGACCGGGTGGTTCTCCGTCGGGTTGGAGCCGATGACGACGATCACCTCGGCGTCCTTGGCCGCCATGAAGGGAGCCGTCACCGCGCCCGACCCGATGCCCTCGATCAGCGCCGCCACCGAGGAGGCGTGGCACAGGCGGGTGCAATGGTCGACGTTGTTGGTGCCGAAGCCGACGCGCACCAGCTTCTGGAACAGATAGGCTTCCTCGTTGGAGCCCTTGGCCGAGCCGAAGCCGGCGAGCGCCGAACCGCCCCGCTCGTCGCGGATCTTGCGCAGGCCAGCGGTGGCGACCTCCAGGGCCTCCTCCCAGCTCGCCTCGCGGAAGTGGGTCAGCGGGTTGAGCGGGTCGATGTCCACGTCGTGCTTGGACACGCCCTCCTTGCGGATCAGCGGCTTGGTCAGGCGGTGCGGGTGGTGGATGTAGTCGAAGCCGAAGCGGCCCTTCACGCACAGCCGGTTCTTGTTGGCGGGACCGTCGCGGCCCGTCACCGACAGCAGCTTCTCGTCCTTGATGTTGTAGGTGAGCTGGCAGCCGACGCCGCAATAGGGGCAGACGCTGTCGACCTGGCGGTCCGGGGCGGCGGCGAAGACGCCGCTGTTCATGTCCACCTGGGTCTTCGGCATCAGCGCGCCGGTCGGGCAGGCCTGGACGCATTCGCCGCAGGCGACGCAGGTGCTGTCGCCCATCGGGTCGGCGAAGTCGAAGACGATCGTCTCCTTGTGGCCGCGCAGCGCCATGCCGATGACGTCGTTGACCTGGACCTCGCGGCAGGCGCGGACGCACAGGTTGCACTGGATGCAGGCGTCGAGCTGCACCGCCATGGCCGGGTGGCTGAAGTCGGGCTTCGGCGCGCATTCCCGGCTGGGGAAGCGGCTGTCCGAGACCTCCAGACGGTCGGCCCAGCGCCAGAACTTGCTGTCGGGGTCGTGGGCCTCCTCCCGCTTCGGCTGGTCGGCGACCAGCATCTCGATGACCATCTTGCGGGCGAACTTGGCGTTCTCGCTGGCCGAGCGGACGCGCATGCCCGGCGTCGGGTGACGCACGCAGGAGGCCGACATGGCGCGCTCGCCGTCGATCTCGACCATGCAAGCCCGGCAGTTGCCGTCCGCGCGGTAGCCCGGCTCGTCGGCGTAGCAGAGATGCGGGATCTCGGTGCCCAGGCGGTTGGCGACCTGCCAGATGGTCTCGCCGGCGTGGGCTTCGACGAGCTCGTCGTCGAGGTGGAACAGGATGCGGTCGCTCATATCACCGGACCTCCCCGCGCAGATCGTCGCGGAAGTGCTTCAGCGCACTCTTGAGTGGGTTCATCGCGGCCTGACCCAGGCCGCAGATCGACGCCGTGCCCATCAGCCGGGCGAGCTCCGTCAGAAGCGGCTCATCCCACACCGGCTGCTTGATGAGCGCCACCGCCTTCTCCGTTCCGACGCGGCAGGGCGTGCACTGGCCGCAGCTCTCGTCCTCGAAGAAGTCCAGCAGGTTGCGCACGACCTTGCGCATGTCGTCCTGGTCCGACAGCACGACCACCGCGGCGGAGCCGATGAAGCAACCGTGCTGCTCCAGCGTGCCGAAGTCCAGCGGGATGTCGTCCATGCTGGCGGGCAGGATGCCGCCCGACGCGCCGCCGGGCAGATAGCCCTTGAGCGTGTGGCCGTCGGCCATGCCGCCGCAATACTCGTCGATCAGCTCGCGGATGGTGAGGCCGGCGGGGGCCAGCTTCACGCCCGGGTCCTTCACATGACCGGAGACGGAGTAGCTGCGCAGGCCCTTGCGGCCGTTGCGCCCGTGGCCGCCCCACCAGTCGGCGCCCTTCTCAAGGATGTCCCTGATCCAGAACAGCGTCTCGACGTTGTTGATGAGGGTCGGGCGGCCGAACAGGCCGACGACCGACGGGAAGGGCGGCTTGTGCCGCGGCAGGCCGCGCTTGCCCTCGATGCTCTCCAGCATCGCGGACTCCTCGCCGCAGATGTAGGCCCCGGCGCCGCGCCGCAGATGGATGCGGGTGTGCCCGGCAAGGCCGGCCTTCTCCACGGCGGCGATCTCGTGCTCCAGCAGCTCGCGGATGTGCGGGTACTCGTCGCGCAGGTAGATGTAGACGTCGGTCGCCTCGACCACCCAGGCGCCGATCAGCATCCCCTCCAGGAAGCGGTGCGGATCGTTCTCCAGATAGTAGCGGTCCTTGAAGGTGCCCGGCTCGCCCTCGTCCCCGTTCACCGCCATCAGGCGGGGGCCGGGCTCGTGGCGGACGAAGCGCCACTTACGGCCGGTCGGGAAGCCGGCGCCGCCGAGGCCGCGCAGGTTGGCGCCTTCCAGCTTGCCGAGGATGTCGTCCACCGGGACGTTGCCCGTCAGACAGTCGGCGAGCAGGCGATAGCCACCCTCCGCCTTGTACTGCTCCAGGCTGACATAGGTGGGGAGCTGCGGGTGCGTCTCGCCGTTCTTCACGGCGGTGACCACGCTCTCGACCGTGGCGTTCTCGTGCAGGGCGTGGCCGATGGCCACCGCCGGGGCGTTGTGGCAGGCGCCCATGCAGGGGGCGCGCACCACCCGGACGTCCGGCCCCATGTCGGCGGCCTTCAGCTCGTCGAGCAGCGTCTCGCCGCCGGCCATGCAGCAGGACAGGCTGTCGCAGACCCGGACGGTCACAGGCGGAGGGGCTTCCTCCCCGTCCATCACGATGTCGAAGTGGGCGTAGAAGGACGCCACCTCGTACACCTCCACCAGGGCCAGCCGCATCTCGTGGGCGAGCGCCGCGAGATGGCGGGCGTGCAGCCCGTGATAGGTGTCCTGCAACAGGTGCAGATGCTCGATCAGCAGGTCCCGCTGCCGGGACCGGTCACCGAGAAGTTCCTGCACCTCCGCCAGGGCCGCCGGATCGACCTGCCGGCCCTTCGGCTGGGGCCGGGTGTTCCGGCGCCCCGAACCGGGATGGATGGAGCGCCTTTTCGTGTCGTCTTTGGCGACGATGGCCGTGTCCATGTCCGCCCTCCCCTCTCGTCTCAGGCTGATTCTTCGTAACGTTGGGATGTCGTGCAGTCGTTTGGAACCGCCCCCCGATTTTTCCGGGGGGCTTTATTTTTATGATTCAGGAAGGCGTTACGTCTTTGGCCCCTTGCGGACGGCGCTGGTGGGGTTGAGGCTGCCGATGTTGCCGCTCTCCGACCCGGCGTTGGGGTCGATCACCGCGTTGATCAGCGTCGGCCGGCCGCTGTCCATCGCCGCGCTGACCGCGCGGTACAGCTCGTCCGGCGTCGTCACGTTGACGCCCGCGCCGCCGAAGGCCTCCATCATCTTGTCGTAACGGGAGTCCGGAACGAAGACCATCGGCGACGGGTCCGACCCGCCCGTCGGGTTCACGTCCGTCCCCTTGTAGATGCCGTTGTTGTTGAACACCACGATGCACACCGGCAGGTTGTAGCGGCAGATCGTCTCCACCTCCATGCCCGAGAAGCCGAAGGCGCTGTCGCCTTCCACCGCCAGCACCGGCTTGCCCGACTCCACCGCCGCCGCCACCGCGAAGCCCATCCCGATGCCCATCACGCCCCAGGTCCCGACGTCCAGGCGCTTGCGCGGCTGGTGCATGTCGATGATCCCGCGCGCCAGGTCCAGCGTGTTGGCCCCCTCGTTCACCAGCAGAGCCTCGGGCCGCTCCTGCACCACCCGGCGCAGCGCGCCCAGCGCGCCGTGGAAGTTCATCGGCGAGGCGTTGCTCATCAGCTTGGGCGCCATCTTGGCGATGTTCGCCTCCTTGCGCGCCGACACCGCCCCCGTCCACTCCGCCGGCGGCGGCGTCCAGCCCTTGGCCATCCCGGCGGTCAGGGCCGACACGCACGACCCGATGTCGCCGACCAGCGGCGCCACGATCGCCACGTTGCTGTCCATCTCGCGCGGCTCGATGTCGATCTGGATGAAGGTCTTCGACCCCGGCTCGCCCCAGGTCTTGCCCTTGCCGTGCGACAGCAGCCAGTTCAGACGCGCACCGACCAGGACCACCACGTCGGCGTCCTTCAGAACCATCGAGCGCGCCGCCCCCGCCGACTGCGGGTGGGTGTCGGGCAGCAGCCCCTTGGCCATGCTCATCGGCAGGAACGGGATGCCGCTCTTCTCGACCAGCTCGCGCACCGCCTCGTCGGCCTGGGCGAGGGGGCAAGGCCTCACCGCGGCGGCGCGATGACCGCGACGGCGCCCGGCCGCACGCGGAAGCGCGCCGGGGTGTGGGTGGTGATGTCGCCGTCGGTGTTCACCGGGCGGCGGTGGCGGGTGGTGATCTCCACCTCCTGCCCGTACCAGGCGTGGACATTTTTCCAGTGCCCGTGCCGCCCGCGCCGGAAGTCCGGGTACAGCAGGGGCCACTCCCACCAGCCGCGCAGGTCGATGCTGTAGACGTCCAACTGCCCGTCGTCGGGGGCGGCGTTCTCCTGCACGGTCATGCCGCCCCCGTAATGGCGTCCGTTGCCGACTCCGATCTGCACCGACTTGACGCGGTGCCGCGCCCCGTTGATGCGGATCTCGGCGCGGAAGGGCGCCATGCGCCGCGCCACGCGGAAGGCCGCCACGGCGTAGCCGAACACGCCCCAGCGCCGCTTCATCTCGCGCGTCAGTTCGCGGGCCAGTTCGACGCTGAGTCCGATGCTGGCGACGTTGAAGAAGGGGACGCCGTTGACTTCGCCCAAGTCGATCCGGCGAATCGGGCCGCTGACGGCGAGTTTCGCCGCCTCCCGCACATCCAGCGGGATTCCCAGCGTGCGCGCCAGATCGTTCGCCGTGCCCATGGGCAGGATGGCGAGCGGCAGGCCGGTGTCGGCCAGCGCCGGAGCGGCGGCGTTCAGCGTGCCGTCGCCGCCCCCGATGATGACCATGTCCACCGAGTCGGCATGGTCGCGGATCGCCTCGGCGATGTCCTCCCGCTCGCGGCACTCGGCGCGGATCAGGGTGACGCCCGCCGTCGCGGCCTCCTCCCGGATGTCGTCGAGCGCGCGCTGCCCCTGGCGGGCCTTCCCGTTGACGATCAGCAGCGCACGGCGTCGGTCGGCGCTCAGCGTCGGCCTCCCACCTCGTCCAGATGCTCCAGCAGGCTGGCGGGGTCCTCATAGACGCGGAAGGCGCCGGCCCGCTCCAGCTCGTCCTGCCCGTAGCCGCCGGACAGCAGCCCGATGCTGAGCGCGCGGGCACGCCGCGCAGCGAGGATGTCCCACACGCTGTCGCCGACCACGATGGCCGTTTCGATGGCGACGCCGAGCCGCTCCGCGGCGGCCAGGAACAGGTCGGGGTCGGGCTTGGCGTATTTCACCTGATCGCGCGTCACCACCGGCACCGTGTCTGGATCGACGCCCAGAGCCTCCAGCCCGGAGCGCGCCGTCTCGATCCGCCCGCTGGTGGCGATGGCCCAGGGGATGCCCGCCGCCGTCAGGTGGGACAGCAGCTCCTGCGCGCCGGGCAGCGGGCGGACACGCCCGGCCAGCCCGCGGAACGCCTCGGCGTGGCGGCGACGCAGCCGCTCCAGAAGCTCCGGACTGATGGCGAGGCCGGTCTCGCGCAGCAGCATGTTGGCGAACAGGCCGCCGCTCATGCCGATCTTGCGGTGGATGCGCCAGACCGACAGCTCGATCCCCTCATGGTCCAGCGCCTCCTGCCAGGCCAGCACATGCTGGTAGACGCTGTCGATCAGCGTGCCGTCGAGGTCGAACAGGAAAGCCGTGTTGATGCGGTCCATGGCGTGTGTCCCCAGGCTGAATCCCGCTCCGGCGGAGCCGGCCCCAGTGAGTTGGTGGCAGCCCCGCTGCGCCGCAACGTCCCCCGGATGGCAATTCTGCGCTCCGGCCGGGACCGGAGCGTTGCGGAACTTCGCGGCCGGTTTCGCGTCAAGCTCATGCTGCCCGACCGGCAGCGCGGCGCAACGGCGGGGAGCGGACGGCCTTGGCACAGCGTGAGGACGCGGACGGGAATCGGCGCTGGTCCATCGACCGGATGACACTCGGCCTCTGGCTGCTCGGCCTGCTGGCCGCCCTGGCCGTCCTGTGGGGCCTCGGCGCCGCCTCGCCGGTGCTCATCCCGCTGGCCGGCGCCTTCTTCGTGGCGGTCGCCGTGGCGCCGGTCGGGCGCTGGGTGCGCGACCGGGTACCGCCGCGGCTGGCCCTGCTCGGCCCGCTCGCCGCCATGCTGACGGTGCTGCTGGTGCTGGCCGTCTTCGCCGGAGGCCTGTGGTTCATCGGCCAGCGCTTGGCCGGCGAGGTGCCGCGCCACGCCGAGGAGCTGCAACGCCTGTGGGGGCAGGCGAACGGCTGGATCGACGGGCTGCGCGAACAGTTCCTTGGCGATTCGGGTGGCGACCCCGACGGCGGAGGCGGCGGGGCGGAGGCGCTGTCCGGCCTCGTCGCGTCGGTGCTGGCGGCGGCGCGGGAGGCCGTCTCGACGGTGGTCATCGTGCTGTTCCTCGCCCTGCTGATGCTGGTTGAAGCGCCGGTCTGGCGCGAGAAGATCGTCAAGACGCTGGGGCCGGAGCGCTGCGCCACCACCGTCACCGCGGTCACCGCCATCGCCCAGCAGTTCCGCCGTTTCCTGCTGGTCAGCACGACGCTGGGGCTGATCACCGGGGCGCTCTACATCGGCTGGCTGTCGCTGTTCGGGATCGACTTCCTGTTCCTGTGGGGCTTCCTGGCCTTCCTGCTGAACTACATCCCGGTGATCGGGTCGGTGGGAGCGGCCACGCTGCCTGTGCTGATGGCGCTGGCCCAGGGCGGATCGACCACCGCCCTGATGGTCGCGGGTGGGCTGCTGGTGATCGAGCAGGTGATGGGCAATTTCATCGGGCCGCGGCTGGAGGGCAAGCAGCTCGCCATCTCGCCCCTGGTGATCGTCAGCTCGCTGCTGCTGTGGAGCTGGCTGTGGGGGGCCGCCGGGACCGTGCTGGCAGTGCCGATGACCGTCCTGATCGCCATCGCGCTCAGCCACATCGACGCGTTGCGCCCCTTCGCCTTCGTGCTCAGCGACAAGAGCGACCGCCGCCGCTTCGAGGCGCGCACCCGGCCGGAATAACGCAGCGCTGTTTTTTCCGCCATTTTTCTGGCGCCCCCCTCTCTTGACAGGTTTCCCGGCCCTCCCCACGTCTCCGGGACCTGTGATCCGGGCCCCTCTGGCGACTTAGACGTGGTCGCGATGTCGGATCTCTTCACCTGCTCTTGCGCCGACGGGCGTGACCGCACTTGGAGGGACTGAATGCTCCCATGGACCCGCGATTCCCAGACCTCTCCCACACCCTCCACATCGTTCCGGCCCCCTCCGGACGCCGCCGCCCACCCAATGGACGACGCGCCGGGGCACGCCCGGACCATCCCTCAAACCACCGAGAGCACGAGCACCGCCATGGACCAGACCGAACGCCAGATCATTGACGACCTCTTCGCCAAGCTGCGTCAGGCCGAGGCCCAGTCCGGCCCACGCGACCCGCAGGCCGAAGCCCACATCCGCGACACCATCGCCCGCCAGCCGGGCGCGCCCTACCTGATGGCGCAGGCCATCGTCATGCTGGAGCAGGCGCTGGCCGCCTCGCAGAACCAGAACCAGGAGCTGGAGCGCCAGCTTCAGGAGCGCCCGGCCGCGGCGGCCGGTGGCGGCGGCATCTTCGGCGGCCTGTTCGGTGGCGGCGCCGCCGCCAAGCCCGCCCCGGCCCCGCAGCAGCGCCCCGGCGGCTCCCCCTGGGGTCAGGCGCCCGGCGCCGCCCCGGCCTACGGCGACCCGCGCGTCGCCGCCTACGCCCAGCAGCCGCAGCGGGCCGGCGGCGGCTTCATGGCCGGCGCCATGCAGACCGCCATGGGCGTGGCCGGCGGCATGCTGATCGGCAGCGCGCTGTCCAGCGCCTTCTCCGGCGGCGGTGAGGCCATCGCCCAGGAGGCCCAGGGCGCCGTCGATCAGGTGGCCGAGGACATCCCCAGCGAAGAGGATTCGTGGGGCGGCTTCGGCGGGGACGAGGAGTTCTGATCCCCGCGGGGACCGGTCGGGCGGCCTCCTCCCACCGCCCGGCCGGTCCCCGGCCACCCTCTCCCGTCTTGAGAGCAGACCGGAAATCATCGTTCGCGGCCCCGTCCGCGACACTTTTCCGACGCGGAACCGTTCCCGCGCTCATCTCCTTGCTTTTTGCAGGCCGGTCAACCGTCCGCCTTGCCAGCAATTTCATGCGCATCTAGTTTCCTTCAAGAGAACGCCCCGTCGCTCCCCCGCCCGACCAAGACAGGGTGAAGCACAGGGCAAGGAAAAGCGGACACGCCGAACCATCGCACGGCGCGCGGAACCCTGCCGCGCGCGACGCCCGAGCTTTGCGTTGCGGTGATCTCCGCTTTTTCAAAAAGAAAAAGATCAGGAGGAAACCGTGCCGCTGTTCGACCATCCCGATTTCGACGACCATGAGCAGGTGGTCTTCTGCTCCGACGCCGCGTCCGGCCTGCGCGCCATCATCGCCGTCCACGACACCGCGCTCGGCCCGGCGCTGGGCGGCTGCCGCATGTGGCCCTACGCCAGCGACGAGGAGGCCCTGCGCGATGCGCTGCGCCTGTCGCGCGGCATGACCTACAAGTCGGCCCTGGCCGGTCTGCCGCTGGGCGGCGGCAAGTCGGTCATCATCGGCAACCCGCGCACCGACAAGAGCGAAGCGCTGCTGCGCGCCATGGGCCGCCACGTCGAACGGCTGGGCGGACGCTACATCGTCGCCGAGGATTCCGGCACCGGCGTTCCCGACATCAAGACCATGGCGCTGGAAACCGCCCATGTCTCCGGCGTGGTCGAGAAGGCGACCGCGGGCGGCGGCACGCGCAGCGGCGATCCTTCCCCCTCAACCGCCTACGGCGTCTTCGTCGGGCTTCGCGCGGCGGTGCGCCATCGCCTGCACCGCACCGACCTGGAGGGGCTGGCCGTCGCCATCCAGGGCGTGGGCAGCGTCGGCGGGCATCTCGCCCGCTATCTGGCCGAGGCCGGGGCGCGGCTATGGGTCGCCGACATCGACGAGGCGCAGGCCCGCCGCGTGGCCGACCGCGTCGGCGCCACGCCGGTGCCCGCCGACGCCATCCTCGATCTGGAGGTGGACGTCTTCGCCCCCTGCGCGCTGGGCGCCGTTCTGAACGACGCCACGATCCCGCGGCTGACCTGCCCGGTCGTCGCGGGTGCTGCCAACAACCAGCTCGCCGAGGCACGGCACGGGCAGGCGCTGGCCGACCGCGGCATCCTCTACGCCCCCGACTACGTCATCAACGCCGGCGGGGTGATCGACGTCTATCACGAGCGCGCCGGTTATGATCATGGCCGCGTGATGACCCACATCGAGCGGATCGCCGATACGCTGACGGAGATCTTCGCCCGCGCCGACATGGAGCGCAAACCGACCGCCGCCGTCGCCGACCGCATGGCCCGGCAGCGCGTGGGGCGAAGTCGTTGAACCGTGCCGCGCTGAATCAGGCTCAGCGCCCCGAGGCCAGCACGGGGAAGGCGTCCAGGAGGCCGGTCAGCAGGATCTGGACGCCGACGCAGAACAGCAGGAAGGCGAACAGCCGCGTCAGCACGCGGGCGCGGGTGTGGCCGAGCAGAGCCACCAGCCGGTCGGCGGAGCGGTAGGACAGCCAGATCAGCAGCGCGATGGCCAACGCCGCCGCCGACACCCCGATGAAGAATTCGGTGAGCCCTTCGGTGCCCCGGGGGCGGGTGGCGCCCAGCGCGATGGCGACGGAGATGGTGCCCGGGCCGGTGGTGAAGGGGATGGTCAGGGGGAAGAAGGCCGATTCCCCGACATCGGAGTCCCCGGCCTCCTCCGCCGGTGCGGCCTGTTCCTGCTTGCGGGCCTCATGCGCCTCCGGCGCGCTCAGCAACGCCCAGGCGCGCTCCGCCACCACGAAGCCGCCGGCGATCCGCAGCGCCGCCAGGGAGATGCCGAAGAAGTTCAGCACATAGGACCCCGCCCACAAGGCGGTCAGCATGACGATGGCCGAATAGACGGCGACCAGCGTGGCGAGCTGTGCGCGCTCCTTCGGGCTGCGCTCCGCCGTCACTTGGCTGAAGATTAGCGCCATGGCGATGGGGTTGACGATCGAGAACAGCGCCGTGAAGGCGAGAAGGAAGCTGTCGAACATGGGACGGGCCGACCTGTGCCTTGGCGGTTGGCGGGGCGCACCGCCGTGGTACAGGCCGGCCCGTTTCTTGGCAAGGCGCCATGATTTGCGGACCCCATTGTTCAGGCTGGAAACACCGTGCTTGCCGTTCGACCGGCAAGACGGCCACACTCCCCCCAGCGGGGAAGTCTTCTTGACGTGATGCCGGAGGAGTTGCGATGGGTCGGCGAACACGGCGGTGGGTTCTGGCTCTTCTGATGACCGGGCTGCTTCCGGTCCTGCCCGCGCGGGCGGAAACACCGGCCCAGTTCCGGGCGGCGGTGTCGCAGATCGCCTATGCCGATCCGGGCACGGGCAAGACGGTGCCGATCCTGCTGCTCTACCCGACGCGCGACCACGTCCAGCCGATCCGCCGGGGACCCTATCACCTGAACGTCGCCCCGGAAGGCGGGCCGGCGCTGGATTCCATGCCGCTGGTGATGATGACCCAGGGGCCGGCGCGCAACGGGCTGGCGATGGTCAGCGTCGCCCTGTTCCTGGCGCGCCGCGGGATGATGACCGCCATCGTGACCCATCTCGGCGGCATGGAACCGGGCGCTGACCCCAGGGCCGGCAAGGGCGACCGGGTCGGCACCGTCCCGCTGTGGCCGGAATTGCCGCTGCAGCTCCGCGCCGCGCTGGACGCCGTGCTGGACTCCTCACCCATGGGCTTCCGGGTGGACCGGCAGCGCATCGGCGTGCTCGGCTACGCGGCGGGTGGCCATGCGGCGCTGGCGGCGGCGGGCGGGGTCGCCGATCCGGGTCGGCTGGCCCAGGTCTGCGCTGCCCATCCCGACGACCGGACCCTCTGCCCGGCGGGCGCCAAGACCAACGCCGCGGCCACGCCGAAGCGGCTGGAGGCCGCCACCGACCCCCGCATCCGCTCGCTGCTGCTGATGGACCCGGTCGGCGCGCTGTTCGGGGACGGCGCGCTGTCCCGTGTCACCGTTCCGGTCCGGCTCTACGAGGCGGAGAAGGGCGACGAGAGCGGCGCCCTCCAGGTGGCGCGGGTGCGCGGCCTGCTGCCCCGGCCGCCGGAGTACGACCTCGTCCCCGGCGCCGGCCACTACGCCTTCCTGACGCCGGTCCCGGCCAGCGCCGCCGCCCGCTTCGGCGCGACGGTGCAGGACCCGCCGGGCTTCGACCGCGCCGCCTTCCACGCGCGGCTGAACGACGAGGTTCTTGACTATTTCCGGCGGACACTGAACGCCGCGCCCTGACCCACCGGGGCCGGAACGCCGCCCAACACCTGCCAACCATCAAGAAAAACGGAAACGCACCATGACGACGATGACCTTGAAGGACGCCCTGGCCGAGGTTCTGGACCCACGGGACCGGACCGTGGTGGATGTCGGCTGCGGCGACGGATCGCTGACCCGCCATTTCGCGGGCCTCGGCGCCCGGGCCATCGGCATCGAGATCAGCGAGGGCCAGCTCGCCCGCGCCCGCAAGGCGGAGCCGGTGGCCGGCGCCGACTACCGCGTCGGCAAAGGCGAGGCGCTGCCGCTGGAGGACGCGTCGGTGGACGCCATCGTCTACTCCAACAGCTTCCACCACCTGCCACTGGCGGTCATGGCCGACGCGATGGCCGAGGCGGCGCGGGTGCTGAAGCCCGGCGGCACGCTGGTGGTGGTCGAGCCCATCGCCGAGGGCGCCTATTTCGAGGTCATCCTGCCCATCGAGGACGAGACGGAGGTGCGCGCCGCCGCCTACGACACGCTGAAGCACCCGCCGCTGCCGCTGGAGGCGGTGGATGAGACGGTCTATGGCACGGTGGTGCGCTACCGAGACGCCGATCATTACCTGACCCACGTCACCGCCGTGGACCCGGTGCGGCGCGAGCGCCTTCCGCCGGTGGAGGCCGAGGTCCGCCGCCGCTTCGCCGCCAACGGGCGGACCGACGCGGAGGGGATGACCGCCTTCGACCAGCCGATGCGGCGCATGGTCTTCAAGAGGCTGCCGTAAGCACGGACCACTTGGCGGCGATACGGCGGCGTGCCAGCATGAGCGCCGCCGTTTGGTCACAGGCGCGCCATCGCGCGTCCGGGGCATAGTGGAGCGGCGTAACCCTTTCAAAGGCCGAAGACCATGCCCCGCCCTGCCTTGTCCCGCTCCGGCCTTTTCCGCTCCGGCTTGTCCGCCGCCGTCCTGCTCTTCCCGGCGGCCCTGCTTCTGACCGGTTGCGGCGTGGTGGTCGCCACTGTGGACACGGCGGCCAGCGTCGCCGGGTCCGCGGTCAGCGTCGCAGGCGACGTGGTGTCGGCCACGGCCCATGTGGCGACCGCGCCCTTCCGCGGCGGCGACGAGAAAAAGGACGAATAGCGCTCAGCGCCGGGCGCTCAACGCCAGAACAGGCGGCGCCACCAGGGGCGCTGCCGCCGCGCCAGCTCGGTCACCAGAATGCGGCATTGGTCGCGCATCGCCTCGTAGGCGGCGACCTCGGCCTCGCGGTCGCGGCGCAGGCCGTCCAGCGTGCCGGTCAGCCGCTCCAGCCGCTTCTCCAGCTCCGCACCGGTCCGTCGTTCCTGCTCCAAGGCCGTTTGCGCCTCCTCGCTGCGGCGCTCCGCCGCCTCGATGCGCTGGCGGAAGCCGCGCTCCCGCGCCTCCGTGTCGGCGATCAGCCGTTCCACGAGGTCGCCGATGCGCTTGCGCTCGGCCTCGCGGTCGGCCTGGAGGCGGTCCAGCGCCACCGCGTGGGACAGGCGCAGGGCGGCGATCTCCGCGTTCACCGCGGACAGCCGGTCCTCCGCGTCCTGAAGCGCGCGGGCCATGCCCTGCTCGCGCGCCGAGGTCTCGGCGATCAGCGTCTCGACGAGTTGGTTGATGCGGTCGCGTTCCGCCTCGCGGTCGCCCTGGAGGGTCCCGACCTCCCCGGAGCGGGCCCGCTCCACCTGCCCGATGGCCTCGCGCCAGCGTTCGCGCTCGGAGGCGTGCTCGGCGATCACCCGCAGCCGCTCCGCCCGTTCGCTGTCCGCCGCGGCCTCCGCCTTGGCGATCTGTTCGCCGAGCGTGGCGACCTGATCCCCGTAGACGCGCAGGAGTTGCGTGGTTTCCTCCGACGGCGCCTTCGCCGAGCGCTGACGGGTGGTCCGCTTGGCCGGCGCCGCGGGCGGAGGCGTCGTATCCTCGGCGTTGGAGAGCGGCATCATCTCGGTCATCGCGGCTTATCCTGACAGTCGGGCCTGCAGCGCCACAGTAGCGCGTCCGGCGCGCCGCGCACAGGAACCTTTTTTCCATAGGCCGGGGCCGGGAGACGGTCCGGCACATAGACTGCCGAGAATTCATCTCGCATTTTCACGGATTTCGTCGGCAAATTTTCCAAAATCAGGTCTGTTAACAGGTTTTAAAACCGCCTTAACGCCGACTCCTGCCTCTCGCCAAGGTATTAACACCAACGATTGACAGTACGGATTTCGATTGGTTTTTTGAATGATGTTTGCAGGCGCGAAAAAGACTTTTCCTAAAAAGCAAAACAATCGCCCTGGTCGATCCGATGCTGCGGAGAGCCCCATGCGTGCTGTTCTGGTTGAACCGAACCCCCTGATCGCCGACGCGCTCGGCCGTCAGCTCGGCATGGGGAAGATCCGCTACGACCGCCAGAACTGGGCCGGGCTGGAGGAGCTTCTGCGGGAGCAGGGTGCGGAAGGACTCGGCTACGACGCCATCGTCCTGGGCAGCGTCGACGATCCGGCGCGCTGTGTGGCGGCGCTGCGGGCGCATCAGGTCGGGGCGGCGATCCTCTGCCTGCTCGACCGGCGCTGCGTGGCGACGACGGTGGAGCTTCTGCACGCGGGGGCCGACGACGTCCTGGTCAAGCCGGTGGTCAGCGCCGAGGTGCGGGCGCGCATCGAAGTGGCGCGGCGGCGTTCGCGCGGCCTGCTGAGCAACGCGGTGCGGGTGGGCCAGCTCACGGTGTTCCTCGACGGGCGCGACCCGGAGGTCGGTGGCGAGCGGCTGCGGCTGAGCCAGCGCGAGCACGCCATCCTCGGCGTGCTGGCCGCCCACCACCGCCGCGTCGTGTCCAAGGAGCACATCTACGACGAGGTCTACGGCCTGTCCGGCGCCGACCCGCTGGACAAGGTCATCGACGTCTACATCTGCAAGCTCCGCAAGAAGATCGCCGAGGCCACCGGCGGCGCCCGCTACATCGAGACCGTCTACGGACGCGGCTACAAGTTCGAGGCCCCGCCCGAGCATGAGGACCCTGCCCCGGCCCTGCCGGCACGCCGGGTGTTGCCGGGCTACGCGGCGTTCGGGCGCGGGGGTGGCGAGGCGCGGCTGGCGGGGTGAAGACGTTGTCGCGTTGAGCCCCCACCCTTCCCACGGCTCACGCCGTGGGCTCCCTGGCGGACGGCGGGGTAGGGTTAGGGTGGGCCCGGCGCGACCACCTCCCCCCTACCCCGACCAGTCCGCGCTGAGAACCTCCTCCTCCAGATCCAGCCAAGCCCCGGCCAGCGGTCCCACCGACAGGTCGCCGCCCAGGCCCGCGTCGCCCATGGCTCCGGCGAATCCGTCCTGCATGTCGGCCAGCGCGGCGGAGGACAGGCCGCCGCCGGTCTGCAGCGTCACGTCGAACCGCCGCCCCTCCCCCGCCGCGACGAGCTGCACCGCCCCCAGCGCCGGCAGCCGCATCTGCAGGACCAGCGCGCTTCCCGTCTGAAGGTCCGCCCCGTCGGAAATGGCGCAGAGCAGGCCGCGGCAGCCGCCCGCCGCCGTGCCGTCCATCACCGGTATGCTCATCACCCGCCACTCCCGCCCGTCGGCGGTGCGACGGTGGCGCGGCGCCAGCGCCAAGTCGAGATCGTCCAGCAGCGCACCGCCGTCGAGCTGCTCCAGCAACCGGCAGCGCTTCGGCCCCAGCCACGCCCGCGCGCCGTTGGCGGTCGCCGCCAGGAAGAAGGCCAGCCCGAGGCCGAAGGTGGAATCGCAGCGCGGCAGCCCGCCGCGCAGCTCCTGCGCCGCCCGCGGGTCCAGCGCCTCGACCACCGCCAGCAGATGGCCAACCTCGGCGACCGCGTCCGGCATCAGCACACCCATCCGTAGACGGCCATCAATAGACGACGGCGTCCGCTTCGTCCGATTGCGGAAGGACGATCGCCCCGTCGTCGGCCATGGCCTTGGCGACCTGCACGATCTCCGCCTGCGCCTCGTTGACGTCGCGCATGCGCACCGGCCCCATGTTCTCGATCTCGTCCTGGAGGATCATGCGGGCACGCTCGGACAGGACCGACAGGAAATGGTCGCGCTGCAGCGCCTCCGCCCCCTTCAGCGCGATGGCCAGCTGGCCGGTGTCGCAGCGCCGGATCACCGCCTGCAGCGACACGCGGTCGAGCCGCAGCAGATCCTCGAAGGTGAACATGAGCTGGCGGATGCGGTGGGTCGAATCCGGCATCACCGCGTCCAGGTCGGTGAAGATGTCCGCCATGGTGTCGCGGTCGATGCGGTTGAAGATGTCGGCCATCCGCTCGTGCGTGTCGGCGCCGTGGGTGCGGGCGTAATTCGCCATGAACTCGTTGTGCAGGATGGATTCGATGTCCAGCAGCACCTCGCGCTGCACGGATTCGATCTGGATCATCCGCTCGATCACCTCCAGCCGCAGCGCCGGAGCCAGCAGCGGCAGCACCTTGGCGGCGTGGTCGCTGCGCATGCGCGACAGGATGACCGCCGCCGTCTGCGGGTACTCGCCCGCCAGATAGGTGGCGAGCACGGCCTCGTTCACGTTGGACATCTTCTCCCACATGGTGCGGCCGGCCGGGCCGCGGATCTCGCCCATGATCTCCGACACGCGGTCGTCGGGCAGGAAGCGGGAGAGCATGCGCTCCGTGCTGTCGTAGGAGCCGACGACGGAGCCGGTGTTGGCGAAGCGCTCCGTGAAGCTGCGCAGCAGCGCCTCGACGAGGTTGGAGGTGACGTTGCCCAGGCTGGCCATGGCGCGGCTGACCATGCGGATTTCGTCGTCGTCCAGCTTCTCCATCAGGCGGGAGCCGCGCTCCTCGCCCAGCGCCAGGAAGATCACCGCGGTCCTCTCCGACCCGCTCAGGCTCTTGAAATTGTCTCGGATCTTGATCGGCATGCCCATGCTGGCACCTCAGAAGAAGCGGTCGGCGGTCAGGGTGGAGTGGTCGGAGTCGTCGTCCCGCTCCAGGGGGCGGTCGCCCTGCAGGCGGTCGTGACGGAAGACGTTCGCGAGGACGCTGCCGGCCACCAGCACCATGCGGTGCGGCACCAGCGGGTTCGGGTCGAGCGCGTTCAGGAGGGTGACGACGGCCGTCTCGTCGTCCACCGTGACGCCCCGCCGTCGGGCGAAGGCGGTCACGCTGTCGGCCATCCCCGACGCCCCGGCGGGGGGTGCGGCGGGGGGCGCCGACAGGCCGGCGGAGGGAACGGCGGGCAGCAGCCGGGGCTCGGTCATCGCGTCAGGTTCCCCCATAGGAGCGGATCAGGCTGTTGGCGATCAGGAACCAGCCGTCGGTCAGCACGAAGAAGATGATCTTGAAAGGCAGCGCGATCATCACCGGCGGCAGCATCATCATGCCCATCGCCATCAGCACCGCCGCCACCACCATGTCGATCACCAGGAAGGGCAGGAAGATCAGGAATCCGATCTCGAAGGCGCGGCGCAGCTCCGACAGCAGGAAGGCCGGGACCAGCACGCGGAGGTCGGCGGTGGCCGCCGTCTTCGGCTGCTCCGCCTCCGGCTTTCCGGTAAAGCCGGCGAAGGCCGACAGGTCCTTGTCCCGCACCTGGGAGGCCATGAAGTTGCGGAAGGGCTCGACCATCCGCTCCAGCCCCTGCTCCTGGGTCACCTGCTCGTTCAGCATCGGTCGCAGCCCATCCTGCCACGCCGCGTCGAAGACCGGCCCCATGATGTGGAAGGTCAGGAACATGGCGAGGCTGATCAGCACCATGTTCGGCGGCGACTGCTGAAGCCCCAGCGCCGAACGCAGCAGCGACAGCACGACGATGATCCGGGTGAATGAGGTCGCCATGACCAGCAGGCCCGGCGCCACGCTGAGCACCGTCAGCAGGACGATGCCCTGAATGACGCGCCCGGACAGCGACCCGCTCTCCCCCGTGGCGCTGCCGAGCGCGCTGCCGATGGAGGACAGGTCCAGCCCGCTGCTCTGCGCCCAGGCCGCCGCGGGAAGCAGAACGGCGAGAACGAGGGCAAGGGCGGGCGGAAGCAGGCGTCGGATCATGGCGGAGCCCCGTGGGTGCGGCACAAGGGGTATCAATCGATCGCCAGATCGGTGCGCACGATCTCGGTCAGCGTCACGCCCAGCCGCTGGTCCTCGACGATCACCACCTCGCCGCGGGCGACCAGACGGTGGTTCACCAGGACCTCCACCGGCTCGTCCACCTTGCGCTCCAGCTCCACCACGGCGCCGCGGCCGAGCTTCAGGAGCTGCGCCACCAGCATGCTGGTGCGGCCGAGCACCACCTGCACGTCCACCGGGACGTTGTAGATGGCGTTCATCGATCCGCCGGCCACGGCCGCGGCGGGGATGCCGACGGCGTCCTTCTCGGCGGGCTTGGCGTCGTCTTCCAGGACGTCGAGGTTCAGTGGGGCCATGATGCGGTGCTTTCCGTGTCGGTGAAGAGGTCATGTTCGGTGGACAAGGCGGCCAGAGCGCGGTCGCACAGGCCGTCGACGGCGCGCTCCACCGCGGCGGGGTCGTAGCGCAGTCCCCCGGCTTCCCAAGCGGCGTCGAGCCCGCCGGGCGGCAGGGACGGGTCGGCGACGACCTCCAGCGCGCCCTTGAAGCCAAGCGATTCCGGGTCGGCCAGTTTGGCGCGGACGGGCTCCGCCAGATCGGGATGGACACGCAGCCGCAGCCGCGGCGACCCGCCGGCCAGCCGCAGGGCATCCGTGGCGAGCCGTTCGGTCTCCGCCGCGCCGATCCGCTCCAGCAAGGCCGGGGCGAGGCGGCGGACGAGCGCCAGCATCACCGCCGACCCTTGCGCCTCCACCCCGCGCAGGGCGTCGGTGAAGCGGTCGTCCAGGGCGGCAAGCTGCTCGTCGAGGTGGGAAAGCGCCTGCGCCAGCGCGGCGTCGGTGCGGGCCGCGGCCTCCGCCGCCCCCTCGCGTCGGCCCTGCTCCACCCCCTCGGCGAAGGCGCGGACCTCGGCGCCATAAACGGCGGCCCGGAGGTGGCGTTCGGAATGGACGATTTCATCGAGCGGGTCGATGGGGTCCGGTTCGGGAGGGACGCCGAATTCCGCCGCCGCCTGCGCCGCAGCCTGGGCCGTGCTGTCGAAGCGCTGGTCGAAGCGGTAGCGCGGGTAGCCCATCAGACCGCCTCCTCGTAGAGCCAGGAGCGCAGGATGTCGATCGCCTCATCGGGATACTGGTCGACGATGTCGCCCAGCCGGCGGATGGAGGAGGCGCGCACCCGGCCCTCCACCGTGCGCAGCTCGATGAGCTGGTCCATCGTCTCCTCGATGCCCGGCAGGGCCGCGGTTGCCGGATCGCCCGCGTCGGTGAGCTGCGCCGCCTGCATGGCGGGATCGCCGCCCATGGCCGGACCGGTGAGCTGCGGCATCGCCGCTCCCGTGGCCAGCGCCGGGGCGGCGGCTTCGGCCGCCACGGGCTCCGGCGCCGGGAAGACGCGGCGGATCAGCGGGCGCAGCCCCAGCACGATCAGCAGCCCGCAGAGCACCAGCAGGATCACCCACTGGATCAGCGTCATCACGTTGCGGCTGAGCGTGTCGACGATCTCCGCCATCGGCTCGCGGGCGCCCAGCTCGGGGGCGAGGTTGACGAACTCCAGGTTGTCGACGGTGACCCGGTCGCCGCGCGCCTCGCTGAAACCCATGGCGGAGCGCACCAGCTCGGTGATGCGCTGCAACTCCTCGGGCGCGCGGGCCTCGTAGCTGCGCGTGCCGTCCTGCGCCGTCGCCCAGGTGCCGTTGACCAGCACGGCGACGCTGACCCGGCGGATGTCGCCCGGCTCGATCACCGTTTCGCGGGCGATGTTGGAAATCTCGTAATTGACCGTCTCCTCCTGGCGCTTGGAGTCGGAGGAGGAGCGGTTGTTCTGGGCCTGGGCGCGAACCTCGCGCTGCGGCAGGTTCTGCTCGGCGGTGACCGGCGGCTCGCCTGTGCTGTCCAGGCTGCGGTCCTGCTCCTGCACCGTCTGGGTGGAGCGGACGACCTGGCTGTTCGGGTCGAAGCTCTGGCTGCGCACGACCTCGCGCTTGGTTTCGACGTCGACAGCAACCTGAACGCGAACATTCCCCTGCCCCAGCCGCGCCACCAGCATCTGCTCGATGGCGCGGGAGATGCGCGTCTCGTGCCCGGCGCGCAGCCCGTCGACCTTCGCCGAGGACCGGGCGTCGCCGTCCTCCTCGGTCAGCAGCACCTCGCCGGACGCGTCGAGCACGGTGACGGCGCTCGGCTTCAGGTTGGGCACGGCGGCGGAGACGAGGTGGCGGATCGACAGCGCCTGCCGCCGCTCCAGCGGCGCCCGGCCGCGCATGCGCACCACGATGGAAGCGGTCGGGGTGGGGGCGGCGCGCGAGAACTCCTCACGGTCGGGAAGCACGATGTGGACGCGCGCCGCCTCGATGCCGGACAGCGTCTCGATGGTGCGCGCCAGCTCGCCTTCCATGGCGCGCAGCCGGTTCATCCGCTGCATGAAGCTGGTGATGCCCAGCGGCTTGTCGGTGTCGAACAGTTCGTAGCCGATGCCGCCGCGCGACGGCAGGCCCTTCTCGGCCAGCAGCATGCGCAGCCGCGGCACCTCGGCCTCCGGCACCTGGACGGCGGTGCCGTCGAAGGCGGCGGACACCGGCACGCCCATGGCCTCCACCGCCTTGACGATGCGCCCGGCCTCCGCCGGTTCCAGCCCGGTGTAGAGCGGCGTCATGTGCGGCCGCGACAGCAGAACCGCCATGGTGGCGACCGCCAGGACGATGCCGACACCCGTGCCGGCCAGCACCAGAAGGCGCGTGCGCCCAAGCGTCCGCAGATTGTCGATCAGTCCCGTCACGACACCCGCACCTTTAAAGTTTCCGAAAAGCGGGGACCGTAATGTTCACCCCGTGAGCCTTCACAACCTACCGGGATGACTTTTAAGCGGAGTAAAAGCCGCGAAGATAGACCGGAAGGAAGTCGCTAAAACTTGATCGTTTAAAACAGTCTCTCAAATTTTCGGTATTTTGGAGGCGCCGGCCGCGATGAATACAGATGCTGGAAAGGCAAGGACGGGAACGCCGGGCCGGCAGCGGATGTACGTCATCGTGCTGCCGTTGGCCCGGCTGGCAATCGGCGCGGCCGCCCTGTGCGGCGTCGCCGCGGCCGGGTTCGGCGGCTACTGGATGGCCGTCGGGCCGGACGGGGTGGCGCAGCTGTTCGAGGGCACGCCCATCGCCGAGCCGGCCCAGGCGACGCTCGACATGCCGGAGCTGCTGGTGAACCTGCGCCCCGACACGCCGTCGCGCTTCATGAAGATCGGGGTGACGCTGGCCCTGGCGCCCAAGGACCGCGGCCGGGTGGAGCAGGCGATGCCCCATCTCGTCAACGCCCAGCAGGAGTTCCTGCGCAACATCGACCAGCACGACCTGCGCGGTTCCGCCGGTCTGCTGCGGCTGCGCGGGGAACTGCGCCGCCGCTTCAACCTGATCCTCGGCCCGGACACGGTGTCCGACGTCCTGCTGCGCAGCCTTCTCACCCAATAGCCGACCCAGAGGAACGGATGAGCACTCCCATCGACACGGACGACGGCGGTTCTGGGGACGGTTCCGGGGACGACCTCGACTGGGGCCTGGACGCCGGCTCCGGTGAGTCCGAGGCCGCCGCCCTGATGGCCGACACCAAGGAGCTGAGCCAGGAGGAGATCGACCGCCTGCTGAACTTCGCCGTCGGGCCGCAGACGGAATCCGCCGGGCAGACCCGCGCCATCGAGCGGCTGATCAGCACGACGACGGTCAACAAGGACCGGCTGCCGATGCTGGACGTGGTCTTCGACCGCATGGTCCGGCTGCTGAACACGTCGCTGCGCCAGTTCTCCTCGACCAGCGTGGAGGCCAGCCTGCTGCGCATCGACTGGCTGCGCTACAACGAGTTCCTCGACACCATCGAGCTTCCGGCCCTGGTCGGCGTCGCGCGGGCGGAGCAGTGGGACAACCACATCGTCGTGTCGGTCGACAGCGCGCTGATCTACTGCATGATGGACGTGCTGCTGGGCGGGCGGCGCAGCCGCGCCCGGCGCATCGACGGGCGCACCTACACCTCCATCGAGCGCAAGATCACCGAGCGGCTCATCCGGGTCATCCTCCAGGATCTCAGCCAGTCCTTCGACCCGATCACGCCCATCGACTTCACCTTCGACCGGCTGGAGACGAACCCGCAATTCGCCACCATCACCCGCGCCACCAACGCGGTGATCCGCGTGCGCATCGCGGTGGAGGTGGAGCGCCGCGTCGGCCACGCCGAGGTGGTCATTCCCTACGCCACGCTGGAGCCGGTGCGCGGCAAGCTGGTGCAGACCTTCATGGGCGAGAAGTTCGGCCACGACACGGTGTGGGAAAGCCACCTGAAGGCCGAGCTGATGCGGGCCAAGCTGGACCTCGTCGCGGTGCTGCAGCAGACGCAGGTCTCGCTGGGCGAGGTGCTGAACTGGGAAAAGGGCACTTCGCTGAAGCTGCGCATCGACCCCGACGCGCCGGTGGTGCTGCAAAGCAAGACCACCCCCCTCTTCGCCGGCCACATGGGCCAGCGCAACGGCAACATCTCCGTCAAGATCGACACCGACCTGGAGACCAAGCAGGAGCTGATCGATGGTCTCATTCCTCATTGACGCCGTCCTGGCGATCATGCTCGTCACCGCCACGGTGTTCCTGGTGATCGTCAACAAGCGGCTGAAGGTGATGCGCTCCAGCCAGGCCGAGATCGGCGCGCTGATCGGCACCTTCTCCAAGACCATCGACGAGACGGAGGCCTCGGTGCAGCGCTTGGTCGCCGCCGCGACGGAAGCGTCCGCCAAGCTGTCCGACGGGCTCGACCGCGCCAAGGGCGTGACCGAAGAGGCGGCGCTGGTGCTCGGCTCCTGCGAGCGGGCGTCCAAGCGCATCGAGGCGTCCGTGCAGGAGGCCCGCGCCCTGGTCCGCCGGCTGGAGGACGGCCCGGCGCCGCGCCCGCGGCCCCGCCCGGTCCCGACGCCCGCCACCGCCCCTGCCACCGCCCCTGCCACCGCCCCTGCCACCGTCACGGAACCGGTACCCGCCCCTGCGAACGCCGCTTCGTCGCCGGACAGCGACGCGCCGGAGGACGAGGACGGCTTCCGCCCGATGCGCGTCGCCGCGCTGGCCGGGGTCGCCGCACGCCCGGCGGAGGGGATGGCGCCCGCCCCGGAGGAGGCCGCCATTGAGACCGCCGAATCCACCGTGGAAACCGGCGGCGCACGGCAGCAGGCCGCCAATGCCTTCTATGCCCGGCTGCGGGCCATCGGACCGGAGCGCTGAGCCATGCTGCGTGTACTTCCCATCACGCTGGTGGCGATCCTGATGGTGCTGCCGCTCAAGCTCGGCTCGCTGATGGAAGGGCTGCCGGTCGTCGCCCAGCAGTTCGACCGCGAGTTCGGCAAGCATGAACGCCCCTGGGCCAAGGATCTGAAGGGCGGCGCGGAAGCATCTCCGGACGCCGCGGCGGAGCCAGCGTCCACCCTGGCGGGCCCCGCCATGGCGGCCTTGCCGGCGACCCCGGCGGCTCCGCCCGTGGACGCCGCCCTGCCCGCGGCGAGTTGCACCGACCCGGCCCTGCGCGCCGCCATCGCGGAGCAGAAGGCCGACGTGAGCGCCCGCACCCGCCATCTCGGCGAGGCGGAAGCGGTGCTGACCGCCGCCGAGACCCGCGCCACCGCCCAGATCCAGAAGCTGAGCGCCATCAAGCGCGACGTGGAGGCGCTGATGCAGCAGCGCTCCAACCTCCAGGCGGAGGATCTGAAGCGCATGGTGACGATCTACGAGACGATGAAGCCGCGCGACGCCGCGCGCATCTTCAACGACCTGGAAACCGACATCATCATCGACGTGCTGGACCGCATGGCCGAGCGCCGCTCTGCCCCGATCATCGCGGAGTTGGAGGACGGCAAGGCGCGCGAGGTCACCCGCCTCGTCCTGCAACGCCGCGCCCTGCCCGGCGACCGCCCGCCGCCGCCCGCCCCGCTGCCCGTCCGCCTGATGCAGACGCCGACGAACTGAACCCGGCCCCGGCTGCCAGACACGCGGTTCTCTCACCAAGAGACATCATGCCCAGCCTTCCCGACATCATCGCCGCCCCGCCGCCCCGCCCCGCCCGTTCCGCGGAAGGAACGGCGGCGCCATCCTCGGGCGAACGGGAGGCGTCCGGCACGCCCTTCGCCGACCTGCTGGACGACGCGGCGGAACGCGGCGGCGCCGGGGCGGACGGGGAGCAAGCGGACTCCTCCGCTCAAACCGGTGGCGCCCAAACCGGTGGCACGCCGGCCGGGGCCGACGCCGCCCTGGCGGCCCTTCTGCCGCTGCTGACCGCACCGCCGCCCGCCGCGGCGCCCGGCATCGCAACGGCCGGCGCTGTGCCGGAGTCCGTGCCTTCGACCAGCGGCCCGCCCGTGGCGCCACCCGTCACGGCTCCTCCGGCGGAAAGCGCCGCAGCACCTCAGCCGCCGGTTCCGACGCAAACCGGTTCGCCGCAGCCGACCGCGCCGCTGCCCATGGTGCCCACCGCCGCGACACCCCCGGACGCCAGACCGGACGGGACGCCGCAGGCCGCGACCGACGCCGCGGCATCCGCCACCCCGCCCGTTCCCCTGCCGGCTTCCGGCGCCAAACCGGACCCGGCCCCGCTGTTCCAAGCCAAGGACTCCGCGACGCCCGCCAAGGGCGACGCGACGCAGGCTCCCTCCCCCCAGCTTCAGCAGGCGATGGCCCAGGCGGGCGGCAACGCCGCGTCCAACGGCGGCACCGGCCAGAATCCGAGCCAGGGGCAAGGCCGCGGCAACCCGGCCGGACCGGAAGCCTTATCGGCGCTCTCCTCCCCGGCGGACCCCGTCGGGGCGGCGCCGCTGCCCTCCGCCCTTGCCCCGCCGGCGGCCCACGCGGCGGCCCACTACGCGGCGCACCCCGGTGAGAGCGCCGCGGCGCGGCTGCCCGCCGCCCAGGTCGCCGGCCAGCTGGTGCGCGTCGTCGAGGCAGGCGGCGGCGAATTCCACATCGACCTGAAGCCGGAGGAGCTTGGCCCCGTCCGCGTCGTCGCCGAGCTGAGCGGCGCCCGCGTCGCCCTGCATGTCCAGGCCGAAAGCCCGGAGACGCTGGCCCTGCTGCGCCGGGACATCCATCACCTGGAGCGCGCCCTGTCCGACGCCGGGTTCGAGCTGGACGGCGGCACCCTGAACTTCTCTCTGCGCGGCGACGGCGAGCCGCGCGGCTTCGCCTTTTCCGGCCAGGGCGACGGGACGGGCGGACGCCAGGACGGCCCCGGACGGGCGGTCCGCCTCGCCGATCCCATCGGCGCCCTGCCGCCCGAACGCGCCGCCCGCCCCATCGACGGCCTCGTCGACATCTCCGTCTAGCCGCAAGGACCCGCCATGACCACGACCGCGGCCACCAACACGGCCACCACACCTCCCTCCGCCGCCGCAAAGAAGCAGACGGTGGATTACGAGGCGTTCCTGAAGCTGCTGACCGCGCAGCTGCGCAACCAGGACCCGCTCTCGCCCATGGACGCCACCCAGTTCATGACGCAGCTCGCCCAGCTCTCCACCGTGGAGCAGGGCGTGCGGACGAACGAGACGCTGGGGCAGGTTCTGGACACGCTGAAGAACAGCGGCATGCGGCTGGACATGGCCTATCTGGGCCGCAAGGTGGAGGCCGCCTCGGACCGCATCAGCCTGTCGGAGGGCAAGGCGGAGATGGCCTACGCCATCGACGGGGCCGCCGCGTCGGTGAAGATCGAGGTGGTGAACGACGCCGGGCAGGTGATCTACAGCGCCCCCGGCAGCCCGAAGACCGGCCGACAGACCTTCACCTGGGACGGCAAGCGCAGCGACGGCGCCACCGCCGCGGACGGCACCTACCTCGTGCGCGTGACGGCGAAGGACAAGGCGGGCACGTCGCTGACCACCGCCACCGTGACGACCGACACGGTGAAGGAGGTGCGCAGCGTCAACGGCGAGACGGAATTCGTCCTGAAGGGCGGCGCCGTCGTGAAGGGCACGGACATCCTGTCCGCATCGTAAAATCCATCTTCAACAAACGAAAAACCCCTTCTCCCGAGACCGGAAGAAGGGGTTCTTCGTTGTGAAGCGTCGCGTCACTTCGCCGACACGGTGCCGGTCCAGCCGGGCTCGACGCCCTTCATGTCGGGAAGCCGGTGGGCGATGCCCTTGTGGCAGTCGATGCAGGTCCGTTCACCCGTGAACAGGTAAGTCTCGTGCATCTTGGCCGCCCGCGGGTTCTGGCGGGTGATGTCCATGGATTCCGCGCTGTGGCAGTTGCGGCATTCCAGGGAGTTGTTGGATTTCAGCCGGTCCCATTCGTGGGTGGCGAGCTCCAGCCGCTTGTCGAGGAACTTCTCGCGGGTGTCGATGGTGCCGAAGATCTTGCCCCAGACCTCCTTCGACGCCTGCATCTTGCGCCCGATCTTGTGCGTCCAGTCGTGCGGGACGTGGCAGTCCGGGCAGGTGGCGCGCACGCCGGAGCGGTTGGTGAAGTGGATGGTCTGTTTCAGCTCCTCATAGGGGTTGTTCTTCATCTCGTGACAGGAGATGCAGAAGGCCTCCTTGTTGGTGACCTCCAGGGCGGTGTTGAAGCCGCCCCAGAACATCACGCCGGCCAGGAAGCCGCCCAGCGTCAGGAAACCCAGGCTGAAATGCACGCTGGGCCGCGAGAAGACGCGCCAGAAGCGTCCGGCGAGACTCAGAAGGCCTTTCATTTGGCGCCTTCCTTTCCACCGGCCAGAATGCTGTCGATGTCGCGGAAGCGGTTGCCGGTGATCGGCTGGGCGTCGGTCTGCGGCACGTGGCACTGGGTGCAGAAGTAGCGCCGCGGGCTGACCGTGCCCAGCGTCTGGCCGTCACGGTCCTGGAAGTGGGTGACCGAGATCATCGGGGCCTGCGAGCCCTCGGTGTTCTTGCGGTCATGGCAGGTCATGCATTTGTTGATGTTCAGGTCGATCTGGTAGTCGCGGATCGCGTGCGGGATCAGCGGCGGCTGGTCGGCGTAGTTCCGCGCCCGCTTGTGATCGTCGGTGATCTCCTTCGCCATCGGGTCGGCGGGGATCTCCTGGGTGATCGGGTGCGGGCCGGAGGGAACCTTCGCGGGGGCGGCCCCGTCCGCGGCGAACACGCCGGACACCAGGAGCGGCATGGCCGCGGCCAGCGCGAGGGCGGCAAAGGTGATGCGGGTCTTCATGGACGGGCTCCTCACGCGACAGGAATGATCTTGACCGCGCATTTCTTGAAGTCGGTCTGCTTGCTCAGCGGGTCGGTGGCGTCCAGTGTCACCTTGTTGATGAGCACCGTGTGGTCGAAGAAGGGCACGAAGACGAGGCCCCGCGGCGGCTTGTTGCGGCCCCGCGTCTCGACCCGCACCCGCACCTCGCCACGGCGGGAGGCGATGCGCACCTCCTGCCCGCGCCGCAGGTTCAGGTCCTTGGCGTCGTCGGGATGGATGAAGACGACGGCGCTCGGGAAGGCCTTGCGCAGCTCCGGAACGCGCAGCGTCATGGAACCGGAGTGCCAATGCTCGACCACGCGGCCGGTGCAGAGCCAGAACGGGTAGTCCTTGTCCGGCGATTCCGCCGCCGGCTCATAGGGCAGCGCGAAGATGTTCGCCTTGCCGTCCTTGTTGCCGTAGAAGCGCACGCCCTCGCCCGCCGGGACGTAGGGGTCGAAGCCCTCGCGGTAGCGCCACTTCGTCTCCTTGCCGTTCACCACCGGCCAACGCAGGCCGCGCTCCTGGTGGTACATGTCGTAGGGGGCGAGATCGTGGCCGTGGCCGCGCCCGAAGGTCGCGTATTCCTCGAACAGGCCCTTATGGACGTAGAAGCCGAAGGCCTGCGATTCGCGGTTCTCATAGGCCGGGTCGCAGTCGGACAGCGGGAAGGCGTTGACCTGACCGTTGCAGTACAGCACGTCGTAGAGCGTCTTGCCGCGGACCTCCGGCTTCTTGGCGATCAGCTCCTCCGGCCACACCTCCTCGATCGCGAAGCGCTTGGAGAATTCGATGATCTGCCAGAGGTCGGAGCGCGCCTCGCCCGGCGCGCCGACGAGCTGGTGCCAGACCTGGGTGCGGCGTTCCGCGTTGCCGTAGCCGCCTTCCTTCTCCACCCACATGGCGGTCGGCAGGATCAGGTCGGCGGCGAGCGCCGTCACCGTCGGATAGGCGTCCGACACGACGATGAAGTTTTCCGGGTTCCGATAGCCCAGGTAGGTCTCGTTCGCCGTGTTCGGCGCCGTCTGCATGTTGTTGTTGCACTGGACCCAATAGGCGTTGAGCTTGCCGTCCTTCAGCATGCGGTCCTGCTGGACGGCGTGATAGCCGACCTTGTCCGGGATCGTGCCCTCGGGCAGCTTCCAGATCTCCTCGGCGTGCTTGCGGTGTTCCGGGTTGGTGACCACCATGTCGGCGGGCAACCGGTGCGAGAAGGTGCCGACCTCGCGCGCCGTGCCGCAGGCCGAGGGCTGGCCGGTCAGCGAGAAGGGGCCGCAGCCCGGCTGGCTGATCTTCCCGGTCAGCAGATGGATGTTGTAGACGAGGTTGTTGGCCCAGACGCCGCGGGTGTGCTGGTTGAAGCCCATGGTCCAGAAGGACATGACCTTCACCTTCGGGTCGGCGTACAGCTCGGCCAGCGCCTCCAGCCGGTTCTTCGGCACGCCCGACAGCTCGTGCGCCTTCTCCAGCGTGTAGGGCTCGACGAACTTCGCGAATTCCTCGAAGGAGATCGGGTCGGACTCGTTGGCCTTGGCGACGTTCTTCGCCTTCTGCTCCAGCGGATGCTCGGGCCGCAGGCCGTAACCGATGTCGTCGCGGCCGCGCTTGAAGTTGACGTGCCTGGCGATGAACTCCTGGTTCACCCGGCCCGTCTTGATGATGTGGTTGGCGATGTAGTTGAGGATCGCCAGATCGGATTGCGGCGTGAAGACCAGGCCGATGTCGGCGAGGTCGAAGCTGCGGTGCTCGTAGGTGGACAGGACGGCGACCTTGCAGCCCTCATGGGTCAGCCGGCGGTCGGTGACGCGGGTCCACAGGATGGGGTGCATCTCCGCCATGTTGGAGCCCCACAGCACGAAGGCGTCGGCCTGCTCCATGTCGTCGTAGCAGCCCATCGGCTCGTCCATGCCGAAGGTGCGCATGAAGCCGACCACCGCCGACGCCATGCAGTGGCGGGCGTTGGGGTCCAGGTTGTTGGAGCGCAGGCCTGCCTTCATGAACTTGGAGGCGGCGTAGCCTTCCATGATCGTCCACTGGCCGGAGCCGAACATGCCCACCGCGGTCGGACCCTTCTTCTTCAGGGTCTCCTTCCACTTGGTGGCCATGATGTCGAAGGCCTGGTCCCAGGTGATCGGGGTGAATTCGCCTTCCTTGTGGAACTGGCCGTCCTTCATGCGCAGCAGCGGCTGGGTCAGCCGGTCCTCGCCGTACATGATCTTGGACAGGAAATAGCCCTTCACGCAGTTCAGGCCGCGGTTGACCTCGGCCTTCACGTCGCCGTGGGTGGCGACGATGCGCCCCTCCTTCACGCCGACCATGACGCCGCAGCCGGTGCCGCAGAAGCGGCAGGGGGCCTTCGACCAGGTGAGCTTGGCGTCGGCGCCGGCCGTCAGGGTGCCGGCCTCGGCGGGCTGGATGACGGACGGCAGGCTCACACCGGCCGCCGCCGCCGCGGTCACGGCGGCTTGGACCTTCAGATAATCACGGCGGGTCAGGGACATAGGGGGGTGCCTCCTGGGGCGGGTCGTCTTTTCTTGGACGGACGTCAATGGGCGTGGGGGACGAGAGCGGTGTCGGCGGGCATCGGCTCCGCGCAGCGCTCGGCGTCCTCGTAGTGGTGGTAGACCAGCGTGGTGGTGTGGACGCCCGCCATGGCGTTGATGTCGGCGATGCGGTCCAGGACCTCGGCCTCCGTCGCGGTTTCCAGCGTGACGATGGCTTTGCCGTTCTCCGACGCGTGCCAGTCGGCGCCGTCGAGCGCGCGGACCACCTCCTTCAGGGCGGCGGTGCGGTCGGGCGCGTGCTGGATGACGAGGCTGGAAATGTGCAGTTCGGGCATGGCCGCCTCACATCCCGCTGGAGAGGGACAGGATCTGGTACATCCAGACGGAGAAGCCGTAGGCCCCGACCAGCCCGATCGCCAGGAACGGCCAGATCAGGATGGAGAGGGCGAAGAAGACCAGCCCCTCGAAGCGGCGGGTCGGGGCGGTGGTGTCGGCGGTGCGGGCGGGCGGCGCGTTCATGGCGATCCCATGGATTGATCGAACGGTATCGCCGCGGAGCTTCATCCTTTCGCATCATGAGTGGCTTGACCGAGGTCAAGTGCCGGTACCGACTCAGTCCCTAAGTACCGGTACTTTCGTTGCTTTGGACGTTTTGCCGCACGTCAACGCAAAGCCCCTCCCCCGCTGGGCGCGAGGGAGGGGCTGACGGAGCGAACCGGGATTGAATGGGTTACAGCCGGGTGTTTTCCTGGCGCATCAGGCGGTCGATCAGCACGCCGCGCACCAGATCGGGGCCGAGCTGTTCGGCGGCGGCCTGCTTCAGGGATTTGGCAACGGCGGCGGGATCGACCGCCGGGCCGTCGAAGGCGCCCGCCCCCGCCATGCCGAACAGGGCCTGCAGCAGGGCGTTGCGCGCGTGGGGCAGATGGCGGCGCAACAGGTTGGATTGCTCGACGCTGCCCGTCTGCAAGGTGATCTGGGTCAGGATGAAGGCGTTGGTGCGGCCTTCCACCAGCACCGGGACCATCAATTGCCCGACCTCCACATAGAAGGGGCCGGGACCGTCGGTGGGCAGGTCCGGCCCGGCGCCGGCCTGCTGCTCCGCAGCCTTCTCCTCGGCGCCGAGCGTCAGCTGCAGGCGTCCGATGCCGTAGCCGACCGCCGCCGCCAGCGCGGCGCAGAGCACGAAGACCGAGTATCGGCTGGGTCCGGGACGGTCCGCCATGGTCGCGTCTCCCCGCCGCTCAGAAGGGCATGATGATGTCGAAGACCTGCTGGCCGTAGCGCGGCTGCTGGACGTCGGTGATCTGGCCGCGCCCGCCGTAGGTGATCCGCGCCTCGGCGATCTTGTCGTAGTCGATGGTGTTCACGTTGGTGATGTCCTCGGGCCGGATGACCCCGGCGATGCGCATCTCGCGCAGCTCGTAGTTCACCCGCACCTCCTGCCGGCCGGCGATCACGAAGTTGCCGTTGGGCAGCACCTCGGTCACCACCGCCGCGGCGCGCATGGCGATGCGCTCGTTGCGCTGGATCGTCCCGGTGCCGGAGGAGGAGGAGGAGCTGTCCATGTCGACGAGGCTGGACGGGTTCACCGCGTCGGGCAGCACCGCCGGCAGCCGCGACTCCAGCCCGAAGAAGTTCGGCACGCCCGCCGACTCGGCGTTGGAGCGCTGGCGCTGCGTCTGGTTCTGCAGCTGCGCCTGGTCGGCGATGTTGATGATGACGGTCAGAAGGTCACCCACCTGCTTGGCCCGCGGGTCGCGGAAGAAGTCGCGGGACCCGGTGCGCCACAGCGAACTCGGCACCTGCTCGTTGGTGTTGGGGCGCGGCATCGGCATGGAGATGACGCGCGCCTCCGGCGCCATGGCCGGGTTGGAGATCTCCGACAGGCGCGGCGCCTGCCCCACGTCGAGCAGCCGTCCGCAGCCGGCGAGCGCCACCGTCAGGGCGAGGAACGGAAACAGGAGGCGGGGCGGGAGCGTGCGCATGGGCGTGTCCTTGATTGGACTCAGAATTTCGCAGAAGCCGCGGAGGGCGGCATGGCGTCCGGAGGCCCGGCAACGGTGACGGTCTGCGGGCCGGTGATGGTGCCGGTGACGACGATGTTGCTGGCGATGTTCATCACCCGCACCAGCTCCCCCACCCCGCCGTCCTGCAGGGCGCGGCCACGCGCCATCAGCTGCAGCGGCCCGTCCTCGTAGACGAGGCTGACCGGCTTGTTGCGCTGGACCACCAGCGGGGCACCGACCGCGGAAGTCTGGATCAGCCGCCCGGCGGAGAGCTGGCGGCGGCTGGCCAGCCCGGCCAAGCTGTCGCGGGAGGTGACTACGGCGCCGTTCAGCCGCTCCAGCGGCATCGGGATGGTGGTCAGGTCGCTGTCGGCAATGACCTCGCCGGGCAGGATGCGGCGCGTCGGCACCGGCACCTCCACCATGATGTCGGCCTTGGCCTTCACCTCGACGATGCGCCCGTTGCTGCTGACCAGCGCGCGGACCAGCCCGCCGCGCGGATCGTAGGACAGGTCGCGCACCGCCTCCACCGGGCCGGAAAAGGGCACGGTCAGCACCAGCGAGACCCGCGCGTCCGGCGGCACCGCCGGGCCGAGCGAAGCCGCCAGCTCCTGCGCCAGCAGCGCCTCCACGGCTCCCTCGCCATCGGAGAGATAGGCCGCTTGGGCGGGCGCACCGAGCAGATGCAGGGCGACCGCGAGTCCGGCCAGATGAAGAACGGAACGCCGCATGGCGGTCACCGCATGTTGGAGAGGGTGGAGGCCATCTGGTCACCGGCCTCGACCACCTTCGCGTTCATCTCGTAGGCGCGCTGGGCGGAGATGAGTTCGGTGATCTCCTGGACGACGTTGACGTTGGAGGATTCCAGATATTTCTGCCGGATGGTGCCGAAGCCCGCCTGTCCGCCGGTGCCGTCCTGCGGCTCGCCCGAGGCGGGGGTAGCGCGGAACAGGTTGTCGCCCATCGCCTCCAGCCCGGATTCGTTGACGAACACGGTCATCACCAGCTGGCCCAGCACGCGCGGGCGGGTCTGCCCGTCGACGAAGGCCTGCACCTCACCCGACGCGTTCACGGCGATCTCCCGCGTGCCCTGCGGCACGGTGACCTCCGGCAGCACGGGGTGGCCGTCGCTGGTCACGATGGTCCCTTCCGGCGACAGCTTGAAGCTGCCGGCGCGGGTGTAGGCGGTCTCGCCCGCCGGCATGCGGATGTTGAAGTAGCCACGCCCCTCGATGGCGAGGTCCAGCTCGTTCCCGGTGGAGGTCAGGTTGCCGGTCGTGTTGATGCGGTTGACCGCCCCCGGACGCACGCCGAGGCCGACTTCGATGCCGGTCGGGATGATGGTGCCGGCGTCGGTGGACTGGCTGCCCTGGCGCCGCTCCGACTGGTACATCAGGTCCTGGAACTCGGCGCGCCCGCGCTTGAAGGCGGTGGTGTTGATGTTGGCGATGTTGTTGGAGATGACCTCGACGTTCAACTGCTGGGCCATCATGCCGGTCGAAGCGATGCTGAGCACGCGCATGGACGCAATCTCCTGGTTTTAAGCGGATTTGCCGAGGCGGTTGATGGCGGAGCGCAGCAGGTCCTGCCCGTCGTCCATCATGCGGGTGACCGACTGGTAGTCGCGCGTCAGTTCCATCATCCGCGACATCTCGGCGATGGACTGGACGTTGGATTGCTCCACCTTGCCCTGGACGATCCGGGTGTCGGGGGCCGGCAGGGGTTGGGCGTCCACGGCGTCGAACAGCACGTCCCCGGTCTGGGCGAGCGCCTGCGGGCTCTCGAAGCGGACGACGCGCAGCCGGGCGATCATCTCGTTGTCGGCGGAGACCAGCCCGTCGGTGCCGATCTCCATCCGGCTGCGGTCGGCCGGGATGACGATGGGCTGCTGGTTGTCGTCCAGATAGGGGAAGCCGCCGGCGTTCACGAGCTGCCCGTCCACGTCGCGGCGCATCCGCCCGTCGCGGGTGTAGCGCGGGCCGTCCGGAGTCTGCACCTGGAGCCAGCCGTCGCCGTCCAGCGCCACGTCGTAGGGGTTGTCGGTCGGCTTCAGGCTGCCGGCGGTGAAGTCGGTGTAGGTGGCGCGGTCGATGGTGAAGGCGATCTTGTCGGACGGCTTCATGCCGCCGCGCTCCATCGCCGCTTCGAACAGCATGCGTTCACCGCGGAATCCCGCAGTGTTCATGTTGGCGATGTTGTTCGCCACGACATCGAGCTGCCGGCGCAAGGCCACTTGCCGCGACAATCCAATGTAAAGGGGATTCTCCATCGCCGGACACCTTCGGTTTGAACGCCGCCTTAACCTAGGTGATGCAGTTTAAAGCCGGGTTTCAACCTGAGGCGCCGCGACGGGAACTGACCGGTGTCTTGGGGGATTTGATTCCGATTTAGATAAAATTTGGGGCAGTCGCGATGCATCCCTGCCGGACCCTGTCCATCTCCCTGGCCCTGCTGTCGGTCACCACCGCCCTCACCGCGCCCGCGAGCGCCGCGGACTCCATACCCGCCCCCATCACCGTGCAGACGGGCGACCACGCCGACTTCTCGCGCCTGGCGCTGGTCAACGCGCAGGGCGCCCCGGCGGTCGATGTCGGGAGCTGCGGCGGGCGCGTCGCCTTTTCGCAGGCGGTCCCCTGGCCGCTGGAGGCGCTGAACGGCACCTATTCGCGACGGCTGACCGGCTTCCAGACGGCCGAGGACGGGCGCAGCCTGACCATGGACTGGCCCTGCGGCGCCCGCGTCACCGTGCGCCGGGAGCGGCGGATCACCTTCATCGACGTCACCGACCCGCCCCGCCCGGCGCGCAAGCCCGGCGCCCCGGTCCCGGCGTCCGAAGGCATCCTGCTGGCCGAGGCGCCCGGCGCGTCGGTGTTTCCGGTGATCGCGCCGCCGGCTCCCGAAGCGGCGCCCGCTCCGGTGGTGGCGGCCCAAGCGGCGCCCGTCAGCCTCGCCGAGCGGCTGAACCCGGTCGCCAGCGCCCATGCGCAACCCATCGTCCAAGCGCCGCAGCCGGTCGCGCCGCAGCCGGTCGCCAAAGCCCCGCCTCCTGCCCCGCCGCCGAAGCCGGAGCCCGCCCGGACGGTGGCCGCCGTCCCGCCATCAGCCATGCCACCATCAGTCATGCCGCCGGTCGCGGCCCCCGCCGTCCAGACCGATCCGCCGATCCGCGCCTTTGACCTGGACGCCTGGGCCGGCGACGACTACCCCGCGCGCAAGCAGCTTCTGGAACAGCGCATCGCCGAGAGCCAGGGCCGCGCGCGGGTGGACGCGCTGCTCGCCATGGCCCGCTTCACGCTGGCCCGCGCCCTGCCGGAAGAGGGCCGCGCCGCGCTGGACGCCGCGGAGAGCCTGACGCCGGGACCGGACCAGCGCTACGAGCTGCGCCTGCTGCGCGACGCCCTCCGCGCGCTGGACGGCACCGCCGATCCCGACGACAGCCAGTTCGTCCGCGCCCAGCCCACCCCCGCGGCCGCCGACCATCATGTCTGGCGCAGCGCCACCCTGGCCCCCAGCCGCTGGACCGCGGCGAAATCGAGCCTGCCCATCGCGCTGAAGCGGCTGCTGTCCTACCCCGTCGACCTGCGCGGCCGTCTGCTGACCCTGCTCGCCGAATCGGCGGGCGAGGCGGCGGACGGCGCGTCGCTGAACCTGATCGTGCTGGAGATGATCACGCTGGACGGCATCGGCTCCACCGACGGGCGGCTCGACTTCTTCCGCGGCCGTCTGGCGGAGCTGCACAACGAGACGGCGGAGGCGCTGGCCCACTACAAGCGGGCCGCCGCCCTGCCAAATCTCTACGGTCACCGCGCCCAGGTGCGCTCCATCGAGCTGCGGCTGGCCAGCGGCGCGCTGGACGATCCCGGCGCCATCGCGGAGCTGGAAAGCCTGCGCTACGCCTGGCGCGGCGGCGATGTGGAGACGGACGCGCTGGCCGCGCTGGGCGCCGCCTACACCCGCGCCGGGCGGATCGACGCGGCGCTCGACATCTTCGGCCTGCTCGGCCGCCGCTTCGGCGCGACGGCGCGCGGCCGCGCGGCGCTGACCACCGGGCGCGGGCTCCTCGACGCGGTGATCGGCCATCTGGAGACAACCCCGGGCAGCGCGCTCGACGCGCTGTCCCTCCAGGTGCGTTACGGCCGCACAGTGATGCTGACCGACGACGACGCCGGCACGCAGCAGCGCCGGCTCGCCCGGCTGCTGGCCCGCGGCGGCTTCACGCTGGAGGCCGCGCGCCTGCTCCACGGACTTGCCGAGACCGCCCGCGGCGCGCAACGCGCCGACATCGGGCTGGAGTTGGCCCGCGTCCTTCTCGACGCCGGGCGCGGGGCGGAGGCGCTGGCCGTGCTCGACCACACCGCCGGTCCCGCGCCGGACGCCCAGGCGGCCGCCCCTGAGATTGCCAGGCGCCGCGCCCTGCTGCGCGCCGAGGCCTTCGCGGCGGAGGGCGAGGCGATGCGCGCCTTCGACGCGCTGCGCGGCCTGACCGGACCCGAGGCGGCGCGCATCCGGGCGGACAGCCTGTTCCGGGCCGGCGAATGGCCGGCGGCCCGTGCCGCCTACGCCGAGCTGCTGGGCGGGCAGGATGCGCCCCTGCCGGACGACATCGCCTTCCACGCGCTGGCCGCCTTCCGGGCGGGCGACGACGCGGCGGTCGCCGCCGCCGCGGAGCGCCACGGCAAGGCGCTGGCCGGGACTCGCTGGGCCGGTCTGCTCGACGCCCTGGCCGTCCCGCCCGACCCGGCGGGCAAGCCGCTGTCCAGCGCCACCGTCGGCGGCCAGCTCGCCGCCGCCGACGCGCTGGCCGGCGTGCTGCGCCGGTGGAAGACGCCCTGACCGCTCCCGCCCCACACGACGGCTCGCTGAGCCCGACCCCTCTTTTCGGCCGAGCCGGAGGACACACATCATGCGTTTGCTGTTCGGAATCGTCGCGGTCTTCCTGAGCGTGCTCGGCGGCTTCGCCGCCATGGGCGGGCGGATGGGCGTGCTGTGGCAGCCCGTGGAGATCGTCATCATCGTCGGCGCCGGCATCGGCGGCTACGTCATCGCCAACTCGATGGCGGTGCTGCGCGCCACGGTGCGCACCATCGGCGCGGTGGCCCGCGGGCGGAACACCAGCAAGGACGAGTATCTGGACCTAATCTCGCTGCTCTACGCCCTGCTGCGGCAGGCGAAGTCCAAGGGCGTGTCGAACATCGAGAGCGACATCGACAAGCCGGACGACAGCCCGATCTTCGCCCAGTACCCCTCGGTCTTCCGCCAGCCGCGCTGCGTCACCTTCCTGTGCGACTACATGCGCCTGATCGCGCTGGGCCAGGACAACCCGCACGATCTGGAAGCCCTGATGAACGAGGAGATCGAGACCATCGGGCGCGAGTTGAACCAAGTGCCGAAGGCGTTGCAGAATCTGGCCGACGCGCTGCCGGCGCTGGGCATCGTCGCCGCCGTGCTGGGCGTCATCAATGCGATGAGCGCGATCAGCGAGCCGCCGGAGGTGCTGGGCCACATGATCGGCGGCGCGCTGACCGGCACCTTCCTCGGCGTGCTGCTGTCCTACGGGCTGGTCGGCCCGATCGCCGCCGCCGCCCGCCATCGCCGCGAGTCGGAGCTGACGCTGTTCATCTGCGTGCGCGCGGGGCTGGGCGCCTATCTGCGCGGCAGCCCTCCGCAGGTCTGCGCGGAGTTCGCCCGCAAGGTGCTGTTCGCCGACACGCAGCCGAGCCTTGCCGAGGTCGAGGTCGCCACCACCCTCTCCTCGCAGGCGAAGGCCCGCGAGGCGAGCCAGCCCGCCTGAGGCCCCGCCATGCCCCGCAAGCGCATCGAGCCGACGATCATCATCAAGCGCCGCTACGGCGAGGAGGAGGAGGAGCACAACAGCGCCTGGAAGCTGGCCTACGCCGACTTCGTGACGGCGATGATGACCTTCTTCCTGATCATGTGGCTGATGAACATCACCACGGTGGAGCAGCGCAAGGGAATCGCCGACTATTTCAACCCGGTGGCCCTGTCCCAGTCCAACTCGGGCGCCGACGGCATGCTCGCCGGGCGGGCGGTGGACAAGACGGGGGCGCTGTCCACCCCCAACGCGCCGGGGGAGCACAGCGTGCCGGTGGCCGCCCCGCCCGTCGTCGCCTCGCTGGGCGAGAGCGACCGCGAGCCCGCCGGACGCAAGGACCCCATGCCCAACCCGCCCGGCGGCCGGAGCCAGACGGACCGCGACGCGCGGGCGGAGCTGGAGGCCCTGCTCGACCGCCAGACCGCGGCGCTGACCGAGCAGCAGGGATTGGAGAAGGCCGAGCGCGACCTGCGCACGGCGCTGGAGACGATGCCGGAGCTGGGGGCGCTGGCCGGCAGCGTCGTGATCGAGCAGACGTCCGTCGGCCTGCGCGTGCAGCTCACCGATCAGGCGAAGGTGTCGATGTACAACGTCGGTTCCGCCCAGATGAACGAGCAGGGGCGCCGGCTGATGCGGCTGGTCGCCGGCGCCGTCGCGTCGTCGCCCAACCGCCTCAGCATCACCGGCCACACCGACGCGCTGGGCTATGCGGACGGGGCGAAGTACGGCAACTGGGAACTGTCCAGCGACCGCGCCAACGCCGCCCGCCGCGAACTGATCGCCGCCGGCGTGCCGGCCCGGCGGATCGTTCGGGTGGAGGGCCGCGCCGACCTCGACCATCTCGACGCCGCCAACCCGCTGGCCCCGCAGAACCGGCGGATCAGCATCACCCTCCTGAAGGCCGCGGCGGGGGAATAGGCCCCCTCAGGTCGGGCTGGTCTTCACCACCGGCCGCGCGCGGAGGAGCTGGACGGTGGTCAGGAAGCCCAGCGCCGCGGCGGCGCTCCCCAGCAGGAAGACGCCGCCGTAGCCCACCCGGTCGGCGAGCAGACCGGCGAGCGGTCCGGTCAGGCCGTAAGCGACGTCCTGGAAGGCCGCGAAGGCGCCGAGCGCGGTGCCGCGGAGTTGCGGCTCGACCAAATGGACGACCTCTCGCCCCATGGCGGGAAAGACCAGCGAGCAGCCGAGCCCCGTCAGGAAGGCGCCGGCCAGCGCGGTGACGGGGTCGCCCGCGGTCCACAGCAGCGCCTGCCCGACCGCCTCCACCGCCAGCGACCCCATCGCCACGCGCAGGCCGCCGAAGCGGTCGGGCAGATGGCCCAGCGCGAAGCGGACGAGCACGAAGCCAAGGCCGAAGGCGGTCAGGCCGAGCCCGGCGTGGGGCCAGCCCTCGCGGACGAAGTGCAGCGAGAAGAAGGCGCCGATGGCGGCGAAGCCGATGCCCTGGAGGCTGACGATGGCGCCCTGGCGCCAGATCCGCCCCAGCACGCTGCGGAAGGGCGGCCGCTCGGCGCCGGGATGGGCCGGGGTCCCTTCCATGCGCCGGATCGCCAGAAGCCCGACGGCGGGCAGCAGCGCGCTGACCGCCATGACGCCGGAGAAGCCGAAGCCGTCGAGCAGCGCCAGCCCCAGCGGTCCGCCCGCCGCGAAGGCGCCGTAGAGCGCCGCCCCGATCAGCGCCAGCACGCGGCCCGAGCGCTGCGGCCCGACGATGCCGATCCCCCAGGCGACCACCCCGACCCCGACGAGGCTTTCGCCGACGCCGATGAGCAGACGGCCCGCCACCAGCACGGAAAAGGCCGCCCATGGCGAGAACGATAGAGGACCGGCGGCCATCGAGACCAGCCCGCCGGCCACATAAAAGGCCAGCCCCCGCCCGACCGCGCGCTTGGCGCCGCGTCGGTCGGAGACGGTTCCGGCAAAGCCGCGGCTGAGGATGGTGGCGAGGAAGGCGCTTCCCACGCCTAGCCCGGCCCAGACATTGCCCATCCCGAGATCCCCGGCGACGAACAGCGGCACGACGGGAAGGGACAGGGCGACACAGAGGTAGGAGACGAAGAGGACGGCGGCCAGGACGATCAGGCGGCCTTGCGCCGGATCGCGCGCCGCCGCCGGCCTTTGATCCGGCCCTTGCTGGGGACCCATGGTGTGCTCCACACTGGTCCCCGCCGATGGCCGTCCGTCCGAACACGCGAACGCACTCCGATCGGCGAGGATCGTTGAGTGCGTTGGTTGACGTTGAACGCTTACGGCCAGCGTGGCTGGCGATGCGGGACAGGGTACCCATCCCGCGGAGAAATGCAACAGGCCGCGACGGTCGCGGCGGGATGGTGCCGGACGACGGGTCTCAGCGGGCCACGTACCAGTCCGTCCGGTGGTTGAAGGCGACGAAGGCGTTCAGCACCGCCGCCCCCAGCATCGAGGCCAGCACGGCCTTCCCGTCGATCACGAAGACCGCCATGGAGAAGATCACCACGTCGAACATGGCCTGGAGCCAGCCGGCGCGGAAGTCCGTCTTCTCCTGGATGTAGAAGGCGAGAATGCCCACCCCGCCGCCGCTGGAGCCGTGGCGGAACAGGCCGATCACCCCGATGCCGATGCAGAAGCCCGCCAGAACCGCCGCCACATAGGGGTGCAGCGCGTCGTAGCGGATCGCCTGCGGCGCCAGCGTGGTCAGCACCGAGATGCTGGTGACCGCCAGAAGCGATTTCGCGGTGAAGCGCCAGCCGATGCGCGCCAGCGCCAGCGCGTAGAAGGGCAGGTTCACCACGAAGAACACCGGGCCGAAATCCAGCCCCGTGGCGTAGGCGATGACGAAGGACAGCCCCGCCGCCTGCCCGGTGATCAATCCGGCGGCATGCAGTATGGAAATCCCGAACGCGGTCATGATGATGCCGAACAGCTGCCCCTGCGCATTATCAAATGCGCTGTGCGCCGCCCGTTTGGTTTCATTTGTTGCAACGGCAGTGTTTGGGGCCACGGATACTGCACTTTTCTTAAGCACGCTCGGCACCTTCCAGACTTCGTTCCATATCGACAGTATCATCAAAGACCAGACCAAGAATAGAGCGGCGTGATTTCGTTCGTCATCCCCGCAATCCGTGGAGCGACGCCGCTTCGCGTTCCCGTCGCCCCTCCCCTCGCCGTCAATTCCTCCGGATGGCGCCGGTTTCCCGGGCGGCGGCGCGGGCGGCGGGACGCGGAATTGCGTGGCCTTGCGGCCATCGTTGTGCCCGCTGCGCAAGAATCGGTCGCACCGACGCCACACGCTTTCTCCGCATCAATCGCCGACACGCAACCCAAGCGCACAAAACTCACGCGATCCGCCGGATTCTTTCGCCGGATAGACCAATCGGACGGCATTCCACATCGCTACAGTCGCACCGTCTGCTGTTCACGCATCCCATGGTCGCATGAGGCTGCGCGAATGATCGACGCCACCAGCGGCCGCCTTTGAAACCGGCCCCACCAGTGAGGAAAGACAATGGCATTTCCGACCGCCGTGAACGACCAGATCACCGATTCCGTCACCCAGGCCAACACCAAGGTCCTGGGCGACGCTCCGGCGATCGCCATGGGCAACCTGTTCCAGGCCACGGCTCAGGCGCTGGCCAACGCGGCCCACAACGCCACCAACGCCCAGCAGCAGTCCTACGTGACCGCGCAGGCCGCCACCACCCAGGGCGTGGCCACGCTCTACTCGATCGACACCGCCTCCACCGGCGTGGCGACGAAGAGCATCCTCAGCACCGGCGTCAAGGGCCTCGGCTCGTAAGCCGGACCCAAGCCGCCGTCGACGTTTCAAACCACCTGCGCCACCCCGCCTTCCATGAGGGATGGCGGGCGGGCGGCAGGCAACCGAAGAGGACGAACAAATGGCTTTCCCGACCGCCGTGAACGACCAGATCACCGATTCCGTCACCCAGGCCAACACCAAGGTCCTGGGCGACGCTCCGGCGATCGCCATGGGCAACCTGTTCCAGGCCACGGCCCAGGCGCTGGCCAACGCGGCCCACAACGCCACCAACAACCAGCAGCAGTCCTACGTGACCATGCAGGCCGCCACGACCATGGGCGTCGCCACGCTCTACTCGATCGACACCGCCTCCACCGGCGTCGCCACCAAGTCGATCCTGGGGAGCTGATGAGCCGACCGGCCAGGACCGGGCGCCCGCGGGCATCCGGAACGGGCCGCCGGCCATCCATCCCGAACCATTCGCCAAGGAATAACGTCAGATGGCTTTCCCGACGGCAGTCAACAGCCAGATCACCGATTCCGTAGCCCAGAGCAACGTCCAGGTCGTTGGCAGCTCGCCGGCGATCGCCATGGGCAACCTGTACCAGGCCACCGCCCAGGCGCTGGCCAACGCGGCCCACAACGCGACCCTGGCGCAGCAGCAGATGTACGTCACGGCGCAGGCCGCCACGACGACGGGCGTCGCGATGCTCTACTCCATCGACACCGCGACCACCGGCGCCGCCACGTCGAAGCTCCTCGGCTGACCGGTCGGCGGGCGCGGCACCCGCCGCCGTCCGCCGCACCGCCGCCGGCGCTTTGGCCTCGAACCAACGCAACATCTGATGTAAGGAGCAAACACGATGGCTTTCCCGACCGCCCTGAACAACCAGATCACGGACTCGGTCTCCCAGGTCAACACCAAGGTCCTGGGCGACGCCCCGGCCGTCGCGATGGGCAACCTGTTCGTCGCCACCAGCCAGGCGCTGTCGAACGCGGCCCACAACGCCACGAACAACCAGCAGCAGTCCTATGTGGTGATGCAGGCGGCGACCACGCAGGGCCTGTCGACCCTGTACTCCGTCGACACGGCCTCGACCGGCGTCGTCACCACCCAGATCCTGGGCCTCTCCTAAGGAGAGCCGGCGGGCCGCCCTCGGGAAACCGGGGGCGGCCTCCGTCACAGGTTGAAGCGCCCGGTCGCGCAGAAGCCCGTGTCCGCAGAAGCTGTGGCGGGAGCCTGAAGGCTGGAGAGTGTGAATGCCGGACGGAAGCTCCGCCAGCCTTGCCGGATCGGTCGCGGCGAACACGGCGATACCGCTTGGCCTGACCCCATCCCTGGCAATGGACATGACCTACGTCGCCATGGCCGACAGCCTCGGCCTGGCCATGCAGAACGCCGTCGCCAACCAGCAGCGCGCCCAGGTCATCACCGAGGCCGCGCTCGCCCAGGTCCTCACGCTGATCATCACCAAGGGAACCGCAAAATCATGAGCGACGAAGGCACCGTGAACACCCAGGTGATCGACGCGACGTCGGACATCGTCACGCTTCTGACGGGACAGTCCCCCGCGCAGTCGTTCGCCATGCTCGACGCCGTGATGGTCGAGACGCTCGGCATGGCGATGCACAACGCCGTGCACCGCCAACAGAACGCCGGCATGGTCAATTCCGCCGCGGTCACCGCCGCCTGCGCCAAGATGCTGTCCGTGCCCTTCCCCACCACGCCCCCGCCGCCGCCGTCGGGGTCGTCCGGTTCGGGCTCGTCCGGTTCGGGGGGCAGCGCGTCGCCGCTGCAGCCGCTGACCCCGCTGCTGACGACCTCGCTCACCACCCTGCCCCCCACGGTCACCGGCGGCTCTGGAAACAGCACCGTCACTGGCGGCACCGGCAACAGCACCGTCACCGGCGGTACCGGAAACAGCACCGTCACCGGCGGGTCGTGATTGACCCCGCGTCCATCTCCCAGCGGCCGGCCGTCCAGGCCACAACGAGCAAGGAGCCTTCATGTCGGAGCCCACGAAGGTCAATGCGCAGATCATTGACGTCATAAACCAGACGCAGACGGCGACCATGAGCCCGCAGGTCGTCACCACCAGCGGCGCGGGGAAAGCCTATCAGGCGGTCGCCCAGTCCACGGCCATGGCCGTGCAGGACGCGACGGACACGCTGCGCAACGTCTCGACCATCGCCACCACGGCGATCGGTGTCGCGATGGCGCAGCTCCTGGCGACGGGCGACCCGAAATACGTCACCGCCTTGACCCAGGCCCAGGGAATGATGACGAGCGCCGCCAACGACTTCACCAGCATCGGTACCGCGGCCTCCACGGTCCTGAATAGCTTCCCGTCGAGCTGACCCTTACGCAGGTGTCCCCACCATGACCGTCTCTGTCGCCAACAAGATGATCCAGAACCGCGCCGGGCTCACCGACCTGGGGCGGCTTGCACTCGCCTTCATCGATGGCGGGTCGGAGTGGCTCGACTGGGCCATCAGCAACGCCGGCCCGCGCTACGATTTCCCGGACGAGAGCACGCTCGTGGAGCAGGTCCAGCAGGGTCTTCACGCGACGCGGCTGGCCCTGCTGCCCAATCTGAAGCTGATGGTCAGCCCGGTGAAGCTGATGACGCTCGGGGTGGACAGCCTGCGCACGCTGGCCGACGCCGAATCCGGCGAGACCAGCGCCACGGTGTCGGCCCAGGTCAAGCGCATCCTCGCCGACCACACTCTCCTGACGCAGGACGACTTCGCCGCCAGCGCGTCCTTCCTCGCCGGGCTGGGAGTCTCCGGGGCTCCGGTCTTCCAGTTCATGGGCTTCGACGAGCAGCTGGCGGTGCAGGAGCTGCTCTACCGCAAGGAAAGCCAGGGGACGGCGAACCCCGAGCTGCAGAAGGAGGCGGCCGCCTTCGCGGTGGAGCAGGCGCGCACCGTGCAGGAGTTCGCGGACTATTATCAGTTCTATCTCATCTACGTGAACCGGCTGGGCTCCCTGACCGCCACGCCGGACGACCGGAAGAAACGGGCCGGCGGCACACTGGACACCATCCTGCCGCAGCTGTTCGGCTTCCTGGAATGCCCGCAGGTCCCCCCGCTGGCCGCCCCGGCGGAGGTGGCGCGGGCGGTTTCCAACTGGCAGAAGCGCGGCCGGCCGGTCGGCTTCGCCCGGCTGTCGGACGGGGCGCTGCAGATCGTCCGCGACACGGCCTTCCGGGACGAGACCGGCGACGCGGTGCGGGTGCTGGTGGCCGGCTATCTCGCCGGGGCGCAGGCCCTGCTGTCGGCGACGCCGCCGCAACGCGGCATCATGGGCCAGGACGGCGCGTCCTGTCTCTTCCCCGTCTTCGGCAAGGGCATCCAGGCGGAAATCCAGATGGGGGCCGCGGGGGTGATCTCGCTGCGCTGCTTTCGCCCCGATCCCCCCGCCACCGCCACCACTGCCACCACTGCCACCACTGCCGCCGCCTGACTCGCCTCAACAGGCCGTGACCGGGGCGGTGCCTTCTGCAGCGCCCTGTGCACCGCTTTCTGCGCCGCCCTCTGCGCCATCCACACCGACCGCCGAAGCCGCGGCGGCGCCGGCGGAGACGCGGACGGCCACGACGGCACGCCCGCCGCAAAACCGAACCGGACGAAGGAGATCGAAGGATGGGCGTTTCCCAGCCCCCCAGCAGCCCGCACCCTGAACCGGCGGCCGCTCCGGCGGCACCGGACGCGGCGGTTCCGGCCACGCCCGCCGCGCCGGCGGCGCCGCCGGCCGACGCTCCGGTCGCAGCGCCCGATACGGCGCCGTTCGAGGCGGGCACCAAGACGCCCGCCGAAATCGCCAGCGCGCTGCTCGACCACGCGGTGAAAAGCGTGAACGCCGCCGCCGAGCAGGCGCTGGCCGCCGTCGAGCAGGCCATCCAGCTCGCCGGCCACGCCGTGGAGGCGATCCCCGGCCTGACCGCCCACCCCGGCGGCCATGCCGACGAGCAGGGCGCGATGTCCCAGGCGAACGAGGCGATGTCCCAGGCGCTTCAGGCCGCCAGCGGAGCCGGAGCCGGCGGTCAGGCGATGCAGCAGGCCAGCGAGCAGCAGCAGAAGGCCGTCGTCGCAGCCAACGAGGCGGCGCAGCAGGCCATGGCCGCAGCGAGCGCGCAGATCGCGCGGGCGATGAACAGCAAGGGCGACCCGGCCCTTTGACGCCGCCGCCACCGACCTGCCGCCCCGGGGTGTCCGCGACGTCGCGCGGTTTCCCGGCTCGCGCGGGGCGGAGGCGTTTCCGCCCGTTTCCGAACCTGGACGCAAATCCGGGCCCCAACCGAGCTGAAGGACATCCCGCATGCCGTCCCGCACGCGCCGGAAATTGATCGTTGTCGCGCCCGAAACTCCGCCCTCCGCCCCGCCCGCCACTCCGGTGGAGGCGAGCATGGACGCGGTGGCCGGTGCCGCAACTCAGGCGCTGGGCCTGCCGGTCGTGCCGTCCTCCCAGCGCGACGTCTCGGACGGCTGGACCGCGGTGGCCGTCCACCCGCTCCAGCCGTCCGAGACGGACTGGCTGCGGATGGTGCGCGGGGCCTCCTTCGGGATCGGAGCGCCCGGCGCGCGGGCCACCGCCGAGACCGCCGCAATCCAGACCGCCGCCATGGAGCGCCTGTTCGTGGCGGGCGAAGGAACGCCGGGCCTGCTGGGCGTGCCACCCGGAGCGGTCTATGAGGGCGAGCGCTTTCCCCTTCCCGACGACCGGCTGAGCGGCGCCCGACGCCTGCTGAAACAGACGTCGGGCGTCGTCGGCGCGGCGAAGGCCGGCCAGCCCATCGGGTCCGACGACATTTCGCGCCGGCTGCGCGGCGTCCGCGACATCCTGCTGCCGCTGATCGAGGCGTTTGCCGGACCGGCGGAGGCGGGTGGCACCGCTCCCTTCCAAGAGGAACGGCGCCAGCTTCGCGGCCTCGACCAGGACATGGCGGCGGCGCAGAGCTGGGACGCGGTGGAAGCCATCATGGCGGGCCTCGCCCGCATCATCGACGGGCTGGACGACGCGGCGCAGGCCGCCGGCGGCGTTCATCTGTCCTACACCGCCGAAGCCGCCTGCCGCCTCCGGCTCGCCATCCGCTTCAAGGTCGCGTCCGACGGGCCGCTTCCCGCGGACCGTCTGGCCGACGCCGACCGCGCGCTGACGCGCCTCCTCAACGGCGGTTATCCGCAACTGGCGGGCTGGCTGCGCAACCGCATGCGGGCGCTGGCGCAGCGGGCGGCCGAGACCGATCCGTCCGGAAACAGCCGCTTCATCGTCCTGGAGGATGGGCGCGGAGGCACCCGCGGGTGGGTCGCCCGGATTCTCGTCAACCCCGCCCTGCCGGCGCCGGCCTGGTTCGCGCTGTTCCAGCGTCTGCACAACGTCCTTGTCATGGCCCTGTTCTCGCTCAAGCTGGAGCTGTACGGACTGCTTCACCGGCTGGCCGGTGCGGCGCCCGCGGACGGCCCGGCGACGGAGGACACCGGAGGCGGGGCGTCGGGCGTCGGGGGAGCGGGCGTCGGAAGCCGGGAGAAGGCGGATTACGGACGCAACGGCTGCGCCGCCGTGCTGGTCGACGTGACCATCCCACGCCACGGCACCCTGGCCGCCCAGCAGCAATGGCGGCGCTTCACCGGCGACTTGCGGCTCGAAGACGGCCTGCCGCGGCCGGGAACAGCCTACCGGATCACCTCGGCCCTGCGGTCGGTCGATGCCCTCTGCCGCTCGGCGCCCCCGCCACGGAACGCGGCTCCGGCGCTGATCGCCAAGCTGCACGGTCTGCTGGCCAACCAGGACCAGACCACGGCGGACGGTATCGCGGCGATCCGCGCCCGCATCCGGGAAGGCGTGGCGCCGCTGTCCCTGAAGGCCATCGACGGGCTTGGCGACATCGCGGTGCAGCGGTTGTTCGTCGTGATCCTGGAGCAGCTCTGCCAGGGCTACGCGCTCGCCACGGACAAGGCGCTGGCGACGGCCTTCGACGGCTGGTTCGCCACCAAGCTTTTCGGTTACGCGGATCTGGCCACCCTGCCCGAGACGGTCTCCGCGGCCATCAAGGCCGCCAAGGACAAGGGCGCCTGGAGCGATGGCGACGCGGCCATCGCGAGCGCCATGGGATTCGGCCTTTGGGTGTCGGCGGCCATGGAAAGCCATCTGGAGAAGCGGGCGGCCTTTCTGCGCAATGGCTTCGAGGATTCCGGGGCGCTGCTGAACCACCTCACCTCCCTGCCCTCGCTGGCGGCGGCGCTGAACGGTCCGGGCATCCAGCCGGTGATTCAGGGTCCCTGGGCCGCGGCGCTGCAGCTGGAGCAGGGCTTGCCAGGGCAAGAGCACGCCGCCGCCGCGGCCCCCGTCGCCATTCTGCTCCAGGACGGTGAGCCCAGGCGCCCGCCGGACGACATCCTCAGCGCCGCCGCCTCGCAGATCGAGGACTGGCTGGCCACCCACCGCAGCAATTTCACGCTGACCCGTGACGGTAGGCAATTGGCCATCGTCTGGCATGACGAGGCGGATCTTGGCCCCTTCCGCTATGCCCCGGTCGGGGCCACGCTCACCGTGACGGGCGCCGCGCCAGGCGCGCCGCCGCCCTCGCTGATCCGGGAACTGCCCGTCGCCGCCCTGTCCGAGACGATCCGCTCGGTCCGCGAGAGCCTCGCGCAGACCGACGACGGCGCCGTCCGCGGCCGGCTGGCCGCCACGCTGAACGCCCTGACCGCCCTCGGCCTGCGCACCGGAGCGCCGGAGGGCGCCGACCCGTCGGTGACGGCGCTGCGCCAGGGCCGGTGCCGCCATCTGATGCTGAGCAGCGCGGAGCTGGCGCAGGGGTCCGCCGCCGAGTACCCGCGCAGCTACCACCCCGACGACGCTTTCCGGATCACCCTGAACGACAACCCCGTCGACGCGGCGCAACGGCTCGGCCCTTCCCCGACCGGCGCCGAGGCGCAACGAACTCTGGACCTGCTCGTCGTGAACCAGGGCAGCGGCGGACGGAGCGCCGACGGACAGCCGCTGCTGTCCCCCGGAACCTGGACGGCGGACGCCCTGGCCGCGAGCGTCGTCGCGCCGTTGATGGCGTCCGGATGGACGGCGCGGACCGTGGTTCTCGACTTCCCCTTCTCGGTCCAAATGCTGGGGGTGTTCGCCCCGCTGTGCGCCGGCGAGGGCCGGATCGTCATGACGCTGGGCGACAGCCTGGAACCGATCATGGACCGGGGGATGTGGGACACCATCCGGCCGGCGCTGGGTCAAGGCGACGCCGAGGCGGTCCGCGACGCCATCGACAGGCAGGTCGCGGCCATGACCGCCGCCGCAGTTGGCCGCCTGCATCTGGACGACATCCTGACCGCGTCCAACGCGGCGATCCACGAGCATCTCGCCAGCCATCCCGACGGACGGGACGCGGTGTCGGTCCTGCGCTGCCTGAAGCCGATCGGCGACGTTCTCCAGGACCCGAACACGCCGCTGGACCGCATCGAAACGGTGCTGCAGGCGCTGCGCGGCACGCCGCTGCCCCGGAACGACTTCGCGGCGGCGGACCAGGCACTGCTCGATGATTTCCCAGGCTCGGCCAAGGACATGACGGCGGATTCGCTGGAACGGTTCCGCGACGCTTTGCGCCGGCGGGTGGAGACCGTGCTGTCCGATCCCGGCTTCCGCATCGGCCTGGACCCGGCATGGCTGGCGGCCCGCCCCCTGTACGGTTCGGAGCTGGACAGCCTTTGGGCCCTCATCGGCAACCGCTGGGCCAACATTCTGGCGCTTGATCCCGGCCTGTCGCGCGGGGCGGGGTACTTCGCCGTCTACGAGGCCACGACCGGCGAGATCAGGCTGGTCAACCTGATCAGATGAACGGAAGCCGATCGATGCGTTGGCATCGATTGCGGGCGTCACCACGGTTCCCGCTTCGCCAAAGAAAACGGCCCCGCCCGAAGGATGACCTCCTCTCGGGCGGGGCCGTTTCCGCGGAGACACTCACAGTTTCGGCGACCACACCTTCGACCGCCTGTTGAGCGCCTCGTAGAGAATGCCATCCAGCAATTTCCGATCCTCCACCAGAAAACTGCCGGCCTGCATCCCCAACAACACCCAGGTCAGTGTCCCGGCGCCGCCCCTGGTGAGGGTGTTCGCGCAATAATCCAGCTTGTCCGTCACATTTTTCAGCTCGTCCAAGCCCTCTGGTTTCGGGTCTTGCCGTTCCAGTTTTTCGATGATTTTCGATGACGCCGTTATGCTGGCGGTAACGCAATTGTATTTGCTGGCACTCTTGTCGAGCATGTACCAGCCGTACAGCATGTTCCCGCTGCTGTTCGCTCCCGTCAGCAACGTCGACCGGTTGTTCTTCAATTCCTCCAGGTCATCCCTGAATGTCTCATACACCGCCTTTGAGACGGGGATGGAGATGACACGCCGGGTGGGGTCCATGAACATCTCTTTGTCGTCGTACCATTTTCCCGGCATCGCGCCACCTTGCTTCAAAGGCGTCGTCTTGATCATGCTGGAGGTCAGCGAGGCCGGGTTGAAGCCCGTCACCGTACGCTGTATCCCACCGTCGCCGGACGCTTCGGCGAAGATCGCGAAATGGCCGGCATAGATGGACGCCAGAGCCTGCAGGGCGCTGTTGGATAGCGGCGATGATTTCATATACCTTAAAAATCGATAGATCCCATTTGCCTGATAGCCAAGCACAGACCTACAGTAAACAATGAAACCCATTGCATCCAATTTGTCCGGATCGACATTCTTGAAATATTCATCGATGTCCTTGTTGCCGGCATACAAGGCCATCTTCTGGCTGGCAACGGCAATGAATCCAACGCAGTACCTATCCATGATCCCACCCGTCTTGCGATGCCGGTCCGATGGCCGGCCATGGAAAAAAGCGGGAACGCCAATGCCGAACCACGCCGGGCCGTGGACGCCGGCACGGAACAGGGAACGTTCCCGTACGCTTCGGACGTTTCGTTGAAATGAGGCGTGAAGGCCGGTTCAGGGCCGCCGGCCGGCTCCCGGCAGGTTGCGCCGGAATTCTCGCGGGCTTTCCCCGACGAGGCGGCGGAAGCTCTTCTCGAAATGGCTGAGGTCGCCGTAGCCGACGCTCATCGCCACTTCGGTGATGGGCAGGCGGCGGTCGGCGGCCAGAAGCTCGCGCGCCTTGTGGATGCGGATGCGGCCAAGCAGACCCTTGAAGGAGGTCTGAAGCTCCGTCCGGAACAGGTAGCTGAGGTGCGACGGGCTGACATGGGCCTGCCGGGACAGCTCATCCAGCGTGATCGGGTCGGCGAAGCGCTCACCCAGGAACACCAGCGCCTTGCGCAGGCCGCCGTGCAGCCGGGCCAGGGCGTCCTGGTCGCGGGTCAGCGCGCAGTGCACCCAATGGTCCGCGGGCGAGGGAGCCGGCGGGACAACGGACGCGGGCTCCGGATGGCCGTTCGGATGGCCCACCGGATGAATGCCGGCCTCCGGGTCCGTCGGCATGGCGCCGCCGACCATCCAGGGGGCGTGGCGGCGCACGTCGCCGTGGCGGATCGGCCGGCCGCCGGTCATCACCGCCAGCCGGGCGATCACCCGCTCCAGCTCGAACAGGTTCTCCGGCCAGCTGTGGGCTTTGCACAGGGCGATCAACTCGTCGGTCCGCGTCTCGTCGGCACGCCCACCGTGGCGCTCCAGGGCGGCGAGGACCAGCGGCTCGATGTCCGCCGGCCGGTCGCGCAGCGGCGGCACGGTGGCGCACAGGAAATCCAGTTCGGCCAGCAGCGGGCGGGAGAAGCGCCCCTCCTCCGCCAGCCGCCGCAGGTCGGCGGTCGTCGAGGCGATGACCCGCGGCTCCCCCATCCCACTGGCCATCCCGGCGGCCGCCCCGGTGGCGGACAGCGGCCAGCCCCCCGGCGCGTCGAGCCATTGGCCGAGCTGGGAGGGCATGTGCTGGACGATTTGCCCCTGAAGGGCCGGGGTCATCTCGTCCACGCCGCTGAGGAACAGGGTGCCGCCTGCGGCCCGCGCGAACCAGTCGGCGGGAGTGCCCGCCGGGTCCGCCCCGTTGACCTGGACGAAGGGGCCGTCGCGCCGCGGCCCGCAGCCGTGGATCGCCGCGGCGAGCTGCGCCTTCTCCGTTCCAAACTCGCCGGTCAGCAGGACGGGCAGCGCGCTGTGGGCGGCCTGCTCCAGGAAGGCGTCCAGCTCGCGCAGCGCCGGGCTCATGCCGACCATCATCAGGGGCCGCCCGAACCGCCGCTCCGCCCAGCGCCGCACCTCGTAGCGCTTGGCCAGATAGCCGCACTGGCGGGCGACGTCCTGCAGCATGGGCGCCTCGGGCGCGGCGCCGTCCGGCGCGCGGTCGAGGACCAGCCGCATCTCGCCGACCGGCGCGTCGGCGTAGGTGATGGGCACCACCACCGCCTCCGGGTCGGCCGCGGCGTCGTTGGGGTCGCCGTCCGCCGTCCAGCACAGGCGCCCGCCCGCCCGATCCTGGGCGAGCACCAGCGTGCCCATGTCCTGGAGCCACAGCGCCCCGCCGCGCAGCGGCGCGCGGTCGGCCAGCCGCCCCATCAGCCCGCCGATCAGGTCCGGCAGACTGCGGAAATCGGCGGAGGCCGGGTGCAGGATCTCGTCCAGCGTGCCACAGACCGACACAGTCATCGCACCGCCTCCTTGGTAAAGCCGTGCCGCGTCTTCCGCGAGCGCCGGACCTTGAAGACGAATGCATGCATCGCGGGGCCGCGATGGCGGTAATCGGATTGATAGGATCGAATCATGACCGGAATCACCTGCCGCCGTTTCAGACAATGGGTTCACAGCCAATCGACGTTTCATGGCGTCAGGGCGTGAAGTCTTCGGCAGACCGGCTTTTTTTCCGGACAAAAGAAAGGGCCGCCCGGCCTCCGGTTTCCCGGCGCCAAGCGGCCCTTGTCAGGCGTGGATCAGTGTGAAGGGGTCAGCGTGAACGGACCAGCGCCACCGGCTTGCGCTCCGCCCCGGCCTCCGGAGCCCGCTCCGCCCCCTCGGCGTAGGCGCGGCCATAGTAGCTGTCGAGCAGGAGCTGGCGGATCTCCGCGACCAGCGGGAAGCGCGGGTTGGCGCCGGTGCACTGGTCGTCGAAGGCGGCCTCGGCGATGGCGCCCAGCCGGGCCAGGAACTCCGCCTCCGGAACCCCGGCGGCCTGGATCGAGGCCGGGATGTCCAGCGTCCGCTTCAGCTCCTCCACCCAAGCCACCAGCGTCTCCACCCGCTCATGGTCGCGGCTGCCGCCGAGACCGAGGTGCCGGGCGATCTCGGCGTAGCGGGCGACGCCCTTGGGCCGGTCGTACTGGCTGAAGGCGGTCTGCTTGGTCGGGATGTCGGCGGCGTTGTAGCGGATGACGTTGGCGATCAGCAGCGCGTTGGCGACGCCGTGCGGCAGGTGGAACTCCGCCCCCAGCTTGTGCGCCATCGAATGGCAGACGCCGAGGAAGGCGTTGGCGAAGGCGATGCCGGCCAGCGTGGCGGCGCTGTGCACCTGCTCGCGCGCCTTGGGGTCCTTGGCGCCGTTGGCGTAGGCGGAGGGCAGATGCTCCTTCAGCAGCTTCAGCGCCTGCAGCGCCTGCCCGTCGGTGTATTCGTTGGCCAGGACGGAAACGTAGGCCTCCAGCGCGTGGGTCACCGCGTCGATCCCCCCGGCGGCGGTCAGGCCCTTCGGCATGTCCATCACCAGATTCGCGTCGATGATCGCCATGGTCGGCGTCAGTTCATAATCCGCGATCGGGTACTTGATGCCGGTGCGCTCGTCGGTCACCACGGCGAAGGGCGTGACCTCCGACCCGGTGCCGGACGTGGTCGGGACGGCAACGAACTGCGCCTTCACGCCCAGCTTGGGGAAGGTGTAGATGCGCTTGCGGATGTCCATGAAGCGCAGCGCCAGATCTTCGAAGGCGACGTCCGGGGCCTCGTACATCACCCACATGATCTTGGCCGCGTCCATCGGCGAGCCACCGCCGAGCGCCAGGATGACGTCCGGCTGGAAGGCGTTGGCGAGCGCCAGCCCGCGCCGCACCACCGCCAGTGTGGGGTCGGCGGCGACCTCGAAGAAGGTCTCCACGGCGAGGCCCAGCCCCTTGAGGATGCGCACGGTCTCGTCGACGTGGCCGTTCTCGAACAGGAAGCGGTCGGTGACGATCAGGCAGCGCTTCTTGCCGCGCAGCTCCTCCAGCGCGAAGGGCAGGCAGCCGCGGCGGAAGTAGATGGATTTCGGCAGCTTGTGCCACAGCATGTTCTCGGCCCGCTTCGCCACGGTCTTGCGGTTGATGAGGTGCTGCGGCCCGACATTCTCGGAGATCGAGTTGCCGCCCCAGGAACCGCAGCCGAGCGTCAGCGACGGCGCCAGCCGGAAATTGTAGAGGTCGCCGATGCCGCCCTGCGAGGACGGCGTGTTGATCAGGATGCGCGCCGTCTTCATCGCTTGCCCGAAATGGCGGATGCGCTCAGGCTGCTGGTCCTGGTCGGTGTAGAGGGCGGAGGTGTGGCCAATCCCGCCCAGCGCGACCAGCGCCGCCGCCTTCTCGCAGGCGTCCATGAAGTCGCGGGCGCGGTAGAGCGCCAGGGTCGGCGACAGTTTCTCGTAGGCGAAGGGCTCGTCCTCGGTCACCGCCTCGACCTCGGCGATCAGCACCTTGGTGTGGGCGGGAACGCTCACCCCGGCCATGGCGGCGATGGCGCCGGCCGACTGGCCGACGATGTCGGCGTTGAGCGCGCCGTTCTTCAGCAGCACCTTGCGCACCGCGTCGGCGTCCGCCGCCGACAGGATGTGGCCGCCATGGTGGGCGAAACGGTCGCGCACCGCGTCATAGACGGCGTCCACGACGATGGCCGACTGCTCCGACGCGCAGACCACGCCGTTGTCGAAGGTCTTGGACATCAGGATGGAGGCGACGGCCCGCTTGATGTCGGCGAATTCGTCGATCACCGCCGGGGTGTTGCCGGCGCCGACGCCGATGGCCGGCTTGCCTGAGGAATAGGCCGCCTTGACCATGCCCGGCCCGCCGGTCGCCAGGATCAGGTTGATGTCGGGGTGGTGCATCACCGCGTTCGACAGCTCCACCGAGGGCTCGTCGATCCAGCCGATGATGTCCGGCGGCGCGCCGGCCTCCACCGCGGCCTGGAGCACGATCCGCGCGGCCTCGCAGGTCGCCTTGCGGGCGCGGGGGTGCGGCGAGAAGACGATGCCGTTGCGCGTCTTCAGGCTGATCAGGGCCTTGAAGATGGCCGTCGAGGTCGGGTTGGTCGTCGGCACGATGGCGCAGATCAGGCCCACCGGCTCGGCGATCGTCATGATGCCGTATTCCGGGTCCTCCTCCAGGATGCCGCAGGTCTTCTCGTCCTTGTACTTGTTGTAGATGTATTCGGAGGCGAAGTGGTTCTTGACGACCTTGTCCTCCATCACGCCCATGCGCGTCTCGGCAACCGCCAGCTTCGCCAGCGGGATGCGCGCGTTGGCAGCGGCCAGGGCGGCGCTGCGGAAGATGCGGTCCACGGTCTCCTGCGGGAAGCCGGCGTAGACTTTCTGCGCCTCCCGGACCCGAAGGACGAGGTCGTTGAGGTCTGCAAGCGTGGTGACGGGCATATCGTGTCGCCTCTGCGGTTGGCGCGCCGCCGGCCCCTTCGGGCCGGTCCTGGACAACGGGTGCGGGCGGACTGTCACCCTTCAAACACCGGCATCCAGGGCACGCACGGAAAATCGGTCATGCCGGGCGGCGCTTTGGTCCTGTCCGCGCGGCAGGGAAACTATCCCCCGAGCATGGGTGAGGGACCATGACTCAGGTCAAAACTGGTATGACCACTTTCGGGGTAGTGCCACCCCCAACCCGCCCGGCCGGACCGGAAAAATCTCTTCCGATCGGGTGTCGAATTGCGCTGGACAAGCGCTCCGCTTCTTCTTATAAGACGCCCCCGCACGCAGCGGCGCCCAGGTAGCTCAGTTGGTAGAGCAGGGGACTGAAAATCCCCGTGTCGGCGGTTCGACTCCGTCCCTGGGCACCATTCTCCTCACGGTCCTGTTCGAGGAGATGGTGTTCCGGCCACACTGGCCGAACCCGGACGTTGCGCTCCATTCTCCCATGTCTTTGGTTCGATCCGGCGTCCCGATGGCGCACCACGACCGTCTTCTGCGCAAGCGAAACGCAGCCGGTTCAGACAGACACGCCCGACAGATCACAGCCGCAACGACGCCTTTCACCGCCCCGATCGCCGATAAGAAGCAGGCATCTTCCCGGCATTCCCGAAAAGTTGTAAACACTCCCATAAGAATTCGCGGGAGGGGAATCCGATGTTCAGCGCCGTTCAGCCGAGTCGCCGCACCTTCCTGGTCGGGGCGGGCCGTTTCGCCGCCGCGTCGGCGCTCACCAGCGTCACCCCCTTCCCCGCCATCGCGGAACCGCGTCCCCACCGGATCGCGGCCTCGGCGCTCAAGGATCTGGCCGGGGCCGTCCAGGGTGGCGTCGTGCTGCCCGACGATCCGTTCTTCGACGATTACGCACGCCCAAACAACCTGCGTTTCCGGACGCTTCCGACCGCCATCGCGCGCTGCGCAAGCGAGACGGACGTGCAGGCTTGCGTCGCCTGGGTGAGGAAGCACGGCGCCCGCTTCGCCGTGCGCAGCGGCGGGCACAATTACGCGGGCTTCTCCACCACCCCCGGCCTGCTCATCGACATGACGCCGCTCAGCACGATCACCCCCCTGCCCGGCGGGGACGGTCTGGTCAAGGTGGGCGGCGGCGCCCTGAACGGCATGGTCTATCAGGCGCTCGAACGGCTGAACCGCACCGTCACCCACGGGCGCTGCACCACCGTGGGGGCGGCGGGCTTCCTGCTGGGCGGCGGCATCGGCTTCAACATGCGCATGTTCGGCATGGGGTCGGACCTGCTCCAGGCCACGAGCATCGTCACCGCGGACGGCGCGCTGCATGCCGATATCCAGGACAGCGGCGACGGCAGCGACCTGTTCTGGGCCTGCCGCGGCGGTGCCGGCGGGAATTTCGGGATCAACACGTCCTTCACCCTGCGCACCTTCCCGGTGGAGACGGTCACCTTCTTCGACATCACCTGGACCACGGATGTGGGCGAGGTGCTCCACACCCTGCTGACCCGTCTGGCGGACGCGCCGCCGGAGTTCGGCAGCAAGATCAACGTCACCAAGCCGGCGCGCGGCAGCGGCGATCCGCGGCTCACCGTCTCCATTCTCGGCCAGTTGCACAAGTGCGGCACAACGGTGGAGGCGATCATCGGCCCGGTCCTGGAGAAGGCGTCGAAGACGAGGATCGACCGTGACATGGCCTATTGGCCGGCGCAGGACCTGCTGAGCGAATTCACCTACCCCTACTTCTATCAGGAGAAATCCTCCTACATGAGGGCGGCGGACATCACGCCCGAGTCCGTCGTCACCATGATCCGCCTCGCCGAGCGCATGCCGGGCACCAGCATGGCCAACGCCTTCAAGTTTTTCCAGGTCGGTGGCCGGATCAACGCCACCACGGCGGACGCCACCGCCTACGTCCACCGCGGCTACGACTGGCTGTTCTCCTCCGAGGTGAACTGGTGGAACCGGAAGGATCCGAAGTCCCTGGTGGATGAAAATCTGGCGTGGCAGGAGCGGTTCTACGCCACCGTCAACGCGACCACCAGGGCGGTGGGCGCCTTCCAGAACTTCCCCGACCCGTCCTTGAAGGACTGGTCGTCGGCCTATTACGGCGGCAATTACGGCCGGCTGCGGCGGGTGAAGACCGCGTACGACAAAGACGATCTGTTCACCTACCGGCAGGGCATCAAGCCGTTGTAACGGCGCTGCCGGTCGATCTTTGGCGCCGCTATCCGCCCTTCGGCGGAGAATCCGGGCGCCAAAGCCCCTGCTCGCCTGTTATCGTAGCGGGAAGCCTCTCGCACCACGGGGTCCGGGCATGGAAGAAAAGCTGATCGCCTACATCGGCCGGTTGAAGGAGCAGATCGCCACCCTGCGCTCCGCCGACTTCACCACCCCGGAGGAACGGGTGTCCTGCGAGGCGGTGGCCGACAGCCTGGAACTGGTCGTGCGCGAGTTGACGGACCTTATCGAGATCCGCTGACCGGCGCCCCGATGCTTTCAAAAACCCCGGCGCGCTCCAGCGTGACGGGCATTGCGTTGGGCGGCCACAGCGTGTCCGGGGCGAGGCCCAGCCAGCGGCACAGCGCGTGCCATGTGCCGGCGTGCGCCACCACCAGCGGCGGCCGCCCGTCCGCCGGAACCGGCAAGCCCTCCAGCGCAGCGGCGACGCGGGTCTGGAAGGCGGTGAGGCTTTCGCCGCCCGGCACCTCTTCGCGCAGGAGGTCCCCCGGCACGGCGCCCCCTTCCAAGTCACCCCAGCGCCGCTCCTCCAGACCGTGAACGACGGTCACCGGCAGGCCGAGCGCTGCGCCGATGACGCCGGCGGTTTCCAGCGCGCGCCGCTGCGGGCTGGAGTGAATGGCGGCAATTGGATTTCCCTGGGCGGCCAGCGCCGCCGCCGCCGCGTGGGCCTGTGCCCGCCCGCGCTCGGTCAGAGACACATCGCGCGACCCGGCCAGCCAGCCGCCGACGTTGCTCTCCGTCTCGCCATGCCGGCAGAAGACGAGACGGTTCAGCATGCCGAGGCCGCGGACAGCGCCCCCGTCAGGTCGCCGAAGCGCTCCAGGATGCCGTCATGGGGAAGACTGTCGAGCGGCACCCGCGCGTAGCCGTAGCGCAGCACCAGCACCCGCGCCACCCCGGCGGCGCGGGCGGCGGCCACGTCATGCTCGTTGTCGCCGACGAAGACGGTCTCCTCCGGCCGGACATCCATCAGGTCGAGCAGGCCGAGCACCGGTTCGGGCGAGGGCTTGCGGGTGGGGAAGCTGTCGCCGCCGACCACCGCCGTGAAGCGGTCCGCGATGCCCAGGTCGGCGAGCAGCCGCCGGGTCGCCGCCATCGGTTTGTTGGTGCACACCCCCAGTTTCAGCCCGGCCGCGGACAGCGCCGTCAGCGTCTCCGCCACGCCGGGATAGAGCGCGCTGTGGGCGCTGGGGTCGGCCTCGTAGATGGCGAGGAAGCGGCGGGTGTGGGCCGCCGTCTCCTCCGCTCCCGGCAGGCCGCCGGTGGCGGTCAGGACCCGCTCCACCAGCTTGGCCACGCCGTCGCCGATGAAGGAGCGCACCGCCGGCAGATCGACCGGCTGGCGGCCCAGCTCAGCGAGGAGGGCGTTGGAGGCGTGCATCAGGTCGGCGGCGCTGTCCACCAGCGTGCCGTCGAGGTCGAAGGCGACGGCACGCAAGGACGTGCGGTTCGGAAGGCTGGTCACCGGAATGCGACTCCTATCGGCGCAGGAAGCGGGCCTTGTCGGCCGCGAGGTCGAGGGTGATCGGGGTGTCGGTCGGCAGCAGCGCGTCGCCGGCCTGGTGCGGGGCGTCAACCTGCACCTGCTGCCCCCCGATGTCCACCGCGTAGCGGATCGAGGCGCCCAGGAACTCGCGGTGCCGCACCACGCCCATCAGCCGGACATGGCCGGCGCGCGGCGGCCCGCCGTCCTGGCGGATAAAGAGGTTCTGCGGGCGGAACATCAGCTTGCCCTCGGCCCCCGGCTCCACGCCGTGCGGCAGCGGGATCGGCACGCCGCCGCCCATGACGAAGGCCGTCCCGCCGTCAACGGCGCGCACCTGCCCTTCCAGCACGTTGGCGGTGCCGAGGAAGCCGGCGACGAACAGGTTGGCCGGGTGGTCGTACAGCTCCTGCGGGGTGCCGACCTGCTGGACGATGCCGTCCTCCATCACCGCGATGCGGTCGCAGATGGTGTTGGCCTCCTCCTGGTCGTGGGTGACGAAGATGGTGGTCAGCCCCAGCTTGCGCTGCAGGCTCAGCAGTTCCTGGCGCATCTGCACGCGCAGCTTGGCGTCCAGGTTCGACAGCGGCTCGTCCAGCAGCAGCACCTTCGGCTCGATCACGATGGTGCGGGCAAGCGCGACGCGCTGCTGCTGGCCGCCGGAGAGCTGCGACGGCCGGCGGTCGGCCAGATGCTTCAGCCCGACGAGGTCGAGCGCCGCGTCCACCCGCCGCTCGATCTCCGCGCGCGGCACGCGCCGCTCCTCCAGCCCGAAGGCGACGTTGCGGCGCACCGTCATGTGCGGCCACAGCGCGTAGCTCTGGAACACCATGCCGACGTCGCGCTTGTGCGCCGGCAGGCCCGAGATGTCGCGCCCGCCGATCGTCACCGCCCCGCGCTGCGCCGTGTTGAAGCCGGCGATCAGCCGCAGCAGCGTGGTCTTGCCGCAGCCCGACGGGCCGAGGAAGGCGAAGAACTCGCCCGGCCTGATGTCGAGATGAATGTCCTTCAGCACGCGGTGGCTGCCGTAGGACAGGTCCACGCCGTCGATGCGGACGCCGACGCTCTCCATCCCGGCGGCCAGGGAGGTGGGGGAGAATTGATGGTTCATGGTGGCGGTTCCCCTCAATGGTCCTGGCCGCGCTCGCGCCGGCCCCGCTCGATGATGACGTGCGACAGGTAGGTGCCCAGCCCGACGATGACGACGGCGAAGACGCCCAGCGCCGCCCCCGGACCGCGCCCGGCCGCCGACTGCATGTAGACGTAGAGGCCGTAGGCCAGCGGCGCGTCGCTCTGCGAATGGACCAGCATGATGGTCGCCGACAGCTCGACCGCCGCGGTGGCGAAGCTGGTGACGAACCCGGCCAGGATGCCGCCGGACATCAGCGGCACGACCACCCGGCTGATGGTGCGCAGCTTGGTGGCGCCCAGATTCTCGGCCGCCTCCTCCAGCGAGTTGCTGACCTGCTGCAGGGCCGCGGTGCAGGCGCGCAGCGCATAGGGCAGGCGGCGGATCGCCAGCGCGAAGACCAGGATCAGCCAGAAGCCGGACAGCGGCTGACCGGTGAAGGGCATGGGCACGTCGTAGAAGCTGCGCAGATAGCCGATGCCCAGCACCACGCCCGGCACCGCCAGCGCCGCCATGGCGATGTAGTCCAGCCATTGCCGGCCCGGCAGCTTGCTGCGCAGCACCAGATAGGCGATGGCCGTGCCGATCACCACGTCGAGCAATGCCGCCAGCGAGGCGTAGAGCAGCGTATTGGTGATGTACTGGCCGCTCTCCAGGAAGACGGTCCCGTAATGCTTCATCGTGAAGGCGTCGGGGAACGGGCTGAAGGACCAGATCGTCGCGAAGGACAGCAGGGTCAGGCCGATGTGCGGCGCCAGCACCAGCACCAGGATCAGCAGCACGACCGCGTAGGCCGCCACCAGCTCCAGCGGCTTCATGCGCCGCCGCGCCAGACCGCCGCCGCCGCGCTGGACGGTCGCGTAGTCCTTGCCCTTCATCGCCAGCGCCGACACCCAGAGGGCGAGCAGCGAGCAGACGATCAGCACCACCGAGATCACGTAGCCCATCGGGTCGGCGATGCCGATGGAGGAGATGCGCAGGTAGGCCTGCGGCGCCAGCATGTCGTTGACGTTGAGCAGCAGCGGCGTGCCGAGGTCGTCGAACACCTTGATGAAGACCAGCGACGCGCCGGCGACGTAGCCCGGCATGGCCAGCGGGAAGACGATGCGGCGGAACAGCCGGAAGCCGTGGCAGCCGAGGTTCTGCGCCGATTCCTCCATCGCCCGGTCGATGTTCTTCAGGCTGGCCGACAGGTTGATGAGGATGAACGGGAAATAGTGGATGCTCTGCACGAAGATGACGCCGTTCAGCCCCTCCATGAACGGGATGGAGATGCCGAAATGGTCGCGCAGCAGCAGGTTGACCGTGCCGTTGCGCCCGAACAGGAGCTGCATCGCCACCGCGCCGATGAAGGGCGGCATGATCAGCGGGATGATGCCCAGGCTCTGGATCAGCACGGCGCCGCGGAACTCGAAGCGCGTCGTCAGATAGGCCAACGGCAGGGCCAGCGCGCTCGCCACCACCACCGACATGGCGGAGACGTAGAAGGAGTTCCAGAACGACCGCATGAACAGGTCGTTCCGGAAGAAGTCGGCGAAGTTGATCAGGGTGAAGGACCCGGTCGTCTTGTCCTGGAAGGCGACGAAGATGACCTGGACGACCGGCACGACGAGGAACAGCAGCAGGAACAGCGCGATCAGCACAGCCGCCACCGCCGGCCCCGGCCGCACGCGCGCGATGCTTTCGCGCGTGAGCGCAAGAGACGTCATGGTTCAGCCCAATGGTATCGGGGGAGAAGGCGAGGCGGGGCGCCCGCGCGGGGCGCCCCTCCCGTCACGCTCGGGTCAGCGGGCCAGCGCCAGGGCCTCTTCGGCCTTCTTGCGGGCGGCGGCGTAGTTGTCCTTGGCGAAGGCGGCCCACTTCTGCTCGACCTGGGCCTGACGCTCCGGCACGGCGTCGGTGGCGCTCTTGCGCTCCACCGTGAAGGCGCCGGAGAGCTGCGGGTCGGCGGCCTCCTGGGCGGTCACCGGCATGGCGGCGACGAGATCGCGCGCCTCGGCCAGCAGCGCCTTGGCCTTGTCGTTGGGCTTCTTGGCCAGCGCGGCGTCGGCCTGATGGATGGCGCGGGTCGCCGCCTTCAGCCCGTCGAGCTGGAAGGTGATGAGCTGGTCGAACAGCGCGTCCACCACGTTGTAGCGGGCCTGCGACACCTCGACGTCGAAGTTCACCTGCGAGCCCAGCGAGGTGTCCTTGAACGGGTTGGGGTAGTCGGCCGGGGCCTTGGCGTAGGTCGCCGGGTTGACCGGCAGGCGGCGGATGGCCGGCTGCAGCAGGACCTCCTGGCCCTGGGGCGACAGGATGAAGTCGACGAAGGTCTCGGCGGCGGCCTTGTTGGGGGCGTTCTTCACGATGCCGATGTTGGCCGGCACGATGGTGGTAACCGTCGGATAGGCGAACTCCACCGGGAAGCCCGAGGCCTGGGACGACAGCGCGAAGAAATCGATCACGATGCCGATGCCGAAGCTGCCGGAGTTCACGCCGTCCGGCACGCCGAAGCTGCGCTCGGTGATGGTGCGGTAGTTGCCGGCGATCTCCTTGTTGGTCCGCCAGCCCTTCTCCCAGCCCTCGCCCTGGAGAATGGTCTCGATGGTCAGGTGCGTGGTGCCGGAGCGCGATGGGGCGGAGATGGCGACGTGGTCGTAATAGACAGGCTTGGCGAGGTCCGACCATTCCTTGGGGGCCGGCAGCTCGTTCGCCTTCATGTAGCGGCTGTTCCACATGATGCCGTAGCCCGAGGCGGCGAAGCCGGCGTACATGCCCTCGGGATCGTTGATCGGGTAGGCGCCGACCTTCTCCGGGATGCCCTCGACCTTCGGCTTGTAGGCCTGCAGCAGGTTGGCGCCCTTCAGAACCTCGAAGGCGTCGGGGGCGGAGGCCCAGAACAGGTCGGTGCCGTTGTTCGACGCCGTTTCCTGGAGATACTTCACGCCCGCGTTGGTGTTGCGGTTCAGAACCTCCAGCGTGACCTTCGGATAAGCCTTCTGGAAGGCCTGCTGGAAGGCGCTGGTCAGGTCCTTCGGGAAGGAGGTGACGACGACCAGCTTGCCCGACGGGTCCTGGGCGAAGGCGGCGGTGCTGGAAGCGAGCAGGACGGCCAGGGCGGCCGCGACGCCGTGCAGCGTGCGAGACATAGGTATGGTTCCTCCCAGTGTTTTTCTGCGCGCTCTTTCAGCAATCCGCGTGCCAGACCGTTCGCAGGCGAATTCACTGGGGTGGCGCTCGGAGAATGGGTAAAGCCGGTAACATCGGGCGGCTGTGATGGGTAACGGCGGGAACATTCCAGACTCTCGTCCCCACGGGGCGCATCGGACATCCGCTCCGCCCGGCCACAAAGAAGATAATGCCGCGGCCGAAAGCGTTACCGCCTTTCAAAGTATTCATACTCTCCTTGAATGGGTTCGTGCGGTGCATCGGTGATAGAATAGAGTATTTAAAATAAAAACAAATCGCAAAAACCCCGCAAGACGCTGACAAAACACAATATAATATACCAGTCCATTTAAAACACAATCGTATTCCCAAAAATATTGTCATTTATAGAGCGGATTTGCGCGCCTTGACCGCCGATCATGATTGCTATTTCACTTGACGCTCTCTCCGATCAACGATGCGCGCGCAAAATGAACTTTTGAAGGAATCGCCATGTCATGGCTTCATTCGATCGTCAATCAATCCCCGGAAATCGCGTTATTTCTCTCCCTGGCCGGCGGCTATTGGATCGGCAAATTTCAATTCGGTAAATTTCAGCTTGGCGGTGTCGCCGGATCATTGCTGGTCGCCGTGGTGATCAGCCAGATTGGCGTATCGGTCGACAACGGCGTCAAAGCGGTTCTGTTTGCTTTGTTCATTTACGCGGTCGGCTTTGAAAGCGGACCGAAGTTCTTTCAATCGCTCGGCCGGCAGTCGATCCGCGAAATCGTCCTGGCGGCGGTTCTCGCAATCAGCGGTCTGGTCACCGTCGTGATCATGGCCCGCTTGACCGGTCTCGACAAAGGCTTGGCGGCGGGCATCGCGTCCGGCGGGCTGACCCAGTCGGCAATCATCGGCACCGCCAGTTCCGCCATCGGCAAGCTCGGGCTGCCAGCGGAGGAGGTGCAGCGCCTCCAGGGCAACGTCGCGGTCGGCTACGCCGTCACCTACATCTTCGGGTCGTTCGGCGCCATCCTGGTCTGCGTCAACCTGCTGCCCTGGATCATGAAGCGCGGCATCCGCGACGACGCCATCAAGGCGGAAACCGCGATGCTGGCCGGCGCCCATTTCCTGGCGCGGGGCGAGGAATACGCCATGCCGCCCCTGGTCGGGCGCCTCTACCGCATCGAGCGGGCGGCGGGACGGACGGTGGCGCAGATCGAGGCGGACTCCACCGACGGTCCGGTCAGCGTGGAACGGGTGAAGCGCAACAACGCGCTGATCGGGTTGCAGCCGGACCTGCGGCTGGAGGCCGGGGACGTCGCGCTGCTGGTCGGGAGGCGGTCCGGGGTGGTCGGCCTCGCCGACACGCTCGGCCCGGAGCTTCAGTCCTCGCAGGGCATGGACCTCATCATGCTGGTGCGCGACGTCGCCATCACCAACCCCGCCTTCGTGCACCGAACCGTCGCCGAAATCCGCAAGCTGTCCTCCGCCAACCTGTACCACGGCGTCTATGTGACCGGCCTCAAGCGGAGCGACCGGCCGCTGCCGATCGCCCCCGACACGGTGATCGAGGCCGGCGACGTCGTCACGCTCTACGGCACCGCCGAGGACGTGCAGCGCGTCGCCACGTCGGTGGGGACGGAGGTCATCGCGAGCAACAAGACCGACTTCATCTATCACGGGTTGGGTCTGGCGCTGGGCCTGCTCGTCGGCCTCGCCGTCATCCGCATCGGCGACATCCCGCTGACGCTGGGCAGCGGCGGCGGCGCCCTGCTGGCCGGTCTGCTGTTCGGCTGGTACCGCACCCGCAACCTCGCCATCGGCAACATGCCGACGCCGGCCTCCACGCTGCTGCGCGACCTGGGTCTGGCCGGCTTCGTCGCCGTGGTCGGCCTGCAATCGGGCCGGCAGGCCGTCAGCACCGTGATCGAAAGCGGGCTGAGCATCTTCCTGGTCGGCGTGGTCGTGACGCTGGTGCCGATGATCATCACCCTGTTCGTCGGGCGGTACCTGCTGGGCTACGACAACGCGGCCATCTTCGCCGGCGCGCTCGCCGGATCGCGGAGCGCCAACCCCGCCTTCGGCGAGGTGCTCGACAAGGCGGGCAACTCCATCCCGACCGTTCCCTTCGCCATCACCTACGCGCTGGCGAACGTCTTCCTGACCCTGCTGGGGCCGCTGGTGGTGGCCTTCGTGTAATCCATGCGAGGAGATCCCCTGATGGACTCTGTCGATTACAGCCGATACGCGAAGCTCAGTCCCTTCGAACTGAAGGACGAACTGATCAAGCTCGCCTCCGGCCGCGAAAACCGGCTGATGCTCAACGCGGGGCGCGGCAACCCGAACTTCCTGGCGACCCTGCCGCGTCGGGCCTTCTTCCGGCTGGGCCTGTTCGCCGTCGCCGAGGCCGAGCTGTCCTTCTCCTACATGCCGAACGGCGTCGGCGGCCTGCCGCGGATCGAGGGCATCGAGGGCCGGTTCGAACGCTACGTTTCGGAGCACCGCGACCAGGAGGGAGTCGTGTTTCTCGGCCGTGCGCTGAGCTATGTGCGCGACCAGCTCGGCCTGTCGGGCTCCGGCTTCCTGCACGAGATGGTGGAAGGGGTGCTGGGGGCGAACTACCCGGTGCCGCCGCGCATGCTGACGATCAGCGAGGACGTCGTCCGGCACTATCTGGTGAAGGAGATGGTCGGGGGTTTCCTGCCGCCCGGCAGCGTCGATCTGTTCGCGGTCGAGGGCGGCACCGCGGCGATGACCTACATCTTCAATTCGATGAAGCAGAACGGGCTGGTCGAGCGGGGCGACAAGGTCGCCATCGGCCTGCCGGTCTTCACCCCTTACATCGAGATTCCGGAACTCGACGAATACGGGTTGACGGAGGTCGCCATCAACGCCGACCCGGCCAAGGGCTGGCAGTACCCGGACGCCGAGCTGGACAAGCTGAAGGACCCGGCGATCAAGGTGTTCTTCTGTGTCAACCCCAGCAACCCGCCCTCGGTCAAGATGGACGACCGCAGTCTCGACCGCATCGCCGCCATCGTGAAGACCGAGCGGAAGGACCTGATCATCCTGACGGACGATGTCTACGGCACCTTCGCCGACGATTTCCGGTCGCTGTTCGCCGTCTGCCCCGAAAACACCATGCTGGTCTATTCCTTCTCGAAGTATTTCGGGGCGACGGGGTGGCGGCTGGGCGTGATCGCCACCCACAAGACAAACGTCTGCGACCAGCGGATCGCCGGCCTGCCGGAGGAGCGCAAGGCGGCGCTCGACCGCCGCTACGGCTCGCTGGTGCCGGACGCGCGCGCCCTGCGCTTCATCGACCGGCTGGTCGCCGACAGCCGCACCGTGGCGCTGAACCACACCGCCGGGCTGTCCACGCCGCAGCAGGTGCAGATGGTGCTGTTCTCGCTGTTCGCCCTGATGGACGAGCAGGACGGCTACAAGGCCGAGCTGAAAAAGGTCATCCGCCGGCGCGAGGCCGCCCTGTACCGCGAGCTGGGCCTGCCAACGCAGTCCGACCCGAACGCGGTGGACTACTACACGCTCCTCGATCTGGAGGACATCGCGCTGAAGCTCTACGGCCCGGACTACGCGGCCTGGGTGAAGGCGAACTTCGTTCCGAACGATCTGCTGTTCCGCATCGCCGCGGAAACCGGCATCGTCCTGCTGCCGGGCAAGGGCTTCGGGACCCTGCAACCGGCCGCCCGCGTCTCGCTGGCCAATCTGAACGAGTACGAGTACGCGGCGATCGGGCACTCGCTGCGCGAAATGGCCGACCAGTCCTACGAGGAGTTCAAAAGGCAACGGCAGAACGGGAAGACACCGGACGGCAAGACGAAGCCCAACTGACCGCCCCCGCCCGCTTTCATTCCTCGGTGAAGTCGCCGCGGTGAAGACCGTGGTGGCGCATCTTCAGGTACAGGGTCTTGCGGGTGATGCCCAGCTTGTCCGCCGTCTCGCCGACCCGCCCGCCGCAGCGGGCCAGCGCGTCCTCGACGAGTTGCTTTTCGATGCGGTCCATCTGCTCGGCCAAGGGCTCGATCCCGCCGCCCGCTCCGGTCACCGGTCCGCCCGCCAGACCGTCACCAAAGCCCAGAGCCATGCGCTCGGCGACGTTGCGCAACTCGCGGACGTTGCCCGGCCAGCCGTGGGCGGCCAGACGGGCCAGCGCCGCCGCGTCCACCGGCGGCGCCGGACGGCGGGCGCGGGCCGCGGCGGCGTCGAGGAAATGGCGCAGCAGCAGCGGCACGTCCTCCCGCCGCTCGCGCAGGGGCGGGAGCGGCACGGTGACCACGTTGAGGCGGTAGTACAAATCCTCGCGGAACTTGCCCTCCCCGGCCTGCCGCAGCAGATCGACCTTGGTGGCGGCGACCACGCGCAGGTCCAGCGGGATCGGCCGGTTGCCGCCGACCCGCTCGATCACCCGCTCCTGCAGCACGCGCAGCAGCTTGACCTGGAGATGCATCGGCATGCTCTCGATCTCGTCGAGGAACAGCGTACCGCTGTCAGCGTGCTCCAGCTTGCCGATGCGCCGCCCCTGGGCGCCGGTGAAGGCGCCGGGCTCGTGGCCGAACAGCTCGCTCTCGATGATGGTGTCGGGCAGAGCGCCGCAGTTCAGGGCGACGAAGTTGCCGGCCCGCCGCCGCCCGGCGTCGTGCAGGCTGCGGGCGATCAGCTCCTTGCCGGTTCCGGTCTCGCCGAACAGCAGGACGTCCACCTCCGCGTCGGCCAGCCCGGCCACGGCGGTGCGCAGCCGCTCGATGGCGGCCGACCGGCCGATGATGCGCGCCTCCAACGAACCGCCGCCGGCCAGCTGCGCCCGCAGGCTGCGGTTCTCCAGCACCAGCCGCCGGTGCTCCAGGGCGCGGCGCACCACCTCCACCAGATGGCTGGGCTCGGCCGGCTTCTCGATGAAGTCGTAGGCGCCGCCGCGCACCGCGCGCATCGCCATGGCGATGTCGCCGTGCCCCGTCACCAGCACCACCGGCACCTCCGGGTCGGCGGCGCGCACCCGCTCCAGCAGGGCGAAGCCGTCCAGTCCGGGCATGCGCACGTCGGTCACCACCACGCCCCGCCAGGACGGGCCGAGCCGATCCAGGGCGTCTTCGGGCCGGGTCGTCGCCTCCACCGCGAAGCCTTCCAGCTCCAGCGTCTGGCGGCTGGCGTCCAGCACCTCGTGGTCGTCGTCGATCAGAAGAACGGTCATGCGATGTCGCTCAGGCACGGGTCAGGGTCAGCAGGAAGGCGGTTCCGCCGGGGCCGCTCTCGGCCACCGACAGGGCACCGCCGAAGTCCCGCACGATGTTGTAGGAGATCGAGAGGCCGAGACCCAGCCCGGCGCCCACCGGCTTGGTCGTGAAGAAGGGGTCGAAGACCTGCCCGGCCACCGCGTCGGGGATGCCGGGACCGCTGTCGCGCACCATAATGCGGACGGTGTCGTCCGCCGCCTCCGCGGCGATGGCGACGCGGCGCTGGGGGGCGCCGGCCACGGCGTCCAGCGCGTTGCTCAGTAGGTTGACCAGCACCTGCTCCAGCCGCACCTCCTCGGCGCGGACGCGCAACGGCTCGCCGTCTTCCGGCAGCTCCACCACCAGCTCCACCGCCTCCTCGCGCAGCCGGTCGCCGAACAGGGAGAGCGCGCCCTGCGCCACCGGCGCCAGCTCGACCGCGCCCAGCCGGGTGTCGGGGCGGCGGGCGAAGCGCTTCAGATGGTTGGTGATGTTGGCCATGCGGGCGGTCAGGTCGGCGATCTTGCCGAGGTTGCCCTCCGCCTCCGCGACCCGCCCGAGCGCGATCAGCTTGCGCCCGTTGTGGGCGTAGGAGCGGATGGCCGACAGCGGCTGGTTCAGCTCGTGCCCCACCCCGGCGGCGAGCTGGCCCAGCGCCGCCAGCTTGCCGGCCTGCACCAGCTCCGCCTGGGTGTCGCGCAGGTCGCGCTCGGCGCGCTGGTGCTCGGCGATGGACCGCTCCAGCCGCGCGTTGGTGGTGCGCAGGTCGGCGGTGCGCTCCGCCACCGTGCGCTCCAGAAGCTGCTGCGCCTCCACCCGCTCCGTCATGTCCGTCAGGGTGACGATGAAGCGCTGCTGCTGGCGCCGCCGGAAGGGGCGGATACCCACTTGGACCGGCACCGGACGGCCGTTCGGCCGCCGCCCGGCGGTCAGGATGGAGAGGGACGGCGCCGCCTCGTCCGGCGCCGCGCGGGCCTCGCGGAAGAAATCCTCCACGCGCCGCGCGCCGGCGGGGTCCAGCCGGTCCGCCAGACGCCCATCCGCCCCGCCCTCCGGCGCGGCGATCAGGGCGGCGGCCAGCGGGTTGACGAACTCGATCACCCCGTCGGCATCGGTGGTCGCCAGCCCGGCCTGGGCGTTGTCGATGATGGCCTGGGCGTTGGCCTCCTCCACCGCGATGGCGGTGTCGCGGAAGACCAGAAGCGCCGCGGCCATCTGCGACAGCTCGTCGTTGCCGCCCAGCGGGATGTCCGCCTTCAGGTTGCCGGCGGCGATCTCGTGCGCCGCGCTGCCCAGCCGCGTCAGGCGGGAGATGATGCTGCGGTTGACGTACAGCCAAGCCACCAGCACCGCCACCAACAGGCTGACCAGGGCGCTCGCCAGCAGGGCCGACCGTCCCTCGGCGATGGCCTGGGCCGACCGCGCCGCGGCGGCGCGCGAGGTGGTTTCCACCGATTGCACCTGCTGTGCGATCAGGCCGTTCAGCCGGGCCACCAGGGTCCGGTTCTCGGCCAGCAGGCCCTGCCCCTGGTCGGCCGCGGCCAGCTCCGCGCGGCGCAGCTCCGGGACGCTGCCCTCGCCGCGGGCCAGCTCCAGCAGGCGGGAGACCAGCTGCGCCAGCGACACGCCATCCGCCCAGTCCGCCAGGGTGGCGAGGTCGCGCTGCAGCCGGTCGGCCGTCTCCTCCAGGAACCCCGCGTTGTCGTCCAGCGCCTCGGTGGTGGCGAGCGTCGCGGCCCGCGCGATCAGCCCGACCGCGAGGTTGCCGTTCGCGCCGATCTGAAGCACCGCCTCGCTGCGCCGGCTTTCCGCGCGCAGGACGCGGACCGCCTCGGCGGAGCGGGTGCCGGCCTCGACGAGGTCCAGCGCGCTCTGGATGTTGAAGCGGGCGTCGGTGACCAGCGGCTCGATCTCGTCGAGGAAATCGGCGTGCAGCCAGCGCAGCCGCTCGATGCCCTCCTGGTTGCGGCGGGCCAGCGCCAGCCGGTGCCGCACGGTGGCGTCGAGGTCGGTCAGGTTGTGGCCGAGGGCGTCCACCAGCGGGCGCAGCCCGGGAACGCCGCGCTCCCCCTCCGCCGCCAGCGCGCGAAGCGCGGCGAGCCGGCGGCCCAGCGCGTCGCGGATGGCCCCCAGCTCCTGCTCCGTCTGGGCGTTGGCGAGGATCGGCGCGGTGGCGATGATGCTGCCGCCCTCCTCCGCCAAGCGCGCGGCAAGGCCCAGGGCGGGCAGATGGTTCTCCGCGAATTCGTCGAGCGTGCCGCCCAGCCGGTCGTAGGACAGCCAGCCCAGCCCGCAGGCGACCACCGACAGCGCCGCCACCGCGACGAAGGCCAGCAGCAGCCGCGCCCGGATGCCGAACCGCACGGGGCCGGCGGGCTGCCCGGCGACGGCCTCCGCGCTCACGGCCAGACCCCTTCGCCGCTGGCCACACGCAGGATGATCAGCGCGCGCTCCGCCAGGGCCAGCGCCTCGTCCAGCCGCTGTTGGGAGAAGGCCCGCCACGCGGCTTCCAGCTCCGCCTGCCGGCTGGACACGGGAAGCCCGCGCGCCGGCCGGCGCAGCGCCATGGAAAAGGCGGGGTCGGCGGCCTCCGCGGTGGAGACCGGGACGGCGGTGGCCGCCGCCCGCGCGGCGCGCAGCAGGTCGGCCGCCACCGGCTCGTGGGCGGCGGCACCATAGAGGGCGGAGAGGCGCGCCTCCCCCTCGTGGATCAGCTGCCAGACCCGGTTCAGCGTCTTGACCCGGAAGGTCACCAACTCGTCGAACAGCAGGTTCACCAGCTCGTAGCGGGCACCGGACAGAGCGCGGTCGAACAGGAACAGGTCGTCCCCGGTCTCCGTCCGGTAGGGGTCGGGATAGCCGGCGGGGGCCGCCGCGTAGGCATCGGGCCGCACCGGCAGCCGCTGGATGTCCGGGCGAACCAGCAGCGTCTGACCGGCCGGCGACAGCAGGAAATCGATGAAGGCCCCGGCCCCCTCCGGGTTCGGCGCACCGCGCAGCAGCGCCACGCTGGCGGGAAGGAACAGGCTGTCGGCGGGATAGGCGAAGCGCAGGTCCTCCTCCTCCGACCCGGCGGACTGTCCGAGGAAATCAATGCTCAGCCCGACGCCGAAGCGCCCCTTGGCGACGCCGTCCACCACGCCGTAGCTGCGCGCCGTCACGGTGGCGAGGTTGCCGGCGATCTCCAGCCACGTCGCCCAGCCGCGCTCCCACCCCTGCATCTGCAACACGGTTTCGACCATCAGATGCATGGTGCCCGACCGCGACGGCGCGGTGATGCCGAGATGCCGGGCGTAGACGGGGCGGCGGAGATCCTCCCACCGCCTGGGCGCCGGCAGGCCGTGCCGATCCAGATAGCGCTGGTTCCACAGCAGCCCGTAGCCCGACAGCGCGAAGCCGAGATAGGCGCCGTCCGGATCGTTGATCGGCTGGTTTCCCACGGTCGGCGGCGCCCCCGTCGGGCGGGCGGTGAGCGGCTGCAGGCGCTTGGCCGCCTTCAGCACCTCGAAGGCGTCGGGGGCGGATGCCCAGAAGACGTCCACCCCATCGTCGCTCCGCTCCTGCAACTGGCTGATCGCGGCGGTGGTCTTGGTGTTGACGATGCGCAGGCGCCAGTCCGGGTGCGCCGCCTCGAAGGCCTCGCGCACCGGCTCGTAGAAGCCCGCGGGAAAGGAGGTCAGCACCGTGACGGCGGTGCGGGTCTCCCGCCCGGCCGCGCTCTCCGGCGGCAGGACGGGAAGCAACAGAAGTGCGGCGATGAGACGCCCGGCGAAGGCACGCAATCCGGTCATGGCGGGCGCCACTGTGCGGCGGCCTTCGTCTGTTTGTCCAACGGTTCCGTCACATCGCCCCGTGCCGTGGGGGCGGCCGGCCCGGCCTCACGCCGGCTCGTAGAAGCGCACCAGCTCCGACGCCGGGACCGGACGCCCGATCAGATAGCCCTGGAGCTGGTTGCAGGACTCGTTCTTCAGCAGGGTCCGCTGCTCCTCCGTCTCCACGCCCTCCGCCGTGACGGCGATGTCCAGGCTCTTGGCAAGCGCCAGGATGGTGCGGATGATCGACAGGGACTCGCGGTTCTCCGCCATCAGCTGGACGAAGGAGCGGTCGATCTTCAGCTTGTCGAAGGTGAATTTCTGCAGGTAGCTGAGGCTGGAATAGCCGGTGCCGAAATCGTCCAGGGCAATGCGCACCCCGGCGGCCTTCAGGGCGCTCAGCGCCGCCAGGGCGCGCTCGGTGTCGTCGATCATCACCCCCTCGGTCACCTCGATCTCCAGCCGGTGCGGCGCCATCCCCTCCTCCTCCAGGATGCCGAGGATGGTGGCCGGGAGGTCGGAATGGCGGAACTGGACCGGCGACAGGTTCACCGCCACCTTGACCGGATCGGGCCAGTTCCGGGCGTCCCGGCAGGCGGTGCGCAGCACGAATTCGCCGAGCTGCATGACCAGCCCGCTTTCCTCGGCCAGCGGCACGAACTCCGACGGCGGGATCATGCCGCGCTCCGGGTGCTTCCAGCGCACCAGCGCCTCGAATCCCAGGACGCGGTGGGTCCGGCAATCCTCCAGCGGCTGGTAATGGACGCTGAGCGCGCCGTCGCTCAGCGCTTGGCGCAGATCGCGCTCCAGGCCGCGGCGGGCCTGCAGACGCTCGTCCATTTCCGCCTCGAAGAAGCGGAAGGTGTTCCGCCCCTCCGATTTGGCACGGTAAAGGGCGGTGTCGGCGTGCTGGAGCAGCGCTTCGGCCCCGCTGCCGTCCTGCGGGAACAGGGCGATGCCGACGCTCGCCCCGACCACCATGCGCTGGCCGTCCAGCTCGGCGGGCAGGCCCAGCGTCTTGACCAGCCGGTCGGCCAGGGCCAGAGCCTCGCCCGGCTGGGCGATGCGGTGCAGCACGGCGAACTCGTCGCCGCTCAGCCGCGCCACCGTGTCGTGGCTGGGCACCGCCTCCAGCATGCGGCGCGCCATCTCCTGCAGCAGCCGGTCGCCCGCCGGGTGGCCCAGCAGGTCGTTCACCGCCTTGAAGCGGTCGAGATCCAGATAGAGCACCGCCACCCCGGTGCGCGCCCGCCCCGCGCTGGTCAGCGCGCCGTTCAGCCGGTCGAGGAACAGGGAGCGGTTGGGCAGGCCGGTCAGCAGGTCATGGTTGGCCATATGGCGGATGCGCTCCTCCGCCCGCTTGCGCTCGCGGATGTCGCGGACGGCGACGACGCGGGCCGGACGGCCCTCGTGCGTGATGTCCTGCCCGTGCGCCTCGACCATCACCAGCGTGCCGTCGTCGTGCAACAGGTCCAGTTCGACCCGCTCGGAGGTCGGATGGGTCAGCTTGCGCTCGATGTCGGAGCGGCGGTTCTGCACCACGAAGCGCAGCATGGACTGGCCGATGAAATCGACCTGCGGCTTGCCCAGCAGCTCCGCCATGGCGCGGTTGACGTCGAGGACCACGCCGTCGCGGTGGATCACGATGCCTTCCGTCGTGGCGTCGGCAAGCTGGCGGAACCGTTCCTCGCTGGCGCGCAGACGGTCCGCCTCGTGCGCCGTGCGCGCGGCCAGCCGTTGGTCCATGATGGCCCCGGCGAGGCCAAGCGCCATCACCACCGTGGCCGTCACTGCGATGGCGACCGCCAGCAGGCCCGGTTCCATGATCTGGTCTGACATGTCGTGCAGCGGGTCGGGGATCAGCGTGACGCCGGCCATGCCGGTGAAATGCAGCCCGCAAATGCCCAGCGCCAGCAGGGCCGCCCCCGCCGCCAGCCCCTTCAGCGATCCGATCCGCAGGGCGGCGGTGAAGCCCGCCCCGGCGAGCAGGACGCCCAGGCCCAGCGACACCGCGACGTACGCCGGGTCGTAATGCAGGTTGGCCGGCACCTGGAGCGCCGCCATGCCGGTGAAATGCATGGCGGTCGCCGCGGCCCCGGCGATGGCCCCGCCCAGCGGGGCGGCCAGCCGCCCGCCGCCGATGGCGTGGCGGATGCCCACCGCGGCGCCGCCGATGGCGATCAGGCTCGACAGGACCGTCAGGCCGATGTCGTAGCCCGTGGGCAGGCTCGTCTGGAAGGCCAGCATGGCGATGAAATGGGTCGCCCACACGCCGCCGCCGGTCGCCGTCGCGGCACCGGCCAGCCACCCCCAGCGCGCCCTTCCCACCGCCGCCGCGGCGCGGCGGGCAAGGTTCAGGGACACCCAGGCACCGAATCCACAGACCGCCCCCGCCAGCAGCACGAGCCACAGATCGTGTTGCTGGGTTATGCAGGCATACACACGCATCATCCGGCGTTCATCCCGTTCCGGCGGCTCGACGCCGCTTGATCCGATTACCTTAATCTTTTGGTACGTTAATAATCCTTTTTCGGATCCGTCCGGAGCGCGGAATCGGCATGCGTAAGTTGCACGGTTGCTACAGTCGGTAGCGCAGCGCGTCGACCAGCGCGGCCAGGGCCGGGGGGATCTGCCGGCGGCTGGGGTAGTAGAGGTAATAGCCGGGAAACGGTGTGCACCAGTCGTCCAGCACGCGGACCAGCCGCCCGGCGGCGACATGCTCCGCCACCTCGTCCTCGAAGATGTAGGCCAGCCCCCGCCCGTCCAGGACGGCGGCCATGATGACGTCCATGTCGTTGGAGACCAGCGATCCCGACACCCGGACGTTCACCGGGTGGCCGTCCTCCTCGAACTCCCAGACATAGACGGCGCCGGACGTGGTGAAGCGGTAGTTGATGCAGTCGTGCCCGGCCAGATCCTGCGGGGCGCAGGGCACCGGACGCTGCGCGAAGTAGGAGGGCGCGCCGACGATGGCCGCCCGGATGTCCGGGCCGATGCGCACCGCGATCATGTCCTTTTCGAGCTGCTCGCCCAGCCGGACCCCGGCGTCGAAGCGGCTGGCCACGATGTCGGTCAGGCTGCTGTCGATGGACAGTTCCACCTGCACCTCCGGATAGTCGGTCAGGAAGCGCGACAGCACGGGCCACAGCACCCGGACGGCGGCGTGCTTGCCGGTGGTGATGCGCAGCGTGCCGGCGGGCTTCTCGCGCAGTTCCCCCACCGCCGCCAGCCCGGCGGCGATGTCGTCCAGCGCCGGCCGCAGGGTGCGGAGCAACCGCTGCCCGGCTTCCGTCGTGGACACGCTGCGGGTGGTACGGGCCAGCAAACGCAGGCCCAGCCGGTCCTCCAGCGCCTTCATGGCGTGGCTGAGCGCGGATTGGGACATCCCCAGCCGGGCCGCCGCCCGCGTGAAGCTCCCCTCCTCCGCCACGACGGCGAAGGCCGCCAGATCGCTGAGGTCGTTCCGGTTCATTCATGCACCAAATTCATAAGCTCAAGCGGATTGTACCGGCTATTCGGCTCGCAGCGAAGCGGTTAGGATGATCGTGGTCACGTTTGCGGGCCGAACGAACGGATAGGGCCGGCGCTTCCGCGGAAGACCAACTCCCACACTGGGATGTTTGCCACGCCCGCCGAACGGGACCACACTGCACACGGTCTTTTCGAAGCTGGGATTCACGCAGGAATTGCCCGCCGAAGGCCCGCATCATAATACCCGACAGGCAGAGTCGAGAGACAGGGATCATCCGATGATTCGTTTGAACATCAACGGGCAGGACCGGGACGTCGACGTGCCCGGCGACATGCCGCTTCTGTGGGTCCTGCGGGACGAATTGAACCTGACCGGCACCAAGTTCGGCTGCGGCATCGCCCAGTGCGGCGCCTGCACCGTCCATATGGACGGCACGCCGATCCGCGCCTGCCAGACCCCGGCGGAATCCGCCGCTGGCACGAAGATCACCACGATCGAGGGCGTGTCCGGCACGGTCGCCCAGGCCGTCCAGGCCGCTTGGCAGAAGCTGGACGTGGTGCAGTGCGGCTACTGCCAGTCCGGCCAGATCATGAGCGCCGTGGCGCTGCTGACCGACAACCGCAACCCCACGGACGACGACATCGACGCGGCGATGGACGGCAACGTCTGCCGCTGTGCCACCTACCCGCGCATCCGCGCGGCCATCAAGGACGCCGCCAAGGCGATGGGGGCCTGAGCCATGCTGAACCAGCTCATCAAGCAGGCGGCGGCGGACGTCGCCGCGCCCTCGCGCCGCGGCTTCCTCAAGGGGGCCGGCGGCGCCCTGGTTCTCGGCGCCATGCTGCCCCGGACGGGATTCGCCAGCGAGGCCGCCGCCCCCAAGGTCGTCGGCCCGGCGGACCCGCGGCCGCAGGCCTTCATCCGCATCGCCGCCGACGACACGGTCACCGTGCTGGTCAAGCATCTGGACAAGGGCCAGGGCATCATGACCGGCCTGACCACCATCGTCGCGGAGGAGCTTGACGCCGACTGGGCGCAGATGCGCGGCGCCTTCGCCCCGGCGGACGGCGCGCTCTACGCCAACCACTTCTTCGGTATCCAGGGCACCGGCGGCTCCACCGCCGTCGCCAACAGCTGGGACGAGCTGCGCATGGCCGGCGCCGCCGCCCGCGCCATGCTGGTCGCCACCGCCGCGGCGCGCTGGTCGGTCCCGGCCTCGTCCGTCACGGTGGAACAGGGCGTTGTCCGCCACGCCGCCTCCAACCGCAGCGCCCGCTTCGGCGAGCTGGCGGAGGACGCGGCGAAGCTGCCCGTCCCGCAGAACGTCGCGCTGAAGGACGCCAAGGACTACAAACTCATCGGCAACCCGTCGCTGCACCGGCTGGACCATGTGTCCAAGACCGACGGCACGGCGATCTTCGCCATGGACATCCGCCGCCCCGGCCAGGTGACGGCGGTGATGGCCCGCTCCCCCCGCTTCGGTGGCACGGTGAAGTCGGTGGACGCCGCCGCGGCGAAGCAGGTGCCGGGCGTCCTGGACGTGCTGACCGTGCCGAGGGGCGTCGCGGTCGTCGCCAAAAACACCTGGGCCGCCATGAAGGGCCGCGAGGCGCTGACGGTGGAGTGGGACGACGCCAAGGCGGAGATGCGCGGCACCGAGGAGATGCTCGCCGACTACCGCAAGCTGGCCGACCAGCCGGGCAACGTGGCCACCGACACCGGCGACGCGGCGAAGGCGCTGGCCGGCGCCGCCAAGGTGATGGAGGCGGAGTTCGTCTTCCCCTACCTCGCCCACGCCCCGATGGAGCCGCTGAACGCGACCGTGGAGCTGAACCCGGACGGCGGCTGCACCATCTGGGCCGGCTCGCAGTTCCAGGGGGTCGAGCAGAAGGTCGTCGCCGCCATGCTGGGCTGCAAGCCGGAGCAGGTGGCCATCAACACCGTCTGGGCCGGCGGCAGCTTCGGCCGCCGCGCCACGACCGACGCCGACTACATCGCCGAGGCGGTGTCCATCGCCAAAGCCTATGGCAAGGCTCCGGTCCATCTGGTGTGGACGCGCGAGGACGACATCCACGGCGGCCGCTACCGCCCGCTGTTCCTGCACAAGGTGAAGGCCGGCCTCGACGCCTCCGGCAAGCTGGTGGCATGGCGGCAGAAGATTGTCGGGCAGAGCTTCATGGAGGGCACCCCGTTCGAAGCCGTGATGGTCAAGAACGGCGTGGACGCGACCTCGGTCGAGGGGTCCTCGGACATGGCCTACGCCGTGCCGAACCTGTACGTCGATCTGCAGTCGCCGAAGTCCCCGGTCACCACGCTGTGGTGGCGCTCGGTCGGCCACACCCACACCGCCTACGCCAAGGAGGTGATGATCGACGAGCTGGCCGCGGCGGCGGGCAAGGACCCGGTGGCCTTCCGGCTGGAGATGCTGAAGGACCACCCGCGCCTCCAGGGCGTGCTGAAGCTGGCGGCGGAGAAGGCCGGCTGGGGCCAGCCGCTGCCCAAGGGCAAGGGCCGCGGCATCGCCGTGCATGAGAGCTTCAGCAGCTTCGTCGCCCACGTCGCGGAGGTCTCGGTGGACGAGCAGGGCCGCGTGACCATCGACCGCGTGGTCTGCGCGGTGGATTGCGGGCAGGTCGTAAACCCCAACATCGTCGAGGCGCAGATCTCCGGCGGCACCGGCTGGGCCATCGGTCACGCGCTGCGCGATGAGATCACGCTGACCGGCGGGCTGGTGGACCAGAGCAACTTCGACACCTACCAGCCGCTCCGCAATTCGGAGATGCCGCCGGTCGAGGTGCACATCCTCCCCTCCACCGCCCGTCCGACCGGCGTCGGCGAGCCCGGCGTGCCGACCGCCGCCCCGGCGGTCGCCAACGCGGTCTTCGCCGCCACCGGCAAGCGCCTGCACCACCTGCCCTTCACCCGCTCGGGCATGGTGTAAGCTCCGTCACGTTGAAAACAGCCCCTCTTCCCGTCCAGGGAGAGGGGCTTCTTTTTTTGGCTGTTCGCATGTCGCGGTTGATCCGACCCTCAGCGAAGCAGCGCCCCGGCTGCGACCTTATGTGGGGTTCGGAGTTATGGGCGCGCCGATCCGCAGCAGATTGCCGTCCGGATCGATGTGGGCAAACTCGCGCAGGCCATAGGGCGTGTCGGCAGGGGCGGTCAGACGACCATCGACTTTGGCGGCCTGCCACGCCGCATACAATGCATCAGCGTCGTTGACGTAGAGATAGCAAGCCACCGTTGAGCGTGCTGGTTCCAGATTGGGAACCCGCGTCAAGTGAAGGGTCACGTCGCCCCAGGCAAGAAAGCCATAAAAGGGGTCCTCATCCGTATCAGTGTAGGCGGACGCCTCGAAGCCAAGGCGCCGGTAATGGGCGAGCGCGGCGCGCACGTCGCGGACCGGCAAAATCGGCGTTACCCGTTCGAACTCAACAGCCATCGTGCTCTCATCCCCAGTCGCCAACCGTAACCCACGATGCAGGAAAGGCGCGGCGAAGCACAAGCCTGAGGGGGCCGACCTCAACGGGGCTCGGAAACGGACGAATGCGCGGTGCAGTGTGTTCGCGCCCTTTTTTGCTCTCCAACCACGAAATGCGAACATCCCTTTTTTCAGCGCTCGAATTTCGTCGCCATGATGATCGACGAGGTCGTGCGCTCGATGCCGTCGATGGCGCCGATGCGGTCGATCAGCGCGTCCATCTCCTCCATCGTTCCGGTCCGCACCACGGCGATCAGATCGTGCGCGCCGCTGATGGCGTGGAGCGCCCGCACCTCGGGAATCCGCTTCAACGCCTGGACCACGGCGGCGGTCAGCTTGGGCGACAGGTTGATGGAGACATGGGCGCGGATCATCCGGCGCGCCGTCTCGTCCGACAGCCGCACCGTGTAGCCGGCGATCACCCCGCGCTCCTCCAGCCGCTGGATGCGGCTCTGCACCGTGCTGCGCGACACGCGCAGGCGGCGGGCCAGCGCGGCGGTGGGCTCCCGAGCGTTGTCCTGAAGCGCGTCGAGAAGATGCTGATCCAGCTCGTCCATCATATCGCCGGCCTTTCCGTCAATCTGCCGACATGTTTGAAGCGTTTCGGCACCCTGTACCCTGCACATCGACAGGCCGTCCGGTCAAGATTGCGTCATAACGACGCAAACCAACGAAGCGGGGGTACGGGACGATGCGCGACATTCTTCTGATGGGCGGCGGCAAGATCGGCGAGACCATCGGCGACTTCCTGAAGGCCACGGGCGATTACCGGGTCACCGTCGCCGACCGTTCGGCGGAGGCGCTGGAGCGGCTGCCGACGCACCCGCGGATGGAGACGCGCGTGGTGGACGCCGCCGATCCCGCCGACCTCGCCGAGGCCATGCGCGGCAAGTTCGCGGTGCTGAGCGCACTGCCCTACCACCTGACGGTCGGCGTGGCGGAAGCGGCGCGGGACGCCGGCACCCATTACCTCGACCTGACGGAGGACGTGGCGAGCACGCGGCGTGTCAAGGAGCTGGCCGACGGCGCGCGCTCGGCCTTCATTCCGCAATGCGGGCTGGCGCCGGGCTTCATCTCCATCGTGGCCAACGATGTGGCCTCGCGCTTCGACGCGCTGGACACGGTGCGGATGCGCGTCGGCGCCCTGCCGAAATACCCGTCCAACGCCCTGAACTACAACCTGACCTGGAGCACCGAGGGCGTCATCAACGAGTATCTGGAGCCCTGCGAGGCCATCGTCGAAGGCCGCCTCGTCTCCGTCCCGCCGCTGGAAGAGCGCGAGGAGTTCTCCCTCGACGGCGTGCTGTACGAGGCGTTCAACACCTCGGGCGGCCTCGGCACGCTGTGCGAGACGCTGGCGGGGAAGGTGCGGACGCTCAATTACCGCTCCGTCCGCTATCCGGGGCACCGCGACCTGATGAAGGCGCTGCTGCACGACCTGCGGCTGGGCAGCCGGCGGGAGCTGCTGAAGGACATCCTGGAGCATTCGATCCCGGCAACCCTTCAGGACGTCGTGCTGATCTTCGTGACGGTGACCGGGACGAAGCGGGGCCGGCTGCTCCAGGAAACCTACGCCAACAAGATCTATGGGCGGGAGATCGGCGGCACCTTCTACAACGGCATCCAGATCACCACCGCGTCGGGCATGTGCGCCGTGCTCGACCTGCTGTCCGACGGCACGCTGCCGCAGCGGGGCTTCGTGAAGCAGGAGGAGGTGCGCTACGCCGACTTCATCGCCAACCGCTTTGGGCGCAACTACGCGATGACCGACGCGGCGCCCCAGCAGGGATCGCAGCAGGGGGTGGGGCGCGCCGCCTGAGCGGGCGCCCCTTCCCAACCGAGCCGCGCCTCAGATCACCTCGCGGGCGCGGCCCTTGAAGACGGTGGCGGCGATCTTCAGGGCGTCGGGGGTGCCGCGGGCCAGCGCCTCGGTGAAGTGCAGCGCCTGCTTGGCCTGGACCTTCGGCGGCATCGGCGGCTCGTTGGTGTCGACGAGGCAATCAACCACCACCGGTCCGGGATGGGCGAGGGCGGCGTCCAGAATGGCGCCGCAGTCCTTCGGGTCGGTGACGGTGAAGCCCTTGCCGCCGCAGGCCTCGGCCACCTTGGCGAAGTCGATGGGCTGGAGGTCGCAGACATACTCGGGGTTGCCGAGCATGGCGATCTGCTCCCACTTGATCTGGCCGAGCGAATTGTTGTTGTTGATGATGACCTTGATCGGCAGCTTGTACTTCACCGCCGTGGCGAAGTCGGCCATCAGCATGGAAAAGCCGCCGTCCCCGACATAGGCGATCACCTGCCGTCCGGGATGGGCGAGCTGGGCGGCGATGGCGTAGGGGACGCCCGGCGCCATGGTGGCGAGGTTGCCGGACAGGGAGTGCATCTGGCCGCGCCGCGCCGGAATTTGCCGCGCCCACCAAGTGGCGATGGTGCCGCTGTCGCAGACGACGATGGCCGTGTCGGACAGGCGCTTTCCCAGCTCCCACGCGACGACCTGCGGCTTCATCGGCAGGTCAGGGCGGGTGCCGCGCTCCTCCATCAGCTTCATCCACTCCGCCTTGCCCGCCTGCGCCGTCTTCAGGAAGGAGCGATCCTCGTGCCGCCGCACCCGCTCGGTCAGGATGTCCAGCGCCAGCCCGCAATCGCCGACCAGCCCGGCTTCCACCGGGTAGCGCAGGCCGATGCGCGCCGCGTCGATGTCGATCTGGATGGCGCGGGCCTGCCCCGGCTTCGGGTAATACTCGATGTAGGGGAAGGTCGAGCCGGCGATCAGCAGCGTGTCGCAGGTCTCCAGCGCCTCCTGCGAGGGGGCGGTGCCGAGCAGCCCGACCTGCCCCGTCGTGAAGGGGCTGTCGTCCGGCACCGCGGCCTTGCCCAGCAGCGCCTTGACGATCACCGCCCCCAGCTTGTCGGCCAGCCTTTCGAGCTGGTCGGTCGCCCTCAGCGCGCCCTGGCCGGCCAGGATGACGATGCGCTTCCCGGCGTCGAGGACCTCCACGGCGCGGCGGGTCTGCGCCTCCGACGGGACGGGAAGCTGGGGGGCGAACAGGGCGGTGTTGTGGCCCTTCACGTTGCGCGGCGCCCGCATGTCGGCGCCGATGGCCTGCTCCTGCAAATCGACGGGGATGGTGATGTGCGACACGCCGCGGTGGGCGAGCGCGGTGCGGCAGGCGAGGTTGGCGATGTTGCGGACGTGCGCCGCCCCCATGATGCGCTGGTTGTAGAGCGCGACGTCCTGGAACACCTTGTCCAGTTCCACATCCTGCTGAGTGTAGGTGCCGACGAGGTCGTGGTATTGCAGCCCAGTGATCGCCAGCACCGGCTGGTGGTCGAGCTTGGCGTCGTAGAGGCCGTTCAGCAGATGCAGCCCGCCGGGGCCGGAGGTGGCGATGCACACGCCCAGCCGCCCGGTGAACTTGGCGTAGCCGCAGGCGGCGAAGGCCGCCGCCTCCTCGTGACGGACCTGGATGAAACGGATCTCGTCCTGGCGGCGGCGCAACGCCTCGACGATGCCATTGATGCCGTCGCCGGGCATGCCGAAGATCGTGTCCACACCCCAATCCACCAGAACATCCACCAGGATGTCGGAAGCCGTGCTCGCCATAAGGGAGTCTCCGTCGCAAACGGTCGTGATGAAGTCGCTCGATCCATCGGCAACCGAGCGGAGCCGGGACGGTTCCCCGAACAATGGGACGTTCTTAGCCCTTGACCTCAAGTTAAGTTGAGGTTTTAGAGTGACGCTTAATGTATCTGGCATGCCAGTGATGCCCCGTTCAGTCCAGGCGTCCAAAGGCAGGCCGGAGTGCAGGATGGAGCAACCACCCGGGCGGGCGAAAGAATGACGACAACCGGTCTAACGGAGAATGCGCAGCGGTCGGCGGCAACGACGCGGTCGATGCGCGTCCATCATATGGCGCGCGTCACACCGCAAGTGCTGCTGGTGGAGCTTCGCGACCCGAACGGCGAGGACCTGCCGCCCTACGAGCCGGGCGCGCACATCGACGTGCATCTGCCGGACGGGGCGGTGCGCTCCTACTCGTTGTGCGGCGACCCGGCGGATCGCTCCGCCTATCGGATCGCCGTTTTGAATCTGCCGGGCGGGCGGGGATCGCGCTTCATCCATGGGGAATTGCGGCTCGGCACCGCCGTCACCGTCGCTCCGCCCCGCAACAACTTCCGCTTCGACGCCGCCCCGCGCACCCTGTTCATCGCCGGGGGCATCGGCATCACGCCTCTGCTGCCGATGATCCGCGCGGCGTCGCGCCGGGGAGCCGACTGGGTCCTGCATTACTGCGTGCGCAGCGCCGCCGAGGCGCCGTTCCTCGCCGAGCTTCGCGAACTGGGCAACGGCGAGGTGGTGCTCCACGCCGCGGACGAAGGCCGGCGGCTGGCGGTGGCCGATCTGCTCGCGGCGACGCCCGACGATGCCCTCGTCTACTGCTGCGGCCCGCAGCGCTTGATGGACGCGGTCGCGGATGCGGCGCGGCCGTCGCAGGACGTGCGCTTCGAATGGTTCACGCCGCGCGCGGATGCGGGGCGTGACGCGGCGCCGGACGATCGCTTCGAGGTCGTCTGCGCCCGCTCCGGCGTGACCGTCACGGTGAAGGAGGGGGTGAGCGTGCTGGACGCGCTCGACGCCGCGGGCGTTTCCGTCGCCTCGTCGTGCGAGCAGGGCATCTGCGGCACTTGCGAGACGGCGGTGCTGGAGGGGGAGCCTGACCATCGCGACAGCGTCCTGTCCGACGCCGAACGCGACGCCGGAAAGACGATGATGATCTGCGTGTCGCGCGCCCGCAGTGCACGCCTGGTTCTGGACATTTAACCACAACACGGGGACGAGGGGGAGAATTCATGACCGAGAACGATCTGCAACGGCTGGGGCTGGCGCTGCTGAACAGCCCGGCCGAGGCCATCGCCTATTCCGACCGCGAGGGCATCATCCGCTTTTGGAACGCGGGGGCAGAGCGCGTGTTCGGCTTCACCGCCGACGAGGCGCTCGGCCAGTCGCTGGACATCATCATTCCGGACCGTCAGCGCCAACGCCATTGGGACGGCTACGATCAGGTGATGAAGACGGGCGAGAGCCGTTACGGCAGCGGCGATCTTCTGTCGGTGCCGGCGACGCGCAAGGACGGAACCCGCATCTCGGTGGAGTTCACCATCGTGCCGTTGAAGGACGCCGATGGGACGATGATGGGGATGGCGGCGGTCATGCGCGACGTCACCGCCCGGTTCGACGAAGTGAAGGCCCTGCGCCGCCAAGCCGCCGGACGCTAAAACGCCCATGGATGCCCGGGCTTCCAAAATCGGAACCCTCCCGGACGGGGTCCGTTGAGAGGAGGCGATACCTTCAAGACATCAGCGTAGGGAGTGCGTCATGCGCAATCTGATGATCGCGGCGTCGGCCGCGATGCTTCTGGCCGCCTGTTCGGGCATGGATGGCGGCGGAACAGGCAGCAGCGGGATGAACAGCGGCGGCCCCGGCAGCGGCCTCACGGGCGGCGGCACGTCCGGCAGCCAGGGCGTGGACGAGCCCAACGTCAACCCGAACGGGACCAGTTCCAGCCCCGGCCCCTATAACGGCGGTTCTTACTACGGGTCGGGCGTGAGCGAGCCGCAAAGCCGCACGCGGTCGCCCAACGAGTCCGGCATGGACCAGGGCATGACGCGCCAATCCCTGCCGAACCGCTCCGGGACCGGGTGGTAACCCGCAACGGCACGGCCATCCCGCGGAATTCCGGACCCGAGCGAATAGGGGGAGCCTGACCGGCCTGCGCTGGAACCTGCGGCGGTCCGCGAGGTTCCTACCCTGCCGGACGTGCCGGCTGGGTTTCAGAACGCGCAGGAGCGGTCCATGCTGAAATGGGCGTTGATCTTTTTCGTGGTGTCTCTGGTCGCCGGCGCGCTCGGCTTCACCAACGTGTCGTCGGCCACCGCGGGAGTCGCGAAGATCCTCTTCGGGATCGCACTGATCATCTTCCTGGTCTTCCTGGTCCTCGCCCTGCTGGCCGGCGAGGTGATCTTCTGATCCGTCAGCGGAGCCCCGCTGACTGGGGACGGAGAATGGACAGCGCGCGGGCGAAGGCCTGATCGTTGGCCGCGTTGGGGATGCCGTTGGACGGCGGGACGGACTGCCCGTCCTCCGCGGCCGGCTCCGCGATGGTCTCGTCGGGCTGGATGCCGATCTGGTGAATGGACTGGCCCGACGGCGTGTAGTAGCGCGCCGTGGTCAGTTTCAGCGCCCCGCTGTCGAAGGGGATGACGCTCTGGATGATCCCCTTGCCGAAGGTCGTCGTGCCGATCACCGTGGCGCGCCGGTGGTCCTTCAACGCTCCGGTCAGGATCTCCGCGGCAGAGGCCGATTTCGCGTTCACCAGCACCACCAGCGGCAGGCCGTCCGTCTCGTCGCCGGGGGTGGCGGTGTAGGTCTTGTCCGCCCCGCGCCCGGGGCCGCGGGCGGTCAGGATCGTTCCCTTGTCGAGGAAGGCGTCGGCGACGCGGACGCTCGCCTGCACCAGCCCGCCGGGGTTGTCGCGCACATCGATGATGAAGCCGCCGATGTCCGACCCGATCCGCTCGCGCAGTGAGCGGATGGCCGTGCTGACCCCGGTGGCGGTCTGGCGGTCGAAGCGGGTGATGCGGATGTAGCCCACCGTCCCGACGGCGGCCAACCGGACCGAGGGGATGCGCAGCTTGCCGCGGACCACGCTGACCTCGAAGGGGTCCGGCGTCCCGGCGCGCAGGACGGTCAGCGACACCGCCGCCCCTTCCGGCCCGCTCAGCATCTGCTTGACGGTCGCCAGCTCCGCTCCGCCCACCGGCTGCTGGTCCACCGCCAGGATCACGTCGCCGGAGCGCAGCCCGGCGGCCTCCGCCGGGGATTCAGGAACGGTCTCGACAATGCGGACGCGGGTGCCGTGGGCCTCGTAGCGGATGCCCAGCCCGGCGAAGGCGCCGTCGTTCGACGCCTGCAACTGCCGGTATTCGCCGTCGTCGAGATAGGCGGAGTAGCGGTCCCGCCCGGCCATGGCCCTGATGGCGATGTCGACCAACTCATGGTCGGTCAGCGGCTCGACATACTGGCCGCGGATGGTGCGCAGCGCCCGCAGGAAGCGGTCGACCTCCTCCGCCTCCGTGCTGTGGCCGTAGGGGATGGAGTCGCCTGCGGCCTGCGCGCTCCGTCCGGTGGTCATGCCCCCCGGGATCGCGAGGAAGGCGCAAAGGGCGGCGGCGGTGACGAGGCGCAGCTTCACGGCGGCAATCTCTCGGGATTGGAGCGGCGATGCTTCGAAATTAGCCGTGAATTGGTTTATGTACCGTTAACCATAACCGGAACGTGTTAGACCTTGTCCGCGTCGATGGACCGCCGCCATACCGGCTCGGACAGGCGCTCGACCAGGAAGTCGGCCAGCACCCCGACCTTCGCCGGGCGTGTGCGGGCTGACGGCGTGACGAAGTAGAGCCCGCCTTTCGGCAGCGACCAGTCGGTCAGGATGGCGGTCAGCCGCCCGTTCGCCAGATGCTCCGCGGCCATGAACTCCGGCAGTTCGGCGATTGCCAGCCCCTCCAGGAGCATCGGCACCAGGGCGTCGGCGTTGGTGACGCGCAGCGGGCCGGACGGCGTCACACTCTCCTCCTCGCCGGCGCCGTTGGTGAAGTGCCAGATGTCCTTGCGCCGCCGGTAGGCGTAGCCCAGGCAATGGTGGTTCTTCAGGTCGCGTGGATGCAGGGGCAAGCCGTGGCGGGCGATGTAGCCGGGGGCGGCAAGGACGACGGGGGCGATGGGGCAAAGCCGCCGCGCCACCAGCGAGCTGTCCGGCAGCACGGCGATCCGCAGCGCGGCGTCGAAGCCCTCCCCCACCAGATCGACGGTCGCGTCGCTCAGATGCAGGTCGATGGAAACCTCCGGATAGAGGCGGAAGAAGTCCGGCAGCAGGGGCGCCACCCAGCGCAACCCGAACGACATTGGCACCGCCAGCCGGATCAGGCCGCGCGGGCGGCTGGACAGCTCGCGCGCCGCGTTCTCGGCCGCCTCCGCCTCGTCATAGAGGCGCATCGCGCGCTCGGCCAGGGAATGGCCGAAATCGGTCAAGGCCAGCCGGCGCGAGGTGCGGTTGAACAGCCGTCCGCCCAACCGTTCCTCCAGCCGGCCGACCGCGCGCGACACCGTGGCGACCGACACCCCCATGGCGCGGGCCGCACCGGCGAAGGAACGCTCCTCCACCACCTTGGCGAACATCGCCAGCCCTTCGAAATCCGGCAGCTTCGACATCGCCATTCCTGCAACGATGGTTTTCAGTCGTTTCTATTTCGATGGGTGTCCGCCGTCGATAGCTTTGTCTCCAGCGAACAACCCAATCAAGGAGACTTCCGATGTCACGCAAGCTCGACGGCAAGATCGTCCTCGTCACCGGCGCCACCAGCGGCATCGGCCTCGCCGCAGCCAAGCGCTTCGCCGCCGAAGGTGCGGCCGTCTATCTCACCGGCCGCCGCCAATCCGAACTGGAGGCCGCGGTCACCGCGATCCGGGACGCCGGCGGCACGGCGACGGGGGTGCAGGCCGACTCGTCCAATCTGGCCGATCTCGACCGGCTCTATGCCCAAATCCAGAGCGAGGCGGGCCGTCTCGACGTGCTGTACGCCAACGCCGGCGGCGGCGGCATGCTGCCGCTGGGCGCCATCACCGAGGAGCAGTACGAAGACACCTTCAACCGCAATGTGAAAGGCGTGCTGTTCACCGTGCAGAAGGCGCTACCCCTGCTCGGCCGGGGCGCGTCGGTGATCCTCGCCGGGTCCACCGCCGGCAGCATGGGCACGGTGGCCTTCAGCGTCTACAGCGCCAGCAAGGCGGCGGTGCGCAACTTCGCCCGCAGTTGGATCCTGGACCTGAAGGACCGCGGCATCCGCGTCAACACGCTCAGCCCCGGCCCGATCCGCACGCCGGGTCTGGTCGAGCTGGCCGGTCCGGACACGGCGCAGCAGCAAGGCTTGGTGGATTATCTGGCGGCGCAGGTGCCGCTGGGCCGCGTCGGCGATCCCGATGAAATCGCCAAGGCCGCCGTCTTCCTGGCGTCCGACGACAGCAGCTTCGTCAACGGCGTGGAGCTGTTCGCCGATGGTGGCATGGCCCAGGTCTGAGCCGGATGTGAGCGGGGAGCGGCCTTCGCTCCCCCGCCCGTGGGCGAGAACCGCCCTTACGCCTGATCCAGGGTGATGCCTTCGATGAGGTCGCCCACGTCGTCGCAGCGGTCGGTGACGGCTTCCAGCAGCTCGTAGACCTCGCGGCGGCCCAGGAAGTCGATCATCTCCGGACGCTCGGCGATCAGGGACTTCATGGCGTCGCGCAGGATCTCGTCGGCCTCGTCCTCCAGGTCGGAGATCTGGCCGCAGATGTGCAGGATGCGGTCGGCGTGAACGGAGATTTTGGTCAGCAGCGGCATGACCTCGGACAGCAGGGCCGCCTGACGGCGGCCGATCGCCGCCATGCGCATCATCCGGTCGTCGAAGGTCTCGATGCCGTAGAGCGCGGCGAGGCGCGGCACCTCGTCCATCAGGTCGATGCAATCGTCCAGCGCGTTGATCAGCGCCTGAATCTCCGACCGGTCGAAGGGGGTGATGAAGGCGCGGTGCAGCCCGCGCCCGGCGTCCTTGGCGACGCGGTCGGCGTCCTTCTCGATCCGCTTCAGCGTCGCGGTGCGGTCGGGGCGCTCCTCCGGACCGGCCTGCATGACGGCTTCCAGGGCGGCGGCGGCGTCGACGATGTGGCGGGCCTGCTCGATGAATTGCTCAATGACCCGCTCTTCCTTGGGCATCATGGAGCGGATGGCGCGCAGCAGCAGCATGGAAACGGTTCTCTCGGTCGGTTCTGCCGTTTCCTCTTAACGCCGGGCGCCATGAAATTGCAGCAAAAACGTCATACGGACAGGGCCTGTCTGCCCTGACGAAGATGCCCCGTCCCGGCCCATTTCCCTCCCCCCACCGTGTGAGAGGGAGTTTTCGCCGTGTTCTCAAGCGCTTCGGAGTTGGCTGACGGACTGCCGAAGCAACCACTCCCGGAACGCCACCAGCGGCGGGTGATGCGCCCGCGACGGCGGATGGACGAGGTGATAGGCGCGGTCCGGATTGCGATAGGGCCGGTCCAGCGCCGGGACCAGCGACCCGTCCCGCATCTCCGCCTGGACCAGCAGGGTCGGCAGCAGCGCCACCCCCAGCCCGGTGATCGCCGCCTGAGCGGTGGTGGAGAACTGCTCGAAGAACATGCCGGCGCCCTCGTGCCGCTCGATGCCCTGGGCGGCGAACCAGTCCCGCCATGCCTCCGGGCGGCTGGTCGTGTGCAGCAGGGGCAGCGCCACGAGGTCCGCCGCCGCGCGGATCGGGTGGGCGGCCAGGAAGGACGGGGCGCAGAGCGGCAGGACCTCCTCCTCCATCAGCCGCTCGCAGACGGCGCCGGGCCAGTCGGCGGCGCCGAAATGGATGGCGGCGTCCAGATCCTCCGACCGGAAGTCGAAGGGCTCCATCTTCGTCATGAAATGGATGATGACCTGCGGGTGGGCCGCCTGGAAGGCGGGCAGGCGCGGCACCAGCCAGCGCGTGCCGAAGGTCGGCAGAACGGCCAGCTTCAGCACGCCCCCCTGCGGCGCGGTCATGACCCGGAGCGTCGCCGCGCCCACACGGTGCAGCGCCTCGCGCACCTCCGCCGCGTAGGATTCGCCGGCCGGGGTCAGGGTCACACGCTGGTCGCGGCGCACGAACAGCGGAACGCCGAGCTGGTCCTCCAGCGCCTTGATCTGCCGGCTGACGGCGCCCTGGGTCAGCGCCAGCTCCTGCGCCGCGGCGGTGAAGCTGCCGGTGCGCGCCGCCGCCTCGAAGGCGGAGAGCGCGCTCATGGACGGGAGAAGGCGGCGTTGCAGACCCATGGGTCATGACTATAGCTCATGACCTGGGGAAAGAAAGTCGGTTGCGCGGGGCGGGGCCTGCCGCCAGATTGAGGAGGATTTGAACGCCCAGCCGAGGAACGAGCGCGCCATGCAGACCAATGGCAAGACCGGAGGCCAGTTGATCGTCGATGCGCTGGAGGCGCAGGGCGTCGAGCGCGTGTTCTGCGTGCCGGGCGAAAGCTACCTCGCCGTGCTGGACGCGCTGCACGATTCCCCGATCCGCACGATCAACGCCCGCCACGAGAGCGGTGCGGCCATGATGGCGGAGGCCGAGGGCAAGCTGACCGGCCGGCCGGGCATCTGCTTCGTCACCCGCGGCCCCGGCGCCACCAACGCCGCGCCGGGCGTCCATGTGGCGCAGCAGGACTCCACCCCGATGATCCTGTTCATCGGCCAGATCGAGCGCGGCATGCGCGGGCGCGACGCCTTCCAGGAGGTCGACTACACCCTCATGTTCGGCGGCATGGCCAAGTGGGTGGCGGAGATCGACAGCGCTGACCGCGTGCCGGAGATGGTCAGCCGCGCCTTCCACACGGCACTCGCCGGCCGGCCCGGCCCGGTCGTCCTGGTGCTGCCGGAGGACATGCTGGTGGAGACGGCGGACGTCGCCGCCGCCCGCCCCGCCCAGCCGGTGGACAGCGCCCCCACCCCCGCCCAGGTCGCCGAGGTCGGGCGTCTGCTTGCCGGGGCGAAGCGGCCGCTGGTGATTGCCGGGGGTTCCCGCTGGACCGAGGACGCGGTGGCCTCGCTGCACGTCTTCGCCGAGACCTTCGCGCTGCCGGTGGCCGTCACCTTCCGCCGCCAGATGCTGTTCGACCACACGCACCCGAACTACGCGGGCGACATCGGGCTGGGCATCAACCCCAAGCTGACCGCCCTGGTGAAGGACGCCGACGTGATCCTGCTGCTCGGCGGCCGTTTCTCGGAGGTGCCGTCGCAGAGCTACGGGCTGCTCGGCATCCCGGAGACCGGCAAGACGCTGATCCACGTCCATCCGGGGGCCGAGGAGCTGGGCCGCGTCTACAACCCCGACCTCGCCATCAACGCCACGCCGGGGGGCTTCCTCGACGCCGTGGCCGGGCTGGAGGCGCCGGCCTCCCCCGCCTGGGCCGGTCGGGCCGAGACGGCGCACGCCGCCTACACCGCCTGGAGCGAGCCGCCGGCCACCATCCCCGGCGACGTCCAGATGGGCGCCGTCATGTCCTGGCTGCGCGACACTCTGCCCGACGACGCCATCCTGACCAACGGCGCCGGCAACTACGCCACCTGGATCCACCGCTTCTGGCGCTTCCGCCGCTTCGCCACGCAGGCCGCACCGGTCTGCGGCTCGATGGGCTACGGCCTGCCCGCCGCCGTCGCGGCCAAGCTGCGCCATCCGGAGCGGGACGTGGTCTGCTTCGCCGGCGACGGCTGCTTCCAGATGACCGGGCTGGAGTTCGGCACCGCCGTGCAGGAAGGCGCCAACCTCATCGTTTTGGTCATCGACAACGGCATGTACGGCACCATTCGCATGCATCAGGAGCGCGAGTATCCGGGCCGCGTGTCCGGCACCGCCCTGACCAACCCGGACTTCGCCGCGCTCGCCCGCGCCTATGGCGGCCATGGCGAGACGGTGGAGCGGACGGAGGAGTTCGCCCCGGCCTTCGAGCGCGCCCGCGCCTCCGGCCGGCCGGCCATCCTGCACGTCAGGCTCGACCCCGAGGCCCTGACGCCGAACCGCAGCCTGTCCGATATCCGCGCCGCCGGGCGCCAGCGCTGACGACAAGCCCCCTCTCCCCTCTGGGGAGAGGGTTAGGGTGAGGGGGTTGCGCTGTTGCCGGACCTACCGCCAAGCACAACCCCCTCACCGGCCCTGCGGGCCACCCTCTCCCCAGAGGGGAGAGGGTTACAGTGCGCACCAACCCTCCAACGGTTGCCTTACACCGAGGACCTTTTCCATGCAGCACCGCGACCTTCTCTCCCGCCTCGGCCTTGAGCTTCCCGCCGACGGGGCCGGCCTGTCCGTCCGCTCGCCCATCGACGGCGCCGCGCTGGGCGTGGCGCCGGTCACCCCGGCGTCGGAGATCCCGGAGGTGGCCGCCCGCGCCCAGCGCGCCTTCGAGGCCTGGCGCTCCGTCCCGGCGCCGCGCCGCGGCGAACTGGTCCGTCTGCTGGGCGAGGAGCTGCGCAACGCCAAGGAGGATCTCGGCCGTCTCGTCACGCTGGAGATGGGCAAGATCTTCCAGGAGGGCCTGGGCGAGGTCCAGGAGATGATCGACATCTGCGACTTCGCGGTCGGCCTGTCCCGCCAGCTCTACGGCCTGACCATCGCGTCGGAGCGTCCGGGCCACGCGATGCGCGAGACCTGGCACCCGATGGGCCCTTGCGCGGTGATCTCCGCCTTCAACTTCCCGGTCGCGGTCTGGGCCTGGAACGCCGCCCTGGCGCTGGTCTGCGGCGACCCGGTGATCTGGAAGCCGTCGGAGAAAACCCCGCTGACCGCGCTCGCCTGCCAGCGCATCTTCGAGCGCGCGGTGGCCCGCTTCGGCGACGCCCCGGCGGACCTGCTGCAGGTCGTCAACGGCGGGCGCGAGGTCGGCGAGGCGCTGGTCGCCAGCCCGCTGGTCCCCATCGTGTCGGCCACCGGCTCGACCCGCATGGGCCGCGAGGTCGCGCTGAAGGTGGCGGAGCGCTTCGCCCGCCCGATCCTGGAGCTGGGCGGCAACAACGCCATGATCGTCGCGCCGTCGGCCGACCTCGACATGGCGGTGCGCGCCATCGTCTTCTCGGCGGTGGGCACCTGCGGCCAGCGCTGCACCACGCTGCGCCGCCTGATCGTCCACAAGGACGTGCGCGACACGCTGCTGCCGCGCCTCAAGGCCGCCTATGCCTCCGTTCCCATCGGCAACCCGCTGGAGTCCGGCGTGCTGGTCGGTCCGCTCAACGACAAGGGCGCCTATGAGGGCATGCAGCGCGCGCTGGAGCAGGCCAAGGCCGACGGCGGCACCGTGACCGGCGGCGGCCGCGCGCTCGCCGACCAGTATCCCGACGCTTGGTACGTGCAACCGGCCATCGTCGAGATGCCGGGCCAGACCGACATCGTCCGCCACGAGACCTTCGCCCCGATCCTCTACGTCCTGACCTACGAGACGCTGGAGGAGGCCATCGCGCTGCAGAACGCGGTGCCGCAGGGCCTGTCCTCCTGCATCTTCACCACCGACATCCGCGAGGCCGAGAGCTTCCTGTCGGCGTCGGGCAGCGACTGCGGCATCGCCAACGTCAACATCGGCCCGTCGGGTGCGGAAATCGGCGGCGCCTTCGGCGGCGAGAAGGAGACGGGCGGCGGTCGCGAGTCCGGGTCCGACGCCTGGAAGGGCTACATGCGCCGCCAGACGGCCACGGTGAACTACTCGCGCGCCCTGCCACTGGCCCAGGGGATCAAGTTCGAGATCGCCGGCTGATCCGCCCCATCGGCGCAAAAGAAGAAGGCCGCCCGTTCCACCGGGCGGCCTTTTCTCTTTGGAAAGGTCAGAAGGCTTCGCGCGGAAGCCGCCTTGCGGGTCGTTCGGGGGAGGTGTTGCGGCGCAGGTGCTCGGCAATGGGGGTGAGCTGTGCCAGAACCTGCTCGTGAGTCAGGCGGTCCCGGCGCAACACGGCCTGGACCACGGGATCGCTCAACAGTTCGGCAACGCGGCAGCGCCACGTCTGCTTGGGCAGTCCGTTCATTGCTGTTCTCGTTGCTTGTGGATGGGGAAAAACGCCGGCCCTCACCGACCGGCGTACGGTACGCGGAGCATGTTACAGTTCGACGCGTACGGCCCGTGATATTTCGGGTACCTGAACGTCCTGTGTACGTGCCTCCGGCATAGGGAACTTAGCGGAAAAACAGGGGCCGCTCAGGCCCCCTAAACCGCGTTTTTCGCCGCGGCCTCGCGCGCCCGCACCTGCTCGCGGTGGAAGATGTAGATGCCGCTGGCGACGATCACCAGACCGCCGGCCAGGGTCGAAGCGCTGGGCGACTCCCCGAAGATCAGCAAGCCGTAGAGCACCGCCCAGATCAGCGTCGTGTAGCCGAAGGGTGCCACCGTCGCCGCGTCCGCCACCGTGTAGGCGCGGATCAGGCAGTAATGGCTGCACGCCCCCAGCACGCCGAGCATGATCATCAGCGCCGCCCCCGTCAGGTCCGGCGTCACCCAACCAAAGGGAAGCAGAAGCCCGCAGAGCACCGTCCCGGCCATGCTGGTGTAGAAGAAGGTCGTCAACGTCGAATCGCCGCCGCGCAGCAGCCGCGTGACGATCTGGTAGAGCGCGTTGCACAGCGCGGCGGCCAGCGGCAGCAGGATCGCCCACTGGAAGACGAGGCTGGCCGGGCCGATGATGATCATCGCCCCGATGAAGCCGCCGAGCACCCCCAGGGAGCGCCGCCAGCCGACCTTCTCCTTGAGGAGCGGAACCGACAGGACGGTGACGAGGACCGGCGCCACGTTGGCGATGGCCGCCACGTCCACGAAGGGCAACGTCTTGTAGGACACCGCCACCAGCAGGGTCAGCACCGCCAGAAGGGTGGAGCGGAGAATTTGAATGCCCGGGCGCCGGGCGATCAGATGGCTGGGGGAGTTCACCGCCACCACCACGAAGGCGATGGCCAGATGCACCGCGAAGCGCGCCCAGGCGACCTCCGCGAAGGGGTAGGTCTGCACCAGAAAGCGGAGCGTCGCGTCCTGCGTCACGAACAGAAGCGTGGTGAGCAGCATCCAGGCGATGCCCGCCCGCCCGGAGGAACCGGCGGACAGGACCTTTTCGGTGGCGGTCATCGGGCGGCGCTCATGGGCGGGGCGGTTCCTTCCTGTGGCGCGCCGGCCTTCTGCCGGACCGGCGCGCCACACCCTGCGCCCAAGGGGCCGGACGGTCAAATGCGATGCTGGTATATCAGTACCGACCTGCGGTTGCGGCCGCGCCGGTCGTTTTCCAACGGCCGGCGTGGCGCATATCCGTCAGTGCTTGTGCTGCGTGCCACCGGCCTGCGGCCCGCCGGCACCGCCATGGGACGGGGCGGCGGACCCAGCGCTCTGCACGTCCACCTGAACGGTCACCGGCCCGGCCTTCTCGAAGGTCAGGGTCAGCGGGAACGCCTTCCCCGGAGCGAGCGGCTGCTTCAGGCCGAACAGCATGACGTGCAGGCCGCCGGGCTGCAGCGCGGTCGGCGAGCCGGGCGACACCTCGATGGCGTCGACCTGGCGCATCTTCATGACGCCGTTGTCCATCAGGTGGGTGTGCAGCTCCGCCTTGTCGGCGACGGGCGTGCTGGCCGACAGCAGGCGGTCGCTGTCCGGGCCGTGGGTGCTCAGCACCATGTAGGCCGAGCCGTTCGGGGCCGAGGGCGCCGTGGCGCGCGCCCAGGGATGTTCGATGTCGACCGGCCCGGCCTTGAAACCATGGGCCAGGGCGGAGCCGGCGGTCAGGGCGACCAGCGCGGCGAGAACCAGGGCATGCTTCTTCATGATGACGAAGTCCTGCAAGAAAGAGTGTATCGGACGATCAGCTGAAAAGGGCAGGACACATCATCGGCGGAGCACGGGCGTTCGGACGGAAGACGCTCCGGCGGCGGAGCTTGCGGGTGCGGAGGGGAAGCGCGCGCAGCGCCCCGGACAGGCGCGGCGGCGGAACGGCGACATCCGCCGGGGAGAGCATTGCCGGAGGCGCGCAGCCGAGCTGGCAGCCCAGGCAATGCTCCAGATCGTGCTTTGGCTGACCGGGCGCGGCGGGCATCCGATCCGACGCCCCGTCCGGTCCGCACATCGACGCCGCCCAGAAGGACTGCGCCAGACCGGCGGAGAGCATGGCGACCGCCTGCCCCGGAACCTGGACCAGGATCAGCAGAAGAACGGCGGCCAGCGTTGCGGCGAGCCTGGATTGCCAGCGGGATGGAGGCGGACGCACCGCAAGCGCGGCGCCGCCTCCCCCGCGACGCCCGTTCGCCCCCTCCCGCTCCCCGAAACGGAGAGGGGGGGCCGATGGCCGTGCTGACATTGCCCCGTTCAAACCGGTTTCCATTCCACCCACAGGACGGATGACCGGTTGTAGGCGATGTGCAGGGAGCTTGTCGAGTTGCCGTCTTCCCCTCACCGGCGCAATCGCGCTTTGCCTTCCTAGCCCTCTCCCCTCTGGGGAGAGGGTGGCCCGGAGGGCCGGTGAGGGGGATATGCTCGGCGGTACGTCCGGCAGCAGCGCAACCCCCTCACCCTAACCCTCTCCCCAGGGAGAGAGGGAATGTCAGATGCAATTGCCCCGGTTTGCCCGCCGCAACGTCAGGCCGAATCCCCGTCCAGCAGACAACGGACGGTGATCTGCAAGGTGTCCACGCCGACCGGCTTGCTGAGCATCCGCGTGCCCGCTCCCAGGCTGTCCGCTTCGAGGGCGGCGTAATGGGCGTAGCCGGTCACGAACAGCACCCTCAGCCCGGGGCGAAGCCCCCGCGCGACATCCGCCAGATCCCGCCCGGTCATTCCGGGCAGCCCGACATCGGTGATCAATAGGTCGATCGCCGTGTCCGACTCCAGGATGCGGATCGCCGCCTCGGGTTCGGCGGCCTGCAGGACGTGGTATCCCTGCCCTTCCAGCGCCTCGACCCACAGCATCAGGACGAGGGCCTCGTCCTCGACCACCAGGATGGTTTCCTCGTTGCGGGACGGGTCCTGCGACGGCGTGTCCACAGCGGGGACCGAGCTGTCGGCCCCATCCACCCCGTCATGCTGCGGCAGGTACAGGCTGACGGTGGTGCCTTGGCCGGGCTGCGACCGGATGGCCGCGTGCCCGCCCGATTGACGCGCGAAGCCATAGAGCTGGCTCAGCCCGAGGCCGGTGCCCTGGCCGATCGGCTTGGTCGTGAAGAAGGGTTCGAACGCCCGCTCCAGCACGTCCGGCGGCATCCCGCTTCCAGTATCGGTGATGCGGAGCAGGACGTAGCGGCCGGGAAGGATGTCCCCCTGCGCGTCCGAGATGGTCTCGTCCAGAACGGTGTTGCTCGTCTCGACGCGCAGGAGCCCGCCGTCCGGCATGGCGTCGCGGGCGTTGATGGCGAGGTTGAGCAGGGCGCTTTCAACCTGGTTGGCGTCCGCCCAGGTCCGCCAGAGCCCGTCGGACAGCACCGTCTCCACCCGGATCGACTCGCCGACGGATTGCTGGATCAGGCCGCTCATCGCGGTGGCCAGGGCGTTCAGGTCCAGGCTGCGCGGCGTCAGCGGCTGGCGCCGGGCGAAGGCCAGAAGGTGCCGGGTGAGCGCCGCGGCGCGGTCGCCCGCCGTGATGGACATGGCGACGTGCCGCAGCAGCGGTTCGTCGGCGGACAGCGCGCCCCGCAGCAGATGCAGGTTGCCGAGCATGACCTGCAGCAGGTTGTTGAAGTCGTGGGCGATCCCGCCGGTGAGCTGGCCGACCGCCTCCATCTTCTGGGCCTGCTGCAACGCCTCCTCGGCCTTCCGGCGCTCCCGCATCTCGGTCTGCAGGGACCGGGTGCGCTCCGCCACCCGGCCTTCCAACTCGTCGTTGGCCCGCTCGATGTCGGCCAGAAGCGTCCGCATGCGATATTGGCGCAGGCGGGTCCGCGCCGCGGACTGGGCAGCGCTTTGCAGCGCTTCGGCGTGCAGGGGCGGGTCCAGCAGCGTGACGTTGCCGAGCCGCTGGAACTGCGCCCAGCGCGCCTTGCTGGCCGACCGGTTGCCGCGCGCGGTCAGCACCAGAACCGGCAGGTCCGACCAGGGCGGCTGGGCCTCCAGACAGGCGACCAGCGGCTCCATCGCCGCCCCCAGCAACGCGCCTTCGGAGAGGATCAGGGCCGTGACGTCGTCCCTCGTCAGGCCGTCGCACAGGGCCGGCAGATCGGCGCAGAGCCGCGTGGTCATGCCGACCTCGTCCAGCACGAGGCGGATGACCTCCGCGTCCCGGCCATGAGGGGCGAGCACGAGGATCGGGGCGTCCATGCGCCGCGGTCAGCCCGTCTCGCTCCGCCCGCGCAGCAACGGGTCCGCCGACCCGTCATAGCTGGGCACGCCGGTGAGCACCCCTTGGAACTCCAGAAGCTGCGGGCCGATCTGCATGCCGTCGGGAAACAGCCGGAATTCGCGGATCGCCAGTTCATGGACGCCGGTGCGCTTCTTGACCACCGAGATTGCCTTGCGCACCTGCCCCGCCGCCTCGAAGAAGCGCAGCAGGACCACGGTGTCGCTCATGAAGGACAGGTCCACGGGATTCTGGATGTCCCCGACGATGCCCTGCTGGGCCAGGATCAGAATGGTCACGACACCCTGGTTGTTCAGATAGGTCAGCAGCTCGTGCATCTGCAGGATGAGCGCCTTTTCCTCCGGCATCGTGCTGAGATAGGAGTTCAGGCTGTCAATCACCACGACGCGCGCCTTCTGGTCCTCCACCTGGCGGCGGACCTCCCAGACAAACTGGCCCGGAGACAGGCGCGACGGGTTCGCGCGTTGCCAGCCCAGTTCGCCCTTGCGCACCGCCTCCTCGATGTCGATGCCAAGCGCGGTGCTGCGCAGCGACAGCGTTTCGAAAGACTCGTCGAAGGAAAAATAGGCGGCGTGCTCACCACGGCGCACCGCCGCCGTGACGTACTGCAGGGCGATGGACGATTTGCCGACGCCCGACGGGCCGACAAGCATCGTCGTCGTGCCGCGTGTCAAACCGCCGCCCATCAGCTCGTCCAGCCCGCCCAGGCTGCTCGATACGGAGGTCGGTTCGAACTCCGCCTTGTGCTCGTCGGCGATCAGGCTCGGGAAGATCAGCACGTTGCCCGGCGTGATGGCGAAATCGTGCCAGCCGCTCTGGTATTCGGAGCCGCGCATCTTGGCGATCCGCAGGCGCCGCCGCGCCGCGCCGTAGGAACGCTCGATCTGCTCCAGGCTGACCACGCCGTGCATCAGGCTGTGCAGTTCCATGGAGCCGGTCTGGCTGGTCAGGTCGTCCAACGCCAGCGTGGTGCACTGGCGCCCTTGCAGGAACTGCTTGAGCGCCAGAATCTGCCGCCGGTATCGGAGCTGGTCCTGAGCGAGCAGGCGCAGCTCCGACAGGGAATCGATCACCACGAGGTCCGGCTTTTCGGCCTCGATCCGCTCGGTGATCAGGCGCATGGTTTCGCCCAGCTCGACTTCCGACGGGTAGAGCACGCTCTGCTGGCGGTCGAGCTGCGCCTCCAGCGGGACCAGTTCGAAAATGCCGATGCCGTCCAGCGACCAACCGTGGCTTTTGGCCGAGGCGCGCAACTCCGTCTCGGTTTCCGACAGGGTCACATACAGGCCCCGCTTGCCGTCGCGCAGGCCCTTCAGCAGGAATTGAAGCGCGATGGTCGTCTTGCCGGTTCCCGGCGCGCCCTCCAGAAGATGCAGCCGCGCGCGCGGCAGCCCCCCTCTCAGGACCATGTCGAATTCTGGAATTCCGGTCAGGATCTTGTCCGTCTTGGTCGGCTCCGACACCCAGGTCTCCTCTTGGTCTGGTCCGCTGGCAGCGTTTGCACCACACGCCGCCGTGATGGTGAACGGCCCGAACGCCTGGACGGACGGACAAACGCGCAGCCTCGGAGAACATCCGCGTCTGCAGGACGCGTCTCCGCCACCATCAACCCGATGCCGGTGCTCCTGTTCCTTTGTGCCTTTGGAATGCCAACCGTCGGGGATGCTTGCGCGTCACCGCGGGTTACCGCGATGTTGAACGGCGACGCGAACGACGCTTGGGTTCGACTGGCGCGGCGTTTACCGGCCTGCCCCCAGCACGCGGCGGCGTTTGGGGTCCGGCCCCAGCGAGCGGATGAAGGGCGGCAGCCCGCCGGCGGACCGCGTGTTGAAGGCCGCCTTCGGCGCGTCCTCGCTTGCCGTTGTCTCCAGCACTTCCGCCTCCGCGGGAATGTCGACCTTGCGGAAGCCGCGGGCGATCCACAGGACGAGTGCGCCGGACAGCAGAAGAAGCAGCGGCGGCACGGCGGCGCGCAGGCCCCAGGGCCACAGAACCTCCGCCCGGCGCGCCCAGCGCTCCGCCCAGAAACGTTCGGCGATCCGCCGCACACGCTCCTCGCCGAGGCCCGGCGGGGCGGCGAGGCTGGTGCCGTCGGGGAAGTCCGTCCGCGCCACGACGCCCCGCCTCACCCCATCCTCCACCACCGCCTCGTCGGCGGCGTAGTGCTGCGGCAGAAAGGCGTCCCTTGCGTCCGAATAGGCGTAGAGACCGGCGAAAGGATGGCGCCCCTGCAGGTCGGCGGCGGCAAAGGCGGCGATCACCGCCCCCCACAGCAGGGCGGCGGCCAGCCAGCCCCGCCACAGGCCCTTGCTCCAGTTCATGTCCCGTCTCCCTCTTGCCCAAGGAGGCTCTTCCCCAAGGAGCCGGAAAAACTAAAGACCCGGCCGGCGGGCAGCCAGGGTCAAAAACCGGCCTTTCGCAACCAGACCTTTTAGAATCAGGCCGCGGGCTTCAGCAATTCGCGCAGGATGTGCGGGGTGATCGGCTTGTGGACGAGGCGGAAGCCGGCGCCGCGGATTTCGGTGATGCGTTCGGGCGCCGTGTCGCCGGTCAGCACCACGGCGGGGATCCGCACGCCGCAGACGCCGTGGATGTCGCGGATCGCCTCAACCCCCGTCCGCCCCTCGCGCAGGCGGTAATCGGCGATGATGAGGTCCGGCAGCCGGCCCAGCCCGTGCAGGACGTCCACCGCCTCCTCCGCCGACACGGCGGCCACCACCTCGTAGCCCCACTGTTCCAGCAGGGTGCGCAGGCTGAGCAGCACGATGGCCTCGTCGTCAATGACCACCACCAGCCCCTGCCCATCGTCGTTGGCCCGGTCCGGCCCGCTGCGGCGCAGGATGGCGCGGGGGCGCACGGAGGGAAGCTCCACCGAGAAGACGCTGCCCCGTCCGGGCCACGAACGCAGGGCGACCGTGTGGCCGAGCAGCCCGGCCAGCCGCTTCACGATGGCGAGACCGAGCCCCAGCCCCTTGGCGCGGTCGCGCTCCTGGTTGCCGATCTGGAAGAACTCCTCGAAGACGGCCTGCTGCAACTCCTCGGGCACGCCGACGCCGCTGTCGGCCACCTCGATGCGCAGCACGCCGTTGCCGCGCCGGCAGCCGACCACGACGCCGCCCCGCTCGGTGTAGCGCAGCGCGTTCTCGATCAGGTTGCGCAGGATGCGCTCCAGCAGCATCGGGTCGGTGCGCGCCCACAGCGAGGTCGGCACGACCCGCAGCCGCAGCCCTTGCCCCTCCGCCTGCGGCCCGTACTCCGCGGCCAGCCGGTCGAGCAGCGGCCCGACCGCGCATTCGGTGACGCTGGGCTCCACCGCCCCGGCGTCGAGCCGCGACACGTCGAGAAGACCGTCGAGCAGGAGCTTCAGCGCATCCAGCGAATGGCCCATGCTGGTCACCAGCTCGTGGCCGGGATGACCGTGCAGCTTGTCGCCCAGCACCTGCGCGAAGAAATAGAGCGACTGCACGGGCTGGCGCAGGTCATGGCTGGCCGCCGCCAGGAACTGGGTCTTCGCCCGCTCCGCCTTCTCGGCGCGGGTCTTCTCCCGCCGGGCCTCGTCCGCCGCGGCCAGAGCGCGCTCCATCGCCTGCTCGGCCGCCTCCTTCGCGGCGAGCTCGGCCTCCGCCGCCGTCCGGCGGGCGGTGATGTCGCGGACGATACCGGTGAAGCGCACCTCGCCGTCGGCCTTCCATTCGGCGACGGACAGCTCCAGCGGAAACACCGACCCGTCCTTGCGCTGACCCGTCACCTCGCGCCCGATGCCGATGATCCGCCGCTCCCCCGTGCGGTGGTAGCGCTTCAAATAGCCGTCATGGGCGCTGCGGTCGGGATCGGGCATCAGCATGCTGACGTTGCGGCCGATCACCTCCTCCGCAGCGTAGCCGAAGATGCGTTCGGCGGCGCGGTTGAAGCTGTGCAGGGTGCCGGCCCGGTCGATGACCACGATGGCGTCCACCGCCGTGTCGACGATGGCGCGGTAGCGGGCCTCCGCATGGGCCACGGATTCGCTGGCGCCGACCAGCGCGGCGCTGGCCTCGGCCAGGACGCGGTGCAACTCGTCGATCTCGCGCACCGGCACGCCGCCGTCGTAGCGGATGGCGCGCCCCTCCATCAGGCTGCCGCCATGGGTGGCCAGTGCGCGGACGGGATGGGCGAGCCGCCGCGCGAAGATCCCCGCCGACGCCAGAGACACGGCCAACAGAAACAGGCCCAATCCCAGGGCCAGCAACACCGTACGGTTCAGGGGATTGAGCACGGCCTCGGTCGGCGTTGCGGCCGCGAGGGTCCAGTCGGCGCGCTGCGTGCGGTGGAAAGCACCGATGATCTCCACCCCGTCCAGCGTGGCGCCGCGGTAGTTGCCGGTCTCCGCCGTGCCGCGCGCCGCCAGGAACCAGTCGGGCACCGCCCGTCCCAGATACTCCGCATGCTCGCGCGAGCGGGCGGCGATCCGGTTCTGACCGTCGATGATCACGGCGATCAGGCCGGACCGGGTCTCGAAACCTTCCAGCAGATCGCTCCAGGTCCGCGGATCGACCACCGCCGACAGGACGTAGCGCAGGCTGCCGTCGCGCATCACCGGCACCATGACGGCGATCGTCGGGCGCACCGCCGCCGTCGCGGTGACCAGATCGGACACCGCCGGCTGGCGGGTCGCGGTCACCCGTTGCAGCGCGTCGCGCTGTGGCACATCCGGCAGCGGGACGCCGAGCCGGACCACCGTGTTGACAATCTGCCGCCCCGACGGGTCGATCAGCGCGATGTTCGTCCAGGAGGGGTGCTGAGTCAGCGCCAGCGTCGCCCGCTCATAGAAGCCGGCGGGATCGTCGGCCGCCAGAGCGTCCGTGCGGGACAGCGCCCGCAACGCCTCGATGGTCGCTTCCAACTCCCGGTCGACGATCAGGGCCAACGCCTCCGCCGTGTCGGACATGTTGTTCTCGACGGCGTCCCGCTGCTGCTGCACCAGCCAGCCGATGAGCATGCCGCCGAGCAGGAGCATCGGCACCAGCGTCACGAGCACAAGCCTCAGCAGGTACCCGCGCAGAGTCAACGGTTGCTGACGGGACACCGTCTTCAGCGGCATGGATGGACAATCCGAAAGGTTCGCGACACAAACAGATTATCGTATCTTGCTCCGCCCTTTCGTGCTTCGCCACCGGAATCTGAATCGATGGGATGAGACTGTTTATATAGGCGTTACCCTGTTGGAATAATGAAGTGTCTGCCAAGCTTTCGCTCCAGCTCTTCGGTGCGATCCACAGTCATTGGCATACTTGGCTTCTCGGACTGAACTTTTCGTACGCGGTCGCTTATTGAAAGATAGGTGGTCATGTCCTTGACATACCGTGGTATGAGGACCATTGGCCGACCGATCCCTTATCAAGACCTTGGGAACGACCTGCCTCATCTGAGACGGAGGCTGCGCGGAAGCCAGGACCACTTGCGCATCGTCCGGCGTAACCGGTGCCGGGCGCGTTGTTGCCGTCGGCGTCGCCGGGGCGACCGGAGGGGCGGCCAGGGCGGCGGCCTGCTGACGGCGGGCGGTTTCCGCTTCCTTCTCCTTCTGATGGCGGCGATGAGCAATCTCGCGGGCACGGAGTTGCTGTTCCTGGCGCAGGGCCATGGCCAGCCGGCGCAGGGCCGCCGTTCCGCTGGTCACGGATGCCTGACCGGCGGCGGCCCGAAAATCGCCGATCGTGGGGAAGCGCCGGTAGCCGGAGCGGAAGGAGGACCAGACGCCGCGGAAACCGGCGATCCATTCCTCGGCGAGCCAGCCGGCCATTTCGAGAATGTCGGCCTCCAGCACATCGGCGTCCGGAAGCTCCAGGCCGAAACGCGCCGCCAGCTTCTCGATGCCGGTCAGCACATTCTCCACACCGATCGCCGGGCAGGCGCCCTCAAGGGCGGCCTCGACCCGCTCGGCCAGCGCCCCGATCTCCTCCGGCGCGCGATCCGCGATCTCGAAGCGCAGGTCGGCGCGTTCAAGCCGGGCGAGCGAGGCGATCGCGCAGGGCAGAGAGGACGCCGGCGTTGCGGGCAGCCACGCCATGTCCGGCGTCTGCGGGACGGCGCTGACGGGAAGGCTCACGGGAAAGCTCGGCAGGCTGGCGGTCATTCTGGGCGCTCCGGTTGGAGGGGCGGCGGGAGGCTGTTGCAAAGGGGACGACGGTGCCTTCGGGTGTTTCGCCGGCTGGTGCCGCGGTGGGGGCGACCAGTTCGCGGGCCACCCATCTGCGCCAGGCGCCGGATGGGTCGGCCGGGCTGTAGCCGTTGCGGACGTTGGCCTTGCGGCACCAGGACACGAACTTGCGGGTCACCGTGGTGGGATCGACCTCAGGGCGGGTTTCCGTGGCCCAGGCCAGATCGGCCGCGTCCGGCTGCCAGTCCTCGGCCAGAGCGTCCCGGTTCTTGATGCCCGAAGGCCCAACCGATCCCCCCGCTCGGAAGGAGGAGGAGTTTTGAGAATCAGGATTCAGGGGATTCCCAGTCCTTAGGAGTCCGTCAGCCGGCTGACCGGTGGTGTCGACGGGCCGACCGGAAGAGTCGGTGTCCTGGGCGCCCACCAGCGCATAGACCATCCCGCGGAAGCCGCGTTCGCGGCGGGCTTCCACCAGGGACAGGTCCGGCGCCTGCAGCTTCGTCAGCACGGCGGACAGCCAGGGACGGCTCTTGCCGAGTTCGGCGGCCAGCTCGTCCTGGACCAGACCGGCGCAGACGCCGGTGGCGTCCGCCCGCGCGTAGAGGCCGGAGAGCACCGCGATCTCCGCGGCTCCCACACCGGGTGCAGCGATCCATCGCCGGTACAAGGTCGTGTACGGGGTCATTGTCTTCCCATGATCCAGCGCTTCAATCCCGGCGGAAGACAAAGCGGGAGCGTCAGTGGAATCCGCGATTCCACTTGGTTTTCCGGACCTACCCTGGCATCATGAAGTCGCCAAACCGCTGATGCGGGGTCCGGTTCTCCCGGTCTTCCATCGGTTTTCGACACTTCGGTGTGCACGAGGGCACAGGTCGCCAAACCTGTGCCCTTTGTGTTTCCGGAGGTCGCGTCCTCCGCTACGTCATCGTCGCCTCCTTCGGCGTGTCGCGGCTGTTCGGAGCCGCCAACTGAAAATCCTGGCCCAAAACCCTGGCCTAAAACTCTGGCCTAAAACTCTGGTCCAAAAGCTATCGGTTCGGGCTTTGGTGAGCCCGTTACGCAAGATGTTGTCGTGGCCCCAACAGGCTGTCCACGATTCAAATGCGTGCGTCCGAATCGCTCCGGTTGCGTCGATGCGGGGTGCTGGAGTCAGTGGAATCAAGGCGTTGAACCCCCTGGAGGGGGGGCGGACCAGGTCTGGGTGTCGCCGTTCTGCCGAGAAACCGGGCGGAAAACGTCGCCGTTCTGCCGAAAGATTCCGGCGCACGGGGGGAAGCGGCGGAGCGTCGGAGTCCGCCGGATGTCGCCGTTCTGCCGAATAATCTGGGCTGTGGCCCATCGGTGACTCCGGGAATCGGCCGAGAATCGGACTCCGACTCGCGCAACCGAGTGTCGCCGTTCTGCCAATGTGCTCCCTCCGCGACGGCCTTTGGACCCTCGGGATTCTGGAAAGAGTCAGGGAATCCAAGTCTTTCAGCGCCATTTCGCGGCTTGTCGGGAGTCGGGACCGTCAGAACGCGGACGCTTTCGGCAGGCAGACCCTCCAGCGGGGCACAGCGTCCGGGGGAACTGGCAGAACGGCGACATTCGTCCGCAGGGTCACAGCGTCGTTTCCGGCCGGTGAGGAATCTTTCGGCAGAATGGCGACGTTTGCGCCTGCGCTGTGGAACATGCGGGGCGTATCGGGAATCAATACCGTAACCGCCAGCGGCGGGGCCGGGGAGACTGGGTGCGGTGC
>NZ_CP007798.1:0-163159 GCF_000632475.1 Azospirillum argentinense
ATGGGCCAGTTGCACCACCTGATCACCCAAGTGGGACGTGAACAGGCCAAAGCTCTCCAGAGCGAGCCCAAGCGACTTCAGCTAATCGACATAGCTACGGCTGTGCTGGAAGAGGAACGACAAGAACTTGGAATCACCTATTCCGGGTTCGCGTTGACGGCGCTTCCTCACCGGCGGCTTCCCGATGAACAGCCTTGGGAACGGCGAGGTCACAAGATACGTCTTCTGATCGAACCCGGTCGATTGCCGGTGCGTGGTGGTGGCTTCAAACTCTACGGGGTTCCTTACGGCAGCCGGGCCCGGATGATTCTTCTCTATCTGCAGACCCGCGCCCTGCAAACCGACAGCCGCGAGGTCGAACTCGGCCGCAGCATGCACGAATGGCTCGACCGCATGGGCTTGTCGGTCGGGGGCCAGACCTACCGCGACATCCGCGAACAGGCATCCCGCATTGCCGCCTGCAACCTGACCTTTGCCTGGGAAGACGCCAACAGCCTGGGTTTCGAAAAGGATTCCATCGTCAAGGGCGGTATCCATTTCTCGACCGCGGATTCCCAGCAGGGCACCCTGTGGGAAGATCGCGTCCTGCTGTCCGAAGCGTTCTTCCGCGAATTGAAAGCCCATCCCGTCCCGATCTGGGAACCGGCACTGCGGCACATCCAGAACAACAGCTCCAGCATCGACATCTATATCTGGCTGGCCTACCGGCTGCATGTCCTGAGCAGGCCGACGACCATCACTTGGCCCGCCGTGTTCGAGCAGTTCGGCGCCGGCTATTCCCGTCTGCGCGATTTCCGCAAGCGGTTCGTGGAAGCGCTGCAACTGGCCCTGGCCGTCTACCCGGACGCTCGCGTGGATGTAGAGGAGCATGGGTTGCTTCTCCATCCCTCGCCTCCCCCCATTCCGGAACGCAAGGCCCAGCAGCTGAGCCGGTAAGGGCCGCCATCGCGGCCCTCAGGCGCGTGCCTGCAACGGCAAGCGGGCAGCACCGATGCGCTCGCACCCACCGTTTCGGGGGCGAGCGCAAAGCCCGATTTATGGGACTCGCGCTCACCGAAAGTTGACGGGGCCAGGCATGGGCGACAAGACTCCAAGCCCGCTCTCTCCCGACGACATTCCAAAAGCGGAGAAGGCGGACCAGGTCAGACGGTCACACCCGCCAGCTTGCGCTCCCAAGCGAGCGCCGAGGACACGATGGTGTCGAGGTTGTCGTGACGCGGCGACCAACCGAGCTCGCTGACGATCCGCTTCTGAACGGCGATCAGTTCCGGCGGGTCGCCGGCACGGCGACCCACCACCTTCACCGACAACGGCTTGCCGGCGAACCGCTCCACCGTGTCCAACACTTCACGCACCGAATAGCCGTAGCCATAACCGCAGTTGAAGATGCCGCTCTCGCCGCCGCGTTCGAGATGGCGGAGCGCCGCGATGTGGGCATCGGCGAGATCGGACACATGGACGTAATCACGGATGCAGGTGCCGTCCCGCGTTGGATAATCGTCGCCGAACAGCATGATTTCCTCACGACGGCCGACCGCAGCCTCGCAGGCGATCTTGATGAGATGCGTGGCGGCCTTGGAGCATTGCCCCGCCCGGCCCTTTGGATCGGCTCCGGCGACATTGAAATAGCGCAGGGCGATGAAGCGCAGACCATAGGCCGCGGCGGCATCGCGCAACATCCATTCCGTCATCAGCTTGGAACGGCCATAAGGGTTGATCGGAGCGGTCGGCGACTGCTCGTCGATCGGCAGAACATCCGGAATGCCGTAAACGGCAGCCGTCGACGAGAAGATGAAGCGCTCCACGCCCGCCCGGACGCAGGCTTCGATCAGGGTGTGGCTGTTCAATGTATTGTTACGGTAGTAATCGAGCGGTGCCTGCACGGATTCAGGCACGACGATGGAACCGGCAAAATGCATCACCGTACGGATGCCATGCTGACTGATCACATCGGCCAAGCAAGCCGGGTCACCCACGTTGCCATGGACGAAGGGCACATCCGCCGGCACCGCCTCGCGCCGGCCGGTGGACAGATCATCGATGACAACGGCTTGGTAACCCGCTTCGCCCAGCGCCAGAACGGCGTGCGCGCCGATGTATCCGGCTCCCCCGGTGACCAGGACGGTCGTTTGTCCGCTCATGCCCTTAACCTCTCCAGTCAGTCCACGATGCCTAGGCGGATTTTAGAACGGGGCGTCGGCCCTCCTGATCCGGTCATTGGGTGGCGTGAGCTGGAAATAACCGGTTAGGACCTTCCGCGAAGATCAAGGGGGGTACCACTTGTGACAAATGAAACGCGGGCGTTTTCCCCTTTCCAGCCAGTAGCAGCCCCTGCCACCATGCTGCAACCCCCTATTGATCCCCGGTTTAAGTTCCCCCCTCCTCTGCACGCCGGGTTGTTCTTCCATAAAGAAATAAATGCTATAATAATTTTCGGTATAGCGAAATTTTTCACAATTAAAACGACATATTGTTCCAAAAACGTTTTGGGATCCTCCCGTAATAATTGATGATCTGACGATTCATTCCGAATATTTACTTTGACTCCCCAAGTATTCCGCATCTACGCACAAAACGACGAGAGTCGCCCCCTCCCCACCGCCTCCCTATGGCCCGGAAAAATAAAACGTTTCAAATCAATGGGTTGCAAGGTTTTTCCTGCCTTTTGTGCATTGCGTTACGCGAATGTAACACAATGGATTAGGTCCCCCGGCTTAACCACTTTGCGCTTGCGATACCTAATAGAGTGAGGTATCTACCCGCATAGACCTTAGGGACTAAATCATTGCGGGGGCATGACAATGGCGATTACGGGCTCGATCGACGGCGGCAACTTCTCCAATCCGACGAGTGTCGGCGTCACCTCGACGGTCGTTGGCGCGGTTCTCTCCAACGCGACGCTGGTCAACACCAGCACGCTCGAGATGGGGAAGATCGTGACGAATGATGGCACGGACGGCATCATCACGCTGGACGGCGCGCCCGACAACGGCGGCGTCGTTGTGACGGCCGTGACAGCCGCGACCGTCGTGGGCGGCAGCGGTGTCAACCAGCTCATCGCGTCGAACGACGCCTATCTCACGACGATCACCACCGGCACCGGTTCGGGCACCGTGATCGGCGGCGCCGGCGGGCAGCTCCTCGGCACCGCGGCCGAGGTGGGTGGCACCTACCAGATCTATGCGGGCTCGGGTGACGACACCGTCATCGCCGCGTCCGGCAACAACACGATCACCTCGGGCCACGGCAACAACATCGTCGCGGCCTTCGGCGGCAACAACGCCATCGTCGCCTCGGGGACCAACGACACCGTTATCGCCGCCGGCGGCAACAACGTGATCCTGGCCATCAATTCGGGCGGCATGCTCGCCGGTCTCGGCGGCAACACCACGATCGTCGGCAGCTCCGGTGACGACTTCATCATCGGCAGCAGCGCGTCGGACGCGACCTTCATGGCGGACGGCGGCGCCGGCAACGACGTCATCTTCGCGGGCAAGGGCACCAACGCTCTGCTCGGCGGCGAAGGCCGGGACATGTTCGTGTTCAGCAGCGTTTACGGTGGCGGCAAGTCCGTCATCGGCGACTTCAAGGCCGGCACGGACACTCTGGCCATCTCCGGCTACTCCGGCCTGACGGTCGGCAGCCTGCTGAACAGCGCCGTCAACACCGCGAACGGCGTCGTGATCACCCTGGGCCAGGACAAGACCACCATCCTGATCTCCGGTGTGACCGACAAGAACACGCTGAACGGTTCGATCGTGATCGGCTAACAGCCTCCGACGATCGTTTGATTGGGCCTGTCGAACACTCGGCAGGCCCAATTTTATTTGGTGCGAAAATCCACACGCACCATTCCTTTCCGATCTATAGTCCGTTTCCAGCCAGCGTCGATGCGCCATGCCGGATGGTTGGGGCGCCGCCTGGCTTTTCGCTGCCGACGCCATCGGGTTGATCACATCGCGGTTCGTTGCTCCATGACACGCACAGCTTGGCTAACCACCGCGGGCGATCGTCTGGACGCGATGCTGGCCGAGGCCCGCCTGGACGATGCGGAAGCCCTGGCTCATCAACTTCTGGGCATCAAGGACGAGCACCTCCGTGCCGTCATCGCACTGGCCCGTTGCGCCGCCGCGCGTGGGAACATTCCCACCGCCCTGCGCTGGAGCGAACGGGCGGCCCGGTTGGATCCCGACGACCATTCCCTGGCCGCCTTCCACGGCACCCTGCTGGTCGCCGCCGGCCGGCGCGACGCGGCCCGCCCCATCCTGGAAAGGCTGCTTGCCATCACGCCGCTCGCCATGCCCGGCGTGGCGCTCGCCCAACTCCTGCTGCTCGACGGCGATGCACGGACGGTCGACCTGCTGGCACGGCTGCTTGCCGACTATCCGGTGTCGGCAACGCCCCATCTGGCCAATCTGGCCGGGGCGGTCGTCGAGGCGACGGAGCGGCCTGGCTGGGTGGCGGTGGACCTGGGAACACGCCTTGCCGGGGCCATCCGCCGGCCTGCCGGGACGGGGGACGGCGTCGTGTGGATCGGCGTTCCGGGAGCCTCGGGAACCGATGCCGAGCGGCGGACCCTTCTGACGGCACCGCTCGGCGCGTTCCTGGCGCGTTTCGCCGATGCTGCGGAAATGGACGGCCAGGACGGCAGCTCTCTGGTGCGCTTCTCCGTCACCCTGGACGCGGAGGTCGGACGGCTGGCCGGCGCCCCGGATCTGCGCATGACTCTCGACGGGGTGCCGCTGTTCGGCGCGCCGCTGCGCCTGCCGCGCCGCCTGGAGGCGGAAGGGGCCGTGGACGTGGACGGGGGCCGGCTTTACGGCTGGGCGTGGTTGCCCGGCAACCCGCAGGCTTCGGCGACGCTGCGCATCACCGATGCGCAGGGGCGCTCGATCCAGCGGGCTCCCGACCAGCGTCTTGCGGAGGCCCGGAGTCTGGGGTTGGACGAGGGTCGGCAGGCTTTTTCCATCGACCTCATGGACAGCGGCCTGGCCCCCGGTTTGCTGACCGTCACCGCCGGCCCCGAGGACACGCCGCTGACCGGCAGCCCCCTGTGCTGGACGGAGGGTCGTCTCCAGACCGTGCCGATGCCCATCGGGCCGCGCCCCCGCCGTGACGGCACGGTTTCCATCGTTCCAGCCCCTATCGTTCCAGCCGGGGCGATCGACATCCTTATCCCGGTCTATGCCGGGCGGGCCGAAACGATGGCCTGCCTGCAGGCGGTCCTGGAAAGCGTGGCCGACCTGCCCTGCGAGGTCGTGGTCATCGAGGACGCCAGCCCCGAACCGGCGCTGGTCGAAGATCTCCGGGCGCTCGCCGCGCAGGGGCGGATCACGCTGCTGTCCAACGCGCGCAACCTCGGCTTTCCGGCCACGGTGAACCGGGGATTCCAGCTGCATCCGGACCGCGACGTCGTTTTGCTGAACGCTGACACGCTGGTCGCCGGGGACTGGCTGACGCGGCTGCGGGTGGCCGCCTATTCCGCGCCCGATATCGGCACGGTCACGCCCTTCTCCAACGACGCCACCATTCTCAGCTATCCCGGTGGCGACGAAGAGGACGATCCACCGCCCGGTCCCGAGGAAACCGCCGCCCTTCACGACGCGGCGGCCCGTGCGAACAACGGGCGGGTGATCGATCTGCCGACGGCGGTCGCCTTCTGCACCTACATCCGGCGAGATTGTCTGACCGAGACCGGTCCCTTCGAGGAAGTGCTGTTCGGGCGCGGTTATGGCGAAGAGAACGACTTCTGCCTGCGCGCGCACCGTCTCGGCTGGCGCCACGTGGCGGCGGCGGACGCCTTCGTTGCCCATGTCGGCGGGCGGTCCTTCGGCCGCCACAAGCGGGTTCTGACCTGGCGCAACATCCGGGTCCTCAACCGCCTGCACCCCGGCTACGACGCGCTGGTCGGCGATTTCCTGAAGCGGGACCCGCTGGCCGGGGCGCGTCGCGGGCTCGACCTTGCCCGTTGGATGGCCCCTCGCCGGACCGGCGGCGCGCCGGCGCCGCTGCTGGGGGGTGAGGGGCCAGCGGACGTGATGGCGGCGGTCCTGGTGATCACGCTCGACCTTGGCGGCGGCGTGTCCCGTCACATCGGCGAGCGTCGCCACCGCCATGCGGACGAAGGCTTGCGCACGCTGCTGCTGGCTCCCCACGCCGTCGGCGAGGATGGTCCGCCGGAGCTGTGCCGGCTGGAGGACCCGCAGCGGCGCGACCTCCGCCATCTGATCTTCCGCACGGCGGAGGAGATCGACCTTCTGGTCGGCGTGCTGCGCCGCGCGGGGGTGGTGCGGGTGGAGATCCACCATGCGCTCAACCACGATCCCTCGGTGCTGGACCTGCCGTCCCGGCTCGGCGTGCCCTACGACATGGTGATCCACGACTACAGTTGGATCTGCCCGCGCATCACCATGATCGGCATGGATGGCCGTTATTGCGGCGAGCCCGCGCCGTCCGTGTGCGAACTGTGCGCCGTCCAACCGGGGCCGCGCATCGACGAAGCGATCTCGGTCGCCGACCTGCGTCACCGCTCGGCCCGCCTGATCGCCGGCGCCCGCCGGGTGATCGTGCCCAGCGGCGACGTCGCCCGGCGCCTGTCGCGCCATGTCCCCGGAGCCGCCCTTGCCATTGAGGACTGGGACGCCGCCGCTCCGGCTCCCCGCCCCCGTCCGCCGCGGCCGCCCGGCGAACGCTGGCGGATCTGCCTGATCGGCGCCATCGGCGATCACAAGGGGCGGACGATCCTTCTGGAATGCGCGCGGGACGCGGTGCTGCGCGACCTGCCGCTGGAATTTGTCATCGTCGGCTACACGGACGACGACGGGCCGCTGTTCGCAACCGGCCGGGTCTTCGTCACCGGACGCTTCCGCGAAGAGGAGGGGGAGGCGCTGGTCCGTGCCCAGGACGCCCACCTTGCCTTTCTACCGTCGATCTGTCCGGAAACCTGGTGCTACGCCCTGTCCACCGCCTGGAAAGCCGGGCTGGAGGCGGTCGCCTTCGACATCGGCGCGATCGCCGAGCGGATCGGCAGGAAGGGGGGCGGGTGGCTGCTGCCCACCGGCCTGACCGCGGCGGCCATCAACGATGCATTGATTGGTGTTCTTGACGATTCTACGCCGTCTGGCGTAGCACTCCTTCCCGTCGGCGACACCGTATCCGCGACCCCGGTGTGCCGGAACGCACCATCCGTAGAGGCCGATTCCGCTTCCACCCGCCCGCAATCTTCCGAGGGAACATCGCCCATGTTCGGTTCCGTGACCGCGCCCGTATCCGCTCCCGCCTCCGACGCCCAGCTTGGCCAGATCACGGCGACCGCCCAGAAGATCATTTTCAAGCCCGGCCTCTTCTCGGTGGTCGTGGTGGGCGGCGGCGGCGTGACCGCTCCGGACGAATTTCCCTTGCCGAGCATCCACCTGGCGGAAGCCCCGAACAACCCGGCGGGCGGGCGCGTCAGCATCCTCGGCTCGCAGCCCGGCGGCTGGCTCGCCAAGCCGGGGGACGCGCTGGTGGTCAAGGTGGAGGGCGAGCCGGTGAACATGATCCTGACCTCCTACACGAACGGGAAGTCTCCGGAGAGCAGCCTGAACATCCAGATAACGCGCATGGACGTGGTGCCGGCGGCGCCCGGCGCGGCGCCTGCCATGCCTGCGGCGTCCATTGTGCCTGCGGCGCCTGTCGTGCCGGCGCCGCCGCGCACCGTGCCGCTGGACATCATGATGCACATGCAGCGGGTCGGCGATCTCAAATTCTCGAACGGCGACTGGGCCGGCTCTCCGGGCCAGAGGCTCTGGGTGGAAGGCTTCGCCATCGTCCCCACCGGCGTCCTGGCGCCCGGCGACATCGAATACAAGGCGCTGACGGCCAACGGCTGGGAGACGCCGTGGGTCGAGGGCGGCAAGCTGTGCGGCAGCCGCGGCATGGGCACGCCGCTGGTCGGCTTCGCCATCCGTCTGCGCGGCGCGGCGGCGGAGCGGTTCGACTGCCTGTACGAGGGCGCCTTCGTCAGCGGTCAGCGCACCACGCAGTACCGCAACGGCACGCCCTGCCGGTCCGACGTGATCGGCGATCCGTTGGAGGGGATGCTGCTGCGCGTCGTCGAAAAGGGGGCTGCGGCCTGAGCGTGCGGGACCTTTTGCATCGCGTGGCGTTCCCGCGATCTTGTCACCGGGCGGAAACCGTTTCCAGGATGATGCAAGGATGACAAACGATCCCATCGCCGCGCCTCCCTCCGGTTCCGCGGAGCGTCTGTTCGGCGTCCCGCCGGAGGATGGGCCGGTGTCCGGGTGCAAGCTGCTGCTCAACATCGGCTGCGGCGCCGAGGACATCACGCTGCCGCCCGGCCTGTTCCCGGCAGAGGAATGGCGGGAGGTGCGGCTCGACATCGACCCGTCGGTCCGGCCGGACATCCTGGCGTCGATCACCGACATGGCGCCGGTGCCGGATGCCTCGATCGACGCCGTCTGGTCGTCGCACAACTTCGAGCACCTGTTCCAGCACGAGGTTCCCCAGGCCGCCCGTGAATGCCTGCGGGTGCTGAAGCCCGGTGGCCGCCTGCTGATCAGCGTGCCCGATCTGAAGCCGGTGGCGGAGGCGATCCTGGCCGGTCGGCTGGACCTGCCCCTCTATGAGTCCCCGGCCGGGCCGATTTCAGCGCACGACATGCTCTACGGTCATGGGGCGGCGATCGCCGCGGGGCACCACTACATGGCGCACCGCACCGGCTTCACCCAGGAGAGCCTGGGCCGCGTCCTGTTCGAGGCGGGCTTTGATCCCGTGATGGTCAACCGGCCCTCACCCTACGATCTGGCGGCCTTGGCCTTCCGGCCGCCCGTGCCTGCCGAAATCCTGGCCCTTCACGGCCTGTTGCCCACCGATCAGCCGTCCGCTTCCGACACTGCTTCCAAAGCCGTTCCATGAACTATCTCTTCATCCATCAGAGCTTTCCGGGGCAGTACCAGCATCTCGTCATCCATCTGGCGGCACAGCCGGGCAACCGGGTCGTCTTCCTGTCGCACGAAAGCCAGAACCGGATCGACAAGGTGGAGCGGATCGAATATCTGCCCTACCGCACGCCGCACCCGTCGACCCACCATTACATCCGCGAGGTCGAGCAGGCGGTCATCTTCGGGCAGTCGGTGTACGAGCAGGCGCTGCGCCTGAAGAGGGACGGATTCCGTCCCGACATCATTGTCGGCCACAACGGCTGGGGCGAGACGCTGTATCTGAAGGACGTTTGGCCGGACGTGCCGCTGCTGGCCTATTTCGAGTTCTTCTACCGTTTCCGCGGCGCCGACATCGGCTTCGACCCGGACACCCCGGTGACGCTGAACGACGCTCCGCGGGTGCGCACGAAGAACACCGTCAACCTGCTGGGCCTGGAGGCGGCCGACTGGGGGCAGACGCCGACCCGCTGGCAATGGTCGCTCTATCCGGAAGACGCGCGCCGACGCATCAGCGTGATCCATGAGGGGATCGACACCGCGGCGGTGCGCCCCGACCCGCAGGCCTGGGTGCGGCTCAACCACCTGAACCTGTCGCTGAGCGCCAAGGACGAGGTCATCACCTACGTCGCGCGCAATCTGGAGCCCTACCGTGGCTTCCACGTCTTCATGCGCGCCCTGCCGGAGATCCTGCGGCGGCGGCCCAAGGCGCATGTCCTGCTGGTCGGCGGCGACGAGGTCAGCTATGGCCCGCCCGCGCCGGAGGGGCACACCTTCCGCCAGATCATGCTGAATCAGGTCGGCCGCGACCTCGACCTGTCGCGTGTCCATTTCCTTGGCCGGGTGCCTTACGACAGCTTCGTGAACATCCTCCAGGTCTCCTCGGTGCACGTCTATCTGACCTACCCCTTCGTGCTGTCCTGGTCCTTCCTGGAAGCGATGTCCGCGGGGTGCCTGATCGTCGGTTCCGCGACCCAGCCGGTCGAGGAGGTGCTGAAGGACCGGGAGAACGGCCTTCTGGTCGATTTCTTCGACCAGAAGGGGATCGCCGACCGTATCGACGAGGTGCTCGACCATCCGGACCGAATGCAGGACCTGCGCCTGCGCGCCCGGGAGACCGTGGTCCGCAACTACGATCTGCGGACGGTCACCCTGCCCCGCCATCTCGCCCTGATCGAAGATCTGATCGCCGGAAGGACGCCGCAGCCATGAGGCAATGGTCCGAGGGCTACAACGCCGACATCGCCTACACCAACAGCTTCTACCGGGATCTGGCGCCGGACTACCTGTCCTACGTCGGCCTGCTGTCGGGGGTCCGGACGCCCGACCCCGGACGCCCCTTCCGCTATTGCGAGCTGGGCTGCGGCCAAGGCCTGACGCTGACCATCCTGGCCGCCACCCATGCGCGCTCGGAGTTCGTCGGCATCGACTTCAACCCCGCCCACATCGCCGCGGCGCGCCGTCTGGCGGACGAGGCGGGGCTGGGCAACCTGAGCTTCCGCGAGGACAGCTTCCAGGCCCTGGCCCGGAGCCTGACCGAAGGCCGCTGGACGGAGGAGCCCTTCGACTTCGTCGTCCTGCACGGCGTCTACAGCTGGGTGAGCGAGGAGAACCGGCGGGCGATCGTCGATGTCCTGGACAGGCTGGTGAAGCCGGGAGGCCTCGTCTACATCAGCCACAACACGCTGGCGGGCTGGTCGCCCATCCTGCCCCTGCAGGCGCTGATGCTGGAGCATGCCGCGGCCTTTCCCGGACGCAGCGACCGGCAGATCGGCGACATGCTGGTTTTCCTGAACCGTTTGAAGGACGCCGGGGCCGCCTATTTCCAGAACAATCCGGTGGCGGCGCAGCACTTGGCGATGATGGCGTCGCAGGAGCGGCGCTATCTGGCCCACGAATACATCAACGACCATTGGGAACCGCTGCCGCACGCCCGCGTCGCCCGCGACCTGGCCCGCGCGAAGCTCGGCTACGTCGGAACGGCGACCATTCCGCTCAACAGCGACGATCTGGCCTTCCGGCCGGAGATCCGCGCCATCCTGGCCGAGATCGCCGACCCGATGCTGGCCCAGTCCGTGCGTGAGCTGGCGCTCAACCAGCCGTTTCGGCGCGACATCTACGTGCGCGGACCGGAGCCTCTGGAGACGCGGGCCGTTCTGGACGAGATGGCGGAGCGGCGCTTCACCCTGATCTTACCGCGCGAGGAGGCTTCGCTCACGTTCTCGATTCCGATGGGCGAGCTGCGCAGCGATCCGGCGGTGGGCGAGCCGATCCTCGATGCGCTTGCGGCCGGCACCCCAACCTTTGCCGAACTGCTGGCCCTGCCCGCCCTGGCCGGCCAGTCGCCGCTGGCGGTGTCGAAGATCCTGGCCCTGCTGGTTGCCGCCCATCAGGCCCATCCCGTGACGAATCAGGGCGAGGACAGCCGGGAGGGCGCCGCTGCGCTCAACCGGGCCCTCGCCCGCCGCGTGCTGGGCCAGGACGAGCAGCGGGTCCTGATCGCTCCGGCCATCGGCACGGCGGTCGTCACGGACATCCCCGACCGTCTGGCCCACGCCGGCCTGATGGCGGGCCTCCCGGCGGATCTGGAAGCGCTTGCCCGTTTCGCCGTCGATGCGTTGCGCGCCAACGGCCGCCAGGTGTTCGCGGAGGACGGCGCCCCGCTCGCCACGGTCGAGGAGATGCGGGCCCGGCTGCATGGCATCCTCTCCGGCGGTCTGCCGCGGCGGCTGCCGCTCTGGCGGCGGCTCGGCGCGGTGCAGGATTGAGCGGCGCGGCGGTCGGGGAGGCGCTCCGGTGAGCGGTCCATCGGTTCTCATGCTGACGCGGTATGGTCAACTGGGGGCCAGCACCCGGCTTCGCTTCCTCGCCTACCGGCCGGCCCTGCGGGAGGCCGGCATCCGGCTGACCGAAGCGCCGCTGCTCGACGACGCCTATCTGCAGGCTCTCTACGCCGGACGGCGGCCCAGCCGCCGGACCATCGCAGCGGCCTACGCGCGGCGGATCGCGGCGCTGCGGTCGGCGCGGCGCCATGATCTGGTCTGGCTGGAAAAGGAGGCCCTTCCCTGGTTGCCGGCGGGTGCCGAGGCGGCGGCAGGGCTGGGTTCGGTGCCCTATGTCATGGACATCGACGACGCCTGGTTCGAACGCTACGCCGGTCATCGGCTGGCGCCGGTCCGCGCCCTGCTTGGGGACAAGTTCGCCACGCTCGCCCGGAACGCCCGGATCGTGCTGGCGGGAAACCCCTATCTCGCCGACTGGGCGCGCGGCGCCGGAGCCCGCGACGTCCGGATTCTGCCAACGGTGGTGGACCTCGCCCGCTATCCGGTGCAACCGCTTCCGGAGCCGGCCGCTTCCCCTGCCGGCGCCGGCGGGCCGGTGACGGTCGGCTGGATGGGCTCGCCCTCCACGGCGCGCTACCTCGGCCTGATCGGGAGCGCGCTCGCCCGGCTCGGCCCGGCGGTGCGGCTGCGGGTGGTCGGCGCGGCCGGCCGCGACCTGCCCTGCCCCTTGCCGGTGCCGGGGGCCTTCGTGCCCTGGAGCGAGGAGGGCGAGGCCGGGGAGCTGGCCGGCTTCGCCATCGGCGTCATGCCGCTGCCCGACGACCCCTGGGAGCGCGGCAAATGCGGCTACAAGCTGATCCAGTACATGGCGGCGGGCCGTCCGGTGGTCGCCTCGCCGGTCGGCGTCAACGCCACTCTGGTGCAGCACGGGGTGAACGGTTTCCTGGCGGAGGACGAGGCGTCCTGGACGGAAGCGATCGGCCGCCTTGCCGCCGACCCGGACCTGCGCGCCCGCATGGGCGCGGCGGGACGCCGTCTGGTGGAGGAGCGCTACAACCTCGGCGCCGCCGCACCGTCGCTCGTCGAGGCATTGCGGGACGCGGCGGCCGGCCAGGGCGCCCGGCCTTGAACGGCGGGACGGCGGGCGCTATGGTCGCGCCACCGCAAGCTGGGAATTTCAAAACTTGTTGAACACATCCGCTGCGAATCCTCCAGGCGCAGGGGGCGGCGCCGGTCCGTTTGCCATGTTCCGGTCCGCCTGGTTGCACCGGAGCCTGATCGCCCGCCTTGCCAAGCGGGAACTGACGGCGCGCTACCGCGGCTCCCTTTTGGGAATGCTGTGGGCGGTCATCAACCCGCTGCTGATGCTGGTCGTCTACACCTTCGTCTTCACCACCGTCTTCCAGGCCCGCTGGGGAACCGGCGAAGGGGGGAGCCCGCAATTCGCCCTTCTGCTGTTCTCCGGACTGATCCTGTTCACGATTGTCGCCGACTGCGTGAACCGGGCGCCCGGCCTGCTGCTGGAGAACGCCAGCTACATCAAGAAGGTGGTCTTTCCGCTGGAGATCCTGCCGGTGGTCGTGCTGGCGGTGGCCCTTGCCAACGCCGGGATCGGGGTGGGCATCCTGCTGCTGTTCCACCTGCTGTTCCTGGGCCTGCCGCCGGCGACGGTGCTGCTTCTGCCGCTGGTGCTGGTGCCGTTGTCGCTGATGACGCTGGGATTGGGCTGGTTTCTGTCCGCCGCCGGGGTCTTTCTGCGCGACATCCGGCAGGTGGTGGGCGTCTGCGTCACGATGCTGATGTTCCTCAGCCCCATCTTCTACCCGGTCACCGCGGTGCCCGAGCGGTTCCGCGTCTTCATTCATCTCAATCCGCTGACGCCGATCCTGGAGCAGTCCAAGGACCTGCTGTTCTGGGGCCGGATACCGTCCCCGATCGACTGGGGGATCGCCACGCTGGCGGCGTGGATGATCGCTTGGCTCGGCTTTGCCTGGTTCATGAAGACCCGCCGCGGTTTCGCCGACGTGGTCTGACGGTCGTTGCAACCACTCTGTCGAGGATGTCATGGGCCAGTCGTTTCCTGTGCGGTTCCCGAATTGAGCGGGTCAGCGCAGTTGCGGTTCGACGGCTTCCTCTGGTGAGCCGCTGTGGCCGGCAACATGATTTTGGCCCTGATCCTACTTGCGGATGAAGCCGTTCTCTTCGACGCGACCGGCCCTTGAGACGGGTTCTCGGAAAGTGCATAAGCAGTCGCCTTGCATTCTCAAATGTGCCTGCGTATTTCTCCGCCGATCACGGGGGTGGTGTGTCGTGGCCCGAGGTGATCGGGTTTGACAGGGCACCGCTTCATAAAGGATATCTGTTCGTCATTCCCAGATAAGCCGTAGAGTTCCGGCTGCACTGCCGGACGGGGCAAAAAAAGAGGCGACTGTGGATTCATATGTGAAGGTTTCGGGGGCTGATGATCCGGGCCGCCTGTTCCGACCGATCATCCTGCTCGATCCCGATCTCGTCACAGCGCCACAGCCCTGGCTTGGTCATACGCCCTTCGCTTTCTGGATCATGGACGCGCTGCGCCCAAAGCGCTTCGTCGAGCTGGGAACCCACAGCGGCAACTCCTATGCCGCCTTCTGCCAAGCGGTGCAGCGGCTCGGTCTGCCGACGGCCTGCGCCGCCGTCGACCACTGGATCGGAGATCCGCAGGCCGGCCGTTACGGCGAAGAGGTCTACCAGACCTTCTCCGCCTACCACGACGCCCGGTACGCGGCCTTTTCGCGCCTGATGCGCATGTCCTTCGACGAGGCCGCCGGGGAGTTCGCCGACGGCTCGATCGACCTGCTGCACATCGACGGGTTGCACAGCTACGAGGCGGTGCGCCACGATTTCGACGTTTGGCTGCCGAAGATGAGCCGCCGCGGCGTCGTCCTGTTCCACGACATCGCCGAGCGCCGCGAAGGCTTCGGCGTGTGGCGGCTGTGGGAGGAGCTGTCGGCGGTCCATCCCGCCTTCAGCTTCCGGCATGCCCATGGGCTCGGTGTGCTCGGCGTCGGCGACGACCTGCCCGAGGCGGTCCGGGCGCTGTTCGCCGTTCAGTCTGGGGGCGGGGCGGCGCTGGACGAGATCCGGCTGCTGTTCCAGAGGCTGGGCGAGCGCGTCGTCCGGGGCGAGACGATCCGGGAGCTGGAGGAGCGGGACCGCGATCTGCGCGCCGGCATCGCCGCCGAGCGCGAGGCGCTTCAGGCCGAAGCCGCGGCGCTCCGGGAACGGATCGCCGGCCAGGAGCGCGCCATCGCCGAGGCCAAGGGCTGCCTGACCGAGCAGGAGCGCGAACTGGCCTCTCGCGCGCGGATGATCGACGAGCTCGGCGATCTTCTGGCCCGGCGGGAGCAGCAGATCGGCACCCTGCTCACCTCGACCTCCTGGAAGCTGTCGGCCCCCGTGCGCCAGTGCGGCCATGTCTACCACGAGCTGAACCGCGCCTACTGCCGCCACACCCACCGCATGACGCTGGTGCCGCACAGCGACCTCAAGCAGCATTCCGACGGGAGCTATGAGAGCACCGGCGGCGATCCGGCCTTCCTGCTGCAATCCGACCGAGGCAGGCTGCCCACCCGCTGGTGCAGGATCTCCTACAAGGTGCTGCGCGCGTCCGCTCCGCTCACGCCGCTGCTTTATGCGAACAGTGGACAGGGATTCGACGAGAGGACGGCGATCCGCTTGCCGGTGGACACGGTGGGCGAGGTCAGCCAGCTCGCCCTTCTGCCGCCCCACACCATGGCTCTGCGTTTCGATCCGGCCACCCGGCCGATGTCCTTCGAGATCGCCAACTTCACGATCCGCGAGATCGGCCGGGCCAACCTGCTGCTGGATTACGCGCGGCGCCACCCGAGGCGTCTGCTGGCGACGTTCGTGCGGCACGGCTGGCAGGCGACCAAGCAGCGAGTGGCCCAGGATCTACTGCCGGACAGCCGGGCCTCCGATTACGAGACCTGGGTGCGGCTGTACGACACGCTGGACCCCGAGGAGCTTGCGGCGATCCGGGCCGACGTGGCGCGGCTCACCCGCCGCCCGCTGATGTCCGTGGTCATGCCGGTCTACAACACGCCGGAGCCCTATCTGCGCGAGGCCCTGGACTCCGTGCTGGGCCAGATCTATCCGGACTGGGAGCTGTGCATCGCCGACGACGCCTCGACGGTGCCGCACGTCGCCCCGCTGCTCGCCGCCTACCAGAAGCGGGACCCGCGCATCAAGGTCGTCCGGCGCGAGCGGAACGGCCACATCTCGGCGGCCAGCAACAGCGCTCTGGAGCTGGCGACCGGCGAGTTCGTCGCGCTGATGGACCATGACGACCGGCTGACGCCGCACGCGCTCTACATGGTCGCGGCGGAGCTGAACCGCCATCCCGACGTCGACATCCTCTATTCCGACGAGGACAAGATCGACGCCGAGGGACGGCGCTACGACCCTCATTTCAAATCGGGCTTCAACCCCGACCTGCTGCATGGCCAGAACATGGTCAACCATCTGGGCGTGTTCCGCCGTTCGCTGGTCGCGCGGATCGGCGGCTTCCGCGAGGGGTTCGAAGGCAGCCAGGACTACGACCTCACGCTGCGGGCGGTGGAGGCCACCGTGCCGGAGCGCATCCGCCACATCCCGGTCATCCTGTACCACTGGCGGGTCTTTCCGGAATCCGCGGCCTTCTCGACCATCGACCTGCCGCGTGCCACGGCGGCGGCGCACCGGGCGCTGACCGAGCATTTCCAGCGGCGGGGCGTTTCGGCCACGGTCGAAACCTCGCCCGCGACCGACCGCTTCACCCGCATCCGCTACGCCCTGCCCGACCCGCTGCCCCGCGTCTCGCTGATCGTGCCCACGCGCGACAAGGTGGGCCTGCTGAAGGGCTGCGTGGACGGCCTGCTTCAGCGCACCGACTATCCCGACCTGGAAATCATCATCGTGGACAACAACAGCGAGGAGGCGAAGACCTTCGCCTACTTCGACACGGTGAAGAAGGACCCGCGGGTGCGGGTTCTGCGCTACGAGGCCCCCTTCAACTATTCCTCGATCAACAATTTCGCGGTGGCGCAGGCGACCGGGTCGATCATCGGCCTGATCAACAACGACATCGAGGTGATCGGCGCGGACTGGCTGAAGGAGATGGTGAGCCACGCCCTGCGGCCCGAGGTGGGGGCCGTCGGCGCCAAGCTCTACTACGCCGACAACACCATCCAGCACGCCGGCGTCATCACCGGGATCTGCGGTGTGGCCGGTCACGGGCACAAGGGTCTGCCCCGCGACGCCTACGGTTATTTCAGCCGCGCCCAGCTGACCCAAAACCTGTCCTGTGTGACCGCGGCCTGTCTCATCATGCGCCGCGCCGTGTTCGACGAGGTCGGCGGCCTGGACGACAAGAATCTGGCCGTCGCCTTCAACGACGTGGACTTCTGCCTGCGCATCCGCGAACGGGGCCACCTGATCGTCTGGACCCCCTTCGCCGAGCTGTACCACCTGGAGTCCGCGTCGCGCGGGCCCGACACCGCCCCCGACAAGGTCCAGCGCTTCAACAGCGAGGTGAGCTACATGCGGCAGCGCTGGGGCGACCTTTTGGCGCAGGACCCTTACTACAACCCAAACCTGACCCTGGACGCCGAGAACTTTGGGCTGGCCTTCCCGCCGCGCGTCAAGAAACCCTGGTTCGACAAGGAAAGCACCTGATCCATGGACGTCGTCTCCCTCGACATTCCCGACGTAAAGATCATCCGCCCGAAGAAGTTCGGCGATCACCGGGGATTCTTCTCGGAAACCTACAGCCGGAAGGCGTTCGAGGCGGCGGGCCTGCTGTACGATTTCGTGCAGGACAACCAGTCACTGTCGGCGGAGGTCGGCACGGTGCGCGGGCTGCATTTCCAGTTGCCGCCCTTCGCCCAGGACAAGCTGGTGCGCGTGGTGAAAGGGGCGATCCTCGACGTCGCCGTGGATATCCGCAAGGGGTCGCCCACCTATGGCCGCCACGTCAGCGCGGTCGTCAGCGCCGAAGAGTGGAACCAAATTCTCGTCCCCATCGGCTTTGCGCATGGATTCTGTACGCTGGAACCGAATACGGAAGTCATCTACAAGGTGACGAATTTCTATTCGGCCGAGCATGACCGCGGCTTGCTGTGGAACGATCCGGATCTGGGGATCGACTGGCCCGTCGCGGCCGACAAGGCCCTGCTCTCGGACAAGGACCGCAAGCAGCCCCGTTTCGCCGAACTCGGCGATTGGTTCTGACAGAGGAACAGGTGTCTTGATGAAGCGTATCGTCGTCACGGGTGGGGCCGGTTTCATCGGTTCGGCCGTTGTCCGCCAGCTTCTGGCCGAAACCGACGCCTTTGTCGTCAACGTGGACAAGCTGACCTACGCGGCCAACCTGTCCTCGCTGCCGGGCGCTGCGGAGAATCCCCGTTACGCTTTCGAGAAGGTCGACATCTGCGACGGCGACGCGCTGCGCCGGGTCTTCGCGGAACACCGACCGGACGCCGTCATGCATCTGGCCGCGGAGTCCCATGTGGACCGCTCCATCGACGGGCCGGGCGAGTTCATCCAGACCAACGTGGTCGGCACCTTCCGCCTGCTGGAGGCGGCCCGCGGCTATTGGTCGTCGCTGCCGGCGGAGGAGCGCACGGCGTTCCGCTTCCACCACATCTCCACCGACGAGGTGTTCGGCACGCTGGGGGACGAGGGCTTCTTCACCGAGACGACCCCCTACAGCCCGAACTCGCCCTATTCGGCGAGCAAGGCGTCCAGCGACCATCTGGTGCGGGCGTGGCATGAAACCTACGGGATGCCGGTGGTCCTGACCAACTGCTCGAACAATTACGGCCCCTACCATTTCCCGGAAAAGCTGATCCCGCTGGTGATCCTGAAGGGGCTGAAGGGAGAGCCGCTGCCGGTCTACGGCAAGGGTGACAACATCCGCGACTGGCTCTATGTCGAGGACCACGCCCGCGCGCTGCGTCTGGTGCTGGACAAGGGCGTGATCGGCGAAAGCTACAACATCGGCGGCTACAACGAGCGCACCAATCTGGACGTCGTCCGGACCATCTGCGCGCTGCTCGACGAGATGGCCCCGGCGGGCGCGCCGCACGACCGGCTGATCACCTTCGTGGCCGACCGGCCGGGCCATGACAAGCGCTACGCCATCGACGCCTCCAAGATCACCCGCGAGCTGGGCTGGAAGCCGCAGGAAACCTTCGAGACCGGTCTGCGCAAGACAGTCGCCTGGTATCTGGAGAACCGTTCCTGGTGGGAGGCCATCCTGAACGGTTCCTACCGGGGCGAACGGCTGGGGCTGGACGTCGCATGAAGGTCCTGATCCTCGGCACCAGCGGGCAGGTCGGCACCGAGCTGATGCGCGCCGCCTGGCCACAGGGCACGGAGCTGGTCGGGCTGGCCCGCCCGGACGTGGACATGGCCCGGCCCGAGACGGTGGAGGCCGCCGTCGCCGCCCACGCCCCCGGTCTGGCCCCCGATCTGGTCGTCAACGCCACCGCCTACACCGCCGTGGACAAGGCCGAAAGCGACCAGGAAACGGCGTTCGCCGTCAACCGCGACGGCCCGGCCCGGCTGGCGGCGTCCTGCGCCGCCTGCGGCATTCCGCTGATCCACATCTCCACCGACTATGTGTTCGACGGGACCAAGCCGGCGCCTTACGCCGAGGATGATCCGGTGGCCCCGCTCGGCGTCTACGGCGCGAGCAAGGAGGCCGGCGAGGCGGCGGTGCGCGCGGCCCTGCCGCAGCACGTCATCCTGCGCACCTCCTGGGTCTATGCCGCGCACGGGGCCAACTTCGTCAAGACCATGCTGCGCTTCGGCCGCGAGCGCGAGGAGATGCGCGTGGTCGCCGACCAGCACGGCGCGCCGACCGCCGCCGCCGACATCGCCGCCGCCATCGTGACCATCGCGGAGCGCATCGCCGCCGGCAGCGGGGCTGATGGCGTTCCTACTGGCGTTCCTGGCGACATTCCCTGGGGCACCTACCACTTCACCGGTGCCGGGGAAACCACTTGGCACGGCTTCGCGGAACGGATCTTCCAGCGTCTGGAGGCGGCCACGGGCCGGCGCCCGCGGTTGCAGGCCATCACGACGGCCGACTACCCGACGCCCGCCCGGCGTCCGGCGAATTCCCGGCTGGACTGCGCCCGCATCCGCTCCGCCTTCGGCATCGAGGCCCCGCGCTGGGAGGACAGCCTGGACCGCGTGCTCGACGAGCTGCTTTCCCCCACCGCATCCTAAGACGATTCCACGACAGGCGGCGACCATGAAGGGCATCATCCTGGCCGGCGGGTCCGGCACACGGCTTTATCCGGTGACGCGGGCGATCAGCAAACAGCTTTTGCCGATCTACGACAAGCCGATGATCTATTTCCCGCTCAGCACGCTGATGCTGGCGGGAATCCAGGACATCCTGATCATCACCACGCCGCACGATCAGGCTCTGTTCCAGACCGTGCTGGGCGACGGCTCGCAGTGGGGCATCAACCTGACCTACGCGGTCCAGCCCTCTCCCGACGGGCTGGCCCAGGCCTTCATCATCGGGCGCGACTTCGTCGGCAACGACAGCTGCGCGCTCGTTCTGGGCGACAACATTTTCTATGGTCACGGCCTGACCAGCCTGCTGCGCTCGGCCGGGGAAAACACCCAGGGCGCCCGCGTCTTCGCCTATGGCGTCCGCGATCCGGAACGCTACGGCGTGGTCGAGTTCGACGCGCAGGGCCGCGCGCTCAGCATCGAGGAGAAGCCGGTCAACCCGCGTTCCAAGTGGGCGGTCACCGGGCTGTACTTCTACGACAACGATGTGCTGGACATCGCCGCGGCGGTGAAGCCATCGGCGCGCGGCGAGCTGGAGATCACCTCGGTCAACGCCGCCTACCTGGAGGCCGGACGCCTGTCGGTCGAGCAGATGGGCCGCGGCTATGGCTGGTTCGACACCGGCACCCACGACAGCCTGCTGGAGGCGGCCGAGTTCGTCCGCACCATCCAGCATCGGCAGGGCCTGCAGATCGCTTGCCCGGAGGAGATCGCCTTCATCTCCGGCTGGATCGACGCCGAACAGGTGCGCCGTCTCGCCGAGCCGCTGAAGAAGAACGAGTACGGCCGCTACCTGCTGAGCCTGACCGATTAACCGCCGATCCCTGAGGGCGGCAGACTGCCTTCCACCGGGCTGCGTGACGTGATCGCTCCGGGACGGCGCAACAAACGGAACGTTGATTTGATGCGCGCTCTGATTCCTTCTTGGATGATCGGCCGGTTCGCGGCTGTCCTTTCCGCCGGCAGGCAGCACAAGGCCGGGCAGGAAGCTCGGATCGGGGCGTTCTTCGATCCGGCCTTCTATCTGGGCGCAAACCCCGACGTCGCCGCCGCCGGGATCGATCCGCTGGAGCATTACCGGACGTCCGGATGGCGGGAGAGCCGCAACCCCCACCCGCTGTTCGACGTCGCCTTCTATCTGGGCGCCAATCCCGACGTCGTCGCCGCCGGGGTCGAGCCGCTGGAGCATTACCGGACGTCCGGATGGCGGGAGAACCGCAACCCTCACCCGCTCTTCGACATTGCCATCTACCAAGTGGCCAACCCCGACGTCGTCGCCGCCGGGATCGATCCGCTGGAGCATTACCGGACGTCCGGATGGCGGGAGAACCGCAACCCCCACCCGCTGTTCGACGTCGCCTTCTACCGGGACCGCAACCCGGACATCGCCGCTGCCGGGGTCGAGCCGCTCGGCCATTACCTGACGTGCGGCTGGCAGGAGGGGCGCGATCCGCATCCGCTGTTCAGCGTCCGCTTCTATCAGGAGGCCAATCCGGACATCGCGGCGGCGGGGATCGAGCCGCTCGGCCATTACCTGCGCATCGGCTGGCAGGAGGGGCGCGACCCGCACCCGCTGTTCGAGACGGACGTCTACCGGCAGGCCAACCCGGACGTTGCCGGGGAAGGCGTCAACCCGCTCGTGCACTACGCCATCTTCGGTCACCGCGAGGAGCGGACGGCGACCCGCATCGTCCCGGTCCCCGGATTCTCCGACCGGGAGACCGCCACTGACCTTCTCCCCTTCGCGTTGCCGCGCCCGGTCTCGCCCGAGGTCTCGGTCATCGTGCCCGTGCATGGCAAGCTCGACCTCACCGTGCGCTGCCTGCACGCGCTGAGCCGGCACCAGACCCGGCACGGTTTCGAGGTCGTGGTGGTCGATGACGGTTCGGATGCGGAAACCAGGGATGGGCTGGCGCGGATCGGCGGCCTCGTCCTGCACCGGAACGAGCAGGCCGGCGGCTTCATCGAGGCCTGCAACCGCGGAGCGGAACTGGCCTCCGGGCGTTATCTGCTGTTTCTGAACAATGACACGATCGTGCTGGACGGCTGGCTCGACGAGCTGGTCCGCGCCTTCGCGGTGCTGCCGCAGGCCGGGGCGGTCGGATCGGCGCTGATCTACCCCTCGGGCCGCCTTCAGGAGGCCGGCGCCGTCGTCTGGAACGACGGGACCGCCGCCAACATCGGACGGAACCGGGACCCGCAGCACCCGGCCTTCTCCCACGCGCGGGAGGTCGATTACTGCTCGGGCGCCAGCCTGATGGTGCCCACCGAACTGTTCCGGCGGCTGGATGGCTTCGACCGGCGCTACGTCCCGGCCTATTACGAGGACAGCGATCTCTGCCTGCGCATCCGCGAGGCCGGCCTGCGCGTCTATTGCCAGCCGCTGTCGGCGGTCGTCCACATCGAGGGCGGCACCGCCGGCACCGACCCGTCGCAGGGGATGAAACGGTTCCAGGCGGTCAACCGCGCCACCTTCGCCGAGCGGTGGGCGCCGTTGCTGGCTTCGCAGCCGGCGCCGCATCCCATCGACCCCCACCGCCTGAAGCGTGTCGGGCAACGCCGTGTGCTGGTCGTCGACCACGACCTGCCCCATCCCGACGCCGACGCCGGTTCCGTGGTCACCGTGGAGATGATCCGGCTGCTCCAGCGTCTCGGTTATGTGGTGGTCTTCGCGGCGGTCCGCATGCCGCAGGGGCGCAATGACGCCGTCCGCGCGCTGGAGCGCATGGGGGTGGAGGTGGTGCGCGCACCCTACTTCACCTCCGCGGTCGATTACGTCCAGGCCCACGGCGGGGGCTGCGATCTGGTCTTCATGGTGCGTTACGTGGTCGCCGCCATGATCCTTCCCCATCTCGGGCGGCTGGCCAAGCGGCCGAAGACCATCCTGCTGAACGCCGACCTCCACTATCTGCGGGCCGAGCGCCAAGCGGCGCTCTATGGCGACGACGCCCTCGCCGTGGCGGCGGTCGAGGAGAAGGCGGCGGAGCTGGCGACGCTGCGCGCCGTGGACGCGACCATCACCCACAGCGGCGTCGAGCGTGAGATCCTGCGCGTCGAGGCCCCGGGGACGCTGGTCGAGGTGCTGCCCTGGATCGCCCGTCCGGTGGAGGATGCCCCGGGTCCGGACGGGCGGCGGGACATCCTGTTCGTGGGCGGTTTCGGCCATGCCCCCAACGTGGACGCGATGGTCGCCTTCGTGGTCACGCTGTGGCCGCGGCTGCGCGCCCGCCTGCCCGGCGCGCGGCTGCGCATCGTCGGCAGCCATGCCGGGGCCGCCGTCCACGCGCTGAAGCAGGAGGATGTCCTGGTGCTTGGGCACGTCCAGGATCTGCGGGCGGAGATGGACCGGGCGCGCGTCTCCATCGCCCCGCTGCGCTGGGGGGCCGGCCTGAAGGGCAAGGTGGCGACGGCCATGGCCTTCGGCCTGCCCTCCGTCATCAGCCCGATCGCCGCGGAAAGCATGGGGCTGACCGATGGGCGCGACTGCCTGATCGCGGAGCTGGACGATGCCTTCATCGAGGCCGTGGCGCGACTTTACGAAGACGACGCGCTGTGGACGGAGGTGGCGCGCAACGGCCTGGACTTCGCCGCCCGGCGCTGGTCGCCTGAACAGGGGCTCGCCACGCTGCGCCACCTCATGACGCGGGCCAGGATCTCACCCACCCACGAAATCAGCGACCAGATCGAAGCCATGGTCCGTCAACATGCCGGGGCCGCCCGATGAACGACAGCCCGATGAAGCCGTACGACGTCTTCGTGTTTCCGGTCATCGACTGGACCTTCCGGCACCAGCGGCCGCAGCAGCTCGCCCTGGAGCTGGCCCGCCGCGGCCACCGCATCTTCTACCTGACGGTGGATTTCGCGCCGGCCGACACCGCGCGCCCCTATCTCTTCTGGGACCAGCCGGAGGAGAACGTGTTCGTCGTGCAGCTCCGCTGCCCCGGCGAGGCGCCGTCGATCTACAAGCAGATGCCCTCTCCGGAGCAGGCGGGGGCCCTGCTGGACGCCATCGACGCGCTGCGCCGCAACTGCGGCGTCGGCACGACGGTGTCCATCGTGGATCTGCCCTTCTGGCGCCCCATCGCCATGGCGATGCAGGGCAACCTCGTCGTCTATGATTGCATGGACTACCATCCGGGGTTCCTCAACAACGAGTCCTCCATGCTGGTGGAGGAGGACCGGCTGATCCACGAGGCGGATCTCGTGCTGACGACCGCAGCGGGGCTGTCGGACATCGTCGGGCGGCTGCGCGAGAACACGCTGATCCGCAACGCCTGCGACGTGACCCATTTCCTGCGCCGTCCGGACCGTCCCGTGCGGCGGCTGAGCGAGCGTCCGGTCGTCGGCTATTTCGGGGCGATCGATCACTGGTTCGACGTGAATCTTCTGGTGGCCTCCGCCCGCGCCTATCCGGACTGGGACTTCATTCTGATCGGCAACTCCCACGGTTCCGACATCTCCCCGGCGCGGGCGCTGCCCAACGTCCGGTTCCTGGGGGAGATCCCCTACGCCATCCTTCCGGAATACGCGCACGGCTTCGACGTCTGCATCATCCCGTTCGAGATCACCGAGCTGACGCTGAACACCAACCCGGTGAAGATGTACGAGTACCTCGCCACCGGCCGGCCGATGGTCGGGACGGCCATGCCGGAGATCCGGATCGGGCGCGACGGGCTGGTCTTCGTCGGCGAGGACCATGCGGACTTCATCGCCAAGCTGGGCCAGGCCATGGCGGTCCACGACGATCCCCGGCTGGTCGAGGAGCGCGTCGCCTACGCCAGGGCGCAGACCTGGGGCGCCCGCATCGCCCAGTTCGACGAGGCGCTCGTTCCCTTCTTCCCGAAGGTCAGCGTCGTCGTCCTGGTCTACAACGGGCTGGAGCTGACCCGGCGCTGCCTGGACAGCATCGCGGCCAACAGCCACTACCCCAACCTGGAACTGATCCTGGTCGACAACGCCTCGCCGCAGACCGAGGTGCGCGACCTCCTCGTAGCGTTCGCCAAGGACCGGCCCTGGGTCAAGCTGGTGCTGAACGACCGTAACCTCGGCTTCTCCGGCGGCAACAACGCGGGGCTCCGCGTCGCCACCGGCGACTACATGGTGCTGCTCAACAACGACACCCAGGTCACGCGGGGCTGGATCTTCGACATGCTGCGGCATTTCCGCCGCGATCCGGGGATCGGCATGGTCGGGCCGGTGACGAACAACATCGGCAACGAGGCCAGGATCGAGATCGCCTACGACGGGCACGAGGCGATGTGCGCCGCCTCCCGCCTCTATGTGGAGGCGCGGCGCGGCCGGACGATGCCGTCCGACACGGTGGCCTTCTTCTGCGTGATGTTCAGCCGCGCGGTGTTCGAAGGGGTCGGCGAGCTTGACGAGATCTTCGGGATCGGCATGTTCGAGGACGACGACTATTGCCGTCGGACGCGCGACGCCGGCTTCAAGGTGGTGATCGCGGACGACGTCTTCATCCACCACGAACTGTCGGCCAGCCTCAACGCGCTGGGGCTGGAGCGGCGGCAGAAGCTGTTCGAGGAGAACAAGCGCCTGTATGAGCAGAAGTGGGGCGCCTGGACGCCGCACAAGTACCGCGACCCCGAAGCCCCGCAGACCGTCCCCGCGCAGACCGTCTAAGCCCTTTTCCGGATCGAAGCGACCCCCATGACCAAGACCATCCTCTGCATCGTCGGCACCCGGCCGGAAGCCATCAAGATGGCGCCAGTGATCCTCGCGCTGCGGCGGGAGCCCTGGGCCAAGGTGGTGGTGGTGGCGACCGCCCAGCACCGGGAGCTGGCCGACGAGGTGCTGAGCCTATTCGGCATCGAACCTGACGTCGATCTCGACCTGATGCAGCCGAACCAGAAGCTGGCCGACCTGACGGCGCGCGCGCTGGTCGGGCTGGACCGGGTGATCGGGGAGACCTCCCCGGACATGGTGATCGCGCAGGGCGACACGACCTCGGTGATGGCGGCGGCGACCGCCTGCTTCTACCGTCAGGTGCCCTTCCTGCACGTCGAGGCGGGGCTGCGCAGCTTCGACATGCAGAATCCCTTCCCGGAGGAGTTCAACCGGATCGTCGCCAGCCGGATCGCCACGCTGCACTTCGCCCCGACGGCGAGCGCGCGGCGGCACCTGCTGGACGAGAAGGTGCCCGACGGTGACATCGTCGTCACCGGCAACACGGTGATCGACGCACTGCACATGGTGGCGGCGCAGGACCTGCCCCTTCCGGTCGCCATCGCCCCCGATCGCCGGCTGGTGCTGGTGACGGTCCACCGTCGCGAGAACTTCGGCGAGCCCATCCAGGGCATCTGCCGGGCGATCCTCACGCTCGTCGAGGAGCATGACGACGTGGAGGTTCTGTGGCCGGTTCACCCGAATCCCAACGTGACGGGGGTTGCCCATGCGTTGCTGGGGACGAACCCGCGCATCCATCTCGTGAAGCCGCAGCCCTACGGCGGGTTCGTGGCCGCCATGAAGCGCGCACACCTCATCCTCAGCGATTCCGGCGGCGTGCAGGAGGAGGCGCCGGCCCTGGCGCGCCCGGTCCTGGTCCTGCGGCGCGAAACGGAGCGGCCCGAGGCGATCGAGGCCGGCGTGGTCCGGCTGATCGGAACCGACTCCGACGTCATTCTCCGCCACGGCCGGGAATTGCTGAGCGACGCCGACGCCTACCGCCGCATGGCAAGGGGCGAGTCCCCGTATGGGGACGGGCACGCCAGCGGACGCATCGTGGAGGCCATCAAGGCCCGCTTCCTGTCGTCCTGAACGGCGTCCTGCCTCACCGTCTTTCAAGGAAAAGCATGTCTTACCCCCTCTCCAGTGCCGTTGCGGACCTGCTTGGGCGTCCGTCGATCTTCCGGACGCCCGGCTGGCTGCCCGAAAGCACGTGGCACATGCACATTCCCTTCGCCTTCCTGCTGATGGACCTGCTGCGTCCCGGCCAGCTGGTCGAGCTGGGAACGCAGAAGGGCGCCTCCTACTGCGCCTTCTGCGAGGGGGCGGCGGCCTTCGGGACCGGCACCCGCCTGTCCGCGGTGGACCATTGGGAAGGCGACCACCAGACCGGCGCTTATGCCCGCGACACCTACGATGTCCTGCGGGAGCATCACGACCCGCTCTACGGCGCCTTCTCGACGCTGCTGCGGGAGTCCTTCGACGACGCGCGCCCGCGCTTCGACGACGGCTCCATCGACATTCTCCACATCGACGGGCTGCACACTTACGAGGCCGTCCGCCACGACTTCGAGACCTGGCTTCCGAAGGTGAGCCGATCCGGCGTCATCCTGATGCACGACACCGAGGTCCGCACCGGCGACTTCGGCGTCTGGCGCTTCTGGGAGGAGGTGCAGGCGCGCTACCCGACCCTGAATTTCCCCTTCGGCTGCGGCTTGGGTGTTGTCGCGGTGGGTGAGGCGGTGCCCACCCCCCTTCTGGCGCTCTGCCGCCTGCCGGACGCGGAGAAGGCAGCGCTGTATGCGTTGTTCGAGGCGCTGGGCGACCGCGTGCGGCTTCTGCACGAGTATCAGGAGGCCAGCCACCACGCCGCGATCTACCTGGAGCAGGGGCTCCAGATGCAGAGGGTCTATGAGGGTTACAAGGCCTCTGCCGAGGAGCAGATCGAAACGGCGATGACCCAGTATCGGACCATGTTCGCCCAGGCGACCGCCCTGCAGAACGAGGTGGCCGCGCTCATTCAGGAGCAGGATGCGTTGCGGGCCGAGTGCGCCCGGCTTACGGATGCCGCGGCCCAAAGACAGTCTCAATGACCGCTGGTGTTTCTTGAGAACCTCAGCCGTTCCGGGCGTGCTTGGAGGGTTGCCGGGCAGGACTTTTCAACGGTTGACCGCCTTGGCTTTCCATGCCTCCGTGTCATGTGTTTTGCAGAATGCTCAAGGGTTTCGTAAATGTCGTCTGAGACCGCAAGCTCCGACATTGCCATCCAGGCGGTTGGCCTCGGCAAAGTCTATCCCATTTTCCGCAAGCCCCAGGACCGCCTGTTGCAAATGATCTGCCGCGGCCGACGCAAGTATTATGATGAATACTGGGCTTTGCGGAGTGTTGACCTGACCGTCGCCAAAGGGGAAACCATCGGGATCATTGGCCGGAACGGATCGGGAAAATCTACGTTCCTCCAACTCGTGTGCGGCACGCTGACGCCAACCTGCGGCACGCTGGCTGTCAATGGGCGGATTGCGGCTCTTCTGGAATTGGGTGCCGGCTTTAATCCGGAGTTTACCGGGCGCGAAAATGTCTACCTTGCCGCTTCGGTGCTTGGCCTCAGCAACAACGAGATCAACGAGCGCTACGATTCCATCGCGGCCTTCGCCGGCATTGGCGACTTCATCGAACAGCCGGTCAAACTATATTCCAGCGGTATGTACGCCCGGCTCGCCTTCGCTGTGGCGGCCCATGTCGATGCCGACATCATGATTGTGGATGAGATCCTTGCGGTCGGCGACGCCGCATTTACGCAGAAATGCATGCGCTTCATTCACAAGTTCCGGGAGTCCGGAACTCTTTTCTTTGTGTCGCACGACACGTCCCAAGTGGTCAGTCTGTGCGACCGTGCGGTTTGGCTGGAAAACGGTGAGGTGCGCGAAGTCGGTGCGGCTAAAGACGTCTGCTACCATTACATTGCCGATCTCCACAGCGAGCGGGACACCTCGAACAGCTTCCGCATCGGGGGCAATCGCGCGGCCCCAACCGCCATCGCGGTGGTCCAGGACGCGCGGGATGATCTTCTGAAATCCTCCCAGCACCGCAACACCATCCAGATCTTCGAATTCAACAATGACAGCCCCTGGTATGGCGTGGAGGGCGCGCGCATCGTCAGCGTTCAGCTTCTCGATCCGCAGGGCAATATTCTGCCATCGTTGGACGGAGGAGAGCAGGTGATCCTAAAGGTGACCTGCCGTGCGGAAAAGGCGATCCACAGCCCGATCATTGGCTTCTATATCAAGGATCGTCTTGGGCAAAATTTGTTTGGAGACAACACATTTCTTTCCTACTGCGATGCCCCGTTGATGGTGGAACCAAGTCAGGAGTTCGCGGCAACCTTCCGCTTTCAGATGCCTTATCTGCCCATCGGTGACTTTGCGGTTGTGGCTGCCATCGCCGAAGGCACACAGCACGACCACGTCCAGCATCATTGGGCGGATGACGCGCTTTTCTTCCGCGTCCATTCCAGCCATGTCTCCCGTGGTCTTGTGGGCATTCCCATGCTCGAGATCGCGTTGGAGGTTGAGGGCACGCGCCAGCCCATCGGTTCCCACACGGCCCGCTGAGGAGCCGTAAGGCGTCTTGCGGTCGGCAAACACGTAGTCTAGATGCCGTAATGGGCCTTGCTCCAAGCTCTGGCTTGGGCGGGCGGCTGTCCCCACAGTGATGGTGTGAGAAACGGGGTCCGAGCGGATCGGCCCCAAGCATCATGGAGGGACAGCCATGGAGCACTATGCCGGGATCGACGTCTCGTTGGAACAGAGCAGCGTGTGCGTGGTGGACGCGACGGGCAAGATCGTACGGGAGGCCAAGGTGGCGAGTGAGGTAAGCGGCTGGGGAACGCCGCCTTGTTGGTGGTGAGAAAGTAGGTGAAGAGCGGGTCTACGGAGGCTCCAATGGAGTCCATGTAAAGGCCGAATGAAGTTTCCCCGGAACGGTCGGCCGAAAAATCCCCAGATGGTTTGAAGGGCTATGGATTGGCTTCGGTGTCGGCGCTCCTCGCTTTTGGTGGCCGACCTCGGCGCCGTGGAGCCGGCGGTGGGGCAGTGATCGGGCGGCTGCGGTTGTTCTCCGGCATCAGTTCGGCATGACGTCGCAAGCGGTAGCTGGCGCCTTCGATCTGCACCACTACGGCATGGTGCAGCAGGCGGTCCAGCAGGGCGGAGGCAACGACGGTGCCGCCGAAAACATCGCCCCATTCGGAAAAGCCGCGGTTGGAGGTCAGGATCATGGCGCCGCGTTCATAGCGGGCGTTGACGAGCTGGAAGAACAGGTTGCCGCCGCTGGGGATCACCGGCAGGTAGCCGATCTCGTCGACGATCAGCAGCTGTGGCCGACACAGGAAGCGCAGGCGTTCCCGCAAGGTCCCTTCACGTTCGGCCTTGGCCAGCGAGCTCACGATGTCGGCCAGGGTGGCGAAGTAGACCGAGCGGCCGGCCTTGACGGCCTCCACCCCCAGAGCGAGTGCCAGGTGCGTCTTACCGCAGCCGGGTTGGCCGAGGAAATGAACCACCTCGTGCCGGTCAACGAAGTCGAGCTGCGCCAAGGTCATGATCCGATCACGATCGAGCGAAGGCTGGAAGGAGAAGTCGAAGCCGGTGAGCGTCTTGATGGAGAGAAGCCGTCCCATCTTCAGGGCCGCCTTGATGCGGCGCCCCTCGCGCAACGTCAGTTCTTCACCCAGCAGGGCATCGATGGCCTCCAAGGCGGAGAGTTCGCCGCGTTCCAGCCGGCGCAGGATGTGCTCCAGCGCTTCCAAGGCGCGCGGCATCTTCAGCCCAACCAGATACTGGCGAATGCGGTCGAGGGTGGCGGGGCCGGCTTCCAGTGGCGTGGTGCTCATCACGGGCTCCCCGGCTGGCCGGCCAAGTGGCGGCCGATGGTGTCGTAGATGGCCAGCGAGCGAGGGGTGACGGTGCCGCCCTGCAGCGGAGGTGCCGGAGGCGTGGCGACCTCCCTGGGCGTCTGGCTGTTGGGCGGTGGAGGCTGGGTCCGGTGTCCGGTGGCAATGCGCCGCTGGCCTCGTCCTTCCAGCGCCGGGTGGGATGCGACGGCTATGCCGTCCTCCAGGATGGTGACGGTGCCGGCGGTGACCTGCACCTCCACCGTCCGCCGGCGGGTGCAATCCGGCACGGAGTAGAGGTTGCCGCCGACTCGAAACCATGCCGTCGCGGGTCACACGGCGCTCCAGGGCCAGCACGCTGTTGAAGGGGTCATCGCAGAATCTGTTCAAAATCGTACGCTAAGCGGCGGGCCCGGGAGAGCAAGCGGCTGACCGTGGCGGGATGGACGCCGAAGAGCCGGGAAACCTCGGCGGCGGACTTCCTCCCCGATGTCACCATCTCAATGATTTCACGGCATTGCGCGGTCGTGAGCTTTGGGCGTCGGCCGCCGCGCCGCCCCTGATTTTTGGCGGCTTCCAATCCCGCCCGGGTGCGCTCGCGGATCATGGCGCGCTCGAATTCGGCGAAGGCGCCCAGCATCTGCATCATCATGCGGCCGGCCGGGCCGGTGGTGTCGACGGCCTCGGTGAGCGAGCGGAATCCGGCTTGCGCCAGCTCGATCCGCTCCAGGATCAACAGCAGGTCCTTCAGCGACCTGGACAGCCGGTCGAGCTTCCAGACGACAACCACGTCACCGGGACGCAGCTGGTCGAGCAGCCGATGCAACTCGGGCCGGTCCCAGCGGCCGCCCGATCCCGCCTCCTGGAAGACACGCATGCAGCCAGCCGCCCGCAGGGCGTCCACCTGGGCCGATGCGTCCTGCCCTTCCGCTTTCGACACGCGCGCGTAGCCAAGCAGCATCGCACCATCCTTGCATAAACCCGTTGCCTTGGATACGAGTTTGGCAACAGGATTGTGCAACCAGCAAGCCTTTGTTCTACCGTTCCCCTCCAGACCGGTGCGCAGACGGCCGTTTGCGCAATGCCCATCCCATGCCCCGCCGCCAGCTTCTATCCCCTCAGACGCGAGCCGCTCTGTTCGATCCACCGTCGGAGCCGACCGCCATCACGCGCCTGTACACCCTCTCGCCGGACGATCTGGCGCACGTGCGTCGTCGGCGCCGTCCCTGGAACCGGCTCGGCTTCGCGATGCAGCTGGCCTACCTGCGCCATCCTGGACGGGCCCTGGGAATTGGCGAGGAACCACCGACCGCCATGCTCGCTCACATCGCCGGACAGGTCGGGGCCGATCCGGCATTGTTCGTCGACTACGCCCGGCGGGAGGAAACCCGGCGCGAGCATTTGGCCGAACTGCAAGCGGCCTTCGGGCTGTCGCCCTTCGGCTTGGCCGACTATCGGGCCATGTGGCGTGTGGCATCGGAGGTGGCTCGCGGCACCGACCGGGGCGATGCCATCGCCTTGGCTGTAGTGGAAGAGCTGCGGGCGCGCCGCGTCCTGCTGCCGGTCGCCACCGTGGTGGAGCGCCTCGGCCTCGCCGTCCGTGCCAGGGCTCGAGCCGCCGCTTATGCCAGTCTGATCCGCGGGTTGGAGGATCGACAGACCGAGCGCCTCCTGGCGCTCTTGAAGGTGACGGAACCGGAGGGCCGCACCGGCTTGACGCAACTGCGCGAGTGGTCGGAGGCGCCTTCCGCAGCGAACCTGGTCCGTCTGGCGGAGCGCTTGGCAACGGTGCGGGCCATCGGCATCGAAGCGGATCGGGCGCGGCGCATTCATCAAGTCCGCTATGCCATCATCGCCGGCGAAGCGGGAATCATGGATGCGCAGCACCTGTCGCGCCTGGGCCCGGAACGCCGTCTTGCCGTCCTGACCGCCTTCGTCATCGAGCAGGAGGCCCGGCTCAGCGACGCCGCCGTGGAGATGTTCGACCGGCTGATGGGAGCCCTGTTCCGGCGTGCCGAGCGCAAGCGCACGGAACGGCTGACCGACCGGGCCAAGGAGCAGGAAAGCCTGGTCTGGATGCACGCGGTGAGCGGCCGGGCTCTCGTCGCCGCCCGACGGAACGGGACCGATCCGTTTGCCGCCATCGAGGCGGCCGTGGGGTGGAAAGCCTATGAGAAGAGCGTCGATCACGCCGTCGGCATCGCCGAGACCGCCGATGAAGGCAACAGCCTGCCCGAGGTGGTGGAGCGGCATGCGTCCGCCCGGCGGTTTGCCCCGACCTTCCTGCAAACCTTTGCCTTCCGCTCGTACCGCAAGTCCGATCCGCTGCTCAAGGCGGTCGACGCCATCAAGGCACTGTATGTGTCGGAAGGCCGGCCGACCCTAGCGAAGGACGCGCCGGTCTCCTTTCTCCAGCGCCGTTGGCGCCCCCTCGTGCTGCCACAGGGTAAAAACCTCGATCGCCGCGCCTATGAAATGGCCGTGTTCGCGCATCTGCGCGAACGGCTGCGTGCCGGCGATGTCTGGATCGAGGGCGCCCGCGCCTATCGACGGTTCACCGACTTTCTGCTGCCCCGGCCAACGTTCGAGGACCTGCGCAGCACCGGGAGCCTCGATCTCCCCATCCCGGTGTCGTGGCCGGACTATGCCACGGAACGGACGAAACTCCTGGACGACCGGTTGCGCGAGGTTGCCGCTTTGGCCGAAGCCAACCGATTGCCGGACGTCACGCTGGAGGAGGGCCGCCTAACCATTTCCCCGCTGTCCCGCGCCGTGCCCGAGGCTGCGGGCATTCTCGCCAAACGGCTGTCCGCGCTCCTGCCGCGCATACGGATCACTGAGATCCTGGCCGAGGTCGACCACTGGACCGGATTCACCAGCAGCTTCACCCATGTGCGCACCGGCGAGCCGGCCTTCGACCGCGCCGCGGTGCTCGGCACGGTGCTGGCGGACGGCACCAATCTGGGGCTGTCGCGCATGGCCGAGGCGTCGCGCGGCTTGAACCATGCCCGGCTGATCTGGGCGGCGGAGTGGCATGTGCGCGACGAAACCTACGCCGCTGCCCTGGCCACCGTGGTGAACGCCCACCACGCCCACCCGATGGCCCACCACTGGGGGCCGGGCGAGACCTCGTCGTCGGATGGGCAGTTCTTCCGGGCGGGCGGCCGTGGCGAGGCGCGCTCCGACGTGAACGCCCGCTATGGCGACGACCCCGGCGTGCTGTTCTACACCCATGTCTCAGATCGGTTCTCTCCCTTCCACACGAAGGTGATCTCGGCCACGGCGGGCGAGGCGGCCCATGTGCTGGACGGCCTTCTGATGCACGGCAGCGCGCTGTCCATCCGCGAGCACTACACCGATACGGCCGGCGCGACCGATCATGTGTCGGGACTCTGCCATCTTCTGGGGTTCCGCTTCGCCCCTCGCGTCCGCAATCTCAAGGAGCGTCGGTTGTATGTGATTGACCGCATGGCCGATTATGGATTGCTGACGCCATTGATCGGCGGCCCGGTGCGCCTGCACTTCGTCGAGGAATCCTGGGATGACCTGCTGTGGCTGGCCACGTCCGTGCGCACCGGGACGGCGGCGCCGTCCGCCCTCTTGCGCCGCCTCGCGGCCTACCCACGGCAGAACCAGCTCGCCAAAGCGTTGCGCGAGGTCGGCCGCATCGAACGCACACTGGCAACCTTGGACTGGCTGAAGGACCCGGACCTTCGCCGTCGCTCCCATGCTGGCCTGAACAAGGGGGAGGCGGAGCATTCGCTCAAGCGGGCCGTCTTCTTCCATCGTCTGGGCGAACTACGTGACCGGACGTTCGAGAACCAGAGCCATCGGGCCTCGGGGCTCAACCTGGTGGTCGCCGCCATCGTGCTCTGGAACACCGTTTATCTGGGTCGCGCCGTGGACGCGCTCCGCGCAGCCGGCGAAGACATTCCCGCTGACCTGTTGGCACACGTGGCGCCACTCGGCTGGGAGCACATCGCGCTCACCGGAGACTATGTCTGGGCTGACGGCGACGTGGATTCCTCGGCAGCGTTCCGACCACTCCGGCGAATTCCCGCTTCGTTCCAGAGGGTCGCCGCCTAGCGTACGATTTTGAGCAGGTTCTGCGATGGCCCCTTGAAGGGGCCGGCCGGCAGCGGCTTGAGGTGGGGGCGCTCCTTGGCGAAATGCTCGGCGACGACGCGCTGGGTGGTGGCGTGCCGACGGCGGTTGGCGAGCTGATCCAGCCACTGGGTGAACTGGATGTTCAGGTCCTCGAGATTGCGGAAGCTGCGGGCCAGGAAGAAGTCCTCGCGCACATAGCGGAAGGGCCGTTCGACTTTGCCCTTGGTTTTGGCGCGGTACGGCTTGCAGGCCTTCGGCAGGAAACCGTAGTGGCTGGCTAGGGAGAGGAGCTTGGGATTGTAAGCGATGCCTTGGGTCGGCTGATCGGGGTCTTCGACCTCGCCCAGCACGGCGGTTTTCATGCGATCGTAGAGGATCTGTTCCGGCACGCCGCCGAAGCTGTCGAAGGCGGCGATGTGGCAGCGGAGCACGGTTTGCAGGTCCTGGCGGGCGACGAAGCGGGCCCACATCATGCGGCTGTGGCCGAGCACCATGGAGAACAGCCAGACGATCCGCTCCACCTCGGGCTCGTCGGTGAAGGTCGTCTTGAAGAAGGCGAAATCGACCTGGGCCTGCTTGCCGGGTGGCGTCTCGAAGCGACGCTCGAAGGACGGTGACGGGGTGGGACGGATGGCGCGGACCACGGCTTTCAGGATGGTATAGCCGCCGGTGTAACCGCGCTCCTTGAGTTCCCGCAGCAGGCGACGGGCGCTGAGATCGGGAAAGGCCTGCAGGCGTTCGCGCAGATAGGGCTCGAAGGGTGTGAGCAGCGTCGGCCGAGCCGGCCGGGGGGTGTAGGCAGGCGCCTCCAATCCGCGGGCGATGTATTTGCGGATGGTCTTGCGATCCAGACCGGTGCGGCGTGCGATCGCCGACACCGACAGGCCCTCGCGGGCGAGATCGAGAATCATGACGAGCTCCCCAAGTCTGACCACCTGCGCCCTCCCTCCACCTCGGAGGGTGATCATGGGCGACGGGCGGCCGCAGGGCTCCGGGGCGTATGCCCCGGAGCCCTGCCGTTGCATCAAACTGGGGAAATTTCATCCGCCCCTTCTGTGGAGTATTCACCCGGCACTGACAGTCCAGAAGGAGGCTCGCTTGATGCAGAGGGTCGAGGTGATCACCGGCAAGGAGCGGCGCCGGCGGTGGAGCGAGGCGGAGAAGGCGCGGCTGGTGGCGGAGACGCTGGAACCGGGGGCGATCGTCGCCCATGTCGCCCACCGGCATGGGGTGGCGGAAAGCTGCCTGTACACGTGGCGCCGCCAGCTGGTCGGCGGGATGGTTGATCCGCAGCCGGATGATGACGCCGCGCTGCTGATCCCGGTGGCGCTGGAGACGGCCCCGGCTTGCGAGACGGAGCCGTCGTTCCCGCCATCGGCGCCTGCGCCTCGCGCGCTGGTTCGGTTTGCCGACGGGACACGGCTGGAGATCGGGGCGGACTACCCGACGCCGGCGTTGACGGCGCTGATCACCGCGCTCACGGGGCGGCGGTGATCAGCGTGCCGCCGGGCGTGCGGGTCTGGCTGGCGGCGCGGCCGGTCGACATGCGCAAGGGCTTCGACGGGCTCGCCGCCGTCGTCCAGCAGCACCTGCGCAAGGATCCGTTCTCGGGCCAGTTGTTCGTGTTCCGGGGCCGGCGTGGCGACCTGCTGAAGATCCTGGTGTGGGACGGCCAAGGGTTCGTTCTCATCTCCAAGAGATTGGAGAAAGGCCGCTTCGTCTGGCCGAGCCCGGCCACCGAACAGGTCCGTCTGTCGCCGGCCGAGCTCGCCATGCTGCTGGAGGGCATCGATTGGCGGGCCCTGCGCCGCACCGACGAGCCGGCGCCGACGTTGGCCTCCTGACAGCCTGCGGCGGGGTGACTCACCCCGGCTCCGGCCGGTGACCGGCGCGCCGCCGGCCGGTACACTGGCACCATGCTTCCGCATTCCGCCGGCGATCCGCTCCCCGACGACGTGGCCGCTCTTCAGGCGCTGGTGGGCGAACTGTCGGCGCAGTTGGCCGAGCGCGAGCAGGCGGTGGCGGCGCGCGACCGCATCATCGACACGCTCAAGGGCCAGTTGGCCGCGTTGCGCCGGCGCAGCTTCGGCCAGAGTTCGGAGAGGCTGGGCCGGGCTGCCGATCAACTCGAACTGCAGATCGAGGAGTTGGAGCAGCATCAGGCCGAGCAAGCGGCCGTCCCCGCCGCCCCGAAGGCGGCGATGCCGACCGGCGAGCGCACCCACCCGATCCGCAAGCCGCTGCCTGCCCATCTGCCGCGCGAGGACGAGGAACTGGCGGCGCCCTATGCCGCCTGCCCGGGCTGCGGGCTCGCCTTGCGGCGGATCGGCGAGGACGTCTCGGAGGTGCTGGAGATGGTGCCGGCACGGCTGCGCGTGCGGCGCTACGTGCGTCCGGTGATGGCCTGCCGGTGCTGCGGTGACATCAGCCAGGCGCCGCCGCCACCGGTGCCGCTGCCCAAGAGCAGCGCCGGCGCCAGCCTGCTCGCCGACATCGTGCTGGCCAAGTACGACGACCATCTGCCGGCCTACCGGCAGGCCGAGCGGTTCGCCCGTGAAGGGGTGGAGGTGCCGCGCTCGACGCTGACGGACTGGCTCGGCCGCACCGCGGTGCTGTTGAAGCCGCTGGCCGAGCGCATCGCCGCCCATGTGCTGGCCGCGGGCAAGCTGCACGTCGACGACACCCCGGTGCCGGTGTTCGCCCCCGGCGCCGGCAAGACCCGCACCGGGCGGCTGTGGGTCTACGCGCGCGACGACCGGGCCTGTGGCGACGCCGCCGCGCCAGCGGCGCTCTACCGCTACACGCCCGACCGCAAGGGCGAGCATCCCCAGCGCCAGCTCGCCGGTTGGAGGGGCGCGCTGCAGGCCGACGGTTACGCCGGCTTCAACGCCCTTTACGAGGCCAGGGGCGGCGATCCGCTGGCGATCATCGAGGTGGCCTGCTGGGCGCATGTGCGGCGGAAATTCTTCGATATCCATCAAGCTCACAAGGGAGCCGCTGCCAAGGAGGTGCTGGAGCGCATCGGCCGCCTGTACGCCGTGGAGGAGCGCGTGCGCGGCCAGCCGGCGGCCCGGCGTGCCGCCGCGCGTCAGGCCGAGGCGGCGCTGGAGATCACGGCATTGCGCACGCAGCTGGACCAGTTGCTCCGCCAGGTTCCAGGCAAGTCCACCCTGGCCGAGGCGATCCGCTACACGCTGTCCCGCTGGCCGGCGCTGACGCGCTACCTCGCCGATGGCCGGTTGGAGATCGACAACAACAGCGCCGAGCGCGCCATGCGCGCCGTGGCCCTGGGCCGCAAGAACTGGCTGTTCGCCGGCTCGCACGGCGGGGGCGAAGCCGCCGCGGTGTTCTACACCCTCATCGAAACCGCCAAGAGCAACGGCCACAACCCGCGCCTCTGGCTCACCCGTGTCCTGGAGGCCATCGGGCGCGAGCGCGACCTCACCGATCATGATGACCTTCTGCCTTGGGCCATGCCAACAGAACCGGCTACCACCTAGCGAAGCGGGCTTGGTGGGCCCAGCTCCAACCTCGCGGGCAAAGGCGTCCAAGATGGCCCCGAACATGGGCGCATCAATGCCATCGGTGAGGAACCAGATTACCCGTCCGGTGCTCGGCCGCACGAAGCCCACGAGATACATCCACTCAAAGCGCTGGTGGCCGCGGGCCATGGGGCGGCAGCCGCGCGGCGCCCACACCCGGCGGAGCACCGGCTTCAGCCCGACGCGATGCTCGTCCATCGCCCACACCTCCAGAGGCGTGTCGGGATCCTCCTGCTGAAGTGCCTGCACACGGCGGCGGAACCGCGCCTTGAAGACCTCTTGGGCCAAGGGATCGGCTTCGGCATGGCGGGGGCGCGGCACTTGGCGGGTGAAGCCGAGCCGGCCCAGATAATCGGTGCCGCGCCGGGGGGAGACCAGACGCCCGAGCATGCCGGCGATCCATTGGGCGACCGAGCGGCCCGTCCACAAGCCACGGTCGGGCGGCGGATCGTCCAGATTATCCCTCAGGCGGCGCTGTTGGCTTGCGTCGAGCAGCGGTCTGGCGCCGGGGTTGAACTGGCGCTGGTCGCTTGCCGTGCTTGATGTCGATGGTGTTGGCGGCTTCAGCGGGAAGGATGTGGTGCTGCCTCTGAGCCAGCTTCACATGAGCGGCGACAAAATCGCCGTGAACATGACGAAGAATCAGCTCCAGGGTTTGGAGAAGTGGCAAAAGGATCAATACGAGGACATCAAGGGCGCGCTGAAGTAAGCGCGCAATGCGTCGGCTGCCGGGGCGGGTGCCCGTTGCGTGCCACCCCGCCCCGGCACTTTTCACTTCGACATGGCTTCGGCTGCTGAGCTTGAGGTGGGAAAGCCCGAGCGGTCGGCCTCGCTCGACGAGGATTGACATGGAACGTCACAAGACACCGCCGGCTGATCTATGGTGGTCGGGCGAGCATCGTGCAGCCTTGCACCGGTATTTGGTCGGAACACGGACAGGAGGACGAGCCGTGAGGGAGGCGCCCACTCTGCGCCTGACCCTCACCAAGCGCATTGAGACACATGAGGACCCTCCAATGACGGCGCTCTATCCTTTGGTCCGGCATGCGGATGGCAGAACCTTCCATGACGGCGCTCCGTAAGCGGCTGGGGAACGCCCTTCAGGTGGTAGCCGGTTCTGTTGGCATGGCCCAAGGCAGAAGGTCATCATGATCGGTGAGGTCGCGCTCGCGCCCGATGGCCTCCAGGACACGGGTGAGCCAGAGGCGCGGGTTGTGGCCGTTGCTCTTGGCGGTTTCGATGAGGGTGTAGAACACCGCGGCGGCTTCGCCCCCGCCGTGCGAGCCGGCGAACAGCCAGTTCTTGCGGCCCAGGGCCACGGCGCGCATGGCGCGCTCGGCGCTGTTGTTGTCGATCTCCAACCGGCCCATCGGCGAGGTAGCGCGTCAGCGCCGGCCAGCGGGACAGCGTGTAGCGGATCGCCTCGGCCAGGGTGGACTTGCCTGGAACCTGGCGGAGCAACTGGTCCAGCTGCGTGCGCAATGCCGTGGCGGGAACGACGGCTCCGTCTCGCAAGCCGGGGCCGTCTCCAGCGCCACCGGGATCAGCAGCGCGGCGTCATCACCCGGCTGCGGATCAACCATCCCGCCGACCAGCTGGCGGCGCCACGTGTACAGGCAGCTTTCCGCCACCCCATGCCGGCGGGCGACATGGGCGACGATCGCCCCCGGTTCCAGCGTCTCCGCCACCAGCCGCGCCTTCTCCGCCTCGCTCCACCGCCGGCGCCGCTCCTTGCCGGTGATCACCTCGACCCTCTGCATCAAGCGAGCCTCCTTCTGGACTCCATTGGAGCCTCCGTAGACCCGCTCTTCACCTACTTTCTCACCACCAACAAGGCGGCGTTCCCCAGCCGCTTACCACGTGCTCATCGTTCTCGATGGCGCGGGCTGGCATGTCGCCAGCACGCTGGACATCCCGGAGGGCATCACGCTGGAATTCTTACCCCCGTATTCCCCCGAATTGCAGCCGGCCGAGCATCTCTGGCCACTGACCAACGAAACGATCGCCAACACCTACTTCGCGGATCTCGGTGCCCTTGATCAAGCGCTTGCCGATCGTTGCTGCGGTCTCGCCGATAATCCTGATCGCATTCGAGCCGCGATATGGTTCCACTGGTGGCCGCAATTCGCTTGATTTCCAAGCAATGGAAGCCTTCACGCGCCGCCCGTATCACTGGTGATGCTCGCCTTCGCCCTGCTGGCGGTGGTCCGGCACAAGGCCGATGCCCGCGCCGCGCCCCCAAAAACGACGAGGAAAGTTCCCCGCCCATGGTCCGCTGGTCGATGCAGGAGATCCGTCGTGTTGCCGACCGCCTAACCCAGCGGTCGGTCGAGCCCGCCACCGTCATCGCGTGGTCAACCTGGAGACGATGCCATCAGGCCATCGCCAACGAAGCCCACAGGCGCAAAGCGCAACTGTAATGCTTCCGTAATGGTCCGTCGGACGTCAAGTCCCTCGCAGTGATTGTCACGTCGCCGGCTTCACGCTTCCGTCCGTGGTCAGCACGGTGGCCGCCACATCATGCCGTCAGAGAAAGGAAGCCAGCGGGACAATCTAAGAGCGCCTAACAGAACCATCTCTGGACGAAGCGCCAGCAGATGAGGCTGGCCGCGATATGGTGAAAGGCAGTGAAGATGTCGGCGCGCCGTTCGTAGCGGACGGCGATGCGGCGGAAGCGGGCAAACCAAGCGAGCGTACGCTCGACCACCCATCGATATCGGCCGAGACGCTCGCTGCTTTCGACGCCACGCCGGGCAATCCGCGGAATGATCGCTCGTTGGCGCAGCGCCCGCCGGCAGTGAGCGAAGTCGTAGCCCTTGTCGGCATGCAGCTTGGCCGGTCGCCGCCGGGGCCGGCCCGCACACTGGCGGATCGCCGGCACGGCATCGACCAGCGCCTCCAGCAGCTTGCTGTCGTGCCGGTTGGCTGGCGAGATCCTCAGGGCGAGCGGGATGCCGTTAGCATCGACGAGGATGTGGCGCTTGGAGCCCGGCTTGCCGCGATCCGTCGGGTTCGGGCCGGTCTCCCCACCCCCCTTTTGTCCGGGACGCTGGCGCTGTCCACCGCCGCACGATCCCAGTTGATGGCGTTGGCATAGCCGAGACGGTCGAGCAGCACACGATGCAGCCGTTCCCACACGCCAGCCCGATGCCACTCGTGCAGACGCCGCCAGCAGGTCATACCCGAGCCGCAGCCCATCTCCACCGGCAGAAGCTCCCAAGGAATACCCGTGCGCAGCACGAACAGGATGCCGGTCAGCGCAGCACGATCGCACAGCCGGGGCCGTCCGCCTTTCGGCTTGGGCGGCTCCGGCGGGATCAGAGGTTCGATGATCGCCCACAAGGCGTCGCAAACAAGAGGGGCTGCCATGCCCCTACCAACCGTTCCCAGCTGGTTTTGTTACGCACTCTAAGACGCGTGGTTCACCCCCTTGCGGGGACTTCCACAGCACTACTCCCGTCCTCACTGGTTTCCGCGTCCCGGCGACGGGACCTCACCGGAGCACCGCCTTGCGGCCCTGCTCCAAACCGTTGCCCAGCCGTCTTACGCGGCCACCGGCGCCTCCTTGCCCCAGCGGAACTCGCTGCCATCCACCCAGATGCGGTGCAGGACGGTCGCCAGCTTGCGCGCCAGAGCCACCTTGGCCCGCTTCACGCCGCGCCGCTTGGCCACCTCCAACGCCCAGCGCTTGAGCGTGGAGAACCGGGTGGTCCGGCTCAGCAGCACGTTGGCCGCCTCGTACAGCGCGGTGCGCACCATCGCGTCCCCCACCTTGCTGACCCCGCCGGTCACGTCGGTCTCGCCCGACTGGTATTTCTTGGGCGTCAGCCCGAAGTGCGCCCCGACCGCCTTGGATGAGGTGAACCGGGCGGGATCATCGACCGTCGCCGTGAAGGTCACCGCCACCAGCGGCCCCACCCCAGGGACCGTCATCAACCGCCGACAGACCTCATCGGTGCGCACGATCGCCAGCATCTTGCGGTGCAGGCGCATGAACTCGCTGTGCAAGCCCGCCCTGGCCGTCAACATGGCGCCGATGACCTCCTCCAGCATGGCATGACCTTCGATCAGCTCCTGAACCCGCGCCGCAAAGCGCCCCTTGCTGACCTCGCCGACCTTCAAGCCGAATCCGCGCAGAAGGCCGCGGATGCTGAACTCCACATCGCGCAGCTTGCTCTGCAGCAGCTTGCGCCCGACCAGCAGGGCGCGCACCTCCTGGGCGTCGGCCGACTTGCAATGCACCGGCCGAAACCACCCCATGCGCAGCAGCTGGGCGATGCCGCGGGCGTCTTTGCGGTCGGTCTTCACCACCATTGCCGAGAGCGCCGCCTTCACGTGGCGGGTCTCCAGCAGCACCGTCGCCAAGCCCGCCTCGTTCAGCCCGGCGTGCAACCACTGCGACAAGGGGCCAGCCTCCAACCCGATGCGGACCACCGGAAAGCCAAGATCAGCGAAGAAGCGCACCAGGGCATCAGGCTCGTTCGCCACCTTGGCCTCCCGTACGATCTTGCCTGTCGCGTCCACCACGCACACGCTGCTCTGTTCCAACGAGACGTCGATCCCGGCATAGTGATCCATGGCTGTCCCTCCATGATGCTTGGGGCCGATCCGCTCGGACCCCGTTTCTCACACCATCACTGTGGGGACAGCCGCCCGCCCAAGCCAGAGCTTGGAGCAAGGCCCATTACGGCATCTAAGGCAGGCAGAAATTCCGCCCTTTGATGACTGCTCATTGTTCAGAGAGGCGATAAAGCTGTTCCAGTCGTCATGGGAGCGCCAAGCGTGGTTTGAAAAATATCAAGCATCATACGGTTGCTCCTTCTGGTTCCGCCAGAGCGGCTGAATGATCACAGGAGAGCTTCCGAATCGGCGAAGGCGGGAGGGCAGTGTACGGTGTTCGCGTCGTCGGTCGGCAGGGGACGGCGCTCGAAATCGTCAGGATCGTACACCACGATTTTGCTGCCGTTGGAATCAAAGCGGAACGGCAGCGTGATTAGATGTTCCAGACGCTTTCGCACAGCCGCTTGGCGCTCCGGCGGGATGCACAGCAGGAGAAAACCGCCTCCCCCCGCTCCCAGAAGTTTTCCCCCCAACGCACCGGCAGCTCTGGCGGCATCATAGATCGCGTCAATGTTGGTGTTTGAAACGTTGGGCGATAGCCCCCGCTTCAGCAACCAGCTTTCATGCAGCATCCGCCCCAACTCTTCGAGCGATCGGTTGGGTGATCTCAGGATGTCCGCCGCCGCGTCCACCATAGCCCGCATTTCCCGGAGGTTTGCTTCGCGGGCGGAGAAATTCGCCACCTTTTCCTTCTCGATCTCCGAGGCAAAGCGGGAAAGGCCGGTGAAGCACAGAAGGAAATGGCCCTGCAGCTCTTCCCGCCGGTCGCGCGTAAGGACCAACGGCGTAACCTCAAAGGAGCCGTCCGTGTGGAAATCGATGCGATTCAGCCCGCCGTAGGCCGCCCAAACCTGATCTTGGCACCCAACCTGCTCGCCGATCACCTCTTGCTCGATGCGGATCGCCTCTGCCGCCAGTTCGGCTTTGCTGACCATGCGCCCTTGATAGGCGTAAACGGCGTTCAGAAGGCCGACCGTGAAGGATGAGCTGGAGCCCAGGCCAGAGCGGGCCGGCAGATCGCCATCATGGTGGATTTCCACGCCATTGCGCACTCCCATTTCCATCAGCACGGCCCGCACCGACGGGTGGCGGATTTCCTCGGCGCTCTGCACCAACTCAATGCTGGAGTAAACAATGCGCGAGCGATGCTGGAAGAACGGCGGCAGCGTGCGCAGGCTGATGGTGCAGTACTTGTCAATGGCGCCGCCGATGACGGAGCCGCCGTGCTTCCGGTACCAAGCAGGAAGGTCAGTGCCGCCGCCGAACAGCGACACACGAAACGGCGTACGGCTGATGATCATGGTCGTCTTTCCTGTTTGCCTGCGCCGACGATGCGATAGGGGTAGCGGGAGCCGCGGTCACGTGACGTTGGGTGGGGCGAGAGGTGTCCATTCGTGTGTGGCATGCGGTCGACTGGCCCGTCCACGCGTGCGCCGTGGCTTCGCGCGGCTCCCGTCAAACATTGCCATGCACAGCGTTGCGCAGCATGCGGTAGCCCTTGATCAGTTCGGCGACCCCGTCGTCCAGCGAGTAGGCCGGCTGGTACCCGGTCGCCTCGATGCGGGCGTTGGACACGATGTAATCCCGCTTGTCGGGGTCTTCGCCGATGGGGGCCTCCAGGAAAACGAAGCGTGGCAGATGATGCCGAATTTGCCCGCACAGTTCCCACTTCGACAGGTTGGCGTCGGACAGCCCGACGTTGTAGGGCCGATCCTTCATCGTTTCAAAACGGTCCAAGCCGTGGAGGAACGCGCGGGCGACGTCGCGAATGTGAATATAATTGCGTTTGAAATGCGGTTCGAACAGCACCACGGCCCGATCGTTGACGGCGCGATAGACGAAATCATTGACCAGCAGGTCGATCCGCATGCGCGGAGCCATGCCAAAGACGGTGGCCAGGCGGAAGCTGATGGCGTTGCCGCGATCCAGGACGGCCTTCTCCGCCTCCACCTTGGTGCGGCCATACAGGGAAATCGGACGCAGCGGGCTTTCTTCGGTGCAGAACTTGCCGGCCTCGCCAACGCCGTAACCAGAATTGGTGACCGGCATCATGATGCGTTGCTGCGCCGATGACAGCTTGATCAGCGACAGCACTGCGTCGCGGTTGACGCCTTCCGCCGCGGCTTTGTCCATGTCGCACAGTGGCGCGCCCACCAAGGCCGCCAGCGGAATGATCACGTCGGCATCCTTCAACAACGGGCGCAACACGCTTTCATCACGTGCATCCCCGCGCGCCACATCGAACTGCGGATGGGCACAGACATGCGCCAGCGAGACCTGGCGGAACATAAAATTGTCGAGAACGGTGACGCGGTGTCCCGCATCCAGCAACGCCGGCGTCAGAATGGACCCGATGTAACCAGCACCGCCGGTGATCAAAACATTGAGACGCTCGGACATTTGTTCTCCTGGCGAGTCTGTGTGTGAAGGTTCTGCTTCCCGGACTCCGGAGGGAGCTTAGCGGAACGGCTGTCGGGCTTCATCGAAAACGGAACCCGCACGAGCGTGGGCGTGGATCGTGCCGCTGCGGTGCGGTGAGGCCATCGGTCCTCGCGCGGCGGTCCTGGCACGCTTCAAGGCGTTGTGGACATGAGCCAGTCCGTTGGGCAGCAAGACCCGGCTGCCGGCTGGCAGTTCCAGAATCGCCACGTCGGTACCGGGTTGATTCCCACCCAGGTTCTTCATCGGTCCGGTCCTGCTCATGCCGCAGGGTGGGGATGACGAACTGCCTGCGCGCCGAGCAGGCGATCATAATAGGCTGGGTCTTCGTGGTGCCGCCGCCGCAAGGTGATGTCGGTCATCTGCTTGATATGGGCGCCGGTTTCCGGGCCAAATTTCTTGTCCACCAGGGCCAGATAGGCTGGGTTGGAGTAGTAGGCCTGAAAGGCAGCATCGCGGAACTCCAGCACCTGCATGGCGCTCAGATGTTCGGTCGGCAAGGGCAGCGTCTCGAACGCGTGCTGGGAATAACCGATCCAGCCGGGCCCCCCCGGCGATTCCGGAAGAAGCCAGCCGCGTTCCGTTGCGACCTGATGCAGCTTCGATCCCGGATAAGCCATGGCGGCATAGAAATTTGCCCATTCGGTGTTGAGGTCGAGGGCAAAGTCCAACGTCTCCTGCATGCTGTCCATGGTGTCGTCGGGCAGGCCGAAAATGAAATTGCTGGACACATGGATGCCAGCGTCTTGCACCTGCCGAACCACGGACGTGATGGCCGCGTTGTCGAAGCGCCCTTTTTCCACCCCGTCGCGGACGTAGCCACTTGCGGATTCGATCCCCAGCCCAAGCCATCGGAAACCAGCCGCCCGCAGCTTATCGAGGAATTCGCGTTGGATGGTGTCGATGCGGGCGTAGGCCCAGATGTTCAGGTCGTATCCCCGTTCAATCAACCGGTCGCAGATGCCCAGGACGTGCCGTTTGTTCAGCACGAACATCTCGTCGGGAATCTTGATCATCTGCACACCGTAGCGGGCGACCACATGGTCGATCTGGGCAACGATGGCGTCAGGACTCCAGTAACGGATGCCGTTGCCCCCGAACGGGGCGTTGATGCAGCAGAAGCTGCAAGCGTAAGGGCAGCCAAGGCTGGTCTGGATCGACAAGTAAGGCTGGCGGCGGTGCGGCGCCCCGAAGGACTGCCAGTTGTGGGCGCGATACAGGGACATGTCGACCAAGTCCCACGCCTGCGTTGGCAACGCCTGGTCCAAGTCCTTGATCTTGGGAGCCCAGCCGTTGGACACGGGCGCTCCATCCCGGCGCCACCACAGCCCGGCCACGGACTCGATCGACCGGCGGCCGCTCAGATGCTCAAGCAACTGGGCGATGGTGGTCGGGCCTTCACCTTGGCAGACATAATCGAATGTGGTTTCGTCCAGGGTGAGTGCGGGCAGGGCCGACGGGTGGGTGCCGAGCGCGATGCACGGTCGGTCGGTCAGCCGCGCCGTGGCTTTCGCCGTCAGGACGGCCGCAGGCATGCATTGGGTGGATGCCGACGGCTGCTGCCCGTAAATCATGAAAGCGTTCAGGCGGGCGTCGGCTGCCGCGATCCGGCGCGCCGTTTCATCGTACGACAGCCCTAGCGCTTCGGCGTCCAGCACCGCCACCGACCATCCCAGCCGACGGATGTGTTCGGCGATCAGCAGCGACCATACCGGCGGCTCGATGGCCGCGTAATCCTTGCTCAACTCCTGGTAAACGACCGCCCGAGATGGTGGCGTCACAAGAAGAAGGTCGATCTGTCCGCTCATGTCCTGCCGTTCCCTGAACCACGTTCCCGCGTTGTGCGAAAACGCCATGTTGTTTGATCCGCTTGCCGACGCCACCTTCAGGTGCCGTGCGCCAGATTACCCGTGACACGATAATGGAAGGTTTCTCCCCCGTCTTCGGCGAAGCGCGGCATCGTGTCCCTCATCGAAGCGGCAAGAAGGACGGGGCGCGCGACGGCACGGCTCCAGCCGCGCACCGCCCACCCGGACCACGCCGGCGGATCAACGGCCAGCGGTTCCAATTCGGCTGGGACCTCAATGTCTGGAGTTTCCCTTGGACAGGTGGAGGGAAGATTGGAAATCCAAACGTTCTGAGAAAACGTGTCGAAGTCCGCTCCGTCCCGGTGAGGCAAGCCGCCGGGGCGGAGCGTTGGCCATCCGCGGAGCCGGGCGGCGGCATGAGGGCCGGCGATGCGGGGGGCACCCTGCCGTCGCTGGGCTTTCAGAGCGACGCCTCCACCACGGCTGGTACCGTAAATACAAATCCAGCTGGCAGGGGCGTTGCTGCTCGCTTCCTCGATGGCCTTCATCGCTCGCACCTGTTCCTGATCGCGGCGTTTGTCTGTAATGCACCATTGACCGGCGTGAAACCGAACAGCCTGGCAAGCAAACGGGGAACGCTTCAGAACAATTCACAATGCAGAAAACCGCATTCCATGCCTGCCAAAATAGGGTGTGCTGATTGCGGAGGAGGTCGCCGTGTCTGCGCGGTTTGTCGAATGAATTCTCTCTAGAGGCGTTATAACTGAAAGATTTCGAATTCCTTAATTCTGTCGATGGCCGGGGATGTTCGCTGGAGCAACGCGCGGATTCATGCCGCGGGCAGCGGGAAAGCCAAATGATGAGGAGGGCAGGGCTTTGCGGTTTTGGTCACAAGGCAGCCAACGCGGAATTGCTGGACTTGATCGGCTGACTAATGTATCTTTCTGAAGAAGTTTAAATAAATACCCTGTTTTTCTGATCAGGCAGAGCAGACATTTCTTTGAGCATAATTTTTTTAGGAAAGTATCAATGTATTCGGCTGCATTTCTCTGCTCAAGGCCGCCGGGTTTACTGGGTGTGAAGAGCGTGTGGTTTTTGGAGATGCCGCAGGCCAGGGACCGATCGGTGTTCTTTTCGGCAGGGGAGTGAGGGTATTGACAGGCATGGACGGAACACACACGATGGATGATGTCGATTTCGACGATCTGCGTTTGCGGGCACGCCGAATGCGCGCAACCTGCATTCGCATGGCCCACGACGGGCGCGAAGGCCACCTGAAATCGACGTTGAGCTGCATCGACCTGCTGCTGGCCCTTTACGGGACTTGGCTGCGGGTGTCCCCCGACGACCCCCGCCACCCTGACCGCGATCGCTTTCTGCTGTCGAAGGGGCACGGCGTAACCGCGCTTTACGCGGCGTTGGCGGAATACGGCTTCATGCCGCCGTCCCTGTTGGACACCTATGCCCAGCCCGGAGGGGCACTGCCCAACCATGCGTGCCGCCACGCCTTGCCGCTGCTGGAAATCTCGTCCGGCAGCCTGGGGCATGGCTTGGGCATGGCCACGGGCATGGCCTATGGCATGGAGTTGGACGGACGCGGTGGGCGTGTCACGGTGCTGATGAGTGACGGCGAATGCAACGAAGGCAGCGTCTGGGAGTCCGCCATGTTCGCAGCCGCTCGGCGGCTTGACCGGGTGGTCGCGATCATCGACAACAACAACATGCAAGCGGTCGGGAGAAATGATGAAATTTCCGGCGGCATGCCGCTGGACGACAAGTTCCGCGCTTTCGGCTGGGCCGTTCGAACCATCGATGGCCACGACTTGCCGGGGATCGTCGCTACGCTTCGCGGACTGCCTTTCGAGCCGGGCAAGCCGTCGGCGATCGTTGCCCGGACGGTCGGTGGCTCCGGCGTCAGTTTCATGGAAGACCAAATGATGTGGCATTATCGTTCGCCGTCGGCGGAGGATGTTGAACGGGCGCTTGCCGAACTGGGCGTCGCCCCCTTGCACCGGGCCACGCCATGAGACGCGCCTTCGCCGACACCCTGGTGCAGATGGCGCGTGCCGACGACCGGATCATTTTCCTGACTGGCGATCTTGGTTTTCAGGTGTTCGATGCCTTCTGCGCCGAATTCCCACGTCGCTATCTCAACGTCGGAGTGGCCGAGGCGCACCTTGTGGACTGCGCCGCCGGCTTGGCCCTGGAGGGCTGGCGGCCGGTGGTCTACTCCATCGCCTCGTTTCTGACCGGACGGGCCTTTGAGCAATTGCGCCTGTCGGTCGGCTATCACCAGTTGCCGGTGATCGTCGCCGGTGCGGGCGGCGGCTACATCTATGCTCCCAGCGGCGTCACCCATCATGCCAAGGAGGACGTTGCGCTCATGTCGCTGATTCCTGGCATGACGGTGACCGTTCCTGGCGATCCGACAGAGATGGCCGAGTTGCTGCCGCAACTGGCACGCCTGCCGGGCCCGAGTTACATCCGTGTCGGCCGCTTCGGGGAACCACGGCTGGACTCCGCCGAACCGATCGAGGTGGGACGGGGGCGCTGTGTCCGGCCCGGTCGCGGCGTGGCGGTCCTGACCACCGGTGGCGCCGTCATTCCCGCGGTCAAAGCCGTCGATTCCTTGGCGGCGGAAGGGATTGAGCCATTGCTGGCCCATTTCCACACGGTGCGCCCCTTGGACCTCTCCTTGGTCAACGCAGCGGCTGCGGTGGCCAGCACCTTCATCATCGTGGAAGAGCACGGCATTCAAGGCGGACTGTACAACACGGTCGCCGCTTGGGCAGCGGAACAGCGTTCCCCGGTCGCGCTGAAGCGTTTGGGGCCGGGCGATGAGTTGGTGTTCGGCAACCCCCATTACGATGATTTGCTGCGTCAAACCGGCATCGAGGCCGGAGCCATCGGCGATACGGTGCGGCAGTTCTGGTCGCCAGATTGACACGAAGGGCGCAGTTTGGAGAGCGGATCAAGGAAAACCTGCCCTGGACCGAGACAATTCAACGGCTCATGTCCATGGAAATGAGATGCTGATCCGCGATTTAAGCTGCGGAGGCAAATTCGCCGCATTCCATCCAGGGGAAGTGGGGCGCACAGCGGGACAAAGGAGGGTCGGTCATGCGCGTTCTTCTGGTCGTTCCAAAGTTCAACTACCCCACGCCCCATGCCAGAGGCGACCTGATTCCCCAGGGCGTTGCTTATGTCGCCGGAGCGCTGGAAGCCGCGGGTCACCAGGTTTTTGGTTGCAACATCAGCTACATGCTGACGTCACTCAACAGTCGAGGCTTGCTGCACCGGACTCTTGAGCGGCGCATCGCCGAATATGATCCGCACATCATTGCTGTTGGCGGCTTGTCGGCAGACTACGTCTTCATTGCCGATGCTGTCGCCTACAGCCGCCGGCTGGCTCCGCACATTCCCATTGTTATTGGTGGTGGCATCGTCACTGCAGACCCAGCCTTTATTATGGCCGATCTGCGGCCCGACTACACCATCAGCGGAGATGCCGAAATTCCCATTGTGCATTTGCTGGCCGCTCTGGAAAACGGCAGCCCGTTGGACAGTATCCTCAACTTGGCTTATTGGCGCAACGGAGTTCCTGTTTTCAATCCTCTGGAAAAAGAGAGCAAGCGGATCAGAGACTATGCGCTGCCATCGTATGACCCTATTGATATTGAAGGATATTTTCTCGCCAGCAGCCATCGTTCGGCGTCGCACCTGACCAGCTACCATCCGCGGCCACGGCCACTTCCGGTAAGCGCCGGCCGGTCCTGCCCGTTTTCCTGTTCATTTTGCTTTCATTCCAATGGACATATTTACAAGCAAAGAAACATTCAAGATGTGCTTTCTGAAATGCAGCATTTCCATGAGAAATATCGCAATAATTTTTTCATCATCTACGACGAGCTGTTCTCGGTGAAAGAAAGCCGGCTGCGGGAGTTCTGCGACGGCTTTAAAGCACTGAAGCTTGGCGATGTCCGCTGGACCTGTGCTCTGCGGGTGCCTGACGTCAACCCGGACATTCTTGCTCACATGAAGGATGCCGGTTGCGCCGTGATCGGCTTCGGCCTGGAGAGTGCCAGCAACACAGTGCTGCACAGCATGCGTAAAAAAATTACCAAGGAGCAGATGCGCCGCGCCTTGGACCTGACCAGTACCGCGGGGATCGGCTGGAATGGAAATTTCATCTTTGGAGATGTTTGTGAAACCACAGAAACCATGGATGAAACCGTCGATTTCTTCCGAGAGTACAGTCGAAACTGCGTCAACGTCGGTTACATTATGCCGTTCCCGAGCACGCCGATCTTCGACGAGGCCATGCGGCGCGGCCTGATCAAAAGCAAAGGCTTGTACTACAGCACTGTCAACACCTACGCGATGTACAATGTGACAAAGGTTCCCTCGCCGCAGTACCAGGAGAAGATTCGAGCTGTTCTTGATGAAATTCGGCGGCTTTACCGAGACGGTTGGGTGAGGGGCAAGGTGGTCATGACGACGCAACCCGGCCGCTTGGGAACGGATGACCACCAGCGTCACGCCGCCTGCTTCCTAGTGGAATGCTCCCATTGCGGTGACAGCCACGAATACATGTTGGATGTTCCCATGAACGTCGTCGACGCTCGCGCCAGTGATGGCGAAGCACGCCAGGATCTGACGACTCTGTTGAACCAACCGGTGGATCTGATGTGCCGCACCTGCCATACCCGCATGGTGACGACACTGGCCGGTGCGGAAGTGGTGGATGTGGCTTTGCCTCTGGGTTCCATTCCGTTGTATTCGGATTTGCTGGCTCTGGCGGCGGAAGCCGACAGTCGGGAAAAACTTCCTGGCGTCTCCACCGCCGCCACAGCAGTCGGCGGATGATGCCCGGCGCGTTCCACTGGAATCCTGATGGCCGCGAGAATGTTTTCCCAATGGTTCGGGCTTCTTCACTCCTGGCCATAGGCATTCACGATCATGGTCTTCTGCGTTGCTCATTCCAGACAAGGATCCTAAAATGAGAATATCAAATTTTGTTGGAAACGAATTCTTCTTTCCAGATAACTTGTCTCCGCACAAAAATGTTGATTTCCGTCACGTCATGCTGATGACGATAGTCTCTCGCGTTCTTGAGCAAAAAGACCATATCCGTATATTGGAAATTGGCTCCTGGTGCGGTGTTTCCTCTTTGATTTTTGCTGAATCAATCCAAAAGTTCTCCAAAGGTGAAGTTCCCCACCCGGATTCATTTTTGTTGTGTATCGATCCATGGACTCCATACCTGGATAATGCCGATCTCGCGCATCAGGAGCATTACCGACTGATGGAGCAGGCCGCCGCCAGCGACGCCGTCTATGAGACTTTTCGGCACAACACCGCCCTTGGCGCTCGTCTGACCGGTGTTCGGGTCGACCATGTCCGCGGCGATTCCCGGAGCGTCCTGCCCTACCTGCGCAACGAATACTTCGACATTGTTTACATTGATGGGTCACATTACTATGAGGCGGTCAAGTCTGACATTGAGCACGCCATGCGCCTAGTCGAAAGCGGCGGTTTCATCTGCGGCGACGATCTGGAAGGCCAGTTGCACGATGTGGACGAGGAGCAGTGCGTCGCCAACCGCAACAGCGATTTCATCAGGGATGCCAGGACAGGTGGCCAGTACCACCCGGGCGTGACGCTGGCCGTCGGACGCGCCTTCGGCAACGTGTCGAACTACGGTGGGTTCTGGATCGCGCGCAAAGGTGCCGACGGCTATGAAAAGGTCGCTGTCGACGCGCTTCGCTGTTTCGCTCCGCTGTTTCTATCACCGGAAGAAGGAAAGGCATTCCAAGAGAAAATGAACGGGATCACGCCAACGATCAACATCCCCCCTTTGTTGAATCCTGAATTCGTCGAAGAGCTTGGAACCTACAACATCATCCGATACCGGCAGCAGTTCTACTGCATTCCCCATCATGCCGGTCCGTTCAGCACGGCACCGGATTGGCTGGAGACGCTTAACGGGTGGGGCGTGATCCGCAGCACCTTGGAAGAGGCCCGCACCGAATGCCGTTTCCTGACCGAGCGCCGGGCGGAAAGGGAGGCACGGCGGCGAACGGTTTGACCCGGAAGCGGTCTCAGGGCCTTGCCGCGATGAAGTTTCCCAAGAATGACGTTCCCCAAGAATAAGGTTGTTTATCTGGGGCCATGCATTTAGCTCATCGGCGCGTGGGATGGGCGGATTTATCCGGATACGGCTCAGGACAAGCGGTCATGCAGGACATTGCTCGGGGCGAACACGCTGATGACGCGCGCTTGGCCGCCGCTTTTGAGAAGGGCGATTACACGACCGTCGCCATGTCGCCGCGCAACGATCTGTGGCGGGTGGCGGCGGCGCGCGGTCTGATCGGTTTGACCGATGCGGCGCTGACCGTTCTGTCCGCCCTCGATGGGGACGAGATCCGCTTCTACCGCGGTGTGGCGCGCTGGATCGGTGGCGACGAGGATGGCGCTCGCTGGGAGCTGGCCCCGTTGACGTCGCCTCACGCCCGCGGTTTGCTGTCGCTCATCGAGCGACCGCGCATTCCCGTGCTGTCGATGCTGGCGGATGGGGGGGAAACCTGCCTCACGCTGAAGGCGGGCGCCGCCGCGGACAAGAAGTTTGACATCGTCAACATCGGCTACAGTGCGGGCGACCGTCGCAATCGGCTCGGCGCGGCGGTGACGGACTATGTGGACCTCGCCCGGCTGCCCGCGTTCTTCCTATGCCAAATGATCGAATGGCACCAGTTTCCAGCGCAGCTGGCGGCATTGAACTGCCCGTTGATCGGCCAAACCTCCGATTTTTTCGTGCACATCCAGAGCGTTGCGCCCTGGATCCGGCTGTTCGACGAGATCATCGTCACCGATCACAGCGAACATGCGGCGGCCCATCCCCTATCCTCCGCTCCGGTATCCACCTTTCCCAAATCCTATGGCGTCCCGTTCTCCCTGCCAGCCTACCGGGAGACGGAACGCCCCATCGACGTTCTGATGACGGGCACCGCCGTATCACCTTATCATCCGGAAAAAGCGGAGATTCTGCGTCAGTTGACGTCCATGGATGGCCTTCGCCTAGCCATCGTGAACGGACATCTGACTACCGCCGCGTATCACGACCTTCTGTCACGCAGCAAATTCACCGTCTCCCATTACCGCTGCGGCGGCGGGCTGGTCACGCGAAGTCTGGAAGCGGCAGCGCTGGGTTGCGTGCCGCTGATCCAGCACGACAACGTGCTGATGCTGTACGCCGGCGATGACCCAGCCTTGGTGGTCTACGACCTTGAGAACGATGGTGTCGCCGCCGCCCTGGCCGCCGCCATGGAGCGCTACCCAGTGCTTGCGCCGCGCTTGGCACCTTCCGCAACGGCCTTGCGTACGGCTCTGGATCCACAGGTCGGTGCTTCGCAGTATTTGCGCTTTGCGACGTTCCTGGCCGCCCGGCCACGGTCGCGGATGCGCCCGGCTGCGGACCCCATCGCCAAGCGGGCGATGTTCTGGAAAGGGTGGATGCCGGGCAACGGCAATCCCGGAGTGGTTCACCGGCTGCGGCGAGTCAACGCCACTCGTTGGGCGGAACAGGGGGAAACCAGTCAGAGCGTCAATGAAATCTGTCGCGAGATGCTGCTCGAAGTGGGCAGCCGCCTGTTGCGTCAAGCTGGCGGTGATCTTCTCATCGAGGAAACATTGGCCACCTACCGTAAGGGAATGAGCCGTTTCCCGCGGGCACTGGCGCTGCGCTTCAACGCCATCCGGTCAGCCATCCATTACGGTGGCACCGCCGCTGTGGCGCAGGCGACGGAATGGGCACGATCAACCGTCGCAGCCGGGCATGCGGCATGGGACCTGACCTGCGATGACGACGTCCTGCCCTACGACTTCGCCGGCAAGGCATTCAATTACCGCGTCTATCTTGACTTGCTCACAGATGCGGCGGGTGGCGCAACGGTTCCTGTCGAGCGGCTGAAATCCCTGATTTTCGCCTCTCTCGCCCATTATGTCGCAAAGATCGACGACGATCTGCCGCACGCCCGCATGGCGGTTGCGTTCGATGACCAGTTTCCATCCTACCGCCTGACTCTGGCGAAGCTTCTGGCTGAGGGGACGGCGGCCGAACGCACCGAGGCTGCGGACATGCTGACACGCCTCTGCGACCATCCGCTGGTGGGACCGGAGGCGTCGTACGTTCTCCGTCGCCTGCTGGCCGAGGGGGCCGTTTTGCCGTTCGATGCGCAGCGGGCACTGGCGTTGGCCCAGCGTTTCATGCACGCAATGACGGATACCGAGGCCTATCTCCAACGCCAGCACGGGCCCTTCCTGGCCGCGATGCAGGTCGCCACCGGCGGGGTCCGGGGACTTGTGGCCAAGCGGCGGCGCGCCCCTCAAACTCCGCCGGCGGTGTCGATCATCGTCGTGGACGCAGCCGGCGCGTTGGCCGCAGCCACTCTGGCCGCGCTGGAGCGCCAAACCTTCAACCGCCGCCGAATGGAAATCATTTCCGTCGACGTCTTCGATCGGATCGGCCCCGCCGCCCGGGCGATCGCCGACGTAGCCGCGGCCTGCAACGCCGATGGTTGCCTGCCCCATGAAAATCGCGCCGGTAACGAAGGGCTGTTGCTGGCCGGTGCGGAGCGGGTTCTTGTGTTGGCCAGCGGGGCTGAGCCCGACCCAGGCTTGGTGGAGCGCATGCTCCGCCGCCTGCCGCAGGACTCCGGCTTGGCCTCGTCCCCGGTGATCGTCGATTGCGACCCCGCTTCGGGGAGCATCCGCGCTCTGTGCGCCCGCCGGGTCGATTTGCACCTGCTGGGGGGCTTCGATCCCCATCATGCCTATTATGCCATGCCGCTGGGCCTGGACGATTTGCTGCGCCGGGCACGCTTGGCGCAGATCGTTTGCGAAACCCCAAACGGAAGGCCGGCGGAGCCGCAACCTCGCTTCCGGACGTCCTTCGCCCGCGAAGTGGTCCGCGGCTTGATGTTCCCCGGCATTGACGCGCCGGACCGCGCTTGGCCGCGCCACGAAACCCTGCGCCTTGGAACCGCAACGCCTTCCAATTCCAACGAATGAGCGGTTGGTTGCTCCACACGTTGCGTCTGGTTATACGAGCAGAGAAAAGGGCATGATTGATAGAGAGCTGCGGCTTTGGTTTGAGCGCCAAAAGCTTACGAGTGAAATCCCGGAGCGGTAAAGCGACGGACTTCCGGTGCCATGAGGCCTGGTATGGCCATTTTTGCACCGTTCGCTTGATGAGGAGCACCCCGTCACTATGACCCGTTCCCGCCGCATCTCGGTGATCGGACTCGGCTATGTCGGCCGTAAGCGGCTGGGGAACGCCCTTCAGGTGGTAGCCGGTTCTGTTGGCATGGCCCAAGGCAGAAGGTCATCATGATCGGCGAGGTCGCGCTCGCGCCCGATGGCCTCCAGGACACGGGTGAGCCAGAGGCGCGGGTTGTGGCCGTTGCTCTTGGCGGTTTCGATGAGGGTGTAGAACACCGCGGCGGCTTCGCCCCCGCCGTGCGAGCCGGCGAACAGCCAGTTCTTGCGGCCCAGGGCCACGGCGCGCATGGCGCGCTCGGCGCTGTTGTTGTCGATCTCCAACCGGCCATCGGCGAGGTAGCGGTAAGCGGCTGGGGAACGCCGCCTTGTTGGTGGTGAGAAAGTAGGTGAAGAGCGGGTCTACGGAGGCTCCAATGCAGTCCAGAAGGAGGCTCGCTTGATGCAGAGGGTCGAGGTGATCACCGGCAAGGAGCGGCGCCGGCGGTGGAGCGAGGCGGAGAAGGCGCGGCTGGTGGCGGAGACGCTGGAACCGGGGGCGATCGTCGCCCATGTCGCCCGCCGGCATGGGGTGGCGGAAAGCTGCCTGTACACGTGGCGCCGCCAGCTGGTCGGCGGGATGGTTGATCCGCAGCCGGGTGATGACGCCGCGCTGCTGATCCCGGTGGCGCTGGAGACGGCCCCGGCTTGCGAGACGGAGCCGTCGTTCCCGCCACGGCATTGCGCACGCAGCTGGACCAGTTGCTCCGCCAGGTTCCAGGCAAGTCCACCCTGGCCGAGGCGATCCGCTACACGCTGTCCCGCTGGCCGGCGCTGACGCGCTACCTCGCCGATGGCCGGTTGGAGATCGACAACAACAGCGCCGAGCGCGCCATGCGCGCCGTGGCCCTGGGCCGCAAGAACTGGCTGTTCGCCGGCTCGCACGGCGGGGGCGAAGCCGCCGCGGTGTTCTACACCCTCATCGAAACCGCCAAGAGCAACGGCCACAACCCGCGCCTCTGGCTCACCCGTGTCCTGGAGGCCATCGGGCGCGAGCGCGACCTCACCGATCATGATGACCTTCTGCCTTGGGCCATGCCAACAGAACCGGCTACCACCTGAAGGGCGTTCCCCAGCCGCTTACGCTACGTCTACATTTGGGCCGATGGCGTCTACTTACAGGCCCGTATGGAGCCGGTGGCCGAGTGCATGCTCGTGATCATTGGCGCCACGCCGGAGGGCCGAAAGGAACTGGTCGGCTTCCAGGTCAGCGTGCGCGAGAGCGCGCAGAGCTGGCGTGAACTGCTGATCGACATCCAGGCCCGCGGCCTGGCGATCGCCCCCGAACTCGCCGTCGCCGACGGGGCGCCCGGCTTCTGGAAGGCGCTGGAGGAGGTCTTCCCGACCACCCGGCATCAGCGGTGCTGGCACCATAAGGCGGTCAATGCCCTCAACAAGGTGACCAAATCCATCCAGCCCGCGATCAAGCAGGACCTGCGCGAGATCTGGATGGCTCCGGACCGGGCCGTCGCGGAAACCGCCTTGGCGACGTTCGATAAGAAGTACGCGGCCAAATACGCCAAGGCGGTCGAGTGCCTGACCAAGGATCGCGAGGCACTGCTCGCCTTCTACGACTTCCCCGCCGAGCATTGGGATCACGTGCGGACAACCAATCCCATTGAAAGCGTGTTCGCCACCGTCCGCCACCGGACCATTCGCACCAAGGGGGCGCTCTCCCAGGAGACCGCCAAACTGATGGTCTTCAAGCTGATCACCGCCGCAAAGACTTGGCGCCGCCTGCAAGGGGAAAACCAGTTGCCCAAGGTGATCCAGGGCGTCACATTCCGAGACGGCATTGAGGTCACCGACACCGCGTCACAGAACGCCGCCTGACCAGACCGTCGTCACCCATTTTCCAACATAGCTCCGAAGATCCGCGATCACCTGCGCTAGGCCATCCGCGTCGGCTATCGCTCCGTGACCGGAACCGCGCGCCGACAGGGGCAATCCGCCTGGACGGCCATCCGCGATCTGGTTGGCGGAACCTTCGCCGTCGTCTGACTGCTCACCAGCCACCAACCCGGTGAGATGCCGTAATGGGCCTTCCGCCAAGCGCTAGCTAGGCGGGGCGGCTGCCCCCACTGTGATGGTGTGGAAACGGGGTCCGAGCGGATCGGCCCCAAGCATCAAGGGGGACAGCCATGGAGCACTTTGCCGGAATCGACGTCTCGTTGGAACTGAGCAGCGTGTGCGTGATGGATGCGACGGGCAAGATCATCCGCGGGGCCAAGGTGGCCAGCGAACCCGGAGCCCTGGTACGGTTCTTCGGTGAGCTTGGTTTTCCGGTGGTCCGCATCGGGCTGGAGGCAGGCCCCTTGTCGCAGTGGTTGCACGCCGGGCTGAGCGAAGCGGGTCTGGCAACGGTGCTGCTGGAGACCCGGCACGTGAAGGCAGCGCTGTCGGCGATGGTGGTGAAGACCGACCGCAAGGACGCCCGCGGCATCGCCCAGCTGCTGCGCATGGGCTGGTTCCGGCCGGTGCATTGCAAGTCGCCGCCGGCCCAGGAGGTGCGGGCGCCACTGGTCGGCCGTAAGTTGCTGCTGGGCAAGCTGCTCGATGTCGAGTTGTCCATCCGCGGCATCCTGCGTGGCTTCGGGCTCAAGATCGGGAAGGTCAGCCGAGGAGGCTTTGCCGCGCGTGTGCAGGAGCTGATCGCCGGCTAGGCCATGCTGGAGAGCGTGATCGGTGCCATGCTCACCGCGCGCGCGGGCTTGCTCAGCGAGTTCATGCGCCTGCATCGCAAGATGCTGGCCATCGTGCGCGAGGACGCGGTATGCCGACGGCTGATGACGGTGCCGGGCGTCGGGGCCGTGGTCGCGTTGACCTTCACCTCGGCGATCGACGATCCGACCCGCTTTTCCTCGTCCAAGGCGGTGGGGCCGCATTTTGGCCTGACGCCGAAGAAGTACCAATCCGGCGAGACCGACATCACCGGCGCCATCAGCAAGACCGGCGACGCCCTGGCGCGCGGCGCGCTGTATGAGGCCGCGCAAGTGATGCTCACCCGAACGAAGAGCTTCTCCACGCTCAAGCGCTGGGCGCTGGAGGTGGCCAAGCGCCGCGGCCTGATGCGCGCCAAGGTCGCTCTGGCGCGCAAGCTCGCGGTTGTCCTGCACCGCATGTGGGTGGACGGCACCGACTTCCGCTTCGGCAAGGAGGCCGCCGCGTAAGACCTGAACCGTTTCCGGCCGGGCTGATCAGCGGCCCAGCCGCCCGAGGTCCCGTCGCCGGGACGCGGGATCCGTAAAGCCGGGTGATTGCTGGTGAGCCCGCCTTCTCGGCGGGGATCACGCTCGCTGAGATCGGCTCGCGGGTTCCTTTCTGATCGCATGGGGTGGCGGCCGCGTGCCGACCACGGACGGAAGCATGAAACCGGCGACGTGATCCATTCGGGGGCTTGACGTCCAACGGCCCATTACGGAAGCAATCACCTATGTGATGCTGTGGCCGATGATCACGCTGACCGCAGCCGCAAGGCTTTCCGGAGTGCCGATGTCGATGAAGCGCGCTTGGATGACATGCGCGTTGAGCGTTCCGGAAGGAACCACCTCCAGCACGTCGCGCTCCAGCGAGATGGCGCCGGTCGCAGGGATGCGGTCGAGAAAGGTGGTGGACAGCAAATACATGCCGGCATTGATCGTGCCGCTGCCCGGAGCCTTTTCGACAAAGCGGCGAATCCGGCCATCCGGCCCAATCTCCACGCGGCCGAAGCGGGACGCATCCGGTACCTCCACGCACAGGATTGACGCCTCGGCTTCCGATCGGCGGTGCGCCTCGACGAACGCGCGCAGATCGGCGTCGGTGAAGGTATCGCCATTCATCACCAGCACGGTGTTCGAACGCAGTTCGTCCCGCGCGTGACGTAACGCTCCGGCGGTGCCGAGCGGCTGTGGTTCGGTTCGGCAGATCAGGTTAAGGTCGTTGTGCGACTCTTCCCGTTCCAGCCATGTGGTCACCTGATCGGCGAGGTGGCCAAGGCACAGCACCACGCGCCGCGCGCCGCTTGCCGAAAGCTGGTCCAGCAGATGGCCGAGGAACGCCCGTCCGGCGATGGGGGCCAGAACCTTCGGGGTGTCGCCCAGGACGCCGCGGATGCGTGTGCCCAGCCCGCCCGCGAGAACCACGACGTCGATATCTGACAAGACATCTTGAGACCACACTAGAGAGTCCTTCCGTTGACTGTAACCTAAGACCGGAGCTCCCTCCGGTCTTAGGTATAATCTCTGTGAGTTGTGATGCCCCAAGCGGGCAGTGATGGCAAGCTGGGCCGGGGCATTCTCGGCCCAGCTTGCGCTATGGCGACGATGGCGATTTTCAGCGGGCGTGGCACCGCTGAAACCGGAGTGCGCTCTAACGTGATTCTCCTCCTCCTTCCGGGAGGCCAGGCCGGTTGGGGCGTGAGACAGTGACGCGAATAGCGTCTCGTTCAGGCATTCATCCCGAAGCCGCCATTGGAGCTTTCCACGAAGCCGTTCTACATCGGCTTGCCGGAGGCGATGCAGTGCCACTCGACCTGATGCTCCTGGCTCCAGCGCAAGATCGCCAAGCTGGTCAGTTTCGTCCCGTTATCGCCGCCTCCCGCCGTGGCTTGCCGCCCCGGGCGATCAGGGCACCGAGTTCACGCCCGACGCGGGCACCCGACAGCGAGATGTCGGCCACCAGCGCCAGAATGCGGAAGCGCCGCCCATCGCTGAAGCTGTCGGCGACGAAGTCCCGCGACCAGTGCCTCTACCCATTCCTGGAAGAACTTTCCGGTCTCAGGTCACCGACCTTACGGGATCAAGCGCCTTTCGCAGAGGGCTGTCTTGTTGACCTGTGCGGTGAAATAGGTTTCCTTTCTCCACAGGGTTGAACCTCATTTACACCCCGTTAACAGCTTTGCCGCTACCTGAGACGAGCGTCCACCCATCCGGCAACCGATTTTTGCTGCGCCCCCTTGGTTTTGGAGATTGAACTTATGTTTTATGAACTGGCGGCTCCTTCCTGGGGCACAGAAGAAGCCGACGCCATGACTCGTGTCATCAATTCTGGCCGGCTAACCATGGGGCCGGAAGTCGCAGCTTTCGAGCAGGAGTTTGCCGCGTACTTTGGAATGAAGCATGCGATCATGGTGAATTCCGGTTCTTCGGCCAACTTGGCGGGTATTGCGGCTTTGTTCTACAAACAGGATAGACCGTTGCAGCGGGGGGACGAAGTTATCGTTCCGGCCATTTCCTGGGCCACCACGTATCACCCGCTGCAGCAGTACGGTTTGAAGCTGCGGTTTGTCGATGTCGAGCTCGATACGCTCAACATTGATCCGACAAAGCTGGAAGCCGCGCTGACTCCACGGACCCGCGCCATCGTCGCGGTGTCGATTCTTGGCAATCCAGCGGCGTTGGATGTCCTTCGCGCTTTCGCCGATGTCCATGGCCTGTACTTGTTCGAAGACAACTGTGAGTCCTTGGACGCTGAATTGAACGGCCGCAAGACCGGTACCTTCGGTTGCCTGAACACGTTCAGCTTTTTCTTCTCGCATCACATCTCAACCATGGAAGGCGGGATGATCCTGACCGACGACACGGAACTGGCGCATCTGTGCCGGTCGCTGCGTGCCCACGGCTGGACCCGCGACCTTCCCGCCGGCACGGGGCTGTACGAGCCCCGCTCCAATGATCATTTCGAAGCCTACCGCTTTATCCTGCCGGGCTACAATCTGCGCCCGCTGGAGTTGGAGGCCGCCGTGGGCCGAGTGCAGTTGCGCCGTCTGCCGAAGATGACCACGGCGCGACGCCGCAACCTCGCCCTGTTCCAATCCTTGTTCGATGGCGACGAGCGTTTCATCATTCAACGGGAAAACGGCCTGTCTTCCAGTTTTTCCTTCACCATCATCCTGAACCCGGCCCATCACCCTGATCGTGAACGGGTTTTTGCCGCGCTCAAGGACGCCGACATCGGCTTCCGCATCATCACCGGCGGCTGCTTCCTGCGGCACGACGTGATCAAGTATTATGATTACGATGTGGTCGGCGGGACGGAAAATGCCTTCATCGCCCATGACCTGGGCTTCTTTGTCGGCAACCATCCTTTCGACCTGACGCCGCAAATCACGCGCCTGCGGGAGGTCCTGGACAGCGCGTGCCGCTAAACCGATGGTCCGCTGATCCGGAAAGTTTGACCCCTGCACTCGAGCTGATGAGGATGCCGCCATGGCTGACCCGACTTCCCTTGACATTCTGACCTTTGGTCCGGCCGGCGAAACCGAACGTCGCCGCGACGTCGTTGGGCTGTTGCGGGACTGCCCCATCCCCGAAGGCGAGCTGTTGATGAACCTTGGGCTGTTCTTGACGCCCCAGACCCTGTCGCGGGTTCTGTTCATGGATTTTCTGTACCGTCAAGGGCTGGAGATGCAGGGGGCGGTCATGGAGTTTGGTTGCCGATGGGGGCAGAACTCGTCGCTGTTCTGTGCGCTGCGTGGGGTTTACGAGCCCTTCAACCGGTTGCGCAAGGTCGTGGCCTTCGACACCTTCGCCGGGTTCCCTTCGGTGCGCCCCGAAGACGGCGAGCAGATGAAGACTGGAGCTTACGCGACCACAGAGGGATACGAGGCCTATCTTGACCGGGTTCTCGCGCATCAGGAGCAGGAAAGCCCGCTCAGCCATCTGCGCAAGTATGAGATTGTGAAAGGCGATGTGATCGCCACCGTGCCGGAGTATTTGCAGAAGCATCCTGAAACGGTGATATCGCTGGCCTACTTCGATCTTGATCTTTATGAGCCGACTCTGGCCTGTCTGCAGGCGATCCGGGGCCATATCACCCGAGGGACGGTGCTCGGGTTCGACGAGGCCAACGATCCGGCGACCCCGGGGGAAACGGTGGCCATCCGCGAAGCGCTGGGCCTCGACCGGTACGCCTTGCGACGCTACCGCTACAACGCCCGCACCAGCTATCTGGTGATTGAGTGATTGAAGCCGCCGGTGATATCGCCGGTTTGATCGACCGGCGCCGCTACGGAGCGGCCCTCGCAGCCCTGGATGCCATGCCGGGGAAGGAGGATCTGTCCCGCCGCCGACTACGTCGGCAATGCTTGGCACGAATGGGGCTTTTCACCGAAGCGGCGGCGGCTGGGCATGCGGTCATGGCCGATCCGGCGGCGACGCCGGACGACATCTTCCGGCAGGCGCAGATCCTGGTCGAATGCGGGCGGTGGGGCGAAGCGGCGGAGGCGGCCGCAACCGGTCTCGCGGCATCGCCCGGCGAGGTGCGTTTCGTCGTGCCGTTGGCGCAGGCGGCCTTGGCGGATCCCAGGCTGCAGCCTCTCGTGACGCGGGCTTGCTCTGGTTCCGGTTCCAGTTCGGTGGGGCGAGTTCCGGAACGCGCGCCGGCGGTTGGCCGGTTGTTCGCGCCGCAAAGGCTACCCTTCTACAGCACCCTGGACGCCGCACATCCCGGCAGCGTCGGCATGCTGTCCAGCCTTGGGGCAGGCTGGGACGTGTGGATGCCGACGGCTCTTCCCGCCGATTGGCCGGCGGCGGTGACTCCGCTTTTGCGCTTGGCGGCACCACTGATGGACCGGCTGACCACATTGTCCCCATTGGTCGATCGAGCCGCCGCCGCCCGCTACGTCGGGCAGCGGGTGCTGACACTGCTGGCGGATGATGGCGGGGCGGTGCTGGATTTTCTGCCCAATGCCCCGATGACCCTGGGACAGCGGCATTGGGTGCTTTGGTACGACGTACTGCCGGTTCTGTTTCAGCCGTTCCTGCCCTTTGACGCGATGTGCGTGAACCCGCATCTTTGCCCCTACCATGCCATCATTGGGGCGTTCCTGGCATCGGACCGCTGCGCCGCCATCATCACCCATTACCGACTGAACGATAACCCATTGCTGCGGCTGTTCCCCGATCGCCGCATCGCCGCCAAGCTGGCCTTCGTCAACCCGCTGGAAACCGATGCGCCGTCGGGTGGGCGCGCGGACGGGTCGGCAGCACGCCCCGCGTCTGGCCGGCCTTTCCGTCTGCTGTTCACGTCAAGTTGGAATGCCCGCGATGACGACTTCTTTTATCGCGGTGGAATCGACGTGGTCACCGCCTTCCTGACCTTGGCGCGGGAGTTCGAGGACGTTGAACTGGTTCTGCGTTCGCCCTTACCGGCGACGCTGTCGCCGACGCTGCGCCAAGCGATCACCGGCCATCCCCGGATCATATGGCGGCCGGATCGCCTTCCCGCCGGGGAATTCCAAGACCTCATGGCCGGTTCCGACCTGTTCGTGATGCCGATGGGCGTGCTGTACCGCAATGGCTTGGTCCAGGCGATGAAGGCGGGGGTGGTTCCGGTCGTGTCGAACGCCATGGGCGTCGATGATCTGGTGACGGATGGAGTCACCGGTTGCGTTGTCCCGGGACGTGGCGGATTCTACACCGTTGGCGGGGAGGACGGGATTCTGCGGCAGGATTTCCATCCCCTGCTGCAGGCCACCGACGGTCCGGCCGATCCGGCTTTTCACGCAGCGCTGGTCGAGCGTCTGCGGATGCTGCTGCGCGACCGGTTGGAGGTCCGCCGAATGGGGAATGCGGCGCGGAGCGAGGCGCATCGACGCTGGAGCCACGCCGAGCATACAGAACGCTTTGCCAAGGTGATGACCGGGGCGATGGACAAGGCGGTGCGGGCTGCTGCTAGCTCCCGAGGGGACAAGAGGGCGGACAGCGCCGACGGCTGGCTGCAGATTTCCACGTGAGGCCGTCCTGCGGACGCCAGCGTTCGGTCACAGCGTGGAGAGCGCGGCCAAAGGTTGCGTGAGTCCTGTTCGCCTCGATCGAAGGCGTCTACAATCGCTGAAAGGCGGCCCCGCCCGGCGTCCCATCCTGCCCATGAAAGGAGCGGGCCATGGGCCGTACAGGCGACGTCCGCCGTAAAGCAGACGCTTGGCGGGGCGTGTTTGACAAAGAGCAATGGCTTCAGACTTGGCATTTCGGCGAATTTCTCTCAAAGCACACGGGACACTCATGGCATCCACCATTTCCCAGGATTCTGCCCCGGCCATTGATGTCGACGCCTGGCGAGTACGGATACGCGCTGAAACCTTTGGCTCGTACCATCTCGAAATGGGGATTGCTCTCCGCCGGGAAGGGGCATCCGAGAAGGCTTTGGAGAGCTTTGAGCGCGCGCTGGGGCAATGGCCCACCTCCAGTGCGGCGCATTTTGAGTTGATCACGACGCTCGACGAGATGGGGCGCAGAGTCGAGGCGGAGCAGGCGCGTCGGCGGGCCCTGGCCGTCAACCCGCGGTATGTGCGGGAAGGGCTGCTGGAACGCGCCCGCGCCCACCGGCTGGCGAATTCCGAGGACGCGTTGGCACTTTACCCACAGGTGGCGGAGGCGTGGCCGGAATGCGCCGAAGCCCAAGTCTTTTCAAGCTACTGGTATGAGTTGACCAACCGCCCCGTCCAAGCCGCGGCGGCATGGGACAAGGCAGTGCGGGCCCCCGGCGGTTTCGATGACGAAGCACGCTCGCTGGCGCAGTCCTACTATCACTTGGCCATCATGAGAATGGCGTCGCCGACGGCGGACACCAGCATTCCTTGCTTCGAGAGGGCCGTGGCGTTGGAGCCGGAGCGGTCGGAGTTTCTGATGCAGATGCTCCAGGCGTTGGCGTCCATCGGGCTTGCCGACCGAGCCGTCGCCATGGAACCGGCCGCGAAAGCGTTGTTTCCTGCCGACGCTGGCGTGGAGATGTCATTTGTCGCCAGCCACCTCATTGCGGGCGACTTTCGCAAAGCGATGGACAGGGGCGAACGCTGCGCCCGCATCGCGCCGGACAACGTGGATGGCGCCCTGTTTCATGGCTTGGCTTGCTTGGTGGCCGGCGACATCGAGGCATCCGCAGCTCTGCTGAACACGCCCCGCGTTGCCGCCGTACCTCGTGGCGCGACGTATCTCGGCTTGCTTCTGCACACCCAGGGCCATCTTGCAGAAGCCGAAGCGGCGCATGATCGCACCCGGCGCGACAATCCGCAGGACGTCTTCGCAATGGTCAATCTGGCGCTGCTGTACGAGGACACCGGCCGCCGTCAAGAAGCGGAAGACTTGCATCTCAAGGCAATCGCCGGTGCCCCGCGGCTCTTGCGGGCATTGGCCCAACTGCGCCCGGTCTGGGCGCGGGAACGGCTGCTTCGCCGGTATGACGTGGCCGGCATCTGATGCGCTCGGCCACAGCTGCTCCCTGCTGCCCAGTCAAAACAGCAGAACCTTCCGGCAACACATGTTTCCGCGGTGGGTGAACGGGCTCTCAACCCGCGCGGCAAAGCGTCCCTTGCTGACCTCACCGACCTTCAGCCCAAAGCCAACCGGCTCCAGCCGCATCGGCTGCGCACCTTCAAGCGCTCCAACGATCCGGCGTTCGCGGCCAAGGTGGAGGACATCGTCGGCCTCTATATGGACCCGCCCTGCCACGCGGTGGTTCTGTCCATCGACGAGAAGAGCCAGATCCAGGCGCTCGACCGCACTCAGCCTGGTTTACCGCTGAAGCCCGGCAAGTGCGGGACGATGACGCACGATTATAAGCGCAACGGTACCACCACGCTGTTCGCCGCGCTGAACACCCTGGACGGCACCGTGGTCGGGCGCTGCCTGCCCAAGCACACCCACAAGGAGTTCATCAAGTTCCTCAACGCCGTCGAGTGCGTGGTGCCGGTCGGCAAGGTGATCCACGCCATCGTCGACAACTACGCCACCCACAAGCATCCCAAGGTGTTGGAATGGTTGGCCAATCATCCACGATGGGTCTTCCACTTCACGCCGACCTCGGCATCCTGGATCAACGCCGTCGAAGGCTTCTTCTCCATCATCACCCGACGGAGCATCCGGCGCGGCGTGTTCAAGTCCGTGGCCGATCTCCAAGACGCCATCACACGCTACATCCGAGAGCATAACAGGGTATCTAAGCCCTTCGTCCGGACCAAGCCAGCCGAGGACATCCTCGATAAACTCAACCGTTTGCCTGCACCTTCTGAATGAGTCAGTGCACTAGGGATTTCTGCGCATCAATTCCAAGACAACAATACGACCCCGGTGACAATCACAGTAATGCCTGCCAGTTGCTGCACGCCCAGCGGTTCCTGGAAGACCAGATTGCCGAGCATCGCAACGGCCACATAAGACAGGGAGACACTTGGAAAGGCGATGGACACCGGCAGTCGCCGCAGAGCGATCAAGTAAAGAAGCGCTGAAGCGACATACAGCGATAAACCCATAAGTGTTGGGAGATGGAGTAATTGTCGGGCAAATGTTGCGCTTTCCGTCGCGCCCTTTTTAAGCAGGATCTGTCCTCCAACGCCAAGGAGGATAGATATCCCGAGTGCCACATAATGAAGCATGTGTACCTACGTATTCGTTGGGTTACGGCTAGGCAGCGGCGGTTCGTGCCATCGCCGGGCTAAGAACCGTTCGGGCGGAACGGCGTGCATGAGCATAGAGGCCAACGACCAGAAGCCACGCCACCAGCATTGCCAAAGAAATTCCTGCCCCCGATTGCATGAGAGGGGTTTGGTAGGAGGTGGAAAGCTTGTAGTGCCCAGCCGGCAGAACCCAGCCGCGCAGTGCTCCATCAACCCTCACGGGTTCCAAGCGGGCGCCGGTGCCGTTGATTTTCGCCGTCCATCCGGGAGCGAAGGTCTCGTTCTCCACCACAAGCATTCGTCGAGGCAGATTGATTTCGTGGACGATGCTGTTGCGCGCGAAAGACAGTGTCCGCAGAGTGACATCCACCGCTTCGGCGGTGCTATTCATGTTAAGGCCGTTGATTTCCCGCTGATCGCACGCAATTTGCGCGCAATCGAAGGCTAGAAAACCACTCGGCTGCATCATGAAGTTTTGCAGTGCCGTATTCCGCTCCACAGCGGCTTGGCTTTTGGACTGCGATCCCGTCAAATCTGTGATCATGAATTCACCGGTAAGATACCCGCGCCAGGACAGGTTATGCGGGTGCGGTGCCGGCAAACGGGCTGGGCGCTCCGTCAGGTGTTGCCGGAAAATGCTGGCGCTGTGCAGCTCATTGCCCAAACGGTCCGGAACCCCGTTCCACTGGTAAACATTGATGGGAAGCGGCGTTTTCCAGAAGGACGACATAGAGTCGAGAACGGGCCAAGCGCTGACCACGGCCAGCATCGGCACCATCAGAGAAAAGGCCAGCCGTTGCCGCGCAGGCATCCGCCGCATACGAACCAGCACGGCCAAAACAGCCAGCATCATGGTCAGGGTGGCGACCTGAAGCAGGAGGGCGAAGGCGAAGGCCGCTGCCGCGGCGTCCGGAATGGCAAGCGCAAGGTAGAGAATCCCTCCCACCAGAACCACGGCGGCGGCGGCAGCCAGGATGACCAAGTGCCGCAAGGACAGCGGTTCAGGTGAGCGGCGCAGGTTGTTGACACCGGACAAAGCCAGGAAAAGCACCGCCATGTAAAGAAGCGTCCGGTAATCGCCCGCCGGAAAGCGGGAATAGCTCAGCGGAGGAACGATAGCCATCAGCGTGGATGAGATGGGTTCCAAGGAACTGATACACATCACCGCCGCCACTGCGCCAACCACGAGGAAAGGGCAATGGCGGGTCAGATCGGATCGTCGCACGAACGGCAGGAAAACCGCGACAACCACAGGAATCTGCATTCCGATCATCGAGATGTCAGGTCCAAGCCCGACTGATGTGTAGAAGAGGCTCCCCAGCTGCGTCGGGTTCAGGTACCAGCGGAGGAGGGACTGGGTCATGTCGGCACGCACCAGTTCGCCGCTCAGCCGGAAGCCGGGCAGTAGGTAAATTGCGGCCATGCCGATGCCGATCGCGGTCAAACCGCCAAGCACCGCCGCGTCCAGAAAAGCTCCAATCCGTTGGCGGCGCACAATCGCCACAACGGTCTGAACCAGGACGAATACAAACAGGCAGAGCATACCGGCAATCATGCAGCCGGGGTAGCCGCCAACAATGAAAAGGTAAAGGAGTGGAGGGATAAGAAAATTTCGGTAAATAAGCCGAAAATTATAAGAAAAACCCTTGATGTAGAAAATAATTTCCGGACCTTCTCCCAGTAGAAAAGCCCAGAACAGCCATGGAAGAAGGGAGAATGAACGGATTATATCCGGATGCTCAGCGTTGGTGAAAAATCCACCGTAAAGATGATAACAAACTGCCGCCAAAAATCCCATAAAAGTTGATTTGAAGTGAGCTCGCGCAAGGCAATACATTCCAAGTGCGCCAGCATAGACGTGAATAATCTGGAATATGTTTGCTGCATGAAAATCATATGGAATGCCCGCAATGGGGAAAATCCAGAAAGGAGGATAGTATATTCCTGACTGGAGATTCATCGCCAATGGATAACCAAGGGCCTGATAAGGGACCCAATGTGGCCATTCACCGGCGGCTACCGACGACATCCAATACGCCACCACAGCGTAATAATGCATGACGAAATCATAGGTGAACGAGGTTAACCCCATCCAATGCTTGGGGAAAAGGACCACGTTCAGTCCGAGCAGAACGATGCACGCTGCGAGTCCGTGCCAAGCCGGATGCCCCGGCTTGGCGGTCGAATGGCCCGCATCCGCAGCAAGCTTGGAAGGACGAAGGAGGGAAGCGAACCTCACATTGGAACTCCAGCCGGGCCGATGACGATCGAACTTCACAAACTCGGCACGACGTCGCGCAGTGCCGCGACGACCGAGGCAACCGCCTCGTCGCCGAGTTGGGGATACATTGGCAGGCTGAGGACGAGACCGGCCATGCGCTCCGTCTGCGGGAGCCCGCCCGGCCCGTGGGGCAAGCGGCCCAGATAGGCAGGCTGGAGATGGACGGGGGCCGGATAATGGATGTTGGTCATGATGCCGCGCGCCTGCAGCGCCGTGCGCAGGGCATCGCGGCTTGGCGTCGTGACGACATATTGGTGGAAGACGGGAACGGTGTTCGGGCGCCGGCGCGGGCGTTCCAGCGACAGGCTGTCCAGCCCGCGGTCATAAGCCTCTGCGATGGCTTGGCGGCGGGCGTTGTGCGCGCCCAGCTTCTCCAGCTTCACGCGCAGGATGGCCGCCTGAAGTTCATCGAGGCGGCTGTTGTGCCCGGCGTCGTGGCTGATGTAGCGCTCTTTCCAACCGTATTCCCGCAGGTGGCGGAGCCGCTCCGCCAGGGCCGAGTTGTTTGTGATCAGGACGCCGCCGTCGCCGAGCGCGCCCAGATTCTTGGTGGGATAGAGGCTGAAGGCGGCGAGGGCGCCAAAGGTCCCGACGATCCGTCCATCGAACGTGGCGCCGTGGGCCTGGGAGCAGTCTTCCAGCACCGGCACGCCGAAGTGCGCCGCGATGTCCATGATGCGGTCCAGGGCGACGGGATGGCCATAAAGATGGACCGGGACGATCGCCTTGACGGGCAGCGACAGGCGGTCACCGCCGGCCAAGCGTCCGTTCAGCACCTCCTCCAGTTGGTCCGGTGCCATGCCGTGGCATTCGTCGACGTCGATCAGGACAGGCAAGGCGCCTGTCAGCTCTATGGCGGCGACCGTGGCGACCGCAGTGTGCGAGACGGTCACAACCGCGTCTCCCGGTCCCACGCCGAGGGCGCGCAGGCCGAGCACCAGCGCATCCGTGCCGTTGGCCACGCCGATGCCATGCGCGGCCCCGTTGAAGGCGGCGAACTCCTGCTCGAACGCGGAGACCTCACGTCCCAGGATGTACCATCCGCTTTCCAGAACACGGGTGATCGCCTGATCGATGGCGGCGCGCTGATCCAGGTAGGCGGCCTTGGGATCCGTCTGGGGAATGACCGTGTTCGTCATCGTTGAGCGATAACCCTCTTGTGAGAAGCCCTGCATAGACGGTGCGGAATGCGCCTTCCCAGGGTCCTCAGGTTTGCCAAAAGCGGATGGTGAATGGTACGGTGGGTAACCAGAACTCTCAGAGTCGCGTCGGCGGGGTCTTGGCGATGAGGGCCAGGAACTCGTCGTAGTCCCGGACGTAATCGTCCGGATCGTACGAATCGGACGCAAATACCAGCAGGACGGCGTCGGGCGAATATTTGTACTGCACGCCCCAGATCATCGGCGGCATGTAGACCGCAAGGTTGGGGGAGTCGAGCCGGATCTCCTCGCGCCGGATGCCGTCATCGACCATGACCGAGCAGGACCCGTGCGTGCAGATCAGGAACTGATGGCAGACCTTGTGCGCGTGCTGGCCGCGGACGTTGCGACCGGGCACGTCGAAGACCATGAAGAAGCGTCTGGGAACGAACGGCACCTGGTCGGTGAACTCGCCCACCGTCAGCTTGCCGCGCATGTCGCCCACCAAGGGGAAGGTGTGCACGGTCACGCCGGGCACTGAACACTCGCGCACTCCCACCTGCTGGGTCGTGTCGAAGGTGGCGGGGGTCTCGTGTACCGCGTTGGCGTAATTGACGATCGTCGCAGGGTTGCCGACGATGACCGCGTTGGCCGGGACGTCCCGCGTCACGACTGCCCCCGCCCCGACCATGGCGTTGGCTCCGATCCGTACGCCCGGCAGGATGGTGGCGTTGGCCCCGATCGAGGCGCCGCGCGCGACCACCGTTCGTGCGAAGCGTTCGGGATAGATCTTGCTGCGCGGGAACGGGTCGTTGGTGAAGGTGACGTTGGGGCCCACGAAGACCTCGTCCTCCAGGCGCACGCCGTCCCACAGCTGAACGCCGCACTTGATCGTCACGCGGTCGCCGACGACCACGTCGTTCTCAATGAACACGTGATCGCAGATGTTGCAGTCGCGGCCGATCCGGGCTCCCGGCAGCACATGGGCGAACGCCCAGATCCGGGTTCCGTCGCCGATGGATTCGGACTCGCACAAGCCCTGGGGATGAACGAAGACACTCATTGCGGGGGACCACCTAGGAAGTGCTCGCGTGACATTTCGATGTAGTTGGGTCGGCGCTTGGTGTTCTCGAAGGCTCTCCAGATGTACGAGCCGAGCAGGCCAAGGCCGAAGATGTTCAGGGCGCCAAAGAACATGATGCTCAACATGATTGGCGTGTAGCCAGAGACATCAATCAGACCGAGCGCCCAAAACAGAAGGATGACCCCTCCGATCAGGACTGATGCCACAACGCCGAGAAAACCGAAAACATTCAGCGTGATGATCGGCAAACTGGAGAAGGCGAACATGCTGTCGGTCATGTAGCGGAACTTGCGCCGAAAGGTCCATCCGCTTTTGCCAACCTTGCGGGCGCGGCGATGATAAGGGATTTCCCGGCGCTTGAAGCCGACCCAAAGCAGCAGCCCGACCAGGGTGCTGTTGGACTCCTCCAGCGCGAGCAGGCAATCCCGAACCTTCTGGTTGCATCCAAACATGTCCACGCCGCCTCGCGGCATCTCGTGCTGGATGAACCGGCAATAGACAGCCCAGAACAGGGAGGAGAACAGCGTGCTGAGCCCGGGGTCCTCACGCGAAGCCCGAACGCCCAGCGCCACGTCGACTTCTTCGTCGCGCAAGGTCAGGAACATGTCCCGCACGAGTTCCGGGGGCTCCTGGAGATCGGCGGCCATGACGGCGAACAACGGCCCCGTCGCTGCGGCCAAGCCGGTCCGGATCGCTGCAAAAGAGCCAAAATTGCGAGAAAGGCAGATGACGGTGGACCGAAACGCTGCCTGGGCCAGCCGGCTCGACAGTTCACCGTAGGAGTTGTCCGGGCTGCCGTCGACGACGAACACGGCTTCCAGTTGATAGTCAAGGTTTTGGTTCAGCCGATCAATCTCAATAATGAGTTCTGGAATTGATCCTTCGTTTTTATAGACCGGAATTATTAGAGAATACATGACGCAGCCCAAGGATCTTCCGTTAAATGATCTAGATTATGCGCTTTTAGAGCGCTTGGTGTCTATGAAACCGTAGGTCTTATGGCCTTGTAGCATGTGGAGAGGGGAAAGTACAGGCTCGGGGGACCGGGCTTGGCTTTGCTTCGGGGGCGGAGTTGGCGCGCCCTGTGGGTTTGTTGTGAGCTGGCCGTCCCGATGCATATCGGGGGGGTGTGCGCGAATGCGAATAGGGCAACTTTTCCCCATGACGCCGCGGTGAAGCTGGGATAAGCAGGCTCCATCCCGCTCCAGTCTGATCAAAACGGCTGCAAGACCATGGAACGCCTGTCCCGAATTCCTGTGGGGACCTTCTGGGTCCTGTCCTATGCCTTGGGTATCGTTGCTTATCTTTGGATCATGGCCAACGTTCCGCTCGTGGCGATCCCCGCCGCGGGCCATGACGATGCCCTGTTTGTACATTTGGCGACGAACGTGTTGAAGGGAGGATGGCTTGGCCCTTACAACAACCTCACCCTGGCAAAGGGGGCTTTCTATCCGTTGTGGATCGCCGGAACCTGGATTGTGGGATTGCCGCTCCTGGTGACACAGGGGTTTGCCTATGCGCTCGGGTGCCTGCTGCTCGCCCGCGGGCTGCACCCTTGGCTGCGTTCGGAGGCCATGACATTTCTCGTGTTTCTGGTCCTGCTCCTGAACCCGGCCGTGTACGGGTACGGGCAACTCCGGGTCATGCGCGAGGGTATCTATGTTCCCGAGACACTGCTGATCGCGGCGGGGGTGGCGTGGTGGTTCCGTTGGCGGGATCAGGGGCTCCTGCGCCGGGGAGCCTTGGCGGCCGCCGTCGGCGTGCTGCTGGCAGCCTTCTGGACCACCCGCGAGGAAGGCGTTTGGATACTGCCCTTCCTTGTCGCTTCCGTCGTCCTTGCTGCCGTGTTGGACTGGATCCGAGGGCGGTCCGACGCTGCCACTTTCCGATTGGAAATGCCCTGGCCGGGAGTGCTGCGCGCCTGCGTGCCTCACTTCGCGCGCACAGTTATGCTGGTGGGGGTAACGGCGGGTGTCGCTGTCCTGGGGGTGGGGCTGGTGACGTGGAAGAACCAGCAGCACTACGGCGTATCTGATACGGTGGAATTCAAGCAGCACGCCTTCCTGTCCGGATACGGTGCGCTGTCCCGCATCCGCCATCAAAGGGAGCACCCGCCTTACGTCGTCATCCCGCGCGAGGTCTTGCAGCGTGCCTATGAGGTGAGCCCGGCGGCGGCGGAATTGCGGCCTTACTTCGACAGCTTGGCGCCCGACGGGTTCACCCAGGTCGGGTGCGCGACCTACGGTGTCGTTCCGTGTGATGGCGAGGTCCGGGCGGGCTGGTTCATGTGGGCCCTACGCGACGCGGTCGCCCAGGCCGGACACTACCGATCGGCTTCCGAAACCCAGGCTTTCTACACCCGTCTGGCTGAGGAAATCGGGGCGGCCTGCGACGGCGCTCGCCTGGATTGCCTGCCGCCTCGCGTTACCATGGCGCCGCCGTTCCGGCTGTCGTTCGTCGGTGATACCGTTCGGACTTTCGGGCGCATGCTGGTCTTCATGGCGACGCTCGACGGCGTCACGGTTCCCCGCAATCCGATCTCGTGCGTGGCGGACGATTGCGGGCAACTGCCCTATTACGTCAGCTTCCTGGACATGGTCCACACGACACTCTTTGTGGTTCCTCCGGGAATGGCCGCGGATTTCCAGCGCCGCAGCGGGGAGGCCATCCAATGGCCCTTCCAGGCGCGCAGCGCCTGGGTCGCGGGCAAGCTGGAGGCGGTGACCGCCGGCTACCGTGCTGTCCTCCCCTGGCTTCTTACCGTGGCTGTTCTGGCCTATGCGGGGATGGGCGTCACGGCAATCCTGCGCCGGCGCGTCGAGCCCCTGTTCCTGGTTGCCAGCCTCGCCGCCCTGGTTGTCCTCGTCCGTGCCGCTCTGCTGGCCTACCTGGACGTCGTGGCGATTCCGAGCCTGAACTCACTCTATTTGTCCCCAGCCTACCCGGCCCTGCTCGTTTTCACCATGGCGGCGGTCCTGGGGGGCATCCGGCAGGCTTGGGCCACCCGCTCCGGCAGGGCAGACGCCGCGTCTCCTCGGGCGGCAGCTGAAAGCCTGGTGGGCGACTGAGTGGTGGCAGACTTCGAGGATGGGGCAGTGGCGGTCTTCCACCGCCCCTGACGCCCGAGCGTAACGGTTTCGAGGTCAGACCGCAGGCCAAGCGAACACGACCCACACCGCCGCGAGCCGCCCTGCAACCGCTTCATCATCAGCGGGGCGGCCGGCGGGTGGTCGGTGTCGTCGCCGCTGATCAGCATGCAGACGTCCGCTTCGATGTCGGAAAACGTGCGGCGCATTATGCTACTCCTGCTCCACAACGACTCGTGCTGGACCGCTACGCCAGTGGCCTTCCATGTCCACCATGTGGTCAACCTCGTCGCGTCGGGCGGCGGCCACGCTATCCGGCGCCCTGATCCGCGCGGAGCCTGACCGGCTTCCAGCGGTGCCGATCAGAGCAGGTGTGGCCGAAGGTCGGCCGGGCGTTTCACCATCAGGGTCGCGGCGCCGCCCGCTTCTCCGCTGTCCGACAGCAGCGCCCGCCGCCCGACGCCCGCCGCTCGCGCCGCCTCCATGTCGGTCGGCTGGTCGCCAAGGAACACCGACCGTCCCAGATCGAGATCGAGCCGCCGCGCCGCCTCCAGGATCATGCCGGGATTGGGCTTGCGCCAGAAGCTGTCGCGCGCATAGCCGGGAACCCGCGCGTCGGGGTGGTACGGGCAATGGAACACCCCGGCGATGTCGATCCCATGGCCGCGGAATTCCCCGCACATCCAGCCGGACAGCTCCAGGAACGCGGATTCGGTGAAATAGCCTCGCGCGATGCCGGATTGGTTGGTGATCACGGCGATGCGGAAGCCGCGGTCCGCCGCGAGGCGGGCCAGATCGAAGATCCCGTCCACGAAGGTGAAGCGGTCGCGCGCGCCGACATAGCCGTGGTCGATGTTGACTACCCCGTCGCGGTCGAGCAGCAAGGCCCGGTAAGGCATCCTTCCCCCCTGCCCGGCCCGCTCAGAACGCCTTCAGCTTCTTCCAGGCGAACAGCACCATGCGGAGCAGCAGCCAGCCATGGCTGAAGCGGCTGATCTGGGTTTCGCCGTAGCTGCGGTCGGCGTAGCGGATCGGCACCTCGACGATCTCCAGATTCAGCTTGGACGCGCCGAAGATCAGGTCGAAGTCGCCGAACGGGTCGAAGTCCCCGAAATAGTGGCGGTTGGCGACGATCTGGTCGTAGTCGCGCTTCCACAGCACCTTCGTTCCGCACAGCGTGTCGGTGAAGCGCGTGTTCAGCAGGAAGGAGAAGATGCGGGCGAAGGCGCGGTTGGCGATCCAGTTCAGGAAGCGCATCGCCTGGTCGGCCATCGGGTAGACCAGCCGCGTGCCGTTGATGAACTCGCCCTGGCCGGACGCGATGGCGCGGTAGAACTTCGGCAGCGACTCCGGCGGGACGGTCAGGTCGGCGTCGAGGATCATCAGGATGTCGCCGCGCGCCGCGGCGAATCCGGTGCGCACCGCGTCGCCCTTGCCCTTGCCGGGCTGCTTCATGACCTTGATGTCCCAGTCCGGATAGGCGGCCTGGACGCGCAGGCATTCCTCGTAGGTGTTGTCCTTGCTGTTGCCCTCGACGTAGATGACCTCCAGGTCCGGGCAGAAGCGCGGCAGGCGGCGGACGGCGTTCTCGATGTTGCCGCGCTCGTTCCGGCAGGGGACCAGCACCGTGCAGGAGGGCTGTTTCGCCGGAGCCTGGGCGGCCGGGCGCGCCACCACGTAGTTGCGCAGGCACAGCTTCCGGATGCCGGGCAGCGGGGCGACGCTGCGGTTGATCAGCGTGCCGAGGCCGAACAGCCGCCGTGGCACGAGCTGGCGCCATTCCCGCTTCACCGGCTGCCAGCCGGCCAGAGTCAGCAGCCCGGCGATGTCGGTGCTCGACAGCCAGTTGAGCTGGCCCTGGGGCATCTTCAGCCCGAGCGTCTCGGCAAGGCCCAGCACCGGTTCCCACAGGCGGGAGTGATAGCTGACGATGATGCGCGTCCGCGGCGTGGCGAAGCGGTGCAGGTGCCGCAGCGTCTCCTCGATGTCGTCCAGGAAGCCGACGGTGTCCGACAGCAGGATCACGTCGAAGCGGCCGTCGATCCGCGCCAGATCCCCCGGGTCCTCGGCGTTGCCGGTGTGGAACTCCAGCCCCGGATGGCGTTGCCGCGCCTGTTCGATCATCGCCGGGCTGATGTCGATCCCGGCCCCGCGCGACGGCTGCAGGAAGGCCAGCGTGTCGCCCGTGCCGCAGCCGATCTCCAGAACCGAAGCGTTTTCCGGAATGAGGAAGCGCAGATAGGCGCGGTCGGCCTCGTGGAAGGCGCGGTTGCGCTCGACCCAGCGGTCGCGTTCCGCGGCCAGACGGTCGAACAGCGTCCGCACGCTCTCCTGGCGGGGCGTCAGGGGCTGCTCATCGCCGGCCATGGCTTTCTCAAAAGCATCAACGGTCATCGATACGGTCCGCACCAGCGTTTCTGGAAGCGTTTCGGCTTCCGCAAGACGAGGCAAGCCAAGCCGGCCGCCGATCCGGCGGCGGGCCGGTGCCCGACGTTTGGCCCGGAGGGCAGGAATGGAAGCGGTTAGTACCACAAGACGGTGGGAACGCTAAGTCTTCGTCTGAGTCTCCATGGGTGCGGCCGGGAAAGGTCCCCGCCGCCGCCCCTCCCGCACGGCGGGCACCGCCATGGCGGGCGGCGGCGGGGGGCAAAGGGCCGCGGGATGGCGCGGCGTTGCACCAGACACTTTATAACGCTATGAAACAAAACGATAATTCTGGGTTTTTCCAATTGACACGCGAGCGGAAGGATATAGTCTTTCCCTCAACCATCGACATAAACACCGTCATAAGACTCGTTCTGTGTGGGAGTTGGGCGGCAGGAACACCATCCTGGATCGTGCCGCTTCCCGGTGCCTTTGCCCGGTGCCTTTGCCCGGTGCCTTTGCCTTGACGAACCGAAAGGGAACAGCCCCTCATGACCAGCACGACAGCGGAGCTTGAAGCGCTCCTCATGCAGCGGTCGCTGACCGACGCGCAGCTTCTGGAGGCGGCGGACGCCGCGGCGGACTTCCGCATCCTGCCGAACGCAACGGTGCTCAAGATCGGCGGGCAGAGCGTCATCGACCGCGGCCGCGCCGCCGTCTACCCGCTGGTCGACGAGATCGTCGTCGCCCGCAAGGAGCACAAGCTGCTGATCGGGACCGGCGCCGGCACCCGCGCCCGCCACATCTACTCGATCGCGGCGGGGCTGAACCTGCCGGCCGGCCTGCTCTCGCAGCTCGGCGGCTCGGTCGCCGACCAGAACGCCGCGATGCTCGGCCAGCTCCTCGCCAAGCACGGCATCTCCGCGGTGGATGGCGCCGGCCTGTCGTCGGTACCGTTGTTCCTGGCCGAAGTGAACGCCGTCGTCTTCAGCGGCATGCCGCCCTACAAGCTGTGGATGCGCCCTGCCGCCGAGGGCGTCATTCCGCCCTACCGCACCGACGCCGGCTGCTTCCTGGTGGCCGAGCAGTTCGGCTGCCGGGCGATGATCTACGTGAAGGACGAGAACGGGCTCTACACCGAAAACCCGAAGACCTCCAAAAACGCCACCTTCATCCCGAAGATCTCGGTGGACGAGATGAAGGCGAAGGGGCTGCAGGACTCGATCCTGGAATTCCCGGTGCTCGACCTGCTGAAGAACGCCCGCCATGTGCGCGAGGTGCAGGTCGTCAACGGCCTCGTCCCCGGCAACCTGACCCGCGCGCTCGCCGGCGAGCATGTCGGCACCATCATCACCGCGAGCTGAAGGACCGTCTTCCATGTCCGACACCACCAACAGCATCAAGCATGTGGCCTCGCCGCTCGCGCGCCAGACCCTTCTCGACGGCAGCCTGACCGCCCCGGTCGCCGGCGTCCGCCCGATCCGCCTGCTGCCCTGGCTCCAGGTCGTGAAGATCGGCGGACGATCGATCATGGACCGCGGTCACGAGGCGATCCTGCCCATCGTCGAGGAGATCCGCAGCATCCTGCCGGAGCACCGGCTGCTGATCCTGACCGGCGCCGGCATCCGCGCGCGCCATCTGTACAGCGTCGGGCTGGATCTCGGCCTGCCGGTCGGCTCGCTCGCTCCGCTCGCCGCGACCGAGGCCGGGCAGAACGGCCACATCCTGGCCGCGCTGCTGTCGCCGGACGGCGTGTCCTACGTCGAGCACGGGACCATCGCGAACCAGCTGGCGGTGCATCTGTCGGCCGCCCGCGCGGTGGTGGGCAGCGCCTTCCCGCCCTACCACCACCACGAGTTCCCCGGCTCGCGCATTCCGCAGCACCGGGCCGACACGGGCGCCTTCCTGCTGGCCGACGCGCTGGGCGCCGCCGGGCTGACCATCGTGGAGGACGTGGACGGCATCTGCAGCGCCGACCCGAACGGCCCCGAGGGCGGAACGGCGGAGCTGCTGCGCGAGACCACCGCCGCCGAGCTGGCCAAGCGGGGCGGCACGCTGCCGCTGGACGGCGCGCTGCTGGAGGTGATGGCGAACGCCCGCCACCTGGAGCGCGTGCAGGTTGTCAACGGGCTGGTTCCGGGCCGTCTGACCGCCGCGCTGCGCGGCGAGCATGTCGGCACCATCATTCGCACCGGCGCCCGACCGCTCTGAGCGGGTTCGGTCCGGCAGGAACGGCGAAGGCGTCCGGTGGCGGCACCGGACGCCTTTCGCGTGGGGAAACGCCGTCAGAAACTCAGTTGCTTGCCACCGGCTTGCGGACGGCCTTCTGGGCGTCGGCCTTCGCCACGGCCTTCACGGCGGGCGGCGCCATGTCCTCCGAGGACGCCTGCTGAAGCCGGCCCTGCGGGCTCGCCTTCGACGGGAAGGCCACGGGCAGCAGCATCGCGGCGAAGACGGCGACGGCGATCAGGGTCTTCACGGCTTCCCAGGCGAAACCGCTGCGGCGCGGGGTGTTGGAAACGTCGTCCGCCTCCAGGGCGGTCGCCGAGGCAGCCGGCATCGGCTGGACTGCGGTCATGGACATGGCAGGCACTCGTGTTCGGGTTCGCCGGATTGGTACCCACACCATCGCAAGGGTCATGCCATGCCCTACGCCCCGAACCGGCCATTTCCAGACCTTCGTTTGGAAATTATCTCAAAATCAAAACAGTGCCGGGGAGTCCGTCTCACCACCGTCTCCGCTGCGGGCGGGGCGCTTCGCAGGCGCAAAAAGCCCTTTTCGGCCCGCGCACCCGGCAAAATCCTCCCCCTGGGCGGCGGCTTCTGCCCAGTTGGCGGGAAAATATTGCCGCGCGGAGTGTGGGCTTTCCCGCCTCAGGCCATCGCGCGGATCAGCGCGATCTGGCGTTCCAGGCAATGGGACAGGTCGAAACGCTCCACCGCCGTCTCCCGCGCGGCGCGGGCCAGCGGAGCGAAGGAGTCCGGCTCCTCCAGCACCGCGATGGTCTTGGCGGCGATGTCCTCTGGGGAGAAGAAATCGGCCAGCAGCCCGTTCTCGCCGTGCCGGATGACTTCCCGAACCGGGGCGGTGTCGGAGCCGATCACCACACAGCCGAGCGCCATGGACTCCACCATCGACCAGGACAGGACGAAGGGGTACGTCAGGTAGACGTGCGCCCGCGACACCCGCAGGACCGACAGATACTGGTCGTAGGGAAGGTGCCCCAGGAAATGGACGCGCGCCGGATCCAGCGGCACCTCGGCTAGCATGGTTTCCCGCCAGCTCTTTCCACCGCCGGGGGGCGCCGAGCCATAGCTGACCTCGTCGCCGCCGGCGATCAGCACATGGGCCTTGGGCCGCGCCTCCAGGATGCGCGGCAGGGCGCGCATGAAGCTGGGGAAACCGCGGTAGGGCTCCAGGTTGCGCACGGCGTAGGTCAGCACCTCGTCCTGGCGCGTCAGCACCGTGCCGTCGGCCAGGGTGACGCGGATGCCCGGGTCGGGAAGGAGCTGCGCGGTGTCCACCCCGTCGTGGATGACCTCAATCTTGGAATGGAACGGCGCCGGGTGGGAGTCGCGCTGCCACTCGGTCGGGGCGATGCCGCGGTCGCAGGCCTCCAGGGCGAGCAGCAGCGGCGTGCTGCGCATCCGCAGCCGCAGCACCGTGTCGATGTTGACCGGAACCGACGGGTCGAAGCCGACGTCCAGCCCCTGGGCGCGGTAGAAGAACTCGCAGTAGTTCAGGTAGGGCGTGTTGGGGAAGGCGTCCTTGACGAACAGCGTCTCGCCCCAGCCCGGATGGCCGACGATGACGTCGGGCCGGAATCCCTCCTCGCGCAGGCCCATCAGCAGCCGGGCCACGGCCTGTCCGTGCAGCACCGCGTTCTCGGTGGACACCAGATAGGGGTGCGCGTTCTCCCGCGCCTTGCGGCTGGGCTGGTAGGAGAGGCGGCGGACGTTCGGGATCTCGCGGTCGGTGCGCTTGGTGATGAAGACGACGCGGTTCGCCGGATCGGCGGCCAGACGGGCGGCCAGATGCTTGTACTGGCCCGGCATGTTCTGGTGGATGAAGACGATGTTCATGATGACTCCACAAGGACCGCTGGTCGGACCGCCTTGATCAAACTTAGCCGTCAGGCTTGGCCATCAGACTTGGCCGTCAGGCGCGCCCGGCGCCGAACTTCTCGCGCAGCTTCGGCCCGACCTTCGGCAGCAGAACCGACAGGATCAGCAGGCTGAGCCCGATGACGGTCGGCGCGATCCAGTCCGGCTTGCCGGCCAGGGCATGGTCACCGGCGGCGCCGAACTGCACGAAGGCGACGGTCATCGGCAACTGCCCGACCAGCGACCCGAAGGCGTAGGCGCCGAGCCGCACCCGCGTCAGGCCGAGCGCGTAGTTCACCCCGCTGTGCGGCAGAACGGGAACCAGACGCAGCATGGCGACGGCGCGCCAGCCGCCGTTCTCCAGCCGGCGCAGGGCCTCACCCCAGCGCGCTCCATCCAGGGCCGGCACCAGCCCGTTGCAGACGTAGCGGGTCAGCAGGAAGCCGGTGGAGGCGCCGACCACACTGCCCGCCGCCGCCAGAACCCCGCCCCACCAGACACCGAAGACCAGCCCGGCGACCATCGCCATGACGGAGCGCGGGAAGAACAGCAGGCTGGCCAGGATGTGGAGGAGGAGGAACAGCAACGGTGCCGCGGGGTGGTGGCGCAGAACGTCCTGCAGCGCATCCATGCCAAAGGTCCCGTGCCACGCCCACCAGACCCCGGCGCCGCCGAGCAGGAGCAGGGCGAGCAGTCCCCGCCCCAAATTGCGGAGGGTGGACAGGGACGGCGGGCGGCGCTCGGCCATGGTGCGGGCCTTCTGCTCTTGGAACTGGGGTTCTTGGAAACAGGTTCCGATGGTTCGGCTTGCATATCACGGGCGTTGCCGCGCCGCGAGCGACGATCGCGCGACCGTCGGGCTCCCTTGGTCGAACGGAGTCAAGAAAAAGGCCGCAGCCAGGACGGCGCAGCCTTCAAGTCTAGGGAGGAAACGCCCAAAGGGCATCCAGGAAGCAATCTATGCTGCAGCGCAGCAAAAGTCAAGCCTCCGCTGTATACTCTCCATCGAAAATATTCCACCCCTTGCCGGCCCCCGCCCTTCCCTCTCGGGTCGCAGAGTCCGGAAAAAGAAAAGGCTGCAGCCGGTGAGGCGCAGCCTAGTTTTGGGAGGGAGGAAACCAAGAGAACTTGGTGAAGTCATTTATGGGCCGATTTGATTAACGGTGCGTAAACAGGGCATGTATTCCGAAGACATACTCATTTTTTGGCGAAGATCAGAAAGGCCAAGCTTCCGCTTGGTCGGGGAGACGACGGTTTGCTGCACAGCGGCCGGTGAAGCCATGTTTGTGAAGCCACGTCGGTGAAGTCATGTCACGGCTGCCGGTGGCTGAGCGCTGTCCGGATGTCGTTCTGCCACACCATGCTGACCAGGGCGACCTGGGTGAGCAGGGCGATCTCGCCGTGTCCGATGGCGCCCAGAAGCTCTTCCCGCGTCATGAACAGGATCTCCGTCTCCTCCAGATCGTCGGATAGGGGATCGGCCACCCGGCGGCAGCCGGTGGCGTGAAACATGTGGGACACGGCCCCGCCCTGGTTGGCGTTGACCGTGTAGCCGCCCAGCGCCGTCCAGCGGTCCGAAGCGAAGCCGGTCTCCTCCAGAAGCTCGCGCCGGGCGGCCTCCAGAGGGTCCTCGCCCGGCGACAGATGGCCGCCGGGGAAGGTCAGGTTCACCCGCCGCGGGCCGTGCCGGTACTGACGGTAGACAATGGCGCGCCCGTCCTCCGTCTCGGCGAAGATGCAGGCGAAGGACGGCATGTCGAACTGATAGTAGTCCCGGACGATCCGCCCGTCCGGCAGTTCCACCGTTTCGACATGGACCTTCAGGAACGGTTCCCCATCGAGCAGCTCCCGGCGTTCGAGCACGGTCCACGGGCGCAGGCGGCGCGTCATCCTTCGGTCTCCCTGGCGGCGGCGCAGCATGGGTAACGGCCCGCAGCCACCGGAGCAACGGCGCAATCGGAGCGGGGCGGGCTGGGCGTCCCCATGGGAGCGGGGGCATGGGTGGAGACGGCTATGCCCGCACACCCTGGCTTCCGCATGGTCACGATGGGCGTGCGTCCGGAGGCGTCCGTCAATCTTTCAGGGTCTTATTTGTTAACAACGCAAGCATAGGTGATATTTTTTTCCGGGACGTTGCCGCCAAAAAGGGTTTTATCGGCGCTCTTGCCCTCCATGGTGATGTTGATAGGATACAAAGACAACGGTGAATAACGATTGTGTCGCAAATTTTATCCTTATGCTTGTGGAGGCCGGTCGCGGTCGGAAGCCTTCTTTCCCCCGTCTCCCAGAAGCCGCCCATCGAAAGACGCCCATCGAAAGCCGGAAACCCATGCCGAGCCTGCCCCTCTCCGATCTTCGTCGGGCCACGTCCGTGGCCGCCCCAACCCGCGGCCCGTCCGCGGCATCACGAAGCGCCCCGCACGGCGTTCCCGAAGGCGCGCCCGCCGCCGCCGCCGCATCCGGCGAACGGGCGCCGACGCGGATTCGGGTGCGGGCGCCGCAGGATCTGGCCTCCGGCCTGCTGATCGCGGCCTTCGGTCTGAGCGCCCTGTGGATGGGGCGCGACTGGCCGACCGGCACGCTCGCCTCTGTGCAATCCGGCTTCTTCCCGCGGATGATCGGGACGCTAATGGTCCTGGCCGGCGCCGTGGTGGCCGGGCGAAGCCTGCTGGTCCACGGCCCCGCCCTGCCGTCCTGGAACTGGCGTCCGCTGGCCGGGGTGACGGCGGCGGTGTTGGCCTTCGCCGGGACGGTGGAAACGCTCGGGCTGGTGCCGGCGGTGCTGATCCTGGTCGCGCTGGGCAATCTGGCCGGCCAGCCGCTGCGTCCGGGGCCGCTGGCCTTGCTGGGCGGCGTCCTGGCGGCGGGCTGCGTCGCGCTGTTCGTCTGGGGGCTGGGCCTGCCCCTGCAAGTGTGGCCTCTGTGGGTGTCGCCGTGATGGATCTGATCGCCAATCTTCTGCTCGGCCTGTCGGTCTCGCTGTCCCCGGACAATCTGCTGCTCTGCTTCGGTGGGGCGCTGATCGGCACGCTGATCGGCGTCCTGCCCGGTCTGGGGCCGACCGCGACGGTGGCGATGCTGCTGCCGCTGACCTTCTACCTGCCGCCGGTCGGCGCGCTCATCATGCTGGCGGGCATCTTCTACGGCTCGCAGTATGGCGGGTCGGCGACGGCGATCCTGGTGAACCTGCCGGGCGAGTCCTCTTCGGTGGTCACCTGTCTGGACGGCCACGCCATGGCGCGGCAGGGCCGGGCCGGGGTGGCGCTCGCCACGGCGGCGCTCGCCTCGCTGTTCGCCGGCATCGCCACCACCTTCCTGATCGCCGTGGCCGGTCCGCCGTTGGCCGGTGTGGCGCTCGCCTTCGGGCCGGCGGAGTATGTGTCGCTGATGCTGCTGGGCCTGATCGGGGCGGTGACCCTGGCCCATGGGTCGGTCGTGAAGGCCATCGCGATGATCCTGCTGGGCCTGCTGCTGAGCATGGTCGGCACCGACGTCAATTCCGGCGACACGCGCTTCACCTTCGGCCTGCCGCAGCTCTATGACGGCATCGACTTCGTGCCGCTCGCCATGGGGCTGTTCGGGCTGGCCGAGATCATCATCAGCCTGGAGCAGACCGGCGGCGTCGGGCGGACAACCGCCCCCATCGCCAGCCTGTGGCCGAAGCGCGAGGACGTCCGCCAAGCCTGGCCGGCGACGGTGCGCGGCACGGTGATGGGGGCGCTTCTCGGCATCCTGCCCGGCGGCGGGGCCACGCTGGGCTCCTTCGCCGCCTATTCGCTGGAGAAGAAGGTGTCCCGCCACCCGGAGCGCTTCGGCCAGGGCGCCATCGAGGGGGTGGCCGCACCGGAGGCCGCCAACAACGCCGCCTCGCAGGCCTGCTTCATCCCGATGCTCAGCCTGGGCATCCCGCCCAACGCCATCATGGCCTTGATGATCGGCGCCATGACCATCCACGGCATCACGCCGGGGCCGCAGATCATGGTCAAGCAGCCGGAGCTGTTCTGGGGCATGATCGCCAGCATGCTGATCGGCAACGTGATCCTGGTGATCCTGAACCTGCCGATGATCGGGCTGTGGGTGCGGCTGCTGCGGGTGCCCTACGGCTATCTGTTTCCGGCCATCCTGGTCTTCTGCTGCATCGGCACCTACACGCTGAACAACAGCGCCTTCAACGTCCTGCTGATGGCCCTGTTCGGCGTCCTGGGCTACGTCCTGCGCAAGCTGGACTGCGAGCCGGCGCCCCTGATGCTGGGATTCGTGCTGGGCCCCCTGTTGGAGGAGAATCTGGGGCGCGCCCTGCTGCTGTCGGGCGGCGACCCCACCGTCTTCGCCACCCGCCCGATCAGCGGCGGCCTGCTGGCCGTCGCCGCCCTTCTGCTGCTCGTGATGGTGATGCCGGCGGTGCGCCGCCGCCGCGACGAAGCCTTCCAGGACGAGTGATTCCCGAACTTTCCGTTCTCCCCGCCCGCCTTCCCATCGGGGGGCAGGCGGCCATCACGCCGTGAAAGGTGCCTGTGCGATGACCGTCGTCAAAGAGTTCCCCCGCCCCGCCGCCGATCTGGTCGCCGCCTTCCGCGGCCAGTCCCCGGCCACGCTGCACGAAGCGATGGGCAAGAAGGGCGCGATGTCCTTTCCGATCAAGCCGCTCTACCAAGGCATGACGCTGTTCGGCACCGCGGTGACCGTGTCCGGCGGCCCCACCGACAATCTGATGATCCACGCCGCCATGGCGTTGACCCGTCCGGGTGACGTGCTGGTGGTCGATTTCAAGGGCATGACCGAGGCCGGCCCCTGGGGCGACGTGCTGACCGAGGCGGCCATCCAGCGCGGCCTGGCCGGGCTGGTGATCGACGGCTGCGTGCGCGACGCCGCGGCCATCCGCAACATGGGCTTTCCGGTCTTTTGCCGGGGGACCAGCATGAAGGGCACCACCAAGACCCAGCCCACGGGCGACGTGAACACCCCCATCGTCTGCGGCGGCGTGATGGTCATGCCGGGCGACATCGTGGTCGGCGACGACGACGGGGTGGTCGTGGTGCCCCAGGCCGAGGCCGCCGCCACGCTCGCCAAGGCGGCGGAGCGCGAGCGGATGGAGGAGGGCCTGCGCGAACAGCTCCGCGCCGGACGGACGACGGTGGAGGCGCTGAAGCTGGAACCCTGTCTGGAGGCCGGCGGCATCGCCCTGTAAGCGCGCTGTCGCAAGCACGCCATCACAAAAAAAGCGGGTGGGAAAAGCGGGCGGGCCGAAAAGCCCGCCTGATCATCGCCTACGGTGGTATTACCGGTCTTCGGCAAGAGAAGGGCGATAGGCAAAAAAAAGCCGCGTCCGGACACGAGGTCGGCGCGGCAGACTAATGCTCTTGGAGCATCATGATGTTTTTGGTTTCCTCCCCAGACCTCAAGGCCTTTGTTTTGTGAAGGGAAATTTCCACAGTCGGTGCAGGGAAGTCAACAGCATTGAGCGGGTTATAACTTTAAGCCTAATGTTCTCTTTCGATGCATCGGAATGGCCGAAGGGGAGCCGCCGTGAACGGCATCGTGGAAAAGAAGGCCGCCCTGAAAAAATCGGAGCGGACGCCGAACAGAGGGCTTGCTTTCCGCCGATCGGGTGCGGTATCTCCCTGCCTCCTTCGTTGGAGCGGCGCGGGCGTAGCTCAGGGGTAGAGCACAACCTTGCCAAGGTTGGGGTCGAGGGTTCGAATCCCTTCGCCCGCTCCAGTATCGCGAAGGCCTCTTCCAGACATCGCAGCGCAGGAAGCATCGGGGCCAAGGCCCGTAACGGTGCCGCCGGGCCGTTTCCGCGCGCGGAGCCCGCGGATTCCTTGCCGGAATGTTAACCCACTGCTAGGGGTCTCGGGCTAAGCTCGGCCGAACGGCTTAGAAGAACCACGAAGCGCGGGCACCCCCGACCATGCAGCAGCCTGACCGTCCGAACACATCGCCGAGCGAGGCCCTGCATCCCGGCTTCAATATGCTGAAGGGCCGGTCGATCCTGGTGACGGGGGGAAGCGGGTCCTTCGGCAAACGCTTCGTGGAGACGGTGCTCCGCCACGCCAGCCCGCGCCGGGTCATCGTCTTCTCCCGCGACGAGTTCAAGCAGTACGAGATGCAGCAGCAGCTCGGCCCCGAATGGGCCTCCACGCTGCGCTTCTTCATCGGCGACGTGCGCGACCGCGAGCGGCTGGAGCTGGCCATGCGCGAGGTGGACGTGTGCGTGCACGCCGCTGCGCTGAAGCATGTGCCGGCCGCCGAATACAACCCCATGGAATGCATCCACACCAACGTCTACGGGGCGGAAAACGTGGTGCGGGCGGCGCTGAACACCGGCGTGCAGCGGGTGATCGCGCTGTCCACCGACAAGGCGGCCAACCCGGTCAACCTCTACGGCGCCAGCAAGCTGGCCTCGGACAAGATCTTCATCGCCGCCAACAACCTGTCCGGCTCGCTCGGCACGCGTTTCTCGGTGGTGCGCTACGGCAACGTGGTGGGGTCCCGCGGGTCGGTGATCCCTCTGTTCCGCCGGATGATCGCGGAAGGGGTGGACGCCCTGCCGGTCACCGACGAGCGGATGACCCGCTTCTGGATCACGCTTCAGCATGGGGTGGACTTCGTCGTGTCCTGCATCGCCATGATGCAGGGCGGGGAGATCTTCGTGCCCAAGATTCCCAGCATGCGCATCACCGATCTGGCCCGCGCCATGGCGCCCCACCTGCCGCACAAGCCGGTCGGCATCCGCCCCGGCGAGAAGCTGCACGAGGTGATGATCACCGAGGACGATTCCCGTCAGACCTTCGAGCTGCCGGACCGTTTCGTCATCGAGCCGGCCTTCGCCTTCTGGACGCACGAGCCCTACCGGCGGCTGGGCGCCAAGCCGGTGACCGACGGTTTCCGCTACGCGAGCGACACCAACACCGACTGGCTGGACGGCGCGCGGCTGATGCGGCTGCTCACGGAAGCGCCGTGATGGACGAACCGGCGCCCCGGCCGCCGCTGCCCTTCCTGCCCTATGGGCGCCAGGACATCGACCAGAGCGACATCGACGCGGTGACCACCGTCCTGCGCGGCGACTGGCTGACCCAGGGGCCGGCGGTGGAGGCCTTCGAGCGGGCTCTGGGCGAACGCACCGGGGCGGCCCACGCGGTGTCCTGCGCCAACGGCACCGCTGCCCTGCATCTGGCCGCGCTCGCGCTGGGGCTCGGTCCGGGCGACGCGGTGGTGGTGCCCGCCGTCACCTTCCTCGCCACCGCCAACGCCGCCCGCTATGTCGGGGCGGAGGTCGCCTTCGCCGACGTCGATCCCGACACCGGCCTGATGGGGCCGGAGCAGGCGGTGGCGGCCATGGAGCGGGCCGGGCGGGCCGGCTGGCGGGTGCGCGCCCTGGCGCCCGTGCATTTCGCCGGGCAGACCGCGGACATGGCCGGGCTCGGCGCGCTCGCGGTCCGCCACGGGCTGGCAGTGATCGAGGATGCCTGTCACGCCATCGGCAGCGTGGACATGACGCCGGACGGGCGTGCCCTGCCGGTCGGTTCCGGCGCCTTCGGCACGCTGACCGCCTTCTCCTTCCACCCCGTGAAGACCGTCGCGGCGGGCGAGGGTGGCGCCGTGACCACCAACGACGCGGATCTCGCCGCCCGCCTGCGCCGCTTCCGCAACCACGGCATGGAGCGGGACCCGGCGGGATTCGAGGACCATGAGGGCGCTTTTGCCGCGGATGGGACCGCCAACCCCTGGTACTACGAGATGGCGGAGCCGGGCTTCAACTACCGCCTGACCGACATCCAGTCGGCGCTCGCCCTCAGCCAGCTTGCGCGGCTGGACGCCTTCGCGGAGCGGCGGCGCCGTCTGATGGACCTCTATGCGGAGCGGCTGGCCCCGCTCGCCCCGTTGGTCCGGCCCGCGGCCCGCGTTTCCTGGTGCCGCCCGGCCTGGCACCTGTGCGCCGTTTGCATCGACTTCGCCGCCGCCGGGCGGACGCGGGCGCAGGTCATGGCCGATCTGCGGGCGCGGGGCATCGGCACCCAGGTCCACTACATCCCCGTCCACCGCCAGCCCTACTGGCGCAAGCGCTACGGCGTCCTCGCCCTGCCCGGCGCCGACGCCCATTACGCCCAAACCCTGTCGCTTCCCCTGTTCCCGGCAATGGCGGAGGCCGATGTGGACCGGGTCGCCGCGGCCCTGGCCGGGGCGCTGGGCCTGCCCGCCCCGGCGTGACAACCCTGCGTCGCCGCTGGGCGGCGCCACCGCTGGACAGTTTTCTCCCTTCCAAAAATGCGCTATGCCAAGCGTCATCTGGAATGCTTCGGAGCAGGGTCATGGCCGAGGGTACTGTGGACTATTACGCGATGGTCGAAGAGGCTTGGCAACTGAGCGACACCGCGCGCGACTATGTGAAGAACGCGGGACGCGAGGTTGACAATGCGGAGTTGTGGGAGAAGGTCTTCGCCTCCTCGTCCCTGATCGACCTGGAGCGCACCCGCGCCGAGGGCGGTCAGCCGCTGCAGAAGATCTTCTTCAAGAACCCCTACGGCCTGCAGTACCGGGCCGACCACAAGGACTGGATACCGTTCCGTCACGGTGCCCTGGATCCCGCCTATCTCCAGGCGATCTGAGGCGTCTGGAGTTTCCAGACGGTTCTGCGGGGGCGCGCCCCACGAAACAGGACGGCGCGTCCGCCTCCGGCGAAACGGATCGGAATCGGTTTCCGGCCTTGAACGAAGGCGCGCGGTCCACGCGACAGCCTGCCGCAGGGTGGTGTTTCCATCACGGCTGTCCTGATAAGGCAAGGCAACCATGGAAGGCGGGCACCGGTCGGCTCCATGCCGAAACGGGCGGTCTTAATGGACGTTGACAACAAGGGTTCCTCATGCGCATCGCAATGATCGGTACGGGCTATGTCGGGCTGGTGTCCGGCGCCTGCTTTTCGGAATTCGGCGTCCACGTCACCTGCGTCGACAAGGACGCCGGCAAGATCGAGCGCCTGAAGCGCGGCGAAATTCCGATCTACGAGCCGGGCCTGGATGAACTGGTCGCGCGCAACGTCGCCGCCGGACGCCTCTCCTTCACGCTCGACCTGAAGGAAGCCATGGCTGGCGTGGACGCCGTGTTCATCGCGGTGGGCACCCCGACCCGGCGCGGCGACGGCCACGCCGATCTCTCCTACGTCTACGCCGCCGCCGAGGAGGTCGCCGCCAACCTCGACCACTACACGGTGGTGGTGAACAAGTCGACCGTGCCGGTCGGAACGGGCCGCGAGGTCCAGGCGATCATCCGCCGCGCCAACCCCGACGCCGATTTCGACGTGGCGAGCAACCCGGAGTTCCTGCGCGAGGGCTCGGCCATCGGCGACTTCATGCGCCCCGACCGTGTGGTGATCGGCACCAGCTCGGAGCGCGCCGCCGAGGTGATGCGCCGCCTCTACCGCCCGCTCTACCTGATCGAGACGCCGATCGTCCTGACCTCGCTCGAGACGGCGGAACTGACTAAGTACGCCGCCAACACCTTCCTGGCCGCCAAGATCACCTTCATCAACGAGATCGCCGACCTGTGCGAGAAGGTGGGCGCCAACGTCCACGACGTGGCCCGCGGCATCGGGCTGGATGGACGCATCGGCAAGAAGTTCCTGCACCCCGGTCCGGGCTACGGCGGCTCCTGCTTCCCCAAGGACACGCTGGCCCTGGTGCGCACCGCCCAGCAGGTCGGCAGCCCGCTGCGCATCATCGAGACGGTGGTCGACATCAACGACAAGCGCAAGAAGCAGATGGCCGAGCGCATCGTCGCCGCCTGTGGCGGGTCGGTGGCCGGCAAGACCATCGGCGTTCTGGGCGTCACCTTCAAGCCCAACACCGACGACATGCGCGACGCCCCGTCGCTGGACATCATTCCGGCGCTCCAGGCCGCCGGCGCCACCGTGCGCGCCTTCGACCCCGCCGGCATGCACGAGGCCGAGAAGCTGCTGCCCGGCGTGGTCTGGACCCAGGACGCCTACGGCGCGCTGGAGGGGGCCGACTGCCTCACCATCCTGACGGAATGGAACGAGTTCCGCGCGCTGGATCTGAAGCGGATCAAGACCCTGCTGACGCAGCCGGTCATGGTGGACCTGCGCAACATCTACAATCCCGAGGACATGGCCGCCGCCGGCTTCGTCTACAGCTCCATCGGGCGGCCCGCAATGCCGTCCCAGAACGTCTGAAGCGATCCGGTACAAGGAGGTCAGTCGAGACCATGAGCGAAGCCCACACCTTCCACCCGACCGTGCTGCGCGAGTACGACATCCGCGGCATCGTCGGCAGCACCCTGACCGCGGCGGACGCCCGCGCGGTCGGCCGGGCCTTCGGCACCGTGGTCGCCCGTGGCGGCGGGAAGACCGTGTGCGTCGGCTACGACGGCCGGCTCTCCTCGCCGGAGCTGGAAGCCGCCCTGGTGGATGGGCTGGTCGCCTGCGGCCTGCATGTGCTGCGCATCGGGCTCGGCCCCACCCCGATGCTGTATTTCGCCACCCGCGACCGCGAGGCGGCAGCCGGCATCATGATCACCGGCTCCCACAACCCGCCGGACTACAACGGCATCAAGATGATGCTGGGCAAGGGGCCGGTCTACGGCCAGCAGATCCTCGACATCGGCATCATCGCGTCGAAGGCCGACTACGTCTCCGGTGAGGGCTCGTCGGAGCAGGTCGACGTCAAGGACGCCTACGTGGAGCGTCTGCTGCGCGACTATGACGGCACCCGCGACCTGACCGTCGCCTGGGACGCCGGCAACGGTGCCTCCGGCGAGATCCTCCGCCGCCTGACCGCGAAGCTGCCGGGCAAGCACATCCTGCTGTTCGACGAGATCGACGGCAACTTCCCCAACCACCATCCGGACCCGACGGTCGAGAAGAACCTCGTCGACCTGAAGAAGGCGGTGGCGGAGAACGGCTGCGACATCGGCATCGGCTTCGACGGCGACGGCGACCGCATCGGCGCCATCGACCATCGGGGCCGCGTGGTGTGGGGCGACCAGCTCGTGGCGATCTACGCCGCCGACGTGCTGAAGAGCCACCCCGGCGCGACGATCATCGCTGACGTGAAGGCCAGCCAGACGCTGTTCGACGAGATTGCCCGGCTCGGCGGCACCCCGCTGATGTGGAAGACCGGCCATTCGTTGCTGAAGGCGAAGATGGCGGAACTCGGCTCTCCGCTGGCCGGCGAGATGTCGGGTCACATCTTCTTCGCCGACAAGTGGTACGGCTTCGACGACGCGCTGTACTGCGCGGTGCGGCTGATCGGGCTGGTCAGCAAGCTGAACCAGCCGCTGTCGGACCTCCGCGACCGCCTGCCGCCGGTGGTGAACACGCCGGAGACCCGCTTCCAGGTGAGCGAGGAGCGCAAGTTCCAGGTCGTCCAGGAGGTCAAGGGCCGGCTGAAGAATGAGGGCGCCGACGTCAACGACATCGACGGCGTGCGCGTGAAGACGGCGGACGGCTGGTGGCTGCTGCGCGCTTCCAACACCCAGGACGTGCTGGTGGCCCGTGCGGAGTCCGGCACGCCCGAAGGGCTGGAGCGGTTGAAGGGCATGGTCGTGGCCCAACTGGAAGCCTCCGGCCTCCAGGCCCCTTCCTTCGAGGACGGCGGCAGCGCCCACTGATTGGACGGACCCACTGATCGGACGAACTGAAAAGGCCCTTCCCTGCGGATGCGGGGAAGGGCCTTTTCTTTGCCTGGGGTCCGAAAAGAAGCCGGTGAGAATTCTCACCGCTTCGCACCGGGAAAGCCACCGGTGAGAATTCTCACCGATGCCGATCAGCCGTTCTCACTGTCTCCATTCTCACCGGCTCCATTCTCACCGTTCAGGATCGCGTCGATGGAACGGCGCAGGTCGCGCAGCACCTCGCGGTCCACATCCTCCAGCCGCTTCGGCTTCTCCTGGAAAGCGTGCAGGGCCTCCCGGGTGCGCAGGATGTTGCGGGAGACGCGCAGGCTGAAGGCGCTCAGAACCGCTTCCGGTTCGTCCCGCGTGCCCGTTGGGGCAGCGCCGGGCGCGCGGGGTTCCGGCAGGGGCTGGTCGTTGGTCAGGCTGTCCAGAAGGCGCATCTGCGCGTCCGCGTCGTCGAGCGCGGCGATCTGGTAAAGCTTGTAGCGGGCAATCTTCTTCTCGGCCCCCTCATAGCGTTCCCGCACCGCCGGGGCGATCCTGGTCAGCCCGAGGGTCCGGGTGATCTCGGCCTTGTCGCGCCCCATGATCTGGCCGAGATCGGCGTGGGAATAGCCGTGCTTCTCCACCAGGGCCACGAAGGCGTCAGCCTCTTCGAAGGGCGTCAGGTCGGCGCGCAGGACGTTCTCCACGACCGCCACCTCGGCGGTGTCGATGCCGTCCGGCACCAGGATGCAGGGGACCGTCTGCTGGCCGAGCGCGCGGACCGCCCGCAGGCGCCGCTCCCCGAAGACGAGCTGGAAGCGGCTCGGCCCCAGCTCGCGGACGCCGATCGGCTGCTGCAGGCCGTATTTGCGGATGGAGTCCGTCAGGGCGGCCAGCTCCGCCTCGTCGAAGCGGCGGCGCGGCTGATCGGGGTTGGCCTCGATCCAGTCCACGTCGGGGTAGACGAGCCGCACCCCCTGTTCCGGCTCCGCGAAGACGGCGAGCGCGCCGCGGCTCATGGCGTTCAGCCGGGCGAGGTTCCCGGTTCCGAGCTTACGCGACATTGGCCACCTCCACGCGCTTGCGCCGCTCCACGACGATGGCGTCGGCGAGCGCCCGGTAGGAGGACGCCCCCGGCGCGTCCGGCACTGCCTCCAAGGCGGCGCGTCCGGCAAGGGCGGCGTCGCCGTAGATGGTCGCCCGCGGCACCGGCGGGAAGATGCGCAGCGTGCCGCCCAGCGCGCTGTGGAGCTGCTCCAGGGTCACCTGATGCTGGTTCAGCCGGGCGTTGTGCATGGTCGGCAGAATGCCCAGGACGGCGAGGCTGGGGTGGCAGCGCCGCTTCAGCTTGTTGATCGTCTTCAGCAGATGGTTCACGCCGATGGAGGACAGATACTCGGTCTGGCAGGGGATGACGATGAGGTCCGACGCCACCAGCCCGTTGGCGGTGCATTGGCCCAGGTTCGGCGGGCAGTCGATGAAGATGAAGTCGTAGGCCGACCGCGCGTCCTGAAGCCGCTCCCGCAGGGCCATGGGGCCGCTGGGGTCGGCGGTCAGCTCCACCTCGACCGATGCCAGCTCGATGCTCGACGGGGCGATTTCCAGCCCGATGTCGCCGACCGGAACCACGATGTCCTCGACGGCGACCTCCTCGCGCAGCACGTGGGCGAGCGACTTGCGCCGGCCCTCCTCATACTCGATCAGGTCGATGCCGAGATGCGCCGTGGCGTTGGCCTGCGGGTCGGCGTCGATGATGAGCACGCGGTAGCCCTCGCGTGCCAGGATGCTGGCGGTGTTGACCGTGCAGGTGGTCTTGCCGACCCCGCCCTTCTGGTTGGCGAGGCAGATGACCAGCGCCGGCCCATGCTTGCCGTCCACCACCGCCGTCTCCTTCAGCAGGAAACGGACGACCGCGTCGGGGATCTTCTCGCTGTTGCTTTCCCAGCGGGAGATCTTGGACCGGTCGTAGCGCCGCTCCAGCCGCTCGTTCAGCCAAGCCGCGAAATCCGGCTGTGAAAGTTTGCGCTCCTCGCGCAGGAGCCTCATGTCTTCGCCACGCACGTCAACCTCCACAGCGAATGCGCTTGCCGTGTTCAACCGATACGACGGAGCCTCGAATCGGTCAAGGTTGACGGTCGCCCCCATTGCATCAACAGCCGGCATCAACAGGGCCGGCATCAACAGGGAAGGCGTGTTCCGGCCGGCGGGGCCTGTTGTCACACATCCTATCGATAGTGGTATGCCACTTTTGAGTGCTTCCTTAGCCTCCAGGGTCCGGCATGTCCACGTCCCCGCAACGAACCATCGACATCCCGATCGTCGTGAACGCCTGGGGAGCTGCGGCGGGCGGGACGGCACCGCATTTCCGGCTGCTGGTCGACGGTGTGATGATCGGCGAGGCGTGGGTTGGCGCAACCTCCAGCACGCCCTACACCTTCACCGCCAGGGTCGATCCGGACCAAGCGCACCGGATCTCCATCTGGTACGACAACGACGGGATGGTGAACGGGGTGGACCGCAACCTGTTCGTCGGTTCCATCGTCGTGGACGGGCAGGAAATCGCTTCCACCGACCCGCGCGTCACCTACGACAAGGGGGCGGTGGACGGGAAGGACGTGGTCGCCGGCCAAGTGGGGCTCTATTGGGGTGGCCTGCTGTCCTTCGGTCTGGGGGAGGAGATGTTCGGCGGTCCGCTGGTCCGCCCCCCGCCGAAGCCGGAGGAGGTCATCACCCGGCCCATCCCCATCACCGTCGAGGCGGCGCGCGGCGCCTCCGTCACGGGGCCGGTGCGCTTCCAGGTCCTGGTGGACGGCAAGCTGGCCGGGGAGGCCGAAGCCACCTCCACCACCGCCGAACGCTTCACCTTTTCCATCACCATCGACCCGTCCATCGCCCACACGGTGCAGATCCTGCCCGTCGGCGGGGCGCAGGCCGGCGATCTGGCGCTCGGCGCCGTGACGGTGAACGGCCAGCCTTTCGCCGCTCCCGCGCCGGCCGGGGATGGGTCCGCCACCCTGGCGGTCGCCACTCCGGTCTTCCAGGGCACCGCGTCGGAAGCCGCGGCCCCGCAGGGCGACGCCTTCTACGTGGCGAAGAACGGGAACGATTCCTGGTCCGGCCGGCTGGCCGAGCCGAACGCCGACGGCACCGACGGCCCCTTCGCCAGCCTGGAGCGCGCGCAGGCGGCCATGCGCGCCAGCACCATCAAGACCACCTACGTCCGCGAGGGCGCCTACAACCTGACGAACGCGCTCGGGCTCGGTGCTGCGGACAGCGGCGTCCGCATCCTGGGCTATCCGGGCGAGCAGGCGGTCCTCAGCGGCGGCGAGCGGGTCACCGGCTTCACCTACGAAGGCAACGGCGTCTGGTCGGCGCCCCTGTCCGCGGCACCGGGGCTGGACGTCACCGTCAACGGCGTGCGCTACCGGCTGGCTTCCAAGGCGGCCTACGACCCGCAGGACCCGACCTCCGGCTGGTTCGTCGCGGACGCGAGCACCTCTGGCGCCAGCAAGAACGCGCTGCGCTACCGCGTTGGCGACGTCACCGCCGCCGATCTGGTGCCGGGCAGCCGGGTCCAGGTCTTCGACACCGAACGGCTCCAGGACGCGATCCTGACCGTCGCCAGCATCGACACGGTGACGCGCACCCTGACCTTCACCGCCGATGCGCCCTTCACCATACGCGACGGCTCCACCTTCAAGCTGCTGGGCAACAGCGCCCACGTCGATCAGGTGGGGGAGTTCGCCTACCGCGCGTCGGACGGGCGGCTGGTCATCAAGGCGGACGCGGGCTTCGACGGGACCGGGGTGGAGGTCGCCCGGCTCGGCACGCTGCTGCGGCTGAACGGCGCCAACGGGGTGACGATCCAGGGGCTGACCTTCATCAACACGACGACGGACGGCAATGCGCTCGATGTCGTCGGCGGCGACCTGAACGCCATCGCCGGCAACAGCTTCGTGAATGTCGGGACGGGGATCCGCCTGACCCAGGGGTCGGACCGCAATCTGGTCAGCGGCAACTATCTGGACCATCTGGGTATCAACGGCATCGCCATGAGCGGCCAGTCGATCGGCAACACGATCACCGGCAACCGCATCCAGCACATCGGCGAGGTGCGCAAGTATGCCGGCGGCATCATGGCGTCGGGGGTCGGCGACACGGTGATCTCCCACAACGACATCGACCACAGCTCGCGCTATGGCATCTCGGTCAAGAACTGGGACAGCGCGACCATCAGCCTGAACAACGCCATCCTCTACAACCGCATCCGCAACACGGGATTGGAGACGGCGGATTCCGGCGGCATCGAGCTGCTCGGCCGGTCGAACCTGCACACCGGCACGCGGATCGAGGGGAACTGGATCGAGCACACCGGCGGTATCGCCACCACCAGCACCGGCCAGTGGCTGCTCAATTACAAAGGATACGGCATCTATCTGGACGACCTGACCAGCGGCGTGACCGTGCAGGGCAACTTCCTGCGCGACACGTCCTGGGCCGCCGTCATGATCCATGGCGGCTACGACAACCTCGTCACCAACAACGTCAGCGTGCTCGGGGCCAACGGCGAGAGCTTCATCCGCATCGAATGGGTGCCCCTGGCCGGTGCGGCGGGCATCCCGGCGAACAACACGGTCACCGGCAACCTCGTGTCGGGCGCGGTGCCGCTCGGCGGCTACGTGACGATCCTGTCGGCGGGGCAGAACGCCATCGACAGCAACTTCCTGCATCAGGTCGGTGGGTACGGGGCGGGCGACCGGATCGGCGACCCGCTGTTCGCCGACGCCTACAACCACGACTACAGCCTGTTGCCGCTGTCCCCGGCGCTCGTCGCCGGAATCCAGGATCTCGCCTGGCTGCTGATGGGCATCGCGCCCCCCGGCGGGCCGGTTCCCCCGCAGGAAGGCGGCGGAAGCACCCCCTTGCCCCCCTCCGTTCCCCAGACCAACGAGCCTCCCGTTCCGGCGCCCCTGCCCGACACGCCATCCGACACGCCCCCCGCCGCCCAGCCGCCCCACGTTCTCTTCACCCGGTACGTGGACGGGGTGCAGCAGACGGTGCCGGCCTATGCCTACGAAGGGCCGGTCTCCAACCTGGAATGGACCTTTCTGGGCGACGCCCGCGACGAGGTCGTCGGGGGCTCGGATGGCAACGACTTCATCAACCTGATGGGCGGCAACGACGCGGCGTTCGGTGGAGCGGGCGACGACGTGCTGGACGGCGGCTCGGGCTCCAACTGGCTGGTCGGTGGAACCGGCAAGGACACCTTCTTCGTCGATGGCCGCGGGGGCGAGCCCACCTGGTCCACCGTCACCGATCTGGAGCGGGGCGAGTGGGCGATCATCTGGGGCTTCAGGGAAGGCCTCTCCAAGCTCAGGTGGGAAGCGATGAGCGGCGCCGAAGGGTCCAAAGGCGCCACGATCCACTGCGATCTCGATGCCAACGGCACCATCGACGCCAGCATGACCTTCACCGGCCGGTCGGTCGGAGAGCTGACCGTGGCCGCCGGCATGAGCGGGAACGTTCCGTACATCTCCATCATCATGCTCTGAGCGGGCATCGTGCTCTGAACGGGAAATCCCGCTTCATCCCTCCGGCGTGCGGCTTCTATGATCCTGCATCGAGGGCAGGACGAAGCGGGGCCGGAAGAAAAGCATGGAGCGGGTGGACTGCGTGGTGGTCGGAGCCGGGGTGATCGGGCTGGCGGTGGCCCGGCGTCTGGCCCGCGCCGGGCGGGAGGTGATCATCCTGGAGGCGGCGGAGGCCATCGGCACCGGCACCAGCTCGCGCAACTCCGAGGTCATCCACGCCGGCATCTACTACCCGACGGGCAGCCTGCGCGCGCGGTTGTGCGTGGCCGGGCGGGATGCCCTTTACGCCTATTGCGCGGAGCACGGAGTCGGGCATCGCCGCATCGGCAAGCTGATCGTCGCCACCGAGGATGGCCAGCGATCTCGGCTGGAGGCCATCCGCGCCCAGGCCGCCGTCAACGGCGTGGAGGATCTCGTCGAGCTTCCGGCGGCCGCGGTGACGGCGCTGGAGCCCGCCCTGCGCTGCGTCGGGGCGCTGTTGTCGCCGTCCACGGGGATCATCGACAGCCACGGCCTGATGCTGGCCCTGCTGGGCGACGCCGAGGAGGCGGGCGCCATGCTGGCCGTCCTGAGCCCGCTGGAGCGTGCCCATCGCACCGGGAACGGCTTCGACCTGGAGGTCGGCGGGGCGGAGCCGATGCGCATCGCCTGCGGCACGCTGATCAACGCCGCCGGTCTGGGGGCCTGGGCCGTGGCGCGCGGGCTGGAAGGTTTCCCGGCGGAGCATGTGCCGCCGCGGGTGCTGGCCAAGGGGAACTATTACGCGCTGGGGCAAGGGCGTTCGCCCTTCGCCCGGCTGGTCTACCCGGTGCCGGTGGACGGCGGGCTCGGCGTCCACCTGACGCTGGACCTTGCCGGGCAGGCCCGTTTCGGGCCGGATGTGGAATGGCTGGCGCCCGCGGATCATGGCGAACCCGACTACAGGGTCGACCCCCGGCGGGCCGACGCCTTCTACGGCGAGGTCCGCCGCTATTGGCCGGGACTGCCCGACGGGGCCCTGGTGCCCGCCTACGCCGGCGTTCGCCCCAAGCTGAGCGGGCCGGGGCAACCGCAAGCCGATTTCCTGATCCAGGGACCGGACAGTCACGGCGTTGCCGGGCTGGTCAATCTGTTCGGCATGGAATCGCCGGGGCTGACGTCCTGCCTCGCCATCGCCGATCTGGTGGCGGAACGTCTTTCCTGAATGCGCCTTTCCTGAATGCGTCAAGCGGGCAGCCTGATGTGTCAGGCTGCCCGCTCGGCCGTCCGGGTTCGTCGACCGGAATGCCCAACCGGGCGCCGCAGGGCGCCCGGCCGGGTCCGGGGATGGAGGTTTCCGCTCAGGTCAGGGTGATGGCGAGATAGGGGCTGTCCCCCGAGGTCCAGGTGCTGGTCATCAGCGACGAGACGGAGACCCCGGTGAAGGTCATCGCGGTGTCGATGGTGCCGTTGCCGTCGATGTCGCAGTAGGCCGTGGCCCCCTTGGCGCCGTCGGCGCCCGACATGTTGTCCCAGGTCAGCTTGGAGACGCCCTCCTTGAAGCCCCAGATGACCGCCCACTCGCCCTTCTCCAGGTCGGAGACCGTGGACCAGGTGGCCTCCGGGTTGCGGCCGTCGACGAAGAAGGCGTCCTGACCGCTTCCACCGGTCAGCCAGTTGGAGCCCGAGCCGCCGTCCAGCACGTCGTCCCCGGCGCCTCCGTTGATCGCGTCGTTGCCGGCGCCCATGTTGATGAAGTCGTTGCCGGCGGTGCCGTTGATCGCTTCGTTGCCGGAGCCGCCGATGAACTGCCACTGCAGGGACGTGACCGGACCCGTGTAGGCCTCCGCCGCCACCCGGCTGCTTTCGCCGTCCACCGTGACGTCGAACATGGTGGTGGCCGGAGGTTCGGTGGTGGGCGGCTGGGTGACCGGAGGTTCGGTAACCGGCGGCTCGGTGACCGGGGGTTCGGTGGTGGGCGGCGTGACCGTGGCATTGGCCAAGGTGATGGTGCTGCCGCTGACCTGGAACTGGCTCGCCGCGAAGCTGCCGTCGAAGCGCAGGGTCACGTCGGCGCCCGCGTTGGCGTCGTTGCCGATGCGCAGCAGGGTGACGCCATTCACCGTTTCGGCCTGGACCTGCCCGGCGGTGAGCTGGCTGCCGTCGCCGGCGGTGACCGTGCCCGTCATCGCCGTGCCGACGATGCTGAAGACGTCGCCGACCGTGGCCCCGATCACCCCGCCCGTGAAGCCGTTGGCCTGGGCGGTCGTCATCGTCACCGTGTGGCGGACGCTGCCGACCAGTTCCAGATTCTCCACGCCGGCCAGGGTCATGCCGGAAATGTCGATCTGCGGCGTCGCCGTGGTGATCTTGCCTTCCGGATCGGTCACGTTGTCGGAGCTGATCCGCAGCGTGTCGTTGCCGTCGCCGCCGTCGAAGGACACCGTGCCCGCATCGCCCTGGGAGGCGACGATGAAGGTGTCGTTGCCGGCCCCGCCCAGGATCACGTCGGCCTCGGACGAGTTGCCGTGCTCGCCGCTGTAGAAGGTGTCGTCGCCGTCACCGCCGATCATCGTATCGGTGTCCCAGTCGCCGATCAGCGTGTCGTTGCCGGCGCCGCCGTCCAGGCTGTCCTTGCCGCCACCACCGGCCAGCAGGTCGTTGCCGTCCTCGCCGTACAGCACGTCGTCGTCGCCGCGGCCGAAGGCCCGGTCATCGCCGGCGCCACCGTAAATGGTGTCGTTGCCGGCGCCGCTCTCCAGCGTGTCGTTGCCGGCGCCGCCGATCTCGACGTCGTCGCCGCCATGACCCCAGAACCAGACGCCGTCGTCGTTGGCGACCATGCGGTCGGCGAACTCGCTGCCGATCCAGCGCTCGACGTTGGTGAAGGTGTCGCCGGCGGCGTCGCCCGTGCTGTTCGCCGGGTTGCGCAGATCCAGGACGACGCCCGCGGTCGAGTTCGCGTAGGTCACCTCGTCGAAGCCGTCGCCGCCGTCGAACACGTCGGCCCCGGCGCCGCCCTCCATGGTGTCGTGGCCGATGCCGCCGATCAGCGTGTCGTTGCCGTCGCCGCCGTACAGCAGATCGTTGCCCTGGCCGCCGTCCATGCTGTCGTCGCCGGCGCCCCCGTAGATGGTGTCGGTGTCCCCTTCACCGAACAGGGTGTCGTTGCCGGCCCCGCCGTCGAGCATGTCGTCGCCCCAGCCGCCGTAGATCAGGTCGTTGCCGTCCTCGCCGTAGAGCACGTCGTTGTCGGCGCGGCTGTAAATCTGGTCGTCGCCGGCGCCGCCATAGACGGTGTCGTTGCCGTCGCCGCTCTCCATCGTGTCGTTGCCGGCGCCGCCGATCTCCACATCATCGCCCGCATGGCCCCAGAACCACACCGGGTCGTTTCCGGCCACCATGGTGTCGGCGAAGTTGGAGCCAATCCAGCGCTCGATGCCGGTGAAGGTGTCGCCGGCGGCGTCGCCCGTGCTGTTCGCCGGGTTGCCGATGTCGATGATCATGCCGGAGGTGGCGTTCTCGTAGGTGACGACGTCGAAGCCGTCGCCGCCGTCGAACACGTCGGCCCCGGCGCCACCATCCATGGTGTCGTGGCCAAGGCCGCCGATCAGCGTGTCATTGCCGCCGTTGCCGATCAGAACGTCGTTGCCAGCGCCTCCGTCGATGTTGTCCGCAGCGTCGTCGCTGGTCAGCGTATCGTTGCCCGGCGTCGCGGTGCCGGTGACGGCCAGCACGTGAGTCCAGCCATCAACCCCGGCGAAGGGGGAGGGAACGGACATGGGAGCGGCCGCGCTTTGCAGGTCGAGCGTCCAGGAGGCGCCCTGCGTGGCGGGACCGACCGGACCGGAGGCTGCGGCGACGGTGGCGCCGGTGGCGGCGGCCAGACGGTCGAGCAGGAGGCGCCCCGCCGCGCCGGAACCGGCATGGCAGGCGTGGATGTGGATTTCGGTGCCGTGCGCGTCAGGCCAGGCGCGGTCGAGCAGCGACTGCGCGTCCAGGGGCCGGGCTCCCAGCCGGACCCGTCCCGGCTCGCCATGGGCAACCAGATGCACGGCGGCTGGACGCGCGGCAAGGGCGGTTGCCAGCACGGCGTGAACATCGTCGGTGGCGGAGACGAGCGCGACCTGAACGTCGGGACGGCGGCGGCTGAGCAGCCCGTCGAGGTCCTCAAGCCCAGCGTCCGCGATGATGACTTCGTTCAAGGGAAACTCTCCGTAAAATTTTGTTGTGATCGTTGGGATGCCCGACCGCCTGTCTCGCGTATATGGCAAGGCGTGCGACACCCTATGACATGAATTTCCAGGGTAGACTTCTGCAATCTCCTAATAAGGGATAACTCATGCTCCTCATATAAGGTGACGTAGATACTTATATTCATTTCATCCGGGGATTTTCATTGGAGATACGACGGGAAAACAACTTAGTTCTATTGAAGAGATTCGATGCGAGAGGGTAAGAGCCAGTATTCAGACATACCCCTTTTGCGCGCCGCCGTTTTCTCCATCAGCCGAAAGGATTGTTTTCAATAAACATTTTCACTAATTGCAAATGAAATGCGCAGGCTTCCGTTGTTCTTTGAGGAAGGCCTCCGTCTGGAATTTTTCTTGCGATCGAAGCGAGCCGCACCGGCTTTCTTCCCAAGGTTGCCCGGTGTGACGGTGTGGACGGCCACGGTTCCCGGCCTGGACCGGCCATGACGCGGGCCCTGGCGTTCGCCATCATGTCCCCTTGATTCCACCGCCACCGTCGCACCGGACGCACGATCGGTTCGTGCATCAGCGCGCCGTGCGGATCAGAAGTCTGCGAGGGCAATGGGCCGCGCTTGGTGTCGCGGCCGCCCGGGGATGGCCGTGCCCGCCGATCGAGGGCGTGCTGGGCAGGCGGACGAGGGAGCCTGCGCGCGCCGCGGCGCCAAGCTTTCCAGACGCTTATGGGACCGCGTGAGCGTCGTGTCCCGCCGAAGGCTTTGGCATTTCCGGAAAAGTCATGCGAGCTTTTCCGGATCCGCGTTTCTTCCGCGCTTTGTGTGGTCAGCGTAGGACATCAGACCGCACACGGCCTTTTCTCGCGTCCTGTTAAAGGTCTGTTGACCATGCGCAAGGAGTAATCTCGATGCGCAGATTGCTTCGCCCTCTCTGGTCACAGACATTTTCTTGTACCCTTTCGAGAGGATACACTACAGTCCGACCGCCAGCCGAGCCTTGGAAACAAAGAGCCGTGATGCACAGCCAAACTGCCAGAAACGCGCAAGAGCCGTCAACGTCGGCCATGCACACCAACCTGCATGGCCTCGTCATTGTGGCGCGCCATCACGGTCTGCATCTGTCGATCGAACAGCTGCTGCGTGATCATGCGATCGGTGCGGAAGAGGTCGGTCCCGGCCTGCTGACCAAGATCGCCAGGGAAAACGGCCTCCAGGCCCGCCCGACGAAACTCCGATGGAAACACTTGGCCAACCTGGGCAAGGCGCTGCCGGCGTTGCTGCGCATGCGCGACGGGCGGGCCATGTTGCTCATCGGGTTCCGCAAGGCCGACGATGGATCAGCTCCGGCGGCGTTGCTGCAGGATCCGCTGAGCCTCGAAGAGGCCTGCGTCGCGGTCGACGAGGTGCGGCTGAACTCCGTCTGGGACGGCGACGCCATCCTCTTCAAGCGCTCCTACGCGCTGAACGACGATGAGCAGCCGTTCGGCTTCCGGTGGGTCATCAACCAGATCCTGAGGGAGCGGCGGATCTTCCGGGACGTGAGCATCGCCGCGCTGATGCTCAGCATCCTCGTCATCATGCCGCCGCTCATCTTCATGGTCATCGTGGACCGTGTGCTGGTTCACCAGCGCCTGTCCACCCTGGCCGTGCTGCTGGGGGGGATCGCGATCCTCCTCGTCTTCGACACATTGTTCGCCTATCTGCGGCGCTACCTGATCGCCGTCGGCACGGCCCGGATCGACGCCCGCATCAGCTTGTTCATCTTTGACCGGATGATCAATCTGCCGATCGATTTCTTCGAGCGCACACCGACCGGTGTGATCAATCACCGTCTCAACGAAGTCTGGCGCATCCGCAACTTCCTGACGAACCAGTTGTTCGGCACCGTGCTGGACTCGCTGACGCTCGTCATCCTGATCCCGGTGATGTTCACGCTCAGCCCCTATCTGTCGCTCATGGTGCTCAGCTTGGCGGCCCTGATGTTCCTGGTCGTGTTCCTGTACATCGCGCCGCTGGCGCGCGCCTACAAGAAGGTGATCGCGGCCGAGCAGCGCAAGAACTCCTTCATGATCGAGATCCTGCATGGGATACGAACCGTGAAGTCGCTGGCCCTGGAAGGCCGCAAGCGCCAGGAGTGGGATGTCCGGGTCGCGGACGCCGTGCGTGCGTCCACGAACATGAACATTCTGGCCAACCATCCGCAGACCATCCTGCAACCGCTGGAAAAGAGCGTCTACGTCGGCTCCCTGGCGCTTGGCGCTTACCTCGCCATCGGAGAGAACGCTCTGGTCCAGGCCGGCACGATCGTGGCCTTCAGCATGATCGCGCAGCGCGCGGTCGCCCCCTTCGTCCAGATCGCGGGCATCATGCAGCAGGTCCAGGAAGTCCGGGGGGCGGTCGGCCAGGTTTCGGAAGTGGTCAACCAGAAGCCGGAGCGGCCGCGCGACGCGCACGGCGTCCGTCCGGAGATCAAGGGTGAGATCACCTTCTCCGACGTCCGTTTCCGCTATCCCGGCTCGCAGAACCACGCGCTCGACAATATTACCTTCACCATTCAGAAGGGCTCCGTCGTCGGCATCATGGGCCGAAGCGGTTCGGGCAAGACGACCATCACGCGCCTGCTCCAGGGTCTGCACCAGCAGTATGAGGGCCTGATCAAGATCGACGGCGTCGATCTCCGCGAGATCGATCTGAGCCATCTGCGCTCCAGCCTTGGCGTGGTGCTGCAGGACAACTTCCTGTTCAACGGCACGATCCGCGAGAACATCATGGCGGCGCGCCAGAGCGCCTCGCTCGACGAAGTGATCCGCGCCGCCCGGATGGCCGGTGCGGAGGAGTTCATCGAGCGCCTGCCCCGCGGCTATGACACGATGATCGAGGAAGGGTCGGCAAACCTGTCCGGCGGCCAGCGTCAGCGCATCGCCATCGCCCGCGCCCTGCTCGTCGATCCCTCCGTCCTTATCCTGGACGAAGCGACGAGCGCCCTCGACCCCGACAGCGAGGCGATCATCAACAACAACCTGAACCGCATCGGGCAGGGCCGCACGATGATCGTCATCTCCCACCGGCTGGCTTCGCTGGTGAACTGCGATCAGATCCTCGTTCTTGAACGGGGAGCCCTGTACGATGCCGGCAAGCACGACGAATTGCTGAACCGCTGCGACGTCTACCGGCACCTTTGGTTCCAGCAGAACCGCCACCTCGCTCCAGGACCGATCCATGACCGTGCTTCTCTTGCGCCGACCGCAACCAACTGATCTGGACGCCGAGCGGGCAATCAACGACTTCCAGGGCGAAACGGCGGAGCTGATCGGCAGGCCGTATCCCTGGAAGGCGCGGATGACGGTCTGGGTCCTGGCGGGCATGCTGGGCAGCCTGCTCGTCCTGGGCGGCACGGTCGGCGTCGACCGCGTGGTGATGGCGCAGGGGCGCGTCGTCTCCAAGTCGCCGACCATCGTCGTGCAGCCGCTTGAAACATCGATCATCCGCAGCATCGACGTCCATGTCGGGCAGACGGTGCGCCGCGGCGATGTGCTGGCGACGCTCGACCCGACCTTCACGACGGCCGACGTCGCCCAGGTTCAAGCCAAGATTCAGAGCCTGGAGGCGGAGATCGCCCGCCTGCAGGCGGAAGCCGACGGCAAGCCGTTCATGCTGGCCGACGCGGATACCGGCAACGCCGACGCGGTGCTCCAGGCGTCGATCTGGAAGTATCGCCAGGCGGAGTACAAGGCGAAGCTGGCGAACTTCGACCAGCGCATCGAAACCGCGCAGGCCACGATCACGCGCAGCCGTGAGGATGCCCGCTATTACCAGTCCCGGCGTGAAATCCTCACCAAGGTGGAGACGATGCGCCAGGAGCTGGAGCGCAACCAGGTGGGCAGCCGCCTGAACTCGCTCCAGGCGGCGGACACGCGGATCGAGGTCGAGCGGAACCTTGCCCTCAGCGACGCCACCATCCGAACGGCCTCCCACGACATGGGGGCCCTGCGCGCGGAACGCGACGCCTATGTCCAGCAATGGCGCAGCGAGACGCTGACCAATCTGGTGACCCGCCGGACCGAGCTCAGCCAAGCCGCCGAAGAGATGGCCAAGGCCCAGAAGCGCCGCGATCTGGTCGCTCTGCGGGCTGTCGAGGACGCGGTGGTGCTGGACATCGGCCACTTCTCCGTCGGCTCGGTGGTCGAAGGTGCCCGCCAGCTCATCACCCTGATGCCGGTCAACGCCAAGCTCGAAGTCGAGGCGGAGATCAACACGGCCGACCAGGGCTCGGTCAAGCTGGGCGACGAGGTGCAGGTCAAGTTCGAGGCGTACCGTTACCTCAAATACGGCATGGGCAAGGGCGTGGTGCGGACGATCAGCGAAGACGCCTTCACCCAGCGGGACGACGGCTCGCAACAGGCCAAGCAGCCCTTCTACCGGTCGCGCATTGAATTGACCGAGGTGGCCCTGCGCGATGTGCCGGAAAACTTCCGTCTGATCCCCGGCATGCCGGTCGTCGCCGACATCATGGTGGGAAAGCGCACCATCCTGTCCTATCTGATGGAAGGTGTGATGAAGAACGTTTCGGAAGGCGCCCGGGAGCCATAAAACGGGACGGCAAGCGGTGCCGTCATGGGGCGGCACCGGCATCCACAAAGCACGAAGGTGGGTATTCCATGCGGCAGGTGCTGGGCGCCGCCAAAAGGCTGTTCGGACGGAACAAACCAGAAGACGTCTACGAGCGCGGCCTGAAGGCTTACGAGCGTGGACAGCACAAGTCAGCCTTCGACCTCTGGCTGGCTGCGGCGCGCGACGGTCATGTGGAAGCGCAATACCGCATCGGTCGTCTCTACGATCTGGGCGAAGGCGTCCTGCGCAACGCCGTGGACGCCGTCGGCTGGTACGTGCAGGCCGCTGAACAGGGCAACAGGGACGCCCAGGTCCGACTGGCGGAAATGTATTATTATGGCTCCGGCGGCGCCAAAGGCGCCATCCCGAGCGACGCCGTCCTCGAGATGCTTTTCCCCAACGGCCTCAAGATCGAGCAGAATTACGAGGAGGCGCTGCGCTGGGCTCGGGCCGCCGCCGAACAGGGCGCGGTCGTTGCGCAGGCCATGCTCGGCTACATGTATGCGTCCGGCTTCGGCATCACGCCGGATTACCAGGAAGCCGAAATCTGGTACCGCCGCGCCGCCGAGCAGGGCAGCGCCCCGGCGCAGTTGGGCCTGGGCACGCTGCTGGCCGGCGGTTATGGCGGGGCTCCCGACCCTGAAACCGCCCATGGCTGGTTCCAGAAGGCCGCCGAGCAGGGCAACGCCATGGCTTGGTACTATCTGGGCAGCCAGTACACGGCCGGGCTGGGCGTCGAGCAGGACAGCGAGAAAGCCATGGAGTGCTACCGCAAGGCCGCCGAGGCGGGGACGGCGGCGGCGCAACGCGCTCTGGGGATGCTCTACGCCCGCGGCCTCGGCGTGCCGCGGAGCATCGAACAGGCCGAAACCTGGCTGCGCAAGGCCGCGGTCCAGGGCGATGCCGAAGCCATGATCCTTCTGGGCGAACTGCACAGCCGCGGCGACGGCGTGCAGCCCAACCTGTTCGAGGCCGCGATCTGGTACCGGGGGGCCGCCGAACTCGGCAACCGCCGCGCCCAGCACATCATTGCCCAGATGTATCTGAATGGCCAGGGCGTCCCGAAGGACGATCTGGAGGCCGCCCGCTGGTATGAGCGCGCCGCCGGCCAGGGAGACCCGCAGGCGCAGCTGCGCATCGGTGCCTTCTATGCCGAAGGCCGCGGCGTCGACCGCGATTACGGCCGGGCGCTCGACTGGTTCCGCCGCGCCGCCGAGCAGGGCAACCCGGACGCGGGCTACAACATCGCCCTCCTGCACAACCTGGGCCTCGGCGTTCCGCGCAGCACGGTGGACGCGATCGACTGGTACCGCCGCGCCGCCGAGCAGGGCAGCATGTTGGCGCAGTTCCGCCTTGGCGCCATCTACGCCGCTGGCGATGGTGTGCCTCAGGACTATACGGAAGGCGTCAAATGGTCCCTCATGGCGGCTGAGCAGGGCCATGCCCTCGCGCAGGTCAATCTGGGGCGCTTTTGCATGCAGGGGCTCGGCATGGCTCCGGACTACGAGCAAGCCGAACGTTGGTTTACCGCCGCCGTCCAGCAGAACGAAGCCGGTGCCATGACCGCGCTTGGCGAATTGTTTGGGATTTGGCGTCCTGAAAAGGATGCTGAACGGGCGGAATATTGGCTGAACCGCGGGGCCGATGCGGGAGACGCACGGGCGAAGCCACTCCTCGCAAAGCTCCGGGAGCAGCAGCAGAAAACGGCGTGAGGCCCTCCATGCCAACAGCACCGCCGACGCGCCGATAGCAAGGCTGGGCGAGGGTGGGGTTGACTCGGTGGCTTGAACGCGCCGGCGACTTTTGCCCAGACCTGGAACGCCTTGAGGCGGGCTGCCTCACCAAGGCGTTCCCACGACTCTCGCGTGGATCGTTCTCGCCCCCGCCCTCGCTTGCCGATGCCTTGCGCAAAATCCCACTCAGCGACCAACGGGCCGATCATCACCCGCGGTTTCCCACCGCGCCGCGATGGTAGGGCTTGGCTGCTTCCTCCAACGGCTCAGCCATCCTGTTTCCAGCGAAGCCAAGAAAGAGCACTCCTGGATTGCAGGAAATGATACTGATCGCTCAGATTGGTTCTGAGCCAGGGGGCTTCTCTTCGGTGCCTGTTCGAGACGGATGCCGCGGGACAATGCCCCTTTCGCCTTGTCGTTATCGGGTGGATCAGTTTAGAAGCCGGCTTTCCGCGGCTTCCGCCACGGCCCGACCGGCGTTTTGCAGACCAGATCCGTTTAGAAGAGAGTGGATCGGTTTAGAACCGGACCGCTGCTGCTCAGATCGGCCGCTCCAGGCGCGCCAGGGCGCTCAACTTCAGCCGGATCGCCAAGCCATTCGGCCAATGTCCGCAGCCTGGTTTCGCGGCCCACGGTCCGGCGCCCTGATCCAGGTCGCAGATCTCCTCCGGGACGCTCTTGATCATGGGAAGGCCGCCCGCGTGGTCGCTGTAAAGGAATTGGCGCGCCCCGAAACGGTCGTTTATTTTCATCCTCTAAAATTTTACAAAGGGGGTGTCCGGAGGTCTTTTTTTCCGGCTTGGGAGAAGGGAATGGCCCTCATCGGCTACGCGCGCGTCTCGACCGACGAGCAGACCACCGCCGGCCAGCTGGACGCGCTGCGCGCCGCCGGCTGCGCCGAGATCTTCGAGGAGAAGGCGTCAGGCGCGTCCCGGGCCCGGCCGGAGCTGGCGCGGGCGCTCGCCCGCATCGCCCGCGGCGACACGCTTGTCATCTGGAAGCTCGACCGGCTTGGCCGCTCGTTGGCCCACCTGCTGGAAGTGATCGAGGACCTGCGCGGCCGCGGCTGCCACTTCCGCTGCCTGACCAGCCCGATCGACACCGCCAGCCCGCACGGCACGCTGGTGCTGCAGATGCTCGGCGCCGTGGCCGAGTACGAACGCTCGCTGATCCGCGAACGCACGCGGGCCGGGCTGGCGGCGGCCAAGGCGCGGGGCCGGGTCGGGGGCAATCCCAAGCTGAAGCAGGGCGACAGGGCGACGGCGCAGCGCCTCGCCGACCGGCAGCGCCAGCTCTACCTGCTGGAACTGACCCGCACGGCCGAGGAGTGGCTGCCCACCGTGCGGCGCCTCCGGCCGTCCCGCTCGTGGGCGGCGGTGACCCGCGCCGTCAACGCCAAGCTGCCGCCGGGCCGGCACTGGACCTCAGAGCGGTTGCGCCGGGCCGTCCACGCCTTCGTCGCCGAGGGGCTGGCCGACCCGGCGCTGCTCGACAAGGTGCCATCCGTGCGCGGAGACGACCGGTTGATGGTGCTGGTGGCCGGCATCGCCCGCGCGAACCCCAAGCTGTCGCTGCGGGCCATCGGCGCCCAGCTGGAGGCGATGCGGGAAACCACGCCACGGGGCGGGCGCACCTGGGCGGCGGCCTCGGTCAAGAGCTTGCTGGATCGTGCTCGGGTTCAAGGCCTATTGGACCGTGAGCAGCGAGCGGCGGTGAAATAGCTTCACACGTTGGACAGTGACCCTGATCGGGAGTGCTTTCATGACCCCTATGCAGTGCAAGGCTGCCCGCTAGAGGCTTGGCTGGTCCATCGAGGAGTTGGCCCATCGAGCCTTGCGCATTTTTTCCGGGATGGATAACCTTGCTATCCTCGTCCATGGCGTATCGCTCTCTCGTGGAGCTTCTGGCAGGCTTCGTCACCCGCCTCGATACGCCGCCTTCTTCAGACCGTCATCACCCACTTTCCCTCATAGCTCGGCGCCCGAGCGGCCCGTCCACAAGCCGTAATCGGGCGGCGGGTCGCCCAGGCTATCCCTCAGGCGGCGCTGCTGGCTTGCGTCGAGCAGCGGTCTGGCGCCGGGGTTGAACTGGCGCTGGTCGCCCAGCCCCGCAACCCCGGCCTCGTTATAGCGTCCCACGAGGGGCCATCGCAGAACCTGCTCAAAATCGTACGCTAGGCGGCGACCCTCTGGAACGAAGCGGGAATTCGCCGGAGTGGTCGGAACGCTGCCGAGGAATCCACGTCGCCGTCAGCCCAGACATAGTCTCCGGTGAGCGCGATGTGCTCCCAGCCGAGTGGCGCCACGTGTGCCAACAGGTCAGCGGGAATGTCTTCGCCGGCTGCGCGGAGCGCGTCCACGGCGCGACCCAGATAAACGGTGTTCCAGAGCACGATGGCGGCGACCACCAGGTTGAGCCCCGAGGCCCGATGGCTCTGGTTCTCGAACGTCCGGTCACGTAGTTCGCCCAGACGATGGAAGAAGACGGCCCGCTTGAGCGAATGCTCCGCCTCCCCCTTGTTCAGGCCAGCATGGGAGCGACGGCGAAGGTCCGGGTCCTTCAGCCAGTCCAAGGTTGCCAGTGTGCGTTCGATGCGGCCGACCTCGCGCAACGCTTTGGCGAGCTGGTTCTGCCGTGGGTAGGCCGCGAGGCGGCGCAAGAGGGCGGACGGCGCCGCCGTCCCGGTGCGCACGGACGTGGCCAGCCACAGCAGGTCATCCCAGGATTCCTCGACGAAGTGCAGGCGCACCGGGCCGCCGATCAATGGCGTCAGCAATCCATAATCGGCCATGCGGTCAATCACATACAACCGACGCTCCTTGAGATTGCGGACGCGAGGGGCGAAGCGGAACCCCAGAAGATGGCAGAGTCCCGACACATGATCGGTCGCGCCGGCCGTATCGGTGTAGTGCTCGCGGATGGACAGCGCGCTGCCGTGCATCAGAAGGCCGTCCAGCACATGGGCCGCCTCGCCCGCCGTGGCCGAGATCACCTTCGTGTGGAAGGGAGAGAACCGATCTGAGACATGGGTGTAGAACAGCACGCCGGGGTCGTCGCCATAGCGGGCGTTCACGTCGGAGCGCGCCTCGCCACGGCCGCCCGCCCGGAAGAACTGCCCATCCGACGACGAGGTCTCGCCCGGCCCCCAGTGGTGGGCCATCGGGTGGGCGTGGTGGGCGTTCACCACGGTGGCCAGGGCAGCGGCGTAGGTTTCGTCGCGCACATGCCACTCCGCCGCCCAGATCAGCCGGGCATGGTTCAAGCCGCGCGACGCCTCGGCCATGCGCGACAGCCCCAGATTGGTGCCGTCCGCCAGCACCGTGCCGAGCACCGCGGCGCGGTCGAAGGCCGGCTCGCCGGTGCGCACATGGGTGAAGCTGCTGGTGAATCCGGTCCAGTGGTCGACCTCGGCCAGGATCTCAGTGATCCGTATGCGCGGCAGGAGCGCGGACAGCCGTTTGGCGAGAATGCCCGCAGCCTCGGGCACGGCGCGGGACAGCGGGGAAATGGTTAGGCGGCCCTCCTCCAGCGTGACGTCCGGCAATCGGTTGGCTTCGGCCAAAGCGGCAACCTCGCGCAACCGGTCGTCCAGGAGTTTCGTCCGTTCCGTGGCATAGTCCGGCCACGACACCGGGATGGGGAGATCGAGGCTCCCGGTGCTGCGCAGGTCCTCGAACGTTGGCCGGGGCAGCAGAAAGTCGGTGAACCGTCGATAGGCGCGGGCGCCCTCGATCCAGACATCGCCGGCACGCAGCCGTTCGCGCAGATGCGCGAACACGGCCATTTCATAGGCGCGGCGATCGAGGTTTTTACCCTGTGGCAGCACGAGGGGGCGCCAACGGCGCTGGAGAAAGGAGACCGGCGCGTCCTTCGCTAGGGTCGGCCGGCCTTCCGACACATACAGTGCCTTGATGGCGTCGACCGCCTTGAGCAGCGGATCGGACTTGCGGTACGAGCGGAAGGCAAAGGTTTGCAGGAAGGTCGGGGCAAACCGCCGGGCGGACGCATGCCGCTCCACCACCTCGGGCAGGCTGTTGCCTTCATCGGCGGTCTCGGCGATGCCGACGGCGTGATCGACGCTCTTCTCATAGGCTTTCCACCCCACGGCCGCCTCGATGGCGGCAAACGGATCGGTCCCGTTCCGTCGGGCGGCGACGAGAGCCCGGCCGCTCACCGCGTGCATCCAGACCAGGCTTTCCTGCTCCTTGGCCCGGTCGGTCAGCCGTTCCGTGCGCTTGCGCTCGGCACGCCGGAACAGGGCTCCCATCAGCCGGTCGAACATCTCCACGGCGGCGTCGCTGAGCCGGGCCTCCTGCTCGATGACGAAGGCGGTCAGGACGGCAAGACGGCGTTCCGGGCCCAGGCGCGACAGGTGCTGCGCATCCATGATTCCCGCTTCGCCGGCGATGATGGCATAGCGGACTTGATGAATGCGCCGCGCCCGATCCGCTTCGATGCCGATGGCCCGCACCGTTGCCAAGCGCTCCGCCAGACGGACCAGGTTCGCTGCGGAAGGCGCCTCCGACCACTCGCGCAGTTGCGTCAAGCCGGTGCGGCCCTCCGGTTCCGTCACCTTCAAGAGCGCCAGGAGGCGCTCGGTCTGTCGATCCTCCAACCCGCGGATCAGACTGGCATAAGCGGCGGCTCGAGCCCTGGCACGGACGGCGAGGCCGAGGCGCTCCACCACGGTGGCGACCGGCAGCAGGACGCGGCGCGCCCGCAGCTCTTCCACTACAGCCAAGGCGATGGCATCGCCCCGGTCGGTGCCGCGAGCCACCTCCGATGCCACACGCCACATGGCCCGATAGTCGGCCAAGCCGAAGGGCGACAGCCCGAAGGCCGCTTGCAGTTCGGCCAAATGCTCGCGCCGGGTTTCCTCCCGCCGGGCGTAGTCGACGAACAATGCCGGATCGGCCCCGACCTGTCCGGCGATGTGAGCGAGCATGGCGGTCGGTGGTTCCTCGCCAATTCCCAGGGCCCGTCCAGGATGGCGCAGGTAGGCCAGCTGCATCGCGAAGCCGAGCCGGTTCCAGGGACGGCGCCGACGACGCACGTGCGCCAGATCGTCCGGCGAGAGGGTGTACAGGCGCGTGATGGCGGTCGGCTCCGACGGTGGATCGAACAGAGCGGCTCGCGTCTGAGGGGATAGAAGCTGGCGGCGGGGCATGGGATGGGCATTGCGCAAACGGCCGTCTGCGCACCGGTCTGGAGGGGAACGGTAGAACAAAGGCTTGCTGGTTGCACAATCCTGTTGCCAAACTCGTATCCAAGGCAACGGGTTTATGCAAGGATGGTGCGATGCTGCTTGGCTACGCGCGCGTGTCGAAAGCGGAAGGGCAGGACGCATCGGCCCAGGTGGACGCCCTGCGGGCGGCTGGCTGCATGCGTGTCTTCCAGGAGGCGGGATCGGGCGGCCGCTGGGACCGGCCCGAGTTGCATCGGCTGCTCGACCAGCTGCGTCCCGGTGACGTGGTTGTCGTCTGGAAGCTCGACCGGCTGTCCAGGTCGCTGAAGGACCTGCTGTTGATCCTGGAGCGGATCGAGCTGGCGCAAGCCGGATTCCGCTCGCTCACCGAGGCCGTCGACACCACCGGCCCGGCCGGCCGCATGATGATGCAGATGCTGGGCGCCTTCGCCGAATTCGAGCGCGCCATGATCCGCGAGCGCACCCGGGCGGGATTGGAAGCCGCCAAAAATCAGGGGCGGCGCGGCGGCCGACGCCCAAAGCTCACGACCGCGCAATGCCGTGAAATCATTGAGATGGTGACATCGGGGAGGAAGTCCGCCGCCGAGGTTTCCCGGCTCTTCGGCGTCCATCCCGCCACGGTCAGCCGCTTGCTCTCCCGGGCCCGCCGCTTAGCGTACGATTTTGAACAGATTCTGCGATGACCCCCCTTCGCTTCCTTGTACAGCCGATGCAGTTCATCGGCCTCAAGGTGCCGCTTCAGATGAACTTTGCTGCCCATCCTCAGACAGGTGGAACAGCGGAGCCTCAATGGAAGCCTTCAGCCGCCGACGGTATGATTGATATTATCTGAACACTTCGAAAAACCAGCCTTGAGCAGAGGCCGGTTGGGCCCAGGTCAGTCCAGATCCGATCCACCTTGGTCGAAAGCCGCTCTGACCATGCTCTTGCTTATCGCCCCGATGCCTTTTGGAGGATTTTCTGCTGGAACTCTTCGGATTCCAGAAAAGCTTGCACCATGTCATCAAACGACTGATGGATGCTCAAGTGAAACTCCACGACATCCTCTCCCTCCGGCATGCGGCCGAGGATCGTGCGGTAGGCCCAGACAATCGCGTCCCGGCTGAGGGGCGGTGAGCCCCGCTCGAAATTGCCGATGGCTTGCCCACGGTATTCGGGAGAGTCGAGGAACCACTGGGTAAGCGAGGGCAGGCTTGTATGCTGGGTGCGCAGCCAATCGATGATTGACCAGTCCGTCGGTTCCCGCCCGAGCAGGATGCGATGACACCAGAGAACAGCGTCGGCACTGAGGCCATCCTGCCGGGACGCGCCGGTCAGGCCGAAGGCCATTTCGACGGCCTGCACCTCGGAACGGATGATGGCCAGCCGTTCTTCGAACGTTGCGCCATTGCCGCGGATGATCTGGCGAACGAAGCGCGCCTTGTAGTTGATCAACCCTTCGGTATCGACATACAGGGAGTCACGGAGTTGCTCGTTGTCACACAGCACGCTGTGGAGGAGCGCCTGGTCATCCATGACGGAGTGCCATTCCCGTCCCGCGGACAGAGCCTGCTCGTCGATGTCGAAGAAGCGTTTGTTCCATTCCTCCACGATGAAAGCTGTGGAGGGGTGCGCGAAGTTCAGCAGAAACACCCCGTTGTTGATGTCCCACCATCCTCCCTCAGCGCCCTTGCTGGCAATCAGGGCATGGCGATTGTGGCTTTCCGCGTAGGCCCGGACATCGAACGCCAAGTCAGCGATGAAAGCGTCGGCATCCATATAGAAAACCCAACCCCGGTACCCGCGGCGGAGCAAATCGGACAGCAGGATGATGCGGTTGAAGGCCGCGTGCCAGGGATGATAGCCCCGCTTGATTCCCACATACGCATCGTAAGGGATGCCATGCCGCTGTGCGTAGGATGCGTTGAGGCGACCGGTGATGGTCAGCATCTCCGCGTAGCGGAATGGATCGGCCGTTTGTAGGATCAGCATCTGGGTCACTGTGTGTTGTCCTTGCGCAACGGCTGGTTCCCAGCCTTCCTCTCATGCACGGTCCGTTGCCCTCGCCGACATGCGGCCGTTGTAAAGGCTCCCATGATCGGCTGGCCGCAAGCGCCTTCGGTATCATACGAATGCGGCCAGCACCACTGGTGCCGCCGGCATTGTGAATAGGCATGGCATCGGCGTGGACGGTCGGGCAGCCAAAGCCTCGATCCACAAGACGCGCTCCCGCGCCGGGTTGTCGAAGGCCAGTTCGATGGCGTCCCACCGGCAATGGCCCCGCAGGCACGTGGCTGACCTGTTTGCGAGAACCGATCCTCTAAGAGCTCCTATCAAAACCCGTGGAAAGTGGGCTGAAGCCGTTGATTTACCTCAGCCCTACCCGGTTTTGATCCGCACTCTAAGCCTGCACAGGTATCTTCCTGGATATGGTGTCCGTGCCAAGCAGATCGCGCAGCCATACGGCCGCGTGGTTCCAGCTGTGCCGCCCAAGCGCCTCGCGATGACCGGTGAGCCCCATTCGCCCAGCCTCGACGGGATTCGCGGCCAGGAGCGCGATGGCGTCGGCCACTGCGGTGGGGGTTTCCGCGACGATCCCGTTCGTGCCGTTCGTGACGAGATCCAGCCCCGTCAGGCAGCGGCCGGTGACGATCACGGGCCGCCCCGCCATCCACGAGTCAAGGATCGCGGGAGCCGAAGCGTCATCCAGGACGACGGTGGCGACCGCACCCGTCAGAGCACCGATGAAGGCGGTCCGGTCCAGGTCCGTCAGCGCGCGGATCCGATCGCCGCAGGCCCGCAGAGCATCGGGATCGACATCGGCGGTCCGATTGGCGGCCTGATCGACGATCAGGATGTCGAGGTTCGCCACGCTGTCCAGAAGACCGGCGAAGGCTTCCCAAAGCGGCGCAGGGAGACTTGCCGCACCGACCAGAAGGACGTAAGGGCGCGCGATCCGACGGGCCGCCCTGAATGCCTTTTCCGCCGCGATGCGCTCGATGAACGCGGTCGGGTCCACCCCGCCTCCGGGCAGGACCGCGACCCGGTCGCCCATGTCCGGGAACAGGAAGCGGTCGGCTGAGGAGAAGGTGAGGATGCGCTTCGCCGAACGGCAGGCCTCGAAGAAGGACGGCCAGTACGCCGACGGCCCGTCGAACCCATCCTGGAGCAGGAAGAATACGGGTACGGTCGCCCGGCGCAAGGCGTCGAGCAGTTCCATCGGCATGCGCGAGGCGTCCCAGCGAACCAGCATCGCGTCGCAATCGGCAACGCGCTGCTCCAGCGCCGTGGCAAGGGCCGGTGCGTTCAGGGCATGGACGGCACGGAAAGCCGTCTCCAGATCCTCGGAACGGTCCGCGGCCACATTGCGCAGCGTGCGGGCGAAGGCCGGCCAGTGATCGACGCGCGTGATGGTCGCGGCATCGAGAGCCAGGTCGACGTTTTCGAACGCGTCGTCGAACCCGCTCCGTTGCGACAAGCGTTCGAGCAGGAAGCCTCGCCGGCGCGGACCATCGTCCTCCGCCTCCCCGTCCGGCAAGGACAGCTCGATCAACGTGGCCACGCCCGGATCCAGCTCCACATCCAGGGTGAAGGTCTGCCGGAGAATGCGGGTTTCCGGCTCGCCGCCATTCACGCGGACCTGAACCGAACCATACAGGCTGGCGTCGAGCCGGCCTTCCAGACGCACCGTGCGGGTGCCAAGCCGGGCAAAGATCCCGGCGGTCGCTCCGCTCCACCGGTGACGGCGGCCGTCCATCTGCTCCAGCGGATACCAGCCGCCAAGCAGGCACGTCTGCCGCAGGATCGGGATGATCTGCCGGCCAAACGCGATCGCTTCCGCGTCGAGCCGGCTTCCCAGAGCTTGGACGGTCGGCGTGTCCGGGGAAGCCGGCGGCGTGCAATCCAGCAGCGTGGCGGACTGGGCGAAGGGAAGGACGGCCGAAACCGCCGGAGCGGTGCGGGGCAGGATGGCGGTACCGAACTCCCCCTGGTCCCGCACCTCCTCAAGGTTCGGCGCGATGAGGTCGATCGTGGCCTCGCCGGACGCGGCCAAGGCGTCGAGCATGAGCCGCAGGCGATCGTCCCGCCGGTCGCGGCAGGGTTCGGTGCAGGAATCCGCAACGACGAGCAGGCGCAGGGGCTGGGAACGCCGAACGCTCTTCACGGCGGCCGCCCGGACGACGGCGCGCAGGGCATCGGCCTGCACGTCCCATCCCAGGGTCTGGGCGGCATGGCGGTGTGCCGCCTCGCCCAGGGACTGCCTCAGGGCCGGGTCGGACATCAGGTCGCGAATGGCCTTCACGAAGCCTTCGAGCGGCGCAATAATCACGTGCCGGCGATCCGCCACGTCAAAACCGCGCACCCCCGTCGGGGTCGAGACGGTGGGCAGGCCGTACGCCATGTATTCCGACGCCTTGAGGCTCGACCCGCTGCCCATCGACACCGGGTTCAGCGCGATGTCGGCGTGGCGCAGAAGCCGTGTCTTCTCGTCCTGGTCGACCGTGCCGAAGCGTTTCAGGCGAGGCTGGTCGGCAAACTCGTCCAGTGCCGCGCAGACGCCGCCAATCACCCACAAGCTCATCCCCGGCAGAGCGGGCAGCACGTCTGTGCACAGGAAACGGGCCGCATCGACGTTTGGCCGGTGGTCGCTGCCGATGAAGACGGCGACGAAGCCGGTTTCGGGGTTGCGCCCGGCTCGCGCGGCGATGTCGGCCGCGGCCTGTTCGGGCGGCAGGATCTCCGCCCCGTTGAGCACGAGCCCGATCGGTTTCCCCGGCGCGCGGCGCGCGAACTCCTCGCCGTCCCCCGCTGCGACGGCGACAACGGCATTGGCGACCGACAGGGTGTTGTCTTCCAGCGCCGCGACGAAGGCGGACAGCGGCGCGCCGTCGGTGTGGTTCGACAGCAGATCGGCCTTCAGCTTGGCTTCGACATTGTGCGCCTCGTACAGCACCGGGCGCAGCTTGCCCGTGGTGTCGAGCAAGGGGGCGAGATAGGGATGGGAAAACACGATGGCCGCCGCCCGGTTGCCGAGTCTTGCGAAAAGCGTGCGCAAGGGCTCGTTCCGGTTGCAGAACAAGGCGGAGGCGATGTCTCCCACCGACACCGTGTTGCGGCGCATGGTCATCGCCTCGAACGCGTGCTGCGCCTGGGTCTTCGGAACACGGAACTCGAAGAAACCGGGAGAGAGCTCCTCCACGGCCACGCCCTCGCCCCCGGAAAGGCAAAGGTTGACGACGTCGGCATCGCGCGCCAGACGACGGCTGAGCTGGACGATGCGGTTGGCGCCACCGGTCACGGGTTCGCGCACGGAGTAATCGTTGGCGATCAGGATCAGGGGGCGGTCCGCGATCATCGATTGGCCGGCTGGCGACCGATCGGCCAACGATCGGTCAACCGGGCGCGGCGCCGTTTCGAGGACCGGTCGGATCGCCGATGCGATGCCTTCGGCCACGCGGTCCCAGGTGAACGAGGTTCGGACGAGATCCTGCGCCCTCCTGGCGAGATCGCGGGCCAGCGTCTTGATCGTTGCGAGCCGCAGCACACCGTCCGCGAACTCCGCATGCTCCGCGACGATGCAGTGCACATCGTCCTTCACCGGCAACCCGCGCACGCCCATGGGCGTGGACACGACCGGCACGCCGGCCGCCATGGCCTCCAGCGCCTTCAAGCTGGTTCCCGCCCCCTGGAAGATGGGGTTGACGAAGAGGGAGGCCGTCTTGAACAGGGCGGTCTTCGTCGCGTGGTCGACGGGTCCGATGACGGAGACGTTGGCGGCCGTCGCGGCCATGCGCTTCCGCACGCTGCCGGCGATCACGAAATGAACCATCGGCAGCCGGGGCGCCAACTCGTTCAGGATGAAGGCCGCCGCCTTGAGGTTGGGCGGATGGTCGGAACCGATGAACAGAGCGGTCGGGCGCGAACCGATGCGGCTGGCGAGTGCGGGGTGCCGTGCGGCAAGGTGCCCAGCCGCCGCCTCGGCGCCGGAATTGTCGAAGCCGGCCGGATCGACGCCGTTCGGGGCCAGATGCAAGCGGGAGCGGGGGATGGCGAATTCCAGGGCGAAGCGCGCCCTCTCCTCGGCCGACGTCGCGAACACCAGCGCGCTGCCCTGGGCGAGCCGACGCTCCAGCCCTTCCACGAACCGGCGCAGCCTGTCCACGCCGGGACCGGACGCCAGTGCCTCCACCATGGCGGTTTCAAAATTGTGGCTGTTGTAGATGCGCGGCTTGCCATCCCGCCCGAAACCACGGTCGTAGAGCAGGGTGTAGGGAAACTCGTGGATGATCGCGTCGGCCTCGGCGGCGAGCGCATCCACCACCTCATGATAGCGGGTCGGCGTGCGACCGACGAGCGCGGCGGCGACCCCGACGAATTCCCCCGTGATCCCCTCCCGGTGGAAAGCGCGGTGGATGTCCTCGAAGGCTGGGCATTTCGGAATCCGGTGCTCGCGCAGACGCTCGGTGACCTGGATCCGCTCCTCCGGGCCGTCCGGATGGGTCCAGGTGACGAGGTCGATCTCGAAATGCCGGCTCAGCTCTGCATAAACATGGTGGAACCGGAGTTCACCACCGCTGGACGGAGGGAGGAAGGCGGGAAAGAAGTTGAGGACTAGGAGTTTTTTCACGACCGTCTATCCCGCTTTCACTCTTTTACTGCCGCCCTCCCGCGGTTCGGGATGCAAGCGGAGCCGCGACACGCCGTATCGGCTTGAGTCAGCCGGTTACGGCGCTGGAGGGCGAGGTTTCTGCCCGGTGCGCAGGGACGCAAGCTCATATTCAAGGTCCGCGACCGTCCGCAGCAACCGGTTGATCGTCCCGTAAAGGGCGCTCTGCACGTCCGACGGATCGTTGGCCCCGTCGATGTAGGTGACGATGCCCTTGTCCCGCGCCTCGCCGGAGAATTGCAGGGTGTGCAGGAAGCCGGCGGGCGTCACGGAACCGGACGTGAGTTCCTCCATGTAGGAGCGCAGGCCGGAATCGTCCGCCTCACGCTTCAGAAGGCGCCGATAGGCAAGCGAGATCGCCTCGGTCGGGTCGCCTTCGAAGGGAAACTGGCTCATATGGTAGAAGACCCCGGTGTCCTTCCCCTCGTCGGCCGCATCCGTCACGATGGTCACGGCGTTCGACTGGCCGGTAAGGTGCTTGACGAGGCCGTTCAGCACATTCGCCGCATCCGGGCCGGCGCCCCGCAGCCTGCCGCACCACAGGGCGAACTCTTCGCGTGTCGGCACGCGGTCGGCAAACTTCTGGAACAGGAGGAACAGAACCTCTCCCGGCATGACGTCGGCGATCCGCCGGAGATCCAGCGTGTCGGATTCGGCGGTGGCAATGGCGTCACCGGCCTGGATGCTGTCGATGACCCGTTCGGCGAGCCGGGCAAGATCCTGCAGGCCGCCCGCGGAGTCCATCCCGGCGGGTTCGCTGCGCGGGTAGACGGCGAGGGAGGTCACCGCGACCGCAAGCATGCGGTCGTCCTTGGAATTCGCGATGAAATCGCTCGGGCGGCGCTGGACCGGAGCGTGGATGCCGATCTGATGGACACGGCCCGACAGCAGGGCATCGGGCGGCAGGACCGCCCGAATCCAGAACCCCTCATCCGGGGACACCGGATCGTCGACAACCTCCGTCTTGTACTTCCGGTTGTTGACGACGACCGACAGCCTGTGCGGTTCCAGGCCGTCGACGCACTTCATCACCTTCCATTCGACGACGAGATCCCGTTCGCGAAGGAGCGGGACCTCCACCGTGCCGATCGCCTGGCTGCTCCAACGGAAGCCGTGGTTGGTGCCGTCGCGCCATTCCGAACCGTGCCAGCCGTTGCCGGAAAAGTACCCCCAGATCGGAATCTCGATGGATTCCAGACCCGCCGGGCGTTCGTTGCCGGACAGGCTGCCATTGAACACCGGGCGGCCGACGCCCAGCATGTCCACGGAGGCGATGCGGTCCACCATCCGCTCGGTCCGCATGTAGGCGATCTCGTCAGCCAGCAGACCGATTGCGGCGTTGAGCACCTCCTGGGAACCGCCTCCTTCGCCCTTCAGCTTCTCCAGCTTGCGGCGGATATCGAGGCTGTTCTCATACATCAACTGACCGAAGACACCCTTCAGGTCGTTGTGGAGCTGTGCTTGTTCCATCGCGGCAAGGCCACCATCAATCGGCTTGTTCATGGGAATCCCTGCTTTTGGTGATGATGTCCATCATCCGACTGTACATGTGATCACGGGAAAAAGACTTCGCTCGGGCGCGGGTGGCGGTGCCGATGGCGGCGCGCTGCTCCGGGGGGAGCCGCAGCATTTCGACCATGCACTCCACATGCTGCCAGTGCCACGCGGTTCTGCACAGGCCTCGGGAAAGCTCACCGTCCAGAAGCTCTCCGACGCTGCTGACGTCGTTGGCGATGATCGGCAAACCGAACGAGGCCGCCTCGACCAACGCCAGGCTGAACCCTTCGTACTTCGTCGGGAAGTAGAAGAGATCGGCGAGCAGGAAGTAATCGTCGACCTGGTCCGTCTCTTCGACCAGGGTGACGAGACTCTGGAGCCGGTTGTGGCGGACCAGCGCCTCATGCAGTGCCGAACAGCGGCCCCCGCCGACCCAGACATAGTGGATGTCGGGCTCGACGCGGGCAACGTCGCGAAGCACCGCGATCGCCTCCTCGAACCCTTTCTGGGTGTCGTGGCGACCGACCGTGAGGACGATGCGGTCCTGCTCCCTGAAACCGTAGCGGGCGCGCAGCGCCGGCCGCTGGCCGCGACGCTCGGCCAATGCGGCGTCGTCGAGCGTGGCGGTGTTCGCCGGCCCGTTGTGGACGACGCGGATATCCCCTTCCGGGGCCCGCAGGCTGTCGGCGATGAAGAACCGATTGTCGCGCGACACGCAAACCCAGCGGACCGGACCGCGCATCGATGCCCGCAGGATCATGCGCTCGGCGTCGGTCATGTCGATCGGGTGGGGACAGAGATGGACCAGTGCCACCGACGGAAGACGGCGTGCCGTCAACTCGGCCAGAAGCCCGGTGCCGACCGACAACCAATTGAGGTTGACGAAGGGAACCACGTCCACGGTGGACGGGAGACGGTCGAGAAGACCGGCCAGCATGGCCTGCTGGCGCTGGATGTTCTCCACGGGCCCGACCGACCAGTCCCAGACGATGTCATTGTCCTCCACCAGCGTGGCGGACGCGGCCCTGGGCAAGGCGGCAAGGCGGTGGTGGACCTCCGTGCCGACGACCGCGGTGACACGATGGCCGGCAGCCCCCAGCGCCTCGATCAGCCCGACCAGATAGACCTCGGCTCCCCCGAAACGCTCGGCCGGACAGAGGATCAGCACATGCAGCCGGTTCATTGGGTGGCGCCCGCCTTGGACAGCAGCTTCAACAGGGAAGCTTCGCGCTGCCCGTACTGGACGGCGAAACTCTTGATCACGCGATCGAACTGCTGGACCGAATGCCTCTCCTCGGCCCAGCGGAGGAAGCGGGCGGACCGGGCCTCGTACTCTCCCTTCACGAACAGAATGGAGAACAGGGAGGCCACAAGCGGACCGAAGGCGGAGAAGCGCTCCTCATGATCCAGGGCGCGGCCGGTCGTGCTCGGATTCGGGTCGAGCCGCAACAGGCAGACCCCGCGGTTGACGAGATGGCTCTTGATCTCGACCGCCGCGGGAAGTTCGGCGCCAAGGTGAACGCAGGCACGGTAGCCATGGCTGATGGAAAAATCGCAGGCGTCGGCCTGAACGAGGCGCAGGCGCTCGAAACCGGCCAGCCGTGTGGCGAGGGTTTCGGAGACGGGCGTGCAGGAATGGACGTCGATGGTGACCGACCGGCGGTGTTCGCGGGAGAAAAACGCGTAAAGGCGCAGAATCGCGTCGATGTGGCGTTCCAGATCGTCGCACAGGACAAGGATGTTGCCCTCGTCGCTGCGGCTGAAGGCGGTATCGATCATGGGAACGAGGAAGTTCTGGACCCGCCTGGGCAACGACTGCGCCAAGCCGGCATACACCGACAGGCCAGTGGAGAAGACGCAGGACGTTCCGCTTTGCACCGAACCGCCTCCTTCATCCTCGCCGAACCAGGTCTTCCATCGCTCCAGCGTTTCCGCCGAGACGTCGGCGACCACCGTGCTCCCGGCATCCACGGCCCAGTGATCGTCCGGCGGGGCCTGCAGAATGGCGAGCACCGGCCGGATCGCTGCGAGCCGGGCGGCGGCGAAGCCGGGGGTTTCATCCACGTTGGCGTGGATCATGTTCTTCCATTGCCATTCCTGGAGCGCATCGCGCGTTTCCAGATCGCTGGCGTGCGGATAGACGATGTGGACGTGGAACAGCTCGGACAACCGGCGGATCATGAACGCGGTGCGCCGGCGCGGCGCCGAATCCTCCTTCCAGAATTCTGCGACCGGCACGACCGCGCAGCGACGCTGGCGCGCCACCTCCACCAGCATGCCCAGCTTGCCCTCGAAATCGTCGCGCAGGGAGCGGGTGATGCGCTGCGACACCTCCTCCAGATGCCCCCGCAGCGCGTCGGGCTGCGTGATCGCCTGGCGGCAGACCGGAATGAGGTCGGCGATCCGTTCGATTTGGTGGCTGGGTTCGGTCGAGGTGATGCCTTCGAAGGCATGGGCGGTGCCGATGACCGCCTTGCCATAGCAGACGGCTTCCACCGTCTTGATCTTCAGACCGGTGCCGAAATCATAGGGACTGATGATGTAGTCGCAGGACGCATAGAAGTCGTCGAGGGAAGCCACCCGGCCGAGGATCCGGACCTGCGGCATCCGGGCATCCGGCAACGTTTGCGCGAAGGTTGAAATCAGGCCGCCGATCCACACCTCGACGCGACCCGCGAATTCGTCCAGAAGCGGGGCGGCCGCCTCCATGAAGCGGCGCAGGTTCTCGCAGTTGATGGGGTTCTCGCTGCCGACATAGCCAAAGACGATGGGCCCCTGCCGAACCGGCGGCGGCGGAAGGCGCAAGGACTCGAAATGGCCAAGGGTGACCACCGGCCGATCGGTGACGGTGCGGAAATACTCCGCCTCTTCGGACTTGATCGCGAGAATGACATCGGAGCGCGCCAGACCACGCGCTTCGTCCGCTTCCGTCGTGTAAAAGAAATCCGCAGGAAGGTTGTTCTTTTGCAGGATTTTCTTCCGTCCACCAAGGCGGTCGTGCGTATCGAGAACCTTCAACGCCCTGGGATGCACCCACTCGAATGCCCTGCTGAAGAAGACATAATTGACAATAACAATGTCGAAAAAGACGCCCCAGCCGAGCCAGTTGACATTCTGGCCAATCTCGTCATCCCACCAATCGTCAAGACCATAAGCGTCCTGGTCGGTAGAGGATACAACCGGCTTGCTTGGGTGAATGATCGAAAGAAACTCCCATTCATCCCGAAGTTCGCGGTAAGAATTGGGGTCTATTTTGTTCAGCCATTCCCGAGGAAAATAAGCAAAGTAAATATTTCCGCCCTGGTTTTGCAGTGTTTTGGTTACTTGAAAGATGCGCTTGCGATTCCCGCGAGTGGTCGGATGGGTCGGCGTAGGAGTGACGACCAGAACATTAAAATTCTTCATTACCTGTCACACGAATGGGAACCAGGGAAATTATACTACCGGAAGATAGGGGGCCGTTGCCACCCCCGTCAAGACCTCACAGCCGGGCCGACCCGGCCAAGGGCAGCGGCCTCATCCACACATGGCGACCGCGGGTCGCAATGCGTCGCCACGCGGCACGCCGAGCCCCTGGCCGTCGCCGGCGTCGAACGCATCGGCACCACCCTTCCCGTTGAGGCCGCAGCGCACGACTATGCTCAAACCGAGGCCCTTGTCATCGCGGCGTGATGCCGTCGAGCGCACGTCAGGACTTGCACTCGACGGTATTACTCGCGCATGCCTCATCTCGTTGACCTTGGAAAGGTAAAATGCTAGCCGTTCGCAAGCATCCCTTCCACCGCCCCCCATGGAAGACCATGTTGACCAATCAATGTGCCCGCAGTTGCTTTGTAAACAGCGGCCAGGAAATCGTTTCGGTCGATCATATCGATTGCGGGCGCTTGATTGGCTGGTACAAGAGCTTGAACGAGGACGCCGGCACAATTTCAATTGTCATTGGCGATAACCACGAAATGGAGATTGCCGCCAATCTTCCGCGCCAAGATGTCGCGATGGCGGGCTACGGCGCTCCGGAATGCGGGTTCGACCTCGTCTTCCAACCGCCCCTGCCGGTCTCGACCCGGATCGCGATCGTTTCCAGGGGCACGGGCAAGGAGCTTCTGTCGGCGATCGTCTATGACGAGGGTATGATCATGCAATCCGGCAACGCGGCGGCCGAGGAACCGGTCTCGCTGTTCGGCGTGCCGAGCGTCCCGGCGCCCCAGGAGCCTTTCTCCGAGCGGGGGGTGGCCATTGCGGGCAACAACCTGATCCTGTTCGACATTTCGGATCTGGTCTATTACATCGGCCATCATGACAACCTGACCGGCATCCAGCGGGTGCAATCCTGCATCCTGCTGGCCATGCTGCGTCACGGCATCTATGACCGGCGACGCCTGCTGTTCCTCAGCTACAACAACCACCGCGGGCACTTCATCCATATTTCGGTGGAGTTCATGAGCGCCCTGCTGGAGGATCTGCTGCGTCCGGCCCGTGACCGGCGGATCGCCTACTCCAGGGAGGACGCCAAGGTGGGCCTCCTGCCGCAGTCGGCGCCGCTGCATCAGAGTTTCGGCGCGCTCGCCGGCCAGTCAGCCGTGCTGTGCCTGCTGGGAGCCGCCTGGGTCAACCGCGACTACTTCCGGCGCGTGGTGGAATTGAAGCGCGTGCTCGATCTGCGTTTCGCCATGGTCGTGCATGATCTGATCCCGATCTACGCCCGCGAAACCTGCGACCAGGGAACGGCGCGCGTCTTCACGAGTTTCCTCAAGCGCGCCCTGCGCAACACCGACCTCTTCTTCGCTGTCTCGCAGAACACCGCGCGGGATTTGCAGCGCTACGCGGAAGAGATCGGCGTGACGGCCCCTCCGGTCATCGTCACCCAGAACGGCTCCACCTTCGATGAGTTCATCGCCGCCGGCGCCCCGCCGTCGCCGCTGTTCATGGAGCGCATCCGCAAGCCCTTCACCCTCTTCGTGTCCACGATCGAGGGGCGCAAGAACCACATCTTCGTCTTCCGTGTCTGGCAGGAACTGGTGAAGGCCGGCGTCGATGTGCCGGATCTCGTCTGCGTCGGCCGGCTGGGGTGGCGGGCCGAACAATTCCTGTCCAAGCTGACGGAAACCAACAATCTCCAGCGCCGGATCCACATCCTGAAGGATGTCTCGGACGAGGAACTGGACTGGCTCTACAAGAACTGCCTGTTCACCGTCTATCCGAGCCTTTACGAGGGCTGGGGCCTGCCGGTGGGTGAATCGCTGGCCAAGGGCAAGCTGTGCGTCACCAGCAGAACGTCCTCCCTGCCGGAGGTCGGCGGCGATTACGCGGTCTACATCGATCCCAACGACACCGGTTCCGCCATCCCGGTGCTGCGCCGGCTGATCACCGACGCCGCCTGGCGCGAGGGGCTGGAGCACAAGGTCGTCACCAGCTATCAGCCGGTCTCCTGGCGGACGGTGGCCGAGCGGGTGATCACCGGTTGCCTGGAGGCCGGACGCAAGCCGCGCACCAGCATCTTCCCCACCATCGACTGCGGGCAGGAATACTGCTTCGGCGCCCTGCCGGACGCCCTGTCCGACCGGCTGGGGGAAGAGATGATGGCGCAAATCCTGGAAACGCGGCGTGCCCGGCTGACCAGCGCCTATCTGTCGGACGCGGCCTTCCTGGCGGCCGAGGAGTTCCGCATCGGCGAATCCTGGTGCGAGCCCGAGAGCTGGGGTGTCTGGTCCCGCTATCCGGATGCCGGCCTCGGCTTTCTTCTGCCGCAGGAATCCCAGGGCGGAGTGCAGGCTTGCCTGCTGCTCAATGTGCCGGACCCTTTGCGCGGGATGTCCTTCCACATCGAGGAGGACGGGGAGATCCTGGCCGCCGGCTATCTGAACAGCGAAGAAGTGTTCGTGACCTTCCGCATGCAGCCGCGCCACGATGCCGAAGGGCGCGTCCTGCCCTCACGGCTGATGGTCCGAACCCGACATGATCCCGCTAAGCAGGCGGAGCTGAGAGCGATCGACGCCCGCGGAATTGGGCTTGGCTTCAAGCGCTTCCTGGTCAACCGCTTCGATGATGTGCTCGGGCGCCTGGAGGTCATGGAACGGCTGTCGATGCGGGCTTTGGAGAAGCCGGCAGGATGATCCCGCGGGGCGCCGGGGCAGAAAGCCCGACGCCCCGCAGCCCTGCCATCCCGTTGCCGGCCATCACGGACGGACGGACGCGGCTGGCTTTCGCCGCCGTTCCGATCCATGGTGCTTCGCTGTCCGTTTCCAGGAGTCCAGACATGCCGTCGTCGTCCCCGTCCTCCTTTGCCCCTTTCTCTCTTGAAGGCAAACGTGTCTGGGTTGCCGGCCATCGCGGTATGGCCGGTTCGGCCATCGTGCGCCGCCTGGAGCGGGAGGGTTGCGAGGTTCTGACCGTCGGCCGGGAGGCGTTGGAACTGCGCCGGCAGGCGGAGGTGGAGGAGTGGATGGCCGCGGCCCGGCCCGATGCCGTCTTCCTGGCCGCAGCGACGGTCGGCGGCATCCACGCCAACAGCACGCGCCCCGCCGAATTCCTGTACGACAATCTTGCCATCGAGACGAACATCATCCACGCGGCTTGGCGCACCGGCGTCCGGAAGCTGGTTTTCCTCGGCTCGTCCTGCATCTACCCGCGCTTGGCCGAACAGCCGATGCGTGAGGACGCCCTCCTCACCGGGGCGTTGGAACCGACCAACGAGTGGTACGCGATCGCCAAGATCGCCGGCATCAAGCTGTGCCAAGCCTACCGGCGGCAGTATGGTTGCGACTTCGTCTCCGCCATGCCGACCAACCTGTTCGGCTACGGGGACAATTTCGATCTGCAGCAGGGCCATGTCGCCGCGGCGCTGCTGGCCAAGATCCACCAAGCCAAGGAAAGCGGGGCGGACACGGTGGAACTCTGGGGGACCGGCACCCCCATGCGCGAGTTCCTGTTCGTCGACGACCTCGCCGATGGCCTTGTTTTCCTGGCCAAGCATTACTCCGAAGAACCGCACGTCAATCTCGGCACCGGCCAGGAAATCTCCATCCGTGGGCTGGCCGAGCTGTTGGCGGAGGTAATCGGCTACGAGGGCGGATTCCACTTCGACACCAGCAAGCCCGACGGCGCCCCGCGCAAGGTGATGGACGTCAGCCGCATGGAGGCGATGGGTTGGACGGCGTCGACCCCGCTGCACGAAGGCTTCGCACGCACCTATGCATGGTACCGGAGCAATCTCGGCAAAGGCACATTGCGCGGCCCCTGAAGCAGGCCTCCGTTCGCTTCGGATCCACATCGCCTCATTCGGTTGCAGCCTCCTACCATCAAGCGTAGAGCCTGATGTGTCAGGCTCTACGCTTGCTCTCAAACGGCGGGCGCAGCCGGCCGGCTGCTTGCCTTCGCAGGCGTGAGTCTGCAGGGCTGCCAAAGGGGACGAGTCAGCCTCCAAAGCCGCTGGCATCACGCCGTCGGCGAGGCGCGGAATCGTCTTCACAATGGCTTTTTGAGCGTCTCATCCACACGAATAATCCTGACGGATTCTTCTGTCACCTTGGGAATACCCAGGCACCCGACAGATTTTGCGCCCGCTTTTTCCCAAAACCTGTTCAGTCTAAGCCCATCGCAGGCAGCAATTCCATAATTGCTGCACCACACGAAAACTGCGCAATCATTTTCTATTAGTCACAAATAGAGATTACTAAACACAACTGAACAATTTAATCGCTCATAGAAAACATCAAATTAAGGAAATCACTTTCCACTGAAAATTTAGGGGCGTCGTATGAGCACGCCGGACTCCGTTTTCCCTGTGACCAGGGCGCAGCCAAGTGGAAACATCATTGCTGATTCTTTGATATCGCAATACCAATGGGGGAATCTGGCAGGAGAAGGCGTTACCCTCACCTACTCCTTTGGGACGGCGGGTGTATCAACCTATCAGCCCTTTTACGCGACGCCGGACCCGGGAAGCGCCTGGACCTTGTCCGACACAGCCAAGGATGCCATCCGCACCGCCTTCGCGCATTGGAGCGCGGTGGCGAACATTTCCCTGATCGAGGTTCCCGACACCGGGGATTCCTGCGGCGACATCCGCATCGGCGGCAGCGCAGCGCCGTCGATTGCCTACACGATCATGCCCCACGGCACCCTGCCGGAAGGCGGCGACATCTGGTTCGGCCTGCAGTTCGCCGATCCCGGCCTGTCCTGGGAGCCCGGTTCCTACGCCTATCTGACCGCCGTTCACGAGATCGGCCACGCGCTCGGCCTGAAGCATCCGCACGAGACCGACGGCGTCTTTCCAGCCGCCCCCAGGGAGATCGACGCCCAGCAATATACGGTGATGAGCTACCGCTCCACCCCCAGCCTGCCGGCCGATTTCGGCTATTGGCAAAGCCGTTTCCCGAACACCCCGATGGTGAACGATGTGCTGGCCATCCAGCAATTGTACGGCGCCAACATGACGACCAACGCCGGCAACACCGTCTATTCCTGGCAGCCTGGAGAGAAGATCCTGGAAACCATCTGGGACGCCGGCGGCCACGACACCATCGACTGGTCGAACCAGACGACCCCGGCCCTGATCAGCCTCGTCCCAGGCACCTACAGCAACCTTGGCCCCACCTGGACGGCCGGCTTCACCCTGAAAACGGCAACGCTCGGCATCGCCTACGACACGTGGATCGAGGCGGCGATCGGCGGTTCCGGAAACGACATGCTGATCGGCAACAGCCGGGACAACCAACTCTACGGTGGCGACGGGGACGACACGCTCAGCGGCGGCGGCGGCAACGATCTGCTGGATGGCGGAAACGGGTTCGACACGGCCCTTTTCAGCGGCGCCTTCCACGACTACACGATCATGAACACCGCGCCGAACGAAGTGACGGTCTCCGGCCGCGACGGTGTCAGCATCCTGCGGAACATCGAGCACCTGTCCTTCGGCAACATCGTGATGGCCCCGAATCCCGATGCCGCTCCGGGCACCTGGGCAAACACCTTCTTTTCGATCGGGAGCGTCTCGTCGAGCCAGACCCTGCTGCAGCAGGCGGCGGCCTATGCCGGACCGGTGGACTTCCTGCAATGGCAATGGATCGGCACGAACGCCAGCGAGGCCGTCGCCGGAACGGACGGCAACGACTTCATCCACGGCCTAGCCGGCAACGACGCCCTGGTCGGCGGCGGCGGCGACGACGTGATCGACGGTGGGACCGGCTCCAATTTTCTGGTCGGCGGCTCCGGTCACGACACCTTTTTCCTCGACGGACGCAGCGGGCAGCCGGTCTGGTCGACCATCACCGACATCGAGGCCGGGGAGATGGCCGTCCTCTGGGGCTGGCAGAACGGAACCTCTTCCCTGACCTGGGAAGCCATGGCCGGAGCCGAAGGGAGCAAGGGAGCGACCGCGAACGTCGACTTCAACGGCGACGGCATACCGGACGCCTGCCTCACCTTCAGCGGAAAGCCGATCGACGCGCTGACCTCCGCGGTCGGCCAGGGCTACCTGAGCATCTGGGCGCTCGCCTGACGGAGGGAGCGGGACGGCCATCCGGCGCGTCCCGCTCCCGTGCGGGCAGCCGTGCAGCCGGAAGGCGCTGCACAACCGGGCCAAGAGGCTTGCTCTGGAAAGGCGACTTATCCAATATCGCCGGGCCCGCTCCGGGCATACACCGGCGCCATCGCCGTTCCTCTCTGCCCCGCCCGGCCAGGAAGTCCCGTCTTATGAGCCTGCTCGCCCGTATCGCCGCCCGCTTGCCGGAGCCTGCCCAGCCTTTTGTCCACCGCCTGGGACACATCCCCCGGCTGATCGTGGCCGAACGCTTCGTGGCTGAAACGGGCGGCCTCGCCAGCATACGGCTCGACCTGCAGGGGGCTCCGCTCGCGCCCGACCGGCCGGTCACGGTCAGCGTGGTGCAGCCGGCCACCGGCGATTCCCGCCAATTGAGCGTGCGCGACTGGACGCTGTTCCGGAACAGCTTTCCGGTTCCCTTCCCGGCCTTCGCCAACGAAGCCGGGGACGTCTTCCATCTGTTCGTGACCCAGGGCGAGACGCCGCCGGCCACCGCCGCTCTGGCCGCCCACGCCCGGCGCATCGGGCTCGACGCCCGTCCGCCCGTCGTGCTTCCGTCGGCCAGCACGTTCGGCATGGCGCGGGTGCTGCCCGGCTCGAACGACGCGCTTCCGGTGGCCTACGGCATCGACGTCTTCTGGTGCGACAAGCACGGGATGTATTTCGAGGGCTGGATTCATTGCCACCAGCACAAGCTGACCGGCCTGCGCATCCGGGTCGGCGACGACGTCTACGACGTGCCGGAGTTCCGCCGCCGCGAGGACCTGCTGGCCTTCTATCCGGACCATCCGCATGTCGTGGACAGCGGCTTCGTCGGCTATGTGCAGGGCCGACCCGGCCAGCCGGTCCATTTCGAGGTGACGAGCGATGCCGGCAGCCGCTCCATCCCCATCGAGCTTCCCAAGAGCACCCTGCTGAAGGAGCCCTGGACGGAGTACCAGCACGACACTATCAACGACTTCGTCCATACGCTTGGCCGTTTCGTCACGGAGGTGAACGAACGCAACCTCGTCGTCGCCGAAATCGGGTCCCGCCATGTCGGCGAGGCGAGCGAGAACATGCGCAGCTATTTCACCGGGGCGAAGCGCTATGTCGGCATCGACATCCACGCCGCCCCCGGCGTGGATGTGGTGGGCGACGCCCACGCACTCGACCGCCTCGTCGGGCAGGGCGGCATCGACGCCGTCTTCTCCCTGTCGGTGATCGAGCATCTCGCCTGCCCCTGGGTCCTGGCGGCGGCCTCCAACCGCGCGCTGAGCATGGGCGGCATCGTCTTCCACAGCGCCCCGCAGACCTACCCGCTGCATGAAACGCCCAACGATTTCTGGCGCTATTCCGACGAGGGGCTGAAGGTGCTGTTCGGGCCGGCGACCGGCTTCGAGGTGATCGCCGCCGGCATGGTGAACGTCATGCACATGTATCCGGAGGAACGGCGCGGCGTCTTCGCCTCCGTTCCGATCAATCCCGGCTACGGCAACGCCTTCATCCTGGCCCGCAAGGTGCGCGATCTGCCGGACGGCGCCGTCGCCTGGCCGATGGATTTCGACGAGAGCCGGGATCGTGCCGCCCAGTACCCTGTGCGCCCCGCCACCTGACGCAGGCCGATGCCGCCAGCGGGACCGGAAGACGACGATGAGAGACGACGCACAGCGGCCGGATTGGCTGCCCTGGATCGCCGGGGCCGTGACGGTGGCGCTCGGTCTCCTCTTCCTCATCCTGATGCCACCGCTTTACAACCCCGACGAGATGAACCACCTCTACCGGGCTGAACAGATCAGCCGGGGGGAACTGCTGGGCCGCCGGATCGGCGCGGATCGAACCGAGGCCGGCGGCACGATCGACGGCAACCTGATGGCGGCGTTCGTTCCCTACATCAGCGCCCAGATCAACCGCAGCCCGCCTCCGCCGTCCATCCGGGGGCTTCCCGAAGCCGCCATCAAATGGGGCGGCCCGGCGATGACCATCGATTTCCGCAACACCGCGATCTACCCCCCCTATTTCTATCTCCCCTCGGTGGCCGCCATTCTCGGAGGAAAGGCGCTGGGGGCCAGCATCCACCAGACCTTCTACGCGGCGCGCCTCCTGAACCTCCTCGCCGCCGTGGCGGTCCTGGTGACGGCGCTCGCCCTGTTCCGCACCGGCAGGACCGTGGCGGCCACGGTCCTGCTGTTCCCGACGGCGGTGTCGCAATACGCCGCGGTGTCGCAGGATGGGCTCCTGATCACGGTCGGGGCGCTCGCCGCCGCACTGGCCTCCCGCCCCCTGTCGGAACGGCGGGCGGCCACCGGCGTGGAAATCGCCTGGATCACCGCGCTGCTGGCGCTGCTCTTCGTCACCCGCCCGCCGCTGGTGCCGCTCGCCCTTCTGCCCTGGGCGCTCGCCCGACGCCCGCTCGCCCCATGGGGCATCCTGCCGACGCTCGGGCTGGTCGCCGTCACCGCCGGCTGGTCGCTCTATGCCGGCACGACGATCAAGGTGCCCTGGTGGGCCTCGCCCTTCCACTATTCGATGACGGAGCAGTTGACCGGCATCCTGACGTCCCCGGCCACCTACGGCGCCGTCCTGTGGCGGACCATGTCCGATCTGGGACACGGCTATCTCCTCCAGGCCGTCGCCGTCTTCGGGCTGCTCGACGTCTTCCTGCCCGGCTGGGTCTACGGCGTCGCCGCCCTGGGGATCGGGCTCGCCCTGCTGCGGGACGGCCATACCGCCAGCGGCGGCAACGGGCTGTTCCGCGGGACGGGAGTGATCGCCGTGGCCGGCACCTGGCTGCTGATCATGACGATCCAGTATCTGGATTTCTCACCCGTGGGCTTCGCCCACATCCTGGGGGTGCAGGGGCGCTATTTCCTGACCCCGGCGCTGTTCCTCGGCCTGCTTCTTCCGCACTGGAGGCTGCCGGCACCGCTGGCGGCGCTGTCGGCGGGCGCGCCTTTTCTGACGCCTGTGCTGGCCGCCGCCACCCTCCCCACCACGATCGCCCTTCACTACGCCACGTGAGCCCCATGGACGTCCTCTTGCGCACCGGTTCCGCATTTCAACGGGTCTCCGAGGCCTCCGTGGCCATTCTGGCGCGGCTGGAGCGCGGGTTGCCCCTGCTGTTCCTGGCCTATGCGCTGCCCATGGTGATCTTCCTCTCCATCACGATGCCGGCCTACCTGAACCCGGACGAGACGAACCACGCCATGCGGGCCGAGCAGGTGAGCCATGGAGCGCCCCTGAACTGGCGCACGGGACCGTTCGACGCCGGGGGAACGATCGACACCGGCCTTCTCTCGCTGCTGGAGGTCTACTGGCCGATCCTGGCCGAGGCCGACAAGCGTGTTACCCGCAGCATGCAGGACCGGTCCCATGCGGTGACGTGGAGCGGCAATCGCATGTTCGCCAACACGCCCAACACCGCCGTTTATCCTCCTACCCTCTATCTTCCGGTGACCGTGGCCATCTGGATCGGCAAGGCGGCCAAGCTGCCGGTGGAGACGACGCTGATCCTGGGGCGGCTCATCAACGGCGCGGTTGCGGCGTCCCTGACCGCGCTCGCCATCGCCCTGGCGGCACGGGGCCGCTTCGTGATCTTCGCCACGATGCTGCTGCCCATGTCGCTCGCGCAGTTCGCTTCCTGCTCGCAGGATGCGCTGCTGCTGTCCGGCGGGGCGCTGCTCGCCGCCCTGCTGTCCCGGCCGATGTGCGGCCGGCGACCGGCGACCGGGGCGGAGTATCTGGGGGCCGCCGTCCTGGTCGCCCTGCTGTCCATGTCGCGTCCGACCAACTTGGTCTTCATCCTGCCGCTTCTTCTGCCCTCCGTGGCGCCGCGCCTGACGGGCCGCTTCTCAGCCCTCACCGTGGTGGGCGGCGCGGTCGCGGCGACGCTGGCCTGGATCGTGTGGGTGGCCATCTACGTCCAGGTACCGCAACCCCATTCCGGCATCGTCCCGATGATGGGCGATCAACTCCGCCACCTGATCGCCGACCCGCTGTCCCTCTTCACGGTGCTGTGGAACACGGCCCTGATGTACACCCACGGTTACTACGTCATGATGATCGCCTTTCTGGGGTGGGGGCAGGCGGCCTTCACGGCCCCATCCTGGTTCTACATCCTTGCCGGCGTGGTGCTGCTGTTGGCCTGCGCCACCGAAGTCCTGGGTCCGCCGGGCCTGACGCGGCGGCAGCTCGCCGTCGCTTGGCTGAGCGTGGGCGCCTCGTTCCTCGGCATTCTCGTGATCCAGTATCTCAGCTTCTCGCGCGTCGGCGGAACGTTCGTGGAGGGGGTGCAGGGACGTTACTTCCTGCCGCTCGCCGCGACGGCCGGCCTGCTGATGCCGGCCATCGCCGCACCGGCGGCGCTGCGGCTGGCGACGGCGGTCCCGGTTCTGGTCTTCCCCATCGCCACGCTGCTGACCGTGCCGACGATGGTGATCGGGCGCTTCTATCTTCAAGCCGGCTGAGGCCGGGATCGCCCGGCGGCATTTTTGCCGCGAAGGCCCAGGCGCGCCATCATTCTCGCGCTATCATCCTTGGACCGAGGGCGCCGTCATGGCGGCGTGATTCAACCGAACGGCCTCCCGAAAACCCGGCACGGTTCACACCTCTCTGACTGCGGAGCCTTCTCGTCATGACCCATTCCCGCCACATCTCGGTCATCGGACTCGGCTATGTCGGCCTGCCGGTGGCCGTTGCGTTCGGGCGGGCCGGGGTTCCCGTCGTCGCCTTCGACATCGACGCACAGCGCATCGGGGCGCTGCGGAACGGGCACGACCACACGGGCGAGGTGCCGGATGCAGAGCTGGCCGAGGCCAGCCTGCACCTGACCGACGACCCGGCGGATCTGGCGCGGGCCGACTTCCACATCGTCACCGTGCCGACGCCGATCGACGACGCCCACCGCCCGGACCTGCGCCCGCTGCTGGCCGCCAGCCGCACCGTGGGGTGCCATCTGAAACATGGCGACGTGGTGGTGTACGAGTCCACCGTCTATCCCGGCGCCACGGAGATGGACTGCGTGCCGGTGCTGGAAGCGGAATCGGGTCTGACCCATGGGCGGGACTTCACCGTCGGTTATTCGCCGGAGCGCATCAACCCCGGCGACCGGGAACACCGCTTCGAAACCATCACCAAAGTCGTTTCCGGCTCGGACCCGCGGACGCGGGCTCTCGTCGCGGCGGTCTACGGCAGCGTGGTGAAGGCCGGCGTGCACGAGGCTCCCTCCATCGCCGTGGCCGAAGCCGCCAAGGTCATCGAGAACACCCAGCGCGACGTCAACATCGCGCTGATGAACGAGCTGGCGGTGATCTTCCATCGCATGGGCATCGACACCCGCGATGTTCTGGAGGCCGCCGGCACCAAGTGGAACTTCCTGCCGTTCCAGCCGGGGCTGGTCGGCGGGCACTGCATCGGCGTTGATCCTTACTATCTCACCCATCGGGCGGAGCAGCTCGGCCACAATCCGGAGGTCATCCTGGCCGGCCGCCGGATCAACGACACCATGGGCCAGTATGTGGCCCAGGAAACGGTCAAACGGCTTCTGCGCAGCCGCGGCGGACAGGCCGGGCCTTTGCGGGTCACCGTGCTGGGCCTGACCTTCAAGGAGGACGTGCCGGACATCCGCAACACCCGCGTGGTCGACATCGTGTCGGAGCTGCGCGGGTTCGGCGTGGAGGTCGCCATGCACGACCCGTTGGCTCCGGCGGACGAGGCCGCCCGCGAATACGGCCTGACTCTCACTCCGCGCGTGGCGCTGCCGCCGGCCGACGCCGTGATCCTAGCGGTGCCCCATGCCGCGTACCGGTCGGAGGGCTGGGATCTGGTGACCGGCCTGCTGAAGGACCGGCGTGGCCTGGTCATGGACGTCAAGGGAATGCTCGACCGCACCCGCAAGCCGGATGGCGTTCAGCTCTGGCGCCTCTGATCCGAGGCCGGTCGGCGGGGCGGTGTCAGAACCGGCGGACCGACGCGGCCAGAGAGGCCCCCTCGGGCAGGCCGGCGGCCGCGTCGGCCTCCTTGGCGGCCTCGTCGCAGATGGCCTGGTACTCGTCCATGACGCTGTCCACCGGACCGAACGCGCGCAGGCAGCCATTCTCCAGCCACAGGGCCTTGGTGCACCACATCCGGATCAGGTCGTTGGAATGGGAGGCCAGGAACATGATGGAAGAGCGGTGGATGAAGTCGGCCAGCCGCAGTTGGGCCTTGTGCAGGAACTTCGAATCGCCGGCGACCACCCATTCATCCATCAGCAGGATGTCCGGCGCGATGCAGGTCGAGATGCCGAAGGTCAGCCGCAGAGTCATCCCCGCCGAATAGGTCCGCAACGGCATGTGGAGATAATCGCCCAGTTCGGTGAACTCGGCGATGTCGGCGACATGCTTCTTGATCTCCTCGCGGGACAGGCCGATCAGCAGACCGCGCAGGATGATGTTCTCATAGCCGCTCTGGTCCATGTCCATGCCGAGCCCGATGTCGAACATCGGCGTCACCCGACCGTTGATCTCGACCTGGCCGATGGTCGGTTCGTAGATGCCGGCCAGCACGCGCAGCAGGGTGGTCTTCCCCGCCCCGTTCGTCCCGATCAGCCCCACCCGGTCGCCGTGCTGGATGTCCAGCGACAGGTCCTTCAGAGCCTCCACATAGATGCGGTTGGTGGCGTCGGACGCGATCCGTCCGGCCGTCCCGCGGGACAGCAGGGCGCGTTTCAGCGACCGCGACCCACCATGGTACAGCGAGAAATGGACCGATACGTCGCGGAGCGAGATGGAGGCTGACATCGCGGAAGCGCTCTTCAGATCCAATAGGCGATGCGGTTGCGGAAGCGGTGCAGGAACAGCAGGCTCGCCGCCACCGACAGCGCGGTGAAACCCAGTGTGACCGCGTAGGTCAGGGCCGAGGGCACCTGCCCCAGCAGGGGCTGGCGCAGAAGCTCGATGAAATGGTGCACCGGGTTGACCAGCGCCAGGGCGACGCGGTCGCCCAGCATCTCCGGCTTCCATATGATGGGGGTGAGGAAGAAGATCACCTGGGTCAGGCTGGTGATGATCTGCGGAATGTCGCGGAACCGGGTCGAGACCATGCCCAGCAACATGCCGACGCTGAGGGCGTTGACCAGGATCAGGAGCAGTCCCGGAACGGCGAGCAGGGAGGCCCAGCCCGGCACGATCCCGAAGATCACGGCCACCACCACATAGACCACCGCGTTGTGCCCGAAGATGATCAGGTTGCGCCAGATGTAACGGCAGACATGCAATGTGAAGGGCAGACGCATCTGCCGGATGTAGGCTTCCGATCCGACGAACACCATGCCCGATTCATTCAGCAGGCTGCTGAGGAACCCCCAGACCAGAAGCCCCAGGCAGAGATAGGGCATCAGATCGGCGACGTCGGTGCGCAGCAGATGGGCATAGAGGAAGCCCAGCGTCCCGATCATCACCGCCATGCTGAGGGTGAGCCAGAACGGCCCGAGAAGCGAGCGCCGGTAACGCTGCAACACGTCGTTCCACCCCATGCCGCCCCACAGCCGCCACATCGACAGACCTTGCCGGAGGTCGGTGAGGGTCAGCCCCCAGTTGGGGACCGCGGTCAGAACCAAGCGGGGAGACGGGCGGGACGGCGTCCCTGTGGCCGGGCCGGAGGTTTTGGAAGTCACGAAATCCTGCACAGGAAGGTTCCCTGGTCGGCGGCCCGGCAGTCATACGTCCGAACGGCGGGCCGACGCAAGCGCCCTTCGAGCGAGGTGGGGGAACCGCCCCCGGATGTCCCGGAGGCCCCGTTTCGTGAGGGGCTGGGGCCGAGAAAACCGCCCGTATTCGTAAGCAACAGACACGCAAGAAATGGAGCCGTGCGGAGGCCCGGAGCGGCTCAACCTTGCACGCCTTGCGCATCAAAACTCTCACATGATAAACTTTCCGCGGCTGATCGGGTCCGAAAGGACTACCCAACTGGGAAATGTTGAATGAATAATCAGGTCGAGATTTGGGGGGAAAACGTCAGCCTTCGAGAAGCCGCCGCCGCAACAGAAGCGGCGTTCGTCGAGTTCGGGACGCCCGACAAGGTATATGATCACTGGACACGGTCCTGGGTTGATCCAGCGCCCACTGTCGGTGCGGCGCGGCTCAAGAATGTCGCCTTCTCGTCAATTTTCCACACTCTTCTCCCCAACAATGGGTTGGTTGTCAAAGAGACGACTTATACGAAAGCATTCGATTTTTTCAAAATCGATCACAGCATTGATCCCGAATCCGGTAAGATCGGATTCAAATTCCCCGAAGACCCGGTCTACATCGACGATCCCGTTTTTGTGATCGGCGGCCATAGCAATTATTCGCTTTGGTTCATGTCCTGGCTCCCCAGGCTGCGCTGCCTGGATCTTCTGCCGCAGCTGGGAGTTGACCCAACGCGTCTGCGGTTCCTGGTCCATCACGATATTTTCGAGGCCCAGCTCAATTCGCTGGAGAAGATGGGATTCGGTGAGGATCGCCTCATCCGCAACACCATTGACCGTCCCCTCGTCTTTCGCGATGCCATCGTTCCGACTTTTTTCTCCAACCAGTATGTTTCTGTTCAGAACATTGCGTTTGTGCGCGAGCACTTCGCTCCGCAACAGAGTGCGGCCGAGATTGAGAATCCGACCAAGATCTACATCAGCCGTTACCGGCATGGGCGCAACCGCCGGAAGATCGTGAACGAAGGGCCTTTCCTGGCGCAGATCGCTCCCCACGGGTTCGAGCGCATCGCTCCGGAAGCGCTGAACTTCGAGGAACAGTCCGGATACGCGCGGCGCTCGCAGGCGCTTGTCGGTCCTCATGGGGCCGGGCTTGCCAACATGCTGTTCGCGCCGAAAGGCGCCAAGATCCTGATTATCGAGCACAGCGCGGAATCCCGGCGCTTTGCCGAAATGGCGGCGTTCTGCGGTCATACGCCGTTCACCTTTCATGCCGACGACGCAGAGGAGTCGACGGACTGGAGCCGCGACATCCATGTGGACATCGGCCAGTTTGACGCGTTCCTGCGGTTCGTCAGCCAGACGGAAGCGGCAGAGATCGATCCTCTTGCCTTCAAGCCCGGTGAATTGGAATCGTTCATCGAGAGCCTGACATGGGCCAATCCCCGCCGCGCCGCAGCCAAAGCCGCCTCCGGCCAATCCAGCCCGGAGGACAAGGTCCGGTACGCCTTCCGCCTTCTTACCGGGGAAACGGCACCGGACGCGCTCGCGGAGAGGCTGAAGGATGTGGCCGACGCGCCGGGACTTTTGCGTGCGGAGCTTCTGAACGCTCCGGAAACGGCCGCTGCGGCACCGGAATTGCGCATCGCCCGCCATGTGGCGGCGTTGCGGCGGGCTTACGAGAACGGTCCCCCACGGCTGGTCGTTGGAGCGGCCGATACCAGGAACGAGGGCTGGACGTCGTCGGACATCGAGGTCCTGAACCTTCTCAAACCCGCCAGCTTCGATCTCTGGTTCGAGCCGGGCACCATCGAGGCGATCCTGGCAGAGCATGTTTGGGAACATCTGTCCGTGGAAGAGGGAATCCAGGCGGCGCGCACCTGCTTCCAGTATCTGCGGGACGGCGGCTATCTGCGCATCGCTGTTCCCGACGGATATTTCCCCAATCCCGCCTACATCGACCGGGTGAAGATCGGCAAGGCCGGGCACAAGGCGCTCCACACGCACGAAACGCTTGAGCGGCTTCTGACGGAGGCCGGGTTCCAGGTTCGCAAGCTGGAATGGTTCGACGCCGCCGGCGTTTTCCATCAGGAATATTGGTCGTCGGCTTGTGGCCACATCCAGCGCTCGCGCCAGCATGACATTCGAAATTCTGCGCAGAAGATCGGCTATACGTCGCTGATCGTGGACGCCGAGAAGCCCGCCACCCCGGAAGCAGAAACTGGCCTGCTGATCGGCGGAGCCACAGCCCGTCAGAACGGCTGGCAAATGGTTCCAGCCGAGGATTTCCTGGAAAAGGAATGGGTGGATATCGAGCGCGAGTTCATCCGGGGGCGGCGGATCACGCGCATCGTTTCGGAGCATCTTCTGGACAAGTATGACCAACCGACCCGGCGGCGCCTGCTCGCTCGAATGGCCGACGCGTTGGCCGTAGGCGGGAATCTGCGCCTCGCCGTGCCGGACGCCCAGTTCAAACGCGGCGACTATCAAGAGGCAATCGCCCGCAATTCCCGTGCAATGTTTGATCATCTCTCAATTCATGAGGAATTTGCCGGTTTGCCCGTTGAGATAAAAGTGGTCGAGTTCATAGACGACGCTGGATTGCATCATGACGAAGATGAAAACCCTGATTACGGAAGAATAACCAGAAGCAAAAAAAATGATATTCGCAACAAAGGTGGCAGCCTCAATTATACTTCTCTAGTCTTAGATGCCAAAAAGATTTAATAGGCAGAAGATATCAACAGAATGCAGATTTTTCAGGAGTTTGATGCAAACGGCGGCAGAGCCATTGCTCTCCGTCTATTACAACAAGAGAACTAAGGATAAAACCAATGAATTATTTATTCGAAGCTCTTTCTTACTTCACTCTTTTACAACCAGCGTCTCCATGGCCATATGGCGGAAGTTTTCAGGGGCATCAAAGGCTTCCGCCATATTGAGTTGTGCAGTTACTCAGCAATGTTCTGCCATAAGCAGTTCAATGACACAGAGCCGTGAATAATAAGTAAGCTCTGTTAAAGTCATTTGCCAGATATTAGGAATGAAGATGCATGATATAGAACTGAAATTTGATATGACCATACCTGGCCAAGTCAGTGAAGTAGACCTGAGAGCCATCGCCCAACTGGCTACTGGCCTGTCTCCTGGTTCAATTATCGTCGAGCTGGGAAGTCTTTATGGCAGAACAGCTTTTACCTGGTCTATGAATGCGCCGAGTGGAAGCAAGGTGTTCTGTATTGATCCCTGGCACCGGGAGCATTGGATCATCAATCTTGTTGAACGGCCATTCAATGCTCCTCCTTTTTCCTTCGACGCGTTCAAGAAGTATACGGAAAATTGTCCTGGAATTACGCCGATACAAGGGTACAGCCCCGACGACGTCATGGATTGGAATCAACCAATCGACGTTTATTTCGATGATAGTATCCACCAGAACCCAGGTTTCCGTCGTAATCTAGAGTTCTGGGAACGTTTTGTGAAGCCTGGTGGAATTATTTGTGGAGACGATTACAAACCTCGTAACACAGACATGCTTCAAGAGATCCATGGCCTTGCAAATATTTACGGGGTCGAGGTCAAAACGTTTGACGAATTCTGGGTTATTCAGAAGCCATCATTGTTTAACCGATCTGCGTATGCCTCTGAGAGCCAACATTTTCGTTTTCTTAATCCCGATTCGGCTATTCCTAGCATTGAAGCATCTGTTCTAAAAACGGATTCGGGAATTCCTACCCTCCTGTCTAAGAGTGAAAGTCGCCGCTTAGCCCAACTGTCCAAGGCGATACCAGCCAATGGTACCGCCCTTGATCTTGGTGCTTTCTATGGTCACAGCAGTTGGATCATCGCCCAAAACGCTGATCCATCTATCCATGTGTTTGCTATCGACACTTGGAGGCGCCAATCTTGGATGCGTAATATAGAAAGCCGCTTCAGCGCCCCGCCTTTGTCCTGGAAAGCTTTTCGTAGTTACACGGCAGGGTGCACCAATATCTCTTCGATACCAATGTCTAGTCCAGAATCTTTTGAAAACTGGAATATACCGATCGATCTTTATTTTGAGGATGCAACCCATGCTGCTCCCATGATTGGCCGGAACCTTCACTTTTGGAGCAAACACGTTAAACCAGGCGGAGTCATTTGTGGTTGGAATTACCGCCACAACAATAAGGATCTGCTGAAGGAAGTTGATTTGCTCGCTTCGCGTTTCGGCGCGAAGGTTTCCACGCATGGTCAGTTGTGGGAAATTGTGAAGCCGAACTGAATAGAATGGCAGGACGAGAGGCGCTCTGCGCGCCTCTAAGAGCTCCTATCAAAACCCGTGGAAAGTGGGCTGAAGCCGTTGATTTACCTCAGCCCTACCCGGTTTTGATCCGCACTCTAAATTCTATAGAGCCATAGCCACGTCATTTATAGGAAAATTATCACTTAATTCGTGTTTTCATGGCTGTTGCCTCACCCCAAGAAGGGTGAATTATCATACAGCTCCAAACCATCATTATCGATGATATATTAATGATTATCGCTTGATGGAAATATATTCCACAGCAATTAGAAGTTATAGGCGCCCTTCTCCTTAGTAATGTAATTTTCTTTTTAACCGGACATGCATCCGCCTGCGGAAGAATGCTGCGCTAACAAACTTGCAAATCGGAAAAAATTCCTGTATTTATGCCCTCCCCTTCTTCTGGAAGGGACGCAAGCCCGTGGTTTCGTCGGAACAGGTAAAGGGACCATCATATGAAAACATTCATAGCGATGGATGACGCAATGGGGAGGCCAAGCGCGATTTTGCCGGCGCCTACCACCACGTTCACCATTGTCCTATCGCCCGGCCAAGCAAAAACAGCGCCGGTACCGACAGGGGCACGCGTGGTTCTGTTCAGCGCCTCGGCCCCGTTCTGGGCTCGCATCGGGGAGGCCGCCGCAGTACCGACGGCTGACGTGCTGGACGGCAGCGGCCCGGAAGCCAATCCGGTCGCCCGGGCATTGGAGGGCGCAACACTGATTGGTCTCGCCGCCGCTTCGGCATGCGCCGTCAGTCTGTCCTTCTATCGGTGACCGCCATGAACAGCGCTTACTATGCTTTTCCTACCCCCGATCTGGCAGGATTCGCGCGAACGGCCGATCCCAGTTTCACCGGACAGGTGCGAGTGCCGGCGGGTGCGGTCGGCGCTCCCGGACTGGCAATCAACGGCGATCCCGACACCGGACTGTTTGCTCCCGGAACGGACACGCTCGCGCTGTCGACCGGCGGAGCCGAGCGTGCGCGGGTGGACGCCGCCGGCAATCTTGTCGTCGGCGGGTTGTCCTCGATCCAACCGGGAACCACGCCAACCTATCGGGCGGGCGCTCTCCAGGTGCGCTCGGCCGGCGCCGGCATGAACATTGAGCGCTACACATCCACCGGCAGTTCACCACCGGCATTGTACCTCGCGAAAAGCAACAACGTCACGCCTGGATGGCATGGCGCTGTCAGCGACAGTACAGTCACCGGCGAGATCCAGTTCCATGGTTCGGACGGCGCGAAGTTCCTCGCCACCGCTGCGATCCGCTCGGCGGTCGACGGCGCGCCTGGAACGGACGACATGCCCGGCCGGCTCCTGCTCTTGACGACCATGGACGGCGGGACCATGCCGACAGAGCGGATGCGCATCTCCGCCAATGGGACCGTCACGATGGGCGCCACCCCCGGCGGCGAAAGCTTGCGCGTCACTCCGGTCGCGGCCGCCGTCAACACTTTGGAGGCGGCGGGCGCCGTCAGCGGTGCGGCGCCGACTCTGTCCGTCCAGGGTGCCAACGCCGACATCGACCTCAAGCTGTCACCCAAGGGTGCGGGCCATGTGCGGTTTGGGCAGTACACCGCCGCGGGCGGGCTCGCCGTCACCGGCTACGTCGAGATCAAGGACGCAGGCGGCGTCGTGCGCCGCCTCGCCATCGTCAACTGACCCAAAGGAATCACGAGCATGGCCATCCGCAAGACGCTTCCCACGCCCTTCGGCGTTGAAGCCACCTATCATCACGTCTCCGCCCTGCAGATTCACTACCGCGAGCGGGTCTGCGACGTGGTGGTGTCGAGCTTCCTGGACGAAACGGCCCGGCGCGCCGATTGCCAGCCGCTGGGAACCCTGGAAACGATACGCCTCGGTTTTGCCGAATTGGGCGCCAAAACGGAGCCGGGTCGGGACGCCGTCTATGCGGCGCTGATGGCCCGCTCCGAATGGACGGGAGGGGAAGCCGTGTGATGCCGAAGGCGCTTTGCGCAGCAAAGTGCGACAGGGCATACGTCCGGCCGACCATGGAGGCCTTCCTGCGTCGGCCGTATGACGGCGAATGACCGCGGGAACGGGGAGTGGCGTCCCCGTGTCCTGCCAAAGCCGTCAGGGCCGGCGCGGTTCAGGCTGCGCCGACAGCGCCACGCGGTGTATCATCAGCGCCCGCCTCTCTTTTGAAAGCGTCTCCTGGTGTCGAACGCCGCCATTTTCTTTCATCCCGACGGCTATCTGACCGCACGCAAGGACCTGAAGGGCCGTCATGTCGCGGGCGAGTCCTTCCTGAACGGCTTTTTTCGCCATTCCGGCCAGTCGGAGTTCATCTGCCATGCGGCCAGCCCGGAACAGGCCCGGAGCTTTGCCGAACTGGCCGGGCGCCTCGCGCCCGGAAGCTCCACGCAACTGGTCCCGACGACGGCGCCCGAAGGATTGGCAAGGGTCGGCTGCCTGTTCGTGCCCGGGCCGGGGATCGACCGGTTCGTCTGGCAACGGCGGCGCGTGGGGCAGCGGACCTACAGCCTGTGCGGCATCACCCACACCACCTCGGAATCCCCGGAGATGTTCGGCCAGCTTCTGACGGCGCCGGTGCAGCCGTGGGACGCCGTCATCTGCACCTCCCTGGCCGCCCGCGCCTCGGTGGAGGCGATCCTGCATCCCTATGCGGCCTTCCTGAGCGAACGCTTCGGTGCCGCGAAGATGCCGATGCCGCAGTTGCCGGTGATCCCGCTGGGCATCGATACCGGCGCCTTCCGTTTCGACGAGGCGGTGCGCCACGAGGAGCGCAAGCGGCTGGGCATCGCACCGGACGACATGGCGGTGCTCTTCGTCGGCCGCCTCAGCTTCCACGCCAAGGCCCACCCGATACCCATGTACATGGCGCTGCAGCGGACGGCGGAGCGCACCGGACGGCGCATCCACCTGATCCAGGCAGGCTGGTTCAGCAACGACTCCGTGGCCGCGGCCTTCCAGCAGGGCGCCCGCCGCTATTGCCCCTCGGTCAACGCGATCTTCCTCGACGGGCGGTTACCGGACGTGAGGACACGCATCTGGGCGGCGGCCGATCTGTTCACCTCACTGTCGGACAACATCCAGGAAACCTTCGGCATCACGCCGCTGGAGGCGATGGCCGCCGGCCTGCCCGTCGTCGTCGCCGACTGGAACGGCTACCGCGAGACGGTGCGCCACGGTGTCGACGGCTTCCGCATTCCGACGATGCTGCCGCCGCTGGGCTCCGGGCTCGATCTGGCGGAACGCTACGCCATCGGCGTGGACACCTACGATTACTACATCGGACGGGCGTCCCAGATGACCTCGGTCGACATCGACGCGGCCGAGGACGCCTTCACCCGGCTGACGCTCGATGGCGCGCTGCGCCGGCAAATGGGCGAAGCGGCCCGCGCCCGTGCCGGGGAGTTCGACTGGCGGGTCATCGTCCCGCGTTACCAGGAGCTGTGGCGGGAGCTTGCCACGATCCGGGGGCAAGGGGTGGAAAGCGCGCCCTGGCGCGGCGGCAACCTGCCCGATGGCGATGCCCGCATCGGGCCCAATCCGGTGCGTCCGGACCCCATGAGCATGTTCGCCTCCTACCCGACGGAAACGCTTTCCGGCGCGACGCGGCTGGTCCGCACCGAAGGCGCGAGCATGGCCATGCTGACGGAGCTGCTGGCCGATCCGCTGAACTCCACAGCCCGGGGATTGCTGTCGCCGCCCGCCGAACTCGCCCTGGCGTTGGACGCCTTCGCGCCGCCGCTCGGCCGCAGCGTCGCCGAGGTGGCCGCCCAGCTGCCCGCGGACCATCGGCTGATGTTCGCGCGAAGCCTCGTCCATCTTCTGAAGTTCGGCCTGCTGCGAATGGCACCGCCGCCGGTGGCATGAGCGGGGCGTGCCGGACCGCTTCCCTCCCCTTCCCGGGAACGGTCCGGCAGCCATCGCCCATCCTGCGGAGCCCCGGCGGGCCGGGGCCCGCGCAACGGCATCAGAGGCAGCGCGCCTCGACCATTTCGCAAATGTAATGGTAGATGCAGAGATGCACCTGCTGGATGTCCGGGGTGTGGCGCGACGGCACGGCGATCAGGTGGTCGCACAGATCCGCCATCTTGCCGCCGCCCTCTCCGGTCAGTCCGACGGTCGTCATGCCCGCCGCCCGCGCTGCCTGCAGGGCGTTCACGACATTCTTCGAGTTGCCGCTGGTGCTGATCCCGAACAGCACCCCGCCGGGGGCGGCGTAGGCCTCCACCTGGCGGGAGAAGACGGTGGCGTAGTCGTAATCGTTGCTCCAGGCGGTCAGCACCGCCGCGTTCGACGACAGGCAGATGGCCTTCAGGGCGCGGCGCTCCTTGAGGAAGCGGCCGACCAGCTCGCCGGTGATGTGCATCGCGTCCGCCGCCGAACCGCCGTTGCCGCACACCAGCAGAGGACGGTCGTTGCGGAGCGCTTCGGCGATGGCCGCGACGGCCCGTTCGGTCACCTCGTCGAATTCGGGAGTGGCCGAGCGCTGGATCAAGGCGGCCGCGGCGGCCAGATGCGAAGAGAGGGCCATAAACGTCCCGTTCGTTCAAAGACAAGGTTCAGGAGACGGCGCGACTATAGGAGGCAATGGAGCGCAGCATCAAGCGGCTCCGGTGGGCTTTGGCACCAAACCGCGCGGTGTCCGGCATCAGACGCTGCGGTTCTTCAGGGACAGTTCGAGATGCCGCAGGATCAGATCGGTGTCGTAATCGGTCGACTGCTTCACCACCCGCTCCCAATAGGTCAGCAGGGGAATGCGCGCCGGATTCTTCTGCAGCAGTTCCCGCTTCAGGAACGGGAAATCCATCTGGGCGATCATATAGTCCCAGAAGAAGTGGGTCGAGTTCAGCGGCCGGCCGGCGTTGATGGTGCGGAACACCTGCTGAATGAAGTTCTTGCGGACCGGATCGATGCCTTCGGACAGGATGTCCCGCTCCACCACCGCCTCGATCAGAGCCGCCGCCGCGTCCCGGTACGGGAACGCCGCGCGGCACCGCAGACCGGCCTGCCGCATCGCGCGGGTCAGCCCGACCTCGTACTTCATGATAATCCAGGTCTTTGACTGGACGTAGCGCAGCTTGTTCCAGAACCCGGCGAAAGCGGGCGATTGCAGCGCCGGCTTGTGGAAGACCAGGAAATAGCTTTGCAGATGGAAGGAGAACTCCCAGCAGTCCGAAGCCCCCCAGACGTCCGCCGTTTCCGGCTCCATCCGCTCCAGCACGCCCGCGATGTGGTGGAGTGGGCCATAGACGCTGTCGTTGGCCAGCAGCAGCGTGTCGAGCGCGGCGAGGTCGGGGATGGCCGCGATGCCCTCCTTGTAGGCACCGAAATCGTAACCGATGTTGGCGCGCCGCAGGATGAGCGCGCAATGGCGCTGCAGCCAGGCGACTTCCGAAGCGCCCAGCGTAGGCGCGTTGCTGACGAAGATGATGGCGAAGCCGCTGTCGGCCAACTGGCGCAGGTAATGCCGCGCGAAGTCGTGCACGACGCCCTTGCGGTCGTAATGCACGAACACCGCCACCCGGCGGGCGTCGGCGAAGGGGACCTTTCCATCCCACCGCTCGCGCACATAGCTTTCCTTCCGCAGGAAGCTGAGCGCGTGGGCGATATAGGCGAAGAGCAAGCGGTTCTGTTTGAGCAGCCACATGAAGACGGCGCGCAGCCGCTGGACGATCAGCGTGAGGAATTCGACCATCATACCCCTCGCGCTGCAAGGCGATGAGTACGGGCCAGGGCTTTCGCCTGCTCGACGATGTCCGGCGGCACGGCCGGCGATGCGGATGGATCGAGAAGAACGGACACGGCTTCCGCGGCTCCGTTCTTGTCCTTGGCCTGCACCAGGGCAAGCGCTTGGTGGTAAAGCGCCGGCCACAGCAACGCCATCGCCTGTTCGGGCGCTGCGGCGAGCAGCCGGCGGCTGGCCTCATGGGCCTTGGCGAACCACGTCGACGCCATCTTCGCCGCTTTGCGGTGGTTCAGGCACAGAATGCCGAGCCCGAAGGTCACCGACGCCGTCTGGCCCAGGGTCCGGGTGGGCAGGTCCCGCTCGACCCCCAGCGCCAGCCGGTCAGCGACGGCGTAGTGGCCGAGGTTGAGCAGGGTGGTGAAGGTTTCCTGCCGGACATCCGCCAGAATCCCCAGCGGAATGCGCTCCTTGAGCACCAGGCTGGGCTCTGTTTCAAACCGCTCGACGGCGTCGGCCGCGGCGGCGGGGTTGGTCCAGGCCAGGATCTGTGCGGCGTAGCCACGGGCGCGCCAAGTCAGATCGTCGGTTTCGCCGTCGTCGGCGCCGATCTTCTGAAGCACGGCGCGGGCGTGCTCTCCGGCCATGGCCGCCGCCTGGAAGCAGGTCCGCGCCAGATCGCGGTTCCCGTGATGCAGCCAAGCCAGCATGCCCAGGCAGTAAAGGATGCCGCACAGGCTGAAGGGGCCCCGGGCATGGAACGCGGCCAGATCCGCCGGCCAATCGGTCCAGGCCAGCAGTTCGTCGGGCTTGTCCAGATCGAAGCCGAAACGCGCCCGGCACGCCTCGATCACCTGACGGGCGGCCTCCTCCGCTTCGGCGAAGCGGCCGGCGTGGGTCAGTTCCTTCAGGCGGCGGTAGCGCAAGCCGAGACCAAGCGGCGTGTCCGGCGCGATGGTCCTCGCCCGCTCCCGCAGATAGTCGATGTAGCGGTTGCGGTCGAGCCGCCGCGACAGGTCGGCGGTTCCCTCGGTCATCGAGACGGCGGCGCGGAGCGTCGGTCCATGCTCGGTCACCTGGACGGCCGTGAAGCCGGCACGACGCAGCAGGGCCTCGAAACCGGCGCGGCTGTACAGGGTGACGTGGTAGCCGGGGCTGAGCAGCGGCACCAGGATGCCGGCCGGGGTATCGGGCGCGATCGCGCCGGCGTTGGGCGTGGTCAGCAGCAGCGTGCCGCCGGGAGCGAGCACGCCGCGCAGGATCTCCAGGAAGCCCAGCGGTTCGAACACATGCTCGACCACCTCGGAGCAGAGCACCAGATCGAACGGTTCCGGCCCGGCGTCGGCCGGCGTGCGCAGATAGGTCGAGGCGATGGGAAGATCCAGCATCTCGCGCCCGAAGTTCGCCGCGAATCCCGGATCGATGCCCTGAACCGACCAGCCGAAGACGGAGCGCGCGAAGTCGAGCGAAAAGCCGAAGCCGCAGCCGATCTCCAGATAGCGCTGGACCTTCGAGAAATCGATGGCCGCCAGCGGCTCCGCCATCACGTCGATACCGGCCCCCTGCTCCAGATAGAAGGCGAGCGCCTCCTTGGTGGCGTGGGCGGTCTCGTATTCCGGTTCCTTCAACGTTGGGAAGAAGGACGTGCCGCAATGATTGCAAAGCACCAGCGGCAGCTCGGGACACGGAGGAATGGCCGAACGGACCTGCAGACGGACGGGTTTCGGAGCGGTATCCGCGCAAGCAGGGCAGGGTGCCTCGACGGTGTTGTCGATATCCCAGTCGATGTGCATCCCGGAAACAGCCTTTGGTAATGCGGACGGATAAGCGGAGAACGAGTCCGCAATAGCAGAATAGCCGTTGGACAGGCAACCGTGCTGAGGTTTTGACAGGCGCCGCGGGAGGAACCCGCTTGGCAGCGGCCGGGCGAGTGTGTTACCGCCTGACCATAGCCTTGCGGACACGACCGTGGCTGCGGGTGCCGGTTTGGCAAGGGACGGCCACAATCCAGGATGGCCGTATCGTCACGCGGTTTCCCGTCCCTTCCCCGCCGGCCGGGCTGCCCATCCGCGCCGTGCCCCATCGGGCCGCACCGAAACACCGAGCCATGCCGCCCTCCCTCATCCATCTCGACCCCGGCCCACAGCCCCACGCCGCCAGCCATCACGATCTGGTCTGGGCTTTCTCGGGGTGGGCCTGCCGGGAAGGTTGCCGTCTGCACGCGGCGGACCTGCGGGTGGGCGATGCCCGCTTCCCCGCCCACACAGGCGCCATCCGCCTCGACGCCGAAACGGCGCAACTCCGTCATGGTCTGGCGCCGGCGGTCCTGGACTGCGGCTTCTGGGGCGTCGCCGTGCTGCCGGCGGGCGGGTTCTGGCACAGCCTCCAGCCGGTCATGCTCCTGGAATGGTCGGACGGCACGTGGGAGGAATGGCCCGCACGCGCCTTCGCCGGCCCCGGTCCGTCGCCCGGAGCGATTGTCGACACGTCCGCCGATCGGAAACCTGCCGAAGATATCCCGCTGGTCGCCATCGCCATGGCCACCTACCAGCCCGATCCCCCCCTGTTCCAGGCCCAGATCGCATCGATCCGGAACCAGACGCACGGGCGCTGGATCTGCCTCATCGAAGATGACGGGTCGGACGACGCCCATTGGGCCGTCATCACCGCCGCGATCGCCGGGGACGAACGCTTCCTGGCGCGGCGCAACACCACCAACCTTGGCTTCTACCACAATTTCGAACGGGCTCTGACCCGCGTTCCGGCGGAGGCCGCCTTCGTCGCCCTGGCCGACCAGGACGACCGCTGGGCGCCGGAGAAGCTGTTGGTCCTGGTCGGCGTCCTGGCCGGACGGCTGGACGCCATGCTGGCCTTCTCCAACATGACGGTGGTGGACCGGAATGGCCGGCTGCTTTCCGAAACCTTCTGGCCCGGCCTCGACAGCCGTCACGACAGCCTCGACGCGCTGCTCATGGCCAACGTCGTCACCGGCTGCGCGTGTCTGTTCCGGGCCTCCCTCCTCCAACTGGCCTTGCCCTTCCCGGCGCTCGGGCGGCTCGCCTACCACGACCACTGGATCGCCTGCTGCGCGACCGTGGCTGGCGGCATCGCCTATGAACCGCGCTCCCTGGCCGGTTATGTCCAGCATGGGGGCAACAGCCTGGGCTACCGCCGCCGTCCCGGCCTCCGGCTGGCGTCCAGGATCGCGGCGTGTCTTCTCCTGTCCCCGGCGATCGCCCTCGCCGGCCAGTTGGCGATGGTCCGGCGCCGGCTGGCCCAACCGCTGAAGCTGCTGGTCAGCCTGCCGGACACGGAACTGGTCTGCCGCACGGCCTTCGCCGAAACACTGCGGCGGCGGGCGACGCTGGACGACGACGGCCGGCGGGCGGTGTCCACCTTCGCGCCCGGACCGCGCATCGGCCTCCGCCTGCTCGCCGCCCTGCTGCGGCCCGACCGGCGGGGAAAAGCCTTCCGGGGGGTCGCCGCACGTCTGTTCACCGGCCGGGTCATCGCCCACCTGATGAGCCTCCTGGCCCGCCTGCGCCCCCTGCCCGCCGCGAGGCGCTCGGTCACCGGGGAGCGGGGACATGCCGGATGACCCTCTAACCCCTCCTCCATCCCTGTCCACCCCCACCATGGCGGAGACCCTGTGGGCGTTCCATGCCGGCCGCTGGGACGAGGCCGGACGGATCTGCGAATTCCTGCTGGCCAGGGACGGCGCGCCGGACCCCGACGCGCGCAGCGGCACGCGGTGACGGCGGCTCCGCTCTCGGCCGACTTGCAGACGGCCCCCTCGCCCGCGCGGCGGACAAACTGCGCCGCGTGGTGGCCGGCAACCACCGCCGGCTGCGCCCCTCATAAGCGTCCCTGACCGTCCGGGCATCCGCCCCCGGGGCCCGTCCCGCGCCGGAAGCGGGCCTTCCGGGCCGAATTTTGGCACCCTCCCGGAAACGCTCTGGATCGTTGCGCGCCGGGCGTTGTCCTGATAAGCCGGTTTCCTGCGTCGCCCGGCAACCAGAACGTCTGCTTCAGAAGGAACCTCCATGGTCAAGCATCGCGGCTACAGCCAACATGTGCTGGTCACGGGAGGGGCGGGTTTCCTTGGGTCGCATCTGTGCGAGCGGCTGATCGAGCGCGGCGACGAGGTTCTCTGCGTCGACAACTACTTCACGGGCGCACGGCGCAACGTGGCGCATCTGATGGCCTCCCTGAACTTCGAGCTGATGCGCCACGACGTCACGTTCCCGCTGTATGTGGAAACCGACCGGATCTTCAACCTGGCCTGCCCGGCCTCCCCCGTGCATTACCAGTACGACCCGGTCCAGACCACGAAGACCAGCGTGCACGGGGCGATCAACATGCTGGGGCTGGCGAAGCGCACCGGCGCCACGATCTTCCAGGCATCGACCTCCGAGGTTTACGGCGATCCGTCGGTCCATCCGCAGCCGGAGGACTATTGGGGCAACGTGAACCCGATCGGCCCCCGCGCCTGCTACGACGAGGGCAAGCGCTGCGCCGAAACCCTGTTCTTCGACTATCACCGGCAGTACAAGCTGCCGATCAAGGTCGTCCGCATCTTCAACACCTACGGCCCGCGCATGCACCCCAACGACGGGCGGGTGGTGTCCAACTTCATCATGCAGGCGTTGAAGGGCGAACCGATCACCGTGTATGGCGAAGGCCAGCAGACACGGTCCTTCTGCTACGTCGACGATCTGATCGACGGATTCCTGCGTTTCATGGACACCGGGCCGGAGCACAGCGGTCCGCTCAACCTCGGGAATCCCGGTGAGTTCACCATCCTGGAACTGGCCGAACTGATCATCGAGCTGACCGGGTCGACATCGACCATCCAGCGCCATCCCCTGCCCCAGGACGATCCCAGGCAGCGCCGGCCCGACATCACCAAGGCCAGGGCGCTGCTCGATTGGGAGCCCCGGGTGCCGCTTCGGGACGGCCTGGAGCGGACCATCGCCTATTTCCGGAAGAATTTCTTCGATTGACCCTCCCCATCGGCCAGCCCAGGGCCACAGATATGGAAGATGCCTTGAACAAAGTTGCCTTGATCACCGGTATAACCGGACAGGACGGCGCCTATCTGGCAGAGCTTCTGTTGTCCAAAGGCTACACAGTCCACGGCATCAAGCGGCGCTCCTCCTCCTTCAACACTGAGCGGATCGAGCATCTCTACCAGGACACCCACGAATCCGACGTGCGGTTCAAGATGCACTATGGCGATCTGACCGACGCCACCAACCTGATCCGCATCGTGCAGGAAGTTCAGCCGGACGAGATCTACAACCTCGCCGCCCAGAGCCACGTCCAGGTCAGCTTCGAAACGCCGGAATACACCGCCAATTCCGACGGGCTCGGCACGCTGCGCCTGCTGGAAGCCATCCGCATCCTCGGGATGGAGAAGCACACGCGCTTCTATCAGGCCTCCACATCCGAACTGTACGGCCAGGCGCGGGAAACGCCGCAGAAGGAAACCACCCCCTTCTACCCGCGCAGCCCCTACGGCGTGGCCAAGCTCTACGCCTACTGGATCACGGTGAACTACCGCGAAGCCTACGGCATGCACGCATCCAACGGCATCCTGTTCAACCATGAAGGACCGACCCGCGGCGAGACCTTCATAACGCGCAAGATCACCCGCGCCGTCGCCGCCATCGACCACGGCCTGCAGTCGAAGCTGTATCTCGGCAACCTGGACGCCCGGCGGGACTGGGGCCACGCCCGCGACTATGTCGAGGGCATGTGGCTCATGCTCCAGCAGGAAAAGCCGGACGATTACGTTCTGGCCACCGGCGAAACCCACCCGGTGCGCGAATTCGTCGAGCTGGCCTTCGCCCACACCGGCCGGACCATCGTTTGGGAGGGCCAGGGCGTGGACGAGAAAGGCCTCGACAGCAGAACCGGAGCCGTTCTGGTCGAGGTCGATCCCCGCTATTTCCGCCCGACGGAGGTGGATCTTCTGCTCGGCGATCCGTCCAAGGCGCGGGCACGCCTGGGCTGGCATCACCGCACCAGCTTCCTGGATCTCGTGCGGGAGATGATGGAAAGCGATCTCCAGCGCATCCAGAGGGGCCCACATTTTCTGGAAACCGGCATGCCGGGCGGGGGCCGGGAATGAGCGGGCCGGCCGGCCCGCTTTCTCCCCGCCTTGTCATAGGTTGCGGTCACCTTCCGTTCAGATTTCCTTTGTAAGACAGCATCCGGGTTCCTTCACGCAGTCAGGTCTCCCCGTCGACCGCCGAACCGCAGAGAGCGTTCATGACCGATTCCGTTGCAACCCTGCGCATCCATCCCGTCCTGCTGTCCGGGGGAGCCGGTGTCCGGCTCTGGCCGATGTCGCGCGAACAGCATCCCAAGCAGCTCCTGCCGCTGTGTTCGGACCGGTCGATGCTGCAGGACACGGCGCTGCGGACCGCCGGGGGCGAGGAGTTCGCGGCCCCCCTGGTCATCTGCAACCAGGAGCACCGCTTCATCATCGCGGAACAGCTCCGCCAGATCGGCATCGCCGACGCCAAGATCGTCCTGGAGCCGTTCGGCCGCAACACCGCCGCCGCCGCCGCCCTGGCCGCGCTGATCGTCGCGGAGAGCGATCCCGGCGGGCTGCTGCTGCTGCTGCCGGCCGACCATGTGATCCGCGACGAGCCGGCCTTCCGGGACGCCATCGCCTGCGCGGCGCGCGTCGCCGCCGCCGGTTACCTGACCACCTTCGGCATCGTCCCGACCGCGCCGGAAACCGGCTACGGCTACATCCGCCACGGCGCCCCGATCCCTGGCCACGACGGCGCGCACGCCGTCGCCGCCTTCGTCGAGAAGCCGCCGCGCGCCGTGGCCGAGACCTATCTCGCCGAAGGCTCCTATTTCTGGAACAGCGGCATGTTCATGCTGCCGGCCGCGCTCTTCCTGAGCGAGCTGGAGCGCTACGAGCCGGCGGTCCTGGCCGCCTGCCGGGCGGCGCTCGCCGCCAGCAGGACCGACATGGACTTCGTCCGTCCCGATGCCGACGCCTTCGGCGCGGCGCCCTCCATCTCCATCGACTACGCGGTGATGGAGCGGACCGGGCGCGCGGCGGTGGTGCCCTGCTCGATCGGCTGGACCGACGTCGGCGCCTGGTCGGCGCTGTGGGAGATCGGCGCCAAGGACGAGGCCGGCAACGTCTGCCAAGGCGACACGATCGCCTGGGAGAGCCAGGGCTGCTACGCGCGCAGCGAGGGAACGGCGCTCGTCGCCCTGCTCGGCATGACCGACACCGTCGTGGTCGCCACCGAGGACGCGATCCTGGTCGCCGCCAAGGACCGGGCCCAGGACATCAAGCCGATGGTGGAGCGGCTGAAGAAGGACGGCCGCAGTGAGCCGCTGCTGCACCGCCGCGTCTACCGGCCCTGGGGCTTCTACCAGTCGCTCCACTCCGGCGACCGCTTCCAGGTCAAGCGGCTGACCGTCAAGCCGGGGGCGCGCCTGTCCTCGCAGATGCACTATCACCGTGCCGAACATTGGGTCGTGGTGAACGGCACCGCCCTGGTCACCCGCGGCGAGGAGCAGATCCTGCTGCGTGAGAACGAGTCCGTCTACATCCCGCTGGGCACCCTGCACCGGCTGGAGAACCCCGGCAAGGTGCCGCTGAACCTGATCGAGGTGCAGTCCGGCTCCTATCTGGGCGAAGACGACATCGTCCGCTTCGACGACACCTACGGACGGGTGTAGACGCACCACCATGACCCAGGCAGCCCATTCCCCCATCGACCAGCCCGCTCCGGAAATCACCCAGGCGCCGCTCGTTTTCGTGTGGCTGGCGCGTGGCGACGTGCGCCAGGGGCTGCCCACCACCGCCCCGGAGGCGCGCCACCGTTTCCTGGCTTGGTGGGCGCTGTTCGGCCGGGCGGAATACGCGCATCTCGGCGATCCCTTGCCCGCCGCGCATCGGGCCTGGTTGTCCGCCCCGGCGCCCGGGCTGCCGCAGGACACCGGCTTCCCGATCAGCCGCCTGATGATCGAGGTCTGGAACTGGAGCGCCGAACTCCGGGAGCGCTTCCCGCTGGACCGCCGGGAAGGACGGATCGCCTTCGCCCGCTGGTTCATCCTCGAGGGGATGGTCGATCACGATCTCGGCAGCTTCCTGTCGGAGGAGCAATGGGCGGCGATCGCCACACCCGGCGCCGGGGTGGCCGCCGGGCTGGCGCCGCTCGATGGGCTGCTGCTCGCCCTGTGGGAGAGCGAGCCGGAACTCCGCCAGTCCCTCACCCTGACCAGCCCCGCCGGCCGCGAGCGCCTGCTCCGCTGGTACCAGGAGAACGGGGCGCGGCTGCACGCCGAGGGCCGCCTCGCCCACGACCGGGCCCGCCGGGCCCGCACCCCGCGCGCACCGGGTCCCTCCCCTCTGCCGGCCGCCGCCCCCCGCCCGACGAAGCCGGACGAGCCCTTCGGCGTGAACCTGATCGGTTTCGCCCACGGTGAACTCGGCATCGGCGAGGACGTGCGCATGATGGCGCGGGCCTGCACCGCCGCCGGCATCCCCTTCAGCGTCTTCGACGTGCCGATCCGGCTGTCGAACCACCGCTCGGCCGACCGCCGGTTGGACGGGCTGACCAGCCGCGACCGCCCCTATCCGGTCAACGTCTTCTGCCAGACCGCCTTCGACACCGCCGCCCTGCTGCTGGAGCACGGGCCGGGCCTGTTCCAGGACCGGATCAACATCGGCTACTGGCCGTGGGAGCTGCCGGATTGGCCGGACGCCTGGACCCCCGCCTTCGATCTGGTGGACGAGGTCTGGTCCGCCAGCCACTACACCCAGGAGTCCATGGCGCTGAAGGCGCCGGTGCCGGTCGTCCACATGCCCATGGCGGTGGAGGCCCGGCTCTCCCGCCCGTATCGCCGGTCCGATTTCAAGCTGCCGGAGAACCGCTTCCTCTTCCTCTACACCTTCGACTGGAACTCCTACCCGGCGCGCAAGAACCCGGCGGCCGCGATCGCCGCCTTCAAGGCCGCCTTCCCCGATCCGGCCACCCCGGTGGCTCTGGTCCTGAAGACGATGGGGGCCGTGGAGGGCGCCATGGAGAAGGACCCGCAATGGCGGGCCCTCGCCCAGGCCATCGCCTCCGACCCGCGCATCGGCGTGATCAACACCGTGCTCGACCATGACGCGGTGCTGGGCCTGTGCTCGGTCTGCGACGCGGTGGTGTCGCTGCACCGCTGCGAGGGCTATGGCCGCACCCTGGCCGAGGCGATGTTGCTGGGCAAGCCGGTGATCGCCACCGGCTGGTCGGGAAACGCCGACTTCTGCATCGCCGAGACCGCGGCGCTGGTGCCGGTCCGCGTGGTCCCGGTGGGGCAAGGGGAGTATCCGCACGCCGAAGGCATGGTGTGGGGCGACCCGGATCACGCCGTGGCGGTGGAGGCTCTGCGCCGCGTCGCCGGCGATCCCGCCTTCCGCAACCGGATCGCCGCGAACGGACGCGCCTTCATGGAGCGCTGGGCCGATCCCGCCCACATCGGACAGCGCTACCGCATGCGTCTCCAGACCCTGCGCCGCGCGCGCAAGGACCGTCCGGTGGCGTCCGCCGTCCCCGGATAAGGGGACGCCTCCGGGGGGCGCGAAACGGACGGACGCGGACAGGAAAATGGGGGCAGGGAAACGGGGACGGGGAACCGCCGGCGTCAGATCACGCCGCGGGTCTCCAGCATCGCCACGACACGGGCCGCCAGTTCCTGCGGCGTATGATCCCCGGCGTGCAGATGCAGTTCCGGGGCTTTCGGCGGCTCGTAGGGGCTGTCGATGCCCGTGAAGTTCGGCAGCCGTCCGGAGCGGGCCTTTCGGTAGAGGCCCTTGGGATCGCGCGCCTCGCAGGTTGCGAGCGGCGCATCGACGAAAATCTCCAGAAACTCGCCGTCCTCCATCAGGTCACGGGCCATGCGCCGCTCGTTGCGGAAGGGCGATATGAAGCTGGCCAGGACGATCAGCCCGGCTTCGGTCATCAGCTTGGCCACCTCCGCCACGCGGCGGATGTTCTCCACCCGATCCGCATCGGTGAAGCCCAGGTCCTTGTTCAGCCCATGGCGGACGTTGTCCCCGTCCAGGCTCATGGTCCGGCGGCCCCGGCGGTGGAGCTCCTGCTCCACAAGGTCGGCGACGGTGGACTTGCCGGCTCCCGAAAGGCCGGTGAACCACAGCACGCACGGCTTCTGGCCGTTGACGGCGGCCCGCGCGGCCTTGTCGACCCTCATCCTCTGCCAGTGGATGTTCGACGCCCGGCGCAGCGGAAAGCCGATCATCCCGCAGCCGACCGTGGCGTTGGTCATGCGGTCGATCAGGATGAAGCCGCCGGTTTGCGGGTTCTCCCGGTAGGGATCGAAGGCGACGGGTCGGTCGAGCGCCAGATTGCACAGGCCGATCTCGTTCAGGCCGAGCTGCCGGGCGGCGGAGTGCTCCAGGCTGTTGACGTTGACGGCGTGCTTCAGCTCGGTGACCTGCGCGCCCGCGGTGGCCGTGCCGAGACGCAGGACATACAGGCGCCCGGGCAGCAGGGGCTGCTCGCCCATCCACAGGATGTGGGCCGCAAACTGGTCGGCAACCTCGGGCCGGGCCTCCATCGCCGCGACGACGTCGCCACGCGACACGTCCACCTCGTCGGCCAGCACCAGGGTCACGGCCTGATGGGCGACCGCACTGTCGAGATCGCCGTCCATGGTGACGATGCGCGACACGGTGGTGGTCCGCGCACCGGGCAGGATCGCCACCGGATCGCCGACCCGGATGGTGCCGCCGGCGATGGTGCCGGAGAAGCCGCGGAAGTCCTGGTCGGGACGGTTGACCCGCTGGACCGGCATACGGAAGGGGCGGCGAAGGGCGTCGGACGCGATCTCCATCGTTTCCAGCCGGCCGAGCAGAGTCGGCCCCCGGTACCAGCCCATGGCCGCCGACGCCGTGACCACGTTGTCTCCGGTCAGGGCGGAAAGCGGAATGCAGTCGACGCCGGAAATGCCCAACCGGGCGGCGAACTCCCGGTATTGCGCGGCGATGCGGGCGAAGACCGCCTCGTCCCAGCCCACCGCATCCATCTTGTTGACCGTCAGGACGACGTGCCGGATGCCGAGCATCGCGACGATATGGCTGTGCCGGCGCGTCTGGGTCAGGAGGCCCTTGCGCGCGTCCACCAGAAGAACCGCCGCATCCGCCGTGGAAGCGCCGGTCGCCATGTTGCGCGTGTACTGCTCGTGACCGGGCGTGTCGGCGACGATGAACGCGCGCCGGCTGGTGGTGAAGAAGCGGTGGGCGACGTCGATGGTGATGCCCTGCTCGCGCTCCGCGGCCAGACCGTCCACCAGAAGCGCCAAGTCCAGCTGGCCGGTTCCGGTCGTCCCATAACGCCGGGAATCCCGCTCGAGGCTGGCCAGATGATCCTCGCACAGCCGCTTGCTGTCGTAGAGCAGGCGGCCGATCAGGGTGGACTTGCCGTCATCGACCGAACCGCAGGTCAGAAAGCGCAGAAGTTCCTTGCCCTCCTGCTCCCGCAAGCAGGCATCGACCGTGGCGGCGGCGTCATGACGATCTGGCATCAGAAATAGCCTTCCTGCTTCTTGATCTCCATGGACGCCCCGGCATCCTGATCGATCAGCCGGCCCTGGCGCTCCGAGGTGGTCGCGCGCAGCATTTCATGGATGATTTCCGGCAGGGTTGCTGCACGGCTCTCGACGGCGCCGGTGAGCGGGTAGCAGCCCAGTGTGCGGAAACGTATCCAGCGCATCTCCGGCGTCTCTCCCGGACGCAGCGGCATGCGGTCGTCGTCCACCATGACGAGCATGCCGTCACGCTCGACCACGGGGCGGGAGCGCGCGAGATACAACGGCACCACGGGTATCTTTTCCTTGTGGATGTACAGCCAGATGTCGAGTTCCGTCCAGTTGGACAGGGGAAAGACCCGCATGCTCTCCCCTTTGCGGACACGGCCGTTGTAGAGGCTCCACAGTTCCGGGCGCTGGTTCCTGGGATCCCAGTGGTGATTGGCGGTGCGAAAGGAGAAAATGCGCTCCTTGGCACGGGACTTCTCCTCGTCGCGGCGAGCCCCTCCGAAAGCCGCGTTGAAACCATGCCGGTCGAGCGCCTGCTTCAGGGCCTGCGTCTTCATCACGTCGGTGTGTACGGTGGAGCCGTGGGTGAACGGCCCAATCCCCTCACGCACACCGTCCTGGTTGATGTGGACGATCAGGTCCAGCCCCAACTCCATGACCCTCTGGTCGCGGAACGCGATCATCTCGCGGAACTTCCATGTCGTGTCGACATGAAGCAGCGGGAATGGCGGCTTCGACGGATAGAACGCCTTCATCGCCAGATGCAGCATCACCGAGCTGTCCTTGCCGATCGAATAGAGCATGACCGGCCTGTCGCACTGGGCCACGACCTCGCGCATGATGTGAATGCTCTCGGCTTCCAGCCTCTGCAGGTTGGTCAACCCGCCGGCAAACGACGAAGGAAAACCCATCGGGGGCGGCACCCTGCTGCGACGTTGGGACCAGGCGATGATCGCACAACGGATAGACAGGGAAGAAAGACACAACCGGACAACCGCCTTTTCCGTGCAGCCACACCGCCCCACCTTCCCTTCCACCGCCATGCCCAGGCTTGGAGTTTTGTCGCGCCCCACAACCGTACCCCGCCATACCCGCCCCGTCCCCTTCGGGGCTGGAGCCGAATCACACCCGGATGACCGGCGCCGACTCCGGAAAAACACTGCATTCCCGATTCGTCAACGACTCGGGGCCGACTCGAAAATATAGAGTTGGAGTCTTGTCGCGGTCCGATAAGCGTCCACAGAAGGCGCAAGCCATCCCCTGGAGTGTTGTCGCGCGAATTTTGGAGTCTAGTCGCGCGAATCGTGATTCGCACCTGGAGTCTTGTCGCACAAACAATTAGATAAACTCTATTAGCCTTACAAATAGTTCGCGCGACAAGACTCCAAATTGCAGCCCCGAAAAAACCGTGATACATCGGACAGGGTCAAATGAACCCGAAACGAGCCATGAGCGAAGCCAGCG